>NZ_DASZWC010000030.1:0-220432 GCF_035546795.1 Amycolatopsis sp.
GATGGACATCGCCTCGCACGGCGGGATCCCGCTGGAGATCATCCAGCGCTACATCAACTTCCACTACAGCGTCTCGCTCGACCTGTTCGGCAGCGAGACCTCCACCAACGCCGCGAACTACTACACCGCCGGGCTCAAGGGCCGGTGGCAGGAGGAACGGCGCACCGACGACCACCGGCTGACCGGCGACAGCGCGTTCCTGCGGAAGCCGGGTGCGGACGGGACCTGGGCCGAGGAGGAGCTCTCCGCGCTGCTCACCCTGAACCTGGACCTGCGCGGCGAATACACCGCGGACTGCCAGAACGGCCTCAACCGCTGGAACAAGATCCTCGCCGACGCCGGGATCGACTACCGGCTTTCCCTGCCGCACGTCGGGTTCAACCGCGAGGTCGGGGTGTACGCCGACTTCCACATCAGTCCACAAGGGACGATTCTGGACGCGGCCACCTGGGAACAGGGACGCGGGAGCTGGCTGCCCAGGAGCGAGGATCTCGCGTTCGTGCGCTCGCTGATGCATCCGGTGTACGAGCGGGGCAAGATCGCGAGCTGGGTCGCCCCGCCGCGCCAGGGCATCAACGGCAAGCCCTTCGACTACGAATACGTCCACCTTCCCTGAGGCGGCCGCGATGACCACTGTGCAGACCGTCGATCTGCTGATCGTCGGCGCCGGCCCGGCTGGGCTGTTCGGCGCCTACTACGCCGGCTTCCGCGGCCTGTCGGTGGCCGTGCTCGATTCGCTGCCGGAGCCGGGCGGGCAGATCAACGCCATGTACCCGGAGAAGGAGATCTTCGACATCGCCGGGTTCCCCGCCGTCCGCGGCCGCGAGCTCGTCGACCGGCTGCTGGCGCAAGCCGAACCGTACGATCCGGTGTACCTGCTCGGTCATCGTGCGGACGGGCTGGAACGTGTGCCCGGTCCGGACGGCCGTGACGAGTTCGCCGTGACCACCCACAACGGCGGCACGGTGCACGCGCGGTCGGTGCTGATCACCGGCGGGATCGGGAACTTCACCCCCCGGCCGCTGCCCGCGGCCCGGGCGTTCGAGGGCGAAGGGCTGGCGTACTTCGTGCGGCGGCTGGAGGACTACGCCGGGGCCGACGTCGTCATCGCCGGTGGCGGCGACAGCGCGTTCGACTGGGCGCACGCGTTGCGCCCGGTCGCGGGCTCGGTCACCTTGGTGCACCGCCGCGACACCTTCCGGGCCCACCCCGCGACCGTCGCCGCGGTCCAGGCGTCGGACGTGGAAATCATCACCAACGCCCAGATCAGCGCGGTACTGGGTACCGGGACGATCGACGGTGTCGAGGTCGCCACCACCGGCGGCGCGGTGAAAACCCTGGCCTGCCAGCGGATCATCGCCGCGCTCGGGTTCACCGCGAACCTCGGCCCGCTGCTGGACTGGGGAATCGAGGTGACCGGCCGCAGGCACATCGTCGTGGACGCGGCGATGCGGACCACCGTGCCCGGGATCTTCGCCGCCGGTGACATCACCGACTACCCGGGCAAGGTGCGGCTGATCGCGGTCGGGTTCGGGGAGGCCGCGACCGCGGTGAACAACGCGGCGCATCACCTCGACCCGGCGCAGCCGGTGTTTCCCGGGCATTCCACCGATTCGCCGGTACCCGCCTGAACAAGTTCAAGGAGAACCAGCCATGCCCTACGTGATCGCGGAGCCGTGCATCGACGTGATGGACCGTTCCTGCATGGAGGAATGCCCCGTCGACTGCATTTACGAAGGGGAGCGCAAGCTCTACATCAACCCGCTGGAGTGCATCGACTGCGGAAACTGCGAGCCGGCGTGCCCAGTGCAGGCGATCAGCCAGGACCGGCGCGTTCCCGGCGACCAGCAGGAGTTCGTCGACGACAACCGCCGCTTCTTCGAACGGCCGCTGCCAGGCCGCGACGACGTGCTCGGCACGCCCGGCGGTGCCGTGAACACCGGACCGCTCGGCGTGGACACCGAATTCGTCGCGAGTTACGCGAGGGACAGCGCATGAGCAGGATGCTGGAAAGCCATCTGCTCGGCCGGTGGCACCGCTTCGACGACGCGGGACGCCCGCTGGCCGACGCCACGACCGGAGCCGAGGTGGCACGCATTCCCCGTAGTGGCCCCGATTTCGGTGAGGTGCTCAGGTACGGCCGGACCGTCGGCGGCCCGGCGCTGCGTGAGTCCGGGTTCGGCGAGCGGGCGCGCATCCTCAAGGAGCTGGCCAAGTTTTTGCGCGGTCACCTCGAGGAGTTCCACGCGCTCTCGACCCGTACCGGGGCGACGAAGCGGGACTCCGTGTTCGATGTGGACGGTGGTATCGGCGTCCTGTTCGTGTACGGCAGCAAGGGCGCGCGCGAACTGCCCGGGCGTGGCCCGCTGCCCGACGGCGAACCCGAGCAGGTGGGCAAGGCGGGCACGTTCGCGGTCCAGCACGTGTACACGCCGCTGACCGGCGTGGCCGTCGAGATCAACGCGTTCAACTTCCCGGTGTGGGGAATGCTGGAGAAGTTCGCGCCCGCCTTCCTCGCCGGGGTCCCGTCGCTGGTGAAGCCGGCGAGCCAGACGGCGTACCTGACCGAGCTGGTGGTCCGGCGCATCGTCGAGTCGGGCCTGCTGCCCGCGGGTGCGCTGCAACTGGTCTGCGCCCCGCCGGGCGATCTGGCCGATCACCTGACGGGCCAGGATCTGTTGTCCGTCACCGGTTCCGCCGCCACCGCCGCCACTCTGCGGGCGCATCCCGCTGTCGCGGGCAACGCGGTCCGGTTCACCGCCGAGGCCGACTCGCTCAACTGCTCGATCCTCGGCCCGGACGCGCGGCCCGGCACGCCCGAGTTCGACCTCTACGTCGAGCAGCTGGTGACGGAGATGACCGTCAAGGCGGGCCAGAAATGCACAGCCATCCGGCGCGCGTTCGTGCCCCGGGAGCTGCTGGACGACGTCACCGGCGCGGTCACCGCGAAACTGGCGGAGATCCGCGTCGGCGACCCGGCCGACAGCACTGTCCACATGGGACCGTTGGCCGGCGTCGCGCAACGTGACGAAGTGCTGCGCGGCCTCAAAACCCTGACGGCCGAAGCCGAACTCGTGCACGGGAACCCCGATGCCTTCGCGGTGACCGGGGCCAGTGCGGACAGCGGTGGCTTCCTGCCGCCGCTGCTGCTGCGCGCCGGACCGGAGGCGCGGGCGCCACATGAGGTGGAGGCGTTCGGCCCGGTGAGCACGTTGCTGCCCTACGACAATGCGGCCCATGCCGTGGAGCTGGCCGCGCGCGGCGCAGGCAGCCTCGCGGGCAGCGTCGTCAGCCACGACGGCGCGTTCCGTCGCGAGGTCGTGCACGGGCTGGCGCCCTGGCACGGGCGCCTTCTTCTGCTGGACCGCGACAACGCCGGCGAGTCGACCGGTCACGGTTCTCCGTTGCCGCACACCGTGCACGGCGGCCCCGGGCGGGCCGGCGGCGGGGAGGAGCTGGGCGGGATCCGCGCGGTCCTGCATCACATGCAGCGCACCGCGCTGCAAGGTTCCCCGGCCGCGTTGCGCGAGGTGGTTTCGCCGTGATGGCGCGGCTTGGCGCGCTCGAGGTTTCCGCGCTCGGGCTGGGGACGATGGGGTTGTCGCCGGGCGTCTACGGCGACGTCAGTGGGGACGATGCCGTCCGGGTGATCAGGGCGGCGATCGACGCGGGCGTCACGCTCGTCGACACCGCGGACGCCTACGGCGGCGGGGGAGCGGGGGAGCGGCTGGTCGGGGCCGCCATCGGGGATCGCCGCGACGAGGTCGTGCTGGCGACGAAGTTCGGGTATACCGGACCGGATCAGGGGCGGCGGATCTCGGTCGGGTACCGGATGAAGCTCTTCGTCGACGGCAGCCCGGAGCACGTCGCCCAGGCGATCGACGCGAGCCTCCGGCGGCTGGGGACCGACCGTGTCGACCTGTGGTACCTGCATTTCCCGGACCCGGCTGTGCCGGTCGACGAGACCGTCGGGGCCATGGCGGAGCAGGTCGCCGCGGGCAAGGTGGGCCACCTGGGCCTGTCCAACGTCACCGCCGACGAGGTGCGCAGGGCCGCCGCGGTGCATCCGATCGCGGCGGTGCAGACCGAGTACTCGCTCTGGCACCGTGAGCCCGCGCGAGACTTGCTGCCTGCCTGCCGGGAGGCGGGCGCCGGCGTCGTCGCCTGGGGCCCGCTCGGCGCCGGATTCCTCGCCGACCGGCGGTTTCTGGACGGCACGATCACGGATCTACCCAAGGACGACTTCCGGTCCCGTAACGCCCGCTTCGCCCCCGAGAACCTCGCGGCGAACGCGGACGCCTTCGCGCCCTTGACCGCACTGGCCGAACGGGCCGGGTACAGCACGGCGCAGCTGGCTCTCGCCTGGTTGGTCGCGCAGGGCGTGGTGCCCATACCCGGTACTCGCGATCCGGCGCACCTGGCGCAGAACCTGCTCGCCGCCGGGCTCGCGTCGCACGAAGACCTGATGTCCGAAGTGGACTCCCTGAGCACGGCGGCCGCCGGTGCGGGCTTCCGGCCACAACCGAACTAGGAGCTGGAGATGGCCAACGATGTCCTTGATGTCCGGCGCGAAATCGTGGCAGCGCCCGTGCGCCCGTACCACTGGGGCCTGGTCGCCGTCATCGCGATCGCGATCGTTTTCGACGGGATCGACACGCTCGTCCCGTCCTACGTCATCCCCTTCGTCAAACAGCCGTGGGGACTGTCCGGAAGCGACAGTGGCCTGCTGGTCTCGGCCGGCCTGGTCGGCTTCGCGATCGGTGCGCTGCTGCACGGCCCGGTGGCCGACCGGTTCGGCCGGCGCCCGGTGCTGATCACCGGGCTGGTGGTGTCCGGCGTGTTCAGCGTGCTCACCGGTGTCCTGGCCGACTCGTTCGCCCCGTTCGTCGTGCTGCGGTTGTGCACCGGGCTCGGGCTGGGCATCCTCCTCCCGCTGGGCGTGGCCTACTTGAACGAATGCCTGCCGGGGCAGGCCCGCAACCGGCTTTCGGTGCTGGGCGCGTCGGGATTCTCCGTCGGCGGCATCCTGGCCGGGTTCTTCGGGATCTTCGTCGCGCCCGCGCTCGGCTGGCATTCCCTGTTCCTGCTCGGCGGTGGCACGATCGTGCTCGCGCTGGTGATTCCCTTCGTGCTGCCCGAATCCCCGGAATGGCTGGTCGCGCACGGCCGTCAGCAGCGGGCCGCGGCCGTGCTCGCGAGGATGAACCCGGCGCGCGCCACCGAGTTCCGTGCCGCGCGGCTGACGGTCGAGACCGTCCCGGCCGGTGGCAGCTGGCGGCTCCCGCTCAACCGGGGCTTCCGCGGCCGGACCGTCGCGCTGTGGTACTCGGCGTTCCTCCTGCTGTTCGCCGCATACGGCATCACGGCGTGGACGCCGGCACTGCTGATCGAGCGCGGATTCGCTGTCTCGTCGAGCTTCGCACTCGGTGCGACGTTGCAGGGAGTGTCCATTGTGGGCGGTCTGGCCGGCGCGGCGGTCGCGGACCGCTGGCTCGGCGCGCGGAACCTGATGGTGCTGTGGTGTGCGCTCGGCGCGGTTTCGATCGCCGGCGTGGGTGTGGCCGGCGACGGCTGGCTGACGGCCGTCGCGGTCGGGGCCACCGGCATGTTCGTGCACGGCGGCTTGTACGTGCTCTACAACGTCTGCGCGCAGACGTATCCCGTTCAGGCCCGGGGCACCGGGCAGGGCATGATGATCGGCGTCGGGCGCTGGGGCGCGGTGCTGGGCCCGTACCTCGGCGGCTCGCTGCTGGGCGCGGTCGACAGCGACAGCCTGCTGTACCTGGTCCTCGCCCTGATCACCGCTCTCGCGATCATCGGGCTGGCGGCCGTCCGGACGAACGCCGCCGAAGACACCGCCGACAGGTCCGCGGACGCCCGGATGGCGGGGCAGGCATGACCGATCCCGCCGCGCTCACGGCGACCGCGGCGGCCGCGGCCATCCGGCGCAAGGAGCTGTCGTGCCGGGAACTCCTCGAAGCCTTCCTCGTGAGGATCGAGAAATCGTCGGTCAACGCGGTCGTCACCGTGGACGCCGAGCGCGCCCGCGACCGTGCCACCGAACTCGACAAGGCCGCGGCGCGCGACAACTGGCTGGGGCCGTTGCACGGCTTGCCTTTCACGGTCAAGGACGCCATCGCCACCGCGGACGTCCGTACCACCAGCGGCGCCATCGAGCTGAGGGACCACGTGCCCGTCCGCGACGCCACCGCGGTCGCGCGGCTCTGGCAGGCGGGCGGAATCCTGCTGGGGAAGACGAACACCCCGGCGTGGTGCGGTGATGTCGAAACGTTCAACGAGGTGTTCGGCACGACCCGCAATCCGTGGGCGCCGGAGCGGACCAGCGGTGGGTCCTCCGGCGGCTCCGCCGCGGCCGTCGCGACGAACCTGAGCGCGTTCGACCTCGCGACCGATATCGGTGGCTCGCTGCGGATCCCGTCGGCGTTCTGCGGCACGTTCGCGCTGAAGCCGACGTTCGGCATCGTCCCCGCGGACGGCTATCTCGACACCGCCGACGGCGGCGACTACGAGCTGGACATGAACGTGCTCGGCCCGATCACCCGCAGCGCCGCCGACCTCCGGCTCCTGCTGGACGTACTGACGAGAACCGGACTTCCGGAACCGGGCTGGACCGGGCTTTCCGGTCTCCGTGTCGCGGTTTGGCCCAGTGACCCGCTCGCGCCACCGGATCCCGGCACGGCAGCCGCACTGGATCGCGTCGCGGCCCTGCTGGCCGGAGCCGGTGCCCGGCTCACCGGGGCGCATCCCACGCTCGGTCCCGTGCACGAAGCATTCCTGACCTGTTTGCGGGCGGAGACCGCGTTGAGCCATCCGGACGGGCCGGCCGTGGACACCCGCGACTGGCTGCGCGCGCTGCGGGTTCGCGCCCGGCAGCGCGCGGCCTGGGAAGAATGGTTCGAGAGTGTGGATCTGCTGCTCTGCCCGGTGACGCCGGTCGTGGCGTTTCCGCATGACCAGCGTGGCGCGTCGCGGGAACGCGAGATCACCGCCCCGGACGGAACGGTCCGGCTGGGGTCCTCGCTCACGGTGTGGACCGGGATCGCCAGTTCGCTGTACCTCCCGGCGGCCGCCGTGCCCGCCGGGCGTACCGCGGACGGCCTGCCGGTGGCCGTGCAGGTCATCGGCCCAAGGCTGGCCGACCGGGCCGTGGTCCGCGCCGCGGAGGCGATCTCCCTGCTGGCCGGAAGCGGGCGGTGACCAGTGCTCACCCGACCGGATCTGGTCTGCGCGGGCCAATATATGTACGATACAGCCATCGCTGAGACGGAGCCCGGCCCGATCGAGGCCATCGAGTTCGAAACCGCCGTGCTGGCCCGGAATCTGGAGATGCTCAGGCGGCGCGGTGAGTTCTACGTGGCAGCCGACCGGGCCGGCTATCTGTTGCTGCTGACCCTGGAGCAGTCCGGGTCGCTCGATGTCATGACGCTGGCCGCGGAGCTGGGCCTGGATCCCTCGACCGCGGCGCGTCAGGTGGCCGCCGCGCACAAGGCCGGGCTCGTCACCCGCGAGCCCGATCCCCATGACCGCAGGCGGAGCATCGTCGCGGCCACGGCGCGGGGCAAGGCCGTGATGCGTGAGATCCGCGCGCGCCGCCGGGCCGGTACCGCCGAGATGCTGGCGGGCTGGTCCGAGAAGGACCGGCGCGCCGTCGCCGAGCTCTTCCACCGTTACAACCAGGCCATCGCGGCTCGTTATCGGTAATTTTCGGATCGCGTGAGGCGTTGACCGGCCCCTGTGAGGCGGCTTACAGTTTCACATACGACAATTTTTTGGAGAAGCGGTGACGATTAGTAGTAAGTCGATCGCGAAGGCCGAGCGGACCCGGTTGTTCCTCGGCGGCCGCTGGGCCGAGCCTTCCGCGGGTACGCGCGCCCACGTGCTGAACCCCGCGACGGGCGAAGTCAGCGGTGTCGCCGCGTTCGCGGCACCGTCCGATGTGGACACTGCCGTCGCCGCGGCGAGTTCGAGCTTCGCTTCCGGTGTCTGGAGCCGCACCCCGCCGGCCGAGCGGGCCCGCGTGCTGCGTGCCGCGGCGGACATCCTGGAAGCACAGCTCGGTGAACTCGCCCAGCTGATGACCTCCGAGATGGGTGTCCTGCTGTCGTACGCCACGCGGGTGCACGTGCCGAACCCGATCCGCGTCCTGCGCTACTACGCCGGCTACGCGGAGAAATACGACTACGAGGAGCACCGGCACGACGGGACCACCGGTAGCCTGGTCAGCCGCGAACCGGTCGGTGTGGTCGGGGCGGTCACGCCGTGGAACGGGCCGTTGAGCAACCCCGTCATGAAACTGGCCCCGGCACTGGCAAGCGGATGTTCGGTCGTGCTCAAGCCCGCGCCCGACACACCGCTGTCGGCCTACGCGCTCGCGGAAGCGCTGTCGCTCGCCGGGCTTCCCGACGGCGTGCTGAGCGTCATCCCGGGCGGGCGTGACATCGGCGAGCAACTGGTCACGGACCCGCGCGTCGACAAGGTCGCGTTCACCGGGAGCACGGCCGCCGGCCGCCGTGTGATGGCGTTGTGCGCGGAACGTGTGGCACGGGTGACCCTGGAACTGGGTGGGAAATCCGCCGCGATCGTGCTGCCCGACGCGGATCTCGCGCAGCTCGTGCCCGCGTTGCTCCCGATGTCCTTCATGCTCAGCGGCCAGGCGTGTATCGCGCAGACCCGGGTGCTGGTGCCGAGGTCCCGTGAGACCGAGGCGATCGAGGCGCTGGCGGACGCGTACTCCGCTCAGCGCGTCGGCGACCCGCTCGACCCCGCTACCGATCTGGGCCCGCTGATCAACGAGGCACAGCGTGATCGCGTCGAGTCCTATGTGGAGACTGGGAAGGCGGAGGGCGCGCGGATCGTCGTCGGGGGCGAGCGCCCGGCTTTCGGCTCCGCGCTGGACAAGGGCTGGTTCGCGTCGCCGACGTTGCTGGCCGGCGTCGACAATTCGATGCGGGTGGCCAGGGAGGAGATCTTCGGGCCGGTCGTGTCCGTCCTCGCCTACGACACCGAGGACGAGGCCGTGGCGATCGCCAACGACTCCGTGTACGGCCTTTCCGGTTCGGTGTGGAGCACCGACCGCGACCGTGCCCTGTCCGTGGCCCGCCGCATCCGCACCGGAATGGTCAGCATCAACGGGAATCCGCAGGCCTTCGGCACTCCGCTGGGAGGTTTCAAACAGTCCGGGCTCGGGCGGGAGCTGGGACCCGAAGGATTCGCCGCCTATCTCGAACCGCGTTCCATCGCGGTGGGGCCGGACGCCTGAGCCGTCGCCCTGAGTTCGTCGCAGTGCACTTTCAATGTCGAGCGTGCAAAGGAGAACGTCATGGGCGAAAGGGTCAAACAGCCGGGACCGTTACGGGTCGCGCTGTCGGCTTCGATCGGGAACCTGCTGGAATGGTACGACTTCTTCATCTACGGCACCGCCGCCGCGCTGGTGTTCAACAAGTTGTTCTTCAGTGGGCTCTCGCCCGCGGTGGGCACGGTGGCGGCGTTCGCGACACTCGCGGTCGGCTACGTCATCCGGCCATTGGGTGCCATCATCTTCGGGCACATCGGTGACCGCTACGGCCGGAAGAAGGCGCTCTATCTGACGCTCGGCCTGATGGGGCTGACGACCTTCGGGATCGGCGTGCTGCCGACCAACGCCGCCATCGGCGAGTCCGCGGCGGTCGGCCTGGTCCTGTGCCGGGCCGTGCAGGGGCTCGCACTGGGCGGGGAAATGGGCAACGCGCAGACGCTCACCGTCGAGCACGCACCCGCGAACCGTCGCGGTTTCTACGGTTCTTTCCTGCACGCGGGCTCGTTCTTCGGGCTCGTCATCGGCACGACGATCTTCGCGATCCTTTCGCTGCTGCCGGAGGAACAGTTCCTGAGCTGGGGCTGGCGGCTGCCGTTCCTGATCGGCGTGCTGATCGCGGTCGTCGGCCTGGTTCTGCGCCGGGCGGTGACCGAGCCCGAGGCACACGAGCGGCTCCGCCAGGCCGGGCTGGTCCCGAAGCTGCCAGTGGTGAAGGTGATCCGTTATCACTACAAGGAAGTCATCGTCGCGACGGTGCTCAGCGCCGGGCCGAACACGATCTTCTACATGGTCAGCGTGTTCGCACTTTCCTACGGCACAACGGAATACCACGTGTCGCGGACGATGATGCTGACGCTGGTGACGATCAGCGTCGCCCTGCTGGCGGCCACCATCCCTTGCTGGGGCGCGCTTTCGGACCGGTTCGGGCGCAGCGGGCTGCTGATCGCCGGGATGCTCGGGATGTCGGCGTTCATCTTCGCCTTCTTCGGGTTGCTGTCCACCGGGAACAGCTGGCTGATCCTGCTGGGCGCCATCCTCGTGCTCGGCCTCGGCGGTGCGGTGGTCAACGGGATCGCCCCGGCGTTCTACTGCGAGCTCTTCCCGTCCGACGTGCGATCCAGTGCTGTTTCCCTGGGACAGCAGCTCGCCGGCGCGATCGGCGGATTCGCCCCCTTGGTCGCCTCCGCGATTGTCACCAGGGATCCGACGGGCTGGGGCTGGATAGCCGGGTACTGCGCCCTGCTGGGCGTGCTCGGCGCCATCGCGGTGACCTTCGGCCGCAACCACTGGGACGACGTGGTGATCCAGGAGTCGATGTCAACGGAACAGGAGCCGGTATGAGCACAACGGCAAGACTGGACGGAAAGGTCGCGTTCATCACGGGCGCGGCACGCGGCCAAGGGCGCAGCCACGCGCTGCGGCTGGCCGGTGAGGGTGCCGACATCATCGCTGTCGACATCTGCGAGGACTACGCGAGCACGGCCTACCCGATGGCGACCGAGGAAGACCTTGCCCAGACGGCGAAAGAGGTGCGAGCGCTGGGCCGCCGCGTGGTGACCCGCAAGGCCGACGTCCGCGACCGCGGTCAGCTCGAAGCCGCGCTGGCCGGGGGAGTGGCCGAACTCGGCCGCCTCGACGTCGTCGTGGCCAACGCGGGTATCTGCGTGCTCGGCGCGTGGGACGAGGTCACGCCCGAGGTGTGGCAGGACACTTTGGACACCAACCTGACCGGCGCGTGGCACACGATCACGGCCGCGGTGCCTTACCTGATCGACGCGGGCGGCGGCTCGGTGATCGCGACCGGATCCACTTGCGGCGTAAGGGGAAACCCGTTCTTCGCGCCGTATGTCGCGTCGAAGCACGGGCTGGTCGGGATCGTCCGGACACTGGCCAACGAGCTCGGCAGGCACCACATCCGGGTCAACGTCGTGCATCCCGCGGGTGTGGCCACGGACCTGACCGGTGGCCTGGCCAGGATCGACCAGCTGATCCAGACGAACCCGGTACTCGGCGGCGCCTTCGACAACGCGCTGCCGGTGGGCCGGCTGGAGGTGGGCGATGTCAGCAACGCCGTGCTGTTCCTCGCCACCGACGAATCCCGGTACATGACCGGCGCCGAACTGGTCGTCGACGCCGGCAACACAGTCTTCTGACGTACCGCACCGATGGTTGCCAACCGGACTACAGCCACGGCGGAAATGGGTTTCTCCGAGCAAGTCCGCCGCGGTTGGTGTCCGCCTACTTCCGGTCCGATCAGTAACACCGAAGGAGGCACGATGAGTGTCGAATTCCCGATGCGGCGCTGCCCGTTCTCCCCGCCACCGGACTACGCGCGGTTGCGGGACGAAGCGCCGGTCAGTCAGGTCACGATGCCCGACGGCAAGCAGGCTTGGCTGCTGACGCGCTACGAGGATGTCAAGGCGGTGCTGAGCGACCGGCGCTTCTCCACCGAGCCGGGGCAGCCGGGGTACCCGTTCATCTCGCCGGCCCGCGCGTCCCTGCTGATCAACGAGCAACCCGCGCCGCTGATCCGGCTGGACCCGCCCGAGCACACCCGGCACCGCCGGATGCTCACCCGCGAGTTCGCGCTGGCGCAGGTCGGGAAGATGCGGCCGGCGATCCAGCGGACCGTGGACGAGCTGCTCGACCGGCTCGAGGAAAAGGGCCCGCCCGCCGACTTCGCCGAGGAGTTCGCGCTCGCGCTGCCGACCACGGTCATCGCGGGCATCCTCGGGGTGCCGTATGAGGACCGGGAGTACTTCCAGGAGCGCGCGCAGGCGAAGCTGGATCTGACCGCCGAGCCGGAAGTGCCGGTACGGGCGGGCGAGGAGATGCGTGCGTACCTGGACAACCTCATCACGGAGAAGATGCGGGACCCGGACGCGCATGACGACCTGATCAGCAGGCTCGTCACCAGGCAGGTCCAGCCGGGGAACCTGAGCCGGGAACAGGCGCTGGCGACGATCGAGCTGCTGCTGATGGGCGGGCACGAGACGACCGCCAACATGATCGCGCTGGGCACGCTGTCGCTCCTGCTGAATCCCGGGCAGCGCGACGAGCTGATCGCGAACCCGGACCTGGTGCCGGGCGCGGTCGAGGAGATGCTGCGGTTCCACACGATCGTGCACTACAACGGCCCGCGGGTGGCGCTGGAGGACGTGGAGGTCGGCGGGCAGCTGATCCGGGCGGGCGAAGGGGTGCTGGCGATGGTCAGCGCGGCCAACCGTGACCCGGAACAGTTCACCGGGCCCGATGCGTTCGACATCCACCGGGACGCGCGCCACCACCTCGCGTTCAGTTTCGGGGTGCACCAGTGTCTGGGGCAGCAGCTGGCCCGCGCGGAACTGCAGATCGTGTTCGGCACGCTGTTCCAGCGGCTTCCCGCACTGCGGCTGGCGGTGCCGGAGGAGGAGCTGAACTTCAACTTCGACGCGTTCGTCTACGGCATCAAGTCGCTGCCCCTGACCTGGACGCCACGCGAGCCGGAGCGCAAACGACAGTTCACTGTGGACGATTCGGCCTGCGTGGGCGGCGGGCTCTGCGCGCTGGCCGCTCCCGCGGTGTTCTCGCAGAACGAGGACGACGGCCTGGTCGTGGTGCTGGACGAGGACCCACCGGAGTCCGAGCGCGAGGCCGTGCGTGAAGCGGCGCGTTTGTGCCCGGCGCTCGCGATCCGGGTCGAGTCCTGATGACCGGCGAAGGCGTGCTGATCGTGGGAGCCGGCCAGGCGGCTTGTCACCTGGCCGGTTTCCTGCGGGACGAGGGTTACGGCGGCCCGATCCGGCTGCTCGGTGCGGAACCGCACCTGCCGTATCAGCGTCCGCCGCTGTCGAAGGCCTACCTCGGCGCGTCGTGCGAAGCGGAGGCGCTGACCTTTCACGGCAGCGACCACTACGCCGAACGCGGGATCGAGCTCATGCTCTCCACCGAGGCCGCCAGGGTCGATCGCGCGGAACGCACGGTGGTGACCTCCGGCGGCGAGCGGTATCCCTACGGGCATCTCGTGTTCGCCACGGGTGCCCGCAACCGGCCGCCGGTCGTGGACGCGCCGGGCGTGCTCGGGTTGCGCACCCTGGACGACGCCACCCTGCTGCGGGAAAAACTCGCCCTGGCGCGGAATGTCGTGGTGGTGGGCGCCGGGTTCCTGGGGCTGGAGTTCGCGGCGGTGGCCGCGGCCAGGGGAGTGGGCGTCACCGTCGTCGAAGCGGCCGGAAGCCTGATGGCCCGTGCGGTGAGCCCGGTCGTGGGGGAGGCGTTTCGCGACCACCACGAGAAAGCCGGGACCGTCTTCCGGCTGGGGTCCACAATGGACTCGGTCGTGCCGTTGCCCGGCGGCGGATGCCGGGTGACGGCCGGCCGCGAGCGGTTCGACGCGGACCTCGTCGTCAGCAGCATCGGGGTGGTGCCCAACGTGGAGCTGGCGCGGGACGCGGGACTGCCGGTGCAGGGCGGCATCGTGGTCGACGAATGGCTGCGCACCGAGGACCCGGCGATCTCCGCGATCGGTGACTGTGCCGCCTTCGAGCGGCCGTCCGGGGCGGGCCGGGGCCGGATCGAGTCCGTGCAGAACGCGATGGACCAGGCCCGGTACGTGGCCAGGCGCATCGCCGGGCGCGACGACGCCTACGCCGCCGTCCCGTGGTTCTGGAGTGACCAGGGCGGGCTGAAACTGCAGATCGCCGGGCTGGCGGCGGAAACCGACCAGACCGTGGTCCGGGGCGACGTGGGCGGGCGGAGGTTCTCCGCATTCAGGTTCCGCGCCGGGGAGCTGACGGCGGTGGAATCCGTCGCGCGCCCGGCCGACCACATGACCGCACGCCGCTTGTTCGCCGCCGGCGCCCGCGTCACCGCGGCACAGGCCGGCGACGAGGGTTTCGATCTGAAGGCGTTGCCGGCGACGGTTTGACCGGTGGGCCCGGGAGCGATTCCCGGGCCCACCGTGCTGTTCACGCGTCCTGGTAGAACGCGGCGATCGTGCGACCTAGCGAGACCCGCTGGATCTCGGAGCTGCCTTCGAAGATCTCCAGGATCCGCTGGTCCCGGTAGCTTCGCTCGACGGGGTGCGGTTTCGCGTACCCCTCCGCGCCGAACACCTGCAGCGCCGCGTCGACAGCGCGGTGTGCGACCTCGCTGGCGTAGAGCTTCGCCATCGACGAGAGCTGCCGGCCGGGTCCGCCGGGCCCGCTGCCGCGGGCGGCCTGCCAGGTCATCATCCTGGCCGCGGACAGTTCGGTGGCCACGTCGGCCAGCCGGAACGAGATCCCCTGGTGGCCGATGATCGGCCCGCCGAAAGCCTCGCGGGTGACCGCGCGGCGCGACGCGGCGGCGAAAGCCTGTTCGGCGATACCGCAGGAGAGTGCCGCGGCCAGTACCCGGCCGGTGTTGAGCGTCCGCAGCCCGAGCGCGAGCCCGCGGCCCCGGTCGCCCACCTGGCGATCGGCCGGTACCTCGCAGTCGATCTTCAGATTGCTGGTCGTGGTGCCGCGCAGGCCCATCTTGTCCTGGTAGTCGTCGATCACCAGGTGGTCGCCGTCGCGTTCGAGCAGGAACGCGGTCAGCTTCGCGCCGTCCCTGGCGAACACCGTGTAGTAGTGCGCGGAGCCGCCGTTGCCCACCAGCCACTTCTCGCCCTTGAGCGCCCACCCGCGTTCGGTGTTTTCGGCGCTGGTGCGGACATTCGACGGGTCCGAGCCGGTGTGCCGTTCGGTCAGGCCGAACCCGATCGCCCTGCCCGCCACCACTTCGGGAAGGTACCGCTGCTTCTGCGCTTCGGTGCCCGCGTAGAGCAGCGGGAGCGAGCCGATCGCGTAGGAACTCCACACGGTGCAAGTGGACGCGCAGACGCGGGCGATCGTCTCGGCCACCGCGCAGCCCGCCGACAGCGGTGCGCCTTCCCCGCCGTATTCTTCCGGCAGCAGCAAACCGGTCAGACCGGCCTCGGTGAGCAGGGCGACGTTGTCCCACGGGTATTCGCCGGCCGAATCGATCTCGGCCGCCCGCCGTGCGAACGGGCCGGCCGCGAGTTTTTCCGCGACCCGCTGCCAGTGCAGTTCCTCGTCGGTGAGCTCCGGGGTCCACGTCAGGCCCTCGCCCCAGGTCATCATTGCCTCCTCGTGTCCGAGAGGAGGCCGGCGGCCTCCAGCGCCATTTGCGGGACCAGTTCGGCCACCCCGCGCAGATCGGTGATCCCGCTCGCGACCTGTCCCATCAGGACGAGCCCGTTCTCGACGTCACCGTCGAGCTGCGCCCGCCGCATCGCCTCGATCTTTTCCGCGGAACCGACCGGATTCGCGCTCAACGCGGCGTACGCCTTGTTGCGCTTCACCCGGCAGGGGCCGAAAACACCGTCCAGGACCGCGTCGTCACCTTCGCCCGCATCGAGCAGCGCGCCGGCGTAGGCGGGGTGCCAGTCGGTGTTGTCGGTGGTGGCCGCGAACCTCGTTCCCAGCGCGACTCCTTGTGCCCCAAGGCAAAGGGCGGCAGCAAGGCCACGGCCGTCGCGGACGCCGCCGGACAGCAGCACCGGCACGCCGACGGCGTCGACCACGTTCGGCAGCAGGACGAACGAGTGCATTCCGCTGGTGGGCGCGTGCCCTCCCATTTCCAGGCCGGCCGCGATGACGGCGTCCACCCCGGACCGCGCCGCCTTGACGGCGTGCCGGGTGGAGCCCACCTTGTGCTGGTGCAGCAGGCCGTTGTCGTGCAGTTCCGCGGTCAGACCGGTGGGGAAACCCGCCGACGTGGTGAGCACCGTCAGCTGCCGGGCCAGTGCGGAGTCGGCCTTCCGCGCGGCGAGTACCGCGTCGAGGTAGATGCGCGCGAACTTCGCGATCTTCCCGTCCCGCCCGTGCCCGACGGGGATGTTGACCGCGAACGGCTTGTCCGTCGCACCGGCACACGACTCGATGTGGTCCCGTAGCTGCTTCGCGGCCTCATGGAGGTCGCCCGCGGTGCCCGGCACGCTGACGGTGCCGAGACCGCCGGCGTTGGACACCGCCGCGGCGAGCCGCGCCGTGTTGAACGGCCCCATCCCTTCCTGGACCACCGGATGTTCGATGCCGACCAGCTCGGTGTAGGGCGTGGCAAGGGGACCCCGCCGTGGATGTGACATGTCGAACCTCCAGTACACGCCAGATTTCACTACAATAAAAATGACTATCTAAAAATTTTTGTTGTCTTTTGGAGGATCGTTGGCCACCGACCCGACGCCGTTCGTCTCACCCGTGCACGCGCGGGAACGCGCCGACGCGATCGCCGCCACCGCGCTCAGCCCGGCCGAGGCGCTGTTCGGGATCCGGGTCACCGGCAGCGCGCCCGGCCGGGTCACCGGGAGCTGCGTGCTGCCCGGTGCCCAGATCACCGGCCCGGCGACACCACTGGGATACGTCGGCGCGCTGCTCGACCTGTGTGCGGGCCGGTCGGTCCGGACCACTCTCGGGAAGGACTTCGGGTGCCGGACCGCGAGTCTGCGGATCGACGCGGCCGGCGCGTTCCCCGAGGCCGGACAGCGCGTCGAGGCCCACGCCGAGGCGTTGGAAAGCTTCGCCGGCACAGTGCTGGCCGGGGTGCGGCTGACCGATCCGGCCGGCGCGGTGATCGCGCGGTGCACCGGCCGCTTCGCCATCGTTCCCGAGCAACCGGAGCAGCGCGCGGCGGAGACGCTCTCCGATGCGGTCCTCACGCGATTGCTCGGCGAGATCGGCGAAGCGCGGGATCCGCGTGAGATCAAGCTGGCGCTTTCCCCGGAGCTGGCCAACCAGTACGGCATCATGCATGGCGGTGTGCAGGCCTTCCTTTCCGGGGCGGTACTGCGGAATCTCGCGTCCGCCGAGGCCGGGGACGCGCCGGTGGCCCTGGATCTGACCGTCCGGTACCACCGGCCGGTGGTCGTCTCGGGGCCGCCGATCCTCGTGCGCTCGGCGGTGGAACGCCGGGGCCGGAAGCTGTCGGTGGTGCGCACCTCGGCCGCCGACACCGCCGGCAAGCCGTTGTTCACGGCCAGGGCGACGTTCGGCGCCGCTCAGGCGGGCCCGAACGCCGGGGCGCGCTTCTCGACCAGGGCGGCGACACCTTCGCGATAGTCGTCGGTGGTCATCATCCGGCCGGTGAGGTCCTTGCTCCGCCGCACCGACAAGGCCGGGTCGTGCTGGAGCAGATCGGTGTAGAGCTGACGTTTGGCCAGGGTGACCGCCCGCGGTGACGCGGCGGCCAGCTGGCCGGCGTAGGCGTACACGGCGTCGTGGAATTCGTCCTTTGTGTACACCGCGTTGAAGAATCCCGCCCTGGCGAGGAAATCGGCGTCGACCACCCGGCCGGAGAGCAGGAAGTCCGTCGCGTGCGTGACGCCCATGAGCCGGGGCAGGACCCACGACAGGCCGTATTCCGAAGGCAGCCCGAGCCTCGGCGACGCGGCCGTGACCTTCGCGCCCGACACGGCGAACCGCACGTCGCTGAACGCCGCGAGAGCCACCGCGACACCCGCGCACGCCCCGTTCACCGCGGCGACCACCGGAACGCGCAAACCGTAGTGCCAGACCATGTCGGCGTCGAACTCGTCGCGAACTCCGTACCCTGGCTCGGCGGCGTCCTCGGGCAGCCCCGGATCGTAGGACTTCGCCCCGACGTATCCGGACAGGGCACGACTGTCGGCACCCACGCAGAAGCTGTCGCCGGTGCCGGTCACCACGACGGCCCGGACCGCCGGATCGGCGTCGAGCACCCGCATCACCGCCCGGTATTCCGCGTTCATCCGCGCCGTCCAGGAGTTGCGGCGCTCCGGCCGGTGCAGCCACACCGTCGCCACCCCGTTCGCCGCGATCTCGCAGCGGGTGACCTTCAGCTGCGGGGAGATCGCGGCCAGTGTCGGGCTCGTCGTCCGCGACGGCGTGCGCCAGCCGTCCTCGGCTTCGGGGTTCATCTCGGCTCCCTTGCCAAATTACCTCGGGTACCTAGCTATCTCGCAGTCTGCGACTTCATCGGCAGTGTTGTCAATCGGGCCTTCACGTTCCGTGGTAACGCGGAAAATCTTGGTACATAAGGGTTACATCGGGCCGGTGGAGATGTGAGTGCGTGCGGACCGGGTGTTGACAGATAGTTCGGGGCCCTACACAATTCGACGATGCCAGCGATCCCCAAACTCCTTCGGTTCGGCCGTTTGCTCGCCAAGCCGCCGGTGGAGCTGACCCTGCACGAGACCGCTCAAGCGCTGCGGATCCCGGTCACCACGATCGGGGACTGGTTGCGCGCCGGCACCCGCACCCGGGCACTCGCCCCGGCGCAGGCGAAGGTGCTCAGCCAGCTCTCGCTGGGCGACTCGCTGACGGTGTCCGCGCTGGCGCAGGCACAGGACATCGCGGTCTCTTCGATGACCGAGGTGGTCGCCAGGCTGGTCAGCGCCGAGCTGGTCACGAAGACGGTCGCGGCCGACGACCGGCGGGTGGTCCGGGTGTCCATCACCCAGCAGGGGCGCCGCAGGCTGGCGCAAGCACTCGAAGAACGCACCGCGATGCTCGAAAAACGACTGGCGGGACTGTCCGACGACGAGCGGCTGAAGGTGGCGGCGGCGCTGCCGGCGTTGTGGAAGCTCGCGGAGCTGAGCCCGGACATCTGGCCGCGGATCCCGGTGAAATCCCGGGAGTGACGGCGCGGCGCGAGCCGCGGAGGAGGAGCATGAGATGACCCGACGGCGTTCCAAGGTCGTGACGCCGGCCGAGGCGGCCGCGCTGGTTTCCACTGCCAGCACGGTCGCCCTCGGCGGCTGGACCTTCTACAACACCCCGATGACGGTGGTACGGGCGATCATCCGGGCGGGCGCGCGCGACCTGCGCCTGGTGAGCAGCCCGGGAGCCATCGGGCCGGATCTGCTGATCGCGGCCGGCTGTCTCGCCGAGATCGCCACGCCGTTCCTGACCATGGAACAGTTCGGCTTCGCCCCGGCTTTTCGCGCCGCGGCAAGGGAAGGCTCGCTGAAGATCGCGGAGATCGACGGGCCGGGACTGGCTTCGTCCCTGCGTGCGGCCGCCGATGATCTGCCCTTCGGCCTGATCCACGACCTGGGCACGGACCTGCCCGCGGTCAACCCGGAGTGGTACCGGCCGTTCGGCCATCCGCTGGCCGGGGGTGCCAGGCTGTATGCCGTGCCGGCGGCGGTGCCCGACGTCGCGCTCATCCACGCCCAGCGCGGCGACGAGCACGGAAACCTGCAGTTCCTCGGCGCGACCTTCTTCGACCAGCTGATCGCGCGTGCGGCGCGCACCGTGATCGCGTCGGTCGATGAGCTCGTGAGCGGGGACGAGCTGCGCACCGATCCTCGTTCGACCAAGATCCCCGGGTTCCTCGTGTCCGCGGTGGTTCAGGCCGGCGCGCAGCCCTGCGGCAGCCAGGGTCTCTACCCGCCCGACTTGGACCATCTCGCCGGATACGCCCGGCTCGCCGCGACCGAGGCCGGCCGCCGCGAGTACGTGGAACGGCACGTGCTGCAGACCGAGAAGGTGTGAGAAATGCAAGACCTGGCAACGGTGCCGGAGTTCACCGCCGTACTGCTCGCCCGTCGGTTGCGGGACGAAACCGTGGGAGTCCTCGGCACCCGGTCCGAGGTCGCCGCCGCGGGCTGCGCCCTCGCGCAGCTGAGCACGGCACCGGGTCTGTCGTTCCTCTCGGGCCCGTCCGGCGTCGTGAACCCGAGGCCGGGGCGGTTACTGCCCATCGCGGACGAGGCGCTGATCGACGGCGCCGAGGCGCTCACCGAGCTCACCGACAACATCGACCTCATCGACTGGAGCCGCCGCGCGTTCGATTTCGCCGTCCTCGGCGGAATCCAGGTCGACCGCTTCGGCAATCTCAACACGGTCGCCGTCGGCGACTGGGCCAAGCCCAAGGTGCGCGGGCCCGGCGCCATCGGTGCCAGCGTGCTGGCGGGGCACGCGCGCGAGTTCTTCATCGTGCTGGGGGAGCACTCGACGAGGAACTTCCGGCCGGAGGTGGACTTCGTCTCGGCGCTCGGCTTCGGCCGCACCGGGAGGGAACGCGAAGCACTCGGCCTGCCCGGCCGCGGGCCCAGTCTGCTGATCAGTCCACTCGGGACATTCGACTTCGGCGGAGCCGGCCACACCATGCGGATCCGGACCGTGCACCCGTGGTCGTCGGTCGAGGAGATCCGGGAGAACACGGGATTCGAGCTGGCACACCACGAAGACGTGCGGACCACGCCGGTCCCGCGGGCGCAGGAGCTCGAACTGCTGCGCACCGCGGTCGACACCACGGGCGTGCTCCGTAGCTGACTTGCCGACCAAGGAGGCGGGAATGACAGGGATACTGGACGGCGCGGTCGCGATCGTGACCGGCGCCAGCCGCGGGATCGGGGCCGAGATCGCGGCCCGGCTCGCGGCGGAAGGGGCCGGCGTGGTCGCCGCCGCGCGGTCCACGGCCGGCAGACCGGGCCGGTTGCCGGGAACTCTCGACGAAACCGTGGATTCCATCAACTCGGCGGGAGGCAGGGCGATCGCCGTGCCCACCGACCTGGCCGATCCGGCGCAGCGTGCGGCGCTGGCCGCGGCCGCGGAACGCGAGTTCGGGCGCGTGGACATCCTGGTGAACAACGCCGCGATCGCGTACTTCTCCCCGGCCGCGGAATTCGACCTCGGCCGTGCCGAGCTGATGTTCGCCATCGGCGTGCACGCGCCGCTGCACCTGAGCCAGCTGGTGCTGCCCGGGATGCGGGCGCGCGGCTCCGGGCGGATCTGCAACATCACCTCGGACGTGGCGCGCCACCCGCGGGTGCCGCCGAGTCGTTGGGGCGCAAAGGGAACGACCACGCTGTACGGGATGTGCAAGGCCGCGCTGGAGCGTTTCTCCTCCGGGCTCGCGGCCGAGGTCCACGGTGACGGGGTGGCGGTCAACGCGATCGGCCCCAGCAAGGTCGTGCCCACCCCGGGCACGGTCTTCCACGGCGTCACGACCGAGGACAACCCCGACGCGGAAAGCCCGGCGGTACTGGCCGAGGCCGTGCTCCGGTTGTGTGGCGAGGAATCCGGCGGCGTCAGCGGACGGGTACTGCGGTCACAGGACTTCCTCGACGAGCTGGACAAGGTGGCACGAGATGCGTGAGATCTTCGGCGATGTGGGCTGGCTCGAGGGAATGCGGGTGGTCGAGGTGACCACGGGCGTCGCGGCCCCGTTGATCGGCCGGGTGCTGGCCGAGCTGGGCGCGGAAGTGGTGAAGGTCGAATCGCGCGCGAAGATCGACGTGAACCGCGCGCGCCTGCCCCGGCCGGACGACCCGGAGGGGTTCCCGGCGGACGAGGCGTTCCAGCTGCTGCACGAGGCCAACGCGGACAAGAAAAGCGTCACCCTCAACCTCAAGACCGAGGAGGGCAAGGAGCTTTTCCGGACCTTGCTCGGTGACGCCGATCTGTTCATCGAGAACTTCGCGCCGGGCTGGCTCGAACGGCTCGGCATGCCGGTGGCCACGCTGCTCGACGAATTCCCCGCGCTGGTCGTCGTTTCCGCCAGCGGCTACGGGCAGACCGGTCCATTGCGGACCCAGCGTGCCTACGCGCCGGTGATGACGTCCCTGGCCGGGGTCGAAGGGCTGATCGGGTATGCCGACGGTGAGGTCGTGGGCTGCTCGGCACTGGCGCTGGCCGATCTCAACTGTACGTTCAGCGGCGTTTTCCTTGCGCTGGCGGCACTTTACGGCCGGCGGAGGACGGGCCGGGGCCAGCATGCCGACATCTCCCAGACCGAGGCCTGCGTGAGCCTGATCGGCGAGGCGTTCGTCGAGCAGCAGCTGGAGCGGACGATCCCGCGCCCGCGCGGAAACCAGGGCCCCGAGGGCGAGCCGTGGTCGGTGCTGCCCGCCGCGGGCGAGGACGAGTGGGTGGTCGCCGCCGGGGACGTTCCCGTGGCGGCGGACAGGCCGGACCGCGAAACGCTCCTCGGCAGGCTGCGTGAACGCGGCCTCGACTGCGCGCCTGTGCTCAGCCCGGCCGCGGTCGCACGCGACGAGCGCTTCGCCGAACGGGGTTTCCTGCAGAACGTCGGCCACCCGCACCCGCTGATCGGCGAACTGACCATCACGAGCGTGCCCTGGCAGCTCGACGGCGCGGTGCCCAGGGTCGGCGCGCCGGCGCCGTGTCTGGGACAGCACAACGAGGAAGTGTTCGGCCGGCACCTGTCGGCCCGGAAGTACGGCGACTACGTGGCGAAAGGGGTGTTCCACTGATGGGCGCGATGGTCGACGGCACGCTGACGATCGAGGTCGGCGGAAGCAGGGCGGCCGCCTTCGCCGCGAAACTGATGGCCGACGCCGGCGGCGAAGTCGTCACGGTCGAGGACGAACGGCGCCGGGACGGCATGACCGCGGCCGCCCGGCTGTACCTGGACGCCGGCAAGGACGTGGTCACCCGTCAGGACGGCAGCGACGCCATCATCGTGCAGGAGCTGCTGCCCTACGCGTCGGTGTTCGTCACCGATCTGTCCCTTGGCGAGCTGCGTGCACGCGGTCTGGACTGGGAGACCTTGCACGCACTCGCGCCACGGATGTGCTACGTGCGCCTCCCGGCCGTCGGCTGGTCCGACGACGAGGCGGGCGAGCTGGCCATGCAGGCACTGAGCGGCCTGATGTACATGGTGGGCAGGCCGGACGCCGAACCGCTGTCCCTGCCCTACGGGATCGGCTCCCTCCAATTAGGACTGCACGGCGCCGCCGCCGCGGCGGCCGCCCTCAACGCGGCGGCCGAGACCGGCGAAGGCCATCTGGTCGAGATCTCGGGAACCGAGGTGCTCGCTTCCTACGTCCGGATCTACGGCGCCGTGGCGAGCTACTACCGGATCCCGTTGCGCCGCGAAGGCAGGCGCGCGCCGGGTTCCGGTGGGCGTTTCCCGTTCGGCCTGTTCCCGTGCAAGGACGGTTACGTGGCGATGATCTGCCGCAGCGCGCGGGAATGGGACAGCCTGCTGGAGATGATGGGACACCCCGAATGGTCCCGCCAGGAGCGCTACCAGGACCTGTACGCGGTCGCGATCACCTACCCCGGCGAGGTGGACGAGCTGATCAGCCCGTGGCTGATGAGCCACACCAGGGACGAGCTGCTCGAACTCGCCCAGCGGTACGCGGTGCCGGTCGCCCCGGTGCGCCGGATCGACGAGGTCCTCGAAGATCAGCAGCTGAGCCGCTACCGCGACTTCTTCGACCATCTGACCACAAAGGACGGTCGCGTGCTGCGGATTCCCGGCAGGCCGTGGGCCTCGGAGTCCAGGGTGTTCGCCGAGCAGAACACCCGGGTGACCCAAGCCTTGTCCCGTAACCCGATCAGCTAGGAAGGCCGAACATGACAACCGATCCCGTGGTGGTGGAAAAAGACGGCGCGATCGCCCGGCTGGTGCTGAACCGGCCGGAGAAGTCCAACGCGCTGACGTTCGGCGACGCGGACTTCCTCGTCGACCGGCTGCACGAGCTCGAGGACGACGACGAGGTCAAGGTCATCATCCTCAAGGGCCGCGGCAGGTCCTTCTGCGCCGGGCACGACTTCAACGACGTGGTCGAGGTCTACGGCCTGAACAAGCGTGACGAGAACGGCAGGCACGTGCGCATGAACCAGCGCACCAGGCTGAAGATCGACCGGCGCCTCGCCGAGGGCTACATGGCCTTCCAGTACGCGGCCAAACCGGTCATCGCGCAGGTGCAGGGCGCCTGTGTCGGCTTCGGCATCTACCTGGCCGAGCTCGTGGACCTGGTGGTCTGCGCGGACACCGCGCGGTTCAGCCACGCCGAGCAGCGCCTCGGTTTCGCCGGGAACACCTGGCACCTCAACACCTTGCTGCTGCAGTACGGGCCGAAGAAGGTGCGGGAAATGCTGCTGTTCGGCTCCGAGTTCGACGGCACCGAAGCCGCCGGACTGGGGCTGGCCAACATCTCGGTGCCCGAGGACCAGCTGGACAAGACCACCGAGGACTGGGCGCGCCGGGTGGCGCAGAACCCGAAGGACGCGCTGGTCACCGGCAAGGCGATCCACCAGATGGCGCTCGACTCGCTCGGCGCGACCCAGCAGTTCCAGCGCGGTTTCGTCGGGCACACCCTGGGCACCAACCTCTCCTTCGACAAGGACGAGTTCAACTTCTTCCGCACCCGCCGCGAGCACGGCACCAAAGCCGCCTACCGGCAACGGGACGCGCGCTTCCGGGACGAGGCGGGAGTGACCGATGCTGAGTGAACCCGCCGGGCGCGGTCCCGCCTGGGGACGCGAGGTGGTGACCGAACCGGTCGGCGGACGCCCGTCCCCGGTGTACCGGGACCGCCGGCGTTCGGTCGCCGAAATGCTGCTCGACGGCCGCCGCCGGCCCGACCGCGTACACGTGGTGCAGGACGGATACCGGCTGACTTTCGCCCAGCACGAGCAGGCCGTGATCCGGGCCGCGAAGTGGCTGCGCGAGCACGGTGTGGAGCGCGGCGACCGGGTGATGTTGTTGTGCCGCAACAGACTTGAACTCGGCATCACCTACTGGGCAGGTCATCTGCTCGGCGCCGTCGTGGTGCTCGGCAACGCGTGGTGGAGCGTGCCGGAAGCCGCCGGGCTCATCGGCGGTATCGGGCCACGGCTGGTCGTCGTCGACGACGAGGCCGCGGACCGGGTGCCCGAGGGGGTCGGCTCCGCCGGCATCACCGAGGTCACTCCGTTGCTCAGCGGTGACGACCCCGGAGAGTTCCCGTTGCCCGGGGTCGCCGAGGACGATCCCGCGCTGGTGCTGTTCACCGCGGGCAGCACGGGCACCCCGAAGGGCACCGTGCTCTCGCAGCGATCGGTCGTCAACAACATGCAGAACCTGCTCGGCACCGCCAGGCGGCTGCCGCCCGAACTGCCGGCGGACCATCGCGGCTCGGTCAGCCTGATGACCGTGCCGCTGTTCCACCTCGCCGGGGTGCAGGTGCTGACGAGCCCGCTGCTGACCGGCGGGCGCCTGGTCTACCAGGCCGGGCGCTTCCGGCCGGCGGAAGTACTGCGCCTGATCGAACAGGAGCGTGTGCAGACGTGGGGCGCGGTGCCCGCGATGGTGGTCCGGCTGATGGAACACGAGGACTTCGCCCGCCACGACCTCTCCAGCCTGCGCTCCATCGGGCTGGGCGGCTCCGCCTCCCCGCCGGGGTTCAACGAGCGGGTCAGGCGCGCGTTTCCCAACCTCAAGGGCGGCGGCGCGGGATCGCTCTACGGGATGACCGAAACCGGTGGGCTGCTCGCGATGGGGTCGGCGAAGGAACTGGCCTCGCGCCCCGGCGCGGTCGGGAAGCTGTTGCCGGTCGCGCAGATCAGGATCGTCGATCCGGACGAGCAGGGGGCCGGGGAAATCCTGGCTCGCAGTCCGGGGCTGATGAGCGGGTTCCTGCCCGAGGCGCCTTCGCCGGTGGACGAGGACGGCTGGCTGCACACCGGCGACCGTGGCTGGGTCAGCGAGGACCGTTATCTCTATTTGTCCGGTCGCAGCAAGGAAATCATCATCCGCGGCGGCGAGAACATCGCGTGCGCGCGGGTCGAGGAAGCCCTGACCGGTCTGCCCGGCGTGGTGGAGGCGGCCGCGCTGCCGTTGCCCCACGCGGAACTCGGGGAACAGGTCGGCGCCGTCGTCGTCCTCCGCAAAGGCGCCACCGCGACGGCCGAAGAGCTGCGCGCCCAGGTGACCGGCGAACTCGCCAAGTTCCAGGTGCCCACCCGCTGGTGGATCCGCTCCGAGCTGCTGCCGACCAGCCCGCAGGGCAAGGTGCTGCGGGCACAGCTGCTCACGGAATGGACCGACGCCGGCGGGGCGGACCGGGACGAGGTCGCCGCCGGGGCGGCGAGATGATCAGCGCGAAGCTGCTGGACCAGCGCAGCGTGATCGTCACCGGCGCCGGGCAGGGCCTGGGGCAGGCGATCGCCGAGGTGTTCGCCTGCCACGGGGCCCGGGTCGCGGTCGCGGATCTCAACGCCGCCGCCGCGGCCGGCGTGGTGTCGCGCATCGAGGACAAGGGCGGCACCGCGATGTGCGTGGCGGCCGACGTTCGCGACCCGGCGAGCGCCGAGCATGTGGTGCGCGCCTGCCAGGACGCGTTCGGGGCGGTGGATGTGTTGGTGAACAACGCGAGCGTGATCAGGCCCTCGACGTTGCGGAAGATGACGGTCGAGGTCTGGGACGAGGTCCTGGACGTCCACCTGAAGGGCTCCTGGCTGATGATGCGGGAGGCCTCGAAAGCCATGCGCGGACAGGGAAGCGGCACGATCGTGAACATCTCGTCGATCGTGGCCAAGACCGGTGGTATCGCGCAGGGGCACTACGCCGCCGCGAAGGCGGCCATCGTCGGCCTGACCAAGACGGCCGCGAAGGAATGGGCCCCGTTCGGCGTCCGCGTGAACACCGTGCAGCCCGGCTTGTTCGGTACGCCCGGCGCCCGGGCGATGTCGGAGGAAGCGTGGCAGGCGCGGGTCCAGGACACCCCGCTCGGCCGGGCGGGCGAGCCGCACGAGCTGGCGAACGCGGTGCTGTTCCTGGCTTCGGACCTGTCGTCCTTCGTGACCGGGGCGGTGCTGGAGGTGACCGGGGGACGAGACATGTGAAGGGTTCAGGCCGCTTCTTCGGCGTCGGCGAGCGTCTCCCAGTGCCGCAGCGCAGGTTCCCGCCACTCGTCGTACTGCGTGTGGAACAGCTTGGCCGCCTGCTCACCGCTCCAGCGGGCGGGCAGCAGGTCACGGGGCAGTCCCGGGTCGAGGAAGGGAAAGCGGCGCCATTCGTGCACGAGCTTGACGTGCGCGTCGAACGCTGCGGCGCTCGTGGCCGGCTTGAGCCCGGTGAACTGGTCGATGAACTCCTCGTAGCGCGCTTCGAGGCCGGTGAGGTCCCAGGCGCGCGAAACCATGTCCACTTCGTCGCTTACGTCGCCGTGCGCCGCGACGAACGACATCGCCTGGCCGCCGTCCTTGAGCTCGGCGATGATCTCTCCGGCTTCCGGCGGCGGCTGCGTGCGCGGGCTGACCCACACCCCGGGGTTGGGGGAGCCGAAACCCGCCCAGGAGAGCTGGCTCTTCACCCGGTGCCGCAGTTCCCGCTGGGAGTCCGGAATGGAGACGAGCAGGATCAGCCAGCGCCGGTCCCAGTCCGGCGAGGAGCGGCCGAACCCGTAGATCCGCTCCGCGCCCTCGGTCAGCAACCGGCGCCCGGGACCGGTCAGCTGCCAGCGCACCCGCCGTCCGGCGCGTTCGGAGGAGATCCAGCCCTCGTTGGCGGCGCGGGTCAGCGCCTGCCTCGCCGCCTTCTCCTCGATCCCGAAGCGCGCCAGCACCCGGACGAAGGTCGAAGTCCAGACCGGTTCACCACGTGGCAGCGCGAACTCGCCCAGCACCGTCACCAGCAGCGATCTCGCACTGGCGTGCGAAACCTCGCGCCGCCGGGATACGCGGGGCCTGTTCCCCTCGGCCATCGTGTCACCACCTCGCCGGGCCAAGATTACCGTCCTGGCCGGCGGTGCCGGAGCAGCCCGGTGGTTCACGTCAGGGCGAAGGCCTCATGCCGGTCCGCGCCGTTCGTGACCAGTGGCCGGTACCGCGCGATCCATCTGGCGGCGCCGAATCCGACGACTCCGGTCAGCTTGTCCCGGGCGAAATAGCCGGCCACGGTCCCCTTGACGGGACCGCCCCGCAACCCCTCGCCCTGGAGCGGGACGACGGTGTCGGCCAGGGCGGGCCTGCCGATGCCCTGGATCTTCAGGCCGAACTGATCGGACCAGAAGTACGGCAGCACCGGCTCGGCCGGGCCGGCGCCCAGGATGCCGGCGGCGACGACCGCGGCCTGCTCGGCGGCGCCGGTCCAGTGTTCCTGCCGGAACGGCGTGCCACGGACCGGGTCCGCCCAGGCCGCCACGTCGCCGACCGCCCACACACCCGGCAGCCCCGCGACCCGTCCGGTGGAATCGCAACTCAGCCCGTCCGGCGTGTGGGAGTCGTGGTCACGCAGCAGGTCTGTCACGGGTACCGCGCCGACGCCGGCGAGGACGACGTCGGCGGTGAGCCGTTCGCCGTCCGAAAGCGCGACGGTGTGGTCGTCGACGAAACCGCTCAGTGTGCCGGCCGTCCTCAGCTCCACCCCGTGCTCGCGGATCAACCGCGCGCAGACGGCGCCGACCGTGGTGCCGAGCGCGCGTTCGCACGGCACGGTCAGGGATTCCACCACCGTGACCCGCAGGCCCTGCTCGCGGGCGGCCCACGCCACCTCGGCCCCGATGAACCCGCCGCCGACGACGAGCAAGGACCGCGCGCCGGTCAGCGCCGCCCGTAAGGCGAGGGAATCCTCCAGCGTCCGCAACGTGTGCACCCCGGCCGGCTGTCCGGGCAGCCGCCGCGGGGTGGCGCCCGTCGCGAGCACGATCGCCTCGCCGCGCAGCCGCCTGCCGTCGGCGAGCTCGGCCTCGCGGGTGCCCAGCCGCACCACCGGTGTCCCCAGCACGGTGCCGATCTTCAGGGCGGCCAGGCCGTCGGCGTCCCGCAGCACGACACGTTCCGGCGGCCACGCCCCGGTCAGCACCTGCTTCGACAGCGGTGGCCGGTCGTAGGGAAGGTGGGATTCCGCGCCCACGAGGGTGATGTCCCCGGGGTAGCCGCGTGCGCGCAGTTGTTCGGCCGTGCGGAGGCCGCCGAGTCCGGCGCCGATCACGAGGACGTTTTCCGGGGGAGCAGACACCGCTGCGCGCCTCCTTCTGACTGGGCTGGTCGCCGGCTTCGCAAGGGTAAGCAAAAGTTCTACAGTCAGCAATACTGAGTCACGATATTTGTATTGAGTACTGCCGGGGTGCGTGGTCGTATATCGATAGCAGAGCCAAGCCTTCGCTGACTCTGTACAACTTCGGAAATCCAGTGTAAGACTGTGTCCACCCTTGATGTGCTTCCGTCGTGCCGCCGACGTATCCGTGATCCCTTTTTCCCGCTTGAACGGAGCGCATCATGGCTTATGTGATCGGCGCTGCCTGCGTCGACGTGATGGACCGGTCGTGCATGGACGAATGCCCGGTCGACTGCATCTACGAAGGACAGCGCAAGCTCTACATCAATCCCGCGGAATGCATCGACTGTGGTGCCTGTGAACCCGCCTGCCCGGTCAGCGCGATCTCGTCGGACCGGAAAGTGCCGGCGGGCCAAGCCCTTTTCGCCGACGACAACGCGCGCTTCTTCGACCTGCCGCTGCCCGGCCGCGCCGAAGCCATCGGCGCGCCGGGGGGAGCGGCGGAGACAGGCACGATCGGCGTCGACACGGAGCTGGTGAGCGGTTACGAGGCCGCCGGATGAACCACGAGGTCGACCTGGTGATCGTCGGCGCGGGACCGGCCGGCCTGTTCGCCGCCTATTACGCGGGTTTCCGCGGGCTCTCGGTGGCGGTACTGGACTCGCTGCCCGAACCGGGCGGGCAGATCAACGCCATGTACCCGGAAAAGAAGATCTACGACGTCGCCGGATTCCCCGCCGTGCGCGGCCGCGAACTGGTGGACCGGCTGCTGGCGCAGGCGGAGCCGTTCCGGCCGTGCTATCTGCTCGGACAGCGGGCGGAGACGCTGGAGCCGGGATTCGTCGTGACCACCGACAGCGGAACCCGCGTCACCGCGAAAGCGGTCGTCATCGCCGGCGGGATCGGCACCTTCACCCCGCGCGAACTGCCCGCGGCACGGGAGTTCGCCGGACGCGGACTGGCCTACTTCGTGCGCAGGCTCGAGGATTACGCCGGTACGGACGTGGTGATCGTCGGTGGTGGTGATTCCGCCTTCGACTGGGCACAGGCCCTGCACCCGCTGGCCCGCTCGGTCACGGTCGTCCACCGCCGTGACACCTTCCGGGCCCACCCGTCCACTGTCGAGGCCGTACGGGCGAGCCCGGTCGAGGTCATCACCGGCGCCACGGTGTCCAAAGTGGTCGGTGCGGACTCGGTCGAGCTGGTGGAGATCGCGCGCGGGGAGGAAGTACGCACTCTGCCGTGCCAGCGGATCATCGCCGCGCTGGGGTTCACCGCGAACCTCGGGCCACTGCTGCGGTGGGGCGTCCACATCGAAAACCGCAGGCATATCCCGGTGGACGCGTCGATGGCCACCAACATCCCCGGCGTCTTCGCCGTAGGCGACATCAACGACTATCCAGGCAAGGTGCGGCTCATCGCCGTCGGCTTCGGGGAAGCGGCGACCGCGGTGAACAACGCGGCGCATTTCCTCGACCCGGCGCGGCCGGTTTTTCCCGGTCATTCCACGGATTCCTGAAAGCGTTTGCACGGCCGGTACCCCCGCGGGTCTCCCGACGGGGTACCGGCCTTGTCCATTTTGGTGGGTACGTGCGGGCCACCGGTACCCGGAACCGGGTATTTCTACGTGTTGAGCCGCCCCGTACGGGGTCAATAGCGTCTGGATGAGCGGCGTCACACCGGCGGAAGCGCGGTTGCACAAGGGGCCACAGCAAAGGAGCTGAACATGCCACTGGCGTACGAGAATCTGTTCATCGACGGAGGATGGGTGCCACCGGCGACCGGCCGTCGGATCGAGGTCGTCAACGCGACGACCGAAGAACCACTGGGCAGCGTCCCCGAAGCCGGCGAGGAGGACGTCGACCGCGCGGTGAGCGCGGCGCGCGCCGCGTTCGAGAGTTCCCCGTGGGCTACCGCGGAGCCCGCCGAGCGAGCGGATGTGCTCAACCGGTTCGCCGACGCGCTGGAAAAGCGCGGCAGCCAGCTGACCCGGACGGTCAGCCTCCAGAACGGGATGCCGCTGAGCCTGAGCGAGCAGTTCGAAGGCGGCTACGCGGTGGCCTTGCTGCGGTACTACGCGGCACTGGCCACGTCGACCGACTTCGAGGAGCGGCGGGCATCCCCGCTCGGTTTCGACACGCTGATCCGGCGCAGCCCGGTCGGTGTGGTCGGGGCGATCGTGCCCTGGAACTACCCCGTCGTACTCGCGATCACCAAGATCGCCCCGGCACTGGCGGCGGGCTGCACCGTGGTGCTCAAGCCCTCGCCGGGCACCGTGCTCGACAGCTTCCTGCTCGCCGAGGCGGCCGAGGAGGCGGGGGTGCCCGCCGGCGTGCTGAACTGGGTGCCCGGCGGCCGGGAGCTGGGGGCCTACCTCGTTTCGCACCCCGGCGTCGACAAGATCGCGTTCACCGGGTCGACCGCGGCCGGGCGGCTGATCGCCGAGCGGTGCGGCCGCCTGATGCGGCCGGTTTCCCTGGAGCTGGGCGGCAAATCCGCCGCGGTGATCCTCGACGACGCGGATCTGGACAAGGTGACCGAGGGGCTGTACTTCGCTTCGCTGGCCAACAACGGCCAGACCTGCATGGCGTGCACCAGGATCCTGGCGCCGCGCAGCCGTTACGACGAGGTGGTCGACTCCCTGGCCGGCTGGCTGGGCGGGCTGCAGGTGGGTGACCCACTCGAACCCTCGACGCAGGTCGGGCCGCTGGCCTCGGCCGAGCATCGCGAGCGGGTCGAAGGCTACATCGCCAAGGGGCGTCGCGAGGGCGCGCGGCTCGTGCTCGGCGGCGGCCGGCCGGCCGGCTTCGACCGCGGCTGGTTCGTCGAACCGACACTGTTCGCCGACGTCGACAACGCATCGACGATCGCGCAGGAGGAGATCTTCGGCCCGGTGCTGTCGGTCATCCCCTACGACGGTGACGAAGACGCCGTGCGGATCGCCAACGACTCGGACTACGGCCTCGGCGGCAGCGTCTGGTCCGCCGATGCCGCGCGGGCCACGGCCATCGCCCGCGGGGTGCAGACCGGGACGATCGGCGTGAACGGGTACGTCATCGATCTCAACGCCCCCTTCGGCGGGGTGAAGGCCAGCGGCATCGGGCGGGAGTTCGGCCCCGAGGCGCTCGCCGGCTACCTGCAGCTCAAGTCGATCTACCTGCCTGCCTGAAGGAGATTTCCCATGCGTATCAAAGCCGCCGTCGTCCGTGAGGCCGGCCGGCCGTTCCGGATCGAGGACCTGGAGCTCGACGACCCCCGTGCGGGCGAGGTGCTGGTCAAGATCCACTCCACCGGCATCTGCCACACCGACATCGGTGTCCGCAACCAGTGGCTGCCGGTGCCGCTGCCCCTGGTGCTCGGGCACGAGGGCGCGGGCGTGGTCGAGGCCGTCGGGCCCGGCGTCTCGAAGGTCGCACCCGGCGACAAGGTCCTGCTCACCTTCGCCTCCTGCCACGACTGCCGGATGTGCCTGGCGGGAGACCCGGCCTACTGCGAGCAGTTCGTGGTCAGGAACGTCGCGGGCTCCCGCCCCGACGGCACCAACGCGCTGCACGGCGAAGGCGGCGTGCACGGGTTCTTCTTCAGCCAGTCCTCGTTCGCGACGCATTCGATCGCCGTGGAGAGCAATGTCGTCAAACTGGGCCCGGATGCCGACCTCTCGATCGTCGGGCCGCTGGGATGCGGTATCCAGACCGGTGCCGGCACGGTGCTCAACCGGCTTCGCCCCGGCCCCGGGTCGAGCCTGGCGGTGTTCGGCGCCGGAGCGGTCGGCATCGCCGCGGTGATGGCCGCGCGGGCGGCCGGGTGCACGAAGGTGATCGCCGTGGACCTGGTACCCGACCGGCTCGCGCTGGCCGGGGAACTCGGTGCCACCCATGGGATCGACGCCACCGCCACCGACGCGGTCGAGGAGATCCAGCGGATCACCGGCCGCGGCGCGGACTTCACCGTCGACACCACCGCGGTGACCTCCGTGGTGCGCCAGGCGGTGAGTGCCCTGGCGCCCAAGGGAACCTGTGCCGTGCTCGGTTTCGGCGAGGCGGGCACCGAGGTCCAGGTGGACATGCTCGAGCTGCTGATGACCGGCCGGACGATCACCGGCGTCACCGAGGGCGACGCGCGTCCCGACGAGTTCATCCCGCGCCTGCTCGAACTGCACGCCCAGGGCCGGTTCCCGTTCGACAAGCTGATCACCAGCTACGACTTCGCCGACATCAACGCGGCCTGTGCGGACTCCGAGGCGGGCAAGACGATCAAGCCGGTCCTGCGACTGGCCTGAACACCAGGCCCTGGCGACTGTCCGGAAGTGGCTCGGGTGGCGGTGGGGGTGGCGGCCCCTCCCGTCGCCCACCACCACCCTCAACGGGCACGCTCCGCGCGACTCCGCTGGTTCAAGGCGGCCCCTGGCTGTGGGATCGCTTCCTCATGAATGCCGATCACCACGGTCGGCGCTGTCCTCGCCAGGAACCGCCCACCCGTCGCCGACCGCCACCCTCAACGGGCGCGCTTCGCGCGGCCCGGCCGATTCCAACCCGCGGCGGTGCGAGCCGAGTCCCACACCGCAAGCGGCTCCGCCACTTCGAAACACACCAACGAGAGGAGCTGCCGTGAGTGCCGACGAAGGCGTCATCAGCAAACTGATCGACCATTTCAGCCTGCACGACAGGGACTGCCAGAAACACCAGGACGAGATCTTCACCAGGATGCGCACCGAGTGCCCGGTCGCGCACAGCGTCGAGCACGGCGGCTTCTACGCCGTCTCCCGGTACCGCGACGTCTACGAAGCGGCGCACAAGCCGGAACTGTTCTCCTCGTTCCCGGTGACGATCCCGCCCTTCGGCAATCCCACTCCGATGATCCCGATCGAGGCCGATCCGCCGATGCACCGGAAATACCGGACGCTCGTCGGTGCGCAGTTCAGCCCCAAATCGGTGGAGGCGCTCGAACCGCATATGCGCGAAATGGTGCGCACCATCGTCGACGGGCTCGTCGGCCGGCCACAGGCGGATCTGGCGAAGGAAGTCGCGATCCCGTTGCCGCTGCGCGCGATTCTCGAACTGTATCTGGGCGTTCCCGAAAAGGACTGGGAAATGCTCAAGAACGAGTTCCTGTACATGCTGCAGCCCGACCCCGAGGCGACCGACGAGGAAAACCTGGAACGGTCGATGCAGGCCGGGCTCAACTGCACCATGTACTTCGCCGAAATGCTCGACGAACGGCGCAGGAACGGATACGGCCCGGATCTGATCAGTCATCTCGACCAGGCCGAGCTCGACGGTGAACGCCTCACCGACGACGAGATCTACGGATTCTGCCTCGTGCTGGTGCCCGCCGGCTTCGACACCACCGCCAGTGTGCTGAGCCGGTTGCTGCTCATGTTCGCCGAGCAGCCGCGGGTTCGCGATCAGCTGGAGCAGGTCATCGACGACCCCGACAAGCTGGATCTGGCCGTGGAGGAACTGATCCGGTTCATGCCGCCCCAGCCCGGGGTGGCGCGCAACGTCACGGAACCGTGCGAGTTCGCGGGGCGGCAGCTGGCCGAGGGCGACCGGTTGCTGCTGCTGTGGCCCTCGGCCAACCGGGACCCCGAGGAGTTCCCCGAGCCCGACGAGCTGGTCTTCGACCGGCAGCCCAACCGGCACCTCGGGTTCGGCTCGGGCATCCACCGCTGCCTCGGCTCGCACCTGGCCCGGCTGGAGCTGAAGCTGCTGCTGCAGGAGTTCCTGCGCCGCGTCCCCCGCTACCGGATCGAGCCCGGCAAGGAAGCCGTCTGGCACACCGGGAACACCTGGGGCGTCAAGACGGTGCCGGTGGTCTTCGACGATTGGCCCGACCGGTGATCCGCGCCGTGATCGACGCGGACAGGTGCGAGGGCCACGCGCGCTGCGTGGCCCGCGCCCCGGAACTGTTCGATGTGGACGACGAAGGCAAATCCTTCGTCCTGACCGGGGAAATCCCGCCCGAGCTCGCCGGCGCGGCGGCCGCGGCGGCCCAGGCCTGCCCGGAGCGGGCGATCTTTCTGCACAACGACTGACTTTCCGAGCGAAGGAGCTCACGTGGGTGTCTTCAAGGACGAGGACGAGGTCTACCGGTACCTGGGCAGGATCTTCCAGGTCAGCCTGGAGGATCCCGAGCTGGGGCCGAAACTGCGCAAGGTCGGCTCGGTGCTCAAGCTCAACCAGACCGATCCGGAATCGACCATGGTGATCGACTTCGGCGAGGGCGTCGTCCAGCTCGGGCCGGCCGGGACCCCGCAGGTCACCCGGCCGATCGACGCCGAGCTGGAAATGCAGGCCGACACCGCGCACCGGTTCTGGCTCGGCAAGGTGAACGTCGCGCTGGCGATGGCGCGCGGGCAGATCAGGACCAAGGGCAAGGTCTCCGCGGTGATGAAGGTCGTGCCCATCACCAAACCGCTGTTCGGCACCTACGAGAACATTCTTCGTGAGGCCGGGCGCGCCGACCTGGTGGACTCGGTGAAGTGACGTGACGACGGTCGAGAAACCCGGCGCCGCCCCGCCCCGGCGCCGTCCTTCCGCCGGGGAGCGGGTGGTCGCGGCCGTGCCCGGCCCGGCCCGGACGGTCGTGCTGGAGGTCGGGCAGATCTGCCGGCTGCTCGGGCAGGTGCTCTACAGCGCGGCCCGTTACCCGCGCGGCTACTGGAAAGACACGCTCGACGAGATGTACGCGTTGCTGCGCCTGTGTTTCTGGCCCGCCACCATCTCGATGGCCGGGTTCGGGTTCCTGATCACGGTGATGGGTGTCGGCCTGCTCGTCCTGCTCGGTGCCGCGAACCGGATGGGCGCGTTCTGGGTGATGGCCGACATCCGCGAGATCGCGGCCTTCATGGTCGGCATGGTCGTGGCCGGTGTCATCGGGACCTCGATCACGTCCGACCTCGGCGCCCGGCGGGCCCGCGAAGAGCTGGACGCGCTGAAGGTGCTCGGCATGGATGTCGTGCGGATGCTCGTGATCCCGCGCGTCATCGCGACGGCGGTGATGTGCGCCCTGCTCAACTGCCTGACGTCGTTCGTCGGCGTGCTGCTCGGCCTGGTCGCGGTGGGCGCGCTGGGGGACACCACCTCCGGGGCCTACATCGACAGCATGTCGCACAACCTGTACGCGGCCGACGTGTGGGGCGCCGAGCTCAAGACGCTCCTGACCGGGTTGATGATCGGGGTGATCTGCAGCTACAAGGGCCTCAACGCGGGTGGCGGCCCGGAGGGTGTCGGCCGCGCCGTCAACCAGGCGGTCGTCATCTGCTTCGCGATGGTGTGGGTGTTCAACTTCTTCTTCAACGCCATCGCGCAGGGCCTGAACCCGAACCTGTTGATGCTGCGGTGAAGGACGGTAGGTCATGACCACAGTGGACAACACGGCTAGGCTGCCGCGCCTGCGCACGCCGGTACCGAAGCAGTCGAACGTGCTCCGCAGCGCCTGTGAAACCGTAGGCGACATCGCCTACTTCGCCGTCCGGGTACTCGGCGAGGCGCCGCTGACTCTCGGGCTCTACTTCTCCGAGGTGCTGCGCCAGACGGCGATCCTGATGCGCTCCAGCGGCATCATCATCTGGTTCATGATGTTCGCGATCGGGGCGGAAACCGGGCTGCAGGGCCATTACATCCTCGACCAGGTCGGCGCGTCGGGCTATGTCGGCGTGTTCACCGCGGTCGGCGACCTCAAGGCGGACTCGACCTCGATGTGGGGCTGGATCCTCGCGGCGAAGGTCGGTTGCGGTTACGTCGCGGAGATCGGCTCGATGCGGATCAGCGACGAGATCGACGCGCTGGAGGTGATGGGCATCCACTCCCGGGCCTATCTCGCCGGCACCCGGCTGTGGGCGATCTGGATCGCGGCGCCGTTCCTTTTCCTGATGGGAGAGGGCTGCCAGTTCGTCGGTTCGTGGCTCGTCGTGCAGCCGATGCTGCAGACGACCTCGCCGGGTGGCTACTCGAACATCTTCTGGTCCTTCCAGACCCCGGTGGACCTGCTGTACGCGCTGATCTGGGCGATGCTGCTCGCGACGCTCGTGGTGCTCATCGGCTGTTTCTACGGCTACACCGCCTCGGGCGGCCCGGTGGGCGTCGGGCGCAACACGGCGAAATCGATGATGGTCAACATGATCGTCGTGTCCGGTGCCGCCGCGATTCTTTACCAGCTCTTCTTCGGCACGACCATTCAGACACCCATAGCCAATTAGCGATTGTGGCGCCAGAGGAGTCCGCATGAATCCGCAGAGTCGCGGTGAAGCCAGTACCGACGTGCTGCCGGCCGTCCCGCAGGCCGTCGCCACGGTCCGGGATCTGCACAAGTCCTTCGGTTCGTTCCAGGTCATGCGGGGGCTGACGCTGGAGTTCAAACCGCGGGCCATCACGACGATCCTCGGTCCGTCCGGCACCGGGAAGAGCGTGCTGCTCAAGCATCTGGTGGGCCTGCTGGAGCCCGACTCCGGCACCGTCGAGGTGTTCGGGCAGGACATCTGGGCGATCCGGGAACGGGACCGGGCCGAACTGCGGAAGCGTTTCGGCGTGCTGTTCCAGGACGGTGCGCTGTTCGGCTCGATGAACGTCTACGACAACGTCGCCTTCCCGCTGCGCAAGCACACCGGCATGCCGGAGGCCGAAATCCGTGAGGTCGTCATGGAACGGCTCAAGGAGGTCGGGCTCGAAGCCGCGGAGAAGAAGGCGCCGAACGAGATCTCGGGCGGGATGCGCAAACGTGCCGGGTTCGCCCGCGCGCTGGTGCTGAACCCGGAGATCGTCCTGTTCGACGAACCGGACTCGGGCCTGGACCCGGTGCGCACGAGCCTGCTCAACGACGTGATCCTCAAGGTCCACGACGACGACAAGGGGGCGTATGTCGTTGTCACGCACGACATCCGCACCGCGCGCAAGGTCAGTGACTACGTCGGGCTGATCTGGCAGGGCCAGGTGGTCTATTACGGGGCGGCCGACGAAGCGTTCGCGTCCCAGGATCCGTTCGTGCGCCAGTTCCTGTCCGGGGACTCGGTCGGTCCACTGGGGATGGACTGACATGCCGGTGACGAAATGGCTGCTGGGCGCGACAGTGCTCGCCGTCGCGGCGATCGGTGGCGGTTATCTCTGGGCGACCCACGACAGTGGTTACGACCTCCAGCTGGTGATGCCGAACGCGGCCAACCTCCTGGACGGCTCGCGCGTCGAGATCGACGGCACGACCGTCGGGCACGTCACCGGCCTGGACACCAGGGATGGCAACGCACTCGTCACCGTCTCGGTCGACGGCGCGCACGCCCCCCTGCACGCGGGCAGCACCGCGCAGGTCCAGTGGCGCAGCCTGCTGGGGGAGCGGGTGATCGAGCTGACGCCGGGCCCGGCGGCGAACGCGCCGATCCCCAGCGGCGCGATGCTGCCCGCGGGCGGGGAACAGGTCGAGCTGGACCAGGTGCTGGCCGCACTGGACCCGCAGACCCGGTCCCACCTGAACTCCGTCGTCCAGCAGCTCGACCAGAGCCTCAAAACCCATCCCGCCGATCTGAAGGCGACGCTGGCCACGGCGGGTCCGGCCGTCGACGAGCTGGGCGCGGTGCTGCGGGCGGTGGGACAGGACGGCCCCGCGATCCAGAACCTGATCACCGGCCTTCGCCGGCTGATGGACCCGGTCGCCCAGCACCAGCAGCAGGTGCGGCAGGTCGTCCAGAACCTCACCGCGGCGACCGACGCCCTTGCCGCCGAGCAGGCGCAGCTCCAGCAGGCACTGGGCGCGCTACCGTCCACATTGGACACCGCGCGGCAGGCGATGGACCGGGTCCCGGCCGCGGTCGACGCCGCGACGCCGCTGCTGCAGGACGCGCGGCCGGCGACGCAACAGCTGTCGTCGCTCGCACAGAACCTCAGCCCGTTGCTCATCGACCTGCGACCGACGATCGCCGACCTCCGCCCGGCGCTGCGGTCCGCGACGACGCTGCTGCAGAACACGCCGGCCTTGCTGGACAGCGCGCACGGCGTACTGCCCGGCGTCAGCCAGGCCGCGTCGCAACTCATTCCGGCGCTGACGTTCCTGCGGCCGTACACGCCCGACGTGATGGGCTGGCTCTCCAACTGGAGTGCGGCCTTCGCCAACTATGACGCGCAAGGCCACTACTTCCACGGGGTGGTCCAGGTCAGTCCCAGCATTTTCGACGACAACCCCGGCGCGAACGCCGGCCTCAAGGGCGGACCGAACTCCACCCCGGCGCCGGGCATGGCGGCCGGGACGCCGTGGATGGACGCGAACGGGAGCGCACCGCGATGAGAAAAGTGGTCAAACGGTCCGTCCAGATCGGGGTGGCCGTCGTGGCGGCCGGGGCGGTGGCTGCCGGTTACCTCGTCTCACAGTCCACTTCGGACGGTTTCGAGCTGACGGCGATGTTCGCCGACGCCAGCCCGCTCATCCCGGGCAACCTGATCCGCATGGACGGCGTCGAGGTCGGGCAGATCGAGTCGGTCGGCCTGCAGCGCGGCCAGGCGGCGGTGCGGATGAAGCTGGACCGTTCGGTCCTGCCGCTGCACCAGGACGCGAGCGCGAAAATCCGCCCGGTCACGCTGCTCGGCGAGCGCTACGTCGACCTGGACCGGGGGAGCGCGCAGGCGCCGGTGATGTCCGCGCCGGAGGTCATCCGGGCCGACCACACCAGCCGTGCCGTCGATCTGGACGAGGTGCTCGACTCCGTCGACGACCCGACCGGCACCGCGCTCGCGGCGCTCGTGACGACGCTGGGCGAGGGCACCGCCGGACAGGGCCAGGACATCGACGCCGCGATCAGGGCACTCGCCCCGGCGATGCAGAACACCGGTCAGCTCGCCGACGTGCTCAACCAGCAGAACGCGGTACTGGGGCAGTTGATCGACCGCGCGGCACCGGTGGCGCAGGCACTGGCCGGCGGCAACGGCCAGGATCTCGACCAGGCCGTCGACGCCGGCAACCGGATGCTCTCGGCGATCGCCACCCAGCGCCAGGCGATGCAGGACGCGCTGACCCAGCTGCCGGGAACACTGCGCACCGCCCAGCAGGTGCTCTCGGACGTGGCAGGCGTGGCGGAACAGGGCACGCCGGCCTTGCAGGCGGTCCGCCCGGTGACCGACAACCTTTCGGACATCACCGCGGAGCTGAACTCCTTCGCCGACAGCGCCAATCCCGCACTGACTTCGCTGCAGCCCGTGCTCGACCGGGCGAAGGCCCTGCTCGACCAGGCCGCGCCGGTGGTGCGTGACCTTCGTCCGGGCGGCGACGTGCTCCCGGGGGCGAGCGCGTCCGCGCACCGGCTCGTCGGTGACCTGACCCCGGCGCTCGGGACCGCGCTCGACTTCGTCAAGTACTGGGCGATGAGCACCAACGGCCGGGACGCGCTGGGCAACTACTTCCGTGCTTTCGTCGTCACCACACCGAAGTCGCTGCTGCAGATCCCCGGCGTGGGCCTGGGGCCGGCGACCCCGGCACCCGCGGCGACTCCGTCGCCGGCGCCCTCGCCCGTGCCCCAGCTGAACCTGCCCGCCCTGCCTGCCGTGACCGGCCCGGCGTCCGGGGATCCGGGCAGCGCCACCGGGCTCACCGGCCCGCAGGAGAACTCACTGCTCGACCAGCTGCTCGGAGGCCTGTGATGCCCAGCGCCACGACGCGTACCTTCGGCATCGGCCTCGTCGGCGCCGCCGTGCTCGTGTTGATCATCCTGTTCGGCGTGACGGCCAGCTCCGGGGTGCCCGGCGCGCCGAAAACCGTTGTCCGCGCGGCGTTCCACGATGTCGGCGCACCCTTGAAGGTCGGCGACGACGTCCGCGAGAACAGCACGCGGATCGGCCGCGTGGCCGACTTGAGCTACGACGGTCAGCAAGCCGTGGTCACCCTCGAAATCGACGGCACAGTTCCGGTGTACGCCGACGCCCGTGCCGCGATCTGGGACCAGTCGGCGCTGGCGAAGAAGTTCGTCGAGCTCGACCGCGGTCATCCCGGAGCGGGCCCGCTGGCCGGGAAAACCATTGCGGCGGAACGGAACGTCGACTCCGCCGACCTGGACCAGGTGCTCGACGTGCTCGACCCGGCCACCCGTGCGGCGCTGACCGGCACCGTCCGTGAGGCCGGTGACGGGGCCGCGGGGCACAGCCAGGACCTGCACGACTTCCTGGAGCACGCGCCCGCCGAACTCGCCGGGCTCGCGACCACCGCGGGCGCGCTCACCGCGCCGGACGCCGATCTCGCCGGGCTCCTGCGGCGCGCGGACCAGCTGGCGGGCGCGTTCGACGGGCACACCCAGCAGCTCGCGGAGCTGGTCAAGCAGGCCGGGGACACCGCGGGGGCACTGGCCGTGGACGACGGGAAACCGTTGCAGGACACGGTCGGGGGTCTCCCGGCCACGCTCACCAGTGCGCGCGCCGCACTGGATTCGCTCGCCCGCCCGCTGGGCGACCTGCGTTCGGCGCTGGCGACCGTGCGGCCGGGAGCCGAGTCGCTCGGCCAGGCCACGCCGGATCTGCGTGGCGTGCTCCGTGAAGCGCCGGCACCCCTGGATTCGGTTCCGGGCGTCTCGCGCAGCGCGGAACCGGCGCTCGCCGATCTGACCGGGACTTTCGCCGACGCCCGGCCGCTCGCGCCGGCGCTCTCCCGAGGGCTCGTGGACCTGGCCTCGCCGGTGAACACACTGGCCCAGTACAGCCACGAGGTCGTCGAGTTCTTCCGGCGGATCGAAAGCATGGTGTCCACCGAGGTCGCGCCCGGGGTGCACGGCGCCCGGGTCGGCGTGGCGCTGGAAGGGGCGTCCGCCGTGACCGGCGGCCTGCTGCCCGATCCGCTGCAGGGTCAGGACGCCTACCCGGCCCCCGGCCAGGCCGACCGGGAGCACACCTCCTCGCCCGTGAACATCCTGCCCGGAGGGAACAACTGATGGCCGCGAAGCTACGCAAACCCGTTGTGCTCGGCGCGGTCCTGTTGCTGCTCGTCGTCGGTGCACTGCTCGCGGTGTACCAGAAGGAGCGGATCGGCACGATGCTCTCCTCCGGGGACACGATCACCGCCGAGTTCGCGCGCGATTATCGCCTGCTGCCCGACAAGTCCGAGGTGAAGATGGCCGGCGTCGTCGTGGGCACGGTGACCGACGTCGGGAAGAACGGCCAGGGCGATTCGCTGGTGTCGATGAAGGTGCAGGACGGCACGCTCGGCAAGCTGGGTGCCACGCCGTCGGCGATCATCCGGCCGACGACGCTGCTCGGCGGCAACTACTACGTCGAGCTGGTGCCGGGCGGGGAACGGAAGCCGTTCGACAACGGTCAGCCGATCCCGGTGGCGCGCACGTCGGTTCCCGTTGAGCTGGACCAGATTCTCGCGGCGCTGCCCGGCCGTGCCCGGCAGTCCGTTCAGGACACCACGCGGCTGGCCGACCAGACACTGGCGGCCGGGGCGGGTTCGGCGGCGGGTGATCTGCTGCACGACGCGCCGGGCGCGCTCGCCCCCGCCGACGACGTGCTCTCGGCGTTGCAGGGCACCCGGCCGCGGCAGGACCTCTACCAGCTCGTCCCGGACCTCGACTCCGCCGCCGGCGTGATGACCCGCCAGGAAGGCCAGCTCGCCGACGTGATCGATACGCTGAAGGACGTCAGCGGGAGTCTCGCGGCCGAACGGGGCCCGCTCGCCGCCACGGTCGCCGACCTGCCCGCGACGCTGGCCGCGACCCGCACCGGGCTCGGTGCGCTGAGCGGAAGCCTGGACCGCGTGACGGCGGTGGCGGGGAAGGCGCGCCCGGCGGTCCAGGAGCTGGCACCTTTGCTGCAGAAGGCGAATCCGGTCGTGCAGCAGGCGCGCCCCCTCGTGCAGGATCTGCGTCCGTTGCTGCACAAGGCGCTCCCGCTCGTGAACGAGCTGGTGCCCACCGCCGGGCAGGCGACGGCGACGCTCGACAACCTGCGCGGACCGGTGCTGGACCGGGTCAACGGCCCGATCGCGACGACGATCCTCACCCCGTGGACGGGCTCCGGCGCCTACGCCGGAGACGGCGGCAACGGCCACCGCTTCTACGAAGAGCTGGGTTATCTCGCCGCCCACACAGCGAATCTCTCGCAGTACGGCGACAAGAACGGGCGGATGCTCGGCCTCGCTCTCGGGGTCGGCCTGTCGTCGGTGGGCGGCAACGACCCCGGCACGGCACAGCTGCTGCAGTCGCTCGGGCTGCTGCCCGGAGGCGGAGTGCAGATCCTGCCGCCGCCGGACAACTCCGGCGACACCTACAGCCCCGAGCCCGCGACGGCGCCCGGCAAGGACCACGTCCTCTCCGGCGTGCTCCCCCCGCTTCCCCTGCCGACGAACTAGGAGCGCTCCGGTGAAAAGGTCATTTTCGGTACGCCGGGTCTGGGAACGGATCCGCACCGTCCCCGGGCTGGGCCGCAACGTGACGACCGTGCTCATCCTGATCGCGCTCGGCGTGGCCAGCGGGTCGATCATCCTGGGCAACCAGCGGTTCATCGCGCCGTGGGCGCAACGGTACGAGTTCTCCGCGGACTTCACCGAGGCGCCGGCGGTGAACCCGGGACAGCACCCGAAGGTCCGGATCGCGGGTGTCGAGGTCGGACAGGTCACCGACAGCTCGGTGACCCCGGACGGCGCCGCCCGCGTCACCTTCTCGCTGGAGCCGGGGCACACCATCTACCAGAACGCGCATCTGGTGCTGCGTCCCACCAACCCGCTCAACGAGATGTACGTGGAGGTCGACCCCGGCGGGCCACCGGCGGCACCACTGCCCGCCGGCGGGGTCGTCCCGGTCGGCCAGACCGAACGCCCCGTCCAGCCCGACGAGGTGCTCGACCACCTCGACGATCGCAGCCGGGCCGCGCTGACCAACCTCCTGTCCGCCTCCGATGTCGCGTTGGCCAGCGCCCCGGCGAACCTGCCCGGCGGGCTCCGGGCGGCCGACGGCACGATGCTGGATCTCAAGCCGGTACTGGACGCGCTCTCGGCCCGGCGCGACAACATCGCGAAGCTGGTCACCGCGTTGAGCCAGATCGGCGGCGCGGTGGGACACAACGACGCGCGGCTCGCGGAACTGATGAACTCCACGCAGACCACGCTCGGAGTGCTGGCCCAGCACAACGCCGATCTCGAAGCGACGCTGGCGGAACTGCCGGGCACCACCGGCCAGCTGCACCGCGCGATGGACGGGGTGAGCGGGCTGACCGCCCAGCTCAATCCGGTGCTCGACAACCTCGACCGCGCTTCGGCGCAGCTGCCCGGCACACTGCGGAAACTGGGCGGCACCGTCGACGGCCTCGGCAGTGTGGTCGCGGCGGCCAAGCCGGTGGTCTCGGCCGCCGGGCCGGTGGTCGACGATCTCGGGCCGCTGGTCTCGCAGGTCCACGGATCGCTCGGGGACCTCGAACCGGTCACCCGTGACCTGATCCCCGACTCCGCGCTGCTCGTCTCCTACCTGGGCGACCTGCAGGCCTTCATCTACAACACCAACGGTGCCTTCAGCCTTTCGGACGCCAACGGCGGGTTCATCCGCGGCCACGTCGCGGTCCCGCTGCCCGACGCGGGTGTGCTTCCCGGAACGCACGGCGGCAACACGGGCGGGAGCCATCCATGAGGATCCTCGGCGGAACCACCGGCAAGATCGTCGTGCTGGGCGCCTTCTTCGTACTGTCCCTGGTATATCTCGGATATCTCTTCGACCGCTCCGGCGTGTCGGGGCCGTTCTCGGCCGAGTCGTACACGCTTTCCTTCGACACCGGCGACGTGGACAACCTCATCCCGGTCGGCGACGTCGACATCGCGGGTGTCCACGTGGGACAGGTCGGGGACGTGACACGCCGGGGCGGGACCGCGACCGTCGTCGTCAAGCTCGATCCCGGGGCGGGCCCGCTGCACGAGGGCGCGACCGTCCGGGTCGGTGCGAAATCACTGGCCGGTGAGTCCTATGTGGACATCCAGGACGGGACGGGCCGCGAGCTGCCGTCCGGCACGAAACTGGCGGACTCGGCCGTGAAGCCGGCCGTGCAGCTGCGTGATGTCGTGGCCTCGCTGGACCCGGCGACGCGGGACGCGCTCGGCAGCGTGCTCCGGACGGCCGGCGCGGCGACGACCGGCACGCGGGAGGACGTGTCCAACGCCTTGTCCGGCCTCGGCGCGCTCGGCCGCCAGGGGTACACCGCGATCGACGCCCTCTCCGCGCAGTCGAAGGACCTCACCGCACTGGCCCAGCAGACCGGCGTCGTACTGGACGCGCTGAACACGGGGGAGGGGCAGATCGGCGAGCTGGTCGGGCAGGCACAGAAACTGACGGCGGCCACCAGCGGCCAGCAGCAGAGCCTCACCGACACGGTGCGGGCGCTGCCGTCGGTGCTGAGCAGCACCAGGACCGCCACCGACCGCCTGCGTGGCCTTTCCACCGAGCTGGGCCCGGTCGCCGGCGACCTGAACCAGGCGGCGCCCGCGCTGTCGACCGCCCTGCGGCAATTGCCTGCCACCACGCAGGATCTGCGCGGCCTGCTGCCCGACCTGACCGCGACGTTGCACGAGGCTCCGGCGACGCTGGACCGGGTGCCCACCTTGGCCGGTGACGCCGGAACCCTGATTCCCCAGCTGCGCGCGACGATGAACCAGCTGAACCCGATGCTGGGCTACCTTTCGCCCTACGGACCGGAACTCGGCGCGTTCTTCGCCAACTTCGGCGCGATGCTGAACTACACCGACGAAGCCGGGATCCACTTCTTCCGGCTCGAACCGGACCTCGGCAACGAGAGCATCGTCAAGGGCGTTCCGGTACCGCTGCCGGCGATCCTGACCAACCGGAACCCCTATCCCGCGCCAGGGCAGAGCCTTGCCCCGCAGGGACAGCCGTTCGACCGGCTCCAGCCGGCGGGAGGATGACATGGACACGGTCGAGCAGTCGAGCATGGACGCGGACTGGCTCGCGGATGTGTACCGCCGGTGCCGTGCCGACGTGTACCGCTACGTCCGCACCTGGGCGGTGAGCCCGGCGTCGGCGGAGGACTTCGTGAGCGAGACCTTCCTGCGCGCGGCAAGGAACGCGGTGACGCTCAAGCACCGGCCGGACAGCATCGTGCCCTGGCTGCTGCGGGTGGCGAAGAACATCATCCTCGACGATCGCAAGTCCGCGCGTTCGCGGCGGCTGGTGATGACCGGCGAGCTGCCCGAGTCCGCCGTCGAGGACGAGCCGGTCGAGGACCGGCTGGCGCGCGGCAGCGTCATCGCCGAAGTCGGCCGGTGCGTGAGGCGGCTGAACCAGGCGCAGCGCCGGTGCCTCGAACTGCGGTTCGCCGACGGCCGCTCGGTGGCGGAAACCGCGGTGCTGATGAACAAGTCCGAGAACGCCGTCAAGCAGCTGCAGCACCGGGCGCTGGGACGGCTCGGCGGACTGCTCACCGTGGCACTGCAGTCATTTGACGACCTCTATTACTGAGTGTCATGAGCTGTTGACTATCCACAATGGCCTGGCTATCGTGACCGGGCTCACTGCGAAGGGGTGGTGGACGTGATGCGCGGTCGGACCGGCAAGCGCGTGCTGGCCGCCGTACTGGCGGCGGCCGCGATCGCGGCCGTCGCCTCGGGCCTGCTGCGGCTGCGCGTGGAGACCACCGTCGACTCGTTCCTGCCGGCCGGTGACCCGTCGGTGACCGCGCTCGCGGACAATGCCCGCACCTTCGGTGGTGACCCTGTCGTCGTGCTGCTCGAATCCCAGCAGCCCCAAGGATTGTTGCTGGGGGACGGCCGGCTCGCCGCACTCATGCGCCTGGAAGGCGAACTCGCGCACCTACCCGATGTGGCCACCGTCTACGGGCCGGCCACGATCCTGAACCAGATCGCGATCACGTCGCAGGACATGCTCGCGCGGCTGAGCGGGACGCGCGACGGGCTGCGGGCGCGGGCCGAGGCGGACGCGCGCGGAAAGGGAATGTCCGCGACCGCGGTCAAGGCGGCGGGTGACGCGGCGACCGCGGACTTCGATCGCAGGTACGGCGCGCTGCTCGTCCGCGGCCTGCCTGCCGGGCTGCCCACCACCAGCAACCCTGACTTCGTGCGGAACGTGATCTACGACGGTGCAGGTGATCCGCGGGCGCGCTGGCATTTCGTGGTGCCGACGCCGGACAGCGTCGCGGTACTGGTCCGGCCCCGCGAAGGGCTCGACGAGCCCGGCACGCGGCGGCTGGTGTCCTCGGTCCGGGACGAGGTCGGCAAGGCCGGCCTGGCCACGAGCCGGGTCACCGTCACCGGGATCCCGGTCGTCACCGCGGCGGTGACCGACGAAGCGACCGGCGAGATCCCGCTGATCGGTGCGCTCGCCGTGGTGATCCTGCTCGTGCGCTTCCTGCTGGTGGGCAGGCGGGAAAGCCTGCTGCGCCGGTTGTGGCCGCTGGCCGCCGCGCTGCTGGGAAGTGTGCTGACGCTGGCGGTGTTCGGCTGGGCCGGTGTCCCGGTTTCCTTCGGTGCCATCGTGTTGCTGCCGTTGCTGCTGGGGATCGGCAGCTCCTTTCCGCTCTACCTGAGCGCGGTCGCCGATCGCCGCAAGGTCGTGGTGATGTCGCTGGCGAGCGCGGCCGCGTTCGCGTCGCTGGCGATCTCGCCCCTGCCGTTCGTCCGCGAGCTCGGTCTCGCGCTCGGGCTCGGTGTCGTGCTCACCGTGGGCGCCACCCTGTTGCTCGGCCGCCGGTTCGAACCGTCCACATCGGACAGTTCGCGGAGCGTGCGCACGATCCGGGGTCCGAAACGGTGGGTGGCGGGCGCATGCCTTCTCGCCGTCGCGGCGGCGGGCTGGATCCTGTTGCCGCGCCTGGACGTCCGCGCGAGCCCGGAGGACGTCGCGCGGGGACTGCCCGCGCTGGACCAAGCGCGTTACGCGGAACAAGTGCTCGGGTCCTCCGGCGATCTCAGCGTGCGGCTCCGCGGGCCGGACACCCAGAGCCCGGCGTCGCTGCAGTGGCTCGCACAGGCGCAGGACGTGGCCATCGCGCGCTTCGGTGACCGGCTCCGGCCGATCATCACCGCGCCGGACCTGCTGGGCTTTCTCGGCGCGGCACCCACCCCGGACCAGGTCGCCGCCGGGCTGCAGTTACTGCCGCCCTACCTGACGTCGGCGGTGTTCAGCCCGAACGGCGATCAGGCGCTGCTGACCTTCGGCCTCAAACTGCAGGATCTCGGTTCGCAGGCCGGGTTGCTCCAGGACCTGCGCGCCGCACTGCCGCCGCCGCCCGCGGGGCAGCAGGCCGACCTCGTCGGACTGCCGGTCGCGGCGGCACAGGCCTACGACCAGGTGCGCTGGGACCGCTACCCGGCGAACCTCGCGGGCATCCTCGCCGCGGGAATCGTGCTGGTGTGCGGGCTGCGCCGCCGCGGCGACGCCTGGCGTGCCGTCCTCGCCGCGGTGCTCGCCACCGGCTGGACGGTCGCCGCCGTGTGGGCGCTGGGCCAGTCACTGAGCCCGCTCACGGTCGCGCTGGGTTCCCTGGCGACCGTCACGGCTTGCGAGTTCACGATCCTGCTGCTCGACGACGCCTGCCCGAGACGAGTGGTGGGCTGGGCGTGCGTGACCTCCGCGCTCGGTTATCTCGCGCTCTCGCTGTCCCGGATCGGCCTGCTCCGCGAGTTCGGCCTGACCCTCACCGCGACGGTCGTGGTGTCCTACCTCGCCGCGCTCGCGTGTGTCCATTTCGGACGGAGACCCGGCACCCGCGAGCGGCTCGTCCCTGATGCGAAAGCGGATTTGGTGGAGGTATAGCGCATGAAGCTCCAGGTTCCCGGTTTCCTGCGGCAGGTGACGCTGGTGCCGTCCGGGCGCAGAACGCAGGCGGCGCTCGCGGCCGTGCTGGTCCTGCTCGGCGGCGGCTCGGGCGCGAACCTGACCATGCGGGCACTCGACGCGCTGCCGGACGGGGCCGCGTTCCGGGCCGGCGGCACCGTGGTCACCCAGGAACAGCTCCAGCAGCGGGTCAACGTCATGGAGCTGCTCTACGGGGTGCAGCAGCCCTCGGACCCGGCGGCGGCCGATCAGTTCCGGCGTTCCGTGGCCAAGGCCGTTGCCGTGAGCATGGTCGTGGACGACGCGGCGCGCGACGCGGGCATCGTCATCGCGGACAAAGCGGCCAGCGATCAGCTCGACAAGCTGGTCAGTGACGACGGCACCGACCGCAAGACCTTCGTCCAGCAGCTCGGCGGGCATGGAGTGTCCGAACAGGACGTGCTGGACGAGATCAAGCGCCAGCAAGCGGGCGCGCGGTTGTTCCAGCAGGTCACCGCGCCGGTGAAAGCCACGACCGACGCCGACGCGCAGCACTACTACGACGCCAACCGCGCGCAGATGGTCTCGCCTGAGCAGCGCGAGCTGGCCAACATCGTCGTGACGTCCCAGGATCAGGCGCAGTCCGTCGCGCAGCAGGCCCGCTCCGGGGCGGACTTCGGCACGCTGGCCGGCCAGTACTCGATGGACGGCAGCACCAAGGGCAGCGGCGGCTCGCTCGGCACGGTGGCGGCGAGCCAGCTCGACGCCACCTATGCGAAAGCCGCGTTCGCCGCGCCCGCCGGCTCGGTGTTCGGGCCGGTGCAGACCCAGCAGGGCTGGAACGTCGGCCGGGTCGGCGCGGTGCACCCCGGCACGCCGATGACGTTCGACCAGCTCAAGGACGCGATCAAGACCAAATTGGACAATGACGCCAAACTGAAGGTCTGGGACGACTTCCTGGTCACCAGGATCAAGGCCGCGGACGTGCGGTACGCGCCCGATTACCTGCCGGCCGACCCGGACGCACCACCCGCGGCCGGTCAGTAGCAGCAGAAGGAGGACAACGGTGCTAGCTCTCATTTTCGCGGTGGCGGCCGGGATCTGCCTGGCGGCCGGCTGGTGGCTCGGGCAGGTCGTGCTGGTCTACGCCGCGCTGGGCACGTCCGCGGCGGGACTCCTGCTCGTCCTGGTGCAGGTGTGGCGCCGGCGGAAGGCCGCGGCGCCGGCCGAAGACGTCGAGCACGACGAAGAGGACACCGGCGAGGTGACCGAGGAGGTGACCGAGGTGGCCGCCGTCGAGGACGAGGACGACGTCGTCTTTGTCCTACCAGGGCGAAAGCGCTTCCACGTCGCGGGCTGCCGGCTGCTCAAGGACCGGGAGGCCGAGGAGCTGACTTTGGCCGAGGCCGAGGAGGAGTCGTTCACACCGTGCACGGTCTGCGCCGAGAGCGCCGTCGTGGAACTCGTCGGGCGCTGATTCTCGGCAGACTTCGCGCGGCAGAGAATTTCGGCGTGGCGTGCCGATCGGTTACGCTGTTCCCTGTTCGCGCAACGGTGCGCCGACAAGGGATGTGAGTTCGTTTGTGCCCGCAGAGAACCGCTCTCGACAACGACCTGACCAGCTTTGTCGGGCGCCGCAAGGAGATCGCGGCGCTCAAGACCGTCATCTCGTCGAGCAGGCTGGTCACGCTGACCGGTGTCGGTGGCGTGGGCAAGACCAGACTCGCCAGGCGCGTGGGCCGGGAGCTGACCGCCGGATTCCCGCATGGCGTGTGGTTCGTCGACCTGGCCCGCGCGGCCGAGCCGGGGCTGGTCGCGAACGTCGTGGCCGAGGCGCTCGGCGTGCCGGACCAGTCGGCGCTCTCGCCCGAGTCGGCGCTGGTCGAGTTCCTGGCCGAGCGGAAACTGTTGCTGATACTGGACAACTGCGAACATCTGCTGCAGGCGTGCGCGGCACTGGTGGCCACCGTGCTGCGCGCGGCCGACGGCGTCGTCGTGCTCGCCACCAGCCGTGAGTCGCTGGGTGTACTGGGCGAGCACAGCTGGCCCGTGCCGCCACTGTCCATGCCGGATCTGGCCAACGTGGCGCCCTCGAAAGGGGGCTACGTCTACGGGTACGAGGCCTTGGAGCTGCTCGAAGAACGGGCTCGCGCGGTCCGGCCCGATTTCACGCTCGGCCCGGCGTCCCGGCCGGTCGCGGCACAGCTGTGTCAACGGCTCGACGGTCTGCCGCTGGCGATCGAGCTCGCCGCGGTCCGGTTGCGGGCCATGTCGCTGGAACAGATCGTCTCGCGGCTGGAAGACCGGTACCGCCTGCTGTGCACCGGCAACCGCGGCGGGCCGGCGCGGCATCAGACCCTGCGCGGCGCGGTGGACTGGAGCTTCGACCTCTGTTCCGAAAGTGAGAAAGCCCTGTGGGCAAGGCTTTCGGTGTTCGCGGGTGCGTTCGCGCTCGTGGACGCGGAGGTGGTCTGCGCGGACGAGAGCATCGCGCGGGAGGAGATCTTCGAGGTGCTCTCCAGCCTCGTCGAGAAATCCATCGTGCTGCGCGAGGGCACCGACGAGCATCCCCGGTACCGCCTGCTGGAAACCATCAAGGCCTACGGCCATGAGCGGCTCGTGGCCGACGGCGCCGCCGTCGCGGCGAGCCGCCGGCATCGTGACTACTACCTGGACCTCGCCGAGCGCAGCGAAGCAGGCTGGTTCGGCGCCGACCAGGTGCGCTGGTGCGCACGACTGCAGGACGCGCAGGCCAACTTCTGGACCGCGCTGGATTTCTGCCTGACGACACCGGGCGAAGTGTCCATCGGCTTGCGCATGGCGGGAGCCCTGATCTTCTTCTGGAACGCGTGCGGTCACCTCAAGGACGGCCGGTACTGGCTCGGGCGGGTGCTGGACGCCGCCGTCGAGCCGTCACGGGAGAAGGCCAAAGCGTTGTGGGTCAACGGGTACGTGGCGATGACGCAGGGCGACAACGCCTCGGCGATGACGAGCTTCGCGAACTGCCTCGAGCTCGCGGCCGCGCTCGACGACCCGGTCGCCCGCGCCTACAGCCAGCAGTTCCGCGGCTCCGCCGAGCAGTTCAAGGGAAACCTGGGCGAGGCGGAGACACTGCTCGCCGACGCGGTGGACGCGCACCGGGCCAGCGGCGCGGTGAACTCCTTGACGTTGCTGGCGGTTTCGCAGCTGGCGTTCGTCTCCTGCCTCGTCGGCAAGGCGGACCGGGCGATCGAGTTGTGCGAGGACGTGCACGCCGTCAGCGCGGTACACGGAGAACAATGGGCGTTGTCGTGGGCGAACTGGGTGCGTGGCCTGGCACAGTGGACACTCGGTGACCACGGGGCGGCCGCGGTCGCGCTCGGTGAGTCGCTGACGGCCAAGCACGCGCTCAACGACCGGCTCGGCATGTCCGCCTGTGTCGAGCTGCTCGCCTGGGTTTCCTGCGAGGATGGCGATTTCCGGCGTGCCGGTCAGTTTCTCGGTGTCGCGGAGGCACTGTGGGCCTCGATCGGGCATCCGCTCTTCGGTTCGGCGAAGTTACTGGCGATCCACGACCAGTACGTCGAGCGCCTGCGCGGCGCGCTGGGCGCGAAGACGTTCGAGCGCTGCCACGCCCACGGCGAGCAGGTGGCGGTCGCGGACGTGCTCACCTTCGTCTCCGAGCGGGCCCCGGCCACGGACGACGAGCCCCGGCTGACGCCCCGGGAGCGGCAAGTCGCCGGGCTGATCGCCGAAGGCCTTACCAACAAACAGATCGCGACCCGGCTGGTGATCTCCCAGCGCACCGCCGAAGGTCATGTGGAGCACGTGCTGGCGAAGCTGGGCTTCCAGTCCCGGGCCCAGGTGGCCGCCTGGTTCGCGACGTTGTAGCACAAAGAAAGGCCGACCGTGCGGCTACGGCCACACGGTCGGCGGGGATTCGACGGGTTCAGCTCGTCACTGGCGCGGCTTCACTGGCGCTGGACGAGCGGACGGCGTCGAAACGGAGCGAGCCCTCCTCGAAACGCTTGTGCAGCAGGAACTTCTGGATCTTGCCGCTCGGCGTGGCCGGCATCTCCTCGACGAACGCCCAGTAGACCGGCGTCTTGTGCGGCGCGATCTCGGACCGAAGGTAGGAGGTCAGCTCGTCCAGGGACGGGCGTTGCGCGCCGCGGTGCAGGGTGACGACCGCGCCGATCTGCTCGCCCCACTTCGGGTCCGGGACGCCGATCACGGCGGCGTATTCGATCGCGGGGTGGTCACCGAGCGCGGCCTCGATCTCGGCCGGGTAGATGTTCAGCCCGCCCCGGATGATCATGTCCTTCATCCGGCCGCGGATCCTGATGAACCCGCGTTCGTCCATCGAACCGAGGTCGCCCATGTGCAGCCAGCCCTCGGCGTCGATCGCCGCCGTGGTCTCGGCCTCCATCCGGAAGTAACCCAGCATGTTCTGGTAGCCGCGGCAGCAGATCTCCCCGGATTCGCCCAGCGCGGCCGGTTCCCCGGTGAGCTGGTCGGCGATCTTGACCTCCAGCTGCGGCAGTGGCTGCCCGACGGTCTCCGCCTGGTCCTCGGGCGAATCGGTCACCCTCGTCTGGCTGATCACGCCATGGGTTTCCGTCTGTCCGAAAAGGATGCTGAACTGACAGTCCAGCAGCTGCTGCGTCTTCCGCACCAGCGACGCCGGCACCGACGCCGCCCCGCTGAGGATCGTCTGCACGCTCGAAAGGTCGCGTTTCGCGCGATCGGGGTGCTCGAGTATCGCGATCAACATGGTCGGCACGACGAGAGTGTGCGTGCCGCGGTAGGTTTCCAGCGCTTCCAGCAGCAGCCCCGGGTCGAAGCCGGGCAGGATCACGAACGTGCCGCGCTTGGCCCAGGCGCCGAACGAGGTCACGGCGCCGCCGCCGATGTGGTACATCGGCATCGCGTTGACGTACACGCCGCCGTCGCTCATGCCGGCCCGTTCGGCGACGTGCCTCGCCTCGTTCACCAGTCCCTTGTGGTGCAGCATCGCGCCCTTGGGGAAGCCGGTGGTGCCGGAGGTGTACTGGATCTGGATCACGTCCTCCGGCCGCACGGCAGGCAGCTCCCGGTCCGGGTCCCCGCTGTCGAGGAACGCGTCCCACTCCTCGAAGGTCACGATCTTCCGCAGTTCGGGCGTTTCCCCGCGGATGTCCTCGATCATTCCGCGCATGTCGAAGCCCCGGTGCTCGGCGGGGCAGAACAGCCCGGCCGCGCCGGACTGCCTGAGCACGAAGCTCATTTCCCGCGCACGGTAAGCGGGATTGAGCGCCACCAGCACCATCCCGGCCAGGGCGACCCCGTGCTGCAGGACGATCCACCTCGCGCTGTTCGGCGCCCAGACGGCGACGCGGTCACCCGGTGCGAACGTGGCCAGCAGAGCCCGCGCGACGCGCTCCGCGTCCGTGAGAAGCTCGGCGTAGGTCCATGCTTCCCGGGCGCCGGTGTCGGGCACGCAGTCGACGAGCGCGAGGCGCTCGGGCACTGTCGCGGCGGCGTGCCGGAGCGTGTCGCACACCGTGGTGTCGTGCACATCCCCTGGCTCGGCAGGCCAGTACGACGTCTCCAGAACCCGGCCGTCGTCGACCATCTCGATACTCCCTTGTATTGATGTGACTCGGGTCACCGAAGTGTACCTATTCGGTCCGACATTGCAAATGGTCAGGCCAAAATTAATGTGACACGAGGGTGATCGTTGTTTCGTAAGATGTCAACCGAAGGGTCCGGTGGCCTCGCCGGCCGGCTCCTGAGGCACGCCCGGGCGTGTGGCGTTTGTCTACACTGCCGCGCCCTCGGTTATCGGGCACGTAAAGTACGACCGGGACCCACCGACCAGCAGGAGGCGCATATGCCGACCCACGGGGCGCTCGAAACCTCGCCACGCGAGTCCGCCGACGCCACCCTGACGCACGGCAGTGCCCGGTCGCTGCTGATCACCGTGCTCGGTGAACTGGTGTGGCGGGCCGGGCAGCCGGTGTGGACCTCGACCCTGGTGCACATCTTCCACGGGCTCGGCATCGAGGAACAGACGGCCCGGCAGGCGATAGCCAGGGCGTCGGCATCCGGCTGGATCACCCCGGAGCGCCACGGGCGCGAGGTGCGCTGGACGCTCACGGACAAGCTCGTGCACATCTTCGAGACCGGTTCCCGCCGGGTCTACTCGCTGAGCGACCCGTTCACGAGCTGGGACGGCACCTGGCTGGCGCTGTGGGCGGTCATTCCCCAGGCGCTCCGCCGCGCCCGCCGGCCGCTGTATGCGGGCCTCACCTGGGCCGGCTTCGGCAACCCGGCGCCGGGGCTGTGGCTGACGCCCCACGTCGAGCGTTCCGGCGAGGTCGGCAGGCTGCTGGAACAGCTCGAACTGACCGAGCACACCTTCGCCTTCACCGGGAACGTCGAGGGCATCGGGATCCCGCAGGACAAGATCGTCGAGCGGGGCTGGGACCTGGCCACCCTGCGGTCCCGGTACGAAAAGGTGTGGCAGGCGATGGACGCCCTGCACCCGGCGACCCCGGACGAGACCCTCTTCACGCACATCCGCCTGATCAGCGAGTGGCAGGAGTTCCCGCGGGTCGACCCCCAACTGCCCGAAGCGATCCTGCCGGACTGGGCCGGCAGGCGCGTCGCCCGGCGGATCGAAGCCTTGCGCGCGCGGTGGACCCCGATCGTGACCAGGCGTTTCGCCGAACTCAACACGCCCTGACCCGCGAACGCGAGGAGCTTGGATGGACACCGTGACGTCGTGTCACGAGTGGCAGGACTACCGCCCCGGCGGTCCCGAGACGATGTTCGCCGTCGACGGCGTGACCGTCGACGGAACCGGCTGCCGGGGATCCATGGCCAGCGGCCCCTGGATGAGCGGGCCGGAGAACGCGGCGGCGCTGGGCGTGCTCGCGGACAACGTGCTCGGGTACGCCCTCATCGCCTCGGCGCCGCCCGGCCGATGGTCGGTCAGCACCGAGATCTCGTTCGATTTCCTCAGTCCGCCGCCTTCGGACGGGACGCGGCTGTCCGCCGAGGGGCGCCTCGTGCACTCTTCGCCGGGGACGGGGCTCGCCGAGGGCGCGGTCTTCGCGTCCGACGGCCGGCCGGTCGCCCGGTGCCGGCAATGGGGACGGTTCCTCGACGAAGGTCCGGCCGGGCCGCCCGGTGAAACCGTGCTCACCGGTCCCTGCAGGTCGGCCGCGGCACTCGCCGGTACCGTCCGTGAAAACGCATCGGCCGTGGACGGCCGTGTCCGGCTTTCGCTGCCCATCGAGGAAGATCTGGTCAATCCACTTCGGACACTGCACGGCGGGATCACGCTGTGGCTCACCGGGCTGCTGGCGGGCCTGGCCGTCGGCTCGGTGGGCGGCCCGCCGGTCCCGGCCTCGCTGAGCGTCAGCTACCTGCGGCCGCTCGTACTCGGGGACGTAGCCACGTTCCGGGCCGAGATCACCAGCAGCGGCCGCAGGCTGGCGGTGACCCAGGTGACGGGGTTCAGCGGAACCGGGAAACCCTGCATCGTCGCACTGGCCCACCACCACGGCTCTCGCTGACGGTCACCGTGTGTCCACAGTGGACGCGGCCAGCGAGCGCAGGATCCCGGCCGCGTCGCCGGCCATGCGCGGCACGAACTCGGCGACGTCGATGAGATCGGTGATCGCGGACGCCACCTGACCGGTCATCACGAGGCTGTTCTCCGTGTCGCCCTCGGTCTGGGCCCGCTGCATGGATTCGATCTTCCACCGGGTCAGTGCGACCGGATCCACGGCCGCGCCGTCCTCGTGCGCGTCGACGAGACGCTGTGATGCGGCGTTGCGCAGCCCGCGGCACGGGCCGTAGACACCGTCGAACGCCACGTCGTCGCCTTCCTTCGCGTCCAGCAGGGCCTGGATGTAGGCGGGATGCCAGTCGGAGTTGGCGGTGCTGGTGATGAACCGGGTGCCCATGGCGACTCCTTCGGCGCCGAGCGTCAGGGCCGCGGCCAGCCCACGGCCGTCCCTCGCCCCGCCGGTGAGCAGGACCGGAACGTCGACCGCTTCGGTCACGTTCGGCACGAGCACGAAGCTGTGCACGGCCTTGCTCGGCGCGTGGCCGCCCATCTCGAACCCGGCGGCGATGACCACGTCGACGCCGGCCTCGGCGGCCTTCACGGCCTGGCGGGTGGAGCCCACCTTGTGCTGGTGGATCATCCCGGCGTCCTTGACGAGCGCGATGTAGTCCCCGGGAAAGCCTGCCGATGTCGTCAGCACCCGCAGCTGCCGTTCGAGCGCCGGGTCGGCCTTACGTGCCTCCAGCGCCGTGCGGATATAGCTGTCGGTGAAAGGGAGAACGTCACCGTTGCTGTCGACTCCGACCGGGATGTTCACCGCGAACGGCCGGTCCGTGAGCCCGGCGCATTCCTCGATGTGCTCGCGGAAGGTGCGGGCGCCCGCCGCGATGTCCTCGGGCATCCCCGGCATCGAGACCGTGCCGAGCCCGCCGGCTTCCGACACTGCCGCGGCCAGCTTCGGCGTGCGGAACGGCCCGAGTCCTTCCTGCACGATCGGGTGCTCGATACCGGTGAGCCGGGTGTAGCGGTTGACGATCGGCGGCATGGCTCGTCTCCTGTTCGACGGTGAACACTTTACGATTCTTGTGATCGGATCACGCGAAGCGTAGAGTAACTTACAGAGTCGAAGAGAGGAACCAGCGACGATGACCGAGACTTCTTCTCGAGCCATGGCGAGACTGGTCGAGGTGGCCCGCGATCCCCGGGCCTACTTCGGGCGGTGGCGCGCCGCGCATCCCGGCCACCCGGTGCTGGCGATCCTGCCGATGAACTTCCCGCGCGAGCTCGCGCACGCGGTGGGCGCGCTGCCGGTGATCGTCCAGGACGATCAGCAGCCGGTCACCGAAGGCCGCGCGCTGCTGGCGGAGTTCTACTGCGGTTACACGCGCAACCTCGCCGACCAGGTGGCGACCGGGCGGTTCGGCGTCTACGACGCGGTCTTCTCGGCGGATCACTGCATCCAGCTGATCGGGGCGGCCGACATCGCGCGCTCGCTGACGCCGGACACGACCGTCTTCCTCGGCATGCTCAACTCGTCCATGAACGACTCATGGGCGCCGCGCCGGGTTTCGGAGATGATCGGGCGGATCCGGGCGGAACTCGAAGCATTCACCGGGAAGACGGTGGAGCCCGAGGCCCTGCGCGAAAGCATCGCCGCGTACAACCGGGGCCGCCGGCTCATCCGGCGGCTACTCGACGAGCGCAGCACCGGGAACGCCGCGTTCAGTCCGGTGGAGCTGCAGGACATCATCACCTCCAGCATGGTGATGGACCCGGAGGAACATGCCGAGCTGCTGGCCGAGGTCCTGCTGGAGCCGCGCAGCGCCGAGCGTGACGACCGGGTGCGGGTGCACCTGTCCGGGCATCTGTGCCACGCGCCGCGGCGCGAGCTGCTCGAGGTCATCGAGGACAGCGGGGCGCTGGTGGTCGACGACGATCTCTACCACGGCCGCCGGTACGTCTCCACGGATGTGCCGGAGACCGGCGACCCGGTCGAAGCGCTCGGGGAGTGGTACGCGCAGCGCAACGTCGCGATCCCGTGCCCCACCAGGGTTCAGCAGGACGTCGACTGGGACGGCTACCTCGTGGACGCCGTGCACGGCAGCCAGGCGGAAGCGGTCATCCATCTGATGCCCAAGTTCTGTGAGCCCCACATGCTCTATTACCCCGAGCTGCGCAAGCGCCTCGACGCCGAGAACATCCCGCAGCTGCAGATCGAGACCGAACACGAAGGCATTCCGCTCGAGTCCTTCCGGACGCGGATCGAGACGCTGGTGGAGCGCGCTCGCCGGCGCCGGCCCGCGCACGTCTGACACCCCATCGACAGGAGAAGAGCCGAAAAATGGTGGACACCATCGAAAAGCCGGCCGTGGACAAGACCAACCGGCTCGGGATCACCCGCGCCGGCGGGCAGATGATCTCGGACTACTGGGAAGACCTCTTCACCGCCCGTGAACAGGGCAAGCAGATCGTCTGGTACAACGGCGGCGCGCTCAACCCGATGTTCCAGGCCGCCGGCCTCGCGTGGTGCCACGGCGAGGCGTTCGCGGCACGGCTGGCCGCCCAGCGGCTGGAGGGCCCGGCGCAGCTGGCGGGCGCCGAATACGGGTACAACGCCGAGCTTTGCTCCTATTCGCGCACCCACCTGGGGTGTTCGGTGCTCACCATCCAGGGCACCGAAGGCGACCAGACGGGCGTGGTCGGAGCGCACGACCAGGAGGTGCTGGCCGCGAAGCTGCCGGCGCCCGACTTCTTCGTCAACAACTACGCGGGGTGCAGCACCGGGCAGCAGTGGGACGGGATCTCCTACCGCGTCTTCGGCAAGAAGCTCCCCATTTTCAACATCTCGCACCCGTTCCTCTGGGGAAACCGGCCGGATTCCGGCTACCTCAAGGGCGAGGAGTGGGAGGACGCGTCCAAGTTCGTCGCCGAGCAGCTGCGGAACCTCATCGAGTTCCTGGAACAGCAGACCGGGCGGCCGTTCGACTACGACGCGCTCGCCGAGAGCATGACCTACATCAAGCGCGCCGCCGAGCTGCGCCGTGAAGGTCTGGACCTGTGCAAGGCCAAGCCCGCGCCCGCCACGTTCTGGGACTGGATCGCCAGCGTCGCGCCGATCAACTTCCTGCCGGGCAACCAGGATCTGGTCGACTACTTCGCGGCCGTGCGCGACGAGATCCAGGGCCGGATCGACAACGGCATCTCCGCGGTGCGGGACGAGAAGTACCGGCTGTACTTCGACGGCATCATGAACTGGAACAAACTCGGCTTCCTGTCCCGGAAGTTCGCCGAGTACGGGGTGGCCGTGCTGGCCGGGCGCTACATCCAGAACGCCTTCTGGCAGGAGCCGCAGCTGATCGACACCAAGGACCCGATCATGGGCATGGCGCAGCACTATCTGTTGTGCCCCACCAACCACGGTGCGAAGACGCTGGAATACCTGACCTTGCGGGACTGCCAGGAGTACGACCTCGACGGGCTCGTCTTCCACTCCACGCGCACCTGCCGCGCCTTCACCGGGCCGCAGCGGCTGCTCGCCAAGTCGGCACAGGACAAGCTGGGCATCCCGTCGATCTTCTTCGAAGGTGACGTGGCGGACGCGTCGTTCTACAAGGACGGAATCCTCGAGAGCAGGCTGGTGGCCATGCTGGAGGCGATCGACGTGCGCAGGCAGCGCGGCTCGTTGCCTGCCGGGTTCAGCGCGTTCGCATGACCGGCTACTACCTGGGGGTCGACCTCGGGTCGACCACCGCCAAGGCTGTCGTCGCCGACGACGCCGGCGCGATCGCCGGCACCAGCGTCATCCAGATGGGCGCGGTGAGCCGGAAGGGTATGCACCAGGCCATCGAAGCCGCACTGGCCGACGCCGGGATCACCGAAGGCGACGTGGCGGGCACGGTGTCGACCGGGTACGGGCGCAAGCTCGTGCCCGGCGCGCACCGGACGTTCACCGAGATCACGTGTCACGCCAGGGGCACTGCGGCGATGTGCCCCGGGGTGAGGCTGATCATCGACATCGGTGGCCAGGACAGCAAGGCGATCACCGTCGACGGGGACGGCCTGGTGGATGACTTCGCCATGAACGACAGGTGCGCCAGCGGGACGGGCCGGTTCTACGACGTGCTGGCGCGTGCGCTCGAATGCGACATCGAAACCCTCGGTGAACTCGCGCTCAGTGGCAAGCAGGACCTCGAAGTCAGCAGTATGTGCGCCACCTTCGCCGAAACCGAGATCGTCTCCATGCTCGCGGAAGGGCTGCCGTCGCCGGACATCGCCGCGTCCGTGCATCGCGCGATCGCGGGCCGGACACTGGCTTTGGTGGCGCAGGTGGGACGGCACTCCCCGGTCGTGATGACCGGTGGCGTCGCCCAGAACCCGGCCGCGGTGTGGTATCTGGAGCGGGCCCTGAACCTCGAAGTGCGGGTGCCGGAGCGCCCGCAGATCACCGGCGCCTACGGGGCCGCCCTGCTGGCCAGGGAATCCGCCGCGCCGGTGCCGCCGCCGGGGCAGGACGCCGACACCGGCATCAGCCTGTTTCCGCACTCCGGCGAGGGGCATTCGTGCGCCGGGTGTGACGGCACCGCGGGCGGTGCCGTCCACCTCGGGGCGACGATCGGCCTTCGCCGCGGCTGATGCGGGCGGGCGAACAGGGCCACGGATGCTGAACGCGTTTCGTGCCGCCTGCGTGCCGCTGTCCGCGCCGGCGGCCTGGGACCCGGGCCCCTCAGTGTCCATTGTGGACGATGTCGGCGCCGCGAACAGCGAGGAGATCCATGGCGCCGCGCTGTCTGTCGCGGGGTGGCTGGGCTGTCGCATCGTTTCCACCGGGCAGGTCGTGTCCGGGATCGTCGCCTAACCGGCGGCCAGCACCGCCGCGAGGCCTTCCCGCAGGTCCTTGACGAAATACCCGGGAACCTCCAGTGACGGGAAATGTCCGCCGGTTCCGGGCGAGCGCCACCGGACGATCCGCCGGTACCGCTGCTGTGCCCACGGGCGCGGGCATTTCTCGATGTCGCGGGGATACACGGTGATCGCCGACGGGACGTCGACCCGGAGTCCGGGGTCCAGCGAGTCGTGGCTTTCGTAGTAGATGCGGGCCGACGACGCGCCGGTCCGCGTGAGCCAGTACAACGTGACGTCGTCGAGAACGCGGTCCCGGGAAATCGTCTCGAACGGGCTGTCGTCGGTGTCCGACCACTCGGCGAACTTGTCGAGGATCCAGGCGAGCAGCCCGGCCGGTGAGTCGACGAGCGAGTAGCCGATGGTCTGCGGCCGGGTCGCCTGCTGCTTCGCGTAGGCCGCGCGGTAGCGCCAGAAATCGCGGGTTTCTTCCGTCCACACGCGCTCGTCCGCCGTCAGCCCGTCGGTGGTCAACCCGGGCGGGGCCTGCGCGGTCGTGGTGTGGATGCCGAGGACGTGCGCCGGGAACCTGCCGCCGAGAACCGTGGTGATCACCCCTCCCCAGTCGCCGCCGTGGGCGGCGAACCTGCGGTAACCGAGCCTGCCCATCAGTTCCACCCATGCGGCCGCGATCTTTTCGATCCCCCACCCGGTGCCGGCCGGCCTGTCGCTGAAGCCGAAGCCCGGCAACGACGGGACCACGACGTGGAACGCCGGCGCGGCCGCGTCTGCCGGCTCCGCCAGCTCGTCCACTACGTCGACGAACTCGGCGATGCTGCCCGGCCAGCCGTGCGTCAGGATCAGCGGAGTGGCGTCCGCGCGCGCGGACCGGCGGTGCAGGAAGTGGATGCCCAGACCGTCGATGGTCGTGCGGAACTGGCCGATCCGGTCGAGGCGCTGTTCGAACGGCCGCCAGTCGTACCCGGTGCGCCAGTAGCCCACGACCTCGACGAGGTCGGCGAGCGGAACGCCCTGGCCCCACCGGCAAGGACCGGGCGCCGCGCGACGGACCGTCTCGGCCTCCGGCAGCCGCGCCGCGGCCAGTCGCGCACGCAGATCGTCGAGGTCGGCGTCAGTCGCGTGGGCTTCGAATGCTTGCACCTCGCTGGTCGGACTGGGCATGAGACCTCCTGGTCAGATGGAACCGGCTAAGACGGTTCTAACACGCCTTGGTGCCGAGGTGCAACCTGCTAAGGTGGTTCCATGCCTGCCGGGTTTCCTGACTTCCGTCTGGGGAACGTGCTGGCGACCAGCTTCACGGGGACTCTGTCGGAGCGTCATGGCGACGCCCTGGAGCGCATTCCCACGCCGCAACGGCTCCTCGACTGGCTGGCGGTGAACGGCCTCGCGGTGGAGTCCTGTACCACCGCCCAGCTCGAACTCGCCTGGGAACTCAGGGAATCGATTCACGCCGTCGCGACAGCCGCCGCGATCCACGACGCTCTCCCGGCGCCTGCCGTGCAAGTCATCAATGACCGCAGCGTTCAGGGCAGGGCCGCGGCCATCCTGACGCTCGATGGCGACCGGCACTGGCGGCTCGGCCCGGCTTCCCGCGTGGAAGATGCCCTCGGCGTCATCGCCGCCGACGCGATCAGCGTCATCGCGGGCGAACGAGACGGAAGACTGGCCTTGTGCGCCTCACCGACGTGCCAGGCCGCCTTCTTCGACACCAGCCAGAGCCGCACCCGGAAATGGTGCGACATGAACACGTGCGGGAATCGCCAGAAGAAGGCGCGCTTCTACGCCAACCACCGCGCAAAGCCGTAGTCAGCCCAGCTGCTCGGTCAGCCCGGCGACGATGCCCTCGGGGCCGCGGACATAGCAGAGCCGGTAGATGTCCTTGTACCGCACCACTTCGCCCACGAGTTCGGCGCCGCGCACGCGGGCCAGGACGTCGTCGAGGTCGTCGACCATGAACATGACGCGGCCCGTGCCCAGGCTGTTCACCGGCGCGTGCCCGGGGCCGGTGGCCGCCGGGGTGTGGAACTTCGACAGCTCCACCCGGCCGTGGCCGTCCGGGGTCTTCACGACGGCGATGTCCGCCCGCACGCCCTCCAGTCCGAGGAGGCCGTCCACCCAGTCACCCTCGACTGTGGTCCTGCCTTCCAGCTCCAGGCCGAGTTCGGCGAAGAACGCGATCGCGGCTTCGAGATCCTCGACGACGATGAGAACAGTGTCCATCCGCTGGACCGCCATGGTGAGCTCCTTCGTCCGGTACGGCCACGGTGGCCGCGTCCGCCCCTGGGACGGAGCCGGTGCGCCGTTCTCGACATCGCTCACCCGTCCAGTAGCGCACGCACCGTCGCGGCTTCGTGGGCTCCGATCCCGGACAGGTCCTGCCACGCCTTTTCCCACGCCGTTCGCGCGCCCGGGGCGTCACCGGCCGCGGCCAGGTGGCGGCCCAGGCTGAGCAGGGACTTTCCCCGCCAGCGAGGATCGCCGGCGGTGCTGAGATAGGCCACGCCCCGGTCCAGCCGGGCACGCCCGGCCGCCGGCTCGCCCAGCGCCAGCCGGATGTCGCCGAGCAGCACGTCCGTGCAGGCCAGGCCGTGGGCGTCCCGCGTCCGGCCGAGGATTTCCGCGGACTGCAGGGCATGATCGAGTGCTTCGGGGAGGTCGCCCGCTGCCAGCGCGACCCAGCCGAGGCAACGGAGCGTGGCGCCTTCCCGCCTGCCGTCGCCCACGCTCCTGAGGGCTTCGAGGCTGGCCGTCAGCTGTTCGACCGCGGCCGCGTGGTTTCCTTCCTCCTGGTGGATGATGCCGAGCTCGCGTCCGCTGGCCGCCTCCCACCGCACGTCTCCGAGCGAGCGGTACGTGGCGATGGCCTCGCTCAGGCACTTCTTCGCTTCCGCCCACCGGCCCCGGTAACGGTGCAGCACCCCGGACTCCCGCAGGGCGTAAGCACGCCACCGCGGCGCGGCCAATGAGTCCAATCTGGACAGACAACCCGCGAAGTAGGACGCCGCCTCGTCCCAGCGCCCCAGCAACCGGTGGGACACGCCCACCGACAGCAGGGTGACCACCTCCAGTAACGGGTCGCCCGCACGCGGCAGGATCGCCAGGCCTTCCCCGAAGGCGCGCTTCGCGGTCGCGAAGTCCCGGGTCTCCCTTGCCGCGAGCCCGAGCGCGAACAAGGCGTAGGCGGTCCAATAAGGACTGTCCATTCTGACCGCCGCGGCGTGGCTGAGTTCCGCCACGTGCTTCAGATCGCTCCACTGCGCGCGCAGTTCCAGGAACGCCGCCACGATCGCCGAGAGCCGGCACGTCGTCGAATCGTCGCGGGACGCCGCGGCCAGTTCCACGGCGTGGACGATCGAGGGGTGCTCGTCGGCCAGCCACGCCGGCGCGTTGCGGTCCACCTCCTGCTCCAGCCCGGGCGCGTCCAGCGCCAGCGGGGGAGGGGTGAACCGGTGCAGCCCGCCGAACTCCAGCCGGGCATCCGCGCGTTTCCCGAGGTACAGATAGGCGTCGGTGAGCCGGGACCAAGCCTCCGCGCGCTCGGGCGGCGAGAGCATTTCCTTGGCGTACAACCGGATCAGGTCGTGGAAGTGGTACCTGGTCGGCGTGAACTCGCCGCGGCCGCATTCCAGCAGGTTCACGTCCACCAGGCCTTCCAGCAGCCGTTCGGTGGTCCGGAAGTCCTCCTGGAGAGCCGCGGACGCCGCCCAGGCCGCGAATCCGGTGTCCGGCAGGGTTGCGAGCAGCCGGAAAGCGCGCTGCTGCGCGGGTTCCAGGCCGGCGAAGCTGAGCAGGAAGCTCGCCCGGACCTCCCGGTCGCCGCCGACCAGCTCGTCCAGGCGCCCGTTTTCGTCTTCCAGCCGGGCGGCCAGGTCGGCGACCGTCTGATGTGGACGGGACCGCAGCTTCGTGCCCACGATCCGCAGTGCCAGGGGCAGGCCGCCGCAGAGCCGGACGATCTTGCGGGCGGCCGCGTGCTCCGCCGGGACGCGCGGCGCCAGCCCGCTCAGCAGCGCGAGGGCGTCCTCGCCGGCCAGGCCGTCGAGGTCGATCAGGCCGCGCAGGTCCAGTCCGGTCAGGCGGCGGCGGCTGGTGATCAGCACGCCGCACTCCGGGTTCCCGGGGATCAGCGGGCGCAGCTGCTCCTCGTCCGCCGCGTTGTCCAGTACCACCAGGACGCGGCGGCCGGCGGTCCGGTCCCGGAACAGCCCGGTGCGTTCCTCCAGCGAGGCCGGGAGATCCGGGCCCGCGACCCCGAGGTCGCGCAGGAACCGGGCCAGCACCTCCGCCGGGTCGCGCGGCGGGTACCCGGCGCCGTGCAGGTCGACGAACAGTTGCCCGTCCGGGAACCGCGCGGCGAGGCGGTGGGCGGCGCGCACCGCGAGCGCTGTCTTGCCCAGCCCTGGCTTGCCGGTGATCGCGACCACCCCCGGCGCCCGGCTTCCGGCGCCGAGCAGGGTGTCCAGGGTGTCGAGGTGGTCCTGGCGGCCGGTGTAGTGATCGACGTCCGGCGGAAGTTGGCGGGGCCCGGCGAACGGCCGCAGCGACGGGTCGTCGCGCAGGATCCGCACCTGGAGCTCACGCACCGCGGGCGCCGGTTCGATGCCCAGCTTGTCGTCGAGATGCTGGTAAAGCCGCTGGTACGTGGCCAGTGCCTCGGGCGTGCGATCGAGGCGGTGCAGGGCGAGCATCAGCTTGGCCACCAGCTGCTGGCGCAGCGGGCACCCGGCGGCCGCTTCGGCGAGCTCGTGGATGATCTCGGCCTGCCGGTCGAGCCGGAGGTATGCCTCGAACCTGTCCTCCAGCGCGCCCAGCCGTTCCTCCTCCAGCGGCGCGGCCACCCGGAGCCGGACTTCCTCGGGCGCCACCGAACTGAGCGCGGGCCCCTCCCAGAGCGCCAGCGCCTCCTCCAGCAGCTCGATCCGGCGTTCGCCCGCCGCGGCCCGCGCCCGCGTGCACAGGGCGCGGAACCGGAAGACGTCGACCAGCATGGGGTCGAGGCGCAGCTGATAGCCGGAGCCTTCGCGCACCAGCGTGATGTCCTCGCGCCCGGCGAAGGTCGCGCGCAGGCGGCTGATCTGGGTGTGGATCACGGCCCTGGCGGTGTCCGGCGCTTCCCCGTCGGGCCAGGCCAGTTCGATCAGCCGGTCCGCCGGCACGTGTTTGTTGGCCTGCAGCAACAACATCGCGAGGACGAACCGCTGCTTGCGGACGCCGAGGTCGACGGGTCGGCCGTCCAGGACCGCCCGCACCGGCCCGAGCACTGAGAAGTTCATAGTCGGATCGCACCTTACGGGAGCGCCTGTACCGATCGGGCGATTGTTAGAAACTTGTTGGCCCGCTGTCCGTACCATAACGCCGATCTGTGCGGTCCGTCCGGAAAGACCGATCCGCACAGCTTCCGTCCGGAGCAACGCTATGGGGAGAGAACGCACAGATGCGGCGAGTACTGACCACCCTCACCTGCCTGGTGGCGGCGATGACAATCGGTGGCTGCAGCGGCGGGCCGGCCCCGACGTCACAGTCCGGTGTGGACACCGGGTCCGGGGCGCCCGCGAGCACCGCCACCACCCCGGCGGCCAAGACCGCCGACCCGCCGACGGCGTTCGACGCCGCCGCCGGAGTTCCCTTGCCCGCGAACGCGTTCAGCACGAACGTCGGCGGCGGCATCACCACGAAGTTCCTCACCCTTCGTGACCGCACCGCCTACATCGTCGCGCCCACCGGTATGACCGCCGTGGACGTCCTCACCGGGAAGCAGCAGTGGGCCGCCCCGGTCGAGGGCACCCCCGGCGACCCGGACAACCAGAGCGGCCCGTTCGTCAACACCACCGGGCCGCGGCCGCCCGCCGTCACCGACAGCCTCGCCGCCGCGGCCGTCCCGGTCCGGATGCCCGAACAGGGCACCACGCCCGCCTACATCACGCTCACCGTGCTGGCCGCCGACACCGCCACCGGCAAGAAGGCGTGGCAGACCGGCACCAAGGTCTCCGAAGACGAATACACCGACGCCGGCAACGCCGTCACCAAGGTCGTCGCGATCACCGACAAGGCCGTCATCGCCACCTACGACCAGGACGGCGGGTACGCCGGGGCAAGCGGGGTGCATCTCACCGTCGCGCTGGACCCCGCCACCGGCAAGACACTCTGGACACGCAAGGAGTACAGCGCGGGCAGTGTCCACGGAGACATCCTGGTCGGCATCGACTACACCATGATCGGCAGTTACCGGGTGCAGGCCGTCGCCCTCGACGTCGCGACCGGGCAGCAGAAATGGGCCGCCGAGTCCTCCCGTTCGCTCGGCTTCGTCCCCTCCGACCCCGCCCTGGTCGTGCTCGAGCAGAACGACAACAACCACGCCGACGCGTTCCTGCTGTTCCTCGACCCCGCCACCGGCGCCGAGAAAACCAGGCTCGTCGGTCCCGAGAGCGTCTTCGGTTCCGCCCCCGCCTACGGCGACTGCTTCTACGACGAGCAGTCCGTGCTGGTCTGTGGCTCGGACGGCGTGCTGACGGCCTACGACGCCACCACCGCGCGAAAGCTGTGGAGCCTCCCGGACAAGACCGCCAACCGCGTCGCGCCCGGCGTCAGCGCCGCCTGGCACGGCGCCGTTTACGGCACCACCCAGGGCGGCCAGCCGATCGCGCTCGACGCGAAGACCGGGAAGGACCTCTCCACCGAGGTCGGCATCGAACCGGACTGGGTGAGCAAATACGCGGGCATCGGTGTCTCCGACGACGGCACCCCGATGGCGTACCCCGTCGAAAAGTAGCGGAACCCGGGGGCACGGCGAGGACCCTCACCCGCGCCGCGTCAATGGGGGCGGGTGAGGTCGCCGGGCCGGAACGCACCGGCGGTGGTCTCGACCGGTGCGTCGAGATCGGCCTTGTGCTCTCGCGGATAGACCCAGCGCATCGCCGCGAGTGAGGCCGGTCCGGCGTACCCGCGTTCGTAGAAGATCCGGCCGCCGGCCTGGTAGCCGGAGACGGTGTACGAGGTGGCGTCGGACTGCTGGTGAGTGACCGTGCCGCCGCCGGCCTCGGTCTCCTGCACGATCCCGGCCAGGATTTCCCGGGCGGTCCGGGTGTCGTTGGCGCCCCACACGGTGAGCGTCGCGCCGAGGGAAGCGTTGGTGTACTTCATGCCGTCGCCGTTCGCCGGGGCGTACGGGCCGGCGACGTAACCCTGGGGCACGAGCGTGCTGAAACCGAAGCGGGGATTGGTGTACGTCGCCGCGCCCGGCCGGGCGGAGGACGCGGGCGCCTGCCTGCCGAGCATCGTCAGCAGCTGCGGCCGCAGGAGGTCCGCGAGCTCGTCGTAGGGCACGGTGACCGTTTCCTGTCCCGCCGCCATGATGCACCCGAGCTCGTACCATTTGATCAGGAAATCGGCCCCGGTCGCGGTGAACCCGATGTCCGCATGCGGCACGTGGTCGCCGCCGCCCGGGCTTTCGGACGTGTCGATGGACACCTGCTTGCCCCCGTAGCTGCCGATGGCCGGCGTACTGCAGAAGCCGTTCCTGGTGTGCGGGGCCAGCCGGGCAGTCAGTGTTTCCATCCCGGCCGCGGTGAGGACTTCGGGCCGGAACATCTCGCGTGGCCCCAGGACCTGGCCGGTGCTCAGGTCGACGTCGACCGTTTCGGCGAACTGCCAGCTCGAATGCGCGATGACCGCCGAGTCGAGCATGTGGTCGTAGCGGACGGACAGCAGGCCCGGCGTCTGCACCAGCACCTCCGCCGTCGTATGCGCCTTGAGCACGTCCCCATGCTCCCGGACCATGTTCAGGATGTCCGGGTCGGACAGTTCCTCGCGCAGGCTCCGCAGCCGCTCGTCGATGGGCGCGCGCAGCGCGTCGTTGACGCGTTGCTGCACGGCGGGATCCGCGTGCCCGGACACCTGCGGATACTGGAGCGAGTACGTGATGGGCAGGGTGGCGTCCTGCCCGTTCGCGGTCTGTACCGCGACCGAGAGCGCGGCTTGGCGTGGCGCGTCGCCGACGGTGGCATAGATCCACACCCCGCCCGCGACGAGCGCGCCGATCGCGAGGACCGCGATGACGATCTTGCCCACCGTGGCCGCGGCCAGGCCCGTGCCCGCCCCGCCCGCCGCCGCGACCGGGGCGGCGGCAGTGCCCGCCGTTGCCAGCAACGCGAGCGGGGTCAAGGCGGTCAGCGCGCCGACGGACGTGGCGAGGCGCTTCCAGCCGCGCCGTTCCCAGTCCTTGCCGTAGGCCGCGCGGGCGATGGCCTCGAGCTCGGCCACGAAAGCCTCCGCGCTCGGCGGCCGCCACGCCGGGTCCTTGGCCATGCCCCGGGCGAGCAGGGGACGCAGTTCCTCGGGCACTTCGCCCAGCGGCAGCGGGGCGGACTCGTGCAACGACCGAAGCCGCGCGGTGGTGTCGGCCTCGAAGGGGCGATGGCCGGTGACGCACTGGAAGAACACGCAGGTCGCCGCGTATACGTCGGTCGCGGGCCTGCCGGGCAGGCCCGCCCACTGTTCCGGGGCCATATAGGACGGTGAGCCCGCCGCCAGTCCACTCTGTCCGTCCAATGTGGCCAGACCGAAGTCCACCAGTTTCGACTCGCCCTCGCGGGAGACCAGCACGTTGGCGGGTTTGTAGTCACGGTGCACGACGCCGGCGGCGTGCGCGGCGGCGAGCCCGAGCAGCGAACCTTTCAGGATCGCCAGTGCCGACTCCGGGGCCAGCGTCTTCTCGGCGGCGAGCAAGGCCCGCAGCGAAACCCCGGGCACCGCCTCCATCACCAGCGCCGCGCCCCGCGGCGACTCGACGAACTCGAAAAGCCGCACCACGTGGGGGCTCGTGACCCCGCGCAGCAGCCACGCTTCCCGCCGGAACCCATCCGCGACACGCGGATCGGTCAGGAATTCACCGAGCAGGTACTTGATCGCGACCATTTGTCCCGAAGCCTCGTGCTTCGCGAGCACGACCCGGCCGAACCCGCCGGTGCCGAGTACGTCGACTTCGGCGAACCCCGGCACCTGCCACGTTCCGCTCACAGCAAGACATCAGATCATCAACCGTGGCACGCGTGCCACCGAAAGCGGGGATTTCGTCTAACAACCGTCTTACGCCCGACGGCCGGATCCGTCCGGGGTGAGTGTCCGCGGCCCGATGACCGGCAGCAGCGGTGGCCGGTGACAAGTTCGGGCTCGGGCCGCTGCTCGACACCGGTGTGCTGCTGCTCGGCCGCACGACCTGGGAGCTGTTCGCGAAGCTGTGGCCGGGCCGGACCGGCGAGTTCTCCACGAAGACGAACACCATCCCGAAGCTCGTCACCTCGCGCACGCTGACCGGCGCCGGCCGCTGGCAGAACGCGGCCCTGCTCGAGGACGAGCTGATCCCGGCCGTGCGCCGCCGCAAGGCCCGCCAGGGCATCATCGTCACCGGCAGCATCAGCGTCATGCCCTCGCTGGCCTGCCACGGCCTCGTCGACGAGTACCGGCTCATGGTGTTCCCACGGTGACCGGCACGGGACATCGCCTGTTCACCGGCCGGACCCCGCCGGTGAACCTGGACCTCGGCTCCGTCGAACAGAACGGGAGCGCCGTGCTGCTGCGCTACCGGGCGGCGGCGTAAGTCCACTTCGGACGGCCGGGCCCCAAACGTTGGCGTAGCCCGGAATCCGGTCCCTGATCCGGCCGGCGAGCGGCGCGGTGACGACGGGCCTGCCGTGCGGCCAGGCCAGGGCGACCTGTGCCCTGGTGACGACGCCGGCCCCGGCGATTTCCGCCAGCTCACCGGCGCGCTCTGGCGGGCTGCGGAAGACCGGTCGCAGCCCATGCCCGGGCTGATCCTCGACGGGCTCAGCCCGCGCTGACGCTTCGGGGTTCGCGGCCGAGGAGTTCGGCCAGCAACGGGCCGGTTCCCGCGAACCGGCCTTCGCGCGCGGCCTGGAACGTGGTGAGTGTCATCCGGGCCATCGCTTCCGGGGTGCCGCCCGCGACCTTGTCCGCGATCCACCGCTCGTCCTCCACGACGACGCGCGTGATCTCGCGGCCACTGGCCCGCGAGGCCATGGCGGCGACATCCTCGAACGTCACGGCCTGGCGCGCGGTGAGCGTGACCGGCCCGTCGAAGGCGCGGTCTCCGGCGAGAATGACCGCCGCCGCCTCGGCCGCGTCGGCGCGGTCGGTCCACGAGACCGGCCCGTCGGCCGGGGCCGCGATCACACCGGTCTCGCGCCAGGGGCCGAGCAGCCAGCTCAGGCTGTGGGCGTAGAAACCGTTGCGCAGCGCGGTCCACGCGATCCCGGAGCCGGCGAGGAGCCGCTCGGTGGCGGCATGGTCGCGCGCCGGGTGGAAAGGACTGCCGGCTCCGGCGCCCTGGTGGCTGGTGTAGAGAACGCGCCGGGCCCCTGCCGCGACGGCGGCCTCGATGCCGGCGCGATGCAGGCCGACCGCGTCGGCGTGCGGATCATTGGACGAGACCAGCAGGACTTGCTCGGCGCCTTCGAAAGAATGGCGCAGCGCGGCCGGATCCTCGTAGGAACCTTGCCGCACGCGCACACCGCGGTCGGCGAAATGCTTTGCCCTGGCGGCATCGCGGACGCTGACGCCGATCTGCCGCGCCGGGAGGCGCTTGAGAAGATGCTCGACGGTGGCGCCGTTGAGGGCGCCGGTCGCACCGGTGACGATGATCATGATCGTTTTCCTTTCGGGCCCGGCTTGCGCAGCAGTGGCAGGAGGATGTCGTCGACGAGGTGCTCGACGAAGCGCTCGTCGCACGGCTCACCCGCGACGACGATCCGGTGCACGATGACGGCCGGCGCGACTTCGGCGAACAGTCCGGCAGCGTGCGGAGCGAGGTCTTCGCCGCGCTCGATCGCCTTGCGCAGCGGCTGATCGGTCATCGCCGCCTCGTCCCTGCGCAGAATCCGGCGCATCTCCGCCGCGAGCCTGGGGTCACTGCGCATACCCGCGAACAGCGCGCCGAGCAGTCCGATCTCCTGCTCGGCGATCTGCCGCGCCAGCCACCGGACGAGCGTCACGAGGTTGCTTCGCAGGCCGCCGCGGCCGGGCTCGGGCGGGGTTTCGCCCGAGCGGTGGTCGACCGCGGCGGCGACGAGGGCGGCCTTGTCGGGGTAGCGGCGGTAGATCGTCGTTTTCGCGACTCCGGCGCGGCCCGCGATCGACTCCATGGACAGCTGGTCGTAACCGACCTCGGTCAGCAGGAGCAGTGCCGCGTCGAGGATGGCGACGTCACGGTTCGCGTCGCGCGGCCTGCCCGTCATGTGCCGCTCCCGCCTTTCGATACGCTACGGTCTCGTATCCAAAGTACAAGTGATCGGCGGCGCGGGCAAGCCGGGAAGGGGCCGCGAAAAAATTCCGGGTGACGGTGTCGGATCGGCGTGGTCGTGTTCGTAGCAGGGGTGAGGCCGCCCGCAAGGGGCGGCGCCGAGGCAGAGGAATCACGACCATGAAGCTGACGACCATGACTCAGGTGACCATCGACGGAGTCATGCAGGGCAACGGCGGCGCGTCGGAGGAGGACCGTAGGAACGGGTTCGAGCGCGGCGGATGGGCACTGGGGAAGGGCGACGACGAGACCAGGGCCTTCATCGCCCGGACCTACCAGCGCGCCGGCGCGTTCCTGTTCGGCCGCCGCACCTACGAGTTGTTCGCCGCGTCCTGGGGTCCGCTGCGCGAACACCCCATCGGCGCGGCCTTGCACGACGCCCCGAAATACGTGGCTTCGACTACGCTCACCGCGCCGGGCTGGCAGGACACGACCGTCCTCCGCGGTGACCTCGAGGCGGCCGTCCGGGAGCTGAAGGCCAAGCCAGGAGGCGAGCTGCAGGTGCACGGCAGTGGCCTGCTGACCCGGTGGCTGCTGGCGAACGAGCTGGTCGACGAGATGACGCTGATCGTGATCCCGGTGGTCCTCGGGCAGGGCGCGAGACTGTTCCCGGAGACCGGCCCGGATCTCGCGCTGGACCTCGCCGAGTCGCGGGTGGACTCGAAGGGCGTGACGATCCAGGTGTTCCGGCCGGCCGGGCGCCCGCGGTACGCGGGCGGCCTGAAGTCCCTGCCCACCGGACACCACGGGAGATGATGTCCGGATGAAGTACCTGGTTTCCGTCATCGACGACAAGAGCAATCCCGGCAGTACCGACCGGGAGCCCGCCATCAGCGAGTTCAACGAACGGCTGATGGCCGAGGGCCACTGGGTTTTCGCGGGCGGGCTCGCGGACACCGCCGCGGCCACGGTCATCGACAACCGGGGCGGGCAGGCGGTGTTCACCGACGGGCCGTTCGTCGAGTCGAAGGAGTACCTGGCCGGCGTCTGGGTGTGGGAGGCCCCCGATCTGGACGTGGCGCTCAAGCTCGCCACCGAGGCGTCGAAGATCTGCGACCGGAAGATCGAGGTGCGGCCGTTTCGGTGAGCGACGTCGAGGAGGCGGTCACCCGGGCCCACCACGAGGAATGGGCCCGGGTGGTCGCCGCGCTGACCAGGCGCTTCGGTGATCTCGACCTCGCTGAGGAGGCGGCCGCCGAGGCATTCGTGACCGCCGTCGAGCGGTGGCCTGCCGACGGCGTGCCCCCCAGCCCGGGCGCCTGGCTGACCACCACCGCCAACCGCAAGGCCATCGACCGGATCCGGCGCGAGAACAAGCGCGACGACAAGCACAAGGAGGCTCGGATGGTGTACGACGAGGCCCCGCCCGAACGTCCCGGTGCCATCGACGACGACCGGCTCCGGCTGATCTTCACCTGCTGTCACCCGGCGCTGGCGATGGAAGCACGGGTGGCGTTGACGCTGCGGATGGTCGCCGGGCTGACCGTGCCCGAGATCGCCCGCGCCTTCCTGGTCGCGGAAGGCGCCACGGGGCAGCGGATCACGCGCGCCAAGGCCAAGATCAAGGCGGCTCGCATCCCGTACCGGGTGCCGTCCGCCGAGGATCTCCCCGGCCGCGTCGCCGGGGTGCTCACCGTCGTCTTCCTGGTGTTCAACGAGGGCTACCTGGCCACCGGCCCGGACACCGATCCGGTGCGCGGGGACCTGACCGCCGAGGCGATCCGGCTTACCCGCCTGATCCGTGCGCTGCTGCCGGAGGACGGTGAGGTGGCCGGGCTGCTGGCGCTGATGCTGCTCATCGAGGCCCGCCACCCCGCCCGGGTCTCGGCAGGCGGCGAACTGGTGGCCCTCGGCGAGCAGGACCGTGGAGCCTGGAACACGGCGCTGATCGCCGAGGGCCACGGGCTGGTGCGCGAGCGGCTGGCCGCAGCCGCCGCCGGGGTGGCTCCGGGGCGCTACCAGATCCTCGCCGCGATCAACGCCGTGCACACCTCCGCCCGCGACGCGCGCGACACCGACTGGTCGCAGATCCTCGCCCTCTACGACCAGCTCGTCCGCCTGGACCCGTCACCGATCATCGCCCTCAACCGGGCCATCGCGGTCGCCGAGCTCGACGGCCCGGAGGTGGCGCTGGCGGCCGTCGATCGCCTTGCGGACAGGTTGGCCGGCTACCACCCCTACCACGCCACCCGCGCCGACCTGCTGCGCAGACTCGGCCGGAGTCCCGAGTCGCGAGCGGCCTACGACAAGGCCATCGAGCTGGCCGGCAACACCGCGGAGACCGCCGCCCTGACACGCCGCCGCGACCAGCTGCGGTAGCGCCGCGGATTCCGGTCGGAAGCCGCGTGCGACGGCCGGTCTTGCTTTCCGGCAGGACCAGGTTCGCGGACTTGCCCGGTTCGACGGAAGCTCGTCGGCAGCACAAAGCGGCCGTAGCGGGCGCCGGTCCACAGTGGATGGTGGACGGGGGCCGGCGCGTCATCCGGCCGCCAGCCGCACGCTCATCGCCTCGGCCAGCGCGCGCACGCCGGACATGGGGCGGATCATGACGAACAGCTCGGCGATCGCCCCCGAATCGTCGAGACGGAGGAAGTCGCAGCCTTCGATCTGCTTGCCGCCCGCGCGGGCCCGGAAGACGAGCGCCAGGTCAGGTCCGGCCGTCGTGCCGATCTCGCGGGTGTAGCGGAACTCCTCCAGCACGTCCGCGACGGCGTACAGAAGCGGTGCGACGGCGTCACGTCCGCGATAGGGCTTGAACACGACCGGGCTGCGGAACTCGACGTCGGGCGCGAGCAGCGCCACTGCCGCGTCGACGTCGTGCCCTGCCATCGCGAGGCCGAAAGGATGCATGTCCACCTCCGGTGATCGGACCATACCCACAGGACGCGGCGCGGCCCACATTCGTGACGGCACCGGCCCGGGCCCGGAAATCGGTGCCACGGCGGCGTTCCGGTCCGGTCACCTCAGCGGCGGCGTGCCGCCTGAGCGGACCGGTTGGCGTTGATCTGCTCGTGGTGGGCCATCGCCCACCCGGCGAGCGCCATCACGAGCGGCACGAGCGACCGGCCCAGTTCGGTCACCTCGTACTCGACCCGCGGCGGCACCTCGGCATAGGCGGTGCGCGCGACCAGGCCGTCCTCGACCAGGTGCTTGAGCGTCAGCGTGAGCATCCGCTGCGAGATACCGGCGATGGCCTGCTCCAGTTCGCCGAACCGCAACGGCCCGGCGCGCAGGGTGCCGATCACCAGCAGGCTCCACTTGTCGCCGATCCGGTCCAGCACCTCGCGGACCGCGCCGCCTTCGCGGATCCGCGGCGGGCTGTCCGTCTCCGAGGTGACCTTCGCCATAGCAGGGGCTCCTTTCCTGGGCACATACATCGATGTGCCTTTTGCGGCCATCCCCGTGCGCACAGACCATCAGGCTACGCACAAGAAGTAAGGATCGGGGAATACGGTGAACATCGCATTGTGGATCGTTCAGGGCCTGCTCGCATTGGTCTACCTCGCCGCGGGCGGGCTCAAGGTCGTGCGGGCACGCGAGCGGCTGGTCGCGACGGGCAGTCTCGACTGGATGAAGGACACCTCGGACGCCGGGGTGAAGGCGGTCGGGGTGGTGGAGATCCTCGGCGCGCTCGGCGTGATCCTGCCCTGGCTGACCCGGATCGCGCCGATCCTCACTCCGGTCGCCGCGGCCGGCCTGGTCGTCGTGCAGATCGGCGCGCTCCGGGTGCACCTGGCCCGCGCCGAACGCCGGCCGTTGCCCGCCAACGTGCTGCTCCTGGTGCTGGCCGCCTCCGTGGCGGTCGGCCGGTTCGCCGGCTGACCGCCACGAAGGTCAGCCGCCGGTGGACAGCAGGCCGAGTACCCGCGGCAGCTCCTCGCGGTAGCCGGCCACCGCTTCGTCCATTTCGGACAGTGCGAACAGCAGCGCGCGCTGGAAGATCCCGTCGAGCATGGCGTACGCGGTGGCCGGTGAGGCCGTGGGTTCGCCGCCGCGCAGTTCCGCGTAGCGGCTGATCACGCGCCAGATCATCGCCTCGCGGCGCTCGTCGATCTCCAGCACGTCCTTGCGGAACAGCTCGTCGAACAGGCTCTGGTTCCGCAGGTCGTACCAGAGCCGGTGCAGCGGCGCGTCCTCGCGCAGGGTCGCGAAGAACATCTCGGTGAACTGGTCCCGGAGCTGACCGGCCGTCGCGGAGCGGGCGACCACCTCGTCGTAGCGGGTGACGCAGACGGCTTCGTACTGGCGCACGGCTTCGGTGACCAGGTCTCGCTTGTCCTCGAAGTAGTAGTGCAGGACGCCGTGGGAGAACTCGGAGTTCTGCGCGATCTCCCGCAGGCTGGTCCGCGCGTAGCCCAGTTCCGCGAGCGTCTGCAGGGTGGCCATCGCCAGTTCGGTCCGCCGCGCCTGGAACTTGTCGACCCCGCGGCGGGCTATCCGGTCCCGCTTCGTCTCGGCGACCTCGGTCACTGCTCGTCCCTGTCGGCTGGCTCCGGGCCGCGGCCGCGGCACCTCCGGCAGTCTAACGCGACCGACAGTCTTGACAACCGTCCAAGAAAATCTTGACGACTGTCCAAAGAATGTTACTGTGACCCACGACGCACCACCGAGCGGGGCGGACGCGATCTCAAGGAGGAGATTCGATGACGAGTTACGACCTGGCGGGCCGCAAGGCCCTGGTCACCGGGGGCGCGCGAGGTCTGGGCGCCGGGATGGCCGAGGCGCTGGCCAAGGCGGGTGCCGCCGTCGCGATCGCGGACGTGCTCGAGGACGTCGGCAAGGAAACCGCGCAGGCGCTGCGTGATTCCGGCGCCACTGCGGAGTTCGTCCCGCTGGACGTGACCGACGACGCGAGCTGGGGAGAAGCCATCCCGAACGTGATCAACGCGCTCGGCGGGCTGGATCTCGTGGTGAACAACGCGGGCGTGGAGATCACCAGTCTGCTGGCCGACCTCGACCCGGCCGGGCTGCGCCGGATGCTCGACGTCAACGTGGTCGGCACCGCGCTCGGCCTCAAACACGCCTTCCGCGCCATGCGTCCCGGCGGCGTGGCGGGCAAGGGCGGCGCGGTGGTCAACATCTCCTCGGTCGCGGCGACGATCGCTTTCCCCGGTATCGCGGGCTATTCGGCGACGAAGTCCGGCATCGACCGGCTCACCAGGGTCGCGGCCGCGGAATCGGGCCGGCTCGGCTACGGCGTGCGGGTCAACTGCATCTACCCGGGCCTCACGCCGACCGCGATGGGCAACCAGCTCGCCGTCGACTGCGCCGAAATCGGCCTGTTCCCGTCGCCGGAGGAAGCCGCGCAAGCCGTCGTGGCGCTGACCCCCGGCGGCCGTCTCGGGCAGGTCGACGACATGGCCGACGCCGTGGTGTTCCTCGCCTCCGATGCCGCCAAGTTCATCACCGGCGCCGGCCTCCCGGTCGACGGCGGCATGGGCATGTGACCGGTTTCCCCAGGGACGAAAGGAAAAGATCCGTGCCTACTGACAAGCCCGTCGTCGTCTACGGCGCCTCCGGCTACACCGGGCGGCTCATCTGCGAGTACCTGCGCGAATACAACATCCCGTTCCTCGCGGCGGGCCGCGATCTCAAGCGCGTGCAGGAGGCCGTCGCGGCGGTACCAGGCATCGACACCGTCGACCACGAAGTGGCCGAGGTCGAGCACAGCGCCGCCGCGCTCGCCGAGGCGTTCCGCGGGGCGAAGGTCGTGCTGAACACCGTCGGCCCGTTCGCCCGCTGGGGCCACGAGGTCGTGCAGGCCTGCCTGGAGATCGGCGCGCACTACACCGACACCAACGGCGAACAGAACTGGATGATCGACGCCGACGAGCGCTACGGCACCGGGTTCGCCGCGCGGGGCCTCGTGCTCACGCCGGGACTGGCGCAGATGTACACCCTCGGCGAGATCGCGGCGAACCTCTGCCTGGAAACCCCGGGCCTGGACACGCTCGACATCCAGGTGTTCTGGAAGGGCCACCCGACGGTGGCCTCGACGAACACGATCCTCACCAACGCGGCCTTCGCCAAGGCGTACTACCTGGAACAGAACGAGTACGTGGAATGGCCGCCCGACGCCGGGCTCTACGACGTGGTCGTGCCGGGCCAGCACGAACTCGGCCTCGCGCTGCCGTGGGGCGGCACCTCGCATCCCTTGTGGTTCAAGAAGGACCCGCGGGTGGCCAACGTGCGGGCGCTGGGCGGGGTGTTCAACCGGCCGCTGATGCAGGCCGTGCCGCAGATCGTGGCCGGGGCGCTGCGGCAGATGGAAGGCAAGTCGCTGGAGGAGAAGTACCGGATCGTCGACGAGCAGTCGGCGCTGGTGCGCAGCGAGATGCCGCCGAGGGAGAACCCGCGGATCAACACCTCGCTCGACTCGGTGCACGCTTCGGGTCCGCTGGGCCGCGCGCACTGCGTGATCCACGGTAACTGCAACTACAAGCAGACGGCGCTGCTGAACGCGCACGCCGCCGCGCACCTGCTGCAGGAACCGCCGCGCCGCACCGGGTTCGCCTCCAGCTGCCAGGCGTTCGGGCATCGCGAACTGCTCGGCACCTTGCGCGCGTTCGGGCTCGTGCTCGAACCCATCCTCGAAGTCCACCACTGAGCCCGCCGTGCCGGCTGCCGCAGGGGGCGGCCGGCACGGCCCTGTTCCCACCGTGAGGTAAGCAGTGCGGCTGGCCGACTACCTGGACAAGGGCGCCTCTCTCGGAGCGGATTTCCCTTGCCTGACCATGAATGACGAGACACTCCGCTACGGCGAGGTGGTGCGGCGGTCCCAGCAGGTGGCCGGTGCGCTGCAGGCGTCGGGGATCCGCCGCGGTGACCGCGTCGCGGTGCTGTCGGGCAACGACCCGCTCGCGCTGATCTGCGTGTTCGGTATCTCCCGCGCCGGCGCCGTGTGGTGCCCGGTCAACCCGCGCAACGAGGCCGAGGAGAACCGGCAGCTGCTGGCGCTCTTCGGCTGCCGGTGCCTGCTGTACCAGGAGAAGTTCGCGCCGCTGGTGGCCCGGATCCGCGACCGGCTGCCGGAGCTGACGACGCTGGTGTGCCTGGACGGCGAGGGCACGTTCGCCGGCTGGATCTCGCGCGCGGGCGAGCCGGAGGAGATCCGGGCCGGCGGCGACGAGGTGTGCATGCTCGCCGGAACCGGTGGCACCACAGGGAAACCGAAGGGTGTCCGGCTCACCGCGGGGAACATGGCGACGGCCACCGCGCTGACCCTGATGAGCTATCCCTTCGGCGAACGCCCCCGCTACCTCGCGCTCGCGCCGCTCACCCATTCCGCCGGGGTGCTGACTTTTCCGGTGCTGTCGCTGGGCGGGGAGATCGTGGTCATGCCCCAGCCCGATCTCGGCGAGTTCCTGCGCCTGGCCGGACAGCACCGGATCACGCACGCCTTCCTGCCGCCCACGGTCATCTACGGGCTGCTCGACCATCCGGATCTCGACGCGACGGACCTGAGCTCGCTGCGTTGTCTCTGGTACGGCGCAGCGCCGATGTCCCCGACCCGGCTGGAGGAGGCGCTCACGAGGATCGGCCCGGTGCTCGGGCAGCTGTTCGGCCAGACCGAGGCGCCGAACATGATCTCGACGCTCGCCCCCGCCGACCACTTCCGCGCGGACGGAACCGTTGCCACGGAACGGCTTTCCTCGGCCGGGCGGCCGACGCCGCTGACCCAGGTCGCGGTGATGGACGCCTCGGGTGCCCTGCTGCCGCGCGGCGAGCGGGGGGAGATCGTGGTGCGCGGCCCGCTGGTGATGGACGGCTACCACGAGGACCCGGCGGCCACCGCCGCGGCGAGCACCCACGGCTGGCACCACACCGGCGACATCGGCTACCTCGACGAGGACAACTACCTCTACATCGTCGACCGCGCCAAGGACATGATCATCACCGGCGGGTTCAACGTCTACTCGGCCGAGGTGGAGAAGGCACTGGCCGCGCATCCCGCCGTGCAGGACAGTGCCGTGCTCGGCCTGCCCGACGACAAATGGGGCGAACGGGTGACCGCCGTGGTCCAGCTCCGCCCCGGCCGCGCGGCGACGGCCGAGGAGCTGGCCGCCTTCGTGAAGGAGCGGCTGGGCAGCGTGAAAACCCCGAAGCAGCTCGAAATCTGGTCCGACCTGCCGCGCTCGAAGATCGGCAAGGTGCTCAAGCCGGACATCCGCGCGACGCTCACCGGCGGCTGAGCGGCGGAGGTCGGTTACTGGCGAGTAACATCGGGGCCGGACCATCCCGGCGACGATCGGCACAGTAAGGAGCCCGCCATGCCGACTCTCGGCCAGCAGGACGAGGTGTTCGTCCTCGACCTCGGTGACGGTGAGAACCGTTTCCACCCCGACTGGATCGCCGCGGTCGGCGCCGCGCTGGACGAACTCGGCAACGCCGACGGCGCCCGCGCGCTGGTGACGACCGCGACCGGGCGGTTCTACTCCAACGGCCTGGATCTGGACTGGCTGTCGGCGCACGGCGAGCAGGCGCTGGACTACGTGGTTTCGGTGCACCAGCTGCTCGCGCGGTTCCTGTCGCTGCCGATGATCACGGTCGCCGCCTTGCCGGGGCACACGTTCGCGGCCGGGGCGATGCTGTCGCTGGCGCACGATTTCCGGATCATGCGGGCGGACCGGGGTTTCTGGTGCCTGCCCGAGGCCGAGATCGGCATCCCGTTCACCCCGGGAATGTCCGCGCTGATCCAGTCCCGCCTGGTGCCGCGGGTGGCGCACGAGGCGATGGTCACCGCTCGCCGCTACGGCGGACGGGACGCGCTCGCCGACGGGATCGTGGACCAGGCCGTCGCCGAGGATGCCGTCCGTGTCACGGCTGTCGAACTCGCCGGGGCGCAGGCGGGCAAGGCGGGGCCGGTGCTGGGCACCATCAAGACGCGGATGTACGCCGCGGCGCTGGATGCCTTGGGGGACAAGGAAAATCCGATGGGCTGAACTGTCGGTGCCGCCTCGGCGGTGACGTAACCCTCGCCGCGCGAGCACCCGGACCGAATGCGGCTGTTGACAGTCACAACGCTGCCGTCGCGGTCCGTTCCGGTCACTCGTCGGCCCGAGGGACCGCCGCGCCGTTCCCGGACTCGGCGCTATTCGGAGAAGTCGTGCCCGATCCACCGGTCGGGGCGGATCGTGAGCAGCACGGAGCCACTGCCGTCGGACTGTCCGGCGAACGCGCGCCCCTCCTCCGGCCCGAGGTACCGGATGGCGAGCGCCTCGCGTGCGGCCGCGGGGGAGGGGGTGGTGGCGTCGACGACCGTGCCTTCGACGATCACGTACCGGTACGGCGGCTCTTCCCGCTGCACGGTCAGGGACACGACACCGGCCTTCTCGATGAGCCTCGCCTTGCGGCTCCCGGCGCCGGTGCTGATCCGGATCTCGCCGCCCACGGTGTAGTCGTACCAGATCGGGACGGCGGCGGGCGGGCGTCCGTCCTCCGCGGCGACCGACAGCACGGCGACGTGCTTGTCCGCGAGGAATTCCTGTCGCTGCGCTTCGGTCAGGGGCTTCGGCATTCCGCGATCTCCGTCCGTGCTGCTCGGTGCCGGCAGGCCGGTTCCGATGATGGACTCGCCGCCGGTTTCGCGCACGCGGACTTCACGGGTTGGGATGGCTCGCCCGCGGCTCCCGTGAGGAGAGGTTCCGCGGCCCGCCGGTGCGTTCACGGAGGAATTCCGAGCGGAAATGGCGACTGTCGACGCGATACCGCCGGAGACCGCGGACCCGGCCGCCAGTTGGTCACGGGACTCCGCCTGCCGGGGAGGACTCTGTTCCGTCAAGGTCGGACCCGGTTCAGGACGCTGGTTTTTCCGCGCTCACGGTGGGTAGCCCGGTGCCGGAGCCGAGAGGAGGGCGCACCCATGACCGACCGCGCACGTCCACCGCAGCAGCAGGAGCCGCCGGGCACGACGAAGGACATGGATCCGCAGCCGCGCGACACCATGGCCGACTATGCCGGCCGTGACCTGCTCGCCGGGCGGCGGGCCCTGATCACCGGTGGCGATTCCGGGATCGGCCGGGCGGTGGCCATCGCCTTCGCCAAGGAGGGCGCCGACGTCGCGATCGCCTACCTGAGCGAGCACGAGGACGCCCAGCGCACCGCGGAACTGGTGCGCGCCGAAGGGCGCCAGTGTGTGCTGCTGCCCGGTGACCTCGCCGAGGCCGCCCAATGCCGGGAGGTCGTCGCGGAAACCGTGCGCCGGCTGGGCGGGCTGAACATCCTGGTGAACAACGTGGCCACCCAATGGCCGGTCGACGCGCCGGAGGAACTGACCGAAAAGCAGTGGCTGCACACCTTCGACGTGAACATCCACAGCTACTTCCGGGTCACCGGCGCGGCGCTGGAGCACCTCGCCGACGGGGACGTGATCATCAACACCGGTTCGGTGAACGGCTTGCGGGGCAACAAATCCCTCATCGACTACTCGGCCACCAAGGGCGCCGTGCACGCGTGGACCTACGCGATGGCGCAGGCACTGGCCGAACGCCGGATCCGGGTGAACTGCGTCGCGCCGGGGCCGGTGTGGACCCCGTTGATCCCGTCGACGTTCCCGCCGGAGAAGGTGGAGAAGTTCGGCCTGCAGGTGCCCTTCAAGGAGGCCGCGCATCCCGACGACCTCGCGCCGTCCTACGTCTTCCTCGCGTCGAACCGGCTTTCCGGCTACTACAGCGGTGAAGTGATCGCCGCGCTCGGCGGCGAAACGACCCCGGGCTGAGCCGCCGGGAGTCCTGGCGCGGTTCTGGCAGTCCGCAGTGGACTATCCGGAAATCGGGCGGTGGCGGGACAGCCACGGCGTCGAATACGTGGAACTCAAGGCGCCCGGCAGGGCGTCGCTGCTGTTCCAGCCCGTGCCGGAAGCCAAAGCGGGCAAGAACCGGCTCCACCTCGACCTCGCGCCCACGTCTTCCGGCCGGTGACCGGTGGATCGTCCTGGGGGACCCCGAAGGCAACGAGTTCCGCGTGCTGCCCCCCGCGTTCCTGAGCGCTCACGAGGAAAGCAGGTCCAGCGAAAACCCCGCGGCGAAGATGATCAGGCCGATCCATTTCAGCCGGGACTCCAGGCCCGCCCGGGTTTTCAGCTGCCCGAGCGTGGTCACCACGAAGCCTTCGAGCAGCAGCAGGCCCAGCAGATATCCGCCGCCGCCGAGGACGAAGCCGCCGATGGTGGGGGACAGGATCACGATCATCGCGAGCAGGATGGGCAGGGGCATCGGGTCGTTGTCCGGCCGCGCGTATTCGTAGTGCGCGGTCACGAACAGGAACAGGCCCATCAGGACGGTGCCCGCGATGATGAACGCCCGCAGCCCCGGCGGGTCGCCCTTGGGCCGCGGTGGCGGGGGTTCTTCGCCCGGGGTGCGGGCGCCGTGCCATCGCGCGCGCAGCCGGGCGCGGCTGTTTCGCAGCGCTGCCTGGGTTCTCGCCAAGCCCGGATGCGCGCCGGGCAGGCGGAGCGTGGCGCCGACAAGGCCCTTGAGTAGCTCCAGGCTGATCAGGTAGCAGACCTCGCCGAGCGCGATCCCGCCGAGAAAAGCACTGAAGGCCAAGGACAGCAGCACGATCACGGTCACCGCGATCGAGCCGCCGCCCCCTTCGAAGTAGCGGAACATCAGGAACACCGCCAGCGCGACGGCGGCTACGCGGTGGAACGCGACCAGCCCGGGGGGACGGACAGGCCTCGGGCGCGGCGGGGACTTCCGGCGGGGACCGCCCCAGCCCCGCATCAACGAGGAGAGCCGCGCGCGCCTGGTGCGCAGGTTGGCGTGGAAGGTCTCCATCCTCGCGCGCCCCAGCAGGTCGATGACCACCGTGAGCCCGCCGAGGAACTCCAGCGTCTTCCCGAACCGCCCCCACCACAGCACCGCGATCCCGAACACCCGGAGCTGGCTGGTGTCGTGGCCCGCGAGCCACTCACGCCACGCGTGCAGCAGATCCCACATGGTCCCCTCAGCCGGCCTCGCCGTGTCGATCTTCCATGCTCGGAGCGAGGATTCTCGCACCGGCCCGCGCGGGCCGGGGCACCGGCTACGCGCTCACTCCGGGGCGAGACGCAGCAGCGGGTCGAAGCGCACGGGCCCGCCCTGGCTCAGGCGCACCGGGCTCGCCGCCGGTTCGTAGCCCGACACGACAACGGTGTACTCGCCGGGGAACAGGTCCTCGACGGCGTACCGACCGGCGTCATCGGTGACGACGACGCGCTGCAGCCGGCCCGCGGTGTCCAGTACCGCGACCCGCGCTCCCGCCACCGGACCCGGCTCCGCGTGCACTGTCCCGGCCAGCCGCGCCGAACCGGGCAGTTCGACGTCCGCGCGCACTGGCCCGGCGCCCACCGTCACGTGCCGTGCGACCGGCTCGCGGCCGGATCCCTTGGCCAGCAACACATAACTGCCGACCGGAGCGTTCAGGGCGAAAGCGCCGTCCGCCCCGGCGACCGTGCGATGCACCCGGTGCGTTTCCAGCGACGTGAGCGTCACCGTGGCTTCTTCACCCGGCGCCAGGCCCCGCACCGTGCCGGACACCGAGTCCACGTCCGCGCGCTCGGCCGGCACGGCGCGCTTCTTCTTTCGCGAGAACACGATATCGGCGATACCGAACAACAACGCGACCGTGACCAGCGCGGTCGAACCGATCAGCCCGAGCGCCGCCGACCCGTGGTAGTCCCCGTGCGAACGGGTCAGCTGGCCGAAGAACAGCGAGCCGCCCAGCGCGGTCCCGACCGCGGAGCCGACCCGTTGCCCCGTCTGCAGCACCCCGGCCGCGGTACCGCCCTCGGCCGGGGGCACCTCCTCCAGCGCGAGCGTCGAGTTCGGCGCGATCACCAGCCCGCTGCCGAAACCCGCGACGAACAACGGGCCCGCGAGCACGAGCGCGGTGTTCGCCCCGGAGTAGTCCCACACGATCCACGCCGTCGTGGCGAGCCCGAGCGCGACGAGCAGGTTCCCGAGCACCACCATCGGCCGCCCGAACCGGTGCACGAGCCGGCCGCCGATCGCCGGTGAGATCGCCGAGCCGATCGCGAACGCGAGCGTGGACGCGCCCGCCTCCAGCGCCGAATAGCCCAGGCCCTGCTGGAAGAACAGTGTCGACACCAGGAAAATCCCGGTGAAACCGGCGAAGTAGACGAAACCGAGCGCCGAGCCCATCGCATAGCTGCGGACGGTCAGCAGCCGCAGGTTCACCAGCGGATGCTTCCCGCGGTTGCCGAGCCGGCGTTCCCACAGCACGAACAGCACCAGCAGCGCGGCCGCGACACCCATCAGCCACCAGCGCGGCCGCGTCGTCTGCTGTTCCTGTTCCACCAGCGGCAGCATCACGAGCACCACGGCGACGCCGAGCAGCACCGTGCCCAGCAGGTCGGGGGTGCGCTTGCGGCCGCTGCGCACGTCCCTGGGCAGCAGCCGCAGGGCGAACAGGATCGCGAGGATGCCGATCGGCAGGTTCACGTAGAAGACGTAGCGCCAGCCCTCGCCGATGCCGAACCCCTGGATCAGCAGCCCGCCGAGCAGCGGCCCGACCGCGGTGGACAGCCCGACCGTGGCGCCGAACGCGCCGAACGCCTTGCCGCGCTCGCGGCCCGAGAACAGCTGCTGGAGCATGCCGATGACCTGCGGGTTGAGCAGCCCGCCCGCGATGCCCTGGCACAGCCGCGCGACCACGAGCCAGGTCGCGTTCGGCGCCGCGCCGCACAGCGCGCTGGTCACCACGAACAAGGCCAGGCCCAGCAGGAACATCTTGCGGCGCCCGTAGTCGTCGCCGAGCCGGCCCGCCGGGACCAGCGCGAGGCCGAACGTCAGCGCGTAGCCGGAGACCACCCAGGACACGTCGGCGGGGGTGGCGCCGATCCCGTGCTCCATCGACGGCAGCGCGACGTTGACTATGCTCACGTCGAGCAGGGTCATGAACCCCGCGATGAGGCAGACCCACAACGCCCGCCAGCGCCGGGGATCCGGTTCGGGCGCGACGGAGCCGTGCTCGGCCACTTGACACTCCACAGTAGATTCGAGACCGGTAAGATAATGACCGGTGCTAGGATACCCTTCCATGCAACCCGCGCGGGACCACGTCGACGGCGTCATGTCGCAGATCACCGGCGTCACCGAGGACGAGCGCGCCAGCAAAGAGCTCTTCATGCGGCTGCGGCGCGTGACGCATCACCTGGAAACCGAGCTGCGGCGCGAGCTCGGCGCGTTCGGGATCGAGCTGTGGGAGATGGAGCTGCTGGGCGCGCTCAAACGCGCGGGCGAGCCGTACCGGCTGTCCGCGGGGGCACTGCTGGCGACCATGCGGCTGACGTCCGGGGGCGTCACCAAGCGCGTCGCCGGGCTGGAACGCAAGGGCCTGGTGCGGCGGGACATCGACCCCGGTGACCGGCGGCAGATCCTGGTCAGCCTCACCGACGAGGGCGTGCGCCGCGCGTTCGAGGTGTTCGGCACGAAGACCGAGACCGAGACACGTCTGCTCGGCCTCCTGCCCGCGCCGACGCGACGCAGGCTGAACGACGACCTGCGGCGGCTGCTGCTGGCCTGGGAAGACTGACCGCGGGCCGGCAGCAGCCGCCGGGTCGGCGACGACCGTCAGCCGACCTTGGCCGCCGCTTCCCGGACGCGCGGGACGACGTGCTCGGCGAAGCGGCGCATCTCGGCCTCGAACGGCTGGAACTGCAGCATGAACGTCTCGATCCCGAGCCCGGCCCATTCGCGGATGCGGGCCGCCACGGTGTCGTAGCTGCCGACGAGCCCGGCCGCCGTGCCGCCGTTCGTGCCGATGTGCGGATACTTGGCGAAAGTCTGGAACATCACGGCCTTCGGGTCCGCGTCGGCCACCAGCGCTTCCCAGCGGGCCTTGCCGGCTTCGGCCAGTTCCCACAGTGCCGCCAGTTCCGCCTCGGCCTCGGCGTCCGTCTCGCGTGCGACGACGAACGCGGACAGTCCGAAGTGGACCGGCTCGCCTTCGCGCGGGCGCGCCGCCACGTCGGCGATGAGGCGTTCGACCTCGTGCCGCGGCTGACCGTTGATGAACCAGACGTCGGCGGTGTCGGAGACCAGGGCGCGGGCCGGGTCCGACTCGCCGCCGACGTAGATGGCCGGGCGGGTGCGCGTCTGGTCGATGGGGCGCAGCTGGTAGTCCTCGACGTGGAAGTACTTGCCCTGGAAGGAAACCCGCTCGCCGCTGAGCAGCCCGCGCACGACGGTGATCCATTCGCGGCCGTAGGCGTAGCGCTCGTCGTGTTCGGCGAAGGGGATCCCGGCGCGCTGCAGTTCCGGTTTGAACCACGCGTTGACGAGGTTCAGCCCGAACCGGCCACCGCTGATGGCCTCGATCTGCAGCGCCTGCTTCGCCAGCACCACGGGATGCACGAGATAGGGCTTGATGGCGGCGATGATCTCGATGTTCTCGGTGAGTGCCGCGAGCGCGGCGGCCGAGGTCCAGGTTTCGAGCTGGTCGAGCTCGTCGCCGAAGGGGTTCACGATGTGCTGGGCGATCAGCGTCGAGTCGAACCCGAGCCGGTCGGCCTCGACGACGAGCCGCTTGTTGCGTTCCCAGCTCGCGTCCACCGGGTCGTCGGGGTGGTCGAAGGGACCCCAGGAACCGTAGACGGGCGCCCAGACCCCGAACCGCGGGCGAATCACACCGGCCACAAAGGACTCCTTGCCTCGAACGGGAAGAACGTGGCTCAGTTTCCGGATGCGGTGTCCCGGCGGCAATCGTTCCCACGGACTGGTCTCGGTTACCGTCAAGGGCGTCCACCCGAACCGGGACGAGGGGAAAGACGAATGCGCGCAGCACGGGTGACCCGCACCGACGGACCGCGGGCGCTGGAGGTCGCCGCGGTGCCGGAGCCGGTCGCCGGGCCGGGGGAGGTGCTGATCGAGGTGCACGCGGCCGGGGTGAACTTCCCCGATCTGCTGCTCACCCAGGACAAGTACCAGTACAAGCCGGAGCTGCCGTTCGTGCTCGGCGGTGAGCTGGCCGGCGTCGTCCGGGAGGCGCCGGAGGGCTCGGGGTTCTCGCCGGGGGACCGGGTCGCCGCGAGTTCGACCATCGGGGCGTTCGCCGAGCTGGCCGCCGTGCCCGCGCACAACGTGTTCCCGCTGCCGGACGCCGTGGGTTTCGCGGCGGGCGCCTGCCTGCCGATGAACTACCTGACGATGGTGTTCGCCCTGGTGGTCCGGGGACAGCTGCAGCGCGGCGAGACGGTGCTGGTGCACGGCGCGGCCGGCGGGATCGGCACCGCGACCATCCAGCTGGCGAAGGCGATGGGCGCCAGGGTGATCTCCGTGGTGTCCACGCCGGAGAAGGCCGAATTCGTGAAGTCCGCCGGCTCCGACGAGGCGGTGCTGACCGCCGGGTTCAAGGACGAGGTGCGGGCGCTGACCGGCGGGGGCGGGGTGGACGTGGTCGTCGACCCGGTCGGCGGCGACCGGTTCACCGACTCGCTGCGCTCGCTCGGGCCGTTCGGCAGGCTGCTCGTGATCGGGTTCACCGCGGGCGAGATCCCCACGGTCAAGGTGAACCGCTTGCTGCTGAACAACATCGACGTGCGCGGTGTCGGCTGGGGTGCGTACGCGGGGCCGCGGCCGGGCTACAGCCGCACGCTCTGGGACAGGCTGTTGCCGTACCTGGAATCGGGACAGGTGGACCCGCCGATCGCGGCGACCTTCCCGCTGGCCGAGGCCGGCGAGGCCGTCGCGCGGCTCGACGCCCGGCAGGTGCTGGGCAAGGTGGTCGTGGAGCCGGCGAAGGCAAGCGACGGATTGTCCGGCTGAGTGCTCAGCCGTGGTCGAACCGGTGCGGCTCGCCGTCGGTGACGCCGTGCAGTGCCAGCATCACCATCGATACCACCAGCACGACCACGATCAGCACCGCCACCAGGACGGCGGCCCGCCGGCGTGGGCTCAGCCCCGCCTCGCCACGCCCGAGCAGGCCGGCCAGATCGGCGCGGACCTGCTCGCGCGCGAGACCGAGCACGGCGGCCCAGCCTGTCCGCACGGCGGCAGGGGGCAGGTCGGCGGTGAGGGCGTCGAGTTCTCCGCGGTAGCGCGCCGCGTAGGTCCGGGCGAGCCGTTCCTCGACTTCCTCCAGGGAGAACCTCCCCTCCGCCGCCGCGTCCTGCAGTCTCGTGGCTGTCTGTTCGCGTTCCGTGTCCGAGCAGCGCACCGCATCCGTCGGTGCCTGGTGCGGGGAGGTACCGGTTGCCATACCCTCCTTGCTACGGGAACGACCGTGTGGAGCGGGCCAGCGCCGGGTAAGCGGACGGTAAGAACGGCCCGCGGACCAAAACCGGCCCGGTCGTTGTTGTACCCGTCGGCGGCGCTTTGCCGCCCGGACGAGTTCACGGTGAAGGGTGGATGACATGACCCGCGAGGTGGAGAAGGCGATCCTGGCCGGCGGCTGTTTCTGGGGCGTGCAGGAGCTGGTGCGCAAGCAACCGGGCGTGGTGTCGACCCGGGTCGGCTACACCGGTGGCGACGTGCCGAACGCCACTTACCGCAACCACGGCACGCACGCCGAGGCGCTGGAGATCGTGTTCGACCCGGCGAAGACCTCCTACCGCGAGCTGCTGGAGTTCTTCTTCCAGATCCACGACCCGACCACGCGCAACCGGCAGGGAAACGACATCGGGCTGAGCTACCGGTCGGCGATCTTCTACATCGACGAGCGGCAGCACGAAATCGCGGTCGACACGATCGCCGACGTCGACGCCTCCGGACTGTGGCCGGGCAAGGTGGTCACCGAGCTGGCCCCGGCGGGGCCGTTCTGGGAGGCCGAGCCCGAGCACCAGGACTACCTGCAGAAGTACCCCAACGGCTACACCTGTCACTTCGTCCGGCCCGGCTGGCGCCTGCCCAAGCGCAGCACGGCCGCGGCGAACGACTGACCTCCCGGCGCACGCGCGTTGCCGTATCAGCGGTCCGCGGGGCGGCTGGTGGACACCGCGGGCACGCCGGCGAGCCGGTGGGCGTGGAATCCGGGGGACGCGGGCGCGTCGGTGATCCGCTGGGACGCACCGTCGCACGGGAACAATCCCGGCAACGGCCGCCGGCGACGTGCCGGACCAGGTTCTTCGGCGCCGTCCGGTGCGTCCAGCAGCACGAGCAGTGGTGGGACGACGGCCACCCGTGCTCGCTGCGGATCGGGCGGTCGGCGTTTCCCGGCAAGGGGCCCGGCAGGGGGCTGTCGATCCACTCCACCGTCGGCGACGGAGCGCCGGTCGGCTGGGCGCCGACCTGAAAGACGTCCGGGCCTGGGGCTGAGGGATTGCCCCGGTCAGCCGGCCGGGGTCAGCTGCCGGAGCCGCTTGCCGAGTTCGCGCTGGTAGAACTCGAGGAACCCGTCCGGGTCCGGCCCGGCGTTCTGCATCACCAGGTGGTCGAATCCGGCGTCCACAAAGGACTGCGCGGCCGTGGTGAAGGTTTCGGGATCGGTGCCGCAGGCGAACTTCTCGCGGATGTCCTCCTCGCGCACCGTGGTGGTGGCGGCGTCGAAGTTGACCGGGTTGGGCAGTTCGCTCATCACCTTCCAGCCGGTCAGCGCCCAGCGGCTGGTCGCCAGCGCGGCCTGGGCGCCGGTGGTCTCGTCGGGCGCCCACGCGACGGGCACCTCGGCGTACTTCGGTCCGGCGCCACCGGCTTCCTGGTAGCGCTGAACGAGCTGCGGCTTGGGTTCGGTGCCGAACAGCCCGTCGCCCAGCTCCGCCGCCAGCCGCGCGGACTGCCCGCCGCCCGCGGCCACGATGATCCGCGGCAGCCGGCCGGGCAGGTCGAACACGCGCGCGTCGGCCAGTTGCAGATGCTTGCCCTGATAGGACCGGTAGCCGCCCTGCCACAGCAGGCGGATGATCTCCAGCGCCTCCCGCAGCCGCTCGTGCCGGCCCGGCACCGTCTCCGGGAAGCCGGGCCCGACGACGTGTTCGTTGAGCCGCTCACCGGCGCCGATGCCGAGGGTGAACCGGTCGCCCGAGACCAGCGCGAGGGTGGCGGCCGCCTGGGCGATGATCGCCGGGTGGTAGCGGACGGTGGGGCAGGTGACGCCGGTGGCCAGCCCGATGCGCCCGGTCTTCGCCGCGATGGCCCCGAAAACCGTCCAGGCGAAGGGGGAATGTCCCTGGTTGTCCAGCCAGGGATGGAAATGGTCGCTCATCTCGACGAAGTCGAAGCCCGCTTCCTCGGCGCGCACGGCCTGCCGGATCAGCTCGCCGGGCCCGAACGCCTCCGCGGCCAGCTTGTACCCGATCTTCATCCGGATGACTCCTTCCCGGGTTTCGGTCTTCGGCAGCAGGTACCCCGGTGTGCCGAGGAGTAACCACGACCGGCCCCGCCGCGGTGCCCGGATTACGAGCCCGGCACCACCATCAGATGCCAGACCGGTGGGAGGTGGAGATCATCTGTCCTCAATGGACAGTTGATCACGGTGCGCGCCTACGCCCGTGCCGCGCGTTGCGCCTGGACGCGCCGGTAGCTCCAGATCAGCAGCCCCCAGAGGATGAATCCGGAGAGGATCAGGCTCGTCCCGGCGCTCCAGCCGCTCCAGGGCAGCCACCGGACCGTGCCCCACACCACCCCGGCCGCGACGAGCAGCAGCCCCGCGGTGACCGAGCCCGCGATGCGCACCGGGGAAGCCACACTGTCCTCGGCGGCCTTCATCGCGCGGGTGCGCACCGGCCCCACGTAGCGTTCGAGCGCCGGGAACTCCGAGGCGAGCGTGATCAGCCCGGCGAGCACGAGCAGCAGGCCGGGCCCGGGCAGCACCAGCAGTGCCACCCCGACGAGCAGCAGGACCGTGCCCGCCACAGAGATGATCACGCGTTTCATCGGCTTGTCACCCTCCATGTCGGAAACGTCCTGGCGGTGATTGTCGTTCCCTGGCCTGCTCCGCGCTCATTGACGCCTCACGGTTGGGCTTCGCCGTGCTCTGCGGGTTCTCCCTTGGGGCGCAGGGCGTAGACGGGGAGGAGCTGGTCGGCGAGCCAGAGCGGTTCGCGGCGGCGGTCGGCGTAGGGGATCTCGTAGTCGACGACTCCCAGCCAGTCGCCCTTGACCGTGGGAAACCAGCCGTGCAGACGGCCCGGGACCTCGCCGGTCAGGTCGAGCCCGGTGACGACCGTGTGCGCGGGGGAGCCGGGGATGCGGATGTAGATCGCGTCCAGGCGGACCCACACCGCGGTCAGCACCGGGCTGCGGCCGTGCAGCGTGTCTCCCGTCCAGCGGGTGTACGGACTGTTCAGGGCCATCAGATGATCACCGTGCGTGTTCCGGCCTGGTGCTACCGGGCCTTGCGCGGCGTGGGCGCCGGGCCGGCCCCGGCCACGGTGATGTGCCAGCGCCGGACGCCGCCACCGACCTCTTCGGCGTAGCGGCGGGCGGCGGATTCGTTGGGAAAGCGGACTTCCTGCTCGCGCGAGCGGTGCGTGATCTTGTAAGCCATGAGCCCTCCCGGATGCCGCGTGCTGGTGTGCCGGCCGAGCCGCTTCCCCCGGCCGGCCGGCACATCCCGTACGGTAGAACAAGTGTTCGAGTAACGCAATGTGACCGGCGTCGGGCCGGCGCCGGTCTTCGCGCCGGAGATCGGTAACCTGCGCCCGGACGTTCCCATTTGCGAAGGAGAACAGACCCGTGACTGCCGCCCGGCTGCCGAAGATCGCGCTCGAAGAGGCCTACGAACACCCGGACAAGGTGGCCAGGCTGCTCTCCGACGAGGCGGCTCTCGCGGACGTTTCGGACAAGGGCGGGGTGACGCCCGGGTTCTACCGGCCGGTGCAGGAAAAGCTCCGCGAGTTCGGCGAGGTCCGCCTCGGCGGGATGGACGCGGCCGGGATCCGGCACACGATCCTGTCGCTGACGGCGCCCGGTGTGCAGAGCATCGTGGATCCGGCGGAGGCGACGGCGGAAGCCCGGCGGCAGAACGACTTTCTCGCCGGGCAGGTGGCGGCACACCCGCACCGGTACTCGGGGTTCGCCGCGGTCGCCTTGCAGGAACCGGAAAACGCCGCGGCCGAACTGCGCCGCGCGATCACCGGACTCGGGTTCAAGGGCGTGCTCGTCAACGGCTACACCAACGTGGGCGACAGCGAGCACGGCAGCTACCTCGACGAGCCGCGCTACTACCCGTTCTGGGAAACGGTGTGTGAGCTGGACGTGCCGCTCTATCTGCACCCGCGGCCGGCGCTGCCCGGCGGGCTCGGGCTGTACGCCGGGCATCCGGAAATGAAGGGTGCGACGTGGGGCTTCGGCACGGAGACCGCCGCGCACACCGTCCGGCTGCTGTTCAGCGGTCACTTCGACCGGTTCCCGGCCACGAAGCTGATCCTCGGGCACCTGGGGGAGGGGCTACCGGCGTTGCTCTGGCGCACGCAGCACATGTTCGAGGACAACTCGTTCGGCAAACGGCTGGGCAAGACGCTGCCGGAGTACTTCGCGGACAACATCTGGATCACCACGAGCGGGAACTTCTCCGACCACGCGCTGATCAACGCGGTGCTGACCGTGGGCGCCGATCACATCCTGTTCTCCGTGGACTACCCGTACTCGGACAACGCCGGCCCCGCCGACTGGATCGAGCGCGCGCCGATCAGCGAACTCGACCGGCGCAAGATCGCGTACGGCAACTCGGCCGCGCTGTTCGGCATCGAGCTGGACTGACGACCACTGTCCGAACCGTCGTGGCTGCCGCCGGACTCACGCGTCACCGGTGGATCGACGCGAGGAGCCCGACCGGCGGCAGCGCGCCGGCAGCGATGCGGCGTTCTTCGGCCTGGCGGATGGCGTCGAGGGCGTCCGGGGCCCGGGTGGCCGGTTCGGTCCAGACGCCGCCGCGCCCGTCGACGAGGCGCCACAGCATCGCAGTGTCCACTGTGGTCAGACCGGAGCCCGCGCGGCCCAGCGCGGCGAGCATCGCGGCGCCCTGGTGGAGCGATTCGTGGCCGGCGACCCACGCGTCGAGTAAGTGTTCGGTGGGGCTTCCGGCGTCGAGCAGGCCGGCGGCGGTGAGCAGTGCGCGATTGTCGTAGAGGAACGCGGCGGCCGCTTCGTCCACCCGCTCCCACGCGAACTCCTCGATGATCACCTGCCCGCCAGGGGCGAGCAGGGTGCCCGCGTGCGCCAGGATGTCGTCCAGGTCCTCGGCATGGTGCAGGGACCGGGTGAACAGCACGACGTCGTACTCGCCGGAAACGTCGTGGACGTCGGCCTCGATGACGCGTACACCGCGCTCGCGGGCCGCGGTGGCCGCCTCCGCGCTGCGATCCACGCCCGTGACCCGGTAGCCCAGGCCGTTCAGGGCGGCGGCCAGCGCGCCGCGACCGCAGCCGGCTTCGAGGACACGCGCCGGGGGAGCGGGCAGCACTGACTTCAGACGGGCGAGCGTGTGGGGCACGGCGACGGTGGAGAGATCCATTCGGGCAACCTTAGGACGCGGGGGCCGGCCTGCGCGGATCCGGTGCGCCGCCGGATGTCCCGGTTTCGCGCCTCCCAAGTTCATGTTACCTTAGGTAACAGTAAATCGAGGTAACACTATCCCGTCGTCAGGAGGGCGCGATGACCAGCGTCGACACGCACCACCCGGCGGACGCCGGCAGGCACGAGATGGCGCGGCGGCTGCTCGACTCTTCGGAGGCGCTGTCGTACGATCCGGTGCGCGAGGTGGACTGGGAAACCCCGCTCGACAAGGACTATCACGGCGCGAGCCCGGAGTGGAGCACCCTTTACGGCACCTCCTACTGGGCCGAGATGAGCCCGGAGCAGCAGCGCGAGCTGACCCGCCAGGAGGCGGCGTCGGTCGCCAGCACCGGGATCTGGTTCGAGATGATCCTGCAGCAGATGGTGCTCCGGGACTTCTACGCCAAGGACCCGACGGACCCGGCTTTCCAGTGGGCGCTGACCGAAATCGCCGACGAATGCCGCCACTCGATCATGTTCGCGCGCGGTTCGGCGAAGCTCGGCGCGCCCGCCTACCGGCCACGGCGCCTCGCGGTGGAGCTCGGCCGCTTCTTCAAGGCGACAGCCAGGGGAGAGGCCGCGTACGCGGCGATCCTGGTCGCCGAAGAAGTGCTCGACGTGATGCAGCGCGACTGGATGCGTGACGAGCGGGTGGTGCCTTTCGTGCGCACCATCAACAACATCCACGTGGTCGAGGAATCGCGGCATATGAAGTTCGCCCGCGAGGAGACCAAGGATCGGCTCCAGGGCGCGGGCCGGCTGCGCCGCCAGTACAACGCCTTCGTCGTGTCGGTCGCGTCGTACTTCATCGTGTCGAGCATGGTGAACCGCAAGGTCTACGTGAACGCGGGGCTGGACGAAAAGCGCGCCCTGCGGGAAGCGAAGAACAACGAGCACCACAAGGCGATGCTGCGGTCCAGCTGCGCGGGCCTGATGGAGTTCCTCGACTCCGCCGGCCTGCTCACCAAGGCGTCGACCTGGTTCTACCAGCGCGCGAACCTGATCTGACACCATGGCGTTCGCGATCACCCAGACCTGCTGCAACGACGCCTCGTGCGTCGCCGTCTGCCCGGTCAACTGCATTCACCCGACGCCGGACGAGCCGGACTTCGGCAGCACCGACATGCTCTACGTCGACCCGGCCGCCTGCATCGACTGCGGCGCGTGCGCCGACGCGTGCCCGGTCGACGCGATCTTCCCGGTGGACAGCCTGACCGAGCCGTTGCGGGCGTATGCGGGCATCAACGCCGACTACTACCGCGGCCGCGAACCGGTGGCGAACGCCGACCCGGCCCCGAACTTCCACGCCTGGGGCCCGCCCTCGTTCACCCGCGCCATTCCGGGCGACTTCCCGGCGCCGGACGTCGCCGTGGTCGGCACCGGCCCGGCCGGGATGTACGCGGTAGAGGATCTGCTGCTGCACACCAGCGCGCGGGTCACGCTCATCGACCGCCTGCCGGTGGCGGGCGGGCTGGTGCGCTACGGCGTCGCGCCGGACCACCCGTCGACGAAGAAGATCGGCGAGACGTTCGCGCGGCTGCACGACCATCCGCGGCTGCGGATGAAGCTCGGCGTGCAGGCCGGCCGGGACGTCACGGTCGCGGAGCTGGCCGAGCGGCATGACGCGGTGATCTACGCGGTCGGCGCCTCCTCGGCGCGGAAACTGGGCATCCCCGGCGAGGACCTGCCCGGCAGCCTGGCCGCGACCCAGGTCGTCGCCTGGTACAACGGGCATCCCGACGTGGTGGCGGATTCGGTGGACCTTTCGGCCGAGCGCGTGGTGCTGATCGGCACCGGGAACGTGGCGCTCGACGTGGCCCGCATCCTGACCGCCGACCCGGAATCCCTTGCGGTCACGTCGATCTCGCCGGAAGCGCTCGCACGGCTGCGCACCGGCAAGGTGCGCGAAGTCGTGCTGCTCGCGCGCCGCGGCCCGGAGTACGCGGCGTACACGTCGCCGGAATTGCTTGCGCTCACCCAGGAAGGCGGCGCGCGGCTGGTCGTCGACACACACGACCCGCGCATCGCCGGGACGATCGATTCGGCCACCGGGGGCAAGGCGGCTTTACTCCGCGACGTCGCCCGCGAGACGGTCGACTGGTCGGCGCCGCCCGAGCACGGGCAGCGCCGGATCGTGCTGCGTTTCCATTCCACGCCAACGGAAATCCTCGGCGACCGGCAGGTGCGCGGCACGCGTGTCACCGATGCCGGCGGGGAGACGGAGATCGTGGCCGGGCAGGTGATCCGCGCCGTCGGCTACCGGGGTGCGCCGGTGCCGGGCCTGCCGTTCGACGAGGAAACCGGCACCATCCCGCACACCGCCGGGCGGGTGGACGCCGTGCCCGGCGCGTACGTGGCCGGCTGGATCAAGCGCGGCCCCTCGGGCGGGATCGGCGCGAACCGGGCCTGCGCCGGGGAAACCGTGGGCACGCTGTTGGCGGACATCACCGCGGGCAGGCTCCCGGTCGCGCCCCGCCGGCCGTTCCTGCGGCGCCGTTAGCCGGACTGCGCGGGTGGGGCTTCGCTGCTCTGCCCGCGCGTGTCAAGCCCTCGGGCAAGATAGGGGGAGACCGGGCACCCCCTCGGTTCGGGCAGCGAGGAGGCACAGTCGTGACGATCACGATCGGCGAGGTCACGATCGACCGGATCACCGAGCTCGACCGCTGGCCTTTCCCGCGCGCCGAGCTGTTCCCGGGGATCACCGAGGCCGACGTCGCCGCCGCGGGCCTCGGCCAGCATGAGGTCGATCCGGCGACCGGCGAGCTGCTGCTGAGCATCCACACCTACCTCGTGCGCACCCCGGACACCACGATCCTGGTGGATTCCGGCAACGGCAACGGCAAACAGCGCCCCGCGCTGCCGGCGCACCACGAGTTCGACACCGACTACCTGGAGCGGCTCGGGGTCGCGCCCGGTGACATCGACGTGGTGGTTTCCACGCACCTGCACCCCGACCATTGCGGCTGGAACACCCGGCTCGCCGGCGGCGAGTGGGTGCCGACGTTCCCGTCCGCGCGCTATGTGTTCTCCCGCAACGAGTTCGAGCAGCTACGCGCGCTCGCCGGATCGGCACCGGCGGACCCGGTACTCGCGGACATCGCGCGGATGTATGCCGACAGCGTCGAGCCGGTCGTGCGCTCCGGGCAGGTGGAACTGGTCGACGTGCCGCACGCGCTGGACAGCGGCCCGGCGCACCGGGTCGCCCTCGTCCCACGGCCCGGGCACACCGCCGGGCATCTCACCGTGGAGGTGACGGCCGGCCCGCGCGCCGCGCTGCTCACCGGCGACCTCGTGCACCACCCGATCCAGTTCCCGGTGCCGTCCCTGTCCCAGGCCGGCGACGCGGACCCGGCCGAAGCCGCCGCCAGCCGCAAAGCCGTGTTCGAGCGCTGCGCCGACGAGGACGTGCTCGTGCTGCCCGCGCATTTCCGCCCGCCCGCCCCGGAGTTCGTGGCCGGCCGCATCCACCGCACGGCGGACGGCTTCCGCTTCGAATGGGCTAGCCGGACAGAACCGTGATCGTGAGACCGCCACCGCGGCGCGGGGCGGCGGTGAGCTTCGCGTCGTGGATCGTTTCGCATTGCCGGGTGGAAGCGTAGCTCGGCCAAACGGGTGGTTCGGTCCGTTGTGTAGATACGAATTCACTCGCCGTAGCGATTTCGTCTTCCGGGGTGGTCGATGGGTGGTTGTCTCCATTCTCTTCCGCCGGGCAGGGTCTTCTGCCATCCTGGAGAGCTCGTCGCAGAACGGCGGGCCCTGAGGATCAGGTCCGACGAACACGTTCTGCGAGGGGAACAGCGGTATGACCGCGCATCTCGATCCGCAGCGGCTCCGGGTGGTCGCCGCGCAGGCCGACCGGTGGCGAAACCTGCTGATCGACGTCAGTCCGAGCAATACGATGCTCGTTTTCAAGAACACCAAAACGGGCAGCCTCGACCTCACCGGCGCCGAACCGGAACCGCTGGCGACAGTGGCCGGTGGCGGCAAGGCCACCCTGCGGACGCTCTTCCCCGACGCGGTGCGGCATCAGGCAGCGTGCACCAGCGCCCAGAGCCTGGCCAGGCGCATCCAGTTGTTCGACGAGGAGCAGGGTGTCGAAGTGGGGCGGCTGGCACTGGGTTTCGTGCTGACGGACGCGCAGCAGCACAAGGGTTCCAGGCCGGTGCCGACGCTGCGTGCCCCGCTGCTGCTCCGCCCGATGACAGTCAGACCGCGCACCGCCGCCGAGAGCGACTTTTCCGTGGAGACAGGGGAGGACGTCGAGGTCAACCCCGTTCTGCTCTACGTGCTCGATCAGTATTACGGCGTCGCGGTGGTGCGGGACGAATTCACCGCGCATGTCGAGCACGTGCTGGGAACCGTCGAAGGCCACGCGGCCCAGGCAGAGGCCGTATTCGGAGAACTCGCACGGATCGCCGCTGCGCAGAATGTCGGGCTGAAACTCGAGAACAGCGCCATGCTCGGCGCCTTCAACTACGTCAAGCTCCCGATGGTCGAGGATCTGGCAAGCGCCACCGAATTGCTCGCCGGGCACGATCTCATCGCGGCGATCGCGGGCTACACCCCGGCCGCCGGGGAACTCGGCGGGGATCAAGGCGCTTTCCAGCCACAGCCGGTGGACCAGGTGCGGCCGGCCGACGAGTTCCTGGTGCAGGACGCGGATTCCTCACAGCACCGGGCGATCATGACGGCCCTGGCCGGCCGGCACCTGTTCATCGAAGGTCCGCCGGGCACCGGGAAAAGCCAGACGATCGCCAACATCATCGCCGGGGCCGCGGCCACCGGTAGGAAAGTCCTCTTCGTCGCGGAGAAACGCGCCGCGATCGAGGCGGTGGTCAACCGGCTTGCGGATGTCCGGCTCGAGGGCCTGGTGCTCGACCTGCACCAGCAGAAGATCAGCAAACGTGACGTGGCCAGACAACTCGCGAACAGCCTCGACGCCGTATCGAAGCAACCGCCGGTCGAGGTGGACCGGCTGCACGCTCGGTTGAGCGGCGCCCGGCAATACCTCTTGAGGCACGCGGCCGCGCTCCACGACATCCGCGAGCCGTGGGGTGTGAGCGCTTACCAGATCCGTGACCGGCTGCTCGATCTGCCGGCGAATGGCGCGATCTCCGGGGCTTTTCGCGGCGCGCAGCTCGCGGCACTCGATCGGCAGGTGGTGATCGAGCTCGAACAGGAACTGCGCGAATTCTTCGAACTCGGCGGGGGCCGGCTGCTGCGCCGGGAAACCCCGTGGTGCAACGCCGAGGTCAGGACGACGAACGACGCGCGGCGCGTCCTCTACGAGCTGGACGAGCTGGCCGAGGGGACCCTCAAGCGCGGGCAGGCCGGGATGGGGGCCCTCCTGCGCCAGACCGGGCTGAACCAGCCACGGGACATCGCGGGCTGGCAGGACGTGCTGTCGTTGCTGGACCAGGTTTCGCTCAGCGTGCGGGATTTCGGGCCGGACATCTTCGGTACCCATCTGGACCCCTTCTGCCATGCGACAGCCGACCGTGCGACTCGTGCCCGTCATCCGCGGCAGTTGCCCTGGAAACAGCGGCGGGCGCTCGTCAAACAAGTACGCGCGATGTCGAGGCAGGGCTTGAAGAAAAAGGCCGAACTGCATGTGCGGCTCATCGGCATCGCCGGGCAACGGCAGCGATGGTACGAACTGGGCGGTCATCAGACACAGCCCGCCCACGTCACCGGGCTGAAAGAGGTGATGGCGGACTACGCGGAACTCCGCCGGCAGCTGGCTGCCGTCGCGCTTTCGGCCCGTCGTCCTGATCTGGAGAACGGATCCGGCCCGGACGTGGAGCGGCGGCTCGGTGAACTTCGCGGTGACAAGCAGACGCTTTTCCGGATGCCCAGGCTCACGGAACTACGCGACCGCTTCCACAGTCTCGGGCTAGGCCACGTCGTGCAGGAGATGGCGGACAAGCGACTTGGCCCGGATGCCGTCTGGCCGGCTTTCGAACACCTCTGGCTCTCCTCGATCGAGGATGAGCTGAAGCTGACGGTGCCCGAACTCGGCCAGTTCGTGACGGAGCGCCAGACACGCGCCGCCCAGGATTTCCGGGCTGCGGACATCGAGCATCGCGAGACCTCGGCGGCACGGGTGCGGCGGGCGGTCGCCCGGCAGGTCAAGGAAGCCAAGGACCGGCATCCCGACCAGGCCCAGGTGCTGAAGAAGCAGGCAAGCCTGAAGAGCAGGCACATGCCGACGCGGAAACTCGTGGAGCAGGCCTCGGATGTGCTGATGGCGCTCAGGCCGTGCTGGGCGATGTCGCCGCTGATCGTCAGCCGGATGCTGCCCGCGCAACGGTTGTTCGACCTCGTGATCTTCGACGAGGCCAGCCAGATCAGGCCTCATGACGCGATCACGTCGATCATGCGTGGCGACCGGCTCGTGGTGGCCGGTGACGAGAAGCAGCTGCCGCCGTCGACCTTTTTCGATCGCGCGCTGGCCGATGAGGACGAAGACGAGGAATTCGCGGCCGAACTGTCCGATTTCGAGTCGATTCTGACGGCGCTACGGCCGGTAATGCCGAACACGCAGATGCTGAGCTGGCACTACCGCAGCTCCGATGAGCGGCTGATCTCGTTTTCCAACCGGGAGATCTACCGGGACGGGCTGGTCACCTTTCCCGGCGCCCGCAAGGAAAGCCCTGTCACGTTGGAGTCGGTGCACGGTGAGGCGTCACCCGGCCAGCATGGATCGTCGCCGGCGGAGGTCGAGCGCGTGGTCGACCTGGTGTTGCGGCACGCGATGCAGCGCCCCGAGGAAAGTCTCGGTGTGATCACGTCGAGCATGAAACATCAGGCCCGGATCGAGCGGGCACTGCGCGAAGCCCGCAAGGCGCATCCGGAGCTCGACGATTTCTTCTCGTCGGAGGCGGAGCTCGGCCGCCGCTTCTTCGTCAAGAACCTGGAAAACGTCCAAGGGGACGAGCGGGATGCCATCATCCTCAGTGTCGGTATCGCGCGTAACCTCGCCGGAAAGATCGACTTGCGGTCGTTCGGCCCGCTGAACCAGCAGGGTGGCGAGCGGCGCCTGAACGTCGCCGTGACGCGGGCCAAACGACGGATGACGGTGGTGTCGTCGTTCACGGCGATGGATCTCGCGCCGTCCGAGCGCGTCACGGGAACCGAGCTGCTGCGGCGGTACCTGGACTTCGCCGAGAGACAAGGTTCGCTGGACACGATCGGCAGGCAGGAAACCCAGGAGCTCAACGGGTTCGAGCGCGCGATCGCCCACGCACTCGGGGAACGGGGTGTCCCGGTCTACCCGCAATGGGGTTTCTCCGGCTACCGCATCGACTTCGCGCTTGCGCACCGCGATGATCCGGGCCGGATGGTGCTCGCGGTCGAGGCCGATGGCATGCGGTATCACAGTTCGCTCAGTGCCCGCGATCGCGATCGTCTCCGGCAGACGCACCTGGAAACGCTGGGGTGGCGTTTCCACCGGTTGTGGTCCTCGGCCTGGTTCGCCGATCCGGCGGGGGAGACGGACCGGATCGTGGCGGCATGGGAAAAGGCGATGGCGGACGCCGACGTGGCGGGGCCGGCCGAAATGCGCGCGGCCGACCCGTTGCCCCGGGCTGCGCCGGCTCCGCCGGTGATACGCCGCGAACCACGCCCGAACGTGCCCAGTGGCTTACGCATTCAGGACTACAGCGAGCGGCAACTCGTTCAGGTGTGCCGCTGGCTGATGACCGATGGACTGTTGCTCGACAAGGACGAACGCCTGCAGGAGGCGATGACCGAGCTCGGGTTCCGTCGGCGAGGTTCGCTCATCGTCGAGCGGCTCGGGCGAGCCGTCGGGCGCGCGCAACAGCTGGCCGACAACGGGGAGGAACTGTGATCCCGCTGGATCCGCGAACGGTGGAACGGCTCGCCGAGGCTGTCGTCGACATCGGCAGTCCCTATGAACGGAAGGGCTACGAGCTGGCCCGGTTGCTCGCCAGCGCGGGCTGGGCGAACCCACCTGAGTACGACGGCTCGCCGCGAGTGCCATGGCTGGCGGAGCAGCTTACCGAGCGCAGGGAAAACCGTGCGGAGATCGAGAGATTCCTGTGCCGTGTGTGTGACCCGATCGAATACGACGACGGCATGGTGACGGCCGAGGGATTCCGTGCTCTCGTCAACGAGAAACTGGCTCCGGAAGGCATCGTCGTGCTCTACGTGTCCGGCCGGCCGGTGCTGGGCAAGCTCCAGCCGGACGGGCGGCAACCGGCCTTCTCGGAGCCCGCCGACTTCCGGGCGCGGCTGGAGCGTCTCCTGCTCGATCGCGTCACGATCGACATGCTCATGGGCCGGCTCGAGGAAACCCGCATTTGCGAGAGCGGGGGCGCTTACACCATGGCGGTGATCGGAATAGGCAGCATCGTCGAAGGGCTGCTCTTGCAACTACTGCTGGAACGTGACGATGAGTTGCGGACAAAAGGCTTCCCGGATACGCGGGGTCCCGCCGGAAGACCTCCCAAGAAGCCCGAGCGAGTGACTTTGCAGGAGCTTATCGACATCGCACACGCGAAAGATTGGATCCAGCTTGATGCGACGCGTTTCGTCCACACTGTCCGCGATTTTCGCAACTTCGTGCACCCGCGAAAAGAACTGGCGGAAAGGCCGCGTTTCGACCGGGACAGTGTGATGTTGTGCTGGGCGCCGGTGCAGGCATTGCTGAACGATCTGGAGGAAAACGTCCCGCCCATCGCCGAGTTCGCCGGATAAGCTGGTTGCCCGCGGAAACCGGCAACCAGCTTCGGCTCGCTCGTTATTCGCAGGCGACCCCGTCGCCGTCGCGGTCCAAGGCTTTGCGGTATCCGGGTTCTCCGATGTGCAACGGCGCGGCCCCTGCGGCTTTCGCCGCCGTGCAGTTCGCGTAGTAGACCGAGGTGTTGTCTTCGGTTACCGGCTCCTGGGCCGCGGTACTCTTGGGCGTGGTCACCGGCTGTTTGGTCGTCTTCTTCGTCGTGACGGGTGCCGGGGCCGGTGCCTGCGGCGCGGGAACGTCGATCACCCCGTTGCAGGGCGCTCCCCAGAGCCCGGCTTTTGCCTGCCGTGCCACTGTTTCCGCATCCTGGAGCGACGAGACGCCCGCTTGCGTGACGTACTTCGCGTAGCCGGCTCGCAGTGCCGTGGCCGCGTAGTCGGTGCCGTTGGCCAGCAGCAGGGTGACGCCGTCGGTCGTGTCGTCGGCTATCCGGACGGTCGCACCTGCGAGTTGTTGTGTCGACCAGGCCGACGTCTCCGTGGCATAGCAGTTGTTTCCCGTTGCGACCGTGAGGCCCAGTACGTGGGCTGTCCGCCGGGTTCCGTCCGCGGCGGTGAGTTCAACGGTCGCGCCGTCCAATAGCTTGTCGACGGTATAACTGGCCTCGGCCAATGCCGGAGCGGTGCTTGTCGTTTCCTCCGGTGCCGGCGACGAAGCAAGAGGCTGGGCCTGCTTGTGCGGCGGATTGCCGAAGATCGCCGCGAGAATGATAATAAGTACCAAGCATGCGGCGCCGGCCAGTAGCCATTTGACAATGCGTCTTCGGGGGCGCGCCGGCGGAGCCGGGATAGGTTGCATTCGAGCCGTCCTCGTTCCCTCAGTGAAAGTGCCGGCCGGTGTCCATGACGGGAGCCGGCCGGTGCCTGCGGATATCGCGCAGCCGCCCATCATCGCGCATCTGCGACTTGTTCGCTATCACAAGATCGTCACGAAATTCCGGACTGACGGGGAATGGTGCCCAGGCGCCAGAAATCGCGAATGCCGCGCCGGGGGCCTGCCAGGATGGATCGTTGTCCAGTCCCCTTCAGCGGTCCAGGAACTCCAGCCGGTTGCCGACCGAATCCTCGGTGTGGAAGCGGCGGCGGCCGGGGATCTCCGCGGGATCGGCCCAGCGCACCGGATACCCGGCCCGCGCCAGTGCCTGGGCGAGCGCGTCGACGCCGGTGACGAACGCCGGATGTGCCTTGCGCGCCGGACGGAAGTCCTCCTCGACGCCGACGTGCAGCTCGCCGTCCGGGCCGCCCTCGCCAGGGACCCGGAACCAGCACCCGCCCCGGGCGGCGAGCAGCGGCGGCTTCGGCAGCTCGCTCCAGCCGAGGACGCCGGTGTAGAACTCGCGCACACGCGGCTCGGCGGCCGGGGGACAGCTGACCTGCACGTGGTGGATCACGTTTTCAGGGTAGCTCTCGGGGCGGTGTGGGGTGCTCGCGGTCGCATCACCGGGCGGAGCGAAGCGGAGCGCGGGGCTGACCGGACATTTTGGCTCTGCACCAGGGAAATCAGCTCGCCTCGCGGAGTGTTTCGCGGTGGGCGCGGGCGGTGGTCATCAGGACGTCGAGCGCGTCGCGGGTGCCGACGAGGTCTTCGACGTGCGCCGAGAGCCGGTCGCGTGCCCGGGCGCCGGCCCCACCGACTACGGAGGAGTCCTGACGTGACAACGCTTTTCGACAGTTTCCCGCTCGGCGGCCTGACGCTGCCCAACCGGACCGTGATGGCGCCGATGACCAGGGTGCGGGCGGCCGCGGGCGGTCCCGCGACCCCGTCGATGGCGACCTACTACGCCCAGCGCGCGACGGCCGGGCTGATCGTGTCCGAAGGGGTGCAGCCCAGCTCGGCAGGGCAGTCCAATCCGGGCACCCCGGGTTTGCACACCGGCGAGCAGACGGAATCCTGGGGGCAGGTGACCGCGGTCGTGCACGCCAACGGCGGCCGGATCTTCGCGCAGCTCATGCACGGTGGACGTGTCTCACACCCGGCCACCACCGGTTGCGGCCGGTGGGGGTGCCCGCCGTGGCGACGTGTTCACCCTCGAAGGACCACGGCCGGCCCCGCTCCCGCGGGCATTGGAAACCGCGCCCAGGCCTACGCCGACGCGGCACGCCGTGCCGTCGACGCCGGTCTCGACGGGGTGGAGTTGCACGGCGCCAACGGTTACCTCATCTCACAGTTCTTGTCCTCCAACACAAACCTGCGCACCGACCGGTACGGCGGCCCGGTGCCGAACCGGATCAGGTTCGCCGTCGAGGCGGTTTCGGCGACAGTCGCGGCCATCGGCGCGGAGCGGACCGGGATCCGCCTGTCGCCGGGCGGAACCTTCTGGGGCGTCGAGGAAACCGATGTGCCGGAGCTGCTGACCGAACTGGCGAGCCTGGAAATCGCGTACATCCACGTGGAGGCCACCGCCGGCGAAGAGGTGCTGCTCGGGCTGCGCCGCCAGTGGCCGGGCGCGCTCATCATGAACCCGGTGCTTCCCATGGGCCCCAAGCAGACCGGCCGCGCCGACGCCGACCGGTGGCTCGGGCTCGGCGCCGATCTCATCAGCTTCGGCCGGCGTTCATCGCCGACCCCGATCTCGTCGAACGCCTGCGCACCGGCCTGCCGCTCGCCCCCGGTCGACGAGACCCGGTACCACCAGGGCGCCGCCGCGGGCGACCTGACCTACCCGGCGTACCAGCACACGGCCTGAAACCCTTGCCGCCTCAGGGTTTGGCCAGCGGCAGGCCGGGGTCGAGCTCGACGCCGCCCTGGCGGAGCGTGTCGTCGAGCAGGCACCACACCCAGCGGGCCAGCAGCGTGGTGAACTGCTCGTGGGTAAGGCCCCGGTCGCTGTCCAGCCATTGCACGGTGCTGGATTCGACGAGCCCGACGAGTCCGAACGCGATCGGCTCGGCGACGGCCTGATTCATCCCGAAACCGCCGAGGTAGTCCTCGAACAACGCGGTCAGGTGCCGGGCGATCGTGGTCTTGACGTCCGCGATGGCGCCCGGCCCGCCGGTGCGCGAGTGCCTGCTCAGGTACTGGTAGAGATGCCGGTGCTCGGACAGCCAGGTGGTATGCGTGCCGATGGTGCCGGTGATCATCTCCATCGGCGTGCCTTCCAGCTGCAGCAACGGCTCCAGCTCGGCGTTGACCTGCCGCACCGCGCGTTCGGCGATCGCCTGGTGCAGGTCCGTCGCGTCGGCGAAATGCTTGTACAGCTGGGTGCGGGCCACCCCGGCGGCCTCGGCGATGTGCCCGGTGGAGACCTCGGGCCCGTGCTCGGCGATGGCCCGCAGCGCGGCGTCGACGAATTCGACGCGGCGGCGCTCCCGCTGGCCGGCCCAGCGCGCGGCGCGCCCATCGGTACGGTCGCCGGCCGCGGATGTCACCTGGTCAGATTACCCCACGGCGGGGAGTACGGGATACAGGTTTGTACCCGGTACCTGATACCTTGCCGTATCTGTTATCGCTGGGCTAGGGGAGGCCAGGATGGCAACGGAAGAGTCCGAAAAGGACGACTGGCTCGCCGACCAGGCGAAGGAAGCCCTGGCGGCGATCGCCGCGCTGCACGAAGAGGGGATGTCGAAGATCTCGGTTTCGCCCCAGGACAAAAAGGATGCCGGCTGGTTCGAGACGGCCGGAAAACCGGAAACCTGATCAAGAGACCATCGCCCGGGCAGGGGCGATGGCCTCTTCGCTCACGGAATCAGGACGGTCTTGCCTTTCAGGCGGCCACTCGCCGCCTCGTCGTGGACGGCGGCGAGGTCGGCCAGCGGGCGCCGGCCGGCCACGTCGATCCGCAGTGTCCCGGCATCGACGCGGGAAACGAGCCCGGCCAGCAGTGCGGCGTCGCTGCGCACCTGGACATGCGCCGTGCGCACCCGGGAGTCCTCCGGCGGCGGGGTGGTGGTGCTGACGAGCGCGCCGCCGTCGGCCACGAGACCGAGCAGCTCCGCGATCGCTTCCGGAGGAAGCGGTACCAGGTTGAGCACGACGTCGAACGGCCCGGCCGCGTCGGTGACGGGCGTGCCGCGGTAGTCGAGGATCGTGTCGGCTCCGTAGTCGCGGACGCGCCCGGCGCTGCGTTCGCTCGCGGTCGCGGTGACGATCGCTCCCGCCTCCTTCGCCAGCTGGACGGCATAACCGCCGACAGCGCCACCGGCGCCGTTGATCAGGATCGTCTGCCCCGAGCGCAAACCGGCGAGTTCGAACAGCGCCTCCCAGGCCGTCAGCCCGGCCGTGGGCAGCGCCGCGGCGTCGGCAAGGTCCACGGTGCGGGGCGCGGTGGCCAGCAGTCCGGCCGGCGCGAGCGTGAACTCGGCGGCCGCACCGTCGGCGACCATCGGCAGGAACGCCACCACGGCGTCGCCCACCTGTGGGCCTTCGACCCCCTCGCCGAGTCCGGCGACCGTCCCGGCGAGATCGATGCCCGGCACGAACGGGAACGACAGCGGGAAGACTTCCTGCAGCGCACCGGCCCGGATCCCCGCGTCGACCGGGTTGAACGAGGTGGCGGCCACCTTCACCAGCACCTGGCCCGGGCCGGGGGCCGGCTGCGCGGCCTCTTCGTAGCTCAGCACGTCAGTGCCGCCGTAGCGGTGGTAGCGCACTGCCTTCATGGGTCCTCCTCGAGTTTGCTTCGATGTCGAAGTAATCCCACTGTAGCTTGCTTCGACATCGAAGCAACCCTCGCGCGTCGTGAGGGCGCGCACAGTACTTCGAGGTCGAAGCATTTAGGATGAGGTCATGGCGGATCACCTGGCGCCCGGGCAACTGAGGGCCTACTTCGCGCTGATGGAGTCCGTCAGCCTGCTCCAGCACGCGGTCGAACAGCAGCTGCGCGCCGAAGGCGGGATCAGCTACGTCCAGTTCCAGCTGCTGATGAGGCTCGCGAACGCGGAGCGGCCGCTGACGATGACGGACCTGGCCGATGGCGTCGTCTACAGCCGCAGCGGCCTGACCCACCAGGCGGGGCTGCTGGAGAAGGCGGGCCTGGTCACCCGCGAGGCCAGCCCCGAAGACCAGCGTGCCACCGTCGTCGCCATCACCGGGGCCGGCCGGGCCAGGATCGCCGAGGTGCTGCCCGGGCACGTGCAGGTCACCCGCGGCCTGCTGTTCGAGCCACTGTCCGAAAAGGACCTGCACGAGCTGGGCGACATCATGATCCGGGTGCGCGACCACATGCGGGCCCAGCCACCCCGCTCCGCCGCCGACCGCCGGCGCCGGACGAACTGACCATCCGGTGCCGGGAAAGCGTTGGCGCGCACGGAATTCCCGCGTCAGCCGCGGTGCCCGGGCGGTAGCAGGGCGGGAAACCAGATGTCGCTGAGCACTTCGGCGGCCTCGTCCGCGGACGACTCGATGGTGCCCTGGATCGCCCAGCGTGTGAAGAACCGTTCGAGCTGGCTGACCAGCAGCTCGATCCGCAGGTGCGCCTCGTGGCGGCGGCGGGGGCCCCAGCGTTTCAGGTAGTGCGGCATGGCCGCGGGCAGCTCGGCGACCGCGCTTCTGGCGATTTCCTTGAACTCCGGTTCCAGTGCCAGCGCCTCGTCCCACGCCGGCAGGATCGCCTGGTTCGCCTCGAACCACGCGACCGCGCGGCGCATCCAGGCGGTGAACTCGGCGCGGGAACCGGAGTCCAGCACCGCGTCGAGATCCGCGTAGACGGCGACCGCACGCTGTGCCAGGGTTTCCGCGCCGACCCTCCGCAGGATTTCGGGCTTGCCGGTGAAATGCAGGTAGAACGTGGCGCGGCTGCAGCCCACCGCGGCGACGATGTCGTCGATGGTGACGGCAGCGTAACCGCGCTCGGCGAACAGGGTCTTGGCGCATTCCAGCAGGTCGTGGCGGGTCTGTTCCTTCTGCCGCCGGCGCAGGCTCATGACGCTCAGAATACTCACTGGACAGACCGTCAGCGAACATGCCACAGTGGCGGCGCCACCGAAGTCGGTCCAGGAGGCGCGCGTGAGTTCACTCCCGTCGGTCTGCGTCATCGGTGCCGGTTGTTCCGGATTCACCACGGCGAAGCGGTTGAAGGACTACGGAATTCCCTTCGACTGCTTCGAGGAATCCGACGACGTCGGCGGCAACTGGTACTTCGGCAACCCCAACGGCCGCTCCGCCTGTTACGAGTCGCTGCACATCGACACCTCGACCACCCGGCTGCAGTTCGAGGAGTTCCCGGCGGGCGAGGGCTGGCCGCATTTCCCGCACCACACGCTGATCCACCAGTACTTCCGCGACTATGTCGACCATTTCGGCCTGCGCGAGGACATCACGTTCAACACCGCCGTCGAGCGCGCGGCGCGCCGCCCCGACGGCACGTGGGAAGTCACCCTCTCCACCGGCGAGAGCCGCGGCTACGACGCACTCGTCGTGGCCAACGGGCATCACTGGAACCCGCGCTGGCCCGGGTATCCGGGCGCGTTCGACGGCACGATGCTGCACAGTCACGCCTACCGCAGCCCGTTCGCCCCGCTCGACATGCGGGGCAAGCGGGTTGTCGTGGTGGGGATGGGAAATTCGGCGCTGGACATCGCTTCCGAGCTGTCGCACCGCTCGATCGCCCGGCACGTCTGGGTTTCCGCGCGCCGCGGGGTCTGGGTGCTCTCGAAGTACCGCGGCGGCCGGCCCGCCGACAAGATGATGATGCCGCCGTGGATGCCCAAGAAGCTCGGGCTCGCGCTGTCCCGCCGCGCGATCCGGAAGATCCTCGGCAACATGGAGGACTACGGCCTGCCCAAACCCGATCACGAGCCGCTTTCCGCGCATCCGTCGGTCAGCATCGACTTCCTCGCCAAGGCCGGCTCCGGTGACCTCACCTGCGTGCCCGAGATCGCCCGCCTGGACGGGGACGCGGTGGTGTGCGTGGACGGCACGCGCATCGAGGCCGACGTGATCGTGTGCGCCACCGGGTACAAGATGTCCTTTCCGTTCTTCGACGATCCTGCGCTGCTGCCGGATTCGCGGCACCGGCTGCCGTTGTTCAAGCGCATCGTCAAGCCCGGGATCGAGAACCTGTACTACGCGGGGCTGGCGCAGGCCTCGCCCACGATCGTCAACCTGGCCGAGCAGCAGAGCAAACTCATCGCCCGGCACCTGGCAGGCGAGTACGCGCTGCCTCCGGCGGCGGAGATGGAGTCGGTGATCGCGCGGGACGAGGCCGCGCATCTCGGCCAGTACTACCAGGCGCCGCGCCACACGATCCAGGTCGATTTCGCCCGCTACGTCAAGGATCTGCACAAGGAGATCGAGGCGGGCGGGAAGAGGGCCGGGGCGGTTGTGCGGTGAGCGCGTCCGCGGGCACGTGTGACGCGCGGTTCGCCCCGGTGCGCGAGCTGCTGGAGCGCAGGCTGCGCGACGGCCTTGAGGTGGGCGCCTCGGTGTGCGTGATCCAGGACGGTGTCACGGTGGTGGATCTGTGGGGCGGCGACTGGACACGGGACACCCTGGTCAACACCTGGTCCCTGACGAAAACCATGACGGCCTTGGTGGCGCTCGCGCTGATCGAGCGGGGAGTGCTCGACCCGGACGCGCCCGTCGCTCGGTACTGGCCCGGGTTCGGCGCGCGCGAGGTGCTCGTGCGGCACGTGCTGGGGCACACCTCCGGCCTCTGTGGCTGGCAGGAAACCGTTGCGCTGGAAGACCTTTACCACGCCGAGCGCGCGGCCGCGCTGCTCGCGGCGCAGGAGCCGTGGTGGACCCCGGGCGACGGATCGGGCTACCAGGCGGTCACGCACGGGACCCTCGTCGGCGAGCTCGTGCGGCGTACGACCGGCCGCTCGCTGGGCGCCGTGCTTCGTGAGGTGTTCGCCGAGCCCGCCCGGGCCGACTACTGGCTCGGCGCGCCCGCGAGTGTCGATTCCCGTGTCGTACCACTGGTTCCGCCTGTGTCGCCGGGGATCGACTACACCGCGCTGGATCCGGCGGGCATCGCGGTGCGCACGCTGACGAATCCGGTGATCCCGCCGGCGGTGACGACGACCCGGCCGTTCCTCGCCGCGGAACTGGGCGGGCTGAACGGGCAGGGCAACGCGCGTTCGGTCGCGCTCCTGCAGTCGATCGTCTCGCACGAGGGCGCGATCGGCGGCAGGCAGTACCTGTCTCGGGACACTCTCGAACGCGTCTTCGCGCCGGAGGCGGACGGGGTGGACCGGGTGCTCGGCACGCGGGTCCGCTTCGGTCTCGGCTACGCGTTGTCCGCCACCCCGGCGAGCCGGATCTGCTGGTGGACCGGGCTGGGCGGCTCGATCGTGGTCAACGACCTCGGCCGGCGCCTGACGTTCGCGTACCTGATGAACCGGATGGAACCGGGCCTCGTCGGCGCTCCCAACGCGAAGGCCTATACCGAGGCCGTCTACTCCTGCCTGGACGGCTCAACCGCGTTGATGATGGATTAATTCACCATCGACCCTTGACGCGCAGGAATCCTGCATCAACAATCGGGACATGCAGGATGACGTCAGAGGTGCCGATCTGGACCGGCGGATCGCCGCCGCGTTGCAGCTCGACGGGCGCGCCTCGTGGGGTGCGATAGCGCGGCATGTCGGGACCAGTGAGTCCACCGTGCTCCGCCGGGTCGGGCAGCTGACCGACTCGGGGCAGGTGCGGGTCATCGGCGTGCTGGACGTGCTGCGCTGCGGGCTCGGTGTGCCGGTCGTCATGCGGTTCAAATGCGCGCCGGGTACTTCGGGCGAGGTGGCCCGCGCCATCGCGGCGCGGCCCGACACCCGGTATGCCAGCGTGCTGGCCGGCAGCGCGGACTGCGTGGCCGAGTTCGTGCTGCCGTCCTATCAGGACGCGGCGCGCCTCGACGAGCTGCCGGGCGCGAAGGGGCTGACGGAGTCGGAGACCTTCGCGGTGATGCGCACGTTCATCTCCAACCACGACTGGGATTCCGGCGAGCTGGACACGTCGGCGGCGGCGGATCTGCGTGGCGCCGACGCGCGTCCCTTCGAGGAACAGCACTGGGAGAGCCCGCCGGAGAAGCTCGACGAGCTGGATCTGGCGATCAGCGCGGCGCTCGGCGAGGACGGGCGCATGTCGTTCAAGGAGGTCTCCCGGCAGGTGGGCAGCAGCGAGTCCACCGTGGCGCGCCGGGTGGATTCGCTCGTGCGCCGGGGCTGCCTGCGGTTCCGCACCCTCGCCGAGCCCGCGTTGTTCGGCTACTCGCTGGAGTTCATGCTGTGGCTGTCGGTCCTGCCGTCCGAATTGGACAGTGCGGGCCAGCAGCTGGCGCGTCATCCCGGCACGAAGTACCTGTCCGCCACCACCGGCCGGTTCAATCTCGTCGGCCAGATCGTGCTGCGGCACTACGGCGAGCTGTACCGGCACACCACCGACGTCGTCGGCACCCTGCCCGGGCTGCGCGAGGCCGACGTGACGCTGCAGGTGGACACCCTCAAACGCGCCTGGGTCCCGACCCCGGCGGCCCGCACGGAACTGGAGGACGCATGAGCGAGCTTGTGAGTGAATCATCCAGCGCCATGCCGGCTGACGCTGCAACATTGTCGCGGCTTGCCGCGTCCGCGAAGGAGGACGCATGAGCGAGCAACAGCCATGGCAGTGGGACGAGCCGACCTGGCGCGGGCACGTGGACCGGGTTCGCGCGGGCCGTCCGCTGCGGCCCTCGTCCTGGCCTGGCGGCGCGAAGGTGGCCGTGGCGCTGTCCTTCGACTCCGACCACGAGACCCCCGCGCTGCGCGACGGCGAGGTGCTGCCCGGCAAGCTCGCCCAGGGCGAGTACGGCGCGCGCGTCGGCGTGCCGCGCATCCTGCGGCTGCTGGACCGCTTCGGCGCGCCGGCGTCGTTCTTCATGCCCGCCGTTTCCGCGCTGCTGCACGACGGCGAAGTGAAGTCCTATGTGGACGCCGGGCACGAGGTGGCCCTGCACGGCTGGATCCACGAGCGCAACACGCAGCTCGCGCCCGCCGACGAGCGTGAGCTGGCGTTGCGCGCGGCGGACACGCTGGAGCGGCTGGCCGGCGCGCGCCCGGTCGGGATCCGCACGCCATCCTGGGATTTCTCCGCGCACACCTTGGAAATCTCCCGCGAGCTGGGGTTGCGCTACGACTCGTCGCTGATGGCCGACGACGACTGCTACGAACTCCTCGCCGACGGTGAGCCGACCGGGATCGTCGAGCTGCCGGTCGAATGGATCCGTGACGACGCGCCGTATTTCATGATGGACCGGTTCGCCTCGCTGCGGCCCTACACCCCGCCGCGCGGCGTGCTCGGCATCTGGCGCGACGAGTTCGACGCCGCGTACGCCGAAGGCGGCATCTTCCAGCTCACCATGCATCCGCACATCATCGGCCACCGCTCCCGCGTCGCGGTGCTGGCCGAGCTGCTCGAACACATCGCCGGGCACGAAGGCGTGTGGTTCGCGACCCACGCCCAGATCGTCGGCCACGTCCTGCAGGAGACACCTTGACCACCGAAACGACCGCGGTCGCCACCCACCGGCTGCGCCCGGACCAGCGTAAGGCGATTGTCGCCGGTGCGATCGGCAACACCGTGGAATGGGTCGACTGGGCCGTCTACGCCACGTTCGCGCCGGTGTTCGCGGGCCAGTTCTTCGCCAAGGGCAACGACACCGCGGCACTGCTGTCCACTTTGGCCGTCTTCGCGGTCGGGTTCGTCATGCGGCCCATCGGCGGCGCGGTGCTCGGCGCCTACAGCGACCGGCACGGCCGCAAGAAGGGCCTCACGCTCACGATCTCGCTGATGGCCGCCGCCTCACTGGTCATCGCGGTGTGCCCGACGTACAGCCGGATCGGCGTGCTCGCGCCGATCGTGCTGCTGCTCGCCCGGCTCGTGCAGGGCTTCTCGGCCGGTGGCGAGTTCGGTTCGTCCTCGGCGTTCCTGATCGAGTCCGCCGCGCGCGGCCGCCGGGCGTTCGCCGGTTCCTGGCAACAGGTTTCGGTCGGCGCGGGCGCACTGATCGCGTCCGTGCTCGGCACCGTCCTGAACTCCACTTTGGACGATGCGGCCCTGCACGGCTGGGGCTGGCGGCTCGCCTTCGGGATCGCCGGGCTGCTCGGCCTGGTCGGGCTGTGGCTGCGCCGGTCGGTGCACGAAACCGAGGCGTTCCAGTCGATCGAGCGCGGTCCGCGGCGCAACCCGCTGGTCGCCATGTTCCGTGATCACCCCGGCGCGGCGCTGCGCGTGGCCGGCGTGACCATCGCGGGCACCTTGATCTACTACGTGTGGGTCACCTACATGCCGACCTACGCGCACCTCGCGACCGGCATCCCGCTCAGCACGGCCCTGCTGGCCAACACCGTCGCGATGGTCGTGTTCCTGGTGCTGCTGCCCTTCGGCGGGCTGCTGTCGGACAAGATCGGCCGCAAGCCCACGATGACGGCGTTCGCGGCCGGGTTCCTCGTCTTCGCCTGGCCCGCCTTCCACTTCCTGGGCAACAGTTTCTGGACCCTGCTGGTCATCGAGATCATCGGGCTGGTGCTGATCGTCGGGTACTCGGCGAACTGCGCGGTGATCATGGCCGAGCAGTTCCCGCCGGAGGTGCGCACCACCGGCATCGGCCTGCCCTACGCGCTGGCGGTCGCGTTGTTCGGCGGCACCGCGCCGTACGTGACCACGTGGATGAACGCGCAGCACCTCGGGCATCTCGTCTGGCTCTACGTCGCGGTGGCGGCGCTGATCGGGGTCGGGGTCTACCTCACGATGCCCGAAACGAAGGGGAAGGAGCTCTAGTGCGGCACGTTCTGGTGACCGGCGCGGCCGGCGGGATCGGTGCGGGTATCGCGGCGCGGTTCGCCGTGGCCGGCGACCGGCTGACGCTGTCGGACTACCGCGCCGGGGAACTGGCGGACACGGCCGCGGCGTTGCGCGCGGAGCACGGCGTCGAAATCGCCGAAATACCGGGCGACCTCGCCGACACGGCCTTCGCGGAGGGGCTCGTCGGGCAGGCGGGCCCGCTCGACGTGGTGGTCAACGCGGCGGGCATCTACCCGGCGACACCGTTGCTCGACATGACCGCGCAGGCGTGGGACAGGGTGCAGGACGTCAACGTCCGGGCCGCGATGCTCACCACTGTCGCTTTTGGACGGCAGGGGCGCCCGGGCGCGGTCGTGAACATCTCCTCGGGCGCGGCCACCCGGGCCCGGCCCGGCGCGTCGCACTACGCGACTTCCAAGGCGGCGCTGGAAATGCTGACCAAGGCCTGCGCGGTCGAGCTGGGGGAGCGGGGCGTGCGCGTCAACGCCGTCAGCCCGGGGTTCGTGACCGTGGACAGCGCGGCCAACCCGGTGACCGAGTCCTACGCGGCGGCGGTTTCGGTGAACCCGCTGGGCCGCCGCGGCGTGCCCGCGGACATCGCGGAGGCCGCGTTCTGGCTGGCCGGGGACCAGGCGAACTGGATCACCGGCGCCATCCTGCGCGTCGACGGCGGTTCGACCGCCGGGGCGCCTTCCCTGCCGCTGCACTGGTCCGGGCAGACGGACGTGCAAGGCGGCACCTCGACCGAAAGGGCGGCTTCATGACCGGCCAACTCCGTTCGTACACCGTCGTCGGCGGCGGCGCGATCGGTGGCACGCTCGCGTTCCACCTCGCGCGGGCCGGGCATCCGGTGCACATCGTCGACGCGGACGAGGCGCACGTCGCAGCCATTCGCGAGCGTGGCCTGGTGCTGCGCGGGCCGGATGGTGACGCGAGTGTGTCCCTCGAAGCGAGCACTCCGGACGAGGCACCCCGGACGTTCGCTCGCGTACTGCTGGCGGTGAAGGCGCAGGCGACCGAGGCGCTGCTGCCCTGGTTGGCGCCGCGGCTCGCGCCGGATGGATTCGTTGTCTCACTGCAGAACGGGCTCAACGAAGGGCTCATCGCCGAAGCTGTCGGTGCCGAACGGACCGTGGGCGCGTTCGTGAACCTCTTCGCCGACGTCGTCGAGCCGGGCGTGGTCCGCGACGGCGGGCAGGGCGCGCTGGTCGTCGGCGAGCCCGGCGGCCGGATCACCCCGCGCGTCGAGGAGGTCGTGGCGGACCTGCAGGCGTGGGGCCCGGCGAAGGCGACTGACAACGTCAGCGGTTTCCTGTGGTCGAAGCTGGGTTTCGGCGCGATGCTGACCACCACGGCACTCGCCGACGCGCCCATGGCCGAGCTGATCGACCGGCACCGTCCGCTGATGTACGCCATCACCGCGGAGGTGCTCGGGATCGCGACGGCAGGCGGCCGCGTGCTGGAGCCGTTCGACCAGTTCGACCCGAACGCCTACCTGCCCGGCGCGCCCGGCCGCGAGCAGGCCACCAACCGGCTGACGGCGTGGCTGCGTACGATGCCCAAGGACCGCAGCGGAATCTGGCGGGACATCGCCGTGCGCCACCGGCCGGTCGAGGTGCACCACCACTACCGGCCCGTGCTGGCGGAGGCCGCGTCGCGGAACCTTCCCGCGCCGCTGCTGTCCGCGATGCTGGACCGGCTGCGGGCGGTCGAAACCGGCGCGGCGGCCATGTCGGAGAACCACCTCGTCGAACTGGAGGCGAACCTGTGAGCGACATCCGGGCACTGCGGGACTGGATCGGCACCCAGCGCGACGCGATGCTGGCCGACCTCGAAACCTACGTGCGGATCGAAACTCCCAGTGACGACAAGGAGAGTCTCGGCAGGGGACTGTCCTGGCTGGACGGTTGGCTGACCGAACGGCTCGGCGCGCCTTCCTCGGTGCGGCACGTCGACGGCGGAGCGCACGGCGACATCCGGATCTACGACTACGCGGGCGCGGGCGACCCGGTGCTGGTGCTGTGCCATTACGACACCGTGTGGCCGCTGGGCACGCTCGCGGAGTGGCCGTTCCAAGTGGACGGTGACAAGGTGACCGGCCCGGGTGTGTTCGACATGAAGTCCGGGCTCGTCCAGGCGGTGTGGGCGGTGCGCGCGCTCGATGCCGCGGGCGTGCCCCGGCCCGCGCTGAGGCTCGTGCTCAACGGCGACGAGGAGATCGGCAGCCTCGCGTCGCGGCCGGTGATCGAGGAAGCGGCGGCGGGAACCAGTGCGGCGCTGGTGTTCGAGGCGAGTGCGGACGGGGCGGTGAAGACGGCGCGCAAGGGCGTCGGGTTGTTCCGCATCGAGGCCACCGGCGTCGAGTCGCACGCCGGACTGGACCCGGCGAAGGGCGCGAGCGCCGTCGACGAGCTGGCGCGTACCGTCCTCGCGCTGCACGGGCTGACCGATCTCGGCGCGGGCACGACGGTCAACGTCGGCGTGGTGGCCGGTGGCACGCGCCAGAACGTGGTCGCGGGCTCGGCCTGGGGCGAGGTCGATGTCCGCGTGCGCACGGCGGAAGAGGCGGCGCGCGTCGACGCGGCCATCGCGGGCATCAGCGCTCGCGATCCCCGCGCGACGGTCACCGTCGAAGGCGGCTGGAACCGGCCGGTGATGGAGCGGACGCCCGCGATCGCGGGGTTGTACCAGCGCGCGCGTGAGCTGGCCGAGGGCCTGGGCGTGACGTTGCGGGAGTGCTCCGTCGGCGGGGCCAGCGACGGGAACTTCGTGGCAGCACTGGGTTTGCCGGTGCTCGACGGTTTGGGCGCCGTCGGCGACGGTGCCCATGCCCGGCACGAGCACATCAGCGTCGCCGGGATGCTCGAACGCACCGCGCTCGCGGCGGCGGTGTTCGCGTCATTCGGCTGAGGCCGGGATCCGGTCGCGCACGCTACTTCTCCGGGTCGAACGCGCTCAGCCCCGGCCGGTAGGACTTGTCGTCGAGGAACTGCGTGAGCCCCTTCGCCCGCGCGCCGGCCTGGTCGGCGAACTGCGACTGGTCGAGCTTCGCGTAGAGATAGTCCTCGGCCTGCTCCCACGGCATTTCCCGGGCGATCTTGTACCCGGCCTTCGCCGCGTGCAGCACGACCTGGTTCATCGACGCCAGCTTCAGCGCGACCTCACGGGTGCGCCCACGCAGCTGTGCCGCCGGAACGGCTTCGTTGACCAGCCGCATCTTCGCGGCGGCCCGGCCGTCGAACGGTTCGCCGGTCATGATGTGGAAGAGCGCGTCGCGCTGCGGGACGGTCGCGGCGAGTGCCCGGCTGACGACGCCGCCCGGCGGGATTCCCCAGTTCACCTCGGACAGGCCGAACTGCGCCGCTTCGTCCGCGAACGCCAGATCGCACGCGACGAGCGGGGTGAAGGCGCCGCCGAAGCACCAGCCGTTGACCATCGCGATGGTCGGCTTGCTCCAGTTCGCCAGCCTTTTCCACTGCCATTCCGCGCTCGCGCGGCGCACCTTGATCTGCAGCGCGGTGCTGCCCACCGCGTCGACCTCGCGGAAGTACTCCTTGAGGTCCATGCCCGCCGAAAACGCCTCGCCCGCACCGGTCAGCACGAGCACCCGGCAGCGGTCGTCGCCCTCGAGGTGGTCGAGCACCCGGACCATCTCGTCGTTGAGCGCGGGGTTCATCGCGTTGCGCTTGTGCGGCCGGTTCAGCGTGACCCAGGCGATGCCCTCGTCGAAGCCGACCTGCACCGTGCCGCCCCAGGGCTCCTTGGCGCCGGCCTGGTCCTCGTCGTGCACAGCAGTACTCATCGTCCACCTTGTCTATCAGGAAACCTGATATAGATGTAACAGTGGCCGGGGGAGCGCGTCAAGGGCGGGCCGGGCGCCTGGGGACGGTGTCGCGGACGGTGAAAAACACCGACAGGGGGTTGTCGCCCGCGTCGTCGAAAGTGGACGCGGGCCGGGAGGAGCCCGGCGCGACACGAGAGGGGACGACATGCCCGCGTTCAACAGCATCGCCTGGTTCGAGATCGGCGCCGAGGACCCGGCCACGGCCGAACGGTTCTACGGCGACGTGTTCGGCTGGCGGGTCTCGCACGACGACACGAAGAGCCCGGACCCGGCGTACCAGGTCTTCGGCACCGGCGGGCTGCCCGGCGGATTGTTCGCCACCAAGGGAGAAATGCCCGGCTACGCCATTTTCTCGGTACTGGTCGAAGATGTCGAGGAGACCTGCCGCCTGGTCGAGAAAGCGGGCGGCCGCGTGCAGCGCGGCCCGCAGGTGAACCCCGCCGGGGTGACCTTCGCGCATCTGCTCGACCCGGCCGGCAACCACTTCTCGGTGTTCCGTCAGCCCAGCGCGAGCTGACGGACGCGCCCGTACGGGATGTCGAGATCCTCGCTGCGCAACGCGCGCGGCGCGGGGACTTCCGTGGTGACCGAGACCGTGGTGATCCGGTCGGTGCGGAAGGCCCGCACACCGTCGCGCAGCCGGCACCACGCCACGAGATACCAGTGGTTTTCCTTGCCCAGGTAACCCAATGGCTCGACCTCGCGGGTGCTGACCGCGCCCGTGCGGTCGGTGTAACCGAGGCGCAGCACGCGGCGGGCCGCCACCGCGCCGGCCACCATGCGTGGCACCGGCGCGGTGGGCGCCGCGTCTTCGAACAGGTGCACCCGGCCGGCCAGTTCGCAGGCCGCCTCGGCGTCACCCGGCTGCATCACCGCCAGCAGCTTCCGCAACGCCGTGCCCGCGGCCGCCTGGAACGGGGTGCCCGCCACACGCCGCAGCGCGACCGCCATGGCCACCGCTTCGCCCGGGGTCAGGTTCGGCGGCGGGAGCGTGCGCGCCTTGTCCAGGCAGTAGCCGCCCGTGCGGCCGGGCTCCGCATACACCGGGACCCCGGACTGCTGCAGCGCGCTGATGTCCCGCTCCACCGTGCGCGCGCTGACCTCGAACCGGCCCGCGAGCCAGCCCGCGCTACGCGGGCGCGGCGCAACGGCGCGCAGTTCCTCGACGATGGCGTACAGACGATCGGTGCGGTTCACGCGCTCCACGCTAGAGCGGGGGTGCGACAGTTTTCAGATCTTGAAGTAGTGCTCCAGCGCGAGGTCTTCGAGAAGCCCGGGGTGCGACGGCTCCCAGCCGAGGATCTCGCGGGTGCGGGCGTTCGAAACCGGGTTGTCGAGCTGGACGAGCCCGCCGAGGAAACCGAAGTGCGCCGGCGCCTCCTCGGCCGTGATGCTTTTGACCGGGACGTCGAGGCGCTGCCCGACGGTCTCGGCGATCCGGAGGAACGGGATGCCCTCGTCGCCGACGGCGTGCAGCCGCGAACCGGCCGGGGCCTTGTCCAGCGCCAGCTGGTAGAGCCTGCCCGCGTCCAGCGTGTGCCCGGCCGGCCAGCGGTTGGTGCCTTCGCCGACGTACGCGGACACGCCCTTCTCACGGGCGGTGGCGATGACCGACGTGATGAAACCGTGGTGGTCCAGCTCACTGTGCACGACCGGCGGCAGGCGCACGACCGAGGACCTGATCCCGCGTTCGGCCAGCCCCGCGACGAAGTTCTCCGCGTCGACCCGTGGGCCGCCGGGGGAGACGTCGTCCTCGGTGCCGGCGCGGTCGAGGCCGGCGCCGAGGAGCATCAGCGTGCCCGAGGTGCCCACGAAGGCGTTACCCCTGTCGAGCCCGTCGGCGAGGGCATGGATGGCCGCAAGGTCCATGGCGGCCGCGCCGTCGTAATCCCCGCTTTGCATCGCTTCGTGGTTGAAGGCCAGGTGGATGACGCCGTCCGCGGTGGCGGCCGCTTCGCGGAGCCCGTCGAGGTCGTTCAGGTCGCCTCGGACCACGGTCGCGCCGTACCCGGCGACGGTGGCCGCCGAAGAATCGGACCTTGCCAGGCCGGCAACCTCGTGACCTGCGGAGATCAGTTCGGGGACGACAGCCGAGGCCACGTGGCCGGAGGCGCCGGTGACGAAGACACGCATGACAGTTCCTTCTGTGGAGAGGGCCGGCTACCTGATGGCACCCGGTGACATCACCGTAGCATGTGACGACACCGAGTGTCATCGCATAAGCTGGCTGGATGAGTCGCTGGGAGCCGAACACGCGCGAACGGCTCGAGCGGGCCGCGCTCGAGCTGTTCGCCGAGCGCGGCTACGACGACACAGCCGTGGCCGAGATCGCCGAGCGCGCCGGCCTGACGAAGCGCACCTTCTTCCGGCACTTCACCGACAAGCGCGAGGTGTTGTTCTCGGGACAGGACATCCTGTCCCGCCTGTTCGCCGACTCGATCGCGGGCGCGCCGGAGTCCGCGACACCGCTGCAGGCGATCACCGCGGCGCTGGAGGCGAGCGGTGTCGCGTTCCCGCCTGAACGGTTCGAACTGGCACGGCAGCGGCGGGACGTGGTCGCGGCGAACGCGAGCCTGCGGGAGCGGGAGTTGTTCAAGCGCGCCGCGCTCACCGAGGTCATGGCGCAGGCGTTGCGGGCACGCGGGGTCCCGGACCCGTCCGCGAGCGTGGCCGCCGAACTCGGCGCGCTGGCCTTCGGGATGAGCTACCTGCGCTGGGCCGATTCGAGCGGGGACGAGAAGTTCGCCGACATCGCACGGGAAACCCTGGAAGAACTCCGGGCGGCGGCCGCGGCGCTGAAGTAACGCACTGTCCACTGTGGATCCGGGTGGCCGCGGCCGGGGTGTCAAGGGGTGTCCGGCATCCGGGAGGCGTTGACCGGGGGCGCCCGCGCACTGTTGCATCTGCGGCGAAACCGATCGACGGGAGAAAACAGTGTCGCTTTCCGCGCCGGGTGTCCTCGTGCGCCCGGAGGAGGCCGCCGGTGCCCCGCCGAGCGCGCCGCGCAAACGACGGCTGCCCGACCTGCGCCGCTGGCTCAGCCCGGTAGCGCTGCTGATTCTCTGGCAGCTGGCCAGTTCCACCGGCCTGCTCCCGCCCGACAAGCTCAGCTCACCCTGGACGGTGCTGCAGGCGGGCGTGGAAACCGCGCGTTCGGGCGAGCTGGGTGACGCGTTCGCCGTATCCATCGTGCGGGTCGGCGTCGGGTTCGCCCTCGGCGCGGGGGTCGCGCTGGTCCTCGGCGTCGCCGCGGGACTGTCGCGCTGGGGCGGGGTGCTCATCGACCCGCCGGTGCAGATGCTGCGCACCCTGCCGTTCCTCGGGCTGATCCCGCTGTTCATCCTGTGGTTCGGCATCGGCGAGGAACCCAAGATCCTGCTCGTCGCCCTCGGCGTCGTGTTTCCCTTGTACCTCAACATCTACTCCGGGATCCGCAACGTCGACGCCGATCTCGTCGAGGCCGCGTCCGCGCTCGGGTTCACCCGCTGGGAACGCCTGATCCACGTGGTGCTCCCGGCCGCGGTCCCGCAGACGCTGACCGGGCTGCGCCAGTCGCTCGGGGTGGCCTGGCTCGCGCTGATCGTCGGCGAGACGGTGAACGCCGGCGCCGGTCTCGGTTACCTCATCAACAACGCGCGAGAGTTCCTGCGCACCGACGTGATCGTGGTCGGCCTGATCGTGTACGCGGCGCTCGGGCTCGTCACCGACGCCGTGGTCCGCTTGATCGAACGGAGGGCGCTGCGGTGGCGCGGGAACTGATCGCGAAGGTGCACGGCCTGACCAAACGGTTCGGCGACCGGGCCGTACTGTCCTGTTTGGACATCGAGATCGCGCGCGGTGAGTTCGTGGCGCTGCTCGGCCGCAGCGGCTCGGGAAAGTCCACGCTGCTGCGGATTCTCGCCGGCCTGGACTCCGCTGTCGAAGGCGAAGTCCGCGTCGAGGGCAAGGTATCCGTGGCGTTCCAGCAGCCGCGCCTGCTGCCGTGGCGGCGCGTGTGGCGCAACGTGGTACTCGGGCTGCGTGAGCGGGGCCGCGATCGCGCACTGGCCGAGCGGGCGCTGGGCGAGGTCCAGCTGGCCGCGCACGCCGACGCCTGGCCGCGCACGCTCTCCGGCGGTGAGGCACAGCGGGTTTCGCTCGCCCGCGCGCTGGTCCGCGAGCCGGATCTGCTGCTGCTCGACGAACCGTTCGGCGCGCTGGACGCGCTGACCCGGCTCGCCATGCACCGGCTCGTCGAGGACCTGTGGACCGAGCACCGGCCGGGCGTGCTGCTGGTGACCCACGACGTGGACGAAGCGCTGCTGCTCGCCGACCGCGTGCTGGTGCTGGGGGAGGGGCGGATCGTCGCCGAACACGTCCTCGGCCACGCCCGCCCGCGCACCTTGTCCGATCACATCGACGTCCGCACCAGCGTGCTGGCCGACCTGGGAGTGACCGAATATGCGACTGCGTAACGTTTTCGTGGCCGTCACCGCGCTGGCGCTGAGCCTCACCGCGTGCGGCGGCCCGACGACGGGCGCCACCGGCGCCCCGGTGCCGCCGCCGGTCAGCGCGGCCGACCTGGCCAAGGTGACCTTGAAGGTGGGCGACCAGAAGGGCGGCTCGCAGGCGCTGCTCAAGGCGGCCGGCCTGCTCGACGATCTGCCCTACAAGATCGAATGGTCCACCTTCACTTCGGGCCCGCCGCTGCTGGAAGCGGCCTCCGCGGGCGCGATCGACATCGGCGGTGTCGGTAACACGCCACCGATCTTCTCCGCCGCGGCGAAGGCCAAGATCTCCATCGTCAGCGCCGCCCAGGGCGATGTGACCGGTGATGCCCTGCTGGTGCCGCCGGATTCCACGCTGCGCTCGGTCGCCGATCTCAAGGGCAAGACCATCGGCGTGGCCAAGGGAAGTTCGGCGCACGGCCAGATCCTGCTGACCCTGCGCAAGGCCGGTCTGTCCACAAAGGACGTCAAGATCTCGTTCCTGCAGCCCGCGGACGCCTATGGCGCCTTCACCCAGCACCAGATCGACGCGTGGGCGGTGTGGGACCCCTACACCGCGCAGGCGAAACTCGAAGCGTCGGCCGGGGTGCTCGCCAACGGCGTCGGCACGGCGAACGGCTACACCTTCGAGGTGGCCGGAAACGCCGCGCTGTCCGACGCGGGCAAGAACGCCGCGCTACGGGATTACGTGGTGCGCCTCGCCAAAGCCCAGCGCTGGTCGGACACTCACCGGGACCAGTGGGCGCGGGTATGGTCCGCCGAAACCGGGTTGTCCCCGGAGGTGACCAAGGCCTCGGTGGCCAACGGGCCGGATCTGCCGGTGGCACTGGACGACAAGGTGATCGCCTCGGAACAGGAACTCGCCGACGCGTTCAGCGACGACAAGGTGTTACCGGGCAAAGTCGATTTCGCCCAGTTCGTCGACGGCCGTTACGCCGCCGACCTGGCCGCCGCGAGGGGATGAGGTCACCATGACCGTCACACCACATTGGTTCCTGCCCACGTCCGGCGACGGGCGCATGATCGTCGAACGCTTCCACGCCAACCGTTCGCCCGGCCCGGCGGCGAAGCGCGAGCCGGACATCGGGTACCTGGCCGAGATCGCGCACGCGGCCGAGCGCCTCGGTTTCGAAGGCGTGCTGACACCCACCGGCACCTGGTGCGAGGACGCGTGGCTGACCACCGCCGCGCTGATCCGCGAAACCCGGCGGCTCAAATATCTGGTCGCTTTCCGCCCCGGCGTCATCTCCCCGACGCTGGCCGCGCAGATGGCCGCCACGTACCAGCGGATCTCGGACGGGCGGCTGTTGCTCAACATCGTCACCGGCGGGGATTCGGTGGAGCAGCGACGTTTCGGCGATTTCCACGACCACGACCAGCGTTACGCGCGCACGGACGAGTTCCTGTCCATCGTCCGCGGGGTGTGGAGCGGCAAGCCGTTCGACTTCACCGGCGAGCACCTGTCGGTCTCCGGTGCCACCGTGCTCGCGCCCCCGGACCCCGTGCCGCCGCTGTACTTCGGCGGCTCGTCCCCGGCCGCGCTGCCGGTGGCGGCCCGGCACGCGGACGTCTACCTGACCTGGGGTGAGCCGCCGGACCAGGTCGCGGACAAGATCGGCCGGGTGCGCCGGCTCGCGGAGCAGGAAGGACGGCGGGTCCGGTTCGGCATCCGGCTGCACACCATCAGCCGCGACACCTCGGCCGAGGCGTGGGCGGAGGCCGCGAAGCTGCTCGACGCGCTGAACCCGGAGCAGGTGGCCAAGGCGCAGGCGCAGCTCGCCGCGAGCGAGTCGGACGGGCAGCGCAGGATGGTCGCCCTGCACGGCGGCGGGCTCGACCGCGGCGTGCGCGGGCTCGAGATCCACCCGGGGTTGTGGGCGGGTATCGGCCTCGTCCGGGGTGGTGCCGGGACGGCGCTGGTCGGCAGCCACGGCGAGGTCGCGGACCTCATCGAGGAGTACCACGCCCTGGGCATCGAGGAGTTCGTGCTCAGCGGGTACCCGCATCTGGAGGAGGCCTACTGGTTCGGCGAGGGCGTGCTGCCCGAACTGGCCCACCGCGGGTTGCTCAAGGGCTCCCGGGACGAGCGGGCCGGCCTCCCCGAAGAGAGGTATATCGCCGCTCAATGAGCCCGGACCGATGACTTTCGCTCCCGGATGTGGTCCAACCTTGAGAGACATCCGAGAGCGGAGCGAGGAGCGAGGTCCACGTGAGCACCAAACCACTACCCCCGGTCGCCGACGAAGCCACCTGGCGCAAGCAGCTGGACGAGCTGCGCGCGCGGGAGAAGGCGGCGACCAGGGAGCTCGACGCCATCGCCGCCCAGCGCAGGCGCCTGCCGATGGTGCGGCTGCCCGGCTACACCCTGCGGGACGCCGGCGGCCCGGTCCGGCTCGTGGATCTGTTCCGCGGGAAGTCCCAGCTGATCACCTACCATCACATGTGGTCGCCGGGGGAGGAGTGGCAGTGCCCTGGCTGTACCGGGTTCACGTCGCAGTTCTGGAAACTGGACTTCCTGGACGGCTACGACGCCCGGTTCGTCATCGTCACGCAAGGTGAGATCGACGAGGCGCTGGCGTACAAGAAGCGCGTCGGCAACGCGATGGACTGGTACTCCACGGCCGGCAGCCCGTTCGGCGCCGACGTGGGCGCGCCCGCGGGCGGCGGGTTCGCGATCAACGTCTTCCTCCGCGACGGGGACACTGTGTACCGCACCTGGCACACCGACGGCCGCGGTTGCGAGCAGCTGAGCCACACGTTCCCGTTGCTGGACCTGCTGCCCTACGGCCGGCAGGAAGAATGGCAGGACGTCCCCGACGGCTGGCCCCAGTCGCCGACGTACACCCGCTGGTGGTCCTCCGACCGCTACGCCCAGTACGGGTCCTGACGGGCGGGTGAGTCCGGAGGCCGCGCCCCGCTCCGCGGCCTCCGCCGAGCGACGCGACGTCGCTGCCGCAACGTGCCCACCGCCGCGGCAACGGTCCACAAGGGACAACGCGGCTCTCACGCGGTGCGCGCGGCGAGCACGGCCAGTTCCGCGATCTCCGGTTTGCGGATGTCGGAATGGGCGCCGGAGAACGAACTCCCCCGCACGTTGTTGATCACGTCCCCGGCGTGGACGCGGTAGAACGTGCCGGGCTCGAACCGTGGTGGCAGCCCGGCCGGGATCCTCGCTTCCGCGCTGGGATCCACGTCCTGATAGCCGTCCGAGCCCATCCCGCCCCAGCGGTCCGCTTCCTTGGCTTGCAACCCCTCGCCGGTCAGGAACGAAGCCCGCGGATACCAGACGCCGACCGCCCAGTCGAATTCGCTGTAGGTGGCCAGCAGCGGACCGTGCACCCGGTCGCCCATGCCGTTCAGCGCGCCGGGGCGGCCGAACGGATTTCCTTGCGCGGGCGAGAAAGCCCAATGCGAGAAGGCGCCCTGCAGCAGCAGCAGCGAATGCACCGGGCTGTTTCCCGGCGAATCGATTCCGGCGAGCGCGAACGAGACCAGGCGTGCGCCGAAACTGTGCCCCAGCAGGTGCACCCGCACGTCCGGAGCCCGCGTGTGCAGCTGCCGCAGCAACGGGCCGAGTCCACTTCGGCCGATGTCACCGGCGCGTGTCTTCATGATGTTGTAGGAGAGCACTCGCACGGCGTCCTTCGCCCCGGCGACGGCGCGGCCGAACCAGTCGCCGATGCCCTGTGCCGAGGAACCCGGTGGTGCGCTGCCGAACGCCTCCGCGACGGCGCCGTAGGCGGTCTTCGGATCGTCGGTGAGCAACAGGGACAGTTCCCCCGAATCCTCCGGCTCGTCGCGCGGCGGCGGGACGAGCGACTGCAGCAGCTCGTGGATGTGCGCCAGGGTCTGTTCCTTCGACTGCTCGCTTTGTGGTGCGACGGAAGGCTTTTCCGCGTCGTCGATGAGCCCGCCCAGTTCGGTGAGCGCCTTGCGCTGGGCCTCGTCGGGAAAACCCGGTGCGAGTGACTTCGCGATCTCCGCGCCGGAAACCGCCGCCGTACCCGCGTTGAGATCGACCACGGCGCCCGCGTCGGCCTGCGTCGAACCGGCCTGCGGGGGTGCGATCGCAGGCGTGGGCGGGAACCACAGCGAAGGCCAGTAGATCCCGGCGAACCCCAGTTTCCCCAGGGAGGTCCCGGCGTCGCGGATCATCGGGAACATGCTGTCGTACAAGGACCGGGCGTCGTTCTGCGCGGTGCCCCACCCGTGGCTGAACAGGAAAAGATCGCTGGGCGCCTCGGCCGCCACCTCGTCGAGGAAGTTCGCTCTGTCCTGATCGGGGATACCGCCCTTCTCGTCGAAGACCAGATCCCATTCGGCTTCGCCGGTACTCAACCGTTTCATGGCTGCCGTCCTTCCTGTCACACGTTGGCGAGCATGCGCATCAGATCGACCAGCCCGGCGCCCTGGGCGTACCGCTCGCGGCCGAGGTCGATCGCACTGTCGGTGAGCAGCGCCTTGACCTGGCGCGGCCTGCCGATGAACTCCGGCCGGGCGGACAGGAACGCCGCGACGACGCCGGAAACGTGCGGCGCCGCCATCGAGGTGCCGGACTGCTCGGCGTAGGTGAGGAACTCCTCCGGCGGGGCGCCGGGCGGGGGAGTCAGCCCGGCGCGGTCCCGGACTTCCCCGGTGGCGGCCGAGGAGATCCACTCGCCGGGCGCGACCACGTCCGGTTTCCGGCGCCCGTCGAGGGTAGGCCCCTTGCCGGACGTCCACGTCACGCCGAACGCGTGCGGCGCGTCGCGATGGGTCGAGCCCACGGCGATGCAGTCCTCGGCGTGCGCCGGTTCGGTGATCGAGCCCAGCACCGCCGAGGTGTTCGACGTCTCCCCGGCCGCGGTGCGGGCGCCGTAGTTCCCGGCGGAGACGACCACGACCACGCCCGCGGCCACGAGCTGGTTCACGGCCTGGCACAACGGCGACTGGCCCGCCGCGTACTGGTCGGGTTTCCACTCGACGCCGAGGCTCAGGTTCACCCCGTGCACCCGCGGCACGCCCGGATCGATGTTGACCTCGGTGCGCAGGTACGTCAGCGCCCGGATCACCGCGCTCGACGACGTGACCCACACGCCCGTCGGCTTGCGGCGCATGACTTTGATGCTCAGCAGCTCGCATTCGGGCGCCATCCCCGACAACGTGCCGACGTGGGCGCGCTGCACGTAACCCGCGTTGCCCGGGTCGTCGGATTCCGCGACATACGGGTGTGCGCCTTCGGGGGTGCACCCGGCGATGATCCCGGCGACGTGTGTGCCGTGCCCGGCTTCGTCCACCAGGGCCCGCTTGGGGTCGTCGCCCGCTCCGGAGACCGGGCCGTTGCCGCCGGGGTCGACGTAGTAACTGAAATCGCGGTGCAGCCTGCTGGTCTGACCGCGCAGCGAGGCCGCGTCGTCGTGCGCCAGCTCCAGCCCGCCGAAATGCGGGTGGCCGGCGTCGATCCCGCTGTCGATGACCGCCCACACGATGCCGCGGCCGCGGGCGCCGTAGGACTGCCAGGCCGCGTTGGCCTTCACCGTCGGCGCGGACCGGTCGATCTGCGGGTGCAGCGGGTAGTCCGGCCACACCCGGAAGATCGTGGGCGGGCGGCCTTCGGCGCGCTCGTGGTCCCGCTGCACCATGCGCCGCAGATCGGCCCGGGTCAGCACGCATTGGTACAGCTTCGGGGCGATCAGCGCCAGGCCGGACGGCACCCGTGGCTCCACGAGGTTCGCGGGATCCTCGTCCTCGGGCCACCAGCCGCCCGCCACGTCGGCGAATTCCCGCCACAGCGCGTAGAACTCCCGGCGGACGGCGGCGAGGCCGCCCGGGTAGTTGACGTTGAGCTCGACGAGCATCGGCACCTGCTCGCCGGAGCCAGGGGTTTCCCCGTCCGGCGGCAGGTTGAGGTCACCGACGATGGGGGAGCGGTGGCGTCCCTCCGGTTCGTAACTCACCATCAACTCCCCACCCGCGGGCAGCACCGCCCGCGCATCGCCTGGTACCTCAGCATTTCCCGGCAGGGGAGCGGAAAGCTAGGGCCAAAGGCACTCAGCAGGGGTGCCCCCTACCGGCGCCGGGGCGGTTTCTGGGGTGACCCGCCGCCGGAGTCCTTCGTTAGCGTCCAGACCATGACCGACAACGCGAAAACCGTGCTCATCACGGGCACCTCCTCCGGGGTCGGCCTCGCCGCCGCGATCGCCGCGGCGAAGGCCGGCTACACCACCGTGGCGACCCTGCGGAACCTCGACGGCGCCGGCCCGCTCAAGGAGGCGGCCGCCGAAGCCGGGGTGGACCTGGACATCCGGCGGCTCGACGTCACCGACAGCGAGTCCGTCGCCGAGGCCGTGGACGGGGTGCTCCGCACTTACGGCCGCCTCGACGCCGTGGTCAACAACGCCGGGGTCGGCAGCGTCGGCACGCTCGAACTCCTTGCGGTGGAACAGATCCGGGCCGCGGTGGAGGTGAACTTCTTCGGCGTGCTCGAGGTCAGCCGGGCGGCGCTGCCGCACCTGCGCGCCACCGGCGGCAGGCTGATCACCGTCGGCAGCGCCTACGGGGTGGTCGGCCAGCCGTTCAACGAGCCCTACTGCGCGGCCAAGGCGGCGGTGGAGGGATACATGGAAAGCCTGGCTCCGGTGCTCGCCGAGGTCGGGGTCACCGTCGCGGTGATCGAGCCCGGCCCCATCTCGTCGTCGTTCGTCGAGAACATCCCGGTGGACCGGCAGGCCATGCTCGCCGGCGCGGGCCCCTACAAACCGGCCTTCGAGAACTACCTCGTGCACATCCCCAAAATGATCGCCGACGAGGTGCAGACCCCGGCCGAGGTGGCGGAAACCGTGCTGTTCGCGCTCACCGACCCCAGCCCGCCGTTGCGGCTGCAGACCTCCGAGTTCTCCCGGGAGTTCGTCGCCGCGAAGCTCGCCGACGTCGACGGCACCGCGATCCAGTCGGTCACCCGGCAATGGCTTGCTCCCGCGGAGACTCCTTAGCGCGGCGCGGCTACCCCTGTACACCCCTATTTTTCCCGGATCGGCACCCCTGTTCCGGGGCGCGTTCCCACCAGGTTTTCTGGGGTAACTCGCCGTGGAGATCAGTTGTTACGGTCCAGGGCGTGCGACGTCTCCCCGCTTTTCCCCTGTTCAGCGCCCTGTTCCTGATCGTCTGCGTGGCCCTGTCCGGCTGCACGGGCGGGACCGGGGCGGACGCCGGCGCGTCCTCGCCGAAGGCGGGAGGAACGGTGACCTACGGCATCGACACCGCGCCCGCGTGCTTCGACATCCACGCCAGCTCCGCGGACATGGTCGCCGAAATTCAGCGCAACGTGTTCGACTCGCTGGTCTCCGAGGACACCGGGCACACCTTCCACCCGTGGCTGGCCGAATCCTGGACGGTGGCCGGCGACCTGAAGAGCTACACGTTCCGGCTCCGCCACGACGTGACCTTCAGCGACGGCACCCCGTTCGACGCCGACGCCGTGAAGGCGAACTTCGACCACATCGTCGCGCCCGCCACCAAATCCCAGTACGCCAAGAACCTGCTCGGCCCGTACCGCGGCACGGAGGTGCTCGACCCGTACACCGTGCGGATCGACTTCACCCAGCCCTTCGCCCCGTTCCTGCAGGCGGCCAGCACGGCGTATCTCGGTTTCTACTCGCCGAAGGCGCTGGCGGCGAACGCGGACAAGCTCTGCGCCGGCGGCCCGGCCGACGTCGGCAGCGGACCTTTCCTGTTTTCCAGCTACACCAAGGGACAGAGCATCGTGCTGACCCGCAACCCCGGGTATCGCTGGGGCCCGGCGAACGCGGCGCACACCGGGCCCGCGTACCTGGATTCGCTCGTGTTCCGGGTGCTGCCGGAGGATTCCACCCGCGTCGGCGCCCTCACCAGCGGCCAGATCGACGGCGCGAAATCGGTGCCGCCGCTGCAGGTGAAAACCGTGGAGGCCGATTCGGGCGTGGCGCTGCTGCGGATGGACCAGCCCGGCGAGCCCTACGGTCTCTACCTCAACACGAGCGCGGCGCCGCTGGACGACCAGCGCGTGCGGCAGGCCGTGCAGGCCGGGATCAACGTGACGCAGGACGTGCAGGCGGTCTACTTCGGACAGTACAAACAGTCCTGGGGGCCGCTCTCGCCGACCACCCCGTCGTACGACCCGGGCGTGGAGAACTCCCGGCATTACGACCCGGCCAAGGCCAGCCGGCTGCTCGACGAGGCGGGCTGGACGGCGCGCGACGCACAAGGGTTCCGCACCAAGGACGGGCAGCGGCTGAGCCTGTTCTGGCCGGCGCTGCCCGCCGCGAGCATCCGTGAACAGCGTGCCCTGCTCGACCAGGCGGTGCAGGCGGATCTGGCCCGGATCGGCATCGACGCCCCGCACCCGAACGTGACGGCCGCCGAGTACAACCAGCGGGTCGCCTCCGGCGGGTTCGCCCTGTTCACGGTGAGCTGGGCCAGGGCCGAGCCCGATCTGCTCCGGCTGTTCTTCGCCAGCGGGAGCAAACCGCCGGCGGGCGACAACGTCGCGCACCTCGCCGACGCGCAGGTGGACCAGTGGACCGCCGCCGGAGCGTCCACAACGGACCAGGCGAGCCGGGACGGGGTCTACTCCCAGGTGCAGCGCCGGGTGCTCGAACTCGGCGCGATGGTCCCGTTGTACGTCACGGCGATCATCGACGGCTTCGCGAAGAACGTGCACGGGGTGGCGTTCGACCCCAACGCGTGGCTGCTGTTCTACGACGCCTGGAAGGCATGATGACCGCGTTGACGATCGCGCCCGGCCCCGTGCTGGGCACCGTTTCCCGTGCCGTCGGCAAGCGGCTGCTGGCCGCCGTCGCCGTGGTGCTCGGCGCCGCGACGCTGGGATTCATCGCGCTGCAACTGCTTCCCGGTGACCCGGTGGACTGGCTGCTGGGCCCGAACACGATGGCCACCCCCGCGCTGCGCGACCAGGTCCGCCAGGACTACGGCTTCGACCGGCCGGTCATCGTGCAGTACCTCGGGTACCTGAACGACCTCCTGCACGGGCGGCTGGGCGAGTCCTACCAGCTGCAGCAACCGGTGGCCAAGCTGATCGGCGACCAGCTGTGGTCCACGGTGCAGCTGGCGGTGGCCGCGCTGGTGCTCGCCCTGCTGCTGGCCGCGGTCGCGGCGGTGACCACCGCGGGCGCGCGGCCGGTGGCGCGGGGCACCGTGTCGACGGCCGAGCTGGTGGTCACGTCCGCGCCCCAGTTCTGGGTGGGCATCCTGCTGCTGACGGTGTTCTCGTTCCAGCTGCGCGTGTTCCCCGTCGCCGGGGCGCAGAGCTTCGCCGCACTCGTGCTGCCCGCGATCACCCTCGCGCTGTCCATCGCCGGAGTGCTTTCCCAGGTGCTGCGGGAAGGGCTGGAGGCGGCGCTGGCCCAGCCGTTCATCGTGACCGCACGAGCCCGCGGGCTCAGCGGGACGGCGGTGCGCCTGCGGCACGCGTTCCGCCACGCCGCCGCTCCGTTGTTGACCCTCACCGGCTGGGTCACCGGCACCCTGCTCGGCGGGGTCGTGCCGGTGGAGACCGTGTTCGGCAGGCCGGGTATCGGCTCGCTCGTGCTACAGGCGGTGACGAGCCGCGACATGCCCGTGGTGATGGGCGTGATCGTGCTGTCCGCCGTGGTGTTCGTCGCACTGTCCACTGTGGTCGATCTCGTCCACCTCGCCCTCGATCCCCGCATCCGCACCCAGGAGGCCGCCACGTGACGACCGCGGAACTCACCCTGCCCGCGCGCCGGGCCCTGCGGCGCCCGGCGGTGACGGCCGCCGGGGTGCTGCTCGCCCTGATCGTGCTGGTCGCGATCGCGCCGGGGCTGTTCACCCACGCCTCGCCCACCGACACCGACATCCTGCAGCCGCTGGTGCCACCCGGCCCGGCGCACTGGTTCGGCACCGACCAGCTCGGCCGCGACGTGTTCACCCGCGTGCTCTACGGCGCCCGCCCGGCGCTCGCGCTCGGCGCGATCGCCACCGTGCTGGCCGTCGCCGGGGGCATCGTGCTCGGCCTGGCCGCCGCGCTCGGCGGCAAGGTGCTCGACCAGATCCTGATGCGCGTGGCGGACGTGTTGCTCGCGCTGCCCGCGTTGCTCTTGGCGTTGCTGGTGATCGCGGTGCTGGGCTCCGGCACGGTGAACGTGGCCGTGGCGGTCGCGGTGGCGTTCGTCCCGCTCTACGCGCGGCTGGTGCGGGCGGAGGCGCTGGTGGTCCGCCGCTCGGGTTACGTGGAAGCGTCCACCAGCCTCGGCTCACCGCGGATTTTCGTGGTGTGCAAGCACATCGTGCCCAACACGCTCGGCCCGCTGCTGGTGATGGCGACGGTCGGGTTCGGCACGTCCCTGCTGTACTCCTCGGCGCTGAGCTTCTTCGGGCTGGGGTTGCAGCCGCCGGCACCGGAATGGGGCGCGATGCTCTCCGACGGCAAGGACATCCTCGCGTCGGCCTGGTGGGTGGGCGTTTTCCCGGGTGCCGCCGTCACGATCACCGTGATCGCGGTGAACGTGGTGGGCCGCTACGCGCGCACCCGGCTGGCCGGAAGGACGGACTCATGACCGGCCTGGTCGTCGACGGGCTCGACGTCACCTTCGGCACCAGGGACAGGCCGGTGCACGCGGTGCGGGACGTCTCGTTCCGCGTCGGACCCGGCGAATGCCTCGCGCTGATCGGCGAATCGGGCTCGGGAAAGAGCGTCACCGCGCGGACCCTGCTGGGGCTCACCGGTTCCGGCGCCACGGTCTCGGCCCGCGAGCTCAGCTCCGAAGGCACGGACCTGCGCGCGCTCAGCGAAACGCAGTGGCGAGCGCTGCGTGGCCGGGCGATCTCCCTGGTCCTGCAGGACGCCATGGTCGCACTGGACCCGTTGCGCCGCAGCGGATCCGAGATCGCCGAGGCGGCGCGTACGCACGCGAAGCTCGGGCGCGCGGAAACCCGGGCCGAAGTGCTGTCGCTGCTCGGCAAGGTCGGCGTGCCCGAGCCCGAACGCCGCGCGCGCCAGTACCCGCACGAGCTGTCCGGCGGGTTGCGCCAGCGGGCGCTCATCGCGGCAGCCATCGCCGCCGGGCCCCGGCTCCTGCTTGCCGACGAGCCGACGACGGCGCTCGACGCGACGGTGCAGGCGCAGGTGCTCGACCTGCTGGGCGAGCTGCGCGGCGAAGGCATGTCGCTGCTGCTGATCAGTCACGACCTGACGGTCGTGGCCAGGCTCGCGGACCGGGTCGCCGTGATGTACGGCGGCCGCATCGTGGAAACCGGCCCGGCCGGGGAGATCCTCGCCGAGCCGCGGCATCCGTACACGCGGGCGCTGCTCGCGGCGGTCCCGGCGGGGGAGAGCCGCAACAGCCTGCTCGCGCCTTCGGTCACGTCGCGCCCGCCGGCCGGGGAGCACGGATGTCCTTACGCGGCAAGGTGTTCGCTGTCGGACGACCGCTGCCGCGAGGAGCTGCCCGCACCGGTGGCCGCCGGCCAGGGGCACGGCTTCCGGTGCTGGCACCCGCCTTCGGGCCCGGTCACGCGCGAACGGCAGGCCGCCCCGTCGGCGGCGCCCGCCGGCCGGGTACTCGTCGAGGCCGAGAATCTCGTCAAACGGTTCCGCGCCGGCCGCGTCTGGCACGACGCGGTGCGGGACGTCTCGTTCCGGATCCACACCGGCGAGGTGCTCGGGGTCGTCGGCGAATCCGGGTCCGGCAAGTCCACCACCGCCCGCATGGTGCTGGGCCTGACCACCCCGGACGAGGGCCGGGTGTCGTTCGACGGGCTGGCCTGGAGCGAACTGCCGGAACGGGCCCGCCGCCGGCACCGCTCCCGCCTCCAGCCGATCCAGCAGAACGCGCTCGGCTCCTTCGACCCGCGACTGACCGTGGAAGGCATCCTCGGCGAAGCGGTCGCGCGCGCCGGTGTACCGCGTGGCGCGCGACGGGCCCGCATCGCGGAACTGCTCGACCACGTCGGGCTGTCCCGCACGCTGCTGGGCAGGCGGCCCCGGGAGCTGTCCGGCGGGCAGGGCCAGCGGGTCGGCATCGCCAGGGCGCTCGCCCCGTCGCCCGAGCTGATCGTGTGCGACGAACCGGTGTCCGCGCTGGACGTGTCGATCCAGGCGCAGATCCTCGACCTGCTCGCCACCCTGCGGCACGAGCTCGGGCTGGCGCTGCTGTTCATCTCGCACGACCTGGGCGTCATCCACCACCTCAGCGACCGGATCCTGGTGATGAAGGACGGCCGCGTGGTGGAGGAAGGCGACGCCGCCAGGGTGTTCGCCGAGCCCCGTGACCCGTACACCCGTGAACTGCTCGCCGTGACCACCCTCCGCCCGGGAGCGGATCCGTCGCCGCCCGGCGGCCGGGTGCTCTCGCTGCCCGGCTGAACCCGCGGAGGCCCGATGTCCCCGACCACTCCCGTGCAGATCGTGATCGTCGGCGCCGGCCCGAAGGGAATCGGCGTGCTGGAACGGCTTTGTGCCAGCGCGCCCACCCTGCTCGGCCGCCGCCGGGTCGTCGTGCACCTCGTCGACCCGTACCCGCCGGGCGCGGGACGGGTGTGGCGCTACGAGCAGTCTCCCTTGCTGCTGATGAACTCCAAGGCCGCGGACGTCACGGTGTTCACCGACGAGACGGTCCAGTGCGAGGGCCCGGCGCGTCCCGGCCCGACGCTGGCCGAATGGGCCGAGCAGGTCCGCGACGGGCGGCTCACCGCCGACGTCCCGCCGGACCTCGCCACCGAACTGGCCGGGGCCACCCCGGCCACCTTCCACACACGTCGTATGCAGAGCGCGTACCTGCGCTGGTTCTACCGCTGGGTGCTGGACAACCGGCCGGACACCGTCGACGTGCGGCTGCACCCGGTGGAGGCCGTCGACCTCACCGAGGCAGACGGCGGCGAACAGCTGGTGTGGCTGCGCGGCGAAGCCGAGCCCCTGCGGGCCGACGCGGTCGTGCTCAGCCTGGGGCACCTGGACGCCGAGCCCGGCGCGACAGGCCGTGAGCTGACGGAGTTCGCCGAGCGGCACGGGCGCCGCTACATCCCGCCCGCCTACACCGCCGACCTCGACCTGTCCTCGATCGAACCCGGGGAACCGGTGCTGGTGCGGGGTTTCGGGCTCGCGTTCATGGACCTGATGGCGCTGCTGACCGAAGGCCGCGGCGGCCGGTTCCACACCGCCGCCGACGGCGCCGTCACGTATCAGCCGTCCGGCGCCGAGCCGGTGCTGCACGTAGGTTCCCGCCGGGGAGTCCCGTACCGGCCCAAGCCCGGGTACAAACTCGTTGGGGCGCCCGCGCGGCTGCCCCGGTTCTTCGGCCCGCCGGAGATCGGACGGCTCGCCGCCCGCCCGGGCCCGATCTCGTTCTGGGCCGACCTGTGGCCGTTGATGGCCAAGGAAATCGGCTGGGGCTACTACACCGAGCTGTGCACCGCGCATCCGGAGCGGGTGCGCCTCACGTTCGCCGAGTTCGCCCGCCGGTACGCGGAACTGGACTGGGGCAGCGACGGGATGGCGCGGCTGGTCGCCGAAGCCGTGCCCGCGCGCGACGACAGGCTCGACCTGACCGCGCTCGACCGCCCGCTGGCCGGGATGCCGCCCGGCGACGCGGGAGAGCCGGCCGGGCGGGTGCGCGAACACGTCGAAAGCGTGCTGTCCCGCTGCGCGGATCCGCGCTACAGCGCCGATCTCGGTGCGGTGACGGCGATGCTGTCGGTGTTCCGGCAGCTGCCCGCGGCCGTCGCGACAGGCAGGCTGGACCCGCGGGCGCAGGCGGTCGATCTGGATGGCTGGTGGTTCGGGTTCTTCAGCTATCTGGGCAGTGGCCCGCCCGCGCCGCGGCTGCGGGAGCTGCTCGCGCTGGAACGCGCCGGGATCGTGTCGTTCACCGGCCCGGACATGTGGGTGGAGGCGGACGAGGGAAGTGGGCTTTTCGTTGGTGGCAGCCCGAAATCCCCGCGTACGGTCAAGGCCACCACGCTCGTCGACGCGCGCCTGCCCGGTGCCGACGTGTCGCGTTCCACCAACCCGCTCGTCCAGGCGCTCTACGGCCGCGGCCGGCTCGGCGAAGAAGCGCTGACGCAGAGCGGGGTCACGGTGTGCACCGGCCGCATCCACACCACCGGCATCTCCGGCTGGCTGATCGACGCGCGTGGCGAACGGCATCCGCGCCGCTTCGCGCTCGGCCCGCATACGACGCTGCGGATCGCGGGCGCGTTCTCCAGGCCACGCGCCAACGCGCTCGGGTTCCGCGAAAACGACCTCGTGGCAAGGGAAATCCTGCAGCTGGTGGCGGGCTGAGCCGGTGCATGTCGGCGTCGCACTCGATGCTGCCGGATGGCATCCGGCAGCGTGGCGGGAGGCCGCCGCGGACCCGGCCGGACTGTGCACGGCCGTGTACTGGGCCGGGCTGGTGCGCGAAGCCGAGGCCGGTGGGATCGACTTCGTGACGATCGAGGATTCCTTCGCCCTGCAGTCCACGTACTACGACCGGCCCGACGACCGGGTGGACCAGGTGCGCGGGCGGCTGGACGCGGTGCTGGTCGCCGCGCGCGTCGCACCGCTGACCACGACGATCGGCCTGCTGCCGACGGTCGTCGTCACGCACACCGATCCCGTGCGGGTCGCGGCGGCGATCGCCACGCTGGACCAGCTCAGCGGCGGCCGCGCCGGGATCCGTATCCAGGTCTCGGGAAAGGCGCACGAGGCCGCGCTTTTCGGGCGGCGGCACATCCCGGCCGTCGGGGTCCCGGACTTCACCCGGCCCGAACAGCTGCGCGCGATGGCCGAACGCTTCGACGAGGCGGCCGGTTACGTGGAGGTGCTGCGCTCGCGGTGGGGGAGCCCCGCGCGCGGGCTGCCGCCGGTGTTCTGCCTGGCGCACATGAGCGTGCCGTACCGGCTTGGTGCCCGGGCCGCCGACATCGTGTCCGTGACGCCGCGCGACGAAACGGACATCGCGGCGGTCCGCGGCGAGATCCGGGCCGAGCAGGAGCGAGCGGGCCGGGCGGCCGGCAACGTGCGGATTTTCGGTGAGCTCGTGGTTTTTCTCGACGAGAGCGCCGAAATCGCCATACGGCGAAAGGCACGCCTGGACTCGGTCGCGGGCGCGCCGTACATCTCCGACGCGCTGATCTTCACCGGAACCCCCGGGCAGCTCGCCGACCTGCTGACCGGATGGCACGCCGCCGGGCTGTCCGGTTTCCGGTTGCGCCCCGGCGCGCTGCCCCATGATCTGCGGGCCATCACCCGCGGGCTGATGCCCGGACTGTGGCGCCGCGGGCTGCGCTCCGGCGGGCCGTTCACCGAAAGCCTGCGCGGCGGGCCACGTCCTGCCGCGCGAGTCCACGAGGAAGGTACGACATGATCCGCAAGACGTATTCCCGGGTGCTCACCCCGGATCTGGAAGCCACCGTCAAGACCCTCGCCGAGCTTTCCGGCGAGGAACCGGTCCTGCGCGTCACGTTCGGCCGGTTCGACATCTGCCTGCTGGGGCCGTTCTGCGTGCTTTCCGGGACGCCGGAGGCCCTCGACCGCTATCGCGGCACCGTCGGCCCGGTCATCGTGGACGACGCCGGGGCGACGCGGGCGCTGGTCGAGGGCTGGGGGGCGGAGATCACGCTGCCGCCGTTCGACGGTCCGGCGGGGCTCGGTTTCCTGGCGCGCCACCCCGACGGCGTCGAGTACGAGTACATCCAGCTGCGGCCCGACCTCGACCGCGCGATCTTCGGCGGCGCCGGGAATTCCCCTCAGCGGAACCGGTGAATAGCAGAGACAAGTCCCGTTCGGGTCACCTCCCAGTGGCCGGGAAACCGGAAATTCATTCGCCGGAATTCGGCGCGGAATTCGCGTAATTGTTGATCTAGGCTCGCGTGTTTCCTTCGGTTCCGGGAAACTCGTTGCCGTCCTACTGGCATTCCGGTAACGTCCCAGGTTGGTCAACTCCTCCTTTCCGGGGGAGTCGGGCGAGGCCGGACACTGGGGGAGGCCTTGCCGGACAACGGCGTTCCCTGACCGCAGGCCGTTTTTCCCAGCCTCAACAGCAAAGTGCGGGGGTCCGTGGTGCTCGTGGAACGCAGATCACAGTTGTCCGCTCTTGACAGACTCGTCCGGGATTGCCGGGAGGGCCGCGGCGGCGTGGCGCTCGTCAGTGGCCCCGTCGCGGGCGGCAGAACGGAATTGCTGAAGACATTCGCGGAAAAGGCGGCGGCGCAAGGCGCGCTGGTTCTGGAAGCGTGCGGCACGGCGCGGGAGAGCGAGCTGCCGTTCGGTGTGCTGCACCAGTTGTTCAGCACGCTGCCGGTGCCCGCGGGCCGCCGCCGCGCGCGGGAACTGCTGGGTGACGGGGCGTGCCGGCTGCCGGGCTCCTCGGCCGCCGGGCCGAGCGAGTACCTGCGCAACGAGGCGAACGAGGAGCTGTGGGCGAGCCTCGCCGAACTGGCCGGGCGGGCGCCGGTGGTGCTGGTGATCGACGACCTGCATTTCGTCGATCTCGCGTCGCTGCAGTCGTTGCTGTACTTCGGCAGCAGGCTGCGCTCGGCGCGGGTGTCCATCGTGGCGGCCCAGCTGGACTGTCCGCTCTCGGCCGGACAGCCCCGCGCCGTACTGGTCACCGAGCTGCTGCGCCACCCCCGGTTCACCGCGCTGCGCGCGGACCCGTTGTCCCGCAACGGGATCCGCGCCATCCTGGCCGGCCGTCACGGCGCGGAGGCGGACGGCCGCGCCGTGCAATCGTGGCACCGGCTCACCGGCGGCAGCCCGTTCCTGCTGAAGGCGCTGCTGGAGGATCAGGCCGTGGCGGCGGAGCGGGTCGAGGATCCCTTGCCCGGCAAGGAGTTCGCGACGGCCACGCTCGCGTGCCTGCACCGCGGTGGCCGCCGGTTCCTCCGGATCGCGCGGAGCCTCGCGATACTGGCCGAGTCCGAGTCGGCGGACCTGCTGCCGTGGACGATCGAGGAGGACGAGGACACCACGAGCCGGCTCGTCGGCGCGATGGAGGACGCGGGCCTGCTGGACTCCGGCGGCTTCCGGCATCCGGTCGTGCGGGACGCGGTGCTCGCCGAACTGCCGCCGGAGGACAGGGCCGGGCTGCACCGGCGGGCGGCCCGGCTGCTGCACGACAGGGCGGCCGATCCGCCCCGGATCGGCGTGCACCTCGTGGCGGCGCGGCACAGCGCGGAGCCGTGGGCGCTCGATGTCCTGCTCGCCACTGCCGAGGACGCGCTGCGCCGCGACGACCTGGAGCTGACGGGCAGATGCCTGCGGCTGGCCGAAGCCGCGTGCGAGGACGACGAGCAGCGGATGGCGGTGGTGCTGCTGAAGGTGCGCGCCGAGTTCCGGCTCAACCCGGCCATCGCCTGGCGCCACCTGGAAACGCGGCTCACCGCGCTGCGCGAGGACAAGGTGCGGCTGGATCAGATGGTCGCGCTGCTGCGGCCGCTGTTGTGGCGTGGCAGGCAGGACGAGGCGGCGCTCATCCTGGACCGGCTCACGCGGGCCGCCGGCGAGCTGGACGAAAGATCGGCGACAGAGCTGTATGTGATCCGGGAATGGCTTGGCTCGGCGCATCCGCGGCTGATCACGGCGGCGCCGGACGCGGGTGTCCCCGGTGGTGTGCGGTCGATGGCGGTGGCCGATCCGCTGACGCAGGCCGCCGCGGTGCTCGGGGGCGTGCTGCGGTCGGGGCCCGACGAAAGCACGGTGCCGACGGCGGAATGGCTGCTGAAGACCACCGTGCTGGACGAGGGCACCCTGTGCGCCATCCAGTCCGCGGTGCTGGCGCTGATCTACGCGGACCGGGCGGATCTGGCCGAGCAGTGGTGTGATCACTGGCTGCGGGAGACGGCGGAGCGCCAGGCCCCGGCCTGGCAGGCCCTGCTCACCTCCGCCCGCGCCGAAATCGCGATCCGCCAAGGGGAAATGCGTTCCGCGCGCCGTTACGGCCGCGCCGCGCTCAGCCTGATGCCACGTTCGGCCTGGGGCGTGGCGATCGGTTCGGTGATGGCGAACCTGCTCATTTCGAACACCGCGGTCGGCGCCCCGGAAACGGCCGACCTGACGCTGACCGAGGTACCGGACGGGTTTTTCGAGACCCGGTCCGGTGTCTACTACCTCTACGCGCGGGGCCGCAGGCAGGTCGCCGCCGGGCGGCTGCACGCGGGGCTGGACGATCTGCTCGCCTGCGGGCGTTCCATGCAGGACTGCGGGATCGATCTGCCGACGTTCGTGCCGTGGCGGTCCGACGCGGTGGAGGCACTGCTCCGGCTCGGGCACCGGCGGCAGGCGCGGAACCTGGCGGCGGAGCAACTGGCCCGCCCCGCCGTGCTCCAGCCGCGCACGCAAGGGATTTCCCTGCGCACGCTCGCGGCCACCGAGGACGACCCGGCGGAACGGGAGCGCACGCTGCTGCGCGCGGTCGACGCGCTCGAGAACTGCGCGGACCGGGTGCAGCTCGCCTACACGCTCGTCGATCTGAGCGACGCGCAGGAGAGCCTCGGCGCCACCCGGCGGGCCGGCCTGTCGGCGCAACGGGCGGCGCGGCTGGCCGAGGAGCGCCAGCTGGAGCCGGTGCTGCACCGGCTGGCCCGGACCGGGATGACCGGCGCGGCCGCGATGGTGCCGCAGGCCAGGGAGCCGGAAACCGTTGCCTGGGACGGGGATGTGCTCAGCGCGGCCGAGCGCCGGGTGGTGATGCTGGCGGTCAGCGGCCGCACGAACCGGGAGATCGCGCGCGAGCTGTACATCACCGTGAGCACCGTCGAGCAGCATCTGACGCGCGCCTACCGCAAGCTGAACGTCAGCGGAAGGAGCGACCTCGCGGCCCGGTTCGCCGGCGCCGGCAGCGGCCTGGTGCGCGCGATGAACCGTGGCGCTTGAAACAGGGTGTGCCCGGCCCGCCGGGCATCCCCCGCGTTCACGCCTTCGAGCGGGCCGTTTTCGTTGTCCTGATCACGAAAATCGCGATCAGCAGCGCGCAGGCGCTGAACCCGGCCGCGGCGATCACGGCCTTGCCCAGCGCTTCGCCGTGGGAATGCCCGTCACCGAGCTGCGTCTGGTAGATCGTGCTCAGGATGGCCACGCCGAGCGAAAGCCCGACCTGCTGTGCGGCCTGCAGGAGCCCGGACGCCGCGCCGGTGTCCTGGCGGGCGAGCCCGCCCAGCACCGTCATGTTCAGTGGCACGAAAGCGAGGCTGAGCCCGGCGCCGAGGAGGATGAACGGGCCGAGCAGACCGGTGAAGTAGGTGCTGCCGGTGCCGGTCGTGGTGAGCCACAAGGCTTCCGCGAGCATCAGCGTGACGCCCGCGATCAGCACGGGTTTCATGCCGAAGCGGGGGATGAGCTTCGGCGCGGAGCGGGCGGCGAAGAACTGCACGACCGCCATCGGCAGGAAGGCCAGCCCCGCCACCAAGGGACTGAACCCGAGCGCGTCCTGCACGAACAGCGACAGCAGGATGTAGACCCCCGCCATCGCGGCCATCAGGAAGACGAACGAGGAGTAGGCGCCCGCGCGGGTCCGCTGCGCGAGCAGGTGCAGCGGCATGATCGGCGACGCCGCGCGCTTTTCCACGAGCACGAACACGCCGAGCAGCACCACGCCGACGACGAACGAGAGCAGCGTGGTGGTGTCGGTCCAGCCTGCCGTGGAGGCATGGGTGAAGCCGTACACGATGCTGGCCATGCCGAGCGTGGAGGTGAGCGCGCCGGCGAGGTCGAACCGGCCGGGGTGGCGTTCGGTCTCGGTCAGGTACGGGCGGGCGAGCAGGATGGTGGCCACGCCGATCGGCACGTTGATGAAGAACACGAGCCGCCAGCTCGCCATCGTGAGCACCCCGCCGAGGACGAGGCCGAGCGTGATGCCCAGCCCCGTGACCATCGAGAACGCGCCGAGCGCGCGTGTCCGCTTCGGCCCCTCGGGGAACGTGGCCGCGAGCAGGGAAAGCGCGGCGGGCCCGGAGAACGCGAACCCGACGCCCTGCAGCGCGCGGGCCGCGATGAGCAGGCCCTCGGTGGGCGCGCAGCCGCCGAGGACGGAGGCGGCGACGACCAGCCCGAGGCCCCAGGTGAACATCCGCTTCCGGCCGAGGATGTCGCTCGCGCGGCCGCCGAGGAGCAGCAGCCCGCCGTAGGCGAGCGAGTAGGCGCTGAACACCCACGCCAGCGCGGTCGGCGAAAAGCTCAGGCCCGCCTGGATTTTCGGCAGCGCGATGTTCACGACGTTGCTGTCCACCGACACCATCAGCTGGCAGGTGACGATCACCGTCAGCGCGATGCTCAGCCGCCGGTCGGCGTGTTTGTCCGGCACCGGCGCCTCGTCGGTGACCGCTGCTGGGGGTTGTTCCTGGCTCGGCATCTCATCCCTGTCCGGAGATCTGGCGGGTGGTTCGCGCCGGGACCGTCGTTGTCCGCTCGACGCTTGTATACTGGGATGAGCATAGGGAAGGCCGAGGATTCGGTCAACATCCGTAGAGCGAGGCTGTCGTGACACGTGAGCTGACCGCCGTGCCGGCGGCGCCGGTTCCGCCGAGCCGGGCCGAGCGGCGCACCCAGACCAGGCGCCAGATTTCCGAGGCCGCGCGCGAGCTTTTCGCCGAGCACGGGTACCTCGAGACCACCATCCGCGGCATCGCGCAGCGGGCCGGGGTCGATCCCGCGCTGGTTATGCAGCACTTCGGGACGAAGAGCGCGCTGTTCGACGAGGTCGCCGACATCGCCGTCACCCTGGACGGTGCGATGGAGGGCCCGCCCGAGCTGCTCGGCGAGCGGATCCTGCGGCACGCGCTGGCCGATGTGGACGGCAAGGCCGACCGGAGCATGCCCGTGCTGCGCTCGATGCTCACCCATCCCGAGGCCGCGCATGCCGTGCGGTGTGCGGTGGTGAACCCGCATGGCAGCCCGTGGACCAGGGTGCTGACCGGTCCGGACTCGGATCTCCGGTCGGCGCTGGTCGGCTCGCTCGTGCTCGGTTTGCTGACCGCGCGGTACCTGTTGCGGATCCCCGGGATCGCGGACGCGCCGGCGGATCGTCTGGTCGAGTTGCTCGGCCCGTGCCTGCGGCCGCTGGTGATGACCGGCCTGCCGGTCGAGCACGAAGAGGCCCCGGTGGAGCTGGCCCGCCTGGCCGAAGCCGAAGCCGCCCGGCGCGCTGCCGCGGAGAGCGTCGACGACGCTGCCCGGGCCGCACTCGCGGCCGGTGCCTCGTACGGCGATGTGGGTCGTTTGCTGGGCATCACGAGGCAGGCGGCCCGCAAACGCTGGCCGAACGCCCTGGATACGGAGTGACAACCAAGGTTGTCGCCCAGGTTGCCGGGTTGCGGTCCGCCGCGTCGGGCTGAGCGACAACTTCAGTTGTCGATCCGGGGATAGATCGCGCGCCGACCGCTGACCGCCGACCGGCGATGCGGCCGCGAGCACCCCACGCCCCTCCCTTGCCCGATCCCCAGCCGCACTTGCCCTTCCGGGGCCGCGAACACTCAAAGATCGGGGCGAGGGAGGGGTGCACACAGCGCGCTCCGCGCGCGTCCGTTGCTATTGCGTCTTGAGCCATTACGACGCAAGGGAAAAGCCCCAGGATCTCCTCGCCGGAGGGGCTGGCTCCAGGATGACGGGGGGTTCGTAGCTCGGCCGCCGGTTTTCGAGGTGGCTGGGTGGGAGTTGGGTTTCATCCCGTCGCCGACTTCCAGGAGTATCACTGTCCCCTGGGCCCGCACGCTTGCGTTGTCGGGTGGCGGATCCGAGGCAGGGTCCGGGCCCAGGGCAAAGTGATTTCCGGGTCGCAGGCGACGGGATGAAAGCCAACTCGGGAGCGGTCCGCGGGCGTGGCCCGTTCCGTGGGCGGCTTGCGGGCGCGGGCTTGCCGTGGGCGGTCCGTTGGCGTGGCCCGCTCCGTGGGCGGCGTGCTGGCGTGGCCTGCTTCGTGGGCGGCTTGCGGGCGCGGCCTGCTTCGTGGGCGGCGTGCTGGCGCGGGCCCGCTCCCGAGTTGGCTCGCGCCCGCCGCCTCGACAACCTGAGTTGTCACCCGGGCTGGGATTCCAGCCACCGCGCTACCGCTGCGGCGGTGGTGGCCGAGTGCTCCTCCAGCACCGAGAAATGATCCCCGGCGATGTCCACCGTCTCGTGCGGGAGCGGCCAGAAGGCCCGCCAGTCCTGCTTCGGCATCCCGGGCAACCGCCGGTCGGCGCGCAGCAGCACCGTGGGGACCGGGATCGGCCCCGGACGCCAGGCGCCGAAGACGCTCAGGTAGGCCCCCATGGTCGTCAGGCCGGTCTCGCCGAGGGTGAGGTCCAGTTTGCCCATCGTGTCGAGCATCCCGTGGATCAGCGCCGGTTGCCACCATTCCAGGCCTGGCGTGACCGCGGCATCCATCGGGTAGGTGTCGATCATCGCGAGGCCCGCCGGCGCCTGCCCCCGGCGCACCAGGCTGGCGGCGACGGCATGGGCGACGCAACCGCCGAGCGAGCGGCCGACCAGGGCGAAAGGGCGACCGCCCACCAAGTTCGTCACCACATCGGCCTGTAGTTCGACGAAGGTCCCTTCCCCGTCCGGGACGGCGCTGCCCGGCCGGTACCCGGGTGCGGGCACGGCGAACACATCCCGTGAACCGTCGAAGGCACGGCCGAACCGGGTGTACTCGTGCGGGCCCGACAACGCCGTGAGCGCGGGGAAACACACCACGACCGGGCCACCGTCCCCTGTGGACAGACGAACCGGCGTCTCCGCGTGCTCTCCGCGCTCGGCGAGGGTGAAACGGGTGCGCAGCGCAGCGGTGGCCATCAGCACCTGAGCCGCTTCGCTGGTCCGCTCCGCCTCACACAGCTTCAGATAGACCGCGGCGAGCGGATCAACCGGCGGTGCACCGGAACCCTTGCCCCGTAAGAGGGCGACCACGTGCTCGGCGATGGCGTCCGGAGTCGGGTGCTCGATGGTCAGGGTGCCGGGCAACGTCAGACCGGTCGCGGACGTCAGCCGGGCTCGCAGCTCCAGCGAACTGAGCGAATCCAGGCCCAAACCCGGCAGGGGAGTGTCCGGCTGGATCTCGTCCGCCGTCTCGTGCCCGAGCACCGCGGCGACCTCGGCGCGCACCAGCTCCAGCACGGCCGGGAGCTGTTCGTCCCCGGGAAGCTCGGCGAAGCGCTCGGCCCAGGACTGTTCGGCACGGGACTGTCCGGCACCGGGCCCGGGCGGCCGGGCGCTCGGCCGCGCGGCTTCCCCGGCGACGCCGGTGCGTTCGAGCCAGTAACGGCGCCGTTGGAACGCATATGTGGGGAGCGCGACCTGCCGCCGTGGCTCTCCATCGCCGAGCACCGCACCCCAGTCGACCTCGACACCACTGCCGTGTGCCTGGCCCAGTGCGAACAGCAGCGTCGCCGCCTCGGGCCTGTCCCGGCGCAACAATGGCGTCAGCACAAGGGATTCCGCGCCGAGCGTCTCGCGTGCCATCGCCGTGAGCACGCCGTCCGGCCCGGCTTCGAGAAACCGGTTCACCCCCGCATCCCGCAACGTGGCCACCGCGTCGGCGAAGCGGACGGGCGCGCGGACGTGCTCCGCCCAGTACTCCGGGGCGGTGACCTCCTCGGCGGTGGCGACCTTCCCGGTGAGGCCCGAGACGAGTGGCAGCACCGGTGCCGCGAACGCGAGCTTGCCGACCACGTCACGGAAGGCGAGGAGCATCCCGTCCATCCGGTGCGAGTGGAACGCATGGCTCACCCGCAGCTCGGACCTGCGGCGGCCGAGAGCGGCCGCGACACGGCGTACCGGTTCCTCGTCTCCGGACAACACCACTGACGAAGGCGAGTTCACCGCGGCGATTCCGGCTCCAGGCTCATCGCCCAGCGCGGCACGGACTTCCTCCTCACCGGCTTCCACCGCCATCATCGCCCCGCCCGGCGGCAGGGCCTGGATCAGCGCCCCGCGCGCGGCGACCAGGGTCGCGGCGTCGGGCAGGGACAGCACGCCCGCGACATGGGCGGCGGCGAGTTCGCCGACGGAGTGCCCGGCCACCAGGTCCGGCCGGACGCCCCAGGACTCCAGCAACCGGAACAGCGCGACCTCGACCGCGAACAGCGCGGGCTGGGTGAACTCCGTCCGGGTGAGCAGGTCCCCGTGTTCGCCGAGGACCACCTCGGCGAGCGGGCGCCTGAGCCGCTGGTCGAGCTCGGCGCACACGGCGTCGAAAGCCTTGGCGTAGGCGGGAAAACGGCCATACAGCTCCAGCCCCATCCCGGGCCGTTGACTGCCCTGCCCGGTGAACAGGAACGCGAGCTTCCCGCCGTCCTTGACCGTGCCCCGCGCCGTGCCGCCCGCCGGCCTGTCCCCGGCCAGCGCCGCGAGCCCGGCACCGAGCCCCTCTCGTGACCCGGTGACCACGACAGCCCGGTGCTCCAGCCGGCTCCGCCCGGTAGCCAGCGCGTGCGCAATGTCCGCATTGGTTTCGGTTGTGCCGTCGAGGAAATCCGCCAGCGCGGCGGCTTGGCCGCGCAGCCCCGCCGGGCTGCCGGCGGACAACAGGAAGGGCAGCGCCGCGCCGTCGTCGGGACGGGCTTCCGGTTCGGGCTGCTCCGGCGCCTGTTCGAGGATGAGGTGCGCGTTGGTGCCGCTGACCCCGAACGCCGACACCGCGGCGCGGCGAGGGCGCCCGTTCTCGGGCCACGGACGGCTTTCGGTGAGCAGCCGCACCGAGCCGCCGGACCAGTCGACGTGCGGCGTGGGCTCGTCCACGTGCAGGGTGCGCGGCAGTTCCGCATGCCGCAGCGCCTGCACCATCTTGATCACCCCGCCGACGCCGGCCGCGGCGGCGGTGTGCCCGATGTTGGACTTGAGCGAGCCTAGCCACACCGGCCCCGCGGTGCCGCGGTTGCGCCCGTAGGTGGCGAGGATCGCGTTCGCCTCGATGGGATCACCGAGCCGGGTACCCGTGCCGTGTGCCTCCACGGCGTCCACATCGGACGGTGACAGCCCGGCCCCGGCCAGCGCCCGCGAGATGACCTGCTGCTGCGCGGTGCCGTTCGGTGCGGTGAGCCCGTTGGAGGTGCCGTCGGAGTTCACGGCGGTGCCGCGGACGACAGCGAGGACCCGGTGCCCGAGGCGTTCGGCGTCGGAAAGCCGTTCCAGCACCAGCAGCCCGGCGCCCTCGGCCCACCCGGTGCCGTCGGCCGCGGCGGCGAACGCCTTGCAGCGCCCGTCCGGGGCCAGGCCACGCTGGCGCGAGAACTCGATGAACCCGCCCGGCGACGACATCACGGTGGCCCCGCCCGCGAGCGCCAGTGCGCAGTCGCCGGTGCGCAGCGCCTGCCCGGCGAGGTGGATCGCGACCAGCGAAGAGGAACACGCGGTGTCCACGGTGACCGCGGGACCGGCGAACCCGAGCGTGTAGCTGATCCGGCCCGACGCGACGCTGGCGAGGTTCCCGACCCCGAGATAGCCCTCCAGCTCGCCCGGCGTCTCGGCGGGCGCGGGCTGGTAGTCCGCCCCGGCCAGGCCGGTGAACACCCCGGTGCGGCTGCCGCGCAGCGTGTGCGGCGGGATACCGGCCCGCTCCAGCGCCTCCCAGGAAAGCTCCAGCAGTAACCTTTGCTGCGGGTCCGTCGCCAGCGCCTCCCGGGGGCTGATCCCGAAGAACGCGGCGTCGAACTCGTCGGCGTCGTGCAGGAACCCGCCCCGGGTCGTGTAGCTGGTGCCGGGATGGTCCGGGTCCGGGTCGAACAGCTCCGCCGTCCGCCAGCCGCGGTTCTCCGGCCACTCGGTGATCGCGTCCGTGCCGTCGGCCACGAGCCGCCACAGCTCGTCCGGCCCGCGCACGCCGCCGGGGTACCGGCAGGCCATGCCGACGATCGCGATCGGCTCCCGCCCGGCGGATTCCATCTCCCGTAGCCGTTTCTGGGCCTGCCGCGCGTCCGCGAGCGCCCGTTTGAGGTATTCCCGGAGCTTGTCTTCGCCTGCCATGCCTCAGCGATCCCTTACTCGGCGGTTTCCCGGCCGCTGTCCATCAACTCGAACAACTGCTCGTCGGTCGCGGTTTCCAGGTCCAGCTCGGCCTCCGTGCCCAGCCCGCCCCACCGCTGGGCGAGGGCGCGCAGCCGGTCACCGATCTCGGCCCGGCCCGGCTCGCCCGCCCCGGCGAGCAGTTCTTCCAGCCGGTCCAGGGTGTCCAGCGCGGATCCGGGCCCCGAATCGTCCAAAGAGGACAGCAGGAAGGCGGAAAGCGCGGCCGGGGTGGGATGGTCGAACACCAGGGTGGCCGGCAGCGGCAGGCCGGTGACCGCGCCGAGCCGGTTGCGCAGGTCCACAGCCGACAGGGATTCGAAACCCAGCTCCTTGAACGTCCGTTCGGCGCCGACCTCGTCGAGTTCGGGCTGCCCCAGGACCGCGGCGGCCTGCCTGCGCACCAGATCGAGCAGGGCGCCCGCGCGTTCGGCTTCCGGGACACCCGCCAGCTTCGCGGTGAGCGAGGGCTCGTCGCCGGGCTCCGCTTCCGGGCCGGTGAGCCCGGAAACCACTGTGGTGGCGGGAAGTTCGGCGTCGAGCCAGTACCGCCGGCGCTGGAACGGATACGTGGGCAGATCCACCGGGCGCACCTCGGAACCGCCGAACACGGCCTCCCACTCGACCGGCACGGCACGGACGGCGAGCGCGGCGGCCGAGGTGAGGAACCTGTCCAGCCCGCCGTGCTCCCGCCGCAGTGTCTCGGTCACGACAGTGCGGCTCGTTCCGTCGAGGATGTCGAGCATGCTCGACGTGAGCACCGGATGCGGGCTCACCTCGATGAACACCGTGTGCCCCTGCTCGGCCAGTGCGCGCAGCGCGGGTTCGAACCGCACCGTTTCACGGAGATTCCGGTACCAGTACCCGGCATCCAGCGACGCGTGATCGATCCAGTCCGCGGTGACCGAGGACAGCATCGGGACTTCGCCCGCGCGCGGGCGAACTCCGGACAACTCGCCGAGCAGGCGTTCCCGGATCGCCTCCACCACCGGCGAATGCCCGGCCAGCGGCGCTGTCCGCAGCCGTCGCACCCGCACGCCGTCGGCCTCGCAGCTCGCCCGCAGTTCGTCCAGCGCCGTCGTTTCCCCCGCGACCACCACGGCCGCGGGCCCGTTCACGGTGGCCACCGACAACCGGCCCGGCCATGCCGCGAGCCGTGCCGCCGTCTCCGATTCCGGCAGCGCCACCGACATCATCCCGCCCTGGCCGGTCAGCGAGGCCAACGCCCTGCTGCGCAGGCAGACGATCCGCGCCGCGTCGGCGAGTGACAGCGCGCCCGACACGCAGGCGGCCGCGACCTCACCCTGGCTGTGCCCGATGACCGCGTCCGGCCGCACCCCGAAGGACTGCCAGAGTTCGGCCAGCGCGACCAGGACGGCCCACAGCGCGGGCTGGCCCACGGTGATGTCGTCGACCGAGGGCGCGCCCTCGGCCTGGCGCAGCACGTCGGGCAACGACCAGTCCAGATACGGATCGAGCGCCGCCGCGCATTCGCCGATCTTCGCGGCGAACACCGGCGACGACTCCAGCAATCCGGCCGCCATCCCCGCCCACAGCGAACCGTGCCCGGGGAAGACGAAGACCGTTTTCGGGGTGACATCGGCGATCCCTTGCACCACCCCGTCGCCGGGCTCGCCGGTACCCAGTTGTTCCAGCGCCGTCAGCAGTCCGGCGCGGTCCCCGGCCACGATCGCGGCCCGCTTGTCGAACGCCGTCCTCGTCCTGGCCAGCGCCCGCGCGGTGGCGGCCAGGTCCGCCTCCGGTTCCCGGTCGAGCAGTTCCTTGAGCCGGACGGCCTGCTGCCGCAGGGCTTCGGCCGATTTCGCGGACAGCAGCCACGGCAGCGGCCCGGCCACGGCGGCCCCGGAGACAGGGCTCTCGGCCGGCGCCTCTTCGAGCACCAGGTGGGCGTTGGTGCCGCTGATCCCGAACGCGGAAACCGCCGCCCGGCGCGGATTTTCCCCGCGCGGCCACGGCCTGGCCCCGGTGAGCAGCCGGACGGTGCCTGCTGACCAGTCGACGTGTGGAGAGGGTTCGTCGATGTGCAGGGTGCGGGGCAGTTCGGCGTGGTGCAGTGCCTGTACCATCTTGATCACCCCGGCGACCCCGGCGGCGGCCTGGGTGTGCCCGATGTTGGACTTGATCGAACCGAGCCATAGTGGCCGCTCGGCGGTGTGCCCGGCGCCGTAGGTGGCGAGCAGGGCACCGGCCTCGATCGGGTCACCGAGCTTCGTCCCGGTGCCGTGCGCCTCCACGGCGTCCACATCGGACGGTGTGAGCCCGGCGGTGGCCAGCGCCTGGCGGATCACCTGCTGCTGTGCCGTGCCGTTGGGGGCGGTCAGGCCGTTGGACGTGCCATCGGAGTTCACCGCGGTGCCGCGGACGACGGCGAGGACCCGGTGCCCGTTTCGTCGTGCGTCGGAAAGCCGTTCCAGCAACAGCATTCCGACACCTTCGCCCCAGCCGGTGCCGTCGGCGGCCGAGGCGAACGCCTTGCACCGCCCGTCCACCGACAGCGCCTTCTGGCGGCACGCGGCCACCATCCCGTTCGGCGAAGCCATGATGGTGGCCCCGCCCGCGAACGCGAGCTCGCAGTCACCGTTGCGCAGGGCCTGGCCCGCGAGATGGATCGCGACCAGCGACGACGAGCACGCGGTGTCCACCGTGAGCGTCGGCCCGGCGAAGCCGAAGGTGTAGGAGATCCGGCCGGAGGCGACGCTGGCCGCGCTGCCGTTGGTCAGGAACCCTTCCAGCTCTACGGGAATCTCCCGCAGCCTGGTCGCGTAGTCGTTGTACATCACGCCGGTGAACACGCCCGTCCGGCTGCCGCGCAAGGAGTCCGGCCGGATGCCCGCGTGCTCCAGCGCCTCCCACGTCGTTTCCAGCAGCAGCCGCTGTTGCGGGTCGGTGGCCAGGGCCTCGCGCGGGCTGATCCCGAAGAATCCCGGGTCGAACCCGGCGGCGTCGTGCAGGAAGCCGCCGTGTGTGGTGTACGTGGTGCCGGCATGGTCCGGATCCGGGTCGTACAGCTCGCCGGTGGGCCAGCCACGGTCGGTGGGCCATTCGGTGATGGCGTCACCCCCGGCGGCGAGCAGTTCCCACAACTGTTCGGGCGTCCCGACGTTGCCCGGGAAGCGGCAGGCCATGCCCACGATCGCGATCGGTTCATCGGCGGCCGCCACCACGGCCGGCGCGGCGGTGCCGGTGTCTTCGCCGGTCAGCTCCGCCCGCAGGAAGCGGGCGAGCTCGTCCGGCGTCGGATGCTCGAACACCAGCGTGGCGGGCAGCCGCAGGCCGGTCGCGGCGCTGAGCCGGTTGCGCAGATCCACGGCGGTGAGGGAGTCGAAACCCAGTTCCTTGAAGGGACGTCCGGTGACCACCGTGTCGGCTCCGGCGTGCCCGAGGACGGCCGCGGCTTCGGTGCGCACCAGCTCCAGCACGGTCTTCGCGAGTTCGGCGGCGGGTAGGCGCCGTAGCCCGCCGGTCGCACCGGACTGCGCGGCCCGGCGCTTCGGGCGGGCCAGCGCACGCAACATCGGCGGCACCTCGTCGAGCGCCTCGTGCGCCAGCAGCGTAGGCACCAGCAGGGGTTCGCCGGACCGGCCGGCGGCGTCGAACAACGCCAGGCCGGCCGCGGTGTCCAGCGGGCGGATGCCCTGGCGGGCGATCCGGTCCACGTCGGTTCCGGCGAGATGCGCGGTGAGGCCACTCGCGTCGGCCCACAGCCCCCACGCGAGCGAGGTGGCGGGCAGGCCACGCGCTTGGCGGTGCGCGGCCAGCGCGTCGAGGAAGGTGTTGGCGGCGGCGTAGTTGCCCTGGCCCGCTGTGCCCAGCACCCCGGCGGCGGAGGAGAACAGGATGAACGCGGACAGGCCGGTACCCTCGGTCAGCCGGTGCAGATTCCAGGCGCCGTCCGCTTTGGCGCGCAGTGTGGCGTCGAGCCGTTCGGCGGTCAGCGCTTCGACGAGCCCGTCGTCAAGCGTGCCCGCGGCATGGATCACCGCCGTGAGCGGCCGGTCGCCGGGGATGCCGGAGAGGACTTCGGCCAGGGCGTCCCGGTCGGCGGCGTCGCACGCGACGGCGCGCGCTTCGGCGCCCAGCCCGGCGAGCTCGGCCAGGAACTCCCTGGCACCAGGCGTTTCCGCGCCGCGCCGGGACAGCAGCACCAGGTGCCGCACGTCGTATCCGGTGACGAGGTGGCGCGCCAGCAGCCTGCCGAGCAGCCCGAGACCGCCGGTGATCAGCACCGTCCCGCCGGGCGCGAACGACCACCCCGGCCTGTCCGGCTCCGCGCGGACGAGCCTGGGCACGCGGACGACCCCGTCGCGGATCACCAGCTGGGACTCGTCGCCGGCCGCGGCGAGGGCGGAATCCAGTGCACGGCGGGAGCTTTCCCGCCCATCGGAGTCGACGAGCAGCAGCCGGCCGGGATGTTCGGCCTGCGCCGAGCGCACCAGCCCCCAGACCGAACCGGCCACCAGCTCCGGATCGTCCGCGACAGCATTCGTCGTCAGCACGGCGAGCCGCCCGCTGTCCGGCGCGGCAAGCCAGGACTGTACTCGCGCCAGCACTTGACGGGTGGTCTCGCGCAGCGCGTCCGGCAGGTGGTCGTCCACAGTGGACACCGGCTGGACTTCGAACCGGGTGACATGCTCCCCGCCGGTGGCGGACGACGGCAACTCCGCCCAGCCCACCCGGAACGGCAACCGGGCGCTGGTGGCGGCCACCTGCCCGGCCGACACGGCGCGCGACACCAGCGAACCGATCGTGATCACCGGGGCACCGGTGGAGTCGAACGCCCGCACGGAGATCTCGCCAGGACTGCCGGTCAGCTGGACACGCAGGCTCGCCGCGCCCGTGGCGTGCAGGGCCACGTCCGTCCAGCTGAACGGCAACCGGCTTTCGCCGCCGTTGCCCTCGGCCAGCGCCCACGCGTGGAACGCGGCGTCGAGCAGCGCCGGGTGCAGGCCGTACGACCCCGCCTCGGACCGAAGGCCTTCGGGCAGCTCGATTTCCGCGAACACCTCGGGGCCTCGCACCCACACGGCGCGGACGCCCTGGAACGCCGGGCCGTACTGCAGCCCGGCATCCGCCAGACCGGGATACAACCCGTCGATCCCGATGGCCCTGGCACCCGCCGGAGGCCAGCTCGCCACCGCTTCCGGCGTGGTGGCGAGCGAACTCAGGAAGCCCGTGGCGTGCCTGGTCCAGCCGCCGTCCTCGCGCGCGGAATGCACGGACACCGCGCGGCGTCCGGCGGAATCCGGCGCCGCCACCCCGATCTGTACCCGAACGTCCGCGTCGAGCAGGAGCGGCGCCTCGATCACCAGCTCGCCGAGCACGGGGCTGCCGGCCTCGTCGCCCGCCCGCAGCACCCACTCCACGAAAGCCGTGCCGGGTACCAGGATCCGATCGTGCACCCGGTGGTCGGTCAGCCACGGCTGGGTGCGGGCCGACACGAGCGAGGTGAGCAGCAGCCCGTCGCCGTCCGCGATCCGCACCGCCGCGCCCAGCATCGGATGCGCCGCGGACACCAGCCCGAGCCCGGCCGCGTCACCCGGGGCGCTCGCCGAGTCACGGAGCCAATACCGGGTGCGCTGGAACGCGTACGACGGCAGATCGAGCCATGGCCCGGGCGTTTCGCCGAGCAGCACCGTCCAGTCGACGGGCACGCCGTGGGTGTAAGCGCGGGCCAGCGCGGCGAGGAACTCGTCGGGCCCACCATGGTCGCGCCGCAGCGAACCCGTGGCCACCACGGTGTCGAGCCCTTGGTCCTCCGCGGTTTCCTGCACCGCGGTGGTGAGGCCGGGGTGTGGGCTGACCTCGACGAAGACCGTGTGCTCCTCGGCGAGCAGCGCGCGCACCGCCGGCTCGAACCGGACCGTCCGGCGGAGGTTGGTGTACCAGTAACCGGCGTCCATCGTGGTGGTGTCGAGCCAATCGCCGGTCACCGTGGACAGCAGCGGCACCGCGGCGGCGGCAGGCCGGACGGACTCCAGCGCCGCCAGCAACGGCTCCCGGATCCGTTCCACCTGCGCCGAATGCGACGCGTAGTCCACCGGGATCCGGCGCGTGCGCACGTCCTCCGCCGCGCAGGCCGCCGTCAGCTCGTCCAGCGCGCCGGGCTCGCCGGAGACCACCACGCTCGACGGGCCGTTCACGGCCGCTATCGACAGCGCCTCGCCCCAGGCCGCGATCTTCGCCTCGGCAGCGGCGGGAGTGAGGGCGACCGAAAGCATCCCGCCCGCACCGGACAAGGCCAGAATCGCCTTACTGCGCAACGCGACCACCATCGCGGCGTCCGGAAGGGACAGTGCCCCGGCGACGCAGGCCGCCGCGATCTCGCCCTGGGAATGGCCCAGCACCGCGTCCGGCCGGACTCCGTGGGAACGCCACAGCTCCGCCAGCGACACCAGCACCGCCCACAGCGCGGGCTGCACGACGTCCACCCGCTCCAAGGCTTTCTCGTCATCGCCGCGGAGGACGCCGGTCAGCGACCAGTCGACGAACGGGGCCAGCGCTTCCTCGCACTGGGCGATCCGGGCCGCGAAGACCGGTGCCGTGTCGAGCAACCCGGCGGCCATGCCCGGCCATTGCGAACCCTGCCCGGGAAACACGAAGACGACCTTGCGCCCGGATTGCGCCGCGCCGCGTACCACGCCGGCCGCGGACTGGCCTGCCGCGAGCGCGTCCAGCCCGGCCAGCAGGTCCGTCCTTTCCGTGCCGGCGACGACCGCGCGTTCGCGAAGCGAGGCGCGGGTGGTGACCAGTGCGCGCGCGAGTTCGCCCGGCGCGACGTCCGCGTGCTCGCGAGCGAACGACGCGAGCCGGGCCGCCTGCGCGCGCAGCGCCTCGGGGGAGTGGCCGGAAACCACCCAGGGCACCGGCCCGGCGACCTCTTGGCTGTCCGGAATCCCTTGCGGGGGAGCCTCTTCCAGGATGACATGCGCGTTGGTGCCGCTGACCCCGAACGCCGAGACCCCGGCCCGGCGCGGCTCGTCTCCGGCCGGCCAGGCACGCTCCTCGGTGAGCAGCCGGACCGCGCCGGCCGACCAGTCCACGTGCGGGGTCGGCTCGTCCACGTGCAAGGTCTTCGGCAGCCGCCCGTGCCGCAGCGCCTGCACCATCTTGATCAGCCCGGCCACCCCGGCCGCCGCCTGCGTGTGCCCGAGGTTCGACTTGACCGAGCCGAGCCACAACGGCTCCCCGGCCGGGCGTTTTCCGTACGTGGCAAGCAAAGCCTGCGCTTCGATCGGGTCACCCAGCGCCGTGCCCGTGCCGTGCGCCTCGACCGCGCCGACATCGCTGTGGGCGAGCCGTGCGTCGGCGAGTGCCTGCTGGATGACTCGCCGCTGCGACGGGCCGTTCGGCGCGGTCAGCCCGTTGGACGCGCCGTCCTGGTTGATCGCGGTGCCGCGGACCACGGCCAGTACCCGGTGCCCGAGCCGTTCGGCATCGGAGAGCCGTTCGACCAGGATCATCCCGGCGCCTTCGGCCCAGCCGGTGCCGTCCGCGGCGGCGGCGAACGCCTTGCACCGCCCGTCCGGGGCGAGCCCGCGCTGCCGCGAGAACTCGACGAAGATCGACGGCGAGGTCATCACTGTGACGCCACCGGCAACCGCGAGATCGCATTCACCCCACCGCAGCGCCCGCACCGCCAGGTGCAGCGCCACCAGCGACGCCGAGCAGGCCGTGTCCACCGTGACCGCCGGGCCTTCGAAACCGAAGGTGTAGGAGATCCGGCCGGACGCGACGCTCGCCGCGTTGCCGATCGCCAGATAACCCTCGATCTCCCCGGGGGTGACCGGCGCGCCGGAGGGATAGTCGTTGCCGTTGGTGCCCACGAACACGCCGGTGCGGCTGCCCCGCAGCGCCGCCGGGTCGAGGCCCGCGTGCTCGAAGGTCTCCCAGGTGGTCTCCAGCAGCAGCCGGTGCTGCGGGTCGGCGGCGAGTGCCTCGCGCGGGGAGATCCCGAAGAACCCGGCGTCGAAATCACCGGGCCGCGCGAGGAAAGCACCATGGCGGGCGTAGGAGGTGCCCGGATGCGCGGGGTCGGCGTCGAACAGCTCGTCCAGCCGCCAGCCGCGGTCGCCGGGGAACTCCGTCACCGCGTCCCGGCCCTCGGCGACCAGCCGCCACAGGTCCTCGGCCGAGTCCACGCCACCGGGGAAGTGGCAGCCGATGCCCACGATCGCGATCGGCTCGTGCCGCTGCTGCTCGGCTTCGGCCAGTTTGCCGCGGGTCTCGTGCAACTCGGCCGAGACCCGCTTGAGCAGGTACCGGATCCGGTCGTCGTCCATTTCTCGCCTTTCCGGTCAGGAGATGCCGAGTTCTTTGCCGATGAAGTCGATGAGCTCGTCGTCGGAGGCGGCCGACAGCTCGTCCGCGACCGCGGACCGGGCGCCCGCCGTTTCCCACGCGGTGAGCAGTGCGCGCAGCCGTCCGTCGGCGGCCTCCCTGGTGGATTCGTCCCACTCGGCCGTGGCGAGCACCGACGCAAGCCTGTCGATCTCGGTGAGGATCGCGCCGGCCGGCGCGGCCGCGGGCGCCAGCTCCGAGTAGAGCTGCTCGGCCAGCGCCGCCGGGGTGGGGTAGTCGAAGATCAGGGTGGCGGGCAGCGGGCGCCCGAGCTCGGCGCTGAGCCGGTTGCGCAGCTCGACCGCGGTGAGCGAATCGAAGCCCTGGTCCCGGAAACCGCGCTCGGTGTCCACCGCTTCGGGGCCCGGCCTGCCGAGCGCGGCCGCGACCTGCGCCCGCACGAGCCGCTGCAGCGTGCGGCGGCGTTCGGGCTCCGGCAGCTCCGCGAGCCGTTCCGCCAGTGGTGCCTGCGCCCCGGGCGCGGTGACCCCGCCGGTGGTCAGTTCCGCCAGCAGCGGGTACGGGCGCCCGGTGGCCAGGGCGTTCCAGTCGGCGTCACACACCACCACCTGGGTCTCGCCCGCACCCAGTGCCGTGGCCAGCGCGGAGATCGCGCGCTCCGGGCGCATGGGCCGGAACCCGGAACGCTCGGTCTGCTGAGTGCCGCGATCACCGGCTATCCCGTCCCCGGCCCACAGTCCCCAGTCGATCGCCGTGGCCGGCAGGCCGAGCCCGCGCCGGTGCGCGGCCAGTGCGTCGAGGTAAGCGTTGCCTGGCGCGTAATTGCCCTGCCCCGCGATACCGGCCACCCCGGCGGCCGAGGAGAACAGCACGAAGGCGGACAGGTCCAGTCCGCGGGTCAGCTCGTCGAGGTTGCGCGCGCCACCGGCCTTCACCCGCAGCACCCGGTCCATCTGCGCCGGCGCCAGCGCGTCGATCACCGTGTCTTCGAGGATCGCGGCCGCGTGCACGACCGCGGTCAGTGGCCGTTCGGCAGGGATCGAAGCCAGCAGCGCGGCCACCTCGTCCCGATCCGACACGTCGCATGCGGCGAACGAGGTCTCGGTACCGAGCGCGGCCAGTTCCGTTGCCAGTCCGGCGGTTCCCGGTGCGTCCCCACCCCGGCGGCTGGTCAACAGCACGTGCTCGGCGCCCTGTGCGGCGAACCACCGCGCGGCCTGCCGGGCCAGCGCGCCGGTGCCGCCGGTGATCAGCACCGTGCCCGGCCCGGGCGACCACGACCGCTTCGCGGGCCGCGCACCCGCCTTCACGAGCCGCCGGGCATACACACCCGACGGCCGGACGCAGAGTTCGCCCTCGGTACCGCTGAGGGCGGCGCGCGCGGCCCGCAACGTCGCGTTGCCCGGTTCGGCGGGCAGGTCGAGCAGACCACCCCACAGCTGGGGGCTCTCCATCGCGACGATGGCGCCGAAACCCCAGACCAGCGCCCCGTCCGGGCGGGTGACCCTGGAACCCGCGTCCGGCGCGACGGCTTCCGTGGTGACACACCACAGCGGCGCCCGTTGCGCCGCTTGCTCCAGCGCCTGCACCAGCGCGACGGTGGCCGCGAGGCCGACGGTCACCGCGGGATGGCCCGGAAGCGGATCGTCCACACAGGACAGCAGGGAGAGCACGCCGTCGACGGGACTCGCGGGAAGCAGTGCCAGCAGCGACTCACGATCCGCCCGGGCCGGGTCGACCACGATCCGTTCGGCTGATCCCGGTACGAGCTCCGCGGCCTGCCCGCCGTACCCCTCGGGCAGGACCAGCAGCCACTTTCCCTTGGCGGGACCGGGAACCGGGTCCACCCGCCGCCACACCGGGTGGTAGCGCCACTCGTCCGCCAGGGTCTCGTCCTGGCTGCGCTTGCGCCACTCCGCGAGGCTGGGCAGCACCTCACGCAGCGCGGCCCGGCCCGGCTCCTCGTCGAGCCCGAGCGCGCCCGCCAGTGCGTCGGAGTCTTCCTCGGAAACCAGGGACCAGAAGCCCTCATCGCCCGCGGTGCCTTCGTCGGCGGGCGGATCGGGCCAGTAGCGGCGGCGCTGGAACGCATAGGTCGGCAGCTCCACCGGGGCGGATGCCGGGCCCGCGAGCAACGCCGTCCAGTCGGGGGCGGCGCCGGAGGCCACGGCGCGGGCGACCGCGGTCACCACCGTCACCGCCTCCGCCCGGTCGCGGTGCAGGGCCGGTCCACCGGTGAGCGAGCCCTCCGCGGCCATCGCCGTGAGCACGCCGTCCGGACCCAGCTCCAGCACCGTGCGTACGCCGTCCTCGACCAGCCGGCGCACGATCGCGGCGAACCGGACCGGGCCGCGGACCTGATCGGCCCAGTACCCGCCGGTGACCTTTACCAGCGGCTCGCCGGTGAGCCCGGACAACACGGGGATCGACGGCGCCGCAAGGGAAAGCCCGTCGGCGATCCGCCGGAACTCGTCGAGCATGGCGTCCATGTGCGGGGAGTGGAACGCGTGGCTGGTCCGCAGCCGCCTGATCTTGCGGCCCTGCGCGGCGAACCGTTCCGCGATCCGTGTCGCGGGCTCCTCGTCGCCGGAGATGACCACGGACCCGGGGCCGTTGACCGCCGCGAGGCTCACTGTCTCCTCGTGCCCCGCCAGCGCGTCGAGCGCCTCGGTTTCGGTGGCCTGTACGGCGATCATCGCGCCACCGGCCGGAAGCCCCTGCATCAACCGGGCCCGCGCCGCGACCAGTGTGCAGGCGTCGGGCAAGGTAAGGATGCCGGCGACGTGCGCCGCGGCAAGCTCACCGATCGAGTGCCCCGCGAGCACGTCCGGGCGGACACCCCAGGACTCCAGCAGCCGGAACAACGCCACTTCGAGGGCGAACAGCGCGCTCTGCGTGTATAGGGTCTCGTCCAGCAGGCCGGTGTGTTCTTCGGCGAACACGACGTCCCGGACCGGGCGCGCCCCATGCTCGGCCAGCCGCGCGTCCAACGCGGCGCACACCCCGTCGAACGCCGCCGCGAACACGGGATGAGCCGCGTGCAGCTCCCGGCCCATGCCGAGTCGCTGGCTGCCCTGACCGGTGCACAGGAACGCCAGCTTCCCGGCGGCCGTCCCGGTCACGACGTTCCCGGCGGGCTCGCCACCGGCGAGAGCGTCCACTCCGGACAGCAGATCCTCCCGGCCGGTGGCCACGATCACCGCGCGGTGGTCGAACGCCGTTCTCGTGGTCGCCAGCGCGTGCGCGAGATCGGGCAGGCCGACGTCACCGTTCTCGCGCACGAACGACCCGAGCCGCGCGGCCTGGGCGCGCACTGCCTCGGGCGACCGGGCGGAGATCAGCAGTGGCACGGCGGGAAGCGTCGGGCGTTCACCAGTTTCCGGCTCCGCACGCGCGGGCGGCTCCTCGAGTACGAGATGGGCGTTGGTGCCGCCGATCCCGAACGAGGAAACCGCCGCACGGCGGGGAGTTTCCCTTACCGGCCACGGAACCTCCTCGGTGAGCAGGGTGAGCGATGTGGTGTCCCAGTCGATATGCGGGGTGGGCTCGTCGACGTGCAGCGTGCGTGGCAGCCGTTCGTGCCGCAGCGCCTGGGTCATCTTGATGACCCCACCGACCCCGGCCGCGGCCTGCGAGTGCCCGATGTTGGACTTGAGCGAGCCCAGGTACAGCGGGCTTTCGGCGGGCCGCGCGCGGCCGTAGACCCGGTCCAGCGCCTGCACCTCGATCGGGTCGCCGAGGGTGGTGCCGGTGCCGTGCGCCTCGACGACGTCCACGTCCGCCGGGGTCAGGCCCGCGTTCTCCAGCGCCTGGGCGATGACCCGCTCCTGCGACGGCCCGCTCGGCGCGGTGAGCTGGCTGCTGCGGCCGTCCTGGTTCACCGCCGTCCCGCGCACCAGCGCGAGCACGGTGTGCCCGTTGCGCTCGGCGTCGGACAACCGTTCCAGCAACAGCAGACCCGCGCCCTCGGCCCAGCCCGTGCCGTCCGCCGACGCGGCGAAGGACTTGCAGCGACCGTCGGCGGAAAGGGCTTTCTGCCGGCTGAAGTCGACGAACGTCGACGGTGTGGCCATCACGGTGACGCCGCCCGCGAGCGCCAGCGAGCATTCCCCGCCCCGCAGGGCCTGGGCGGCCAGATGGATCGCCACCAGCGAGGACGAGCACGCGGTGTCCACCGTGACCGCTGGCCCCTCCAGACCGAACGTGTAAGCCAGCCGCCCGGACACGACACTGCCCGCGCTGCCGACGACGACGTAGCCCTCCAGATCTCGCGGTGCCCGGGCCAGGCGGGCGCCGTAGTCGGCGTACATGACCCCGCTGAACACGCCGGTTCGGCTGCCGTGCAGGGTTTCCGGGCGGATCCCGGCCCGCTCGAACGTCTCCCACGCGACCTCGAGCAGCAGCCGCTGCTGGGGATCGGTGGCCGCCGCCTCGCGCGGGTTCACCCCGAAGAAGTCCGCGTCGAACTGGTCGGCGTCGTGCAGGAATCCGCCTTCGCGCGTATAGGAATGGCCGGCACGCTCGGGATCGGGGTCGTAGAGGCCGGCAGGCCAGCCACGGTTGACCGGGAACTCCGATACCGCGTCCCGTCCTTCGCCGACCAGCCGCCACAGGTCCTCGGGATCGCGCACGCCGCCGGGGTAACGGCAGGCCATGCCGACGATCGCGATCGGTTCCCGCAGCCGGTCCTCGGTTTCGCGCAGCCGGCGGCGGCTGTGCTGCAGGTCGGCGGTGACCCGCTTGAGGTAGTCGCGCAGCTTCTGCTCGGTGGTCAAGAGCGCCTCAATCCCTCTCGATCGGGGAGATCCCCAGTTCGCGGTCGATGAGCTCGAACATCTCGTCGTCCGTGGCCGCGGCGAGCCCGTCCACCGGACCGGCGCCGAGCGCGGTGAGCAGCCCGGCCAACCGGGCGGCCAGTTCTTCACGCACGGCACCGGGCAGCGTCGGCAGGCTGGCTTCCAGCTGGTCCAGCCCGGCCAGCGCCTGGCCCGGCGGCGGGGCCTGCTCGCGCACGAGGTGCTCGACCAGTGCGGTGACGGTGGGGTGGTCGAGCAGCGCGGTGGCGGGCAGCCGGAGCCCGGTCAGCGCGTTGAGCTGGTTGCGCAGTTCGACCGCCGCGAGCGAATCCAGGCCCATGTCGAGGAAACCGCGCCGCACGTCGACCGCGTCCGGCCGGGAGTGCCCGAGTACGGCGGCGAGCTTTTCGCGCAGTACTCCGGTCAACCAGTCCGCCCGCTGTTCCGGCGGAAGTGCCGCGAAGTGCTCGGCACCGGCGGCCGTCGCGACGCTCGCGGTGCGACGGGGAGCGCGGACGAGGCCGCGTAGGAGCGGCGGCAGCGTGTCTTTCGCGGCCTGTGCCCGCAGCGTCGCGAAGTCGAGCGGGGCCGGGACCAGCGCGGGCAGGCCGGCGCGCAACGCGGAGTCGAACAACGCCAGCCCTTGCTCCGCCGCGATCGTCGCTATACCGGCGCGGGCCATCCGCGCGCGGTCCGCGCTGCCGAGCCGCTCGCCCATGCCCTCGTCCCACAGGCCCCACGCGAGCGCCGTCGCGGGCAGACCGAGCCGGTGCCGGTGGCGGGCGAGGCCGTCGAGGAAGGTGTTCGCGGCGGCGTAGCTGGCCTGCCCGGCGGTGCCGAGGATGCCGGCGACCGAGGAGAACAGCACGAACGCGGACAGGTCGCTCTTCCGGGTGAGTTCGTGCAGCAGCCAGGCACCGTCCACTTTGGAACGCAGGACCGCGGCCAGCCTCTCCGGGGTGAGTGAGCCGAGTACCCCGTCGTCGAGCGTGCCCGCCGCGTGCACGACCGCCGTCAGCCGGTGTCCGGCCAGCAGCCGGGACAGCTCGTCCCGGTCGGTCACGTCGCACGCTGCCGTCTGGACAATGGCGCCCAGTCCGGTCAGCTCGGCGGCGAGCCGGCCGGCTCCCGGGGCGGCCGGGCCGCGCCGGGAGACCAGCAACAGCCGCCGGGCGCCATGCGCGGTGACCAGATGGCGGGCGAGCAGGCCGCCCAGTGCGCCGGTAGCACCCGTGATCAGCACGATGCCGTCCGGGTCGATGACCGGCCCTTCGCCTTGTGCGGAGACCCTGGCGAGCCTCGGCACCGAGATCTGTCCATCGTGGATCGCAAGCTGGGGCTCGCCGCTCGCCAGCGCGCCCGGCAGTGCTTCGCGGGACGCCGGTTCGTCGCCGAGTTCGAGGATGGTGAACCGGCCGGGGTTCTCGGTCTGCGCCGAGCGCAGCAGCCCCCAGACGGGTGCGTGCGCGAGTGAGCCGTCGGTGACGAACACCAGGCGGCTCGCGGCGAAACCCTCCTCCGCCAGCCAGCCCTGGAGCAGAGCGAGCGCCGCGGTCGCCGACGAATGCGCGCCGGCCACGACCTCGCCGGCGCTGGGCAGGGGAGCGAGCACCCAAGCGGATTCACTTTCGTGCAAGGCCTTCCGCAAGGCGGTGAGGTCGGGGTACGCGACATCGGCCAGGCGCTTGCCCGGCGCGCCGAGCACCACGAACTGCCCGGGCGTGTTTTCGCCGGGCTCCGCCGCGGTCCAGTCGAGCTGGAAGAGCGCATCCTGCGTCTCGCCGCTGCCGAGTTTGGCGCCTTCGACTTCCCGCAGCGCAAGGGATTCGACCGAGAGCACGGGGAGCCCCGCCGGATCGGCCAGGGTCAGCGCCGCCGTGTCCGGTGCGGTGCGGGAAACCTTGGCGAGCACGGCCGTGGCGCCGACGGCGTGCACGGTGAGCCCGGACCAGCTGAACGGCAGTAGCATCCGGCCCGAGCCCTGATCGCCACGGCCCAGCACGAGCGGATGCACCGCGGCGTCCAGCAGCGCCGGGTGGATGGCGAAACCGGACGGGTCGGCGTCCTCGGGAAGCCGGATCTCCGCGTAGGTGTCTTCGCCGTGCCGCCACACCGCCCGTACGCCCTGAAACGCGGGCCCGTAGTCGTACCCTTCACCGGCGAGCCGCGAATACCAGTCGCCGATGTCGACGGGCTCCGCATCCGGTGGCCGGACAACGGTTTCCGGTGCCTTCGCGGCCGCGGTGAACCCGCCGGCCTGCCGGACCCAGGGCCCGTCACCGCGACGCGAGTGGATGGTGACGGCACGGCGGCCGTCCTCCTCGGCCGCGCCCACGGCGACCTGCAGCCGCACGCTCCCCGTTTCCGGCAGCACCAGCGGCGCTTCGAGGGTGAGCTCGCCCACGCCCGGCGTCCCCGCGCGTTCCCCCGCGTGGGCCGCCAGTTCGGCGAACGCGGTACCGGGCAGCAGGATCGCGCCGCCGACGGTGTGGTCGGCGAGCCAGGGCTGGGCCTGCACCGAGATCGTGCCCTCGCACACCAGCCCCTCGGTGCCGGCCAGTTCGGTCTCGCCGGTGAGGAAGGGATGCCCGGAGCCCGTGCCGCCGGGCGACGGCGCCGTGAGCCAGAATCGCTTGCGCTCGAACGGATACGTCGGCAGCGCGACATGCGCCCACTCGCCGGGGAAGACCACCGGCCAGTCCACGGCGGCTCCGGTGACGTGGGCGTGGGCCAGTGCGCGGAGGAACGCGGCAGGTTCCGCGCGACTGCGGCGCAGCACCGGGATCACCGCGTTGTCCTGCGCGCGCTCGGCCAGGCAGTCACTGATCATCGGCGTGAGCACCGCGTCCGGGCCGACCTCGACGTACGTGCGGACGCCTGCCGTGTCGAGCGCCCGCACCCCGTCCAGGAACCGGACCGCGTCGCGCGCGTGGCGCACCCAATAGCCCGCCGTGACCACCTCGTCGCCTTCGGCCAGCCGGCCGGTCACGTTGGCCACCACCGGGATCTCCGGCTCGTGGTAGGTGAGTTTCCCGGCCACTGTGGCGAATTCGCCGAGCATGGCCGCCATCCGTGGCGAGTGGAAAGCGTGGCTGGTGCGCAGCCTGGTGGTCTTGCGGCCGCGTGCGGCCCAGCGGGCCGCGATGGCCAGCGCGGGCTCCTCGTCACCTGCGATGACCGTCGCGCCCGGACTGTTCACCGCCGCCACGGCGACTTCCTGCTCGTGCCCGGCCAGCGTCGGCAGCACTTCGTGCTCGCCGGCCTGGATGGCGATCATCGCGCCACCGGACGGCAGTTCCTGCATGAGCCTGCCCCGCGCCGCGACCAGCGTGCACGCGTCCGGCAGGGTGAGCACCCCCGCCACGTGGGCGGCGGCCAGCTCGCCGATCGAATGCCCGGCGAGGTAGTCCGGTTTCAGGCCGTGCGCGCGCAGCAGGCGGTAGAGCGCGACCTCGAAGGCGAACAGTGCCGGCTGGGTATAGCCGGTCTGATCCAGCAGCTCCGGTTCGGCGAACAGGACCTCCCGCAGTGGACGGCCCAGGTGCCCCGCGAACTCCGCGCAGATCTCGTCCAGGGCGGCGGCGAACTCCGCCGACGTCTCGTACAGTTCGCGGCCCATCCCGGCGCGCTGGCTGCCTTGCCCCGTGAAAACGAACGCGACCGCTCCCGCCGTGGCGGTACCACGGAGCAGTTCCGGTACGGTTTCGCCCCGCGCCAGCGCTTCCAGGCCCCGCCGGAGCCCGGCACTGTCCTCGGCGACGATGGCCGCGCGATGGTCGAACGCCGTGCGCTCGATCGCGAGCGCCCGCGCGACCGTGTTCGGGTTCTCCTTGGGCACCCGCACGAGCGCGGCCTGTCGGCGCAATGCCTCCGGGGTTTTCGCGGACAGGAGCCAGGGCAGCCGAGCACCCGCACGCGGCGGCGGGGGCGTGCTGTCCGGAGGCTGTTCGAGCACGACGTGCGCGTTGGTGCCGCTGATCCCGAACGCGGACACGGCGGCGCGGCGTGGGCGTCCGGTTTCCGGCCACGGCTGCTTCCCGGTGAGCAGCCGGACGGTGCCTGCTGACCAGTCGACGTGCGGGCTGGGTTCGTCGACGTGCAGGGTGCGGGGCAGTTCGGCGTGGTGCAGCGCCTGCACCATCTTGATCACCCCGGCCACCCCGGCGGCGGCCTGGGTGTGCCCGATGTTCGACTTCAGCGAACCGAGCCATAGCGGCCGCTCGGCGGTGTGCCCGGCGCCATAGGTGGCGAGCAGGGCACCGGCCTCGATCGGGTCACCGAGCTTCGTCCCGGTGCCGTGCGCCTCCACCACGTCCACATCGGACGGTCCCAGGCCCGCGGCGCCGAGCGCCCGGGCGATCACCCGTTGCTGCGCGGGACCGTTGGGGGCGGTCAGGCCGTTGGACGCGCCGTCGGAGTTCACCGCGCTGCCGCGTACCACCGCGAGGATGCGGTGACCGTGCCGCCGGGCGTCGGAAAGCCGTTCCAGTAATAGCATTCCGGCACCTTCGGCCCAGGCCGTGCCATCGGCCGCGGCGGCGAAAGCCTTGCACCGGCCATCGGGCGCGAGACCACGCTGCCGGGAGAACTCCGTGAACATCCCGGGCGTGGCCATGATCGCGACCCCGCCGGCCAGCGCGAGCTCGCATTCACCGTCGCGCAGCGCTTGCGCGGCCAGGTGCAGGGCCACCAGCGAGGACGAGCACGCGGTGTCCACCGTCATGGCCGGGCCTTCGAACCCGAAGGTGTAAGAGATGCGGCCGGACGCGACGCTGTTGGTCGCGCCGGTCAGCTGATGCCCGTCCGCTTCGTGCAGGCGTGGGCCGTACTCCTGTTGCGTGGCACCGATGAACACCCCGGTGGCGCTGCCTCGGAGGGCCGCGGGCCGCAGCCCGGCGCGTTCGAACGTCTCCCAGGTCAGCTCCAGCAGCAGCCGCTGCTGCGGATCCATCGCCGTGGCCTCGCGCGGGCTGATGCCGAAGAAGTCCGCGTCGAACAGGTCGGCGTCGTAACGGAACCCGCCCCGGGACACATAGCTCGTGCCGTGGTGGTCCGGATCGGGATGGACGAGCCGGTCGAGCTCCCAGCCGCGGTTGTCCGGGAAGGCACCCACGGTGTCGCGCCCCTCGGCGACTACGTCCCACAGCTCTTCCGGCGAGTCGGCACCGGGCCACCGGCCCGTCATCGCCACGATGGCGACCGGCTCGCCGGACCGCGCTTTCCGCTGCGGACCCACGGCGGCACCGTCGCCTTCGGCGAGGGCGGCGGCGACGGCGAGCGGGGTCGGGTGGTCGAAGGTCAGGGTGGGGGAGAGCGGGCGGCCCAGCGCGGCGGACAGCTGATCGCGGAACTCCACCGCGCCCAGGGAATCCAGGCCCAGTTCGGCGAACGTGCGGTCCGCGGGCACCGCGGCCGGCCCGGGCTGCCCGAGTACGACGGCCGCGCTGGCGCGGACCAGCGCCAGCAGATCCCGGCCCTCGACCGGCTCGGGCTCGGCCGCCGCGGGCGGTTCGGCCTGGCCGAGCCAGTACCGGCGGCGCTGGAAGGGGTAGGCGGGCAGTGCGACCCGGCGGCCGCCACCGAGCAGCTTCGTCCATTCCGGACCGTGGCCACCGATCTCCAGGCGGGCCAGCGCCGCGAGCACCGACCGCTCCTCCGGCTGGCCGGGCCGTAGTACCGGCGCCGCCTGCGCGGGCCGGGACAGCCCGTTGCGGACCATCGCGGTGAGCACGGCACCGGGCCCCAGCTCCAGAAAGCTTGTCACACCGGCGTTTTCGAGGAACCGCACGGAATCGGCGAAGCGCACCGGATTGCGGATGTGCCCGGCCCAGTACTCCGGACTGCCGAACAGTTCACCGGGTGCCCCGGTGACGGCGGACACGACCGGGATTTCCGGCGGTGCGAAGGTGACCCGCTGCGCGATCGAGCGGAACTCGTCGAGTACCCCGGCCATATGCGGGGAGTGGAAGGCGTGACTGACCCGCAGCCGGCCGGCCTTGCGGCCCTGTGCCACGAACCGTGCCCGCACTGCTGCGGCCGCTTCGGTGTCACCCGCTATCACCACCGAGCCCGGCTCGTTGACCGCGGCTACCGAGAGCCCGTCCGACAGGAACGGCGAGACCTCGTCCTCGGTCGCCTGGATCGCGATCATCGCGCCACCGGAGGGCGCGGCCTGCATCAGCCGCCCGCGGGCGGCCACCAGCAGCGCGGCATCGGAGAGCGAGAACACCCCGGCCACCGCGCAGGCGGCCAGCTCGCCGATGGAATGGCCCAGAAGGAAGTCCGGCCGTGGCCCGAGCCGGGTGGTCAGCCGGTAGAGCGCCACTTCGAGCGCGAACAGCGCGGGCTGGGTGTAGCTCGTCTGATCCAGCAGCACGGCGTCCGGCGAGCCCGGTTCGGCGAACATGAGGTCGCGCAAGGGACGGTCCAGGTGCTCGTCCAAAGCGGCGCACACCTCGTCGAGCGCGGCGGCGAACACAGGACTGGTTTCGGACAGCGCCCGGCCCGCGCCGGGACGCTGGCTGCCCTGCCCGGCGAACAAGAACACCGTCCTGCCCGGCTGCCCGTCCTGCGTCCGGGACACCCGGCCGCTCACCACGTTCGGGGCGGGGCTGCCCGCGGCCAAGGCGTCCAGGCCGGCGAGCAGCTCCGTGTTGTTGTCGCCGAGGATCACCGCGCGGTGATCCAGCCGGGCACGCGTTGTGGCCAGCGAGTAGCCGATGTCCACGGGAGCGACCTCCGGGCTGTCGCGCACCTGCGCGGCAAGCCGTTCGGCCTGTGCCCGCAACGCGGTATCACTCGACGCGGACAGCAACCAGGGCACCGTCGCCGGGGCGGACCCGGTGGCTGACGGCACCGGAACGTCCACTTCGGACAGTAGGACGTGGCAGTTCGTGCCACCCATGCCGAAGGAACTCACTCCGGCGAGCCGTTCCCCCTCCGGCCAAGGGCCGTCTTCCGTTGCCACGGCCAGGTTCAGCTCGGTGAGCGGGATCCGCGGGTTGGGGGTTTCGAAGTTGAGACTCGCCGGAATCCGGCGGTGGTGGATGCTCAGCGCGGCCTTGAGCAGGCCGACGATGCCGGCCGCGCCTTCCAGATGCCCGACGTTCGTTTTCGCCGACCCGACGACGAGCGGCCCTGTCCGGCCGGTGCCGAAGGCCTTTCCCAGCGCCGCCGCCTCGATCGGATCGCCGACCGGTGTGCCCGTCCCGTGCAGTTCGACATAGCGCACGGCGGACGGCTCGACACCGGCGCGCGCGGCGGCGCGCTGGAGTACCGCGCGCTGCGCCGTTTCGTCCGGCACGGTCAGCCCGCTGGAATGCCCGTCGTGGTTCATCGCACTGCCGCGGAGCACGCAGTACACCCTGTCCCCGTCGGCGATCGCGGCGGCCAGCGGCTTCAGCAAGACCAGGCCGCCACCTTCGCCGCGCACATACCCGTTGGCGCGGGCGTCGAAGGTGTAGCACCGTCCGTCGGGGGAGAGCGCGCCGAATTTCTCCGCTCCCGCAGTGCTTTCCGCCGACAGGTTCAGGTTCACCCCGCCCGCGAGCGCGACCGCGCTGTCCCCGCGCCGCACGCTGTCGGCCGCCAGGTGCACCGCGACCAGCGCCGAGGACTGTGCGGTGTCGACGGTCAGGCTGGGCCCGTGCAGGCCGAGGAAATAGGACACGCGGTTGGCGAGCATCCCGCGGTTGAGACCGGTCAGCGTGTGCCGGGTGACCGCCTCGCCGTGCGCCACTGTCGCGTAGTCCTGCGCGATCGCCCCGACGAACACTCCGGCCTCCGCGCCGGCCAGGCTGTCCGGCGGAATTCCCGCGTCCTCCAGCGTTTCCCACGCCAGTTCGAGCAACAGCCGCTGCTGCGGATCCATCGCCGCCGCCTCGCGCGGGGAGACGCCGAAGAACTCCGCGTCGAACCCGTCCACCGACTCGAGAAACCCGCCGAGCGGCGGACCGGGCCTGCCTTCGGGCGGGGCGCCGATCGCACTGCGGCCTTCGGTCAGCAATTGCCAGAACGCGCCGGCCCCCGGCGCGCCGGGCAGGCGGCAGGCGAGCCCGACGACGGCCACGAGTTCGGCTTGCCGTGGTGGATCGACCAGCATTGCGCTCCCTTCACGCTCGCGCGCCGCCCGGCGGAGGCGGATCGCCGCTGGCCCGATCGTGCTCCGGGCGCCGCGCGCCGGAAAACCCCTACGAGACCCCATCGGGGCCGAATAAGGGTGTGGCGCGGGCTTAGGGGTGTCCCGCGCGTCGCCGAGGTGTTGCAGTGGTACCGGCCGGGCCGACCGGCCGCAGAGTCCACAATGGACACAATGCCGGAGCGTGAAGGAGCCCGTCCGTTGACCACCCTCGACCAGATCGACGTCTTCGACCAGGAACGCTATCTCGACGGTGCGCCGTACGCCGACTTCGCCGTCCTGCGCAGCCAGGCACCCGTCTTCCGCAACCCCGATCCGCAGCTGCCCGAAGGGCACTGGGCCGTCACCCGGCACCGGGACGTGGTGCACGTCGCGCGCGAACCGCAGCTGTTCTCCTCTGAGCGCAAGGGTTCCCAGCCGCTGGAATTCGACGAGGTCGCGATCGACGTGCAGCGGCGGATGATGATCCACCAGGACCCGCCCAAGCACAGCCGGGTGCGCACCCTCGTCAGCCGGGGCTTCACCCCGAAGGTGGTGGAGCAGCTGCGCCCGGACATCGAGCGCGAATGCGATCTCATCGTGGACGCCGCGCTGGAAAAGGGCGAGCTCGACTTCGTCGAGGCCGTCGCCGCCGAACTGCCGCTCGTGGTGATCGCCGAGGTGATGGGGATTCCGCGCGAGGACCGGCACAGGATCTTCGCCTGGTCCAAGGCGATCGCGGGGGAGTCCGACGACGAGCACGGCGGCGCGGAGCTGACGCGGCAGGCCGTGGTCGACATGTCCGGCTATGCCACGGAACTCGGCACCAGCAGGCGCCGCTGCCCGGTCGACGACATCGTGACCCGGATGGTCAGCGCCGACGACAAGGGCAACCAGCTCACCGAGGAGGAGTTCCAGGCCTTCTTCATCCTGATGACGGTGGCGGGCAACGAAACCACGCGCTACTCCATCGCCGGCGGCGTGGAGGCTTTCGCGCAGTTCCCCGGTCAGTGGGCGCGGCTCAAGGCCGAACCCGGCCTCGCCCGCAGCGCGGCGGAGGAGATCGTGCGGTGGGTTTCGCCGACGAAGGTGTTCCGCCGGACCGCCACCGCCGATGTCGAACTCGGGGGCAGCGTGATCAAGGCCGGCGAGAAGGTGATGGCGCACATCACCTCGGCCAACCGGGACGAGACCGTGTTCGCGGATCCGGACGTGTTCGACATCGGGCGCAACCCCAACCCGCACGTCGGGTTCGGTGGTGGCGGGCCTCATTTCTGCATCGGCAAACATCTGGCCGTCCTGGAGATCGAGCTGATGTTCGCCGCGCTGGCGCGCCGGGTGGACCGGATCGAGATCACCGGGCCGACCCCCCGGCTGCGCTCGTACCAGTTCGGCGGGATCGTCGGGATGCCGGCGCGGGTGGTGCCGGCCTGACCCCGGGCCACTCCGGGCGGCCGGAGCCGCGCGGCACCAGCACCGTCCGGTAGCGGCCCGGGGTGGCCGGCATCCGCACCTGGTCGGTGACTCCCTGAAAGTGCCCGGGCGGGGTAAGGGCGCCGAACGTTTCCGGGGCACGCGGCGAATGCTGCTCGCCCCGGCCCGCGGTCTCGTGCGCGAACCCGCGCTCGAACAGGCCCAGCCCGAGGATCCACAGCGCCGCGCGGGTGAGCGGCACGTGCACCCGGTAGCTGCCGCCGTGCATGCGCGGCGGCACAGCGCCTCGACGATCCCGGCCGTGGCCAGCCAGGCGGCGAGGTAGTCGTTGACTTCGCCGATCGGCGGCAGCGCGGGCCGGTCGCCGCCCTCGGCGTGCATACTGTGCCGATCGTTCCTAGTCCGACCACAGCCACGGCGGAAATGGGTTTCTCCGAGCAAGTCCGCTGCGGTTGGTGTCCGTCTGCTTCCGGTCGGACTGGTAACCCCGGTCAGGCTGTCCGCCGTCTGGTCGAACCCCGCCATGGCGGCCCACGGCCCGTGCTCGCCGTTGAGCGAGATCGTGGCGTGCACCAGGCCCGGCCGCAGCCGGGCCGCCTCCGCCGCGGACAGCCCCAGCCTGTCCAGCTGTCCCGGCCTGCGGTGGGCGTAGAACACGTCGGCACCGGCCAGCAGCTCCCGCACCAGCCGGGCGCCCTCGGCGCTCGCCGGGTCCACCAGGGCCGAGCGCACCCCGAGGTTCGCGGTCAGGTAGGTGCCGTCGTGCTCCAAAGTGTTGGGGCGCCACAGGTTCAGCACGTCGGCGCCGGGCAGGGCGAGCGCCCGGCCGGTGCCCGGGCCGGCGATCACGTGCCCATGCCCAGCGCGCACGCCGTCCAGTGGCTGCGTGGCGCCGGGGGGTGGCGGTTCCGGTTCGCTGTCGGCGATCCTGGTGATCTCGATCAGCGGCATCGCGGCCGGGTGCTCGCGGTAGTGCGGCTCGGCGAGCAGTTCCGCGGTGGTGCGCAGCATCGGCGGCCCCACCCCCGCCGCTTCCGGTTCGCGTCCGTGCCACCGCGCGACCGCTTTCGTGTCGTCCGGGGTGCCGAGCAGCCGCTGGTCGCCGACCTTCAGCCGGGGACAGGGGTTGAGCGGCATCACCCACCGGTCGTCGGCGGTCCGGTGGAACTCGAACCCGAACGCCGGGGAGGCGTTCGCCGGTGCGCCGGCCGGAAACCCGTTGAGCAGCTCCCACCGTCCATCGTGGAACGGGCACAGCCTGCGCACCGCCGTCCGCAGGTCCACGGAGATCTCCTGCCGGGCTCCACTGCGCAGCCGCCACAGCTTCGCGACCGCGGCCGACTTGACCGCCAGCCCGATCGCCGCGGCCGCGCCCAGCCGCAGCGTGCTGGGCACGATCGGGTCGGCCCCGGCGAAGGACGTGACCCCGCCGGTGTCCGAGAGGGCCATGCCGCGCCCGGCCGGCACCTCCGCGAACCGGGCGTGCACGGCGAAACCGGTATCGGCCGGCCGGCAGTCCACCGCGGCCCGCGGCCGTTCCGTCAGCCCGGTGGCACTTGGCGCCATCGCCCGTCCTTTCCTTGTACAGTAAGGGTTTCCCGAACTCCGACGCTAGGGCAGCGAACCGGCGTGGCGCCACGACCGAATCGCGAACGTGGTCATGACCGCCGCGGTCATCTCCTTATTCGGTCACGCTCGGTGCGACCTCGCTCTACACTCGGTGTGTGGAAATGCTGCACCTGCGCTACTTCGTCGCGGTGGCCCGGGAACTCAACTTCGGTCGCGCCGCGGCCCGGCTGCACCTGTCCGCTTCACCGCTGAGCCAGCGTGTGAAGGACCTCGAACGGGAGCTCGGCCGGGCGCTGTTCGTGCGCAGCCATCACAAGGTCGAGCTCACCGAGGCGGGTGAAACGTTGCTGCCACTGGCGCGCGAGATCGTCGAGCGCTTCGACGCGGTGCCCGCGCTCGTCCGCGACGGGGCGGCAGCCCGCTCGCGCACCGTCGTGCTCGGTATCGCGCCGGAGGTGTCGTCGCGGCTGCGCGACCATGTCCTCGGCGCGCTCGCCAAGGCCCATCCCGACGTGGCCGTCCGCCTCGATCCGGCGCCCGGCACGGCATTGTCCCGCTCCCTGCAAACCGGCGTGCTGGATCTCGCGCTGCTCACCGAACCCGCGCCCACGCGCGGGCTCGGGACCGTCCGCCTGGAGTGCCGTCCGGTCGGGGCCGTCGTCGCGCTCGGCACCGGATTCGACGACCGCACCTCGGTCCGGCTCGAAGAGCTGCTTCATCTTCCTTACGCCCCAATGGGTTTCGAAGCCGGCCGGGCGGTCGAGGAAGAGCTGAGCCGGATCGGGGTGTCGCGGTGCCCCGGGGCCGAAGGGCTCGACGCGGCCGCGCTCGCGCACGTTGTCGCGACGGGACAGGCGTTCACCGTCATCGCATGCGGGCCCAGCGCGTCCAGAAAGGCCTTCACGGGCGAGCCGGTGACGGTGATTCCGGTGGAGGAGCCCGGTTCCTGGGTCACGACGGTGGCCGCGTGGCGGCGGGATCGGTTGCGGCCAGAAGGAATCCTGGCCGGACTGGCCGGAACGCTGCGCGGGCTGCGCCCTCTCGGTCGGGGGCACCCCTATTACCTGCCGCTGGGCCACAGAACCGCGAAACTGGGGTAGCCCGGCGCTTCGCCGGTGACCTAGGAATGAGTCACGGAAAGGCCGCCATCCTCGCGACGGACGCGACTCCCTCGCGGCCTGGGGAAAGGAGTTCCGTGGACTCGGTGACTGAGGCTCTGCACGCGGGAGCGACTCCCGAGGCGCTGGCCGCGCTCGAGCTGCCCGATCACTACACCGCCGCGCATCTGCGTGCCGAGGACGTCGGCATGTTCGCCCGCGCCGAGGACAAGGACGTCCGCCGCTCACTGCGCGTCGGCGAGGTGCCCATGCCCGAAATCGCGCCCGACGAGGTGCTGGTCGCGGTGATGGCCAGCTCGATCAACTACAACACCGTCTGGTCGGCGATGTTCGAGCCGGTGCCGACTTTCGGTTTCCTGCAACGGTTCGCGCGCACCGGCGGGTACGCGGCCCGGCACGATCTGCCCTACCAGGTGGTGGGATCCGACGCCGCCGGTGTCGTGGTGCGCACCGGTTCGAACGTGCGCCGCTGGCGGACCGGTGACCACGTGGTCGTCAGCCCCGCCTATGTCGACGACCAGGAACCCGCCACCTACAGCGACGGGATGCTCGGCGACGAACAGCGCGCCTGGGGGTTCGAGACCAACTTCGGCGGGCTGGCCGAGTACGCCGTGGTGCGCGCCAACCAGCTGCTGCCGAAACCGGGGCACCTGACGTGGGAAGAGGCGGCGAGCGTACCGCTGTGCGCCGGCACCGCGTACCGGATGCTGGTCAGCGACCGCGGCGCGCGGATCAAACAGGGCGACATCGTGCTCATCTGGGGCGCCAGCGGCGGGCTCGGGGCCTACGCGGTGCAACTGGTGAAGAACGGCGGCGGTATCCCGGTCGGGGTGGTCAGCTCGCCCGCCAAGGCGAAACTGGTGCGGGACCTCGGTTGTGACGTCGTGCTCGACCGGACGGAACTGGGCATGGGCGGGGATTCCGCGCCCAGCCCGGAGGAGGCGATCGCGCTGGGCAAACGGCTCGGCCGCGCGATCCGGGCCGAGGTCGGCGCCGACCCGCACGTGGTGTTCGACTACATCGGCCGCGCCACGTTCGGCACGTCGGTGTTCGTGGTGCGCCGCGGTGGCGTGGTGGTCACCTGCGGGTCGAGCACCGGCTACGCGCACCAGTACGACAACCGGTACCTGTGGATGAACATCAAGCGCGTGATCGGCAGCCACATCGCGAACCTGCACGAGGCGTGGGAATGCAACCGGCTCGCCGAGCTGGGCATGGTGCTGCCCGCACTGTCCACTGTGTACCCGCTCACCGAGGTGGGTGAGGCGGCGCGGCTCGTCCAGCGCAACCAGCACGTCGGCAAGGTCGGCGTGCTGTGCATGGCCGCCGAACCGGGGCTCGGGGTGACCGACCCCGGGCGGCGGGCGAAGATCGGCGAGGACCGCATCACCCCCTTGCTGGACCGGGCGACGGCGGGGCTGGTGGCCCGGTGAGCGCGGGAATTCTGGGCACCGGTTCGTATCTGCCGAAGCAGGAGATCACCAACTCCGACATCGAAAACCTCGTCGAGGGCGCCACCGCGGAGTGGGTCGGGCGCAAGACCGAGATCCGCGCGCGGCGCTACGCGGCAGCGGACGAGGCCACGTCCGACCTGGCGGCGAAAGCGGCCGAAGCGGCGCTGGACGACGCCGGGCTGGTGGCCGCCGAGATCGACTACCTCATCGTGTCGACCTCCACCGGCGATCACCCGCAGCCGCCGACGTCGAACCTGGTGCAGAACCTGCTGGGCGCGACGAACGCCGCGTGCCTCGACATCAACGTCGTGTGCAGCGGGTTCGTCTACGGCCTGGAACTGGCGCGCGGCCTGCTGGCACTGCGGCCCGGTGTGCGGGTGCTGGTCGTCGCGGCGGACCTGTACTCCCGCATTCTCGACTTCGGCGACCGGCGTACGGCGGTGCTGCTCGGCGACGGCGCCGGGGCCGCCGTGGTCGGTGAAGTGGCGGCGCCGTACGGAGTTCTGGCCACCGAACTGGTCGGCCGCGGCGACGCGCACCGGCTGATCCGGGTGGACGCGGGCGGCAGCCGCGTTCCGGCCACGCACGAGACGATCGACGAAGGTGGGCATTTCTTCCGGATGGACGGGCGCGGGGTCAGCGAATTCGTGATGGAGAACGTGCCCGGTGTGCTGGCGCGGCTGGCCGAACGCGCCGGGCACACCCTCGGCGAGATCGGTCATTTCGTGCCACACCAAGCAAACGGGGTGCTGTTGCGTACTCTGGTCGAACGCTGCGGCCTCGGTACCGCGCGAACCCATCGCACGCTGGAACGCTACGGAAACGTGGGCAGCGCGTCGGTACCGGTCGCGCTGGACGACGCGCGCCGTGCCGGAGCTTTCGCCGACGGGGACCTCGTGCTGCTCGCGGGGTTCGGCGGCGGGATGTCCGTCGGTGCCACACTATTGCGCTGGGGAGTGGCCGCATGATCGGCGTCGTCGGCTGCGGGACGATGGGTGCGGGCATCGCGGAACTGTGCGCCCGGTCCGGTTCGGACGTACGAGTGGTGGCGTCCTCGGCCGCGTCGGCGGAGGCCGGGAGACGGCGCATCAGCGCGGTGCTCGACCGGGGGCTGCGCAAGGGAACCGTCACCGAGTCCGGCCGGGACGCGGTGCTGGCGCGGATCTCCTTCACGGCGGACCTGCTCGATCTCGCCGAATCGCGGCTGGTCTTCGAGTCGGTGCCCGAACGCGAGGAACTCAAGGCCGACGTGTTCCGGGCGCTCGACAAGGTGGTCGAGGACGACACCGCGATCCTGGCCTCCAACACCTCCTCCATCCCGATCGTGCGGCTGGCGCGGGCCACCCAGCGCCCGCATCGCGTGGTCGGCACCCACTTCTTCAACCCGGTGTCCGCGATGCCGTTGGTGGAACTGGTGTCCTCGGCCTTGACGGGTGAGGACACCGTTGCGGCAGCACGGGAATTCCTGTCCGGCGCGCTGGGACGGCGGGTCATCGAGGCCCCGGACCGGGCCGGATTCGTGGTCAACGCGCTGCTGATCCCGTTCCTGCTGGCCGCCGCGCGGATGGTCGAAGGCGGGCCGGTGTCCGCCGAAACCGTGGACGAAGGCATGGTGCGGGGCTGCTCGCATCCGCTCGGCCCGCTGCGGCTGGCCGACCTGATCGGCCTGGACGTGGTGGTCGCGGTGGCCGACGCGCTGCACGACGAGTTCCGCGAACCGCAGTACGTCGTCCCGCCAGGGCTTCGGCGGCTGACCGAAGCCGGTGCCACCGGGCGGAAATCCGGGCGGGGCTTCTACGACTACGCCGAAGGAGGCCGGAGATGACGATGGCCGAACGGCTCGCCGAACTGCGCGAGATCAAGCAGACCGCGCACGAGGGCCCGGATCCCGACGCCACCGGACGCCAGCACGCGCGGGGCAAGCTCACCCCGCACGAACGGATCGCGCTGCTGCTGGACCCGGGCTCGTTCACCGAGCTCGAACCGCTGCGCCGGCACCGGGCCACCGGTTTCGGGATGGAGGCGAAACGGCCTTACACCGACGGCGTGGTGGCGGGCTGGGGCACGGTCGAAGGCCGCACGGTTTTCGTGTACGCGCACGACTTCCGCATCTTCGGCGGCGCGCTCGGCGAGGCGCACGCGGCCAAGATCCACAAGGTGATGGACCTCGCCGAGGCGGCGGGCGCGCCGCTGGTCAGCCTCAACGACGGCGCGGGAGCCCGGATCCAGGAAGGGGTCACCGCGCTCGCCGGCTACGGCGGGATCTTCCAGCGCAACACCCGCGCCTCCGGGGTCATCCCGCAGATCAGTGTCATGCTCGGCCCGTGCGCCGGCGGGGCCGCGTACTCACCCGCGCTGACCGATTTCGTGTTCATGGTCCGGCAGACGGCGCAGATGTTCATCACCGGTCCCGACGTCGTGCGCGCGGTGACGGGGGAGGAGATCAGCCAGAACGGCCTGGGCGGGGCGGACGTGCACGCGTTCACCTCGGGCGTGGCCGCCTTCGCCTACGATGACGAGCCCAGCTGCCTCGCCGACGTCCGGGCATTGCTCGCGCTGCTGCCGTCGAACAACCGGGAAATGCCCCCGGTGGAGGCGACGAGCGACCCGCCGGATCGCCGTAGCAGCCGGCTGCTCGACCTGGTGCCCGCCGACCCGGCCCGCGCGTACGACATGCGCGCGGTGATCGAGGAACTCGTCGACGACGGGTACGTGTTCGAGGTGCAGGCGGGCTGGGCGGCGAACGTCGTGTGCGCCTTCGCGCGGCTCGACGGGCATGTGGTGGGCATCGTCGCCAGCCAGCCCGCGGTGCTCGCCGGGGTGCTCGACATCAAGGCCAGCGAGAAGGCCGCGCGCTTCGTGACCCTGTGCGACGCGTTCAACATCCCACTGGTGACACTGGTCGACGTGCCCGGCTTCCTGCCGGGGGTGGACCAGGAGCACGGCGGCATCATCCGGCACGGGGCGAAACTGTTGTACGCCTACTGCAACGCCACCGTGCCGCGGGTCCAGGTGATCCTGCGCAAGGCCTACGGCGGCGCGTACATCGTGATGGACTCCCGTTCGATCGGGGCGGACGTGTCGCTGGCGTGGCCGACCAACGAGATCGCCGTGATGGGCGCGGAGGGCGCGGCGAACGTCATCTTCCGCCGCGAGATCGCGGCCGCCGATGCCCCGGAAACCGTTCGGGCGCAACGGATCAAGGAGTACCGCGCGGAGCTGATGCATCCGTACTACGCGGCCGAGCGCGGGCTCGTCGACGACGTGATCGACCCGGCGGAGACGCGTTCGGTGCTCATCCGTTCGCTGGCGATGCTGCGCCGCAAGCACGCGGACCTGCCCGCCCGCAAGCACGGGAACCCGCCGACGTGAACGTTCCCGAGATCAGGGTGCTGCGAGGGCTGCCCGACGAGGAGGAGGTGGCGGCCGTGCTGGTCGCGCTCGCGGCTGTCGCGGCGACAGCGGAAAGCCCTGCCGCACAAGAGGATCCAGGCAGGGCGGGATGGGCTGTGCGGCCCGCGCCGCCCTGCGGTTCCTGGCGGGCTTGAGCGTCAGCCGTCCCGGTGGTGCGGGATCCCGCGCACGGCATGGTCGGCGTATTCGAGCGCTCCGGTGACGAGGTCGGCGAGGTGGTCGCTGGTGATGCGGTAGATCATCCGGCGGCCGTCCCGCCGGGCCTGCACCAGCCCGGCGAGCCGCAGCCGCCCGAGGTGCTGCGACACCGACGAGCGCGACGCCGGCACCTGCGCGGTCAGGCTGCTCACGTCCTGTTCGGTGGACAGCAGCCGCAGCAGGTGCAGCCGCGTCGGGTCCGCGAGGTGGGCCAGCACCCCGGCGGCGACCGACAGCTGCTCGGCCGATACGTCTTCATGCGCGCGCATGCTTGCATATTGGTGGTGACCGGCGCACCCTGGCAACCGTGAACACGCAGAAGCGTCACCGGTCCCTGCGGCACGCCCTGACCCCGCACAGCCACGACAGCGCAGACCGGTTCGACTCCGCGCTGGAGGCCAGCCGGACCGGGATGCGCACGCTCGCCTGGTCGTTCGCGGTCCTGTTCGGCACCGCGCTCGTCCAGCTCGCGGTGGTGCTGCTGTCCGGTTCGGTCGCGCTGCTGGGCGACACCATCCATAACTTCGCCGACGCGCTGACCGCGTTGCCGGTCGGGATCGCGTTCGTGCTCGGCCGCCGTGCCGCCACCCGCCGCTACACCTACGGCCTCGGCCGGGCGGAGGATCTCGCCGGGGTGCTCGTGGTTCTGATCATCGCGGCCTCGGCGGTGGTGGCCGGGTACGAGGCGGTGCTCCGGCTGCTGCATCCGCAGCCGGTCGGGCAGCTGTGGGTCGTCGCGATCGCGGGCGCCGCCGGGTTCGCGGGCAACGAACTGGTCGCGCGGTGGCGGATCAGCGTCGGCCGCCGGATCGGCTCCGCTGCCCTCGTGGCCGACGGGCTGCACGCCCGCACCGACGGGTTCACGTCGCTGGCCGTGGTGGTGGGCGCAGGCGGGGTCGCGCTGGGATTCCCGGCCGCGGACCCGATCGTCGGACTCGGCATCACGGTCGCGATCCTGTTCGTCCTTCGCGACGCGGCCAGGGAGGTTTTCCGCAGGCTGATGGACGCGGTCGACCCGCACGCGGTGGAGCACGCGGAAAAGGCCGCGGCCGCCGTCCCCGGAGTGCTGGCGGCGCGGGAGGTCCGGATGCGCTGGATCGGGCACGCCCTGCGCGCCGAGCTGGCGGTCACCGTCGAGCAGACGCTCACGGTGGCGCAGGCACATCGCATCGCGCACGAGGTGGAGCACCGGCTGATGCACACCGTGCCGAGGCTGACCGCCGCGGTGGTGCACACCGAACCGGCGGCCGGCGCCGAAGCCGCGCACGCCATTCCGGCACACCACTGAGTGTATAACGACCTATACGGCGCGGCCGTTTACCGCTGGCGGTCCCGGGTAGCCGCGAGAACATGGGACACAGCCGCGGAAAGATCGAAACGGCCCTGCGGGTGGAGCTCGAGGACGCGGGCGACCTGTCCGAGCACTACACGCCCGGTGTCGCGGAAGTGGCGAAGCGGGTGGCCGAAGACCCGGAGGCGCTGCGCCGCGAAACGGTGCGGGCGAACTCGGTCGCGATCGTCTCCGACGGATCCGCCTTGCTGGGGCTGGGAGATCAGGGTCCCGCGGCGGCCTTGCCCGTGATGGAGGGCAAGGCCGCGCTGCTGAAACGGTTCGCCGACGTGGATGCGTGGCCGGTCTGCCCGCGGAGCCGCGAACCGGACGACCTCGTCCGCACGGTCCGCGATCTCGCCACCTCCTTCGGCACGATCAACCTGGAGGACATCGCCGCGCCACGCTGTTTCGAGGTCGAACGCCGGCTTCGCGACGAACTGGACGTGCCGGTCTTCCACGACGATCAGCACGGCACGGCCGTCGTGGTGCTCGCCGCGCTGCACAACGCCTTGTCGCTGACCGAGCGTGAACCGGCGGGCACGTCGGTGGTGATCTCGGGCGCGGGAGCGGCAGGCAGCGCGATCGCCCGCCTGTTGCTGGTGGCCGGTTACCGCGCCGAGGGGATCGTGGTCTGCGACAGCGGGGGAGCGCTGCACCCGGGGCGCGACCTCGACGGTGAGAAGAAATGGCTGGCCGAGCACACCAACACCGGTCACCGTGACGGACGCCTCAGCGAGGTCCTCGACGGCGCGGACGTGTTCATCGGGGTCAGCGCCGGTGGGCTGCTCGAAGGCGGCGACCTCGCCGGGATGGCCCGGCGGGCGATCGTGTTCGCCCTGGCCAACCCGGACCCGGAGGTGGATCCACGGGTGGCGGCCGGGCACGCGGAGATCGTGGCCACCGGCCGCGGCGATCATCCCAATCAGATCAACAATGTGCTCGTTTTTCCCGGGATGTTCCGCGGCCTGCTGGACGCGGGCGCCACGACCGTCACCGGCGACATCCTGCTCGCGGCCGCGCACGCGCTCGCCGAGGCTGTCGGCGACGGCCTCAGCGCCGACCGGATCGTGCCCAGCGTGTTCGACGAAGACCTCGTACCCGCCCTCGCCGCCGCCGTGGCCAAGGCGGCTTAGCGATGCGCCTTCGATGGGGTGGCGCGGTGTGAGCTCGCGACCGGATTCCCTTTGGGCGCGGCACGTTTACTGCTCGCGACCGCCTGGCCTGGCGCGCCGGCCCGTCCCCGACCGCCGTCCGATTTCCCCGGCTTGGCAGCCGGATTCCCCTCGGCGGCCTTGGTCGTGACCGGGGCCGCCGGTGTGGTGACCGGGGCGGGCGGCGCCGGTTGCGGTGGGATGTCCGCATCAGCGAGGGTGCGCGACTCCTGCACCGGCGGTCCGGCAGCGGTCAACGGCAGGGCAGGTGGTCCGGTCACGGTCAGCGCGGTGGCGATCGCGACGGCGGCCGCCTTCGACGCGTAGGCGCCCAGCGCCGTGAACTGGCCGGCGGCCGCGGGGATCGCGCTCATCCTGCGCAGCGAACCGTTGTCGCCGCTGAGCGACGCGGCCAGGTTCCGGCAGTCCGCGCAATCCCGCAGATGGCGCTCGAGCAGCCGCGTCTTGCGGGACGGCAACGCGCCCCGCAGCCACGGGCCCAGATGGCGCCGGGCCGCCGCGCAGCCGGGCGCTTTCCCCGGCGGCACCTGGCTTTGCAGGTACGCCTGGCGCAGCCCCTCGCGGGCGCGCAACCCCAGCGCCGCGACCGCACGGGGCGTGACTCCCATCAGCGGAGCCACTTTCGCGGGCGGGATGCCCTCGATCTCGGTGTACCAGAGCACGAGCCGCCAGCGTTCCGGCAGCTCCCAGAACGCCGACCACACCGTGCGTGACTCCCAGCGCCGCACCGCGAGCTCATCGAGCCCGCGGGGCCCGGCGGTGTCGGCCTGTTCGGGCATCTCGCCGTGCAGCTCCACCCGGCGATTGCGCTTGGTCCAGGAGTGCGCCAGGTTGCGGATCGTCACCAGCAGGTACGGGCGGAAGCTTTCGCTGGGGCCGTTGCCGCCCTGGATCGCGGCCAGTACGCGGGCGAATGCCTCCGACACCAGGTCTTCCCGTTCGGCGGCATCGACCGCCCACCGTCCGGCCGCCGCGCGCGCGTACGCGACGTGCCGCTCGAACATCAGCTCCGTCGCGCGCTGGTCACCGCGCCTGATCGAGTCCAGCAGGACGGCGTCCAGCGGGTGCTGCTCGGCACCGTCGGCCATACGCTCTCCGTTCCCGGGCACTCTCTGCTGCCGGGAACGGGACCGGGCGGAACCGGCAGCATTACGTGGTGGCCGCAGTGAAGCGGGTCACGTGACCCCCGAATCTTCGGGGCTAACCCGTCCGGGTGTCCACCCCCTTGCCGAGTCGTGATCCGGATCCGGGAAACCCGCCGCTGTTTCCGGCCGTTCTCCGGGCGAATTCACGCTGTGCGACGAGTCATCCGGTTTCCTGGGGTTGTTTTTCGCTCTGCCGGGTGGTCACGATGCCAGAAGCTTCAACGGGAACGCGGAGGGGAGACCGCCATGGCGAAGCATCGCATCGATGACGAGTCGAACAGGGGAAGATGGGGCGGGCCGGAGTTGCTCGCGCAGGACACCGGGCGTCCGGCCGGCCGGCATCGCGGCGGGCACGACCGCGGGAACGGCCAGGCCGGTGGCGGCGCCACGGCCGCGACGGCCGCCGAAATCCCGGCCGCGCGGCACGGCTGACCGACTGTCCGAAGTGGATCGGCCGGCGGTGAGCCTCCGGTAATCGGCTTCCTCCGGGATTTCGGGGGCCGGAGGAAGCCGGAATACGCGGTCCGCGACGGTACGCGGCACCGCCGGTCGCGAGTTCCGCCGCGCCTCCGGCGATCGAGTCGGGTGCGACCGTCGCCGGGGCGCGTGTGCTGCCGGTGATCAGCCGTTGGGCCGCTGGCCGCGATGGTAGCCGTGGCCGTCACCGTTGAAGCCCGGGCGCTGGTCGTGGACCTGGTGCTGGCCGCCGCCCGCGGTCGCGTGCCCGATGGCCCAGCCACCGGCCCCGCCGACGACGAACGCGGCGAACACGATCGCCGCCACCGCGACGCCCCGCCGCACCCGGCCCGCCCGAGCGGGATCCGGTGGCGGCGGCGGGTAGTAACCGGGGCCTCCGGCCGGGCCGAAAGCAGGCGGCGGTTGCTGTGCCGGGCCGGGCTGGGGTGTCGCGCCGGGTTCCGGTGCCGCGCTCGCCTGCTCGCCTTGCGGCGCCGTGCCTTCCGGCGCCGTGCCTTCTCGCGCCGCGCCGGTGGGCTGCGCGTCCGGGGAAGCCTGCTGCTCCGTCTCGTCCGGCCGCCGGCCGGGGTCGTTCTCCTGCACCCCCTCAGCGTGCGCATCCACACTGAACAGCACCCGTGGAAAGTCTGAAAGTTGCCTGTGGATCCCGCGACCCCGGTGGTGAGCGGGACGTCTCGTAGATTGCAGGCATGCAGAGCGTTCCGGAACAAGTGCTGCGCACGTCGATCGTGGAGCACCTGTTCTCCCGGGCGTCGGACCCGCGCCCGGTGTTCACGCATCAGGACTTTCCCGCCGGCACCGAGCACACGCTCACCTGGGCGGAACTGGTCGAACGCGTGCGGGTGGTTTCGGCGCGGCTGCGCGAGACCGCCGCGCCCGGCGACCGCGCCGCGATCGTCGCCGGGCAGGAACTGGCTTACCCCGTGGCGTTTTTCGCGGCGCTCGCGGCCGGGCTGGTCGCGGTGCCGCTGATGGACCCGGCCGGCCGCGCGCACCGGGCCCGCCTGACAAGCACTCTCGCCGACTGCGCCGCCGACGTCTGGCTGACGTCCGGCCGCGCGGCCGGACGGGTCCGTGAGTTCGGCACGCCGCGCGAGCTGGTCGTGGTGGACGAACTGGCCGGCCCCGGCATGGATCCGGTCGCGGTGGCACCGGAAACCCCGGCCTACCTGCAGTACACCTCCGGCTCCACCCGGGAACCGGCCGGTGCCGTGATCCCGCACCGGGCGATCGTCGCGAGCTGCTGGCAGGCGTCGCGGGCGTACGAAGTGGGGGAGGGCACCACGTGCGCCGGGTGGATCCCGTTCTTCCACGACATGGGTCTGATCCAATTGCTGTGCCTGCCCGTTTTCGCCGGCGCGCGTTCGGTTTTCATGGCGCCGGCCGAATTCGTGCGCCGGCCCGCACGGTGGCTGCGGCAGCTGTCGGACTATCCGGAGGTGTTCACCGCCGCCCCGAACTTCGCCTTCGATCTCGCGGCCGAGACCGTGCCCGGCGAAGGTCTGGACCTGTCCGGGGTGCGGATCGCCCTCAACGGCAGCGAGCCCGTCCGGCCGGAAACCGTCGAGAACTTCCGGGAAGCCTTCGGCCCCAGCGGGTTCCGCGCGGAGGCGCACCGCCCGTCCTACGGGCTCGCCGAAGCGACGGTGTACGTCTCCAGCGCCGGTCCGGAAGGACCGACGATCACCGCGTTCGACCGCGAAGCGCTGGCCAAGGGCGAAGCGGTGGAAGCCGCCGGCGGGCAGCGAATGGTTTCGGTCGGCAGGCCCGTCGGGCAGCTCGTCCGCATCGTCCGGGACGGAAAAGCCCAGGCCGACGGGGTGGTGGGGGAGATCTGGGTGCACGGCCCGCACGTCGCGGCCGGGTACTGGCGGCGCGCGGACGACGCGTTCGGCGGCGTGCTCGACGGGCTCACCGGCTGGCTGCGTACCGGTGATCTCGGCGTGCTGCACGGCGGGCAGCTCTACCTGACCGGCCGGATCAAGGACCTCATCGTGCTGGACGGCCGCAACCACTATCCCCAGGACATCGAGGCGACGGCGGCCGAGGCGCATCCGGCCATCCGCCGGGACCGCGTGGCCGCGTTCGGTATTTCCGACGAGCGCGGGGAAGGTGCCGTCGTGGTCGCGGAATGGAACGAGGCAACCCAGGCCAGGGATGTCACACGGGCCGTGCTCCGCGCCGTCACCGCCGCGCACGAGGTGACTCTGCGCGCGGTGCGGCTCGTGGCACCGGGCGAACTTCCCCGTACCTCCAGTGGCAAGGTCGCACGCTCGGCCGCGCGGGCACAGTATGGTGACGGCCGTGGGTGAGCACATTCCCGAGGTGCGGCAGATCGTGAGCGACACCTTCCGGCTCGATCCCGCGCTCGTCGAGGACGACACCCCGCTGGAAGAGCTGGGCATCGACTCCAAGGGCAGGATCCGGCTGCTGGCGGCGCTGGAGATCTACTACGAGATCACCATCGACCTCGACAAACGCGATCAGCTCACCGACATCGGCGCGGTGGCGGGGCTGCTGGCCGACGCGCTGGCGGCGAAACAGGGCGGCGGTTGATCAACTCCGTTGCACTAGCAACGGCACCGGAGGCCACCCCAGGGCGTCCCACCGGTGTCCGACGGATCCGACAAGGGGGCTTGCACCATGAGCGGCGGGTACACCGCGAGCACCGACGCGATGGCGACTGCGTCGAAGACGATCACACATCTGGCCGAGGACCTGCCGGACCAGAACCCCGATCTGTCGAGTACGCCCATCACGGCGGACGGGTTCGGGCGCGCGCACGGGGCCCACGCGGACAAGTACACCGCCGGCGTCCAGGCGCTGTGGGACTCGGTGACCGGCTACTGCCAGACGCTGAGCACCTACGGCACGAACATCGGCACCAGCGGCACCACGTACGGCCAGAACGAGGACACGCAGTCCGGCGCGATCACGAATGCGGGGACCCTGTAATGGCCGAGACCACCTGGGCCGACGTCAAGAAGCTGCTCGACGACCCGTCGGTGCCGGCGGACAAGAAGACCGCGCTGATCAGTGCCTGGGAATACGGGGGCGGCGATCAGGGCGGCGCCGACCAGGACGAGGTCGGCAAGTACGTCAAGGCCTACCACGCCGACCCGTTCGCGGGCGGCTCGCTCGACGACGCGTACCAGGACGCGAAGAAGGCCGGTGACCAGGCCGGCTACAACGAGAACCAGCAGACGAAGGCCGTCGACGACGGTAAGACCCAGCTCGGGGACAAGCAGCCTCCCGCGGCGGGCGGAACCGGCACCAAGACCTCCGACGAGCTGTTCGACGCCGCCGCGCCCGCGCTGAAGGTGTTCGAGACCTTCGGCTCGCTGCTGGCCAAGATCCCGGACGACTGCCGCGGCAACACCCGCCCGCTCGACCTCGACAAGGACGTGCGCAGCCGGTTCGACGAGCAGCGCGGGATCAGCTTCGAGAACTTCCTCGCCGACGCCGACCACTTCAAGACCGGGTCCACCACACTGGACCAGACCATCTCCGACACCGGTACGGCGCTCAGTTCGCTGTTCGTGAGCTGGACCGGCTCGGGCGCCGACGCGGCTTCGGACAACTACAACGACAAGATCCTGCCCAAGGCCAACAAACTGGTGCAGACACTGGAGACCGTGAGCGAGGCGACGACCACCGCCGCCACCACCGTTTTCCAGCTGTGCAAGAACAAGGCCGACGCGGTCATGCAGCTCTACAGCGACCAGGTGGGCAAGGCCGACTACACGATGGCGCAGAAGGTCGTGGCGGTCGCGACCGGTGAGCACGGCAGCAAGGACGATCTCGCCCAGATCGCCGGCTGGATGGACGTGAACTTCGGCACCAACCTCGTCGGCACCCTCGACGACGACGGCTGCTGCGATGACGACGACATCCAGCGGGAAGGCCAGAACCTGGCCAAGCAGTGGATCCAGAACCAGTTCAACCCGGATATGTGGGACCGGATCTGGACGAGCTTCGACAAGTCCTGTAAGGACGCGAAGGAACTCGTCGACAAGGCCTATGACGCGCTGGACAAGGTCATGGGCAAGGTACAGAACGAGTTCACCGGCACCGGCGATTCGGGCAGTGGTTCGGGTTCGGGCAGCGGGTCCGGTTCGGGCAGTGGTTCGGGCACGGGCTCCGGCGCGGATTCGGGCAGTGGTTCGGGGTCCGGGTCCGGCGAGGGTTCCGGGTCCGGCGCGGGTTCCGGTCCGGGCAGTGGCTCGGGGTCCGGTCCGGACTCCGGTTCCGGCTCGGGGAGTGGTTCGGGCAGCGGCAGTCATGTGCCGGGCGGTTCCGGAACGACGGGCTCCGGCGACACCACGGACACCGCCGGCTCCGGCACGGATCCGGAGTCGGACGTGACGGCATCCCCGGGGGACTCCGGCTCCGGGGCAGGCTCCGGGGCAGGCTCGGGTTCCGGGTCGTCGGGGGTGGACTCGTCCGCGGCGGAGGCGGCGAAGGAACAGGCCGCGAACGCGCTCAACTCCTATACGGGCGACCCGATCCAGACCGACTCGGGCGCCGGCCCGGATTCCGGCAGCGGTTCGGGCGGCAGTGGTTCCGGCAGCGGCGGTTCGGACCTCGGCGGGTCCGGCAGCGCCGGTTCGGGCAGCGGGTCCGGCAGTGGCAGTGGTTCGGGCAGTGGCTCGGGCAGTGGTTCGTCCGCCACCGGCCCTTCGGCGGATCTCGAAGCCGCGAAACAGAAGGCGCAGGACGCGCTCAACTCCGCGAGCGGCGCCCTCGGTGCCAGCCCGGGTGGTTCGGGCTCCGGCAGTTCGCTCGGCGGCACGGATTCGCTGGGCGGCACGGATTCGCTGGGTGACACGGGTTCCTCCGGTGACACCGGCTCGTCCGGTGCCGACTCCTCGGCCGGCCTGGACGCGGCGAAGCAGAAGGCGCAGGCCGCCCTCGACTCGGCGAACGACGCGCTCGGCGGCGGTTCCCTCAAGGGCGACACCGGCAGTGGCGAATCGGCCGGCAGTGACGACCCGGAGACGCTGAAGGTCGAGCAGGGCGGCAAGACCTTCGAGATGACCGAGCCGGACACCGACGGCGCGATGGACATCAAGGTCGACAGCGGCGCCGGGGATCTCAAGGACTACAAGCTCGACTGGTCCGGCAGCCAGGACGGCGCCGGCACGGACGGGCAGCCGGGCGCCGACGGGTCGTACACGCCCGGTGCCGACGGCAAGATCCACATCCAGGACGGCGACCTCAAGATCACCGCGGAACGGCCCGACGGGGTGGACGGCCCCACCAAGGTCACCGTCGACGACGGCAGCGGCACGCCGGCGACGTACACCTTGGGCGACTCGCACGGCTCCTCCGCCGCGGATTCGCTGGAGCCCGCCGGGCTGGGCGACTCGGCCAGCCTGTCCGGCAACCTGGGTGACGTGTCGTCCGCGGTGCCGGATCCGGGCAGCGGCACCGGGGATTCCTCCGGTTTCGCCGGGGACGACCCGACCGGTTCGAGCTTCAGCGCCGGTGACCTGGCCGGTGGCGGTGGCGGGGGCGCCGGCCTGACGGGTGTCGGTGCCGGTCCGGCCGTCGACGGCACCTCGATGGCCAACGGCGCACAGACCGGTGGCGTGGCGGCCCAGGCCCCGGCCGCCGTGCCGGTTGCCGCCCCGGCCGCCGCCGCGACCGGCACCACCGGGTTCTCCGGGATGGGCGCCATGTCCGGGATGGGCGGCGGCGCCGGTGGCGGGGAGAACCAGGAGCGCAGCTCGCGGGCGTACCGGATCGACGGCAACATCTTCAGCGACGCCGAGAAGCCGGGCCCGCGCATCATCGGCTCACTGGACGACGAGGATCGGCCTGCCAGGAAACGGCGCTAGGCCGCGACGGAGAGGAAGACATGGTCTCCGAGGAGATCCAGCGGCTGCGGGCCACGATGGACGGGCTCGTCCGGGAACAGACCGACCGGCAGGCGCTGCGCGAACGCCAGGGCGAGGAGATCAAGGCCCGCGCCCAGGAGTACATGACCAAACAGGTGCAGGCGGCCGAGCGGTACGTGCAGCTGCGGCGTGAGCTGGGCAAGCAGGAAGCCGGCGATCCGGAGGACGCCGAACTCGACGCCTTCGCCGAGCCGGAGGACTTCGCGGAGCAGGAGGACTTCGCGGAGCACGAGCCGCCGCCCGCAGCGCCGCCACCGCCCCCGGTGCAGCCGCCGGCCGCCGTGCAGCCCACGCGCACCCCGCGGCGCCGTGCCGCGCGGGAAGTCGAGGATGACGACGACGACTTCCTCAACAACCGGTGGCGCGAGGAGTGAGAGCGGGCCGCGCGATGGCGCACGGCCCGCGCCGGGTCAGCGGTCCACGGCCATCTCGCCCAGCTCCGACCAGTCATCCTGCGGAACCTCGAAGTTGACGATCCGCGGGGTCTCGGCCAGGTATGGCGGCAGGGTCCGCTGCGCCTGCTTGAAATGCTCGGACTGCACGTGCGCGCCACCGGCGTCCCCGTCACGGAACGCTTCGACCAGGACGTACTCGGACGCGTCTTCCACGCTGCGGGACCAGTCGAACCACAGGCAGCCCTCCTCGGCGCGGGTGGCGAGGGTGAACTCGCGGGCGATGGCGGGCCAGTCGTCGGCGTGTTCCGGGCGGACGCGGAATTTCGCGGTGATGAAAATCATCCGTCCACGGTAGCCCGTGGCGCCGCCCCTGGCGAAATACGGCGACTGTCCGATGTGGATGGTCAGGCCGCGCCGAGCCCGCGAAGGTCCACAGTGGACGAAGAAACCGCGCTGCCCGGGCGCGCGCGGCTCAGGACAGTTCCGCGATCACCGCGCCCGCCTCGTCCAGCAGGTCGCGGGCCAGCAGGCCGGTCAGGCCCGTCCGCGGGATCAGCCGCTGCCCGGCCGTCCCGTGCACGTAGGTGGCCCAGCACGCCGCTTGCGCGGGTTCGGCCCCGCGCGCGAGGAAACCGCCGATCATCCCGGCCAGCACATCCCCGCTCCCGGACGTGGCCAGCCCGATGTGCCCGCTGCCGTCGAGCCACAACTCGCCGTCCGGGGTGGCGATCGCGCCCATCAGCGTGACCACGGCGCCGTAGCGGGCGGCGATGTCGAGCGCCGCCCGCTGGTCGTCGTCGATCGTCCGGTCCAGGAGGAATCCGGCCTCGGTGCGGTTCGGGGTGAGCACCACCTGGCCCGCCCAGGGTTTGACCAGTCCGGGCTCCTTGCTCAGCGCGCCCAGCGCGTAGGCGTCCAGGACCAGCCGGGCGTCGTCGGGAACGAGCGGGAGCAGGCGTGAGAGCAGGGCCCGTGTCTCGTCCACGTCGGTCAGGCCCGGGCCGATCACCAGTGCCCGCACCTTGTCGAGCCTGCCGTCCAGCACGTCGGCGGCGTCCGGCGAAATGGCGCCGCCGGGGGTTTCCGGCAGACCCAGTACCGACGCCTCCGGCACCGCGAGCCCGAGCGAGGAAGCGTGCCGTTCGCTCGTCGCCAGTTGCAGCGTGCCCGCGCCCGCCCGCAGCGCGGCGGTGCCGGTCAGCAGTACGGCGCCGGGCACGGTCCGCGCGCCGCCGAGCACGAGCACGGTCTGGCGGTCGTCGGTGCCGACCGGAAACCGGCGCAGGAAGGCCGGGCTGATCGCGTTACGGGAGGGAGACGGCGGCATCGTCGTTCTCCGTCGGTGGGGTGCCCGCGCTGTGCAGATGTGCCGTGTCCTGCTTGACGTGCAGGCGGTACCGGGAATCCCCGACGTGCTCCCAGCCGGTGATCGACGCGTTCGGCACGACGGTGCGGGCGGCGGCCGCCAGCAGTTCCGGTTCGGGGAGGCGTTCGAGCAGGTAGCGCAGCGAGAAAACGGTCATCTCATGCGCGACGAGCAGCACCCGGCCGTCGTCGCGCTGCAGGTCGGACAACAGCGACCGGACGCGCAGCACCACGTCGGCCCAGGACTCGCCGCCGGGCGGGCGGTAGTAGAACTTGCCGTGCCGTTGCTTGCGGCGCAGCTCGTCGGGCCAGCGCTCACGCACCCCGTGCGAAGTCAACAGGTCCAGCACCCCCAGCTCCCGGTCGCGCAGCCGCTCGTCGAGCACCGGCTCCGGCGGCACGTCCGCGCCGAGCCGTGCCGCCTCGGCCAGCGCGATGCGTGCCGTGTCCGCCGCCCGCAGGTACGGCGAGCTCACCACCAGGCACGACGGGCGCTCCGCAAGCCAGGCACCGGCCGCTTTGGCCTGCTCCCGGCCGAGCTCGGTGAGCGGCACGTCCGCGTCGCGTTCCGGGATGTCGATCACCTCGCGCGCTTCGTTCTCGGCTGTCTCTCGCGCGACGTTGCCCGTGCTCTGACCGTGGCGCAGCAGTCCTATCCAAGCTCTCACCGCACGGGACTACCCCGGCACGCGTGATCGCAAAAGCGGGGATACCGGACGCGGTAGCCGATAGCGGGCCGGCGTGCCCGGTCCCACGCCTTCTCCAGCAGGAGCTCCGCCGACACGGTGGCTCCGCCGGTGCGGCGAACTCCTTTTTGGACGGTGGAACGAACCGGCCTTCACCGAACACCTCGTGCCGGGCGGGATCGAGTGTGATCCCGGCCCGGCAAAGCACCGGCGGCGCGGTGCCGGCGAGCATCGGTTCGTCCTCGGCCACCGGTCGCCGCGTGTCCCGATCATGCCGGGCAGCCGACTCCCGGCGCGCGAACCCGGGTGGCGCCGGGGCACACTCTGGTTCGGGAGCGTACTGAGCCAGGGGAGTCGTGCCGATGAAAGCCTTGCGGTTGCAGCAATGGAAGTCCGATCCGGTGCTCGCCGAGGTGCCGCGGCCGGAACCGGGCCCGGGGCAGGTGGTGATCCGCGTCGGGGGAGCGGGCGCCTGCCATTCCGATCTGCACGTGATGCGCGAGTTCGAGCCGGGCCAGATGCCGTGGCGGCTGCCGTTCACGCTGGGACACGAGAACGCCGGCTGGGTGGACTCGCTCGGTGAAGGCGTCGTCGGCCTGGACGCCGGGCAGCCGGTCGCGGTGTATGGGCCGTGGGGGTGCGGGGCCTGCCGGCGTTGCCTGCTGGGCATGGAAACCTATTGCGAGAACCCGGACGACGCGCCGGTGCCCGCCGGCGGTGGCGGGCTGGGCCTGGACGGCGGGATGGCCGAGTACATGCGCGTGCCCGCCGCCCGGCACATCGTCCCGCTGCCCGACGGACTGGAGCCCGCCGTCGCCGCGCCGCTCACCGACGCGGTCCTGACGCCGTATCACGCGGTGCGCCGGTCCTGGCCGAACTGGCGCCGGGCAACACCGCGGTGGTGATCGGCATCGGCGGGCTGGGGCATATGGCCGTGCAGATCCTCAAGGCCACGACGGCCGCGCGGGTGATCGCCGTGGACAGCAGGCCCGAAGCGCTGGAAGTGGCCACGGCTCACGGCGCGGACCTGACGCTGCTCTCAGGCGAGCAGACCGCGGCCGAGATCCGCAAGGCGACCGGCGGGCGTGGCGCGGACGCGATCTTCGACTGCGTCGGCAACGACAGGACCATCTCCACCGGTCTCGCGGCCGGCCGGATGATGGGCGATTTCACGATCATCGGGATCGGCGGTGGCACCGCGCCGGTCGGGTTCTTCTCGGTGCCGTACGAGTATTCCGTGCAGACGACGTACTGGGGCAGCAGGCCGGAACTGGTGGAGGTGCTCGACCTGGCCGCGCGCGGCCTGATCCGCGCCGCCACCACGGTCTTCTCCCTCGACGACGCCGTGGAGGCCTACCACCGCCTGGAAAAGGGTCAGCTGACCGGTCGGGCGGTCATCGTTCCCTGAGCGTCTCGTCGGCGGCCTTGATCTCGGCGACCGCGTGTTGCAACACGCGCGTCTCGCTGTCGTCCAGTTCCCTGGTGAGTCCGTCAGGACCCCTGCCGAAAGCGAGGTCGAGCCGCTCGCGCGCGAGCACTTCGAGGACATCCGGCACCCCGGTGCCGAGCAGCCCTTCGATCAGCGGGCAGGCCCAGTCGGGGTACGGGAAGGTCTTGTGCAGCGCGCGGGCCTCGGCCCAGATCTGCCGGACCCGGCTGGGACTCTCGTGGTGGGCGGCGTGAAACAGCAGCCGGCACCAGCCGATGTCGATGCGGTCGCCGTTCCCGGTGAACTCGCCCCACCGCTCGGTCTCGGCCACCTCGCGGAACAGGGCCAGCCCCTCGGCTTGCGCACCGGACCCGTACAACTCGTGCGCCCGCTGCAGTTTGTCGTCGAGCAGCCCGCGCGGGGTGGAGCCGTGCTCGATGACGTACTCGTCCATCTCGATCGACTCGGCCGCCACATTGCTCAGCCTGTCGGCGAAATCCCGGAGCTCGCCCGTCGCCGCACGGTCGAGCCCGTGCTTTTCCGCTTCGTCCAGAAACCTATGGGCTCGCTCGATGCGTGCGTAGATCTCTTCGCCGTCGAAGTACCAGATCTCGTCGAGGCACCCCTGCGCGGCGGCCAGTGCCACCGCGCCGCGCAGTTCCGCGGGTACCTTCCCGGCCGTGAGACAGTCGGCGATCGCATCGACCGCGTCCAGCTCGCCCACTTCGGCCGCCGAGGCCCCGTCCGGGCCGAATAACGCGGCCAGCTCCGGCGGCAACCGCTCCGCCGTGAGCAGGGCGGCGACCTCGGCGGGAAGCGACGGGGTGTCCATCCGTCTCCTCGGGATTGTTGAACAACGTCCGCCCGCACCGTACGGCACCGAGGTCGGCGCTGTCCGCGCCTTCGCGAACTTCGAGATCCTGGAGTACAAACCCGGCCGGAGCGGCCGGGTCGGGGCATCGAGATCGACGAGGACGCCCTGTGACCCCCTCCGCGGCAGCCGGAAACCAGGATGGCGCGGGCAAAACCGTTGACTTGTGACCGCTATCACCCTTACTATCCCGCTCAGGCGTTCGCATTCATGAACGAATGCAAAAGAGAGTGCATCGTTCAGATATGTGAACATCGACTTGAGGGAGCGGACACTGGATGGCGCGGCTCGGACTCGACGGCCTGCTGGCATTCCCCCTGACCCCGTTCGCCGACGACCTGGCGGTCAACCTCGACGCCTTCGCCGAACACGTGGACAGCCACGTCGACGCCGGTGCCGCGGCGCTGTTCGTCGCCTGCGGCACCGGCGAGTTCAGCTCGCTCGCGCCGGACGAGCTGGCGGCGCTGCTGCGCACGGCGCGGGAAACGGTGGCCGGCCGGGTGCCGGTCTGGGCCGGTGCGGGCGGCGGCGCCGCGACGGCGAGGGCCGGGATCGCCGCGGCCGAGGCCGGCGGCGCGGACGGCGTGCTGCTCCTGCCGCCGTACCTCGTTTCCGGTCCGCAGCAAGGACTTGTCGACCACGTGCGGTTCGCGATCGGCGACACGTCGATCCCGGTGATCGTCTACCACCGCACGCCCGGTGTGCTCACCGCCGTGTCCGCGCGGGCGCTGCTGGAGATTCCGTCCGTCGCGGGCATCAAGGACGGCTACGGCGACGTGGACCTGATGACCCGCATCGTCACCGGAATCCGCTCGGCGGACAGCGAGCGGGCGCGGGATTTCATGTTCTTCAACGGATTGCCGACCGCGGAGGTCTCGGCGCAGGCGTACTCCGCGATCGGTGTCGCACGTTATTCCTCGGCCGTGCACTGTTTCGCGCCGGAGATCGCGCACCGGTTCCATCGCGCGCTGGCCGACGGCGACCAGGCCGTGATGGCCGCGCTACTCGAAGGTTTCTACCTCCCTTTCGTTGCCCTGCGCGACGAAACGCCGGGGTTCGCCGTCTCGCTCGTCAAGGCCGCGGCCCGCCTGCGCGGCGACAAGGTGGGCCCGGTGCGGCCACCGCTGGGGGAGCCGACGGCCGGGCAGCTCGGCCGGCTGGAACAGATCGTCGACCACGGATTCGCCGTGCTCAAGGAAACCGGAACTCCCGTCCCCAACGGCAGAAAGTAGAGAGGCGGCTCGGCAATGACGCGGACAGCGCCTTCGCGGCGGAATATCAGCAGGACCACGTTGTACTTCTTCGGGGCACTCGGCGGCATCCTGTTCGGCTACGACCTCGGGGTCATCTCCGGCGCGCTGCCCTTCATCACCAAACTCTGGTCACTGTCCAGCTGGGACAAGGGCGTGATCACCGCCAGCATCTCGGTCGGCGCGGTGATCGGCGCGATCTTCTCGCCGCGGGGCAACGAAGCACTCGGCAGGCGGCGCACCATCATGTCGGCGGCGGTCATCGTCGTGCTCGGCACACTCGCCGCCACGTTCTCGCCCACGTTCACGATGCTGGTGATCTCCCGGCTGGTCATCGGGGTCGGCATCGGGTTCTCCTCGTCGACCGTGCCGACGTACCTCTCCGAGCTGGCTCCGGCGAGACTGCGCGGCGCGATGGGCGCGCTCAACCAGATCTTCATCGTGCTCGGCATCCTGATCGCGTTCCTGGTGAGCTACGGGCTCGGCTCGTCGTCGAACTGGCGGCTCATGTTCGCCTGCGCGATCGTGCCCGCGGTGATCCTGTTCTTCGGCCTGATCGCGCTGCCGGAGACCCCGCGCTGGCTGCTCAGCCGCGGCCGCGAGGAAGAGGCCCGCGCGGTCCTGGTCAGCTCGCACGGCAGCACCGATGTGGACGGCGAACTGAACAGCATCCGTGAGGTGATCCGGCTGGACACCGAGAAGAAGGGCCGCATCCGTGACCTGTGGGCGCCGTGGGTGCGCCCGATGCTGTTCGTCGCCGTGCTGCTCGCCGCCGGTCAGCAGTTCAGCGGGGTCAACGCGGTCAACGCCTACTTCCCGACGATGCTGATCGGACTGGGCTTCGCCACCCAGGCCGCGCTGCTGTCCGGCGTGCTGCTGGGCGTGACGAAGTTCCTGTTCACCGCGTGGGTGGTGTTCGTCGTCGACCGCTGGGGCCGCAAACCGCTGCTGCTGATCGGCAACGCGATCATGGTGCTCACCCTGATCGGCGCCGCGCTCTCGGTGTACAACGTGCACGACACCGCCACCCTCGGCGTGCTCATGCTCGTGATGATGGTGCTGTACCTGGTCGGCTACGAGCTGGGCTGGGGCGCCGTGGTGTGGGTGATGATGTCCGAGGTGTTCCCGCTGCGGGAACGCGCCGCCGGGATGGGCGTCGCCAGCGTCGTGCTGTGGGCGTCGACCGGCATCATCACCGCGGTGTTCCCGCTCATGTCCGACCCGAAGGCACTGGGGCTGGGCGGTTCGATGCTCGTGTTCGCCGGGGTCAACGTGGTGCTGTTCGCGCTGACCAGGTGGCTGGTGCCCGAGACCAAGGGCCGCAGCCTGGAAGAGATCGAGCTGGACTTGCGCGCCCGCACGCCGTTGCGCGCGAAGGCCTGACACAGCGGGAAGGAGCGGTGGCGACCGGACCGGTCGCCGCCGCTGTCTTTCGTGCTCAGCCGCGGCTCAGGACTTCCTGGACCAGCCAGCCGTTGCCGTCGGGATCGCTGAAGGAGAAGTAGGTGCCGTAGTCCCGCCGCTGTGGGTCGTACCCCGGCTGCTGGCCGGCTTCGGTGAAGTGGAAGATCTCCGCGGCGTCCACGCCCCGGCCGGTCAGCTCGGCGCGCGCGGCGTCGATGTCCGGCACCACCAGGTGCAGGCCCTGCACCGAACCCGCGGCTTCGTCGTTGCGCATCAACGTGACCGAGCAGGCCGATCCCGGCGGCGTCAGCTGCACCACGCGGAACGACTCGCCCGCGCTGAAGTCCACGTCGAGCCCGAACCCGGCGCGCTCGACGTAGAACGCCTTCGCCCGGTCCACGTCGGCCACTGGTAGCACGATGACCTCGAGTTTCCAGTCCATCAGGTCTTCCTCCCCGGCGGCAACGGGTTTCCCCTGCCGCGCGACGGCGCGAAGCGGTAATATCCGAAACGCTCACTCTGTCTACTGAAACGAGGTGAGTCGTGCCCGCGGACCGCAGCCAGGACCCCGAGGACGCCGGAGGCTTCGCCGAAGATCGCGACTACTCACTGCGTGCGGTCGACAGAGTCTGCGCCATCCTCGATCTGCTGCAGCAGTCGGTGGACGGTATCAGTCTCAACACCGTGGTCGACGCCACCGGGATGCCGAAGTCCTCGGCCTACCGGTACCTGTGGACGCTCGAACAGCACCGCTACGTCGAGCGTGACGACGAGAGCGGGCTCTTCCGGCTGGGGCTGGGTTTTCTCGGTATGCAGTCGCGGCACCTGGAGCTGCTGCGCGAATGCGCCCGGCCGTGGCTGGAGAAACTGCGCGACGAGTTCGGCGAGACGGCGAACCTCGGAGTGCTCGACAGCGACCGGATCATCTACGTGGACATCATCGAGAGCCGCCGCGGGGTGCGCCTCGCGGCCTCGCGCGGAGACCGGGACCCGTTGCACTCCACCGCGATCGGCAAGGCGATCGCCGCGCATCTCGCCGAGGACAGGGTGCGCGACGTGCTCGACCGCTCCGGGATGCCGCGCCGCAGCGCGAACACCATCACCTCGATCGAGGAGTACCTCGCCGAGCTGGACAACGTGCGCAGCCTCGGTTATGCGGTCGACAACCTGGAGAACGAGGCCGATGGCCGTTGCGTCGCCGTGCCACTGCTGGGCACCAGCGTCCCGGCGGCGATCAGCCTGAGCGCCCCGGCCGCGCGGTTCCCGGCCAAGGACGTCGGCAAGGCGGCGAAGGCGCTGCTGGATGTGGCCACGCAGATCGTGTCGCGCCCCCGTGCCCGGAACGACGACGACGCGGCTTGAGGGTGGGGCGCGGGCTGCCCCGGGAGTCGGGTCTCGTCCTGGAGCCTGCCTGCCCGGCGAGGGCTCGTTTTTCCTTGCGCTGCAAGGGGTTGCGTAGCGACAGGAGCGGACGCGTGGCCGCGCCACCGCACCCGAGGGTGGGGGTGGCCCGGGTCGGGTCGCCCGGTGGCGGTTTCGCGGTGCGGAAAGAGTGGAATGGAACCCCGGCGCTCAGGGAGGGCGGATCCGCGCCGGGGTTCCCGACGGCCGGCTGCGGGAGTCAATGGCTAAAGAGGCACACACATCCGGCGGTCCTGACGGCGCATCGTGGCGCCGACATCCTTATCGTCACGGCTGCCGGGCCCGCACACAATGCTCCATTCAGGTGAGAACGAAACGCGTATTCCACCTGTCGGCACCGCTGGAGATCGGTGATAGATTTACCGGCTACATTCCGTAGTTGTTTGGAGTTCGGTAACGAGGGGTCCAGTACGCCTCCCGTGATCGGCCCGTTGCCGTTTCGTAGCGCGTTATTGCCGCCTTGCCAGGGGAACCCGCTGTAACGCCACCGCAAAAAGGACCGATTCCACGGCAGGTGCGGTCTCGGACGGGGACGGGAGCGCACAGCCCTGATAATCACTCAGGGTAGCAGTGCGGCATGTTGGGACGCGCTGGTTCGCACAACCGGACGGGTGGAGGTCGGATGGAAGAGCCGGTGCGCAAGCCGTTTCCGGGCGGAGACTCGGTACTGGGGATCGACCTGCGCCGGATGCCGGGCAGGCCGAGGCGGGCCCTGCACGCGATCGGCCCGGACGGCAAGGCGCCACCACGCGCGTCGTCCACGGCGTGGGAGCACAAGTACCGCGCGTGGGTGATCGGATGTGACGTTTTCGCCACGCTTCTGGTCATCTGCGCCGCAGCGCTGATCATCCTGGAAATCACCGGGCGGCCGTACTTCCTGCACGCCTCGGGCACCGCCGCCGCGATCCTGGTGACGCTCCCGCTGAACCGCGCGTGGAACAGGCACGTGCTCGGCGAGGGCGCGGAGGAGTTCCGGCGGCTGGGCCGCGGGCTGATCGTCGCCGCCGTGATGGTGGCGATGGCCGGGCTGGTGTTCGACGCGCTGGACGTGCAGCCGTGGGTGTTCGTGGCCGTGCCACTGGTCGGGATCATCGCGGTGCCGCAGCGGTACGCGCTGCGCCGGATCCTGCATCACGCCCGCAACAACAACGGCACCTGCATGCTGCCGGTGATGGCGGCCGGTGACCCGGACACGGTGCGGGACCTGATCGACCGCACCCGCGCGGACGCGCACGTCGGCTGGCGGGTCGAGGCGGTGTGCACGGCGAGCGGCGCCGGTGAGGTCGGCGGGATTCCCGTCGCCGGGCGGCTGCACGAGGTCGCGGATCAGGTGCACCGCGGCGGTTACCGCGTGGTCGCGGTGACAGCGGATCCGTACTGGTCGCCCCGGCGGCTGCAGCAATTGGCGTGGGATCTGGAGGGCACCGGCGCGGATCTCGTGGTGGCGCCGGTGCTGATGGAGGTCGCGGGCCCGCGGCTGAACGTCTCCGGGGTGCTCGGCATGCCGCTGCTGCGCGTCAGCGCGCCGGCGTTCACCGGCGGCCGGCGGATGGTCAAGGAGGCCTTCGACCGGACGGTCGCGGCGGCGGGGATAGCGTTGATCTCCCCGGTGCTGCTGACGATCGCGCTGCTGATCAAGCTCGGCGACCGGGGCCCGGTGTTCTACCGGCAGCGCCGGATCGGCCGGGACGGGCGGTCGTTCATGATGATCAAGTTCCGCACCATGGTCGTGGACGCCGACAAGATCCGCGGCGAGCTGCTGGCCGCGAACGAGGGCTCGGGGCCGCTGTTCAAACTGCGCCGCGACCCGCGTGTCACGCGGGTGGGCATGGTGCTGCGCCGGTATTCCCTCGACGAGCTGCCGCAGCTGTTCAACGTGCTCACCGGCACGATGTCGCTCGTCGGCCCGCGGCCACCGCTGCCGGAGGAGACCGAGGGCTACGACGGCACCACCCAGCGGCGGCTGCTGGTGAAGCCGGGGATCACCGGGCTCTGGCAGGTCAGCGGGCGCAGCGACCTGAGCTGGGAGGAAAGCGTGCGGCTGGACCTGCGGTATGTGGAGGACTGGTCGCTGGCGCTGGACATGGCGATCCTGTGGAAGACCGCGCGGGCGGTCGTCGGCGGGCGCGGGGCGTACTGAACCCCCGGGATAACCTCCCGGGGTGCTTTCCCTTGAACTACCCGGAATCCGTGCCGTCGCGCTGCTCGGCGCGCACTGCGACGACCTGGCCATCGGCGCGGGCGGCAGCCTGCTGACCCTCTGCGCCCAGCGCCCCGGACTGCGGGTGCACGCCCTCGTGCTCTCCGGTGGCGGCACCGTCCGTGAGGACGAAGAGCGCGCCGCGCTCGCCGAGTTCTGCGCGCCCGCCCAGGTCGAGGTCACGGTGCTCGGCCTGCCGGACGGGCGGATGCCGGCGCACTGGGCCGACGCGAAGGACGCCGTCACGCAGCTGCGCGGCAGGCTCGACGCCGATCTCGTGCTGGCGCCGCATCGCGAGGACCGGCACCAGGACCACCGCCTGCTGGCCGAGATCGCGCCCACCGTGTTCCGCGACCAGCTGGTGCTCGGCTACGAGATCCTCAAATGGGACGGCGACCTCGCCCAGCCCGCGGTCTATCAGCCGCTGAGCGAAAAAACCGCGCTGCGCAAGGCGGAACTGCTCGGCAAGCACTACCCGTCGCAGCACGGAAAGGACTGGTACACCGAGGAAGCGTTCCTGGCGCTGGCCCGGCTGCGCGGGGTGCAGCAGCACACCCGCTACGCCGAGGCGTTCCACGTCGAGAAGCTGGCGCTCACGCTCGGCCGAGGCTGACCAGCAGTTCCCGCCACGAAGGCGCGGCGGCGTCGCGGGCGCTGACCACGCTCACCGGCAGCGGCCACCCGATCGCCAGCTCCGGGTCGGCGTGGTGCACGGCGATGTCCTCGGCCGGGTCGTGCGGGCGGTCGATGCGGTAGCACACGTCGGCGGTTTCGGTCAGCGCCTGGAACCCGTGCAGCATTCCCGGCGGGATGTACAGGTGCGCGAATTCGGTGTCGTCGAGCCGGAATTCCAGGCGGCGGCCGAACGTCGGCGAGTCCGCGCGGATGTCGACGATCGTGTCGAGCACCGCCCCGTGCGCGCAGCGCACCAGCTTCGCTTCGCCACGCCCGGAGCGGCCGTGCATCCCGCGCACCACGCCGCGGTGCGAGCGGGACTGCGAATCCTGTGCCAGCGCGCCGGGTTCGACGCCGTGCCGGGCGGCGATCGCGGCGTCGAAGGTCCGGGTGAACAGGCCCCGGTCGTCATGGTGCGGCCGCGGGGTGAACACGAGGACGCCCGCGATCTCGGTCTCGGTTACGCGCACTACTAGGTTGCTCCTGTCCGGTCGATCGTCGTCTTGGGGGAACCCGTGCCATCCTGCCGTGCCTGCGGATCCACCGCCGGAGACCTCGTCCTCGACCTCGGTGACCAGCCGCCCTGCGATCTTTTCCCGGCGGCCGGCGACACCGCGGCCGAGCCGGTGTTCCCGCTGCGGATGTGGTTGTGCGAGCAGTGTTCGCTGGCGCAGCTGATCGAGGACCCCGGCACCCGCGAGGAGCCCGCGGGCGTCGAGCCGCGCGCGCTGACCGAGCAGGCGGCGGACGCGGTGCGGGTGCTGCGGGCGGCCGGGATCGTCCGGCACGGCGCGACGGTCACCGAGTTCGGCAGCCCGCACGGCGGCTCGTGGCTGCCGCTGCTGCGCGCGGAGGGGATGCGCGAAGCCCCGCCGGGCGAGCCCGCGGACGTGGTGTTGGACTGCTTCGGCCTGATGCACGAGGCCGGTCAGCGGGGCGCGATGGCCACCCGCGCCGAGCTGCTCGCGCCCGGCGGCGTGCTCCTGATGCAGTACCACTCGCTGGCGTCGATCCTCGCCGGCGGGCAGTGGAACGCCTTGCGGCACGGGCATTTCGCGTACTACTCGACCCCGGCCGCGATCACGCTCGCCGCCTCGGCCGGGCTGCGGCCGGGCCGGAGCTGGACATTCCCGCTCTACGGAGGCACGGTGCTGCTCGAACTCGGCCGCGACGTCACGCAGGCGCCGGAGACAGGGGAGCGGGTGCGCGCGGAGCTGGCGGCCGGGGTCACCGAGGTGCCCCAGGTGAGCGCGCTGGGCCGGGCCGCGGCCGAGGGCGGTGCCCGGTTGCGTGAATTGCTGGCGGACCGAGCGAAAGCCGGAAAACGGGTGTCCGGGTACGGAGCGGCGTCCCGCGCGGTGGTGTTACTGCGGAGTTCGGGAATCGATATCGATCTGTTGCCCGTGATTGTCGACGCCTCTCCCGCGAAACAGGGCCGCCGGATGCCCGCGAGCCGAATTCCGGTCGCCGGCCCGGGGCTGCTCGCCGAATCCCCGCCGGATGTGCTGATCTTGTTCGTGCCCGATCTGCTGCCCGAGGTCCGCGCCGCCCATCCCGCCCTCGATCGCCGGGGCTGCGAGTGGATCACGGTCTGAGCAACTTCCCAGGTCAGGTCACCTAACGTGGAGGATCCGTCACGGACAGCTGTGATACTCACCCGATAGTTGTGACTCACTCACCCAGTTGCGCGTAACGCGCATGGGGGGTCCTCCTATAGTCACGGTGACACTGGGCGTCGGGACGCCCTGACCGACCTGACTGGGGAGTGGCCGAGACCATGCCGACCGGACACCAGGTGAGCTGCCGCCTGTGCGGATCCGAAGACCTGGCGAGCGTGGTCGACCTCGGCGCGAGCCCGCCCTGCGAGTCGTTTCTGGCGGAGTCCGAATTGGACTCGCCGGAAATGACCTTTCCGCTCCACCTGCGCGTCTGTCCACAATGTTTTCTCGTGCAACTCCCGCCGCTCATCGACCCGGTCGAGACATTCACCGAATACGCGTATTTCTCGTCATTTTCACACTCCTGGCTGGAACACGCCGAAACATTTGTCGGTGCCGCCGTGGAACGGCTCGGGCTCGGCGCGGATTCCTTCGTCGTGGAGGTCGCCAGCAACGACGGCTACCTGTTGCGCAACGTCGTCGCCCGTGGCCTGCGCTGCCTTGGCATCGAGCCCTCGGTCAACGTCGGCGAGGCCGCGCGTGAGGCGGGAGTGCCGACGTTGACGGCCTTCCTCGACGCCGAGACCGGCGCCGCGGTGCGGAAGGAACACGGGGCCGCGAACCTGGTTGTCGCGAACAACGTCTACGCGCACATCCCCGACGTACTGGGTTTCACCGCGGGCCTGCGCGCGCTGGTGGCCGACGACGGCTGGGTGTCCATCGAGGTGCAGCACCTGCTGAGCCTGATCGAGCTGACCCAGTACGACACGATCTACCACGAGCACTTCCAGTACTACACGGTCGCCACCGCGCAGCGGGCGCTGGCGACGAGCGGGCTGACCGTGGTCGACGTCGAGCGGCTGCCCACCCACGGTGGCTCGATCCGGCTGTGGGCCCGGCCGGAGGCGGTCGCCGGAGAGCCGAGCGTGCGGATGCTGGAAACGCTTTCCGCGGAGAAGGCCGCCGGGCTGCACGAGATGTCCGGCTACGCCGGGTTCGCCCAGCGCGTCGAGCAGGTCCGGCTGGAGCTGCTGGACTTCCTGATCCAGGCCCGCCGCCGCGGCGAGCGGGTCGTGGCCTACGGCGCGCCCGGCAAGGGCAACACCCTGCTCAACCACTGCGGCATCCGGCCCGACCTGCTGCCGTACACAGTGGACAGAAACCCGTACAAGCACGGCCGGTACACGCCCGGGACCCGGATCCCCATCCTGGCGCCGGAGCGGATCGAAGCGGACCGGCCGGACTACGTGCTCGTACTGCCCTGGAACCTGCGTGCCGAGTTGGCGGGACAGCTCGGGTTCATCGCCGGATGGGGTGGGCGGCTGGTGTTCCCCATTCCCCGGCTGGAGATCGTGACCCCCGAGCGAGAGGTGATCGGCGCATGAAGGTGGTGCTGTTCTGCGGCGGGTACGGGATGCGGATGCGCAACGGTCCCGCCGACGACGTGCCCAAGCCGATGCAGATGGTCGGGCCACGGCCGCTGCTGTGGCACGTGATGCGGTACTACGCCCATTTCGGGCACACGGAGTTCGTGCTGTGCCTCGGTTACGGGGCCCGGCACATCAAGGACTTCTTCCTGACCTACACCGAAACCGCGTCGAACGACTTCGTGCTGCGCGACGGTGAGGTCCGGCTGCTGTCCACCGACATCAGCGACTGGTCGATCACCTTCGTGCACACCGGGCTCGAGTCGAGCATCGGCGAGCGGCTGCGCCGGGTGCGCGAGCACGTGGCGGGGGAGGAGATGTTCCTCGCCAACTACGCCGACGTGCTCTCCGACGCCCCGCTCGACGACATGATCACGGCGTTCGCCGGAAGCGACGCGGGCGCCTCGATGATGGTCGTGCCGCCACAGTCCACTTTCCACTGTGTGGAGCTCGACGGCCGCACCGTGCGCTCGATCAGCTCGGCGAACCAGCTGCCGGTCTGGGAGAACGCGGGCTTTTTCGTGCTGCGCCAAGAGGTTTTCGACCACATCCCGGAGAACGGAGACCTCGTCGAGGACGCCTGCGGCACGCTCGCCGAGAAGGGCAGGCTGATCGCCTATCCCTACCGCGGGTTCTGGCAGCCGGCGGACACCTTCAAGGAACGGGCCGCGCTCGACGCGGCCTACGAGAGCGGCGCACGGCCGTGGATGCTGTGGGAGAAGCCCGCGGCGGTGGGAGCGGGCGCATGAAGGTACTGCTGACCGGGCACCAGGGCTACCTCGGCTCGGTGATGGCCCCGGTGCTGCGCGAAGCCGGGCACGAGGTGTCCGGGCTGGACTCGGGCCTGTTCGCCGGCTGCGTGCTCGGGCCCCGTCCCGACGACCCGTCCGGCGCGCCGGTGGACCTGCGCGACGTGACCGCCGACCGGCTCGCGGGCTTCGACGCCGTGGTGCACCTGGCCGCGCTGTCCAACGACCCGCTGGGCTCGCTCGCGCCGGAGCTGACCTACGACATCAACCACACCGCGTCGGTACAGCTGGCCAAGCTCGCCAAGGACGCCGGGGTGAGCCGCTTCCTCTACGCCTCGACGTGCTCGGTGTACGGCGCCGCGGGCGAGGAACTGGTCACCGAGGACGCGCCGCTGCGCCCGGTTACCCCGTACGCCGAGTCGAAGGTGCGCGTCGAGGACGATCTGCACGCGCTGGCGGATTCCGGGTTCAGCCCGGTGTACCTGCGCAACGCGACCGCGTTCGGGTTCTCGCCGCGGCTGCGGGCCGACATCGTGCTCAACAACCTCGTCGGCCACGCGGTGCTCTCGGGCAAGGTGCTGGTGCTCTCCGACGGCACGCCGTGGCGGCCGCTGGTGCACGCGGCCGACATCGCCGCGGCGTTCGCCGAGTCGCTGGCCGCACCGGTGGAAGCCGTGCACGACAAGGCTTTCAACGTCGGCACCGAGGTCAACAACCTCACCGTGCGGCAGATCGCCGAAGCCGTCGTCGCCGAGGTGCCCGGTTCCGAGCTGGTGATCACCGGCGAGGCCGGGGCCGACCCGCGCTCCTACCGCGTCGACTTCTCCCGGATCCGGGCCGCGCTGCCCGGGTTCGAGGCGAAATGGACCGTGCCCGCCGGCGCGGCCGAGCTCGCCGGCGCCTACACCCGCTTCGGCCTGACGATGCCGGAGTTCACCGAACGGTTCACCCGGCTCGCGTGGCTCAAGCAGCAGCGCGGCCGGGACCGGCTCGGAGAAGATCTCCGCCTCAGGTGAACCTGAGGCGCTGTCAGGCGTCACAGTTTTTATCCCCTCCCCGAACCCCCCCGCCCTCGTGAGGAACCCCGCGCGTGACGATCACCGATTCCCCGCGTTCCGTCCCCGGCTTCGAAAATCTCGGCGACGCCATCGCGTTCGCAGGCAGGCGCGTCCCCCGGCGCCGCCTCGAACCGGCGGTCACCGTCGTGGTGCCCGCCAAGAACGAGGCCGCCAACCTGCGTGAGATCCTGCCCGAGCTGCCCCCGGTGCACGAGGTGCTGGTGGTGGACGGGCATTCCGACGACGACACCGCGGCCGTCGCACACGCGGCGCGGCCCGGGGTCCGGGTGATCCAGCAGACCAGGCGCGGCAAGGGGAACGCGCTCGCCTGCGGGTTCCTGGCCGCCTCCGGGGACGTGATCGTCATGTTCGACGCGGACGGCTCCGCCGATCCCGCCGAGATCCCGCGGTTCGTCGACGCGCTCGTCGGCGGGGCGGACTTCGCCAAGGGCAGCCGGTTCGCCCCCGGCGGCGGCAGCCACGACATCACCGCGCTGCGCGCGGCGGGCAACTCGGGGCTCAACAAGATCAGCAACACCTTGTTCAGCGGCGGGTTCACCGATCTTTGCTACGGCTACAACGCGTTCTGGCGTGACCTGGTGCCGCAGCTGGCGCTGCCCCCGGTGTTCACCGCGCCCGGCGCGCAGATGCTGTGGGGCGACGGGTTCGAGATCGAGACCGTGATCAACTGCCGGGTCGCCGCCCTGGGCCTGTGGATCACCGAGGTGCCCAGTGTCGAACGGGCGCGGATCCACGGCGAGACGAACCTGCGCACCTTCTCCGACGGCGGCCGCGTGCTGCGCACCCTGGTCGCGGAATGGCAGCGGGTCGGCAAGCAGCGCCGCACGCGCCGGTTCGGCCGCTTCACCCCGGCCGGGATGGCCGCGGCCGCCGAGGGTGTGAGCGAGCCCGTATGAGCGAGCTTGCGAGCGAATCATTCGACGCCACGCCGGCCGACGTCATGACACAGCCGCGGCTCGCCGTGTCCGACGAGGAGGCCCCGTGAGCAGTACCGAACTCACCACCTCGGTGGTGATCTGTGCCTACACCGACCGGCGCTGGGACGATCTGGTCGCCGCGGTCGCCTCGGTGCGGGAGCAGACAGTGCCGCCGGGCGAGATCATCGTCGTGATCGACCACGATGACGCGCTGGCCGAACGCGCCGCGGCGGAGTTCGCCGGCGTGACCGTGGTCCGGAACTCCGGCAGGCGCGGGCTTTCCGGCGCCCGCAACACCGCCATCGACCTGGCCAAGGGCGACGTGCTGGCGTTCCTCGACGACGACGCGGTGGCCGGGCCGGACTGGCTTGCGCAGCTGCTGGCCGGGTACCGCGACCCCCGGGTGCTCGCCGTCGGCGGGTCCGCGAGCCCGCGCTGGCCGGACGGTGCCCGGCCGCCGCTGCTGCCCGCGGGCGGCGAAGGCACCGGTGAACTGGACTGGGTCGTCGGCTGCACCTACACCGGGCAGCCGGTCACCGAGACCCCGGTGCGGAACCTCATGGGCTGCAACATGTCCTTCCGCCGCGAGGCGTTCCGGCTCGCCGGGCTGTTCACCGAGGACCTCGGCCGGGTCGGGCGCACCCCGCTGGGCTGCGAAGAGACCGAGCTGTGCATCCGGCTGCACCAGGCGTCACCGGGCGCGCTGGTGCTGTTCCGGCCTTCGGCCGCGGTGCGCCACCGGGTCACGCCGGACAGGCTGACGTGGGGTTACCTGCGCCGCCGCGGCTGGGGCGAGGGACTGTCGAAGGCGCTGGTGTCACGGTCGGTCGGCGCGGACGCGGCGCTGTCCACCGAACGGGACTATCTGCGCAAAACCATGGTGGCGGCGGGATTCCGGGAGCTCGGCAACCTGCTGCGCGGCCGCCCGGCCGGGCTGTGCGCGCTGTTCCTCGTCGTGTTCAGCACCGCCGCCGGGTACGTGCGCGGCAAGCTCGCCGGGGACAAGCTGCGGATCCGTTCCAGCACACCGAAACTCGTGCACGGCCCGATCCACGTCGCCACCGTCGACGTGCGCGACCTGCCCGCCCGGCTGCCCGTCCCGGCGCGCGCGGTGGGGCACTACCGCGCGGCCCAGGTGCTGGTCCGCGACGGCGAGCGCACCCTGGACGTGGTGCTGCTGCCGGTGCGCCACGGGTCCGTCCGGCTCGACCTGATCGGCGCCGGAACCGTTGCGGCGCAACCGAAAGCGGTGTTCGACCGGCCGCTGATCAGCGTGGTGATCCCGACCGCGCGGCGCAAGCCGCAGGCGCTCGCGAGCGTGCGCGCCGCGCTGGCCGCCGGGTATGACCGGCTCGAGATCCTGGTCGTGGACAACTTCCCGACGGGGGCGCACGGCGACGACTGGCTGCGCGAGGAAACGGAGAAACTCGGCGCCCGTTATCTCGTCGAACCGCGCAAGGGCGTGAGCATCGCCCGCAACACCGGGGCACGGGAAGCCACCGGCGAGCTGATCGCCTTCATCGACGAGAACATCAGCGTGGAACCGGGCTGGTTCGACGCGGTGGCCGAGGAGTTCGCGACCGGGCCCGGCGTCGGCTGCGTGACCGCGATGGTCTTGCCTGCCAGCCTGGAGACCGACGCCGAGGTGCTGTTCGAACGGCTCAAGGGTTACAGCCACACGGTGCGCCGCCAGCGGCTGGATCGCGAAACGGTGCGCGAAGATCCGCTCTACCCGTTGTCGATGGCGCGCTACGGGCCGGGCAGCTGCACCACCTGGCGCCGCACCACCTTCGACGAGCTCGGCGGGTTCGACCCACTGCTCGGCGCGGGCACCCCGGCGGCCTCAGGGGAGGACCTCGACCTGTTCGTCCGGCTGGCGCGGCAGAACGGCACCGTGGTCTACACGCCGCACGCGGTGGCCCGGCACACGCACCGCGCGGACTGGCTGGAGCTGCGCGAGCAGATGCGCGGCTACGGCGTCGGGCTCGCGTCGATGCTGCTGCTTTCGGTGCTGCGGCGGCCTTCCGGCGTGTTCTCGATCCTCCGCCGGCTGCCGCGCGGCATGGCCCGGCTCGCGTCGCGCACCCCGGAACTGCCGTTGTCCGACCGTGCGGCGCGGTCCCGCCTGCGCCAGCTCCGCCGGGACGAGCGGTACGGGATGCTGGGCGGCCCGGTGGCGCTGGTGCGCGCGTGGAAGCGGTACCGGTTCGATGCCCGGTCCGGGCATCGGTAACCATAGGCAGGCGCGGGAGAGAAGGGGCGGCGGGTGCTCGAGCAACTGAGGAACCGGCGGATCACCGCCTATTGCCTGCTCGCCGTGTGCTTCCTCACCGTCGTGCTGATCCTGACGAACCTCACCACCCCGCTGCGCACCCTCCTGGTGCTGGTGTTCGTGTGCACCGCGCCGGGCTGGGCGCTGATCTCGTACGTCAACGTGCGGCACGTGTCGGTCACCTGGATCAGCGCGGTCGGGCTGTCGGTGTCGATCAGCCTGGTGCTGGCGCAGATGCTGGTGCTCACGCATGCCTGGCATCCGGAGGCCGCGGTGGTCGGGATGGCGTTCGCGACCGCGGCGCTGCTGGTGCACCACGTGCTGCGCAGCAAACCCCCGCGCCAAGCCGGTGCCCGGTGACCAGATGGCCCCGGTCGCGGAACCGGCCGCAGGCTCCCTTGGACACGGCGGGCCCGGGCCGTGGCATGTTCGCCGACGGGCTGGCGTTGTCGGCGAGCGCGGCGATCAGTGCGATCGCGGGGATGGTCGGCTGGATCCTGGCGGCGCGGCTGCTGCCGGCCGCCGACGTCGGGCACACTTCGGCGTTCGTCTCGGGCATGCTGCTGATCGCGGGGGTCGCCGAACTCGGCCTCGGGCCCGCGGTGCTGCGCTGGCTGCCCCGCGCCGGGCAGCGCCTGCCGGCGTTGCTGAACCGCACCTACCTCGCGGTGCTGCTGGGCGCGCTGGCCGGCGCCACGGTGTTCGTGCTGGTGCCCGCCGGCGCCGACGTGGTGTCGAAGGTGCCGGGCGGGGCGTGGCTGTTCCTGCTCGCCGCCGTGGCGTGGACGGTGTTCCAGTTCCAGGATTCGGTGCTGACCGGCGTGGGCCGGGCGCGCTGGGTGCCGGTGGAGAACGGGCTGTTCGGGCTGGCGCGGCTGATCGTGCTGGTGGTGCTGGCGCCGCTGGTGGGCGCGCTCGGGCTGATCGTTTCGTGGGTGCTGCCGACAGTGCTGGTGGTGCTCGTGGTGACGGCGCTGGTGTTCCGGCGGGTGCGGGCGGAACCGCAGCCGGGGGAGCTGCCGGACCGCCGTGAGATCGTGCGGCTGCTCGCACCGGCCTACCCCGGCACGGTGTGCATCGTCGTGCTGTACAACCTCGTGCCGCTGATCATGCTGCACCGCTTCGGCGCGGACGCCAATGCGGTGTTCTTCGTGGTGTGGACCGCGATCAACGCGCTGGACCTCGCGGCCACGATGTTCGTCAACCCGCTCGTGGTGCGGCTGTCCGCCGAGCCCGGGCACGCCCGCTCGCTGACCCTGCGCGCCGGCGGCAGGCTCGCCATGGTGTTCGTGCCACTGCTGATCGTCGGCGGGCTGCTCGCCGGGGTACTGCTGATGATCTTCGGGCACGAGTACACCGCGGGCACCGGCCTGCTGCGCGTCCTGCTGGTGGCCCAGCTGCCGCGGCTGGTGGTCCTCGTCGGCATCGCGGTGCACCTCGGCCAGGGCCGGGGCGTCGGGGTGGCCGGGCTGCACGCCGCCACGGCCGCGTGCGCGGTCGTGCTCGCCATGGTGATGCCGGGTGAGTTCTCCTTCGGCGCGGGTTTGCTTGTGGCGCACTGCGTTCTGGCCGCGGTCGTGCTGGTGGACCTGCGCGGGCGGCTACCGGGAGCGCGGCCGTGAGTGCGCCGACGAGGTTCCTCGGCCCGTTCCGCCCGAACCGGCCGGTCCGGCGTTATCCCGGGCCGAACCGGCCGATGCGTTACCCCACGCCGAGCGGCCCCACGCGTTATATCCCGACAGCGGGCCTGCTCACGCCACAGCAGGAGGCGACGGAACGGCGGCGCGCGGTCGAGTCCCGGCCGCGGATGCCCCGTGGCCCCGGGCGGCCGGCGTTCCTCGCGGACCCGTTCTTCGGGCCGGGGCTGGCCGCGGTCGGCGTCATCCTGTGGGTGGTCGGCCTGCGTCCGGTACCGCCTTCGGCGATCGGCGGCATCGGGCTGATCGGCGAGCTGTCGGTGCCGACGCTGCTGGCGTACCCGATCCTGGTTTCCGCGGTGGTACTGGAACTGCTGCGCTACACACCCCGCACGTGGTTCCTCAGCGCGTACACGCTCGTCGGCGTGATCTTCGTGTACGGCCTGCAGCCCGCGGTCGAGGAGGTCGCGCGGCTGCCGACGGCGTGGCTGCATTCCGGGTTCGCCGAGTACATCGCCGGCCACGGCGAAGTGCTGGACGGCTACGACGCGCGGTTCTCCTGGGCCGGGTTCTTCTCGCTGATCGCCATGATCACCAAGGCCGCCGGCATCCCGAACGCGCTGTCGTTGCTGAACTGGGCGCCGGTGGTGTTCGCGGGGCTGATGGTGCTCGGCACCCGGGCGCTGGCGGTGTCCGCGCTGGGAAACCGGCGCGCGTCCTGGATCGCGCCGTGGATCTTCCTTGCCGGGAACTGGACCGAACAGGACTACTTCTCCCCGCAGGCCACCGCGATGGTGCTGATGCTGGCGGCGCTCACGCTGACGTTCCGGCATCTCGTGCGGCCCCGGCTGACCGAGCCGGTGCGCGCGCGGCTGCGGGTGCGGCTGGCGCCCCGGTCGAGCCCGAAGGCGCGGCTGGTCGCCCAGGGTTCGGTGGTGCTGATCGGCCTCGGGCTCGCCCCGACGCATCAGCTGACCCCGTTCGTGCTGGGCATGTTCCTGTTGCTGCTGCTGCTGTTCGGCAGGCTGTGGCCGGCGTGGCTGCCGTTCATCGTCGTCGGCGCGGCCGTGGTGTGGTTCTCCCTCGGCGCGGAGGACTTCTGGAGCGGGCAGCTGGTGCAGATGATCCTGAGCCCGCTCGGCGACGTCAGCTCCTCGGTCGACCAGGGCCTGTTCAGCCGGCTCTCGGGCAGTCCAGGGCACCTGATCGTGCTGCTGGTGCGGATCGCGATCAGCGGGTTCATCGCCGGGCTGGCCGCGCTCGGGATCATCTTCATGCGCCGCGACAACCTGCGCTCGTGGCTGCTGCCGGTGCTGTGCGCCGCGCCGTTCGGGATCGCCGTGGTGCAGTCCTACGGCGGCGAGGTGTTCATGCGCTGCTTCCTCTACGCGCTGCCGCTGATGGCGCTGCCGGGCGGTATCGCGCTGGAACGGGCGATCACCAGCGCCCGGCGGCTGCGCTGGCGCAACCAGCCGCGCCGCACCGTCGCGGTCGCCGCGATCCCGTGGCTCGTGTTGTCCCTGCTGGCCTTTTCGACGGTCCTCGCACGCGGCGGCAACGACGCCTACACCACCGCCGGTCGCACCGACATCGACGCGGTGTCGTTCGCGGTCGGCCAGGCCGGGCCAGGCCAGCGGGTGGACTCGCTGGTCAACGCGGTGCCGCTGGACTTCGAACGGGTCGGCGAGGTCGATCAGTCCGAAGTGGACATCTACTGCGCCGACGTGACCGACGTCGCGGCCACCGTCGCCTGCCTGCGCGAGAAGGGCCCCGACTATCTTGTGCTCACCGGGCCCCAGTGGGCCTACGTGAAGATCCTCAACAACGCTCCGGACGGCTACCAGCAGCAGCTGCTGGCCGGACTGGCCGGCACCCAGCTCTACCGCACGGTATTCGACCAGGACGGTTCACTCGTGCTCGCGCGGGCCAGCGCCGCGGTGAAGAACCCGCAGCCGGACCAGGAAGGAACAGCCGGATGAGCCCGGCCGACGTGCTCACCCTCGTCACCGCGGTCCTCGGGGTGGCACTGCTGGCGGTGGTCATCGTGCGCACCGTGTTCAAGGAGCTGGCCGTCGGCCGCCGCTCCACCGACACGGCGAGCGCCCGCACGAGCCGCATCCGCCGGCTCGACATCGTCGCGGTCGTGCTGACGGCGCTCACGGTCATCTGCGCGGTCTGGCGAATAGTGGTGGGGCTGGCGGTGTGAACACGGTGAAAAGTGCTTGCGTGGCGGTGCGGGTAGCGGCCCGTCCCGTCGCCCGCCACCGCAAACGGCTCCGCCGCTTATGAAAAGCCGGCCGGAGTCAGCCCACGGTGATCCCGAAGGGCGCCAGGCCGACCGTGGCCGCGCCCTCGCGCAGCAGCCTGGCCGAACCGGACAGGTTCACCGTGAGGGTCTGCCCGGCGTCGGTGAACTTCAGCAGCGAACCGGGCACGTCGCGCACCACCCGCACCTGCTTCGCCCGCAGCCGCGGCACCAGCCAGTTCCACGCCGCGGTAAGGCTTGTCGGCTCGACGGCACCCGCGGCCGGATTCGTCCACAGCGCGCCGTAAGGCAGATCGTCCTCGGCCTGCGGCCCCCACAACAGCATCGCCGCCGCGCCCGCTTCGGCGGCTCGGGCGACGGCGTCCAGCGTGGCCGCCGCGCGTGCCTGATCGCTGTCCGCGCCCGCGTCGGGGTAGAACTCCGCCCACCACACCGGCAATCCGGTCAGTGTGTGCACCCAGCGGGTCACGTCGGCGTAGATCGCGCTCGCGGCCGCGGGCGAGGTGATCAGCCCCTGGTCCTTGGTCCGGGTCGAGGCGTCCACGCTGACGAAGTCCGCGCCGTGCTTGTGCTCGTTCCAGTAGCGGTAGAGATCCAGCACGCGCCGGTCCACCGTGCCGTACGGCCCGGCGAGGCCGGAGGGCCGGGCATCCGCATAGATGTCGAACACCGCGTACGGGCCGCCGATGAGCGCGTCGGGGCGGACGCGTTTCACCGCGTCGTAGACCTGGTTGTAGAACGCGGTGAAACCGGCCGCGTCCCAGTTGTTGCCGGTTTCGTCCCAGAAACCCTTGAGCTCGTTCCACACCTGGAAATACCGCACCTGCGGGTAGCGTTGGGCGGCGCGCGCGGCGAGTTCGGCGAAGTCGGCGTAATGCCCGGGCAGCGGGGCGTCGGTGAGCTTGCTCCAGTCCGTGGTGCCCGCTTCGCCGCCTTTCATCCAGTCCGGGGCGCAGCACAGGGTGAGCACGGGAATGCCGCCGGTGCGGGAGATCAGCGCCATCCGATCGTCCAGACTGGACCAGTCGTAGCCGCCGGGCGAGGGTTCGGGGTTGAGCACGCCGAAGCCCATCAGGTGCTGGTTCTGCATCATCGGCGTGGCGCCGAGGATCCGTTCGCCTGCCTCCCGGTCCGGCGCGGGCAGCCACGAGTCGAGGCTGTACTGAGTGTGCGTGACGCCGAGCAGCAAACCGTCCTCGCTCACGGGCCGGGCGGGAAAAGCGGGCAGCCACGAACCCAGCGCCGTGATCAGGACCGCTACCATCGCCAGGCTCTTCACGTATCCGAGTCTGCGCGGTGCGGCGCCGCGGCGCCTGCGCGGAATCCGGCCGATCGAGGGGGTTTGGCGTGAGCAGGCCTGAAATCTCGGTGTGTGTCCCGGCATACCAGGCCGAACGATACCTGGCGCAGACGCTGCGCAGCGTACTGACGCAGAGTTTCCGTGACTTCGAGCTGCTGGTGCTGGACAACGCCTGCACCGACCGCACGCCGGAGATCCTGCGCGAGTTCCGGCATCCGCGGCTGCGCGTGGTGCGCAACTCCCAGGTGCTGCCGGTGGCCGAGAACTGGAACCGCGCGATAGCGCTTTCCTCGGCGCCACTGGTGAAACTGGTCTGCGCCGACGATCTGCTGCACCCGCGCTGTCTGGAGCGGCAGTACGCGGTGCTGTCGAAGGATCCCGGGCTGGCGCTGGTGTGCAGCCGCCGCACGATGATCAACGAGGAATCGCGGCCGATGAGCCGCAACCGCGGGCTGCGCGGGCTGCTCGGCAGGCAGCCGAGCCGCGACGTGGTCCGCAAGATCGTGCGGCACGGCGGCAATCCGCTGGGGGAGCCGGCCGGGGCACTGTTCCGCCGCGAGCAGTTCGACGCGGTCGGCGGGTTCGACGGCCGGTGGAGCTTCCCGATGGACCTCGCACTGTGGATCCGGCTGCTCGAACACGGCGACTTCTACGGGATGCGCGAGTCGCTCGCCGCGTTCCGCGTCACCCGGGGTTCGCTGTCGGCCGTGCTGTCCAGTCCGGGTTACACGGAGCAACGGACTTTGAGCGACGAACTGGCGACAGCGCCCGAATGGGACGTGCGCAAGCGGGATCGCCTGGTCGGGGCCGCGAAAGCGCCGGGCGCGCGGCTGCGCCGGCAGGCGCTTTTCCTGGTCGCGCGGGCCCAGGCACACCGGGCGGAAACAGAAACCACTGGGCGAACGGAACCACCCGAACGAGGGATGTAGGTTGTTCGGCCGTGAAGCGTCGCGTGATTCTGATCGCCCTCTGTGCCGTGCTGGCCATCGGGGCGGTGGTGGCGGTCAAGCTGACCTCCCAGCGGTTCGGCGACACCGGCCAGCCCGCGGCGCGGGGCGCCGGCGTCACCAGTGACCTGCCGGCCCAGCCGCGCTCCACCGAGGCCGCCGTGCTCAACGGCTGGCAGGAGGTCGGCGGCGACGAGTTCACCGGCAGCAAGATCGACACGAGGCACTGGGACGTCTACGACGGCACCAACTCGGTGAACGAGAGCTGGAGCAGGAAACAGTGCGCGGTCTCCGGCGGCGTGCTGACCATGACCGGGCTGCCGCTGGACGCCGGCACCACCTGCGGGCTGGCCTGGAAGTCCGACCAGACCTACGGCCGCTGGGAGGTGCGCGCGAGGATGCCGCTGCCCGCCGACGCCGGCTACGCCCCCGCGTTCCTGTTGTGGGGCTCGGACGACGCGAACTTCCCGGACGCGGGGGAGATCGACTTCTCCGAGACCTGGAACCCGGCCCGCGCGTTCACCGAAAGCTGGCTGCACGGCCCCGGCAACCTCAAGGGCCCGTACTTCAAGAGCAACCCGGTCGACCTGACCCAGTGGCACAACTTCGGGGTGGACTGGCAGGCGGACAAGATCACCCTGTACCTCGACGGTCAGGTGTGGGGCGTCTACGACGACCCGAAGTACATCCCGCGATCCCCGATGCACCTGGTGCTGCAGCTGACCTACATCCGCAAGCACCCCGGCCTCCCGCAGCAGACCACCGCGCAGGTGGACTGGGCGCGCGTGTACCGCTGAAGGTGATCACTGCCACAGGCCGCCACCGAAATAGTCAAGCGTTCAACCGTTGTTGGAGTCAGGGAAAGCACCCCAAGGACAAGGGAGAACGCCCATGACCTCGACCGCCAGCCTGGCCGAAGCGCTGCACGTACCCGCCGACGTGCAGGATCTGCTGTTCCGTGACGCCCGTACCGCCAACAGCTTCAGCGACGAGCCGGTCAGCGACGAGCAGCTCCAGGCGATCTACGACCTGGTGAAGTGGGCGCCAACGTCGATGAACACCCAGCCGCTGCGCGCGCTCGTGGTGCGCACGCCGGAGGGCAAGGAGCGGCTGCTGCCGCACATGTCCGAGGGCAACCGCGCCAAGACCGCGAGCGCCCCGGTGACCGTCGTGCTCGCCGCCGACACCGACTTCCACGAGAAGCTGCCCAAGACCTTCCCGCACAAGCCCGACGCCAAGGACCTCTTCGCCGGCGACGAGGGCGCCCGCGAAGGCTTCGCGCGGCTGAACTCGCTGCTGCAGGTCGGCTACTTCATCATCGGCGTGCGCGCCGCCGGGCTGGCCGCCGGCCCGATGACCGGGTTCGACAACGCCGGCGTGGACAAGGAGTTCTTCGCGGACACCAAGTGGAAGAGCCTGGTGGTGGTCAACGTCGGCAAGCCCGGCGAGAACCCGTGGTTCGACCGGCTGCCGCGGCTGGACTACGACGAGGTCGTCGCCAGCGTCTGAGCTTCCCGGGGCGCCCTCCCGCGTGGAGGGTGCCCCGCCAGTGGCTCCCGGCTGGACGGATAGCATCGGACGCGTTAAGGCACCAATACACGTGTTTCGAGGAGCCCATCGTGAACCAGCCGTCGTCCGTCGCAGCCGCACCCGCTTCCGGCGTGGTGGTGCAGGCCGGGACCACGGCCGGTGCGGCTGTCCGGGAGGCGGGCCTGCCCGCCAAGGGCCCGGACGCGATCGTCGTGGTGCGTGACGCCGAGGGCAGGCTGCGCGATCTCGCGTGGGTGCCGCAGGTGGAGACCACCGTCGAGCCGGTCGCCGCGAACACCGAGGACGGGCGCAGCGTCATCCGGCACTCCGCCGCGCACGTGCTCGCCCAGGCCGTGCAGCAGCAGTTCCCGGACGCCAAGCTCGGCATCGGCCCGCCCGTCAAGGACGGGTTCTACTACGACTTCGCGGTCGAGAAGCCGTTCACCCCGGAAGACCTGCAGGCGCTGGAAAAGCGCATGAAGCAGATCGTCAAGGGCTCGCAGCAGTTCTCCCGCCGGGTGCTGGAATCGGTCGAGGCGGCCAAGGAGGAGCTGGCGGGCGAGCCGTTCAAGCTCGAGCTCGTCGACCTCAAGTCCACAGAGGACACAGTGGACACCTCCGAGGTGATGGAGGTCGGCGGCGGCGAGCTGACCGCCTACGACAACCTGGACCCGCGCACGAAGGAACGCGTCTGGAGCGACCTGTGCCGCGGCCCGCACGTGCCGACCACGAAGTTCATCCCGGCGTTCAAGCTCACCCGCGTCGCCGCCGCGTACTGGCGCGGCAACGAGAAGAACCCGCAGCTGCAACGGATCTACGGCACCGCTTGGGAGTCCGCCGAGGCGCAGGAGCAGTACCTGGAGCGCCTCGCCGAGGCCGAGCGGCGCGACCACCGCAAGCTGGGCGCGGAGCTGGACCTGTTCTCCTTTCCCGAGGAGATCGGCTCGGGCCTGCCGGTGTTCCACCCCAAGGGCGGCATCATCCGCCGCGAGCTGGAGAACTACTCGCGCCGCCGCCACGAGGAGGCAGGCTACGAGTTCGTGAACACCCCGCACATCACCAAGGGCGGGCTGTTCCACACCTCCGGGCACCTGCCCTACTACGCGGACACCATGTTCCCGGCCATGAAGGTGGAGGAAGAGGACTACTACCTCAAGGCCATGAACTGCCCGATGCACAACCTGATCTACCGCTCGCGCGGGCGGTCCTACCGGGACCTGCCGCTGCGGCTGTTCGAGTTCGGGACGGTGTACCGGTACGAGAAGTCCGGCGTGGTGCACGGGCTGACCCGGGTGCGCGGGCTGACCATGGACGACTCGCACATCTACTGCACCAAGGAGCAGATGCCGGGCGAGCTGCGTTCGCTGCTGAAGTTCGTGCTCGAGCTGCTCGCCGACTACGGCCTGTCCGACTTCTACCTCGAGCTGTCCACCCGCGGGGACTCGGACAAGTTCATCGGTGAGGACTGGGAGTGGGAAGAGGCCACCGAGACCCTGCGCCAGGCGGCGCTGGACTCCGGCCTCGAACTGGTGCCGGACCCGGGCGGCGCGGCGTTCTACGGCCCCAAGATCTCGGTGCAGGCCAAGGACGCGATCGGCCGCAGCTGGCAGATGTCGACCATCCAGCTGGACTTCAACCAGAACAAGCGCTTCGGCCTGGAGTACACCGCCTCCGACGGCAGCAGGCAGCGCCCGATCATGATCCACCGCGCGCTGTTCGGTTCGATCGAGCGGTTCTTCGGGGTGCTCACCGAGCACTACGCCGGCGCGTTCCCGGCGTGGCTGGCGCCGGTGCAGGTGGTCGGCATCCCGATCGCCGACGAGCACGTCGAGCATCTGCGCTCGGTGGAGAAAGCCTTGCGTGCCAAGGGGATTCGCGTCGAGGTGGACACCAGCGACGACCGGATGCAGAAGAAGATCCGCACCCACACCACGCAGAAGGTGCCGTTCCTGCTGCTGGCGGGCGGCAAGGACGTGGAGGCGGACGCGGTGTCGTTCCGGTTCAGGAACGGAAGCCAGATCAACTCGGTGCCGGTCGCCGGCGCGGTGGAGGCCATCGCCTCGTGGATCGCGCGCCGCGAGAACTCCTCGCCGGCCGCCGAGGCGCTCGGGACGGTCCTGGGTGAGTGAGCCGGAGCTCGTTCCCCAGGACGGCGTCGGCGTCGAGGATGCGCTGCAGCGCCTGTGGACCCCGCACCGGCTCGCGTACGTGCAGGGGCAGGACAAGCCCGAGGGTGACGAACCCGAGGGCTGCCCGTTCTGCCGCCTGCTCGCCCTGCCGGACGAGGACGCGCTGATCATCGCGCGCGGCGAGCACGTGTGGGCGGTGCTGAACCTCTACCCGTACAACCCCGGGCATCTGATGGTGCTGCCCTACCGGCATGTCGCCGACTACCCGGAGCTGACCGCGGACGAGACGCGTGAGCTCGCCGAGTTCACCCAGCACGCGATGACGGTGATCCGTGCGGTGTCGGCCGCGCACGGGTTCAACATCGGGATGAACCAGGGCGTCATCGCCGGCGCCGGGATCGCCGCGCACCTGCACCAGCACGTGGTGCCGCGCTGGGGCGGCGACGCGAACTTCATGCCCGTCGTCGGGCACACGAAGGTGCTGCCGCAGCTGCTGGGGGAGACCAGGGCGTTGCTGGCGAGCGCCTGGAAATAGCGCGAAAACGCCCCTCGCTCCGTGGCGGGTTCTCGGGGTCCTGGCAACACCTGATGGTCTGGATGGTTGTCAGTAGATCACGTAGACGCTCGGCTGGGGTTTTCCAGCCGAGCGTTTTGCGTGGACGGCGGTTGAGTTTCTGGGCGATGTG
>NZ_DASZWC010000031.1:0-16312 GCF_035546795.1 Amycolatopsis sp.
GCCCGCTCCGCCGCGCCGCGAAGGGCCGGCCCGCCCGCTTCGCCGCGCCGCGGCCGGCCCGGCTCGGCGTGGCGCGGCGAAGCGCGGTCGTCAGGTGAAGCTGATCTCGTGGGTGGTGTCGGGGGCGGCGAACTGCAGCAAGCGGTTGCCGGAGCTCTCCAATGCCGAAGTGTCCTTTCTGGACAGGCGCTCGAAAGCCTCGACGACGAGGGTCGTCGACCTGCGTGCCTTGGCCAGTTTCCAGGTCCCCCGCACGAAACCGTTCACCAGCACAGTCCCGGGAAAGATGCCGTTGCGGACGCCGAACACCCGCTTCCGACTCTCCTCCGACATGACGCGGGTCCGGTCGGCGTGGGACAACAGGAGATTGTCGAACTCCGCAAGGAAGCGTGGCGGGGCCGACGTGTCCGGGTCCGGCCGCGGGGCTTTCGGCAGGTCGAACAGCTCCCGGCCCTCCTCGGTGGCGAACACGGCCAGCTCATCCCGGACCCGGTCCACGACCTCGCCCATCCGCGCCAGACCGCTCCACGCCTGGATGTCGTTGACGGTCGCCGGGCCGAATGCCGCCAAGTAGCGCCGCACGAGGTCTTCCAACGACGCTTCGGTGGCAAGTGAGCGACCGAGCCACTCCTCTGCCGTTGCGTAGATCGTCTGGCCGCTGCGGCCCCACACTGCCCGTGGTGGCAGCTGCACCAACGGCAACCGGCCACGGGCGGCATGCGCCAGCGCTGCCGGGGCGCGATCCGGCCACCAGGCGGCCAGCGCCTTGCCCAGCTCGGCCCCGGTGCAGGCGTGCTCGGCGAGAACGGCCTTCGCGTTCGCGGCGAGCTCTTCGAGGTCGAGGTCCCGCAACGCCGCCGCGTGGGTGGTGTTGGTGCGCAGATCCCGATCGAACAGCGGCTGTACCAACGGCCGCAGCCACAAGGCGTCCGACGCTGTCACCAGGTGCACGGTGCCGCGCATCAACGCGATCCGCACCACCGAACGGTCCTCTATCAGCCTGGCGAGGTCGTCCGGCGCGAACCCGTGCAGGCGTGACCACAACCCGAAATACGGCGGAAAAGGAGCCTGGGCCTGCATGCCCACGAGATGGTGCACCGCCTCCAGCGGCGACATTTTCACCCGCTGCAAGAGAAACTGCCGGGCGAGCAGCGCCCGGTTCAGCGCACGAGTGCCGAGAACCTCCATGGGCGCACTCTAGAACCCGTCGCGGACAGGAACGGTCCTGGAACAACTCCGCGACCCGGGTAGTCCTTATGGGGCAAGTAAAGAGTGACCTGGAACACAACTCACCGGTCTACCCAGGGGTAGGGCCTACAACCGAGCCATGTATACGGGGCACTGCGCGGTCCTCGCCGGGCTGGGTGCCTGGCTGCCGCCGCGAGTGGTGGGCAATGAAGAACTTTCGCAACAGCTGGACACCTCCGACGAGTGGATCCGCACACGCACGGGCATCCGGCAACGGCACATCGCCGATCCGGATATGTCCACAGTGGACATCGCCATCCGGGCGGGCGGGAACGCCTTGCGCAGCGCCGGTTCCGATGTCGTGGACGCGCTGGTGCTGGCCACGTCGACGGCGGACCAGCTCTGCCCGGCCAGCGCACCGCAGGTGGCGTCCGGCCTCGGCCTGAGCGGGATAGCCGCGTTCGACGTCAACGCGGTATGCAGCGGCTTCGTCTACGCGCTGGCAACGGCCAGCGGGCTCATCGCGGCCGGCATGGCACAACGCGTCCTCGTCATCGGCGCCGACGTGTTCAGCAGGCTCTGCGACCCGCAGGACCGCGGCACGATCCCGATCTTCGGTGACGGCGCCGGGGCCGTCGTCGTGCGCGCCGGGTCCGCCGGGGAGCCCGGTGCGCTCGGGCCGTTCGACCTGCACAGCGACGGTGAGCTGGCCGACCTGTTGATCGTGCCCGCGGGTGGCGCCAAACAGCGGATCTCGGACAACCCGCACGACCACTTCCTGAGCATGCAGGGCACCACCGTCTTCCGGCACGCCTGCGCCAAGATGGCCGAATCGGCCAGGACGGTGCTCGACGAGGCTGGGCTCGAGGTCAACGACGTGGACCGGTTCGTCGGCCACCAGGCGAACATCCGCATCCTCACCGCGACCGCCAAACAGCTCGGGCTCCCGCAAGATCGGGTGGTGGCGAACATCGCGACCGTCGGGAACACGAGCGCTGCCTCGATCCCGCTCGCGCTCGCCGACGCCTGCGACGACGGCAGCCTGCTGCCGGGGAACAGAGTGCTGCTCACGGCCTTCGGCGCCGGGCTGACCTGGGGATCGGCCTTCCTGACCTGGCCGGAGGTCAAGCCCGGCTGACCGGCTCAGGCGGTCCAGGTGCTGGTGATCTCCTGGCGTCCGCGCAGGCGGATCTTCCGGTACGACGTCCACGCCTCCCGCTCGGCGGCGGCGCTCGCCTTGAACACGGTGTCGCTGGCGAGCACGCGACCCGGCACCTTTTTCGCGTGCTCGGTGAGCCGGGCGGCTTCGTTGACCGCGTCGCCGATCACCGTGTACTCCAGTCGGCTGCGGGTGCCGAGCTGGCCGGCGAAGACCGGGCCGCCGGCCACCCCGATGCCGAGGTCGAGTTCGCCCGCCTCCCGCACCGCATCGCGGATTGCGCGGGCGGCCGACAAGGCCGCCGTCGCCGGGTCGGCAAGCCTGGTGGGGGCACCGAAGATGCACAACGCCGCGTCGCCCTGGAACTTGTTCACCAGGCCGCCTCGGGCGTCCACCGCGCTGACCACGCTGGCGAACAGGCGGTTGAGCTTGCGAACCAGCTCATCCGGTGGCATCTGGTAGGCCAGCGCCGTCGAATCGACGACGTCCACGAACAACGCCGTCGCCTCGCGTACGTCGCCGGACAGGGATGCGCCGTGTTCCAGTGCGTGCCGGGCCACGTCGGCGCCGACGTGGCGGCCGAACAGGTCACGCATCCGGTCCCGTTCGCGCAGCCCGGCGACCATGCTGTTCACCGAAACCTGCAGCTGCCCCAGCTCACTGGCGTCGTCGACGCGCACCTGGACGTCCGTCCGGCCGCGCGCGACCAGGCCCACCGCGATCCTCAGCTGTTTGAGTGGCGCGGCCACCGAACGCGCGAGCAGGGCCGTACCGAGCGCGCCGGACACCAGGCCGACGATGGCCAGCATGATCAGGCTGCTGGTGTTGTCGGCGTTCGCCAGGTTCGGCGGGGCGGCGATGATCAGCACCCCGAGCAGCGGCGTCCCGCTCGCCACCCCCCACGTGAGCACCAGCCGCGACCGCACGGTCACGGAAATGTTCTGGTCCGGCGGGCTGACTTCAAGCGCGAGCGTGGAGATGGGACGGCCCACCCATTCCGCGGTCAGGTACATCAGGCCGACGGTCAGCAACCCACCGAGCCCGATCGTGAGGGTTACCGCCAGCGCGTCCCGCCAGGCGGCGAGCAACGGGGTTATCGCGCCGAGGAGCACCGTCCCGCCCAGCCACAGCGACCCACTGATTTCGGCCATGTGGATCGGCAGCCGCAGCGCCCGGTTCGCTTCGGCCGGAGTCGGGGTGCGGCCGAGCGCGAACCACAACGCCGTCCGGCGGTGCAGGATCGCCGTCCACAGCGAGCCGACGACCACCGAGAACGCCACGTAGATCGCCGCGCACAGCACGAAAATCCAGTTGTGCCGACCCATGTCGGCGGGTAGCCCCTGCAGCACCAGCAGCAGGGCGACGGCGGCAGCGCCGAACAGGCTGGAGCCGACGCCTAGCCCGACGAAACCCAGCGCGGTCCGCAGCGTCACGCGGAACCTCGCGAACCGAACGACCCTGCGCACCCCGTGATCGTATGGCCGTCCACCCTCGACGGCGCCCGCAGTGCAGGTTCAGGACGCGCGGCGCGACGAGCCGACGGCTTTTTCCAGCTCGGCCCTGGACATCTTCGAACGGCCCTTGATACCCAGCTCCCTCGCCATCCGGTCCAGCTCCGCCTTGTTCAGCTCGGACAGGTCCGGTGTCTTCTTCTTCGACGAGCCCTTGCGGCGTTTCTCCACGCTGCGCGAAAGGGCGTCGAACAGATCCACGACCTTCGTGGGCTCGGCGGGCTCCTCCTCGACCGAGACCTTCCGGCCCGCCTTCTTGTCGTCGATGAGCTTGAGCACCCGCTCGTTGTAGACGTCGTGGTACTGGTCGGGGTCCCATTGCTCGGTCATCGAGTCGATGAGGCTGACCGCCATTTCGAGTTCCTTGCCGGGCGCCTTCGTCTTCTCCGGCAGCTTGCGCAGCTCCTTCGACGGGTCACGCAGGTCGTCGGCGAACAGCAGAGTGTCCAGCGTCAATACGCCTTCGCGGGCACGGACGGCGGCGATGTGCTCCCGGCCGCGCATGACGAACCGGGCCACCCCGGCCTTCTCCGTGTGCTCCATCGCTTGCACCAGCAGGCCATACGCCTTGCCGAACTCCTCCTTCGATGGCGCCAGCCAGTAGCTTTTCTCGAAGTACACCGGGTCGATCTCGGCCAGCTCCACGAACGCCTCGATGTCGATCGAGCGTGACCGGCCCGGTGCGATCTCGTCCAGCTCTTCCTGTTCCACCAGCACGTATTCGCCGTCGCCGAGGTCGTAGCCCTTCACGATGTCGTCGAAGTCGACCTCTTTGCCGGTGCGCTCGTTCACCCGCCGGTACCGGATCCGGTCGGACGTGCCGCGCTCGAACTGGCGGAAGTGCACGGTGTGGTCCTCGATCGCGCTGTACAGCTCGACGGGCACGGTCACCAGGCCGAAGTTGACCGCGCCGCTCCAGATCGCTCGCGCCATGAGGTGCCTCCCTAGCTCAGCCGACGCAGCCGCTCGCGTGCCTTCTCCGCGGATGCGCCACGGGAGTGCAGATCACGCCACGGATCCCCTTTGCGGGCAAGCCTTTGCTTGATCTTGCGCAGCTCGAACCCGTTGGGCTCGGCCCGGCCGAGCTCGTCCCAGTCCAACGGTGTCGCGACGGCCGCGCCGGGCCGCGCGCGCAGTGAATACGGCGCGACGAAGGTCTGCGCGTAGCCGTTTCTGTTGGTGTCAAGGAAAACGCGATCGCCGCGCTTGTCCTTGCGCTGCTCGGTGGTGAGCCGATCCGGGTCACCGGCAGCCAGGTGTTCGGCCACTTCGCGGGCGAACGCGCGCACCAGCTCGTAGTCGGCCGAGGTGTCCAGCGGTGCCACGACGTGGAAACCGCGCCCGCCGGTGGCCTGTACGAACGGCGTCAGACCGAGTTCGTCGAACAGATCCCGGACCTGGCGTGCGATCCGGCGCAGCTCCTTCACCTCGACGCCGTCCGGCGGATCGAGGTCGACCACGAGCAGGTCCGGCCCGTCCAGTCTGTCCACTGTGGACGGCCAGACGTGGAATTCGATCGTCGCCTGGTTCGCCAGGTACACCAGGGAAGCTTCGTCTTCGCAGATGACGTGGTGCACGGTGCCGCCGGCGCGTTGTGGCACGGCCTCGACCCGTAGCCAGTCCGGGAAGTGGCCCGAGGCTTCCTTCTGGAACCAGCCTTCGTGCGAAATCCCGTCGGGGTAGCGGCGCAACGTCAGCGGGCGGCCACGCAGATGCGGCAGCATCGACGACGCCACCTGCCGGTAATACTCGACGACATCGCCCTTGGTGACGTCGTCATCGGGGTAGAAAACCTTGTCCGCGTGGGAAATCTTGATCTCGTCGGGATTCATCGCTGCTCCCGAACGACCTCTTCGGCCGGTTTGTCGTCGCGCTGCCCAACGAACCGTGGATGCCGCAGCCTGCCGTCGGTGGTCCACTCGGAGAACCGCACCTGCACCACGAGCTTCGGCTCGACCCAGCGCGGGCCGCGCTCCGGCACCACGTCGTCGAAAGGCGACCGGTCCCGTCCGAGCTCACCCAGCGTGCCGGACAGCTCGCGCAAGGTCGCCTCGGTGTAGCCGGTGCCGACTTTGCCCGCGTAGCGCAGCTTTCCGTGGTCGTAGTAGCCGACGAGCAACGCACCGAACCCGCTGCGTGAACCGCCCGGCTTGGTGTAGCCGCCGACCACGAACTCCTGATCCCGCACGCATTTGAACTTCAACCAGTCCGCCGAGCGGCCGGCGCGATACGGCGCGTCGGCGCGTTTCGCGATCAGCCCTTCCCAGCCGTGCTCGCACGCGTAGCGGAAGTACTCCTCGCCGTCCGAGTTGCGGTGCTGGGAGTAGTGCAGCGGGCCTTCCCAGTCGAAAGCCTTCTGCAGCAGGTGTTTCCGCTGCCGCAGCTGTAACGCTGTCGCGTCGGAATGGTCGAACACCAAGAGGTCGAACAGGTAGTAGTGGACCTGGACCCCGGTGGCCTCGATGCGTTTGCGGTCGGTCAGGTGCAGCCGCTGCTGCAGCCGGGCGAAGCTGGTCTGTTCCCCATCGAACGCGACCAGTTCGCCGTCGGCCACGAAATGCGACCCGCCGAACTCGGCCAGCGCTTCGATGATCTCGGGGTAGGAGGCGCTGATGTCCTTGTGGTTGCGAGACCACAGCACGGGCTCGTCCCCGGCGCGCGAACAGATCGCGCGCACCCCGTCCAGCTTCCGCTCGAACAGCCAGTCCGTACTGGAGAAGCGGCGCTGGGTCAGCGTGGCGAGCATGGGCTCACGCCAGCCTGGCTCGGTCTCCATGATCATCGGGTACCCCCGCTCCCGCAGGTCGAAACGATGCTACGGCGAGCCGAGCACGTCGTCTTGCTCCGTCAGGCCGTCGCGCAGGCGCTCCAGGGTGCGGGCCAGCAACCGCGAGACGTGCATCTGCGAAACGCCGATCCGCTCAGCGATCTGGGTCTGCGTCATGTTGTGCACGAAGCGCAGGCCGAGGATTTTCCGCTCGCGTTCGGGCAGGTCCTGGATCAGTGGCAACAGCGCCTCGTGGTTCTCCACGCCTTCCAGCGCGGAATCCTCCTCGCCGAGGGTGTCGCCGAGCGCGAGGTTTTCGGTGTCGCCCGAGAGCACCTCGTCCAAGGACATCGAGTGGTAGGCGTTGCCGGCCTCAAGCCCCTCGAACACCTCGTCCTGGCTGATGTTCAGGTGTGCGGCGATCTCGCTCGGCGTCGGGGCGCGGCCCAGCCGTTGCGCCAGCTCGGTGTTCGCGCTGGAGATCGACAGGTGCAGTTCCTTGAGCCGGCGCGGCACCCGGACCAGCCAGCCGGTGTCCCGGAAATGCCGGCGCACCTCGCCCATCACGGTGGGGACGGCGAAGGACAGGAAATCCGAGCCGCGGGTGGCGTCGAACCGGTCCACCGCGTTGATCAGGCCCACGGTGGCGACCTGGACGAGGTCCTCCTTGGCGACGCCGCGGCCGGAGAACCGTTGCGCGATGTGTTCGGCCAGCGGAAGGTGCCCGGTCACCAGTTCGTCGCGCAGTTCGGCGCGACGCGGGTCGTCCTCGTTCAAGGCGGCGAGCTCGTCGAACAGCGGAGCGAGATGCTCGTATTCGTTGGACGACGTGGGCTTTGCTGGCTCGGCTCGGGAGCCGGTCACGCGCCAGCCCCTGGCACGTCCACGACCACGCGGCGTTTGGCCAGTTCGATGTCCACCTGGTGGCCCTGCTGCCCGTTCGAGGTGACTCTGGTGTCCACCGAATCGGTCAGCGTGGTCAGCACCTTCCAGCCGAACGACTTCGTGCTCGGTGCGCTGTCGGACTCCGAGTGCACCGTGCCGGTGAACGTCAGTTCGTCGCCCGTCACCGTGAACCGGCAGCGCATCGTGCTGCCCGGCACGGCACGGGTGATCAGCGTGGAGCAGGCCTCGTCGACGGCGAGACGCAGGTCGGCGATCGCGTCGAGGTCGAAATCCGCGCGGGTCGCGATGGTCGCCACCACGGACCGCACGATGGGCAGATGCCCCAGGTCGGCGCCGAGCCGGAGCTCGATGTCATTACGCGCATGCAGGGGCGGGGGTTCCCAGCCGGTCACTTTCACCTCGCCATAGGTTGAATACTGCCTGCGCATAATGATGCCTCGATCGGGGGAACCGCGCTCGGTGGCGTCACCGCTCGACAGCTTTGCGTAGCAGCTATTCGGTTGTTTCGGGATCCGTCAGCCATGTCGCAGGATCGCGCCGAAGCCTTCGGCGAGTTCGCTGTCCACGGCGATCAGCTCGGCGTCGACCGCGATCGCCGCGAACGGCACCGCTTCGTCGGCGCGGTTCTCGTGCGCTTCGGAAGCGCCGAGCGTATGCAGTTCGGGTTCGGTCACGGCGATCTGGGTCGGCTCGTCGCCACGGAAGACGGTGCCATCGCCGGGATCGCCGATCAACAGGGTCTCGACATTGCCTTCGAGCAACGCGGCCGTCACAGCCTCCAGACCTTCCACCGCGAGCCCGTTTTCGCGCCCGAGTTCGCTGCGGAACCGCTCCAGCACGTCATTGCGGCGGCGTTGCTTCGTCGCGGTCACCAACTCGTCGGCGACATCGGCGTGTGTGACCTCCTGCACGATTTCCTGCACCCGCTTGGGCAATGCCTCGTGCACGGCTCGACGGCCCTGGATTTCGCCTGCCAGCAACACCAGCCCGGCGCCGGTCCGGTCGGCCACTTGCGTGATCTCGTCGGCGATTTCGCTCACGTTGCGGCGGATCGTCTCCTCGACCCGCTGTCGCATCTCGTATTGTGCCGGGCCGCCGCCGCGGGTCTGGTGCACCGGGTGGTCGCGCCCACTGACGCCGTCGGACCGGATCTCTTCGCCATGCTCGTCGTACGCCGTGACGGTGGCGTTGACCTGGTCCAGGGAGGCCACCACGTGCCTGATCCCCGGCTCGGCGTAGCGGGTCAGCGGAAGGACGTACGGCAGCTCGGAAACCCTGGTCAGCGTCTCCGCCGGCGGCTCGTCCAGCCGCTCGTCCAGAAGCACTTCGCTGCCGGCGGCGAGCAGCGCCCGTCCGCTGCGCCCCACTGCCGGCGGACCGTCGCGGACCGCTGCCTCCAACGCGTCGAGCGCATCGGTGGGAGCGTCCTGAGCGGCGAGCCGCTCGCGCAGATCACGCCACTTCAGTTCCAGCTGCTTGGCCGCGTCCTCGGTGTCATGGCTGTCCTCGAAGTAGACGGCCGTGAACGGGCCCGACGTGTCGATCAGCGGGCGTAGCGTCGTCGTCTGCATGCGCCCCGAGGTACCCGAGCGTTTCCGCCGCAAAACGTGTTGTTGACTGGAGGCGTGGCGACGAGGGGTGACGGGTGAGCTGGTGGCATGCGGTGCTGGTGCTCCTCGCCGGCGTGTGGGCGGGTGCGATCAACGCCGTTGTCGGGTCCGGCACGCTGGTCACGTTCCCGGTGCTGGTCGCGCTGGGCTACCCGCCGCTGACCGCGACCACCTCCAACGCGATCGGCCTCGCGCCGGGCACGGTCAGCGGCGCGATCGGCTACCGGCACGAGCTGACCGGCCAGGGGCGGCGCATCGTCCGGTACTGCGTGCCGTCGTTCCTCGGCGCGATCGGCGGCACGATCCTGCTGCTTTCCCTGCCACCCGACGCGTTCGAGAAAATCGTGCCGGTACTGGTCGGGTTCGCCGTGGTGCTGGTGGTCATCCAGCCGTGGGTCTCGAAGTGGGTCAACCGCCGCCGGGAGAACCGGTCCGACGTGAAGGCGCACGGCGGCCCGTTGTTGCTGTTCCTGATCTTCCTCGTCGGCATCTACGGCGGATACTTCACCGCGGCGCAGGGCGTGCTGCTCATGGCTTTCATGGGCATGCTGCTGACCGATTCCCTGCAGCGGCTCAACGGCATCAAGAACGTCCTCGCCGCAGTGGTGAACATCGTGGCCGGCACGGTCTACGCGTTCGTCGCGCCGATCAGCTGGCCAGTGGTCGGACTGCTCGCCGTCGGCTCGACGCTCGGTGGGCAGCTGGGCGCGAAGATCGGGCGCCGGCTGCCGCCCACCGTCCTGCGTGGAGTGATCGTGCTCGTCGGGGTGGCCGCGATCGTTCAGCTGTTGCTGCGGTAGCTGCGCGCCGCGTGCAGGAACAGGTCGTTCTCGTCGTGGTGGCTGATCGTGACGCGAACCCCGTCGCCGGCGAACGCGCGTACCACGACCTTGTTCGCCAGCGTGTGCTCGGCGAACTCCAATGCCTTGTCGCCCAAGGGCAGCCAGACGAAGTTCGCCTGCGTCTCCGGCACGTCGTAGCCGGCCTCGATCAGCTCCCCGCGAACACGGTCGCGCTCGGCCGCGATCACTTCGCACCGCGCGAGCAGCTCCGGCTCGGCGTCCAGCGAAGCCATCGCCGCGATCTGCGCGAGTGAGTTGACACTGAAGGGGATGTACACCTTCCGCACCGCTTCGGCGACAGCCGCCGGCCCGGCGAAGTAGCCGACGCGAAGCCCGGCGAGCCCGTACGCCTTCGAGAAGGTACGCAGCACGGCCACGTTGTCCCGCGAGCGCACGTAGTCGAGGCCGTCGGGCACGTCGGGATCGGTCGCGAACTCCGTGTACGCCTCGTCCAGCACCACGAGCACGTCCTCGGGAACCCGGTCCAGGAACCGTTCCAGCTCCGCCCGCCGCACCGCGGTGCCGGTCGGGTTGTTGGGGTTGCATACGAAGACCAGCCGCGTCCTGGGCGTGATCGACGCGGCCATCGCGTCGAGGTCGTGGGCGTGCGTGCCGTCGAGGGGCACCCGCACCGGGGCGGCACCGGCGATCTGCGTGACGATCGGATACGACTCGAAGGAGCGCCAGGCGAACAACACCTCATCGTCCACACCGCACATCGCCTGCACGACCTGCTGGCACAGCGCCACCGACCCGCAGCCGACCGCGATCTGATCGGCGGGCAGCCCGAACTTCTCCGCCAGCCGGCCCGCCAGCTTCGCGACACTGATGTCGGGGTAGCGGTTCATGTTCTCGGCCGCTTCGGCGATGGCCTTCTTGACGCTGGGCAGCGGACCGCCCGGCGTCTCGTTGCTGGACAGCTTGATCGCCCCCGGCACAGTGCGACCCGCGACATAGCTGGGTAACGAATCGAGATCGACGCGGGGCTGGACGGGCATTGCGATGCTCCTTCTGGGGGAAAAGCGGCTTGCTGTCACGGTATCTCGTGCCCGGTGATGAGCCGCATGTTGACTTCTGTTCACCGCGAAGTGGTTGAGTAGTGAGATGACGCAGACGCACACCGAACACTACGAGCGCGAGGACGGCCGCGCGATCGAGTTGACCTTCGCCGAACCGGAGAACGCGGTGCGCGGCGGCCTGGTCGTGCTGCATGAGGCCGATGGCATCTCCGACGGCGTGCGCCTGCTGATTGCCAGTCTCGCCGACGAAGGCTGGCTCGCGGTCGCGCCGCACATGCCGTTCGAACCGGCGCGGGAGGATGTGCTGGCAGCGACGGACATCACGCTGGCCTGGCTGACCGAACACGGCGTGCAGGCGGATCTGATCGGTGTTGTCGGGTTCGACCTCGGCGGTACGGCGGCACTGGTCGTGGCGTCCAACCGCAAGCTCGGCGCGGCGGTCAGCGTGGGCGGGCAGAGCAACGGCGAGCTGCCCGCGCTCGTGGAGATCGCCGGGAAGCTGACCAGCCCATGGCTCGGCATCTACGGCGACGCCGGCGACGAGCTGGCGGCAGCGGACGTGGAGCAGCTACGGGACGCCGCGGCCACTTCGGGCACCGTGACCAACGTGGTCCGCTACCCCGGCGCCAACCACCGCTTCGACGCCGACCCGGACGCGGCCGTCGAGGCGTGGCAGCGCACGTTGAATTGGTTCGACGCGCACCTGCGCTGACGTAAAGTCAGCGGGTGACCAACGCTGCTGACATTCCCGAAGTCCTCTGGCGACCGAGCCCAGAGCAGGTCGCCGCGTCCAGAATCCAGGCCTTCCGCGACTGGTTGCGCACCGAGCGTGACGTGCAGGTCGCCGACTACGCCGAACTCTGGCGGTTCTCGACCGAGGATCTGGCCGGTTTCTGGGGCGGGGTGGCGGATTTCCTCGGCGTGCGCTGGCATGACGAGCCCACCGAGGTGGTCGCCGACGCGAGCATGCCCGGCGCGCGCTGGTTCCCCGGCGGCACGCTGAACTACGCGGAGCACGCGCTCAGCGGCGGCGTCGCCGGTGCCGCGAAGCAGGACGAAGACCTGGCGGTGATCTTCCACCGCGAGGACGGGCTGGAGGCGCAGCTCAGCTACGGTGACCTGCGTGCCCAGGTGGCCGCCGCGCGCGCCGCGTTGCGGGAACTCGGTGTGGGCAAAGGGGATCGGGTCGTCGCCTTGGCGCCGAACTGCCCGCAGACGCTGGTCGCTTTCCTCGCCACGGCGAGTCTCGGCGCGACGTGGTCCTCGTGTTCGCCGGACTTCGGGGTGCGCGCGGTCGCCGACCGGTTCACCCAGATCGAGCCGAAGGTGTTCATCGCGGTCAACGGATATGTCTACAATGGACGGTCCTTCGACATCCGGCCGACGATCACCAAGCTGCGCGAGGAAATCCCGGCGCTGCAAGCCACCGTGCTGATCGATTACGTCGGCGGCGGCAGCCTCGACGGGGCCCTCGCCTGGGAGTCGCTGCTGGCCGAGCACGCGGGCGCGGCGCTGGAGTTCGAGCCCGTGCCGTTCGACCATCCGCTGTGGGTGCTCTACTCGTCGGGCACCACGGGGCTGCCGAAGGGGATCGTGCACGGGCACGGCGGGATCGTCGTGGAACACCTGAAAGCCCTTGCGCTGCAGATGGATCTGGGGCCGGGCGACCGGTTCTTCTGGTTCACCACCACCGGCTGGATGATGTGGAACTTCCTCATCGCCGGCCTGCTCACCGGCACCACGATCGTGCTGTTCGACGGCAGTCCGGGCCATCCCGACCTCAACGCGTTGTGGCGGCTGGCCGAGAAGCACCGGATCACCTACTTCGGCACGTCCGCGCCGTTCATCCAGAGCTGCCTCAAGGCGCACCTGGAGCCTGGCGCGGAGCTGGACCTGACGGCGTTGCGCGGGATCGGCTCCACCGGGGCGCCGCTGTCGGTCGAGGGATTCCGCTGGATTGCCGAAAAGATCGGCCCCGAGGTGCAGATCTGCTCGGTCTCCGGTGGCACCGACCTGTGTGCGGCGTTCGTCGGCTCGGCGCCGGATCTGCCGGTGTGGCTGGGCGAACTGTCCTGCGCCGCGCTCGGTGCGGCCGTCGCGGCCTTCGACGACGACGGCAACCCGGTCGTCGAACAGGTCGGGGAGCTCGTCGTCACTCAGCCGATGCCGTCGATGCCGGTGTACTTCTGGCACGACCCGGACGGCTCCCGGCTGCGCGAGGCGTACTTCGAGTACTACCCGGGCATCTGGCGGCACGGTGATTGGATTCGGATCACCGAGCGCGGATCGGCGGTGATCTACGGGCGCAGCGACTCCACCCTCAACCGTGGCGGGGTGCGGATGGGCACAGCGGAGTTCTACCGGGTGGTGGAGGGGTTCGAGGAGATCGCCGATTCGCTGGTGATTGACACCTCCGGTGCCGGGAATACGAACGGTGAGCTGTTGTGTTTCGTCGTGATGGCACCCGGCAAGATCCTGGCGGATGTCGAGCCGGCCTTGCGTCGGCAGCTCAGGGCGGAGCTTTCGCCGCGGCACGTACCGGATCGGTTCGTCGAGGTGGTTGAGGTGCCACGCACGCTCAACGGTAAGAAGTGTGAGGTTCCGGTGAAAAAGATCCTCGCCGGGATGGCCCTCGACCGCGCGGTGAGCCGGGACGCGCTGGCGAACCCGGACGCATTGCGGCCGTTCGTGGCACTGGCCCAGGGCAGATAGGCAACAAAAGGGGGCACGGGGTTTTGGCGGGGAGGGCGTTGACCGGGGAAGAGCAGCAGGCGCACACGCATGCGCCTGCGCTCTGGCGGTTGACCGGTGCCGCGTCGGTGGCGGCGATCACCTGGGTGACCAGGCTGGTCGGGGTCGTCGCGGTGATCTCGGTGGTGGTGCCGGCCGGCCGGCGCGGCATGCGTGGCCATGTCGCCGAATGGCTGGAGCTGCCACAGGACGCCAGCACCGCGGCCGCGGCCGTGGTGCTGGTCAGCGGGGTGTTGCTGATCCTGCTCGCCAGCGGGTTGCGGCGGCGCAAGCGCCGGGCCTGGCAGCTGGCACTCGCCGCGAGCGTGCTGCTGGCGCTGTCACACCTGGGGCTACGGCACGTGATGGGCGCCGGCTTGGTGTCGGTCGCGCTGGCTGTGACATTGATCGCGAACCGGCGGCATTTCATCGCCCAGCCCGACCCGGTGACCGGGAAATGGCGCGCGGTGCGGGTGTTCCTCCAGTTGCTGGTGGCCGGGCTGGTGATCAACTTCGCGATGCTCTCGTTCGCGCCGCACAGTGTGCTGGAGCCGTTGAGCTTCCAGGACAGGCTCGGGGAGTCGGCGCTGGCGCTGCTCGGGCTCAGCGGGCCCGCCGTGTTCCACATGGGCTGGATGGACGATCTGACGATGTCCGTCGGGCTGTTGTTCGGCCTCGGAGCGGTGCTGGTCGCGGCGTATTTTCTGCTGCGCTCGGCCGAGCCGGCCCCGCACCTGTCGGAGGCGGACAAGGGGAAGCTGCGCGAGCTGCTGGACCAGCACGGCGAGCGGGACTCACTCGGCTACTTCGCGCTGCGGGACGACAAGTTCGTCGTGTTCTCGAAAACGGGCAAGGCGGCCGTCACCTACCGGGTCATCGCCGGTGCCGCGGTCGCGTCCGCGGATCCGCTGGGCGACAGCGAAGCCTGGCCGGGGGCGATCGAGGAGTTCCTGGAGGTCTGCCGCTTGCACGGCTGGGTGCCGGCCGCGATGGGCTGTTCGGAACTGGGCGCGACCGTGTGGTCCCGGTTCCACCTGGACGTACTGGAGATCGGCGACGAGGCCGTGGTCAACGCGGAGACCTTCACCCTCGAGGGCCGCGTCATGCGCGGTGTCCGCCAGGCCGTCTCGCGCACGAAGCGGGCCGGGTACAAGGTGCGGGTGCGCCGGGCCGAGGAGCTTGGCGACGGCGAGTTGGCCGAGCTGGAGGCGCTCGCCACGAACTGGCGCGGCAGCGAGACCGAGCGTGGTTTCTCGATGGCGCTGGGTCGGATGGGCGATCCGGGCTCCGTGCTCGTCACCGCCGAGCAGGGCGGGCAGACGCGTGGGCTGCTGCAGTTCGTGCCGTGGGGGAAGGAAGGCCTGTCGCTCGACGTCATGCGCCGGGACCGCAGCGCCGACAACGGCGTGAACGAGCTGATGATCTCCGAGCTGCTGCTGGCGGCGCGCGAGCACGGGGTGAAATACGTCTCGCTGAACTTCGCCGCGTTCCGGAAACTGATGGAGCAAGGCAGGCGGATCGGTGCCGGCCCCGTCGCGCGCATCTCCGCGAAGGTGCTCGGCTGGGCGTCGCATTGGATCCAGATCGAGACCCTGTACCGGTTCAACGCCAAGTTCCAGCCCGACTGGGTGCCGCGGTACCTGGTGTTCCCCGGCGTCCGAGAGCTGCCGCGCGTCGGCGTCGCCGTCTTCGAAGCCGAGGGCCTCGGCGGCCGGTCGCGCTGGCTGATGCGCATGCTGCAGCGGTGATGGGGGTGCTTGGTGGGGTGTTGCCGGGGCTGTGTAGGCTGCTCTAGCAGTGGACGTTGATTCCGGGAGGCTTCGCCTAGTCTGGTCTATGGCGCCGCACTGCTAATGCGGTTGGGGGTAACCCCCCCTCCCGGGTTCAAATCCCGGAGCCTCCGCTCAGCGCCCGGCATGCCGGATGCTAAGTTAATAACTGAACAAGCGCCCGTAGCTCAACGGATAGAGCATCTGACTACGGATCAGAAGGTTAGGGGTTCGAATCCCTTCGGGCGCGCGTCTGGTTGAGACAGCAGTACAGGAAACCCGCTGGTGACGGCGGGTTTTCTGCTGTCTGGGGTGATCATGGTCCCGCCGTCACCGAGGCTGGTTGCCAATTAATTGCCAGTTTTGCCGAAGGGCAGGCTGCCCAGCGCGTCCGCACCTGCCCGGGACTTCTGGCCGCGCCCCATGTAGACGTCCATCGTCATCGAGGGGTGGGCGTGACCGAGGATGTCGGCGATCTGCCGGGCGGTGAGACCGGCCTCGTCGAGCAGCGTGGCCACCGTCTTGCGCAGCGTCTTGAACGTCACCCACTCGTAGCCGTGGCGCCGCCGGAACGGGAGCCAGTGCCGGTTGGTGAGGTTCTGCACGTTCTGGTAGCCGCCCCGGCTGTTCGGGTAGATCGGTCCGGTGGGTTCGGTCAGGCCGAGCCGTTCCCGGCGCTCGACCAGCATGTGCACGTACCAGCGCGCTAGCGAGATCGGTCGTTGAGCGTTTTCAGTCTTCCCAGCGTTGCGCATCATGCCCTTGCCGCGAGGCTGAATGAGCCCACCAGTGACGTTCAGCTCTTCGGCTT
>NZ_DASZWC010000032.1:0-70366 GCF_035546795.1 Amycolatopsis sp.
CGGAGATTGCCATGAATTTGCAGCTGTGGCAGCGATCCGTCGATCTCGCCGGGGACGATCGTCTCGCCGACAAGGACCAGGGTTCCGGCGATCCGGCTCGGCATCGCGACCACGTCTTGCGGTCGATCAGCCACCGGCCGAGATCAGCCACGGCCTGGGGCCGCGGTGTCGCGCGCTTCGTAGCGCGAGCCATAACTGTTCGTTGTGGCCCCACCCCGACATCGTCGGGTTGCCCGGGGCGATCGCCGCCCGCACCTGGTCATCCCTGACCAGGAGCACGAGCTTGGGGTGGAACGCCCCCACGCATCATCCTCGGCAATGACCGGATGTGACAGGGCCAGGTCGAACAGAGGCTCGAACAACTCTCGTGCCGCCCCAGGACACCGATGCCTACCCGGCCTCAGCGCTCCGTCGGAGATCGTCACCGTGCCCAGCGTCGCGCTGGAACCGTTGTACTGAGACCGGAAACCCCACGGTCGCCGTGAATACGTGCCCGGGCTGAGATCGCGCGCCCTCGCAAGCTCACCACGGTCAACGAGCCGACGGACCCTGTCAACACCACGTGCCTCCGGCGAAGCGACCTCCGAACATCCGAAGCCACATATGTCGTTTCGGTCGTTCGGTGACAGCTCTCACCTGCGCTTCCCCCATCGCTCTCCGCGGCCGTGGGCCGCCGTGTCGATGAAAGTCCGGTACCGGCCCGCGGATCCGGGCTCCGCGACGTCCTCGAGCCCCTGCGGGCAACGCAGTGCCGACCACAGCGCGGCACGCGGCCTCGGGTCGTCAACGACGGCGCGGTACCAGGAAAAGACCTCGGCCAGCAGCGCGTCGTCCATCGCGTACAGCACGGGCGGCGCGAGCCCGGTCAGCTCGAACAGGCCGCCCAGCGCCGTCAGCCTGTCCTCCAGCCGGTGCATCAGTTCGAACAGGCTGTCGTCCACCTGCGCGACCCGGGACAGATCGACCACCAGGTGCCGCGTGCCGGCGTGGAGCAGCCCGGCGAAGTGCGCGGCCAGGAGACGGAGGGCCCGCGCGTCGATCGACCCGCCGACCGTGACGACGGTGTAGTGATCGTCGCGCAATGTCGAGGTCACTGTGAAGTTTCCCGCGGTGCCGGCGACCTCGGCCGGCGCACCGCGTGCCTGCCCGGTGAGGCGTTGCAGCTCGGCGTACGCGGCCGCGTACGCCGGCTGATCGAGGTTCAGTGAGAGTCCGTTGACCATGGCTGACGCCCTTTCAGAGGAGCAGTTCGAACACCTGGAAGACCTGATCCCACTCGGCGGAGCCGGGGTTCTTGACGCGCGGGCCGATGATCTTGAACGCCTGGGCGAGCGCCACGCTGAGACCGCCGGCGACGGCGGGGAGCCGTGCCTCGGTGTCTTCGGCGATCGCGATCCCGAGCGGGGGACGCGCCAGGAGCTGCTCGAGCAGCGGCACCACTTCCAGATCCTCGTCCAGCTTGAGGAACTCGTGCATGCGCTCCTGCAGTCCCTTGGTGATCGGCAGGTCTCTCGGCTCGATGACATCCCGCCCGTTGGCCTTGGCCGTGGCCTTGGCGACCACGAAGAGATCGTAGATCTTGCGGTCCAGGAACTCGTCGTACCGTTTCAGATCGCTCTTGTCGACATCAAGGCTCGCGGCCATCCGGAAGAACCGTTCGAACCTCGTCGCACCCATGACCGGCATCAGGCCTCCTATGAGAGATGTTCGTGGACGAACCGGACGGCCATGGAGCCTTCCCCGACCGCCGAGGCCACCCGTTTGACCGAGCCGTGGCGTACGTCCCCGACCGCGAACACCCCTGGCCTGCTCGTCTCCAGCACCAGTGGCGCGCGATGCACCGCGCGCCACACGTCGGCGTCCCGGAACCCCTCGGCGTCCGCCCCGGTGAGCACGAACCCGTCCTCGTCGAGGGCGACCATCCCCGAAAGCCAGGCGGTGTGCGGGGAAGCTCCGATGAAGACGAACAACGCGCGGGCGTCGAGGACGCGGCGCTCGCCGGTGCGGTTGTTTTCGACGACCAGGGATTCGAGGCCGTCGCCCCCGACGAGCTCACGGACTTCGGTGTGGCCGAGCACGCTGATCCGTGGATGGTGTTCGACCTGCTCGACGAGGTAGCGGGACATGTTCGCGGCGAGATCACCGCCGCGCACCAGCAAGTAGATCACCGGCGAACCTTCCGCGAGGAACACCGCCGCCTGGCCTGCCGAGTTGCCGCCACCGACCACGGCCACAGGGGCGGCCAGACATCGACGCGCTTCGTGCAGGGTCGCGGCGTAGTAGACGCTGGTCGCTTCGAAGGTCTCGATGCCAGGTACGGCGAGCCTGCGGTAGCGGGCGCCGGTGGCGATCACGACGGTGCGGGAAACGATCTCGATGCCGTCGTCGAAGCCGACGGCGTAGCGGCCGCCGCGTGGTTCGAGGGTGCACGCCTCGGCCGGGACGGCGACCGGGACCCCGAACTTGGCCGCCTGGATCACCGATCGCTCGGCCAGCTCCGCCCCGGAGATCCCCTGCGGGAAGCCGAGGTAGTTCTCGATGCGGGACGTCGTCCCGGCCTGGCCGCCAGGAGCCAGGCTGTCGAACGCCGACAGCCGCAACCCGTCGGAGGCGCCGTAGACCACCGTGGCCAGACCACTGGGCCCGGCGCCGACCACGAGCAGATCCCGCACATCGGGTTCGGGTTCCGGCGGCCGCAGCCCGATTTTCCCGGCCAGCTCGGCGGTGCCCGGGTTCCGCAACACGTCGGTGCCGTTCAGCACGACCACCGGGGTGTCCGCGACGGCGACGCCGAGGCGCTCCAGGAGCGCTTCGGCCTGCTGGTCCTTGTCGACGTCGACCAGGCGGCACGGGAGCCGGTTGCGCGCCACGAACTCCAGCAGCCGCCTGGTGTCCGGGGAGTAGCAGGAGCCGACGATCCGCAGCCCGTTCCCGGCTCCGATGAGGAGCGTCCGCCGCACAAGGTAGGCACGCAGGATCAGGTCGCCGAGCACCGGATCGCCGAGCACCAAGCGCCGCAACGCGCTCACCGGGAGGGCGAGCACCTCGCCGGGTTCGGCGGCCACGGCGCCGACGAACGCGGGCTGCCCCTCGAGCAGCCCGAGTTCGCCCAGGAACCGGCGAGGTCCGTGTACGCGGACGATCTTCGCGTCGTCCCCTGTTCCTTCGGTGACGGCGACCTTGCCGCTCAAGATCACGAAGAACTCGGACGGCAGCCCGCCCTGCTCGTACAGCACCTCGCCCGCCTGGACCGGACGGCGTTCACCGCCTTCACCGAGCGCGCGGATCTGTACGTCCGTGAGCCGGGGAAACGCGCCGTACGGGTCCGGGGTCTCGGTCAGCGGCGCGCCGAGGTCGATCCCCGTCAAGGCTGTCATACGAATGTCTGATCGACATAGCACCAGCGCCAGGTCTCCCCGGGCTCGAACGAGCGCACGATCGGGTGCCTGACGGCGTGGGCGTGCTTGCTCGCGTGCTTCATCGGCGACGAGTCGCAGCAGCCGACGTGCCCGCACGTCAGGCACAGCCGTAAATGCAGCCACGGCGTGCCGGCGACCAGGCACTCCTCACAACCCTGCGGGGTTCGCGGCACCACGTCTCGGACGAGCGCGAGATGCCGGTCGACGACACCGGTCATCGCACCTCACCTTCCTTGGTCGAGGTGTTCGCCGACCGCGCCAGCGCCTGGTCGAGCCACTCGCGCAGCACGGGCGCCGGCGCGGCGCCCGCCTGCCGCGCGACGACCTTGCCGCCGCGCAGCACCATGAGCGTCGGCACGGCCTTCACGTCGAACCGCTGGAACAGGCCGGGTGCCTTGTCGACGTCGACCTTCACGAGCTTGACCCGCCCGGCCCGCTCCCGGGCCAGCTGGGCCAGCGCGGGGCTGACCTGCCGGCAGGGCCCGCACCAGGTGGCCCAGAGGTCGACCAGCACCGGCATCGTGGCCCGCTCCGCGACTTCCGCGAAGTCGGGGTCGCCGGCGTCGACGATCCACGGCAGCGGCTCGTGGCAGTGCCCGCACTTCGGTTTGCCCGCGGCGGCCGCCGGGACACGGTTCTTGTGGCCGCAGTGTTCGCAGACGACTGTGCCGGCGGTTCCGGTGGCGGAGCTCATGCCGCGGACCTCCCTTCGCCCCCGCTGTAGGTGACGACGAGCTCGCCGCCCTTGGCGTCGACGGTGATCACCAGCCCCTCGGTCGGGTCACCGCGCAGCAGCGTGCGGCCGATCTTGGTCTCGACCTCGTGGGAGATGTACCGGCGCAGCGGCCGGGCACCGTACACCGGGTCGAACCCGTGCTGGGCAATGAGTTTCCTCGCCTCCGCGGTCAGCTCCACCGAGATGCCCTGTTCGGCCAGCCGCCGGCGCAGCTCGTCGAACTGCAGGTCGACGATCCGCTCGATCTCGGCCGGCCCGAGCGGGGTGAACAGCACGATGTCGTCGACGCGGTTGAGGAACTCCGGCCGGAAGTGGTGCCGAAGCTCGGCCAGCACGCCGTCCCGGGCGTCCGGCTTGATTTCGCCGGTGGAGGTGACCCCGTCGAGCAGGTGCTGCGAGCCGATGTTGGAGGTCATGATGATCACCGTGTTGCGGAAGTCGACGGTGCGGCCCTGCGCGTCGGTGATCCGGCCGTCGTCGAGCACTTGGAGCAGTGTGTTGAACACGTCCGCGTGCGCCTTCTCGATCTCGTCGAACAACACGACCGAGTAAGGCTTGCGCCGCACGGCTTCGGTGAGCTGCCCGCCTTCGTCGTAGCCGACGTATCCCGGAGGAGCGCCCAGCAGCCTCGAGACGGTGTGCCGCTCCTGGTATTCGCTCATGTCGAGCCGGACCATGTTCTCCTCGCTGTCGAACAAGGCCGCCGCGAGGGTCTTGGCGAGTTCGGTCTTCCCGACCCCGGTCGGGCCGAGGAAGATGAACGACCCGATCGGCTTGCGCGGATCGCGGATCCCCGAACGCGCCCGGATGACCGCGTCGGCGACCAGCCGGACGGCTTCGTCCTGGCCGATCACCCGCTCGTGCAGGATCTCGTCGAGCCGCAGCAGCTTTTCCCGCTCGCCCTCCCGCAGCCGGGAAACCGGGATCCCGGTCCACGCGGCGACGATCTCGGCGATCTCGTCTTCGGTGACGACCTCGTGCAGCAGCCGCTTCCGGCCCTGCTTGCCCGCCAGCTGTTCTTCCTCTGCGGCGAGCCGGCGCTCGGCTTCGGTGATCTCGCCGTAGCGCAGCTCGGCCGCGCGGTTCAGGTCGTAGTTCCGTTCCGCTTCCTCGGCTTCGTGGCGCAGCCGTTCCAGTTCGGACCGCAGCTGCTGGACCCGCCGGATCCCCTGACGCTCGGCTTCCCACTGCGCCTTCTTCGAGTCCGCTTCGGCACGAAGATCGGCGAGTTCCCGGTCGAGGTCCGCCAAGCGCGCCTTGCTGGCCTGGTCGGATTCCTTGGACAGCGCGGCTTGCTCGATCTCCAGGCGGGTGACGCGCCGGGTGAGCTCGTCGAGTTCGGCGGGCATGGAGTCGATTTCCGTGCGCAGCCGCGCGCACGCCTCGTCGACCAGGTCGATCGCCTTGTCCGGCAGGAACCGGTCGGTGATGTAGCGGTGGGACAGGGCCGCGGCGGCGACCAGCGCGCCGTCCTGGATCTTGACCCCGTGGAACACCTCGAGCCGCTCACGCAGTCCGCGCAGGATCGAGATGGTGTCCTCGACGGAGGGTTCGTCGATGACGACCGGCTGGAACCGGCGTTCCAGCGCGGCGTCCTTCTCGATGTGCTTGCGGTACTCGTCGAGCGTCGTCGCGCCGATCATGTGGAGCTCACCGCGCGCCAGCATCGGCTTGAGCATGTTCCCGGCGTCCATCGCGCCTTCGGTGGCGCCGGCCCCGACGACCGTGTGGAGCTCGTCGACGAAGAGCAGGATGCGTCCCTCTTCGGCTTTGACCTCGGCCAGCACGGCCTTGAGGCGTTCCTCGAACTCGCCGCGGTACTTCGCCCCGGCGACGAGCGCGCCCATGTCGAGCGAGAAGATCGTCTTGTCCCGCAGGCCTTCCGGCACGTCGCCGCGCACGATCCGCTGGGCGAGGCCCTCGACGATCGCCGTCTTGCCGACCCCCGGGTCGCCGATCAGCACGGGGTTGTTCTTCGTCTTCCGCGACAGGATCTGGATCACCCGGCGGATCTCGGCGTCGCGGCCGATCACCGGGTCGAGCTTGCCCGACCGCGCGTCGGCGACCAGGTCGCGGCCGTACTTCTCCAGCGCTTCGTACGCGCCCTCGGGGGTCGCCGAGGTGACCCGCTGGTTGCCGCGGACTTTGGTCAGTGCCGTCAAGAACGACTCGCGCGTCACGCCGTACTGGGTCAGCAGCCGCCCCGCGGCGGACTTCGCACCTTCGTCGGCGAGTGCCAGCACGAGGTGTTCGACGGAGACGTATTCGTCCTTGAGCCGCTTGGCTTCCCGTTCGGCGGCATCCAGCAGACCGGCGAGGCGCCGGGTGACGTAGACCTGCCCAGGAGTGGTACCAGGGCCGGTCACCTTCGGTCGTCGTGCGAGCTCCGCTTCGACGGCTTCGCGGAGACCGTCGACGTCCGCGCCCGCCTGCTCAAGCAGCCGGGGCGCCAGGCCGTCGGGCTGATCGAGCAGTGCGAGCAGCAGGTGCTCACCGTCGGTTTCGGTGTGGCCGTGGCGCTGTGCGACGCTCTGGGCCTCCTGCAGCGCTTCCTGCGATTTCTGGGTCAGCTTGCTCATGTCCATCGCCGGTGGCTCCTGACTTGGGCTTCGAGGAAGTCGATGCGGTCCAGCAGGTCGAGCACGAGCCCGATGGCCGCGTAGTTGAGGGAAAGACCCGCGTGCAGGCGCTGGATGCGGGCGAGGGTGGCGACCGCGGACGGCGTGAACCACACCCGACCACTCGAGTCGGTCGTGCTGTCCACGAGGCTCAGTGCGACGAACCGGCGGATCAGCTCTGGGTGCAGTCCGCTTCGCGCGGCTACCGTGTCGAGGCTGAGCCGGACAGGACGCGCGAGCAGGTACTCGGCCATCAGGTCCTCCTCGGATCGAAATCGGACACCGCGGCGAGCTGTTCGAACAGCGCGCGCTCCCGCTTGCCGAGCTTCTTCGGCACCATCACGCGCACCTCGGCGTAGAGATCGCCCGGCTTGCCCTTGGGGTTGGGCAGGCCTTCGCCGCGCAGCCGCAGCCGCCGTCCGGTGGACGAGCCGGGCACGACCCGGACCTTCACCTCACCGCTGGGGGTCAGCACGGGGACTGTGGCGCCGAGCGCCGCCTCCCAGGGCGACACCGGCAGCTCGACTGTGATGTCGCGCCCGGACAGGCGATAGCGAGGATGCGGCTTGATCCGCACCACGAGGTAGAGGTCACCGGGCGCGGCGTTGCCGGTCGCTCGGCCGCCCTGACCGGCGAGCCGGATGCGCTGCCCGTCGAGCACGCCGGCCGGGATGTCGACGTCGTAACCGCGCTCGCCCGCGCCGGCGATGGTCAAATGCCGTCGCCCGCCCTGGTAGGCCTCCTCGACCGTCAGCTCGAGCTCGGCCTCCTGGTCGGCGCCCGCGATCGGCCCACCGGCACCCCGGCTTCGGAAGAAGCCGCCCAGCAGGTCCTCGATGTCGATGCCTTCGAAGCCCTCGGACCCGCCGAATCCCGGGCCTGCCCGGGCGTAGCGGACGCGGCCGCCACCCCGCCCACCGGAACCGGCGTACACCCGCTCGGCGACGTCGTCGGGCACCCGGCGGAAATCCGCACCGAACCGGTCGTACTTCTTGCGCTGCTCCGGGTCGGACAGCACCTGGTACGCCTCGCTGATCTCTTTGAAGCGCTCTTCGGCGCCCGGGTCCGAGTTCACGTCGGGGTGGTACTGCCGCGCCAGTTTCCGGTATGCCCGCTGGATTTCGTCGGTGCTCGCGGTTTTGGCGACACCGAGAGCCTCGTAGAAATCGGTTGCCACCGGCCATCACCCCGGTGACTTGGACACCGTCACGGCCGTCGGCCGCAGCTGGTGCCGGTCGGTCCCGTAGCCGGGTCGCATCACCCGGGTCACGGTGTTCGGTTCGGTGGCCGGGTCCTCGACGACGGCGACGACCTCGTGCCGGTTCGGGTCGAACCGGACGCCGGTTTCGTCGTCACGCGGGTACCCGAGCCCGGCGAGCAGCCGGACGGCTTGCTCCCGGATCGCTTGGACGCCCCGCACGATGGCCGATGGGTCCGCTTCGGCGTGCGCGAGCGCCAGTTCGAGGTTGTCGAGCACCGGAAGCCAGGCCGCCGCGACCCGTGCCCGTTCGGCTTCGGCCGCCTGTCGCAGTTCCGCGGCATGGCGCTTGCGCACGTTGTCGAGGTCGGCCACGGCCCGCCGCCATCGGTCCTCGATCTCGGCGAGCTTCTCCTCCGCCCCGGTCGCCGGAACCGGCACTTCCCGGGTGCCGGACTCCGTGCCGGCCTCGGCACCCTCCGCGGAGGGCTTCCCCTGCTCCGCGGCCTTTCCCGTGGTGGCCATCGATCCGCCTCACGCCCGGTCGAAGTCCGCGTCGATCACGTCGTCCTCGTCGGCCGCCCGCGCGCCGCCGGAATCGCTGCCACCGCTCGCCCGGGGAGCGTTGAGCCCGGCCAGCACCTGCTGCAGTTCCGAGGTCAGCGACCGCACCCGGTCCATCGGAGCGGCGTCCTGCACGGCCTCACGAGCCTCTTGGACGAGCATTTCCGCCCGCGCCTTCTCGTGCGGTGGGGTGGCGTCCGTGATTGCCCGTTCGACCTGGTACGCGGCCGAGTCGAGCAGATTGCGCGCGTCGACCTCCTCACGCAGCCGCCGGTCCTCGGACCGGTTGCGGTCGGCTTCGGCGACCATGCGCTCGATCTCCGCCTGATCGAGGTTCGAACTTTCGCTGATCGTGATGCCCTGCTGCGCGCCAGTGTTCTTGTCCTTCGCGGTGACATCGAGGATGCCGTTGGCGTCGACATCGAAGGTGACTTCGATCTGAGGCTCGCCCCGTGGCGCCGGCCGGATGTCGGTGAGCTGGAAGCGCCCGAGCACCCGGTTGTCGGCCGCCCGTTCACGCTCGCCCTGGAGCACCACGACGTCGACCGCGGGCTGGTTGTCCTCCGCGGTGGAGAACACCTCGGTCCGCCGCGCCGGGATCGTCGTGTTGCGCTCGATGATCTTCGTCATCACGCCGCCGCGGGTTTCGACGCCGAGGGAAAGCGGGGTGACGTCGAGCAGCAGAACGTCCTTGACCTCGCCTTTGAGCACGCCTGCCTGGACCGCCGCGCCGAGCGCGACGACCTCGTCCGGGTTGACGCTCATGTTCGGGTCCTTGCCCCCGGTCAGCCTGCGGACCAGGTTCTGCACGGCCGGGATCCGGGTCGATCCGCCGACCAGGATGACCTCGTCGATGTCGTTCGCGGTCACCTTCGCGTCGGCCATCGCCTGCTTGACCGGGCCGAGGCACCGTTCGACCAGGTCCGTGGTGATCTGCTCGAACACCGAGCGCATCAAGGTGGTCGTGAGGTGCTTGGGGCCGTCCTTGTCCGCGGTGATGAACGGCAGGCTCACGCTCGTCTGGCTGACCGAGCTGAGCTCGACCTTCGCCTTCTCCGCGGCTTCGAAGAGCCGCTGCAGCGCCTGCGGATCCGAACGCAGGTCGATGCCGTTGTCCTTTTGGAACTGATCGGCGAGGTGGTCCACGATCCGGCGGTCGAAGTCGTCCCCGCCGAGGTGGGTGTCCCCGGCGGTCGACCGGACTTCGACCACGCCGTCGCCGACCTCCAGCAGGCTCACGTCGAAGGTGCCGCCGCCGAGGTCGAACACGAGGACCGTCTCGTGGCCCTTCGAGTCGAGTCCGTAGGCGAGCGCGGCGGCGGTCGGCTCGTTGATGATGCGCAGGACCTCGAGACCGGCGATCTTGCCGGCGTCCTTGGTGGCCTGCCGCTGGGCGTCGTTGAAGTACGCGGGCACGGTGATGACGGCCTCGGTCACCCGCTCGCCGAGGAACTTTCCCGCGTCGTCGGCGAGCTTGCGCAGGACCTGCGCGCTGATCTCCTCCGGGGAGAGCAGCTTGTCGCGGACCTTGAACCGGACGACGCCGCCCGCACCCTCGACGACGTCGAAACCGACCGCCTTGGCCTCGTCACCGACTTCGTCGTACTTCCGGCCGATGAACCTCTTCGCCGAGTAGATCGTGCCTTTCGGGTTCAGGATCGCTTGTCTGCGGGCGAGCTGGCCGACCAGCCGTTCTCCGCTTTCGGTGAACGCGACCACCGACGGGGTGGTGCGCGCGCCTTCGGAGTTGGCGATGACCGTGGGCTCGCCGCTTTCCCAGGCGGCGATCACCGAGTTGGTCGTGCCCAGGTCGATGCCGACCGCCTTGGCCATCACACACCTCCGGTCATCTTGGCGAGCAGGTTCTTGGTTTCGACGGCCACCGCTTGGTCGGGATCCGAAGGGTGACGCGGTGACGGCGTCGGGGTGCCCGGCTGCGCAGTCATCGTCTGACTCCTAGATTTTCGCGTGTTCTTCCCGGGAGGCCCTTTCGGCGATCCGGGGTTCCTTTTCGGCCGTCTTGGCGCTACTGCCGATTTCGACCTTGCGAGGCTTACTGGCCTCGGCGACCGGGATACCGAGCAGGAGCACACCGCGGTCGAACTCCGCGGACAGCCGGGTGCTGTCCAGGTTGTCGCCGAGGAAGAATTGCCGACTGAATTCACCCTGCGGCCGTTCGTCGACCAGGAGTTCGTCACCTTCACGGCGCAGCGGGGCGCGACGGGCACGCACGGTCACCACATTGCGTTCCACCGTCACGTCGGCGTCCTCGGGGGCCACTCCCGGCAGATCCAGCGCGACGACGAACTGGTCGCCGCGACGGAAGGCCTCCATGGGCATCGCCCGTGGGCCGCGGGCGCCGGCAAGGGCCTGCTCGGTCAAACGTCCGAGATCGCCGAACGGGTCGAAACGCATTAAGGTCATGGCCTTCCTCATTCCTCATCGGATACCGGCCGTAAAGAGACCTATCGCGTCCAACGGACTGGGCGACGCGTTTCCTGACAGACAAGAATTTCTGCGGACAACGGCAGAATCGAGACCGTCGCAGTGGTCTCTCCGGTCACGACACACGATGGCATCTGCGGTCATGTCCGCGCTTGCGCCCGACAGGTCGGAATTCGCGGGAAATCATCGACCCGGCAGAGCAGGTTCGACCGTGTAAAATTTTGCCCGGTCGGCGCTCGAAGGCCCGGATGTACAGCCGCGGTGGCGGGAGTGTCCCACCAAAATGGACAAAGGTCGGACAGTTGGAGGCGTGACCGTTGTCGACGCGCGAACTGTTCGTCATCTCGACGATGATGTTCGACGGCCGCGAAGCTGACGACATCATCCGGTTGGCCGCCACTGCGGTGCCGTTGTTGAGCGGCTGCGACGCCAAAGCGGTGTACCTGACCGTCGACGGCGCACTCAGCCGTCGTGATGACGGGGAGCCAGACGTGGAACTCGACCGGCAGGTCCGGCTCCTCGACGGCAGCAGCGGTCCGCTCGTCCTGACCGACGGCGGTTGGTACTGGGGCTTCGCACTGCCCGGGCTGAGCGGCCTGACGGGCTACCTGGTGGTGAACGCGGCCAGGGAACCATCGAAGGACGAGGTCTTCCGGCTCGAGATGCTCGGGCAGCAGACGGCGGGCGCGCTGGCGAATGCCTCGCTCCACCGGCGGGAGCGGGCACAGGCCCTCGAACTGCATGAGCTCAACAACAGGCTGTCTGCATCGGTCGCCCGGCTCGAGCAGCAGACGCACGTGCACGAGGTACTCAGCGACGTCTCCGTGTCCGGTGCCGGCGAGCTCGGCATCGCCCACGCGGTGCACCAGCTGACATCGTTGCCAGTCGCGATCGAAGACCGGTTCGGAAACCTGCGGGCCTGGGCCGGTCCAGCCAAACCCGACCCATACCCGAAGCCCACGGCGCACCGTCGCGAGGAATTGCTCAGGCGCGCCGCCGCGGTCCCACATCCGCTCCGGGAGAAGGAAAGGGTGATCTCGCTGGTCAAACCGCGGCGCGACGTGCTCGGTGTGATGGCGCTCGTGGACCCACGGGAGACCGTGGGCAGCCACGAGATATTCGCGCTCGAATACGGGACGACAGTGCTGGCGCTGGAGCTGTCCCATCTGCGCAGTCTCGCCGAGGTCGAGTTGCGCCTGCGCCGTGACCTGGTCGACGACCTGATCACCGGCACCGACGAAGAGAGCGCCTACGCTCGCGCCGATGCGATCGGGCACGACCTGCGCGGCCCCCATCGCGTCATCGTCGTCCGGTGGGGCGGGAGGCAGACCGGCGACGCCGTCGCCGAGGCCGCCGGTCGAGCGGCTGCCTCGCTTCAGCTGAGCTCGATGATCTCGCGGCGGCTGGGAGCCGTGGTGCTCATCGTCAGCGGCCGTCTGGATGGGGACGCGCTGTACCGCACACTCTCGGCCAGCCTCGAAAGCGCCGGCGCGATCGGGGTCGGGGCCGGCTGCGACGGTCCTGGCGACCTTCCGAGGTCGTATTCGGAAGCGTTGCGAGCGTTGGGCATCCGCCAGAAGTCGAACTCGCCTGATGGCGTGACGACATTCGATGAACTGGGCGTTTATCGCATTCTGGACACTGGAAAGAATCGCGGCGAAATAGTCGCGTTCGTGCGGGAATGGCTGGGCCCGCTTCTCGACTACGACGAGCACAAGAACACGGATCTGGTTCAGACGCTGTCGCAGTACCTCGAATGCGGGGGCCATTACGACGAGACCGCTTCCGCGCTGCTGATCCACCGCAGTACGCTGCGCTACCGGCTGCGCCGGATCCGGGAGATCACAGACCTCGATCTCAATGACGTCGAAAGCAGGCTCAACCTGCACATGGCCACCAGGGCCTGGCAGGTGCTACGGGGTTCGGAGTGAACGGCTAGGGCTGCGGGCAGCGACGGGTGGAAACCGCAGGCGTACTCGGTGGCGATTCGACCATCGGGTCGAGCCGGCGTCTACGGGTACCAATAGCCGCTGGTGGGCCGGGAATTCCCAGGCGGCCAAGGCACGTCACCCCGACGCGCGGCAGCCGATGCAGAACTTGAAACCGTACGCTTCCTCGGCCGGGCTCCCCGCACTGTCCAATGAGTCCTGTCGCGGGATACCTTGGCGTCATCGCGTCCTTCGACCCGTCGAGAGTATTTCGGCACGATCGGCGGCGTGGACGTTCCTTCCCGGTCACGCGGTATGTCAATGCGCACCTCACCCACGTTCGCGCCGTCTCCAGCACGGTCTTCGTCAGGTACCGCCGCAGCCCAATCCGGCCCAACCCGGGATACCCCATCCGAGCGCACCTTCTCGCGATCCCTTCCAACCGGAGCGCCCACCACCCACAAGATCACGGACACTCCCGGCTGAAAGAAGTGCTTCCTGCCCTCGATCAGCGCGGTGATCGACGGGTCGAGGCGGTATCCACCGAGCCGCCAGGGTTCGCGGCCGTCCCGGGAATCGGCGTGGTGGCGGAGGTGTCCCGGTTGTGCAGCCAGGTGCGGTAGCGGCGTAGGGCGCGACGCTGCAGCAGGGTTTCCTGGGCGAAGGCCACGGTCGGGTGGGTATGTGGTCGTGTCGGGCGGCCCGCGCCGAGTCGTCGTAACTGCCGGCGGACTCGGGCCATGCCCACGGCCGAGGCGAGCGCTTTGTCCTTGATGGTGATCGGGGCGAGTTCGACCGCGGTGTCGTGGCCGTGGCGCCATTTGTTCGGCAGGTCGGGGTCGAGGGCCAGGGCGGTGCCCATGCCCGCCAGGTCGATGCCGCCGGCCAGGACCTCTTCGGCGACGGACCGGCGGACGATACCGCCGGTCAGCATCAACGGCAGCGGGCTGCTGCGGGCCAGTTCCTCGGCCAGGGTCAGGAAGTAGGCCTCCCGGGCTTGGGTGCGCTCGTCGGCGGCGCGCCCGGACATCGCCGGGCTTTCGTAGCTGCCACCGGAAAGCTCGACCACCTCGACGCCGAGCGGGGCGAGCAGCTCGATCACCCGGCCGGCGTCGGCGGCGTCGAACCCGCCACGCTGGAAGTCGGCCGAGTTCAGCTTGACCGCGACGACGAAGGACGGGGACACCACCTCGCGCACGGCCCGCACAATGTCCAGCAGCAGGCGCGCACGGTTGTCGAGGCTGCCACCCCACCGGTCGGTGCGCGTGTTGACCAGCGGCGAAAGGAACTGGGAAAGCAGGTAGCCGTGCGCGGCGTGGACCTCGACGCCGTCGAACCCGGCCTCCTCGGCACGGCGGGCGGTTTCGGCGAACCGCGCCACAGTCCGCCCGATCTGCGCGGCGGTCATCGCGGTGGGCCGGGCGAGCCGCTTGCTCTGCTTGCCGATGTCGACCTTGATCGGCGACGGTCCCCAGGCGATGCCGGGCATGTTCGCCATGACCTGACGGCCGGGGTGGTTGATCTGCATCCACACCTGTGAACCGCCGCTCTTGGCCGCGTTCGCCCACGCGCGGAACGGCTCCAGCGGCGAATGCGCGTCCAGGACGATCCCGGCCGGCCCGGTGAGCGCTTCGGCGTGCACCATCACGTTGCCGGTGATGATCAGCCCGGCCCCGCCGGCGCTCCAGCGGGCGTAGAGACGCCGGATCTTCTCACCAGGCAGCTGCCCGCCGGCCGCCATGTTCTCTTCCATGGCGGCCTTGGCGAGCCGGTTCGCCAGTACCGATCCGTTGGCCAGGGTCAACGGTGTGAACAGGGGCGAGGTCGTCATGGATTCCTCGATCCGTACGGTATGTTTGCAGTGCTCACATAACGCTAGAAGGGAATGTAAGCAGTGTCTACATCCGGCAAGGGTGGTTACCATCACGGCGACCTGCGGGCGACCCTGATGACGATCGCGATGGGGATGCTCGAACAGGGCCGGCCGTTCTCCCTGCGGGCCATCGCGCGAGAAGCGGGCGTTTCGGCCACCGCGCCCTACCGGCACTTCGCCGACCGCGACGCGCTGGAATCGGCACTGGCCGCGCAGGGGCTGCGCGATCTGAAAGCCGACCTGCTCCGGGGTGGCGGGCCGCCCGCCACCGTCGCCGATCTGGCCGAACTGGGGGTCGGCTACGTCGACTTCGCCCTGCGCCGCCCGGCCCTGTTCCGGCTGATGTTCGGCAACCCGTGCGACGACACGAACGACGAGCGCGTCCGCGCCGCGGCCGAGGTCCACGAACTGCTCGCGGGCGCCGTGTCCGGCGTCTTTCCCGAGGCCGACCCGGTCGCCCTGGCCACCGCGGGCTGGGGCCTGGTGCACGGGCTGGCCTGCCTCTACCTCGACGGCAAGCTGGCCGGCGGCTCGGCCGAGGATGTCGCCGGCCAGGTGCGCTCCTCCTTCACCGCGATATTCACGGCCCGGCCCGCCATCGAGGCACCTGATCGGCACCTACGCGGGTAACCGCGACGGGTGAGTCCCCCACCGCCGTGTTGACGGTGCTCACATCGAGTCCTACCGTGATGTAAGCACTGCAAACATAAGGCGTGAGGGAGCAACTCCGATGTCATCGACGCACCGGGACAAGGTCGAGGTCGACTTGGGTGGTCGCACGGTCACGGTTGCGAAGGGCGGCCTGTTCGACCGGTACCGGATGGACACCGATCTCGACGAGGTGGCCCGCGATCCGCGCGTGCCCGGGGTCGAGTTCTTCCGGCGGCTGCCCAAGACGAGGGTCGATTCGCCGATCGGCCCGACCTTGACGCCGAACTTCTACTACCGGATGTCCTCGGCGCGGATGACCATGCTCGCTCCGTCCCGCGCCATCCGGGCCCGCCTGCCCGGGGAGCTGGCGCCACTGGAGGTCGCCCCGGGTCTCGGGCTGGCCTCGGTGATCTTCTTCCGCTACGACGTGTGCGACATCGACTTCTATACCGAGGCCGCGGTCGGAGTCGCGGTCAAACCCGCCCGGCACGGGCGGCTCGGTTTCGTGGACCTGCTCGCCGCGCTGAAAAACGACCACCTCGACTCCTACGTGTTGTCCCTGCCGGTCAACACCGACATCGCGCAGGTCCGCGGCCACGACGGTTACGGCTTTCCCAAGTGGGTCACCGGGCTTGACGTCGATATCGACGCCGGCCGCGCCACCGCGCGCGTGGCCAACGACGCCGGCGAGACCGATCTGGCGTTCTCCGCGCCCACGCCCTCACAGCACAGGTACCGCAGCGGCGAGCGCGTCTCGACCCTGACCTCCTACACCTCGATCGACGGTGCGTGGCACTCGACGCTGAGCCAGACCAACGCGCTGTCGGCCGGCGGCACGTCCTTTCCGCGTGGCATCGACCTGCAACTCGGCCAGGGCCGGATGAGCGAGGACCTGCGGTCACTCAAGCCGATCCGGACGGTCCGGCTGGACGTGATCACCGAGGGGCAGCTCGCCCTGCACCTGCCTGTCCCGTACTCGGTTCCGGCCGCCGCCTGACCGCGAAGGAGTGAGTCGATGATCAAGGTTCTGCAGGTTCTCTCGGCCGCCCGCGTCTGGACGCTCAAGGACGGCACGCAGCACCCCACCGGGTTCTGGGCCGAGGAGTTCGTCGTCCCGTACACGCTGTTCACCGAGGCAGGCTGGGACGTCACGCTTGCCACCCCGGGCGGCAAGCAGCCGGTCGTCGACCAGCTCAGCCTCGGCGTCAAAGGCGGCGTCCTGCCCCGCGCCGCCAAGAAGCTCAAGGCCGAACTCGACCGGCTCGCCCCCGTGCTGGCGAACCCGACGGACCTGTCCACTGTGGACCCCGATGACTTCGATGTCGTCTTCTACTCCGGCGGGCACGGACCGATGGAAGACCTCGCCGTCGACGCGATCTCCGGCGCGCTGCTGACCAAACGCCTGGCCTCCGCCCGGCCGCTCGCGCTGCTGTGCCACGCCCCGGCCGCGGCACTGGCCGCGAAGAACCCGGACGGCAGCTGGCCCTTCGCCGGCTACCGGATGACCGGTCTGTCCAATGTGGAGGAACGGCTCAACCCGTTCGCGTGGAAGGCCAAATGGCTCCTGGAAGACCGGCTCAAACAGGCCGGCGCCGACTACACCGCCGGCCTGCCACTGCGCTCCAACGTCGTCACCGACCGCAACCTCTACACCGGACAGAACCCCGGCTCCTCGGCCGCGCTCGCCCGCCGCATCATCACCGACCTCACCGGGAAGGAGTAGCCCCTGGACCTCGTCGACCCGCCCGCGTCCTGACGAACTGGAGAGACACCCATGACTCAGCTTCCGCCTCCCCTCACCCCCTACCTCGAGCCGGCCGCGAAGGAACTGGCCGAGGCGACCGACCCGCACCCGCGCATCTACGAAGTACCCCCGGAACAGGGTCGCCAGATTCTGCTCGACCTCCAAAGCGGCGAGGGCGTGCCACGTCCGGACGTCGACGAGGAATGGGTCGAGGTGGACGCCGGGCAGTGGGGCACGGTCCGCACCCGCATCATCCGGCCCCACGGGACCAGCGGCCCGCTCCCGGTCGTGTTCTACATCCACGGCGCCGGCTGGGTCTTCGGCGACGACAAGACCCACGACCGGCTCTTCCGCGAACTCGCCGTCGGCGCCGGCGCCGCGGGCGTCTTTCCCGTCTACGACCGCGCGCCGGAAAAGGGCTACCCCACCCAGGTGGAACAGAACTACGCCGTGGGCCAATGGGTCCTGCGCCACGGCGCCGAACACGGCCTGGACACCACTCGCATCGCCGTCACCGGCGAATCGGTCGGCGGCTGCATGTCGGCGGTGTTCGCCCTGATGAACAAAGACCGCGGCGGCCTCGACCTCAAGGCCCAGGTCCTGCTGTACCCGGTCACCAACGCCGATTTCAACACCCCCTCCTACCTGCAGTTCGCCGAGGGCTACTACCTCACCCGCGACGGCATGCAATGGTTCTGGGACGCCTACACCACCGACCCCGCGCAACGCGCCGAAAAATACGCCTCACCGCTGCAGGCATCCGTGGATGACCTCAAGGGCCTGCCCACCACCCTCGTCATCACCGACGAGGCCGACGTGCTGCGCGACGAAGGCGAGCAATACGCCAACAGACTCCGCGAAGCCGGCGTCGACGTCACCTCCGTCCGCGTGGCCGGCATGGTCCACGACTTCCTGCTCCTGGACAGCCTCCGCGACACCCGCGCCGCCAACGTCGCCCGCCACCTCGCCATCGACACCCTGAAAACAGCGCTGCAGTAACCACAACCCCAGACCGGCCCGCGCAAGAGCCCACCCACACCGGATCGGGCGGACACCTACGCGATCCGCGCCGCCGTGCCCGGCCATTCTCTTGCACCGCTTAAATCCCACGTCCCGTGCAGGCGGCACAGCCCGCCGGACGGTCATGACCTGTGCGGTGTCGTGTCCGTCTCGCCGAAGGCGTGGCGTCCTCCCCGTCCGGGCATCAATACCGTGCTCGACCTCAGGATGGACCGGCTCAGCCATCGGCGCCCGCATCCCGACGGCAATCGCTCTGTTGTGGAAGGCAAGGAACCGCTGAACAAGCACGAGACCCGGCTCGAGTCGGCCGAGGCCGCGGGTGTCCTCGTCGCGGTGGACAGTCCCGTCCTGAGCGACGCCACGTGGCACGACGCGCTCCCCCGGCCGCGGAAGACCGCTGCCACAGCGGCGATCCTGGACTCGGTCGTGACCGTCCGCGACGCCGGGGACCTGACCTGCGCGCTGCTCGACCAGCTCGGCCTGCTGCGGCAGCTCACCGGCGGGTTCGACGTCGAGACGACCGTCCGGACGGCTCGGAACTACCTGGTCACCGGCCGCTCGGGCGACGCCGTCGTGTCGCTCGGCGGAACCGTGGCGCCGGAATCCTCCGTGCGGCTGGAGGCCGTCGGCACACAGGAGCGCCGGACGTGTTCGTTCAGGACGGACGGGCCCGCCGTGCCCACCGTGGTGACCTTGTTCGATGCGCGGGGAGCCCACTCGGCGCGCCTCCGGTACGAAAGCGGTCGCCGCGCCTCGTGGCTCGCCCTGCACGCCGCACTTCGCGACGGGACCGTTCCCCCGCACGCGCTGCGCCACTTCCTCGACGACGTGCGCCTGATCTCCGCGGAGGCGTGCTAAGCCGGGAACAGCAGGCCGAGGGTCACCTCGCGGTTGACGCGGACGTGTGCCAGTGCGCTGGCCTTGGCGCGTTCCGGATCGCCCGAGGCGATCGCCTCGTACAGCTCCCGGTGTTCGGTCAGCAGATCGTGCCAGTGCTCATTCTGTCTGGTCAGCCAGGCCAGGCGGCCGCTTAGCGGCTGCATCATCGTCAGCAGCAGCCGATGCCCGGCCACCGCGAGGATCTCGTCGTGGAAATGGTTGTTGGCCACGGTGATCCGGGTGCCCTGGCCGCTTTCGGTGGCTTTCGCGGCGCCGTCGAGGCTCTTCCTCAGCCGTGCCAGACCCTGTGTGCCGGCGCGTTCGGCGGCGAGCCCGCAGGCGAGCACCTCCAGCGCCTCCCGCACGTCGAACAGCTCTTCAACGTCCGTTTTGGACAGTTGACGCACCAGAACCCGCCGCGGCGAAGGGGTTTCCAGGAATCCTTCCGACTCCAGTGCCCGGATCGCCTCGCGCACCGGCAGCCGTGAAACACCCATCTCCTCGGCCAGTTCGCGCTCCACAAGCCGGTCCCCCGGCTTGAGCCGGCCGGTGACGATCCAGTCCCGCAGCTCCTCGGTCACCCGTTGCCGCACCACAGCCAGCGGTTTTCCGGTTAACACGAACGCAACCCGCCTCTCCCTTGACGCCCGCGTCCCCAGCGTACGACATTTGGGATGCCAAAGTTGGTATCCCAAAGTCATCTGGAGGCCAATCCGTGACTGCACTGGAAACCACACACGACCTCGGTCCGGCCGCCGGATCCCGGCTCTACAACGAGGACCTCGCCCCCGCGAAAGAGCGAAAGTGGAAGGTCTACGACATCTTCGCGCTGTGGATGTCGGACGTGCACAACCTCGGCAACTACACCTTCGCGGCCGGACTGTTCGTGCTGGGGCTCTCGGCGTGGCAGGTGTTCACCGCGCTGCTGTTCGGCTTCGTGATCATCTACCTCGGAATGAACCTGATGGGGCGGATCGGGCAGCGCACCGGGGTGCCCTTCCCGGTCGTGGCGCGGATCAGCTTCGGCACGGCCGGGGCGAACCTGCCCGCGATGATCCGGGCCGTGATCGCGATCTTCTGGTACGGCATCCAGACCTACCTCGCTTCGGTCGCCATCACGGTGCTGGCGCTCGCGATCGACCCGGGGCTGAAACCCTTGACCCAACACGGTTTTCTCGGACTGCACGCGCTGGGCTGGATTTGTTTCGTCGCGCTGTGGGTGGTCCAGGCGCTCATCCTGACCCGCGGCATGGAGTCGGTGCGCAAGTTCCAGGACTGGTGCGGGCCGGCGATCTGGGTGGTGATGATCGCGCTCGCGGTGTGGATTCTCGCCGCCGGGCACTGGAGCATCTCGTTCACGACCAGTCCGAAAGCGCTTTCCACGGGCGAGCAGGTGAGCCAGTGGTTCGGCGCGGCCGGGCTGATCCTGGCGACCTACGGCACGCTCATGCTCAACTTCTGCGACTTCTCGCGCTTCGCCCCGGACCAGAAGACAGTGCGGCGCGGGAACTTCTGGGGACTGCCGGTCAACTCGACGGCGTTCGCGCTGCTGTCGGTGATCGTCACCGCGGGCAGTCTGCAGGTCTTCGGCGAAGCGATCACCGACCCGGCCGAACTGCTGTCGAAGGTGCACAGCACGCCGGTGCTGATCGTGGGCGCGCTGACGTTCGCGGTGGCCACGATGGGCGTGAACATCGTCGCGAACTTCGTTTCGCCTGCCTACGATCTGGCCAACATCTGGCCGAAGCGGATCAACTTCAAGACGGGCGGGATGATCGCCGCGGTCTTCGCCCTGTGCGTGCTGCCGTGGAAACTGTACTCCTCGCCCGCGGTGGTCAACTATTTCCTCGGCGGCCTCGGCGCGTTCCTCGGCCCGTTGTTCGGGATCATGATCGTGGACTATTACCTGCTGCGGCGCGGAAAGATCGATGTCGCCGCACTGTTCGACCCCGCGCCGGGTACGCCGTACCACTACCGGCGTGGCGTGAACCCCAAGGCACTGGGGGTGTTCCTGCCGACGGCGGCGCTCACCGCGGTGATCGCGTTGGTGCCGGTGTTCGCCCCGGCGGCGCCCTACTCGTGGTTCATCGGTACGGCGGTGTCCGGGCTGGCGTATTTCCTCATCGGAGGGAAGCGACAGGTTTGAGTTGTCCCAACGCCGCCGTGGCGTCAGAACAGAGTCGCGGGCTCGACCGGCGCCGGCTCGGGCAGCGCGCCGAGGCCGGGCACCAGCGCTCGCACGTCGTCGTGGAACCGGCGGGCGAGCGCCGGTGCGTCGACGTTGTCGGGGGTGTGCACGAAAACCGTGGGTGACCGGCCCTCGCGCAGCCAGCCGGCGACCACCGCCGCCCAGGGCCGCCAGCCCTCGATCGTCTCCTCGGCCGAATCCCGGCCCAGGTAACGGACGATCGGCCGGCCGGTGAGTGCCCGCGTCCGCCGCGGCAGCCGCGGTTTCTTGGCCCAGGCCTCTTGTTCGGCCTCGCTGGTCGGCGGGCGCTGGAAGAAAACGGTGGTGTCGAACGGAACCCACTCGGCGTCCGCGTCGGCGAGCGCCCGCTCCAGCAGCGACGCCGAGCCGGAGTCGGTGAAGAACCCGGGGTGACGCACCTCGACGGCGCGCCGGCGTCCCGCGGGTAGCCGGCGCAGGAAACGGCCGAGGGCATCGACGTCCGAGGGGCCGAACGAGCCGGGCAACTGCGTCCACAGGACCGCCCGTTCGCCGAGCGGCTCGATCGCGTCCAGGAACGCCCGCATCTCGGCCTCGACCCCGGCGAACCGGCGCTCGTGCGTGACGACCTTGGGCAGCTTGAGCACGAACCGGAAGCCAGGGCCGGTCTGCCGCGCCCAAGTCTCGACAACCTCCCGGGCGGGTGTCGCGTAGAAGGTGGTGTTGCCTTCGACCGCGTTGCACCAGCCCGCATACGCCCGCAGGCGCTCCTTGACCGGCAGCGACTGCGGCAGGAACCGCCCGGTCCACGCCTTGTGCGTCCACATCGCGCAGCCGACGTGAAGACGTGCCACTCCGTCCGCTCCCATCGGTCGTGAATGAAAATTACACTGCCGTGTCGGCGCGGAACAGCCGGCTCGGGTGCCACGGCGTTCTCCCGGTTCATCCGGTGTGTTGACGGCGGCGCCGGACCGCAACCACGCTCGCGGGACGCATCGTCGCCGACGTGACCGGGAAGGAGTAACCCCTGACACTTCCCCCGGCGTGATCAACTCCCCAGAACTCCTCTTAGACTTTCGGGAACGTTCCCACTACCATCGCCAGGAGAGCTGCGACATGGGGCGAAGCCGGGAAGCTAAGGGGCGGAACATGGCCGAACAGGTCCGGTCGAAGAAGGTCGTCGTGGTCGGAGGCGGGGTTCTGGGCGTCTCGACGGCGACGCAACTGGCCGAGGCCGGCGCGTCGGTCACGGTGATCACCGAGTCGGGCCTGACCAGTGGCGCGTCCGGGCGGTCGCTGTCATGGCTGAACTCGGCGGCCCGGCGCTCACCGGAGTACCACCTGCTGCGCGTGCTCGGCATCGACCGCTACCGCACCCTTTTCGCCCGGCAGCCCGGCGCATCGTGGTTGCGCTTCGACGGCGCGCTCTCCTGGGGCGGGCCGGAGGGGGCGGACCAGGTTCGTGCCCTGCACGAATACCAGCGTTCCATCGGGTACGACTCGGTCTGGGTCACCGCGGACGAGATTCCCGCCATCGCGCCCGGCGTCGATCCGAAAGCTGTTCCCGCCGACGGTGCGACGTTCAACCCTGGTGAGGGCTGGGTCGATCTGCCGTCGCTCGTCTCCGTGCTCGCTTCGCGCCTGACCGATGCGGGAGGCGTGATCGTCGAGAACGCGGGGCCGGTCGAGGTCGTCACGAAGGGCGACCGGGTGGTGGGAGCACGCACTCCCGGCGGGGTGACCTACGTCGCCGACGCCGTGCTCCTCGCGACGGGCGCAAACGTGCCGCGGATGCTCGCCGAGCTGGGCTCGCCCGTTGATGAGCGGACACCGATCTCCGTGCTGGCCCACACCGAACCGCTGGCGCTGCCGCTCAAACTCGCGCTGAACACCCCCAGGGCCTCGCTGCGCCCCACCCCGGACGGACGGCTCGCCGTCGACTCGGGCTGGGTCGAGGACCATGTCAGCCGGCACGCCGACGGGGCGTACGAGGTTCCCGGCGCCGTCGTCCGTGAGCTGCTGCTCGAAGCTTCCGCGGTACTGGAAGGCCATCCCGAGCTACGGCTCGCGTCAGTCCACATCGGACCGAAGCCGATCCCGGGTGACGGGGAGCCGGTGCTGGGCGCGATCACCGCCGTCGACGGACTGTATACGGCGTTCACGCACAGCGGCGCCACACTGGGCCTGATCGCCGGCGAGCTGCTGGCCGCGGAAATCCTGTCCGGGCAACCACATCCGCTGCTGGCCAAGTTCACCGCGGCACGGTTCGCGTCCACCCGCCGCGCGGTCGAGGGAGGACGCTGATGGTGCATGCCAAGTCTGGCCCGATCCGCACGGCGGTCATCGGGTTCGGTGTCGCCGGCAGGGTTTTCCACGCCCCGTTCCTCTCGGCGCTCGACGAGTTCTCGCTCGACGCGGTGGTCACCGCCGACCCCGCGCGCCGGGCGGAGGTCGGCAGCCGGTATCCCGCGACCCGCGTCGTCACTTCGGCCGACGAACTGTTCGGCCACGCCGAGGATTTCGACCTCGTGGTCATCGCGACCCCGCCCGGGACGCACGCTCCGCTCGCCAGGATCGCGCTTAGCCGGCGGCTCGCGGTCGTCGTGGACAAACCGTTCGCCACCACCGCGGAAGAGGGACAGGCTCTCGTCGAAGAGGCGGCACGGCAGGACGTCGCGCTCACCGTGTACCAGAACCGGCGGTGGGACGGGGATTTCCGGACGGTGCGGCAACTCGTCGGCGACGGGCGCCTCGGCGAGGTGCGGCGGTTCGAGTCGCGGTTCGAATGGTGGAAACCCCAGCCGCGGCCGTCCTGGAAGACCCGCGCCACGGTCGCGGCGGGGGGCGGGATCCTGTTCGATCTCGGTACCCACGTCATCGACCAGGCGCTGCAGCTGTTCGGCGACGCGGAGGTCGCTCATTTCGAACTCCACACCCGCCGCGACGGCGGCACCGCGGACGACGACGCGTTCGTCGTCCTCCGCCATTTCGCCGGTGTCACATCACATCTGTGGATGAACTCACTCGCGCCCCAGCCTGGCCCCCGGTTCCGGGTGCAGGGTTCGGCCGCGACGTATGTGAAATCGGGTCTGGACCCGCAGGAGGCGAGGCTGGCGAACGGTTTCCCGGCGACGAGTCCGGGCATCGGCGCTGATCCCGAATCCCACTGGGGCACGCTCGGCGCGGGCCCGGACCTCGAACGGATCCCGACGCTTCCCGGCGACTACGCCGGTTTCTACCGCGCGCTGGCCGATTCCCTGTCCCAGGGCGCCCCGCTCCCGGTGGATCCGAGCGGGCCCCTTCGCGTGCTCAGGCTCATCCAGGCGATGCTCGCGACGATTCCCTCTCCTGGCAGCGAGTCCTGACTCACGCCCTTGGCGGGGCGGTCGACTCGCGAATGATCAGCTGGGCCGAAAGCGAGTGCGCGGCCCGAGTCCTGGTCTGCCTGCCGACGGCGGAAAGCACGTCGTGGGCGGCCGTACGACCCAGCTCGTAGCCGGGCTGCTCGACGACGGTGAGTTTCGGCCGGACCAGCGTCGCCCATTCCTGGTCGTCGAACCCGAGGAACGACAGCTCGCCGGGGCAGGAGATGCCCAGATCCTGGACGGCACCGAAACTACCGACGCTCAGCTCGTTGTCCGTGCAGTACAACGCGGTCAGCTCCGGCCGCGCCTTCAGCAGCTTGCCGGTGACCTCATAGGCGGAGTCCCGCGAGTAGCGCGCCTTCGCCACATACTCCTTGCGGTACGGGATACCCGCGTCCACCAGCGCCCGCTTGTAGCCCTCCAGCCGGTCCCAGCTGGGAAAGGTGGTGCCCACGCCCGCGTAGGACCACCGCGGCTGGCCGGGTGGCACCGGCGCCTCGGTGATGATCCCGATGTCGCGGTGCCCCAGCTCGAGCAGATGCCGGATGGCCAGCATCGACGCGCCGACGTTGTCCAGCGTCACCGAAGACGCCTGGGACAGCCCGGGCGCGGGACGGTCGAGCACCGTCAGCGGAACGCCGAAACCCTCGGCCCGGCGCAGGTGCTCGGTCTGGCCCGGCTGGACCGGCGCGACGATCATGCCGTCGACATGCTTGGTCAACAGCATCTCGACCGCGTCGCGCTCGAGCGCCAGGTCGTTGTCCGAACTGACCAGCAACACGCTGTACCCGGCCTCGCGAGCTTCCTGGGTGACCCCGCCGAGCGCGTGCGCGAAGAAGGGTGCCGAGACCGACGGGACGACCACGCCAAGACTGTCCGTCTGGCCGGTGATCATGCTCCGGGCGATCCCGTTGGTGCGGTACCCGAGCGCCTCGGCCGCGGCGAGCACCTTGTCCAGCGTCTGCGGGCTCACCGAGCCCTCTCCGGTGAGGGCACGGGCCACCGTCGACTTCGAAACCCGCGCCCGCAGGGCTACATCCTTGATGGTGACCGGGCGCGAGCTGTTCGGGGACATGAGCGGATTCTAGGACGACGCGGCCGGCGTTCCGGCATCAACGCCGCTGTCCGAGTGGTGTTTCGCCACCAGGTCGAGCTCGGTCTTGTCGTTGACCACCGCGGGCAGCGCGAACAGCGACACCAGCAGCGAGATCACGCACACCGCCGTCAGGTAGACGGCGAACGCCAGGTTGCTGCCGGTGATGCTGTTCAACCACACCGCGATCAGCGCCGCGGTGCCGCCGATGGCCGCCGTGCCGACGTTGAACGTCCACGCCCCGGCGGTCGCCCGGATCTCCGCCGGGAACGTCAGGATGTAGGCGACGTTCAGCGGCGGCGACAACAGGTTGTTGATGACCGTGAAGACCACGACCGCGGCTCCCGCGACGACGATCGACCCGCTGTTGATGGCCAGGAACGTCGGGATCGACAGCACGATGAAGGCCCCGTAGCCGACCACCAGCGGCACCCTGGCCCCGTACTTGTCCCCGAGCACGCCGCCCCACACACTCGGGAACGGGCCGATGACGTAGGTGGCGATCGACACCAGCAGCGACTGGCCGACCGGGAAACCCGCCGTGATCAGCGCGGTGACGAAATACGCCTGGATGATCACCGATCCGACGCGCTGGCCCGCGCCCAGGCCGATCGCCTTGAGCATGTCCCGCCAGTAGTAGCGGAACAGTGTCCGAAGTGGAGTCTGCTTCGCCTGCCTCTCCTGGAGAACCTGCTGCATCTTCTTGAAATCGGGCGTCTCGTCGAGGCGGTTGCGGATGTAGAAACCGATCGCCGCCACCGGGATCGCGATCAGGAACGGGATCCGCCATCCCCACGAGTTGAAGGTCGCCGCCGGAAGCACGGAGGTGCACAGGAAAGCGACGAGCGCGGCGAACAGCGAACCCACCGAGGACGACGCGTTGATCACGCCGGAGATGTAGTTGCGCCGCCGTCCGCGTTCGTGCTCGAAGAGGAAGTTGGCCGCGGTCGTGTACTCCACGCTGGCGCCGACGCCCTGCAGGATGCGCGAAAGCAGCAGCAGGACGGGCGCCACCACACCGGCCGCGGCGTAGGTCGGCAGCACACCGATGCCCGCCGTGCCGATCGTCATCAGGAACAGGGTCGTGACGAGGATCGTCTTCCGGCCCCGTTTGTCGGCCAGCGGCCCGAGCACCAGTCCCGCCAGCGGCCGGATCAGGTACGACAGCAGCACGCCGACGTAGGCGACCAGCAGGCCGACAACCGTGTCGTTCTTGGGAAAGAAGTGCGTCGCGACGACCGCGGCCAGGGTGCCGTAAAGCGTGAAGTCGTAGTACTCCACCACATTCCCGACGAAGGTCGAGGCGAATACGCGCTTGCGCAGTCTCGCGTCGACGGCCGATCCGGGCTGGAGCGAGGCATTGCTCATGGTGCTGTTCCTCTCTGGGCGGGGTGGCGCGTGGGCTACTCGGTGGTCTTGCCTTCGCGACGGTCTCGCTCCAGCAGTTCCGGATCACGGGCGGACGGCGGGCCATAGCCGCCCGCGCCGCCGGTGACGATGGCAACGCGGTCTCCCTCGTTGAGCACCGTGCGGCCCGCTTCCAGCGGCGCGGCCCCCTCGCTGAGTTCCAGGCGCGCGCTGGTGCCCGGCTCACCGCCGAACAGGCCCCAGGGCTGGGACGTCACGCGAGTCGTGTCGAACTGGAAGTGGATGCCGTCGACCTCGGCCACCACGACGCGGCGAATCGCCATGCCGCCGCGGTACGTGCCCGCCCCGCCCGAGTCCGGGACCAGTTCGTAGGCCTCGATCTGGACCGGGTATTCCGATTCCAGGCTCTCCACCGGGAGGTTGGACGTGTTGGTCATGTGCACCTGGACACCGTCGAGACCGTCCTTCGAGGCCCTGGCGCCGCCGCCCCCGCCCATCGTCTCGAGATAGAGGAAGTCGCGTCCGGTGCGCGGGTTGTGTCCGGAGAAATGCACACCGGTGTTCGCCCCGTTGCTGGCGGCGGTCACCCGCTCCGGAACGGCCGGCGCGAGCGCGCCGTAGATCAGGTCGACGATGCGCTGGCACGTCTCGCTTCTGGCGTTCACCGCGGCGGGCGATTCGCAGTTCAGCACGCTGCCCGGCGGCGCGATGATGGTGACCGGCCGGTACAGGCCCGCGTTCGGCGGAATGTCGGCGTCGATCAGGCTTTTCAACGAGTAGTAGACCGACGCGTACAAGGCCGTCCACACCACGTTGACACTGGCCCGGACCTGTGGCGGGTTGCCGGTGAAATCGAAGTCGATCTCGTCGCCGTGCACCACGATCCTGATGCGCAACGGCAGTTCCCCGGCCAGTTCGGGCGCGTCGAACACATCGGTGAAGGTGTATTCGCCGTCCGGGATGAGCGCCACGGCGGCGCGGGTGCGGCGCTCGGTGTAGTCCAGCAGCTCGTCGCCGGTCCGTGCGATCGTTTCCGTGCCGTATCGCTCGCACAGTTCGAGAAAGCGCTTCGCGCCGACGCGGTTCGCCGCCAGCTGGGCCCGCAGATCCGCCCGGCGCTCGCCGGGGATCTGGCAGTTCAACAGGATGAGATCCAGGATCTCCTCCTGCATCACCCCGGCCTTGATGATGTGCACCGGGGGGATGCGCAGGCCCTCCTGGTAGATGTGGGCGTGGCCGCGATCCCCGAAATCCGCGTGGTGGGCGAGGTTCGACGCCCACGCCACCAGCCGGCCTCCCGCGAAGACCGGCGTGGTGATCACGATGTCGGGCAGGTGCGAACCGCCGCCGCTGAACGGGTCGTTCCCGATGAACGTGTCACCCTCGGCGATCCGGTCCGCGCCGAACCGATCGCGGATCGACTGGACAATGCCCATCAGCGAGCCGAGATGGACCGGCGACCCGCCCTCGTCCTGCGCGATCGCGCGACCCTCCACATCGAACAGTGCGGTCGTGCAGTCGCGGCGTTCCTTGATGTTCGTGGAGTACGCGGTCCGCACGAGCGTGCCCGCCATCTCCTCGACCAGTGTCGCGAAGGCCGCGCCGATCACTTCCGTCCGCACGCTGTCGTCGCGTCCTGCGGAAGCGACGGTCTTGCCAGGATCAGTCGACATGCTCGTCTCCGCTTTCGATGATGAGGTTGGCGTAGGAGTCCACCGAGCAGGTGTCGCCGGGCATCACGATGGTCGTGGTGTCCATCTGCTCGACGATCGCCGGTCCCGCGATCCGGTCGCCCGGCCTGAGCAGCGCGCGGCGGTAGATCGCGCAGGGCCGGAAACCCGTTGAGGGGGAAAGATAAACGTCGCGATGGCCCGCGAGCGCGCGGGAAACGTCGGCGCCGTCCTCCGGAACATCCACTGTGGACAGTTCGACGTGCGGAACCGACGCGATCGCCTGGACCCGGAAGGTCACCACCTCGATGCCCTCGCCGGCCGCGCTGTAGCCGTACATCTGCTCGTGCGCGGCTTCGAACGTCTTGGTCAGGCCGACCAGGCCCGCCTCGTCGAACTCCTCCCCCGCCACATCGACCGCCAGTTCGTAGTTCTGGCCGGCATAGCGCATGTCCAGCGAGCGGCGGACCCGGCGCCGGGGGCCGTCGATGCCCTGCTGGGTGAACCATTCGCCGGCCTGGTCCCGCAGTTCGGCGAAGGTCGCGGCAATCGAGCCGAGGTCGTCGGGATGGAGCCGGTGGATGCGGGTCCGGGTGAAGTCCGCGCGCACGTCCGTCATCAGCAGCCCCAGCGCCGAAAGCGCGCCGGGCGTCGGCGGGACGAGGATCCGCCGGATACCCAGCTCGCGCGCCAGCCGGGAGACGTGCAGCGGGCCGGCGCCACCGAAGGGCACCAAGACGTAGTCGCGGGGGTCGTAGCCGCGCTGCACGGAGATGACGCGAATGGCGCGCGCCATGTTCGCGGTCACCACCTGCAGGATGCCGGCGGCGGTCTCCGGCGTGGAAAGGCCGAGCTGCTCGCCGACCGCGCCGACCGCGCGACGGGAGGCCTCGGCGTCGATCGCGATCTCGCCACCGAGGAAGTAGCCGGGGTTCAGTGTCCCCAGCACCACGTTGGCGTCGGTCACCGTCGCGTCCCTGCCGTTGCCGTAGCAGGCGGGCCCCGGGTACGCACCGGCACTCGCCGGACCTACCCGCAGGTGCCCGCCGTTGTCGACCCAGGCGATCGAGCCGCCGCCCGCGCCCACGGTGTGGATGTCCAGCATCTGCGAACGGACCGGAACGCCGTCCAGTTCCATGCCCGAGGTCAGTTTGGGCTCGCCACCCTGCACGAGGGACACGTCCGACGAGGTGCCGCCCATGTCGAAGGTGATGATGTCCGGCAGGCCCGCCGCCGCGGCGATCGCCGCCGCCCCGACGACGCCGGTACTCGGCCCGGACAGCACGAGCTTGACGGGCAGCTCCTCCGCCGTGGTGAACGGGATGATGCCGCCGTTCGACTGCGTGACATGGGGAACCGCCGCGAGCCCGGCGGCCGACAGGGTCGATCGCAGGCGCGCCAGGTAGTTCGCGACCACCGGGCCGATGTAGGCGTTGGTGACCACTGTGGACAGTCGCTCGTACTCACGGAACTCCGGCAGGACATCGCTGGACACCGACACGTACACGTCCGGCAGCCGCCGTCTGATCGCCTCGGCGATCAGACGCTCGTGGCGGGGATAGAGGAAGCTGTAGAGCAGGCACACCGCCACGGACCGCACCTGCGCGGCCTCGAGCTCGTCGACGATCTGCTCGACCTCGCCGGGATCCAGCGGGACCTGCACCGAGCCGTCGTACCGGACCCGCTCGGTGACCTCGAGGCGATGCTTGCGGCTCACGAACGGAACCGGCTTGTCGGCCTGCAGGTCGTACATGCTCGGCCGGTGACCACGGCCCAGTTCGAGCAGGTCCCGGAAACCGCGGGTGGTGACCAGCCCGGTCCGCACGCCGGCGTGCGTCAGCAGCGCGTTCGTGCCGACCGTCGTGCCGTGCGCGAACGTGACGATGTCGCCCATCCCGCCCGCGCCACGCTCGGCCAGAAAAGCGCTCGTGCCCGCCACGATCGCACGTCCGGGGTCGTCCGGGGTGGACGAGACCTTCTTGACGAGCACCTCCCGGGTCTGCTCGTCGAACAGGCAGAGGTCGGTGAACGTGCCCCCGGTGTCGATGCCGATGCGTAGCCCCATGAACACTCCTTAGCGGTCTCCGGCCGTGGGGAACGTTCCCATCATGAAGGCCCGAGAACGTTCCCACAAGTGTCGGTCCACAATCCCCGTGCCGCTACCCCCACCTGACCCGTCGCGACGTGAATTCCTTGTTACCGATCCGGCGGCGGACGCAAGCCGGCGACAGTTGCCTTGTATGTGCCCGCTTGCGCTACGCCTGCTGGCGGATCGCTGTCGAGCGCGGCACACGCCGTCCGGCGACCAGGGTCCGGACATGAGCACCGGGCGGCTGTCGGCGAGGGCACCGTCGCCTTGTGGCGCGCCGATTCAGGCGGGAACGTTCCCGATCTTGCGCGAGCCGGAGTGCGCTGTCCACGCCGGCTGCGCGCCTCAGTTGATCCGCCGGCCGGAACTCGAAGGTGAACTCCTGTGCTGCCCGCGCGACACCCGAACCCGGTCGCAAGGACCGCTCGCGACCTGCCACTATGCCCGTTCGCGGCACCGCATCCCGATCACGTCGCACTGTGATTGCGCAGCGGTTCCTATAGTTGCGGCATGTCAGCAGTAAGCACCGAGGACTTCCAGCCGATCCTGTCCCTGGTCCGTGAGTTCGTCCGCGGCAAGGTGGTTCCGCGCGAGCAGGAGATCATGGACGCCAACGCGATCCCGGACGATCTGCGCCGGCAGGCCGCCGAAATCGGGCTGTTCGGCTACGCGATCCCCGAGCGGTGGGGCGGGCTCGGCCTCGACCTCACCCAGGATGTCGAGCTGGCCATGGAATTCGGCTACACCTCGCTGGCGCTGCGGTCGATGTTCGGTACCAACAACGGCATCGCCGGACAGGTCCTGGTGAACTTCGGGACCGACGAGCAGAAGGCGCAGTGGCTCGAGCGTATCGCCACCGGCGAGGTGGTGGCGTCGTTCGCGCTCACCGAGCCCGGCGCCGGGTCCAACCCGGCGGGCCTGCGGACGAAAGCCGTGCGCGACGGTGACGACTGGGTGATCGACGGGGAGAAGTGCTTCATCACCAACGCGCCCATCGCCGGGCTGTTCGTCGTGTTCGCCCGCACCCGCCCCGCCGACAAGTCCGGGACCGGCATCGCGGTCTTCCTGGTCCCGGCGGACACGCCTGGTCTCGAAGTCGGTGTCAAGGACCGGAAGATGGGCCAGGAAGGCGCGTGGACCGCGCCCGTCTCGTTCTCGGGCGTGCGCGTGCCCGCGTCGAACCTGGTCGGCGGCGACGAGGACGCCGGCTATCGCGCCGCGATGACCTCGCTGGCCCGCGGCCGGGTGCACATCGCCGGGCTGGCGGTGGGCACCGCGCAGCGCGCGCTGGACGAGTCCGTCGCCTACGCCGCCTCGGCCACCCAGGGCGGCACGCCGATCGGCCAGTTCCAGCTGGTGCAGGCGATGCTCGCCGATCAGCAGACCGGCGTGCTGGCCGGGCGCGCCCTGGTGCGGGAAACCGCGCGGCGCTACGTGTCCGGGGAGGACCGGCGGATCGGCCCGTCGGCGGCGAAGCTCTACTGCACCGAGATGGCGGGGAAGGTCGCCGACCTGGCGGTGCAGATCCACGGCGGCAGCGGCTACATGCGAGACGTCCCGGTCGAACGGATCTACCGCGACGTGCGGCTGCTGCGCCTCTACGAAGGCACCAGCGAGATCCAGCGGCTGATCATCGGCGGCGGCCTGATCCGGAACGAACAGAAGGGGCGGTGACGGTCACCGGCCCGGATTCGCGCCGCGGCGGCCGAAATCCGGGTCGCCGGGCCGGGAATCCGTACCACCACTGACATCCTGGCCGGCTGTCGGCCAGGGCACGACGGCGCCCGAGGTGACACCGACCGTGCCCGTGGACACCAGCACCAGCACGGTCCTCGCCCCGGACAGGCACACCGGATCCACTGCGGCCGGACGCAGGTCGACGCTCACGCGGCGGTCGCGGCGGTCGGCCCGATCACCCACATCAGATTCTCAAGCTGCACAACGCATTGCGAGCCGCCGGAGTCAACGGCACCCGATACGTCGTCGGAGGCGCCGGGCACGGCGACCTGTCCTTCACCGGCGGCGCGCGGATGTGGCCCACGCACTCCGCGTGGTCAGTGGCGCGCTGGAAACCGCTGCCCGGCGGCGGTGATGCCCCGCCGTCAGGGCCGCATCCGCGGATCCTGGCCCGGGTCAGCGGGCATCGGCGGGCAGCCGTGTTCGACGGCTTCGGGGCGAAGTTCGTAGTGCCAAGGCTCGTTGCGGTAGATCTGGCACAACCCGTAATCCCGGCCGTGCTCGGACAGCCACGCCGCGGCCTCGGCGGGCCCGACATCGACCGCGTCCCCCGACACGTGCGCCGACGTTCCCGGGGTGGCCACCCACCGGGCGGCTTCGCGTTCGGATCCGTACCTGGCAACGGCCTCGCGCAGCAGCTGGTTCTGCAGGGCCACCGAACGCCAGCCACTGTTCACGAAAAACGCGACGCCGTCGCCCGCGGCATCCTTCGCCGCCGTGCGCAGGGCATCGAGCAGGGCCGGATCGAGATTCGCGACAGCCGGGATCCCGTCGTCGAAAACCGTCGTGCCGCGGGGAACCGCGCCGCCGGCCGTTCCGAGCGCGCCACGGTGCTGAACACGAACCAACCGGAAGCCGAACGCCGCCAGAACGGCTGCGAGGATACGGCGAGCCGCAGTGCTGCACTTCATCCGTCCAGCCAAGGCCGCCTGGTGTTGCAGGCCGGTATCCGGTTTTCGATATGCCGGGGATACGCGCCCGGTTCGTACAATCGGGGCATGCGCGTGTTGGTCGTCGAGGACGAGCCCTACCTTGCCGAGGCCGTCCGCGACGGCCTGCGCCTGGAAGCGATCGCCGCCGACACGGCCGGTGACGGCGACACGGCGCTGGAACTGCTGAGCGTCAACGCCTACGACATCGCGGTCCTCGACCGTGACATTCCCGGCCCCAACGGCGATGAGATCGCCCGGCACATCGTCGCGTCCGGCAGCGGTATGCCCATCCTCATGCTCACCGCGGCCGACCGGCTCGACGACAAGACCACCGGCTTCGAACTCGGCGCCGACGACTACCTCACGAAACCCTTCGCACTCCGGGAACTCGTGCTCAGGCTGCGGGCGCTCGACCGCAGGCGCGCCCACATCAGGCCGCCGGTCCGGGAAATCGGGGGGCTGCGGCTCGATCCGTTCCGCCGCGAGGTCTACCGCGACGACCGCTACGTCGCGTTGACCCGCAAGCAGTTCGCGGTACTCGAAGTGCTCGTCGCCGCCGAAGGCGGGGTCGTCAGCGCCGAAGAACTCCTCGAGCGCGCGTGGGACGAGAACGCGGACCCGTTCACCAATGCCGTGCGCATCACCGTTTCGGCTCTGCGCAAACGGCTCGGCCCGCCGTGGATCATCACCACCGTGGCCGGTGCCGGGTACCGCATCGACGCCGGAAACGAGGGCGGAGACCGTGGATAGGCAGCCCGGCCTGAGCGTTCGCGTCAAACTCACGCTCAGCTACGCCGGTTTCCTCATGTTCGCCGGTGTGCTGCTCCTCGCCGCCGTGTGGATGTTCCTCGTGCGGAACGGGGTCCGGCCGGCCATGGCTCCCGGCCGCGATTTCCTCCTGAGCTCGTTCGCCCCCACCGCGATCATCGTGCTGGCCGCGCTGCTGGTGTTCGGTCTGCTCGGCGGGTGGGTCCTCGCCGACCACATGCTCGCCCCGCTGGCCCGGATCACCGAGGCCGCCCGCGTGGCCGCGAACGGGTCGCTCTCCCACCGGATCCGCCTCAAGGGCCGCCAGGACGAGTTCTGCGAACTCGCCGACGCCTTCGACGCCATGCTGGCGCGGCTGGAAGCACATGTCGCCGGACAGCAGAGATTCGCGGCCAACGCCTCTCACGAACTGCGCACCCCGCTGGCGATCACCCAGACACTCCTCGACGTGGCCCGCAACGATCCGGCGCAGGACGCGGGCGAGCTCGTCGACAGGCTGCACACCGTGAACACCAGGGCGATCGACCTCACCGAGGCGCTGCTCGTGCTCAGCCGCGCCGACCAGAGGTCGTTCACCCGGGAACCCGTCGACCTGTCCCTGCTCGCGGAAGAGGTCACCGAAACCCTGCTCCCGCTCGCCGAAAACCGCGGGGTCACCATCACCACCGCCGGCGACATCGCCCCGGCGACCGGCTCGCCGGCGCTCCTGCTGCAGATGACGACGAACCTCGTGCACAACGCGATCGTGCACAACCTGCCCGAGCAGGGCAGCGTGTGGGTCACGACCGACGTGCACTCCGAAGCCGTGCTGCTCACCGTCGAGAACAGCGGCGAAAAGCTGTCCCCGCACCTGGTTTCGACGCTCACCGAACCGTTCCGGCGCGGCACCGGGCGCATCCGCGGCGACCAGGCGGGCGTCGGCCTCGGCCTGGCCATCGTGAAGAGCATCGCGCAGGTGCACGACGGAACGCTCACCGTCGTCCCGCGTCCCGCGGGCGGGCTCAGCGTCACCGTCCGGCTGCCCCACCGCGGCAGGGAATGACGCGGCCCCTCGTACCCGAACCGCACCGGAACCGCACACGCCGTGCGACGCGAGGAATCATCCGGGTGCACAACGCCCCGCACGCATCAGCGAAACGTCCACTCCACGGACGCCCCGAATGCGAAAATTCTCACGAAATCACCACTGCCAGTGACCACGAAGGTGCGATGAAACGCTCACACACACTCACCGGCGTCATCAGTGCCGGCCTCCTCGGCGCGGGCGCACTCCTGGGCGCCCCGGAAGCCGCCGCCGCGGATCACAGTGTCCACACCAACGACAGTGATCCGGGCGGCGTCGCGTATTTCACCGAGCACGGCGACGTGTCCGAAGTCTGCGACATCGAGTCGGACGGCTGGGCCGTAGGCGTCGACGTGTACTGGAACGGCGGTGAATACACGCTCAAAGCGGGCGGGAACGGGAACTGCAAGTCCACCGACGCGAATACGCACGACATTCCCGAGAACACTTACGTCAATTTCCGGATCTACCTCTACAAGAGCGGCACGCCGTATGCGTACCAGGACACCGCGCAGTGGTTCAACGACAACTGACCCGTACCCTCGCACGGTTGGTCCACTGTGGTCAGTACGGGACGTCGTCCGCGCACACCACCGCGTCCGGCGGTCGCGCGGCTGAGCGAGTTCACCCATGGATGCGGCACGTGAGGGCAGGTACGGGGTGTCCCCGCCGTCGGCACGCTGCCGGCATCATTTTCGGCCTCGCGTGAGCGGGCGAGCTCAGCCGGCTACGGTGCGGCGCGGCAGTTTCATCGCGACGAACACCGTCAGCAGAGCGAGGGCCGCCGCCACGCCGAAGGCCAGCCGCATCCCGCTGATCTGCGCGGGCACGGCGGCCACACCGTCGGCCACCAGCTGGCGTGCGCGCGCGGACATCACGGTCACCACCAGCGCGGTGCCGAACGCCGCGGCGACCTGTTGCAGCGTCCCGAGCATCGAGCTGCCGTGTGAGTACAGGTGCGGGGGCAGCGCGCCGAGACCGAGTGTGAAGACCGGGGTGAACGTGGCCGCCAGGCTCACCATCAGCAGCGTGTGCAAGCCCAGCACCTGCCAGTACGGCATGGTCGGCGAGACCTGGGCCAGCCCAGCCAGCGCGAGCACGGTGCCCGCCGCGCCGGGGAGCACCAGCGGCCCGGCGCCGAACCGGTCGAACACCTTGCCGACCGCCGGGCCCAGCAGGCCCATCGCCAGCCCGCCCGGCATGACCAGCAGGCCGGTCTGCAGGGCGCTGAGCGCGCGCAGGTTCTGCAGGTACAGCGGGAGCAGGATCATCGACCCGAGCATCGCGAGGAACCCGACCGTCAGCAGCACCAGCGACAGGCTGAACGTGCGGTGACGGAACACGCGCAGATCCAGCAGCGGCGCTCCCCCGCGCTGCAGTTTCCGTTGGCGCGCAACGAAAATCGCGATCGCCACCACGCCGCCCAGCACGAACCCGCCGCCGAGGCCCGCCATCCCACCGATCCCGCCGAACAGGCTCAGCCCGTACACCAGGCCGCCGAACCCGAGCGCCGCCAGCACGACACTGGGCCAGTCGATGGCGCTGATCTCCGGCTCGCCGACGTTCTCCACCTTGCGCAGCCCCAGGACCCCCACCACGGCCGCGATCGGCAGCACGACCACGAACAGCAACCGCCACGAGCCGAACTGCAGGATCAGCCCGGACACCGCGGGCCCGAGTGCCGGCGCCACCGACATCGACAGCGTCACGGTGCCCATCACCCGGCCACGATCCTGTTCGGGCACCACGCTCATCAGCGTGGTCATCAGCAGCGGCATCATCACCGCGGTGCCCGAGGCCTGCACGACACGGCCGATCAGCAGCACCCCGAACGTCGGCGCGGCCGCCGCTACGGCGGTGCCCACGACGAAAACGGCCATCGCCGTGCCGTACGCCCGCCGGGTGCTGACCCGGTGCAGGAACCAGCCGGTCACCGGGATCACCGCGGCCATCGTGAGCATGAACGCGGTGGACACCCACTGGGCCGCCTGCTCGGTGATGCGCAGGGACCCCATCAGCCGCGGCAGCGCGTTCATCATGATCGTCTCGTTGAGGATCACCACGAACGTGGCCAGCACCAGCAGCCGCACCACGGTCGGGATGCGACCGGCCCGCACAGCCGTTCGTTCCGGTATCACGGTCGTCATCACAGCACCTCGCGGGTTTCCGGTCACACGCGTTTTCTTCGGACACCGGTTAGACCCGGGCGGTGTGCAGAACTCATCGGTGCGAGGGAGCATGAACCAGCCGGAGTCCACAAGGGACTAAGGCTGGCGCGCGTCGTAGCCGGCGCGGGGCGGGACGACCGGGTGCGACCGAGGTTTCCTCGTGCATGTCGTGGATACCGTCGCCGAGGCGCGGGCGCTCGTCCGCACTCTGCCCGACCGAGGCGTGAGCCGGCTCCCGCTGGCGGAACCGACGGCAAGATCCTGATCGTGGCACGGTCGTGCTGGTGCGCGAGACGATCGGGTTCTGACGCGTCTCAGGCCGGACGCCAGCCGTGGCCGGTGCGCTGCACGAAATGCGGCCCGTCGACCCGGCTGCGCAGCGGCAGGGCTTCGGCCGCGATCCGCTGGACGGCTTGTGAGACAGCATCATCCACGCCCATGACGAGCGTCAGATGCGCCGGTGGCGTTTCGCCGAACCGCCCGCCGTAGGGCACCAGCTCCGGATACCGTGAGCGCAACGTCGCGGCCGCCGGTTCGAGCGCGGGCACGGCGACGCCGACGAACCCGCCGTCGCCCACGATGATCTCCGCCAGGTCGACTTCCCCGGGCAGTGCCACGTCTTCGAAGACCGGAGGCCCCGGATAGAGCAGCGACACGTGCGCGGGCAACGGCCGCACGGGCGCGACCCGGCGAACGGCGTCCAGCAACGGTTCCGCGTCAGGCAGCAACACGAGCACGGCGGTGGTCGGCAGCGAGATGACGTCCTCACTTTCCCGGGATCGGCATTCGTCAGGACGCTACCGAAACGCCACGACCTGCGCTCATGCGTCGCCATCGGCCGGTCCCGTGTGGCACGATCGCCACCGTGAGCAAACCCGCCAAGGCCCAGCAGTTGCGCGACCTCGCGCTGCTCCGCCGCGTCCGCGACCGGATCGATCGCGAGTACGCGCAGCCCCTCGACGTCGAGGCGCTCGCCCGCGGGGTGAACATGTCGGCCGGGCACCTGAGCCGCCAGTTCCGGCTGGCCTACGGAGAGTCACCCTATTCGTATCTGATGACCCGGCGCATCGAGCGCGCGATGGCGTTGCTGCGCCGTGGTGATCTCAGCGTCACGGAGGTCTGCTTCGCGGTCGGCTGCTCGTCGCTGGGCACTTTCAGTACCCGGTTCACCGAACTGGTCGGTATTCCGCCGAGTACTTACCGGCGGGACGCGGCGAGCGCGACCGCCGGGATGCCGTCGTGCGTGGCGAAACAAGTCACCAGACCGGTCAGGAATCGAGAAGCGCCATCCTCGGCAGCTCACTTAGTGTGAGCGACATGGACATCACCATCAACGCGAGTTTCCTTCCGCACAACGACCGCGACGAGTCACTGGCCTTCTACCGCGACACCCTCGGTTTCGAGGTCCGCAAGGAGGTCGGCTACAACGGCATGTACTGGCTCACCGTCGGCCCCGTGGGCCAGCCCGAAACGAACATCGTGCTGACCCCGGCGGGCGTCGACCCGGGCATCACCGAGGACGAGCGCCGCACCATCACCGAGATGATGGCCAAGGGCACCTACGCCACGCTCCTGCTGGCCACCAAGGATCTCGACGGCACGTTCGCCAAGCTGCAGGAGAAGGCCGAGGTCGTGCAGGAGCCGACCGAGCAGCCGTACGGCATCCGCGACTGCGCCGTGCGCGATCCCGCCGGCAACCTGCTGCGCATCCAGGAACTGCGCTGACGTCGAGCCAGGCGACGCCCGGACGTGGCCGCGCCCCGAAGATGGAGACAGGATTTTGAGCAAGGCCAAGAGCGCGGCCACGCAGTCGCCGGCCCAGCACACCGCCGACAGCCACGATCTGATCCGCGTGCACGGCGCGCGCGTGAACAACCTGAAGGACGTCAGCGTCGAGCTCCCGAAACGCCGCCTGACGGTGTTCACCGGCGTGTCCGGTTCCGGTAAGAGCTCGCTGGTGTTCAGCACGATCGCGGCGGAGTCGCAGCGGCTGATCAACGAGACCTACAGCGCCTTCGTGCAAGGGTTCATGCCGACGCTGGCCCGGCCCGACGTGGACGTGCTGGACGGGCTGACCACCGCGATCCTCGTCGACCAGGAGCGCATCGGCGCCGACCCGCGGTCCACGGTCGGCACCGCCACCGACGCGAACGCGATGCTGCGCATCCTGTTCAGCAGGCTCGGGAAACCGCACATCGGCTCGCCACAGGCGTTTTCCTTCAACGTCGCGTCGGTCAGCGGCGCGGGCGCGGTCACCATGAAGCGTGCCGGGCAGACCGTGAAGGAACGGCGCAGTTTCAGCGTCCTGGGCGGCATGTGCCCGCGCTGCGAGGGCCGGGGCGCGGTCAACGACGTGGACCTGACCCAGCTCTACGACGAGAACAAGTCGATCAACGAGGGCGCGATCACGATCCCCGGCTACAGCATGGAGGGCTGGCACGGCCGCATCTTCCGCGGCTGCGGTTTCTTCGACGCGGACAAGCCGATCAAGAAGTTCACCAAGAAACAGCTCCACGACCTGCTTTACAAGGAACCGACCAAGATCAAGGTCGAGGGCATCAACCTGACGTACGCCGGTCTGGTGCCCTCGATCCAGCGGTCGATGCTGTCCAAGGACGTCGACGCGCTGCAACCGCACATCCGCGCCTTCGTCGAGCGTGCGGTCACGTTCTCCACCTGCCCGGACTGCGAGGGCACCCGGCTGTCCGCGGAGGCCCGGTCGTCGAAGATCGCCGGGGTGAACATCGCCGACGCCTGCGCGATGCAGATCAGCGACCTCGCCGAGTGGGTGGGCAAACTGAAGGAGCCGTCGGTCGCGCCCCTGCTGACGGCGCTGCGGCACACGCTCGACTCGTTCGTCGAGATCGGGCTCGGCTATCTTTCGCTCGACCGGCCGTCCGGCACGCTGTCCGGCGGCGAGGCGCAGCGCACCAAGATGATCCGGCACCTCGGTTCGTCGCTCACCGACGTCACCTACGTCTTCGACGAGCCGACGATCGGGCTGCACCCGCACGACATCCAGCGCATGAACGACCTGCTGCGGCAACTGCGCGACAAGGGCAACACCGTGCTCGTGGTGGAGCACAAACCGGAGGCGATCGCGATCGCCGACCACGTCGTCGACCTCGGCCCGCGCGCCGGCAGTGACGGCGGGCAGGTGGTGTTCGAGGGCACCGTCGAGGGGCTGCGCACCAGCGGCACGATCACCGGACGGCACCTCGACGACCGCGCCGAACTGAAGGCGTCGGTGCGTGCGGCTTCCGGAACGCTCGAGGTGCGCGGCGCCGGCACCCACAACCTGCGGGACGTCGACGTCGACATCCCGCTGGGCGTGCTCGTCGTCGTCACCGGCGTGGCGGGCTCGGGGAAGAGTTCGCTCATCCACGGCTCGGTTTCCGGCAGGGAGGGCGTGGTCACGGTCGACCAGGCCGCGATCCGCGGCTCGCGGCGCAGCAACCCGGCGACCTACACGGGCCTGCTCGAACCGATCCGCAAGGCGTTCGCCAAGGCCAACGGCGTGAAGCCGGCGTTGTTCAGCGCCAACTCCGAGGGCGCCTGCCCCAACTGCAACGGCGCCGGGGTGGTCTACACCGACCTCGGGATCATGGCCGGGGTGTCCGCCCCGTGCGAGGTGTGTGACGGGAAGCGGTTCCTCGCCGAGGTGCTGGACTACAAGTTCGGCGGCCGGGACATCAGCGAGGTGCTCGGGATGTCGGTCGCCGAGGCCGAGGAGTTCTTCGGCGACGGCGAGGCGAAAACCCCCGCGGCGCACCGGATCCTGACACACCTGGCCGACGTCGGGCTCGGCTACCTGCGCATCGGCCAGCCGCTCACGACGCTGTCCGGCGGTGAGCGGCAGCGGATCAAGCTGGCCACGCACATGGCGGAAAAGGGCGGCGTGTACGTGCTCGACGAGCCGACCGCGGGCCTGCACCTCGCCGACGTGGAACAGCTGCTCGGGCTGCTGGACCGGCTCGTGGACTCCGGGAAGTCGGTCATCGTCATCGAGCACCACCAGGCCGTGATGGCGCACGCCGACTGGATCATCGACCTCGGCCCCGGCGCCGGCCACGACGGCGGCCGGATCGTCTTCAAGGGCACCCCTGCCGACATCGTCGCCGACCGCTCGACACTCACCGGGCGGCACCTGGCCGCCTACGTCGGGGCCTGAGCCCAGGGGCCTCCGCCCACCCAACCTCCGCCCACCCGGCTTCCGCCGAGCAACGCGACGGCAGCCTCGCCCCGGCCAGGCCCCCGCAACGCAAGGGACGCAAGCGAAACGAGCCCCGCCGAAGTGTCCACTGTGGACCCATCGCCGATCCGCGGCGGTGAACCTGCCCAGCACCGGCGGCCTGCCGTTCGTGCTCGTCAACCGTGACATCGAGGGTGCCGGGCTGCCGCTCGTCCACCAGGACGACACCGGGATCGTCGACCTCGCCGCCGGCCACCTCCTCGACGGGCACGGCGCCGCGTCGATCGGCTATTCCGGCGGCCTCCCGGCGGCCGGGCCACGCCGGACCCGGCCGGCCCGGTTGCGCGAACGTGTTGCGGCAGCGGGCAGAACGTTCGCCGGCGAGTGGGCCGCGGTCACCACAGCGATGTGCTCGCCTGGAGCGTTCTGCGCGCCACCGCCGTCGAGAAAGAACCGGCTGCTGACGCTCAGCTGCCCTCGCGGACGAGCGTCGCGATCCGGAGGTCACGCGCCCTCGTCTGGTGCGCGGTCATCGCCGCCCGCGCCTTCTCCACATCCCGGCCGCGCACCGCGTCGAGGATCTGGCGGTGCTCTTCCCTGATCCGCTCCAGGTTGTCCGGTGCCGATCTGGACGTCGAATCGTGGGCCGCCAGCTGGGTTTCCAGACCGTCCAGCAGCCGGTTGATCGTCCTGTTGCGGCCGGCCGCGCGCAGCGCGAGGTGGAACTCGTGGTCGAGCCGGAGCCGGCCGGCGGTGTCGTCGGCCCGTTCCGCCTGCTCCAGCAAGTGCTCCAGGCGCGCGAGATCGAGTTCCGAGGCGTGCTCGGCCGCCGCCTGGGTCGCGGCCGCGTCCAGCGCGATGCGCGCGTCGAAGATCTCCAGGATCTCCTCCGCCGAACGCAGGGGCACCCGGTAACCGGCGGCCGTGCGCTCCACCAGGCCTTCGAGTTCCAGCCTGCTCAACGCCTCCCGCACCGGCGAGCGGGAAACGCCCAGCTCCCCGGCGAGACCACTGGAGGTGACGACGCTCCCCGGCGCCAGTTCGCCGTTCACGATGCGCGCGCGGAGCTGACGGTACGGCGCCGTTTCGTCGGCCGATGCGGTTACGGAGATCGCCATACCCCTCATTCTGGCGTACGGCCCGTTTCGCTGACACCTGTCGTCAGCTGAATTCATGTGTCACCGATCGCATTGACACGTCGCCGGATGATCGGCAAAGGTTGGCGGCATGAACCCCCTCGCCGGACTGCTGCTGACCAGCCGCCGGCACATCGACCTGGTGCGCACCGCCGGCGGCTTCTGTCGCTGACCCGGCGGTCGCGCCCCCGCGCGCGTTCGCGCCTTCCGGTCCCTCTTCCGGTTCTCCCTCCTCGAAGGCTGCGACATGCCCGAACCCGTTCTCGCGGCGGACCCGGTTCCGCCGTCCGTCTCCCCGGCGCAGGTCACGCCCCGCGGCCGGCGCCGCCGGCCGTGGCGCGCCGCGCTGCCGTGGCTCGTGCCCGTGGCGCTGCTCGTGGTGTGGCAGACCGGCTCGTCCACCGGGCTGATCCCGGACGAAGTGCTGCCGCCGATCAGCGAAGTGCTCGACACCGGCCGGTACCTCGCGGGCACCGGCGAACTGCAGCACCACATCCTGGTTTCCTTGCGGCGCATCGCGATCGGCTTCGGGATCGGCGCACTGGCCGGGCTGCTGCTGGGTTTCGCGGTCGGCATGTCGCGGCTCGCCGAGGGGCTGTTCGACCGCACGCTGCAGATGGTGCGCACGATCCCGCATCTCGCACTGGTGCCACTGGTGATCGCGTGGTTCGGGATCGGCGAACTGCCGAAGCTGCTGCTGGTCGCGCTCGGCACGCTGTTCCCGGTCTACCTCAACACGGTCAACGGAATCCGTGGCGTGGAACCGAAACTCGTCGAACTCGGCCGGTCCTACGGCCTCGGCCGGTTCGGGGTGCTCCGCCGGGTCGTGCTGCCCGGGGCGCTGCCGTCGATCCTGACCGGCATCCGCTACGCGCTCGGCGTCGCCTGGCTGACGCTGGTGGTGGCCGAGACGATCGCGTCCAGGGACGGGATCGGCTTCCTCGCCCAGAACGCCCGTGAACTGCTCCGCACCGACCAGATCGTGCTCGCGATCCTGCTCTACGCGATCGCCGGTTTCCTCGCCGACGCGGTGATCCGTGGCGTCGAGCGGCTCAGCCTGCGCTGGCATCCGCATTTCCGGCGGGGAGCGGCCGCATGACGACGACAGTGCGCCTGCGCGGGCTGGCGAAAACCTACGACCGGCCCGTGCTCGCCGGGCTGGACCTCGACGTCGCGGCCGGCTCCTTCGTGTCACTGATCGGCGCGAGCGGGACCGGGAAGTCCACGTTGCTCCGGCTCGTCGCCGGCCTGCAGCGCGCCGACGGCGGGGACATCTCACTCGACCGGCCCGAGGGCGGGAAACCGTTGGTGCGCACCATGTTCCAGGAGGACCGGCTGCTGCCGTGGCTGCGTGCCGAGGCGAACATCCGGCTGGGCCTGCCGCGTGGGGCGGACGTGTCCGGGCTGCTGGACGCCGTCGGGCTCGCCGGGCGGGGTCGCGCCTGGCCGTCCGATCTCTCCGGTGGCCAGCGTCAGCGCGTCGCACTGGCACGTGCACTCGCGCACCGGCCGGCTCTGCTGTTGCTCGACGAGCCCTTCGGTGCGCTCGACGCGCTCACCCGTGTCCGCATGCAACTGCTGCTCGAACAGCTGTGGCAGGAGCGCGGCAGCACCGTGCTGCTGGTGACCCACGACGTGGACGAGGCGCTCACCCTCTCCGACCGGGTGCTCGTGCTGGCGGGCGGGCAGATCGTGCGGGACCTGCCCGTCGACCTGCCGAGACCCCGGCGCCGTGACGACGAGCGGATCGCGCGCTGGCGCGCCGAGCTGCTCGACGAGCTGCTCGCGCAAGAAGCCGCCTGACCATCGAAACGGAGTTCCCGATGACCACTTTCCTTTCCCGGCGCAGATTCCTGGGCCTCGGCGGGGCCGGTGCGGCCACGCTCGCGCTCGCCGCCTGCGGTACCTCCGCGGCGGGCGGCGGGCCGATCGGCACCGGCACCCAGTCCGTGCCCTCGGCGCTGCGCTACGCGGTGATCGGCGACGGCCGGGTCGGCATCCCGGCCGCGCTGCAGGCCAAGCTCGGCGGCCTCGATCTGGAATCCGCGCTGGGCGGCGTCAAGGTCACCTGGCAGCCAGGGTTCACCGCGTCCCTGCCGGTGATGGAGGCGCTGAAGGCCGGCGAGATCGACTTCACCTTCGCCACCGCGACCGCCGTGATCTACGGTGTCGGCGGCAAGGTCCCGCTCGTCCCGCTGGCCACGTTTCCCTTGCCCGGCAACGAGGTCGACATCCTCGTGCCGAAGGGTTCACCGATCACCGGCGCGGCGGACCTGCGTGGCAGGCGCATCGCCGACCAGCAGGGCACCACCGGCACCTACAGCCTGATCAAGTACCTGCAGACCGCGGGCCTGACCCTGCGGGACGTGCAGTACCAGAACCTGGCCGCCGCCGATGCCGAGGCCGCGTTCGCGAACGGTTCGGTGGACGCGTGGATCAGCTGGCAGCCTCAGATCGAGCTGGCCAAACGCCGGCACGACGCGGTCGCGCTGCCCGGCGTGCGGACCTACGACTACGCGTACTTCATCACCAGCGAGGACTTCGCGGAGTCGCATTTGGACACTGCGGTCAAGGCCGTCCGAGTGGTGCGTGACACGCAGCGCTGGATCAACGCCAACCCGGACGCGGCGGTGCGGGCCTTCGCCGCGGCCGGTGGCTTCGGCAACGACCAGCTGACCAAGGACGTGTACCGGGACCTGATCGTCGCCCAGCGCAATTCGGAGTCGCTGGCGGGCTCGCAGCTCGGGCCGGTCGCGGACGCCGCGGCGGCCGGCACCCAGGAACTGGCCGACAACTTCCACTCACTCGGCGTCTACCCCCAGCAGATCGCCGTCCGCGACTGGCTCGCGGACAGCCGGTTCGACCACGTCAAGAAGGCGGTTTCCGATGTCCTCGCCTGAGCAGCAGATGCACCTCGCCGCGTTCGTCACCGCGGGCCCGGGGCGGCCCGGCGGCTGGCGGCACCCGAACTCGGTGTCCGACTGGCGTTCCGCGGCGTACTACCAGCGGATCGGCCGCACACTGGAGCGGGCGAAGTTCGACCTGATCTTCTTCGCCGACATCCTCGCCGTACCCTACCGCTACGGCGATTCGCTCGACCCGCAGCTGCGGTACGGCGCGCTCGGCTCGATGCGCCTGGACCCGACCCCGGTGCTGGGCGCGATCGCCGGCGCCACCGAACACCTCGGGCTCGCCGCCACGGTGTCGACCACCTACGTCGAACCGTTCACCGTGGCCCGCAACTTCGCCACGCTCGACCACCTTTCCGGCGGACGCTCGGCGTGGAACATCGTGACCTCGTTCCAGGACGCCGAAGCCCGCAACTTCGGCAAGGACAGCCACCTCGACCGCGCACAGCGTTACCGGCGCGCCGAGGAATTCCTTCAGGTGACCGCGAAACTGTGGGACAGCTGGGACGACGACGCGCTGGTGCTCGACCCGGAGGCGCCGGTGTTCGCCGACCCGGAGCGCGTGCACCGCGTCGACCACCACGGCGAATGGTTCGACGTGCAGGGCCCGCTCAACGTGGCGCGCCCGCCGCAGGGCTATCCGGTGCTGATCCAGGCGGGCGCTTCGCCGTCCGGGCGGGATTTCGCGGCCCGGTGGGCGGACGTGATCTTCTGCAGCCACGCCTCGCTGGACGCGGCGAAGGACTTCTACGCCGACATCAAGGGCCGCGCCGCCGCGCACGGCCGCGATCCGGGCCAGCTCAAGATCCTGCCCGCCATCACGCCGGTGGTGGCCGAAACCACCGAGGCCGCCAGGGAAAAGTCGCGCCTGCTGGCGGAGCTGGTGGCTCCCGAAGCCGGACTGTCCACATTGTCCTATCACCTGGACATCGACCTCGCCCCGTTCCCGCACGACGAGAAGCTGCCCGAGATGGAAGTGCCGGGCGTGCAGGGGCACTACGAGGAAGTCCGCGAAATGACCGAGAAGAGCGGACTGACCTTGCGCGAACTCGGCAAACAGTACGGCGGCACGCACGAGGGCGATTTCACCGGCACGGCCTCGGAGGTCGCCGACGCGCTCGAACAGTGGTTCACCGAGGGCGCCTGCGACGGGTTCACCGTCAGCGCGGTCTACCAGCCGGGCGCGTTCGACGAGTTCGGCGAGCAAGTGGTGCCCCAGCTACAGAAACGCGGTCTGTTCCGCAGCGAGTACAGCGGCTCGACCCTGCGCGACAACCTCGGCCTGCACCGGCCGGCCGGCGGTGACTGGCGGCAGCGCGCGGCCCGCGAGGAGAACCGGTGACGACGGCACACAACGGTGTCGCCACCGTCACCGGCACGCTCACTCCGGCCAAGGGGCGTTTCCTGCTCAGCGCGGGCACCAATCACTTCGTCTCGGACGCCCGCGTCGGGCCGGGCGAAGCGCCGACCGCGGGCGAGCTGTTCGTCTCGGCCGCGGTCTCCTGCGCGCTCGCGAACGTCACCCTGCACGGCGGCGAGCTCGGCGCCGACCTGACCGGCGCCTCGGTGACCGCACGGTCCGAACGGTATCCGGACGACCCCACCCGCTACCGGTCGGTGGTGCTCGAGTTCTCGCTGCCGCAGGTGCCCGAGGCGACCGCGCGGGAGATCATCGGCCGGTTCACCGCCACCTGCCCGATCTACAACACCATCCGGCGCGGCGGCGAGATCGAGACGGTGCTGGTGGCTTCAGAGCTGTGAGCCACCGCCGTCGACGACCAGCTCGGCGCCCGTGGTGTAGGTGGCGTCGAAAGCCAGATACAGCACGGCTTTCGCCACCTCGGCCGGCTCGCCGAAACGCTGCATCGGGATGCCGGCGGTCAGCTGCGCCTTGGTCCGCTCGGCGGCTTCCTTCGGCATCGACCGGTCCAGGATTCCGGTGTCGATCGGGCCGGGGCTCACGGCGTTGACGCGGATCCCCTGTGGCAGGAGTTCGCGGGCGAGGCTGCGGGTCATCGAGCGCAGCGCGGCCTTGGCCGCCGCGTAGGCGCTGATCATCGGGATGCCCTTGACGTTCGCGACCGAGGTGGTCAGCACCACGCCGCCGCCGGGGTTCACCAGTGGGGCGAGCTTCTGCACGGTGAAATACGGGCCTTTCGCGTTCACTGTGAACAATTCGTCGTAGGTTTCCTCCGACGTCGATTCGAACGGCGTGAACCGGGTGGTTCCGGCGTTGGCGAAAACGGCGTCGACGGTGCCGAATTCGGCCTTCACGCGGTCGGCCAGCCCGGTGATTTCCGGCACCGACGCGGCGTCGCTCCGGACGGCGATCACGTTGTCGCCCAACTGTTCCCGCGCCGCATCGAGGGTGGCCTGAGTGCGCCCGGTGATCAGCACCCGCGCCCCGTCTCCGGCCAGGAGTTTCGCCGTCGTGAAACCGAATCCGCTGCTGCCACCGGTGATGACGACCTTGGTGCCTTCGTATTTGCCCATTGTGGATTTCTCCTGTTCTTTCCGGTGATTCCGAGTCAACGCCGGTCCGGCCCGGGCGTCCAAGACCTGTTCCGCACGTCGTGATGCCCCAGGCGTATGACGGGTAGCCTGGGTTCGTGCCTGATCCGGATTTCGAGCTGCGGCTGGTGCGGTACTTCGTGGTCGTGGCGGAACAGCTGAACTTCGGCCGCGCCGCCGTGGTGCTGCACGTGGCGCAGCCTTCGCTGAGCAGGCAGATCCAGCGACTGGAGGATCAGCTGGGCGTGCGCCTGTTCGACCGCACGCGGCAAGGCAGCCGGCTCACCGACGCGGGCCGGGCTTTTCTCCCCCAGGCCCGGGCTCTGCTGGACGCCGCGCAAGATGCGGCCCGCGCCGCCCGCGCGGCCGCGCCCGCCAGCGTGATCACGGTCGGGTACGTCGAGGATCTGGTCGTCACCCCGGCCGTGCGGCAGCTGCGCCGGCGGTATCCCACCGCCCGTGTCCGCACGCGGCATCTGGGCTGGCAGGAGATCCACGCCCTGCCGGAGCACCGCGTGGACGCGCTCGTCGCGCGGCTGCCGCTGCCGTTCGACGCCGCGCGCCTGCAGATCAGCCCCTTGTACGAGGAGCCGATGATGCTCGTCGTACCCGCGACGCATCCCTTCGCGGGCAAGGAATCGGTGACGCTGGGCGACCTCGCGGGCGCGAGCCTGGTCGCCTGCACCAGCACGGCCACGGTCTGGAGCGCACCGGGCCCGGCGGTCGACGACAGCTTCGAGGACAAGCTGGAGCTGATCGCGAACGGCGAGTCGGTCGCCGTCATCCCGGCCGGGGACAGGCGGAGCACCTTGCGGGACGATCTGGCGACGGTGCCTGTCGCGGACGCCGAGCCCTGCCAGGTCGTGCTGGTCACGCACGCCGAGGACGGGAATCCGCTGGTGCATGCCTTCCGGAAGATCGCGCCGGAGGCCCTGGCCGCCTCCTGAGCGGACCTCCCGGGTAACCGACAACTTTCGTCATAGATATTGTCAACAATTTCATTGACGATTATGGTGCCCAAGAGACGGCGCTGACCGCGCCCCCTGGGACACCGAAGAGGAACACGCCTTGATCATCGACTGCCACGGTCACTACACGACTGCTCCGCCCGCTCTGGAAGCGTGGCGCAACCGGCAGATCGCCGCCCTGTCCGGCCCCTCGGCGGCGCCCGCCCGCGCGGATCTGCGTATCAGCGACGACGAGCTGCGCGAGACGATCGAGCCGAACCAGCTGCGGCTGATGGACGAACGTGGCATCGACCTGACGATCTTCTCCCCCCGCGCGTCGTTCATGGCGCACCACATCGGCGGGTTCGAGACCTCGTCGGAGTGGGCGGCCATCTGCAACGAGCTGTGTTACCGGGTCAGCACCCTCTACCCGGAACGCTTCGCCCCGGCCGCGATGCTGCCGCAGTCGCCCGGTGCCGACCCGGCTACCTGCATCCCGGAGCTGACCCGCTGCGTCGAGGAGTACGGCGCCGTCGCGCTGAACCTCAACCCCGACCCCTCGGGCGGGCACTGGACCGCGCCGCCGCTGACCGACCGGTCGTGGTACCCGATCTACGAGAAGATGGCCGAGTACGACCTGCCCGCGATGGTGCATGTCAGCACGAGCGTGAACCCCGCCTTCCACACCACCGGCGCGCACTACCTCAACGCGGACACGACGGCGTTCATGCAGCTGCTGCAGGGCGACCTCTTCCGCGACTTCCCCACGCTGCGCCTGGTCATCCCCCACGGCGGCGGCGCGGTGCCCTATCACTGGGGCCGATTCCGCGGCCTCGCGATCGCGCTGGGCAAGCCCGACCTCGAAGAACACTTGCTCGGCAACGTCTTCTTCGACACCTGCGTGTACCACCAGCCGGGTTCCGACCTGCTCTTCGACGTCATCCCGGCCCGCAACATCCTGTTCGCCTCGGAGATGATCGGCGCGGTTCGCGGCGTCGACCCGCGCACCGGTCACTACTTCGACGACACCCGCCGCTACGCCGAAGCGGCCAAGCTCTCCGTGGATGACTGGGCCGGGATCAGGGAACACAACGCCCGTGCCGTCTACCCGCGCCTGGACGCCCTGCTGAAAACCCAGGGCCGCTGAACCGAGGAATCATGACCACTTTCGCCCCCAAGACACCCGGCTGGCTCGACTGGTACCCCGGCCCGTCCGAGCCGGCGTTCCGGCTTCCGCACGGCACCGTGGACGCGCACTGCCACGTTTTCGGTCCCCAGGCGGAATTCCCGTTGGCGCCGGAACGCAAGTACACGCCGTGCGACGCGAGCAAGGACCAGCTTTTCGCGCTGCGCGACCACCTCGGGATCACCCGCAACGTCATCGTGCAGGCCACCTGCCACGGCGCGGACAACTCCGCGATGCTCGACGCCGTCCGCGCGGCCGGCGGCCGGGCGCGCGGCGTCGCGACCGTCCCGCCGGACATCGGCGAGCGCGAGTTGCGCGAACTGGACGCGGCCGGGGTGCGCGGGGTGCGGTTCAACTTCGTGCGGCGGCTGGTCGACGCCTCCCCGGCCGACGCGCTGAGCACGATCGCGAAGAAGATCGCCCCGCTGGGCTGGCATGTGGTGCTCTACTTCGAAAGCGCCGACCTCGAGGAGCTGGAGGACTTCTTCGGCTCGCTGCCCGCCCCGCTGGTGGTGGACCACATGGGCCGCCCCGACGTGAGCAAACCCTTGCACGGCCCGGAGTTCAGCCGGTTCCTGCGTTTCGTCGACCGCAACGAGGTCCAGGTCAAGGTGAGCTGCCCCGAGCGGCTGACCGTCACCGGACCGCCCGCTCTCGACGGCGAGCGGCACGCGTACACCGACGTCGTGCCGTTCGCGCGGCGCGTCGTGGAGGAGTTCCCCGACCAGGTCCTGTGGGGCACCGACTGGCCGCACCCCAACCTCAAGAGCCACATGCCCGACGACGGGCTGCTCGTCGACTACGTGCCGCAGATCGCGGTCACCGGGGAGCAGCAACGGAAACTGCTCGTCGACAACCCGATGCGCCTGTACTGGCCCGGCGAAACCGCCTGAACGGCCCGCGCCCCACCACTCACGAAGGGCCTGCAATGCAGCATGCCAACGCGCTCAACCGGCTGAACCGGCTGCCGATCTCCCGGTTCCACAAGATCACCCTGCTCGCCGTCTCGTTCGCCTACTTCTTCGAGTTCGCCGACATCAACAGTTTCTCCACCACCTCGCCCAAGCTGATCAAGCTGTGGGGCGTGACGGTGAACCAGGTCGCGTACGTGACCTCGCTGTCGTTCGTCGGCATGTTCATCGGCTCCATCGTGGCGAGCACGATCGCCGACCGCTGGGGCCGCAAACGCGCCCTGATGCTGACCACCGTGTGGTTCGGCGTCTTCTCGCTGGCGGCGGTGTTTTCGTGGGACATCGTGTCCCTCGGTGTCTTCCGGGTACTGACCTCGGCCGGGCTTTCGGCGATGACCGTCGTGGCGGTGATCTACGTGGCCGAGCTGTACCCGGCCGTCAGCCGCGGCAAGTACCAGGCCTACGCGATCGTGATCGGCATCTGCGGCACGCCGGTCACGAACCTCATCGCGAGCCTGGTGGTCGACATCAACGACTGGACGTGGCGGCTGGTCTACCTGTGGGGCGCGCTGGGCATCCTGCTGGTCCTGTTCACCAGGCAGCTGAAGGAATCCCCGCGCTGGCTGGAAAGCCGGGGCGATCACACCGGTGCCGACGCGGTGCTGCGGGAGATCGAGGCCAGGGTGAGCGCGGAGAAGGGCCCGCTGCCCGAGCCCGCGCCGCCGATCGACGAGGCGCCTGCGGGCAAGGCCCCGCTGCGGATGCTGCTGCAGAGAAAGTACCTGTTCCCCACACTTTTGCTGACCGTGGTGTGGGTGACGCAGACCATCGGCTTCTTCGGCTACTCGACGTGGGCGCCCACGCTGCTGGCCAAAGAGGGCTTCAGCGTGGAGAAGTCGGTCTTCTACGTCGCGCTCACCACGGTCGGCGCGCCGCTCGGCTCGTACCTGGCGGCGCTGGTCACCGACCGGTTCGAGCGCAAGTGGTGCATGGTCGCGTTCGGCGCGGTGATCGCGGTCTGCGGTCTCTTCTACGGACTGACGTTCAACCCGGTGCTGATCGTGGTGTTCGGGTTCGCGGTGAACCTGTTCGAGCGCGGCTACACGGCACTCGGGTACGCCTACTCCCCCGAGCTTTTCGACACCCGCGGCCGTTCGCTGGGCACCGGTGTCTCGTACGGGCTCGGCAGGTTGTCGAACGCCGCGGGCCCGCTGATCGTCGCGGCGCTTTACAACGGCAGCGGCTATCAGAGCGTGTTCCTGTTCATCGCGGGCACGTGGATGGTCGGCGCGATCGTGCTGGCAATCTTCGGCCCGCGCACCAGACAGGCGGCGCAGCAACCGGTATCGGATCCGGAAACCGCCGAAGTCTGACCCGATACGCCTTTGCCACGGCTAATCTGGGCAGGTGACCGACAAGGCGAGGGGCTCCTCGCGTGACGGGCGGGCGCGATCCGTTCCGCCCGAACCACCAGCGAAGCGACAGGCGGGGTTCGATCCGGAAGCACAGACGGCGCGGCTGAGAGCGCGGGCCTGGCGCTCGGCCGGGGCCACGACGGTGCTGTTCTTGGTGCTGACAGGCGGTATCGCAGCCGCTGTGCTGATGGAGAAGGCGGCCGGTGATCTGCTTTCCCACGGAAGGTGGGTCACCGGCTTCGTCGTCGGAACGACGACGCCGACCCGGGGCGAATGGACGATCACCGTGGACTATCCCGTGAACGATGTCCGTCTCCGCGCGCGGATCCCCCTCGACGCCAAGGCCACGTACCACCCGGGCGACGACATCGTGGTCATCTACGACGGGGCGAACCCCACCCGCGTGCGCACGGTGGGCGACGAGAACAAGGATCCCCGGACCGGCCTGGTCGCGATTCCCATCCTGCTCGGCCTCACCGCTCCCCTGCCGGCACTGCGCACGGCCGGCTGGGCCCGCCGCCACCGTGCGGCGCGGCGGACCGGCTGGCACTCCGCGAACGTGCTCGTCGCAATGCATACCCGCGCGCTCACCGCGACCTACCAGCTCGGCGACCGGATCGACCTCCACACCGCGCGGCACAATGTCCGCGATCCGGCGCAGCTCGCCGAAACCGGCTGGCAGCGGGCGTGGATCAGTGGCGATGGCTCGGCGATGACGGTGCTTTTCCCCCAGGAGAAGGGAAGGCGGCCCGCGATCCTCCCTGTCCGTGCCACCAGCCCCCTCCGGCCGCCGAGCATGGGCGCCGCCCGGAAGCGCCGCCGCCGCAAAGCCGCGGCCCGCTGACACTCACCGGCGCACCGGGAGACCACCCCCGTTGTCCATCTCCTCGAACAGCGTCGCCACCCGGCCCGCGCTCGCCAGCGCTCGCGGGCCGGTGCTGAACAACGCGAGTGCGACGACGGCGGCGCCGAGTCCCGCCAGCAACCACCAAACCGCGCGCGCGGCCGTGGTGAACTCCGTGCCGCCGTGCGCGGTGCCGACCACCGTCCCGGCGATCGCGACGCCGAGGGTGACGCCGACCTGCCTGCCGACCGAAGCGAGCGAGCCGGCGAGTCCGGCCATCGAGCGCGGCATCCCGGAAATGGCCGTGTTCGCGATCGGCGGGTTGATGATGCCCTGGAAAACGCCGAACAGCAGGTAGGTCCCGAGCACGAACACCAGCGGGGTGACCGGCCCGAGCCAGGACGACGCGGCACCGGCCGCCGCCAGTGCCGAACCGGCCACCACGAGCGGCCACCGCGGCCCCCGGGTGCCGACCACGCGGCCGGTCCGCGGCGACAGCAGCAGAATGAGCACTCCGATCGGGAGCACGCAGAGCCCGGCCGCGAGCGCCGAGAGCCCGCGCACCTCTTGCAGGTACAGGGTGGTCATGAACAGGTAAGCGCCGAACCCGCAGAAGGCGAACACCGCCATCAGGATCGCCGAGCCGAACGGCACGCTGCGGAACAACCGTAGTTCCAGCAACGGGTCCACCCGCCGCGACTCGTAGCCGACGAGGCCGGCCGCCCCGACCGCCGCGACCGCGAGCAGGCCGAGGATCAGCGGTGAAGTCCAGCCGAGCCTGGCCGATTCGATCAGCGCGTAGACCGCGCAGCCCAGCACCAGGACCACCAGCAGCTGACCGACCGGATCGAACCGGCGGCCGCGCGCGGCACGGGATTCGGGCACGAACAACGCCGTGCACACGATCGCGGCGGCCACGATCGGCACGTTGACCCAGAAGATCGCGCGCCAGCCGAGACCGTCGACGAGCACGCCGCCGAGGATCGGCCCCAGCCCCAGCGACAGCCCGGACATCGAGCCGAAGATGCCGATCGCCCTGGCCCGTTCGGCCGGTTCGGGGAACGTGGTGACGATGATGGCCATCGCGACCGGGTTGAGCATCGTGCCCCCGGCCGCCTGGATCGCGCGGGCCGCGATTAGCCAGCCGACGTCCGGCGCCAGCCCGCACAGCAGTGAGCCGATCCCGAAAACGGCGAGGCCGGCCTGGAAGACGCGCTTGCGGCCCACCCTGTCGGCGGTGGATCCGGCCGCCATCAGGAAACACGCCAGTACGAGGGTGTAGGCGTCGATCGTCCATTCCAGACCGGACACCGAGGCGCCGAGGTCGCGGCGGATCGACGGCAGCGCGACGTTGACGATGGAGATGTCCATGATCGCGACGATCATGCTGGCGCAGCAGATCGCGAGTACGAGGTAGCGCCGGGCCGGAGCACGGGCGTCCGGCGGCGTTGAAGCGTTCATGCACACGACGCTAGGATTTAGAGCGTGCTCGAAGTCAACACGCGAACCGAGCCCGAGGACACCCCCGCGGGCCTGAGCATCGCCGAAGCCGCCCGCCGCACCGGCGTGAGCGTGCACACCCTGCGTTACTACGAGCGCGCCGGCCTGGTCGTCACCGCCATCGGCCGTACCGCGGGCGGGCGGCGCCGGTACCACCGGCTCGACCTGAAGTGGATCACCGTCTGCACCAAGCTGCGGGCCACCGGGATGCCGATCAACAAGATCCGGCGCTACGCCGAACTCGTCTCCGCCGGGCCCGGCAACGAGCAGGAACGGCTCGCCCTGCTGGAGGCGCACCGCACCGAGGTGCTGGCCAAGCTCGCCGAGATCCAGGAAAACCTCGAACTCATCGACCACAAGATCGACGTCTACCGGGGCAGCCTGGAGGCCGGCGAGGCCGACCGCCTGTGGGCACCGCGGGCGGACGCCCGCTGAGTCCATTGTGGACGGATGCTCAGGCGAGGCCGCGCTCCCGCGCGGTGGTCACCGCGGCGCGCCTGCTGCTCACGCCCAGTTTGGTGTAGATGGCGCGGACATGGGTCTTCACCGTGTTCACCGAGACCGACAGGGAATCGGCCAGTTCCTCCAGCGATTGCGGTGACGCCAGCCAGCCCAGCACGGCGTGCTCCCGGTCGGTAAGCAGCCCGCCGCCGTCCTCGCCGCACATCGCCCGGCTGGCCTCGCGCGCGAATCCGTCCAGCCGGTCGAACCCGCCGAGCTGGTCCACGAGCAGCAACCGCACGGCGCGGTCGGCCTGGGTGAACGGCCGGAGCAGGCGCGCCGGGGCGGCCAGCCGCAACGCTTCGCCGAGCGATTCGATCGCCCTCGTCCGGCGGCCGGTGCGCACCGAGACCGCGGCGGTGAGCAACTGGATTTCCAGCGGTGTCAACACTTTGAGCAGTTCGGGCGCCGCCGAGGCGCAGGCCAGTGCCTGCCGCGCGCCGTCGAAGTCTTCCGTCGCGAACCGGTGCCACGCGGTCATCAGGTTCAGCTCGGCGACGGCGCCGGTGCGTGCGTGCGCCCAGGTCAGGACCTCGCGCGCGAGGACGTCCTGCCCGAGGGCCAACAGGCACCGGTACTCGGCGAGCGCACCGGCCGCGGCGACCGCGGGCAGCACGGGCGCGTCGCCGAGACGGTTGCGCGCCTCCCGCAACCTGCGGGCCGCACCCACGCGGTCCCCGTTGCACAGGACTTCGATCACCGTGATGACGTAGGCGAGGGCTTCCTGCGCCGGCACGGCGAAGTTCCGGGCCGCCCGCGCCAGGTCGAGCGCGTCCTCGGGCTCGGCCCGCAGCAGATGCCCGAGCGCCTTCGTGATCCGGCTCGTGGTGAGCCACGGCGAGCTTTCCCAGCCGTTGTCCTGGGCCAGCGCAAGGGATTCCGCGCTCGTGGCGGACATGGTCGCGTAGTCGCCGTCCAGCCAGGCCGCGGCACTCCGCGCCGCGAGGCAGTGCATCGCGAGATAGTCCGTGCCGTAACCGCGCGCCAACTCCTGCGCCTGACGCAGCCCGGCCTCCGCTTCCCGCGGCCGGTTTTCGTGCAACAACCGCCAGCCGCGGTCCAGCCCTGTCCAGGCGGCGACACCACCGGCGGGTTGAACGTCGGCGGCCTGTCCAGGCCGTTCTCCGGTGGCCATCGCGCAGGCCGAGGCGAGCAGCCGCCGCACTGCCGTGGCCTCGGCGCCCAGCCTTCCGGCGTTCGCGTCCGTCTCGGCGAGCCGGGCGCGCGCCGTCTTCAGGTCGCCCGTTTCCAGGTGCGCGAGCGCCGACAGCAACGTCAGCCGGGCACTGCCGGACACCTCCGCCGGCCCCGCCAGCTCCAATGCGCGCAGCACGGTCCCGTGGTCGCCGGTCAGCAGCAAATCGAGCCCGTACCGGCCGAGCAGCCGTGAGAGTACGGCCGGTTCGCGCGAGCGCGCCGCGTGCGTGAACGCGAGGCCGATCTGCCGGTCATCGGCCAGCCACGCCGCCGCGACGGCGTGCAGCCGCGCGGCGGCGCCGGGGTGCAGGCGGTCCAGCTCTGCTTGCAGGTACGAGCGCAGCAACGGGTGGGTGCGGTACCAGTGACGCCCGACGCCGACGCGAGTCACCAGCGAGCCTTCCTGTTCCAGCTCCACGAGGATTTCCGCCGCATCGGGCCTGCCGGAGAGCACCGCCCCGAGCGCGGGCGTCACCTCGTCACAGATGCTGACCGCGCGCAGGAATTCCCGGGCGCTGCCCGGCAGGCCGGTCAGCACCTCGCTGACCAGGTAGTCCGCCACCGCTCGGTCGTCACCGGTGAACCGCGTGACGAAACCGGCCGGGTCGTCACCCGTGTCGCGCAACGACCGGGCCGCCAGCCGCAGCCCGGCCGCCCAGCCGCCGGTCTTCTCCACCAGGCGCGCCACCTGACCTGCTTCGAGCGCGACACCGGCCTGGCGGAACAGCATCCGCGCCTCCGCCTCCGAAAACCGGAGATCGCGTGCCCGCACCTCGCCGAGCTTGCCGTGCAGGCGAAGCCGGGCGAGCGGCAGCGGCGGATCCGACCGGCCGGCCAGCACCAGCCGCAGATTCGCCGGCTGGTGCCGGATCAGCAGTTCGATCGCGTGCCGGCAGCGGGCGTCGGCGATCTCGTGCACATCGTCCACGACGAGACAGATCCGGCCCGGCAGCTCGTCCACCGCGTCGGCGAGCCGCGCGGCGAAATCGGCGGGCTCCATGGCCGCGGGCACCGACCACAACAGGCTTTCCGGCGGCGGCACCGCGCAGGCGCGAACGGCCGCGAACACGGTCGCGAAGAACCGGTCCGGATCGTTGTCCCCGCCATCGGCCGAAACCCAGGCCTTGTCGGCGATGCCGGTCCGCCTGGCCCATTCGGCCAGCAGCAGTGTTTTGCCGTGGCCGGCGGGGGCGGAGATGATCGTCACGGGATGACATTCGACTTCGGCGGCCAGGAACCGGGCCGGCCCATTGCGCTGGATCGAATTCACCGGAATAGCGGGAATCGCGTTTTTCCGACGCGCGATCCACCACCGTCGACGTGCTTCGCGAACCGGCCGGTGCTGTCCCATCCGACTGACTATAAGCAGCCATGACCAGCGACGCTATGCTTCGCCGACGATCAACGGCCGCCGCCGGTCCCGGTCACTCCCCCGGGGGCGGCGGTGAAACATTTTTGGCCCCCTGAGCGATTTATCGAAAATGGGCTCAGCGAGCGTCTCCGAGCAATCCCTGAGCCCGCGCCGCGTCCACGGCTTCGCGTCGTTTCGTCACACCGAGTTTGCCGTAAAGGGCACGGGCATGGGTCTTCACGGTGTTCGGCGAAACAGTGAGATCCTCGGCGATCTCCTCGAACGAACGCTGGGTCGGCAGCAGCCGGAGCACGTCGCGCTCGCGGTCGGTGAGCACCACCGGCTCCGCGGTCAGGTTCACTTTCGCCCGCACGGCAAGGATTTCGCGTGCGAACTCGTCGCCCGCCCCGAACCTGCCCAGCCCGGTGGTCAGGCAGCCGGCGATGGCGGGCGGAGCGAACACGAACGGATAGCGCACCTGCTGGGGCGCGGCGAGTCTCAGCGCTTTCGACAGTGCCCGGTGCGCGTTCCCCCGATCGCCCGCGCGCAGCGCTATTTCGGTTTCGGCGAGCGCGATCCAGATACCCGACCAGGGCAGCACCACCGGCACGAGCCCGGCGACAAGCGGCCGCAGTGAGCCGGCCGCCGCCCCGTGGTGACCGGCGGCCAGCTGGGCGCGGGCTCGCATGAGCAGGAGTTCGCCGCAGCCGGGCACCCAGCTGCCGCACCACTGCAAAGCTTCGGCGGCCATCCCGGTCCAGCCCAGCGCGACCGCCGCGCGGTGTTCGAGGAAAGCGGTCATCGCGACCTGGGCGGCGGGCAGCCGGGTTTCGCCGAACGCGGTCCTCGCCGCGGTCATGCGGCGCGCCCCGACCACCCGGTCCCCTCCGTCGAACTCGGCGGCGCCGAGCAGAAGCCCGGTGAACAGCCGCCCGGGCCCTCCGGTGCCTGCCGGCATGGCGTCGAGCAGCCGCTGCGACTGCGCCGCGTATTCAGCGCACCGCCCAAGCTCGGCGCGAAGCAGCGCACCGAAAGCCAGCAGACCGTGCGCGCCCGCCGCCTCGACGCCGCTGTCCCAGCCGCGTTCGGCGTTCTCCGCGACGGTTTCGGCCGCCATTCTCGTCATCCCGGTGTAGTCGCCCTGGGCCGCGAACAGACCGCCGAGCAACGACAGGCATTGCAGCGTCACGTAGTCCTGGCCCGCCGCCCGCGCCGCGGCCAACCCCGCGCTCACCTGCGTCACCGCCTGGGCCAGCTTCCCGCCGACGAAGGACGCGGCGCCACGCTGGAGCAGCACGGGCGCCTCCAGGGAGGTGCCCCGCGCGGGCCGCGCCGCGAGTCCCGCGCCCGCGTCGAGTAGCTCCTCCAGCTTCCCGGTGACCTGCGCCAGCCGCGCTCCCACAAGCTGCCGCACCGTTTCCAGCTCGGGGCTCGGCGCGGCCGGCCATGCGCTTCGCACGAGCGACAGCTCGACCTCCGCCACGCGCGGCTCGCCTGCCCGCAGGTGCAGGGCCGCCGAAACGAGGCCGAGCAGGCTGTCCCCGGCGATCCGTTCCCGGGACACGGCCGACAACGCGCGCTGCAGGACCTGGTGCTTGCCGGCCAAGATCGCCTCGACGGCACTCTCGCGCAGCAAGAGCACAACCTGTTCCTCGTCCCCCGCCGCCGCGGCATGTTCCAAGGCCCGCAATGGTTTCCCAGCCGCGCCGAACCAGTCGGCGGCCAGGCTGTGCAGGCCGGCCAGCAACGCGGGGTCGCTCGCACGCAGGTCCGCGAGCACATGCGTCCGCAGTGGGGCATGCAGGCGGTACCAAGGGCCCGGCCCGCGGACCGGCACCGCCAGCGAACCGTTCCGCTCCAGCTCGGCCAGCATCGCGCCCGCGTCGGCACGGCCGCTCAGCGTGCCGGCCAGGCCCGGATCCACTTCCGCGCAGACGCTGATCGCACGGATGAACTCCTGGGTGGGCCCGGGTAGCCGCGAAAGCACTTCGCCGATCAGGAACTCGCCCATCGCCTGCTGGTGCCCGGCGAAATCCTGGCTCCCGGTGGCGTGCCGCGAAATCGCGGCCAGGCGCAGGCCCGCCGCCCAGCCTTCGGTCCGCGCCACCAGCTCACCCAGCTCGGCTTCGCCCAGCTCCACATCCATCGCCGCGAGTAGCCGCTTCGCCTCGGGTCCGGAGAAAACCAGGTCCGCCGCACGCAGTTCGACGAGCCGGCCCGCGAGTTTCGCCCGCGCCAGCGACAGTTGCGGTTCCCGGCGGGTGGCCAGGATCAGGCGCAGCGCGGCAGGTTGGTGCCGCAGCAGGTTTCGCAGCCCTTCGATCGGCCCTGGGCCGGTCAGCTCGTGCAGGTCGTCGAGCACCAGCCACAGTGGACGGGGCAGCTCGTCCAGCGCCTCGGCCAGCCGCGCCAGAAAACCGGGCCGTGCACTGGGTTCGGCGGGCACGGCCAGCTCCCGCAACGGGTTCCCCTCGGGCACGCGGGTGCCGAGCGCGGCGAGCACGGCGGAGAAGAACCGGCGGTCGTCGTTGTCGTCCGGATCGAGTGAAACCCACGCGACCGAATCCACGCCGTGTGCCCGCGCCCAGTCGGCGAGCAGCAGGGTTTTCCCCGCGCCGGCGGGCGCGCACACCAAGGTGACAGCCGCCGGTCTGTCGAGGATGGACAGCAGGCGGGGCCGGGAAACCAGGTCCGGTGGCGGATCCGGGACCGCGATCTTCAGCCTCGGCACCAGAGCTCGCCCAGGCCCGTCACTGCGCGCCACTTCCACCGCTGCCACCTCCGCCCACCGGGCCCTACACCCTCCCATCTGCGCGCCCGTTACCCAAGGCGCCAAACGAGTTCATCCCCGAAAGGTGGCAGGCACCGGTTCCGGGTGGAGTCCGATGCGGGAGCCGGCCCCCGAACCGGCTCCCGCATCCCCCCACACCGACGTCCGCTGATCACCTTGTCCGGTGCCGTACGAGCGCGCCTCACCTCTGGCAGATGAAACCGTTTCGCGGGTTAGCCGCTCTACTGTGGACGATTTTCCGGATAGCCAGCCAGGTACACAGTTAGCTGGCTATCTGCTAGAGTCACGCCGTGAACGGACCTGCCTCCCTCCTGGCGGGGGAGCTTCGGGCAACACTCGGTCTGCTCGCGCGCAGGTTGCGCGAGCAGACCGAGGGCAGTGACCTCACGAAGTCCCAGTCGGCGGTCCTCCTGCTGGTCGAGCAGGCCGGGGCGGCCACGGCCACCGGGCTCGCCGAAGCCGCCGGGATGCGCCCGCAGTCCATGGCCAAGATCATCCACGCGCTCGAGGAGGCTGGGCTCGTCACCGGCTCCCCCGACCCCGCCGACGGCCGGAAAACCCTGATCAGCCTCTCCAGGGCGGCGCGCGAGCAGTTCCGCACCGGCCGGCGCGCCAAACAGGACTGGCTCACCCAGGCCATCGAGCACACTCTCACCGCCGGGGAGATCCAACGCCTGGCCAGCAGTACCGGCCTGCTCAGGCGTCTCGCGCAGGCACCATGACCGCGAGCCGGAAGGACCCACCTTTCCCCGAGCTCGATCAGCAGAGCGGCGACCTGCTCCACCGCGCCTGGCAACGCGACGGCAGCCTCCAGGATGACCAGGGGTCTCGCAGTCACCCGCGACAACGAGGGTGGCTGGGAGGGGCCCGGTCGGTCCCGTCGCCTGCGAAAGCCGTATCACTTCACCCGCTCCCGCAAGGCTTTGGTCTTTCGACTGCGCGCGGGAGATCCGTGCGCTCCGCGCCCACATCTCCCTCAGTCGCGACGCTCCGCGTCCGCAGCCTTCTTCACGCGTGCTGCTTCCTTCCGGACCTCGGCCTGGATCTCGCGTTCGCGGATCAGCCAGTCCGGGCCGGCGGCCTTGAGCTCTTCGATCTGCGCCGTGGTCAGCGCCTCGGTGATCCCGCCGCGGGCCAGGCCGCTGATCGAGATGGCCAGCTTCGCCGCGACGACCGGGCGCGGGTGCGGCCCGTTGCGGCGCAGCTCCTGCAGCCACTCCGGCGGGTCGGCCTGCAGGGCGTTCAGCTCGTCGCGCGAGACGACACCCTCCTGGAACTCCGCGGGGGTGGCTTCGAGGTACACACCCAGCTTCTTCGCCGCGGTCGCGGGTTTCATCGTCTGGGAGGGCTTGTGCGACGTCATGCCTCCAGGGTATCGGCCACGCACCGCAGCCCCGATCACGCCCGGTAACCTGGGGCCGTGACCAGCCCGGACGTGCCCCCGTCGTTCAAGCTCGCGTACGTGCCCGGCGTGACGCCCGACAAGTGGGTGCGGATCTGGCGCGAGCGGCTGCCGCGGGTGCCGATCGAGCTGGTCCAGGTGGCACCGGGCGAAGCCGCCGGCACCGCACGCGAGGGCAGGGCCGACGCGGTGCTGCTCCGGCTCCCGACCGACCGGACCGGACTGCACGCGATCCCGCTGTACACCGAGACGACGGTGGCCGTCGTGCCCAAGGACCATCTCGTGGCGGCGGCCGACGAAGTGTCCATTGAGGACTTGACCGAGGACGTGGTGCTGCACCCGCTCGACGACACGCTCGGCTGGGAACAGCTACCCGGTCGTCCGGCGATCGAGCGTCCGGCCACGACCGCGGACGCCATCCAGCTGGTCGCGGCGGGGGTGGGCGTGCTCGTCGTCCCGCAGTCGCTGGCGCGGTTGCACCATCGCCGCGACCTCACCTACCGGCCGCTCACCGACGCGCCCCAGTCACGCGTCGCGTTGTCGTGGCCGGAGGAGGAGACCACGGACCTGATGGAACAGTTCATCGGGATCGTGCGCGGCCGCACGGTCAACAGCACGCGCGGGCGCCCGCAGCCCGAGCCCGCGAAAAAGAAGAAGCCGCCGGCGCGCAAACCCGTTCCGGCAAGGGGTAAACGTGGGAAGCCGCGCCGCTCCCGGTAGCTACAGCACCTCGTTGCCGTACATCTCGCCCAGCGGGTCGGAGATCAGCTCCACCCTGGCGCCGTCGGGATCGCGGAAGTAGACCGAGACGTCGCTGTGTATCTCGTGCGCCACGCCCGCCTGATCCAGGCGGCGCACGATCTCGGCCCAGCGCGCCGGTTCGACCGAGATCGCCAGATGATGCAGACCGCCGAGCACCTCGGCGTACGGGCCCACGTCGAGACCCGGGAAGTCGAAGAACGCCAGCAGGTTCGAGTTGCCGATGTCGAAGAAGAAATGCGACGAGCCCGGGTAGTCGCGGTTCTCGATGAGCTCGGTCAGCGGGAAGCCGAGCAAGTCCTGGTAGAACCTGATCGTCCGCTCCACGTCGCTGCTGATCAGCGCGGTGTGGTGCAGGCCGCGCGCGGTGGACGCCGGGCGCTGCCCGGCCGGAGCCAGGTAGCGATCCCGCAGGCGCCGACGCTCGTCCTCGATCCGCGTATCGCTCATGACTCCAGCGTCGGTCATCCGCCGGCACCGGCGCAACTCGGTCATAACAGGTCACTCACTGAATATTCAAAGACCCCCGCGGCGGGGGTAGGGTGCTGAACCGATGTCAAACAAGGACACTCCGGCCAGGAGGCGGCTCGACGTCGAGTCCCGCCGGGAACACCTGCTCCAAGTGGGCTGTGAGCTGTTCGCGGCCCAGCCGTACGGGGATGTCTGGATCGACGAGGTCGCCACCCGCGCCGGGGTCTCCCGCGGCCTGCTCTACCACCACTTCGGCAACAAGCGCGACTTCCTGGTCACCGTCGTGGAACACGAAGCGGCCCGGCTGCGCGAGGCCACCGCGGTGGGTCAGGACCTGCCGTACAAGGAACGCCTGCTGACGATCCTCGACGCCTACCTCGCACACGTCGAGACCCGCCCGCACGGGTACCGCGCGCTGTACCGGGGCGCGCCCAGCTCCGACGCCGGCGTACGGGCGATCATGGAGAAAAACCAGGCGTACCAGGAAGAACGGATCCTGGAAGCGCTTTCTCGCGACGGCCGCGAGGCACCGCCGCTGCTCCGGCTCGCGGTACGGGGCTGGCTGGCCTTCCTGGTGTCGGTGTGCCTGCACTGGCTCGACAACCCGGCGCTGCCACGGCAGGCGGTGCGCGATCTGTGCGCCCGCCAGCTCGGCTCGGCGATCCTGTCCACCGGCCACCGGCTGCCCGACGGCGTGCGCGTCACCGTTCGCTACGAAGACGTCCCCGGCCAGGCGGCGTCCTGAGCTTCCCGGTAAGTCATCCGTAATCGCTCTCCCGCACGCTCGCCGCGGGAGGTGTCATGTCGAAACTGGCCAGGAACATCGCCATCGCCGGGGCCATCGTGGTGCTGGCGATCGCGGGGATCGTCATCCGCAACTTCGCGGTGCGCACCGTCGTCGGCGGGGTGGTGGGCGCGATCGACCCCGCGCACCCGTCGGCCCCGGTCGCGGGCTGGAACGTCGGCACCTGCCTGTACGAGTCGTCGAAGCCGTCGATCACGCTGCCCGCGAACCTGCCGCCCGCGCAGAAGAAGATGAAGGAACAGGCGATGACCAGCTACGCGCCGGTCGACTGTGCCGACAGCCGGGCGTTCACCAGGATCATCGCCTTCGGCAGCACTCCGCCCGGCGCGCAAACCCCGCTGTGCCCGGACGAATCCGACGGGTTCTACCAGCCACAATCGCAGAACACCGTGGTCTGCACGCGCAACCTCAACCCGCCGCACCCCGGCGATCCGGGCGGCGGGGAGGGCGCCCTGCTGACCGGCGACTGCGTGTCGATCGGCAGTTCGGACAGCAACACCGTCACCAACGACGAGGTGGGCGAAACGCCCTGCGACCCGGCGGGCTGGTTCGCCCAGGTGGCCGCCAGGGCGCAGGATCCCGCAGCCTGCCCGCCCACGACTGTGACCCGCGTCCGGTATTCCGACGGCAGGCCGGAGACGGTGCTGTGCCTCGTGCCGGGCGAGCACGGGATGCTCGCGACGCCCGGTTCGTGCGTCGAACTTCCCGGCAACTTCTACGAGCCGGCGTACAAAGTGGACTGTGCGCGGCGGCTTTCCCTGCGGCTGCTGGCCTTCGCTCCCGAGCGGTCGAAATGCCCGGCGGGCACCGGCGTCGCCACACCGGAAAGCGGCTACGACTCGGTGCTGTGCCTGGCCGAACAGTGAGGAGCACCCGCGTGCTGACGGCACCCGGAGCGGCTCCCCTCCGCGCCGGGTGCCGAGCGCGCGCCGGCCCGACTGGGATGAACGGAGAACCCGCTCGTCCACGTCAGTGGCGACGTGCCCATAGTAGACTGCCGTGGATTCGATGCGGAACCGGAGGCGCTGGTGGCCGAACCACAGACCCGCACCCTCGCGGACAGGCTGGACTACCTGTTCCGCACCGTGCGGGAATCCGGCCGTCGCGAGTACAGCAACGAAGAGGTGTCCGCGGCCATCGCCCGGGACCAGAACGTGTCGATCTCCGCGTCGTACCTGTGGTATCTGCGCACGGGGCAGCGCGACAACCCGACGTTCAAGCACCTCAACGCGCTCGCCACGTTCTTCGGCGTGCCCCCGGCGTATTTCTTCGACGATTCGGCGGTCGCCCAGGTCGAGGCGGAACTGGCCCTGCTCGCCGCGATGAGCGACGCCGGAGTCCGCGACGTGGCCCTCCGCGCGTCCGGTCTGTCCGCCAAGAGCCTGGGCGCGATCAACGACGTGATCGACCGGGTCCGCGAACTGGAGGGGCTCGCTCGCTTCGAACGGGACTAGCTTTGCGGCATACTGCCTGGGTGGATCTCGCGGCACTGGCTGCGCGCTGCCGGGCGAGGCTGGCCGAGCTGGAGCTGCCCCGCCCCTTCGACATACGCGCGCTCTGCCGTGGTGTCGAAAGACGCCGGGGCCGGCCGCTGGTGCTGCTCGGGCTGGCGCTGCCCGCCGACGGGCCCCGCGGGCTGTGGATCAGCGCGGCCGAGCGCGATTACCTGATCTACGAGCGCAACACGAGCCCGTTGCACCAGGAACACATCATCCTGCACGAGCTGAGCCACCTGCTGTGTGGCCACACCGGCACGGCCACCCTCACCGAGGAGCACGCACGCCTGCTCTTCCCGGCGCTCGATCCCGGCATGGTGGGCCGCGTACTCGGCCGCACCGGCTACAGCACCGAGGAAGAGCAGGAGGCCGAACTGCTCGCCTCGATGATCCTCCGCACCGTGCAGCGGAATCGCACCGTCCCGGCGATACCGGACGAGGCCACGGCGGAGAACCTGCGGCGGCTGGAAGCGGGACTGTGACCGGCCCGGCGCTGCCGTATGTGATCGTCGCGATCGTCCTGCTGACCGGGCTGGCGCAGAAGGTCTACGGCCTGCTCAAGCGGCGCGACGACCCGTCGCGCCGCGCGGTCTGCGTCTGCCTCGCCGGGCTGTTCGCCGCCACCGTCGCCCAGCTCGCCACCCCGGCGATCGACGCCGCGACCGGGATGGCGCTCGGCGAGGCGGTCAGCGACGCCGGCGCTATGACCGCGGCCTGCGCCGGGCGGTTGTTCATGATCCGGATCAGGTACTCGGCGCCGATCGCCCGCGAGCGCAGCCGCCGGTGCTACGCGGGGCTGGCCGTGGCGCTGAGCGCCGCCGCGCTGTTGTTCCTCGCGTTCCCGCCCGACCCGGATTCGGGCCGCGACCCCGTCTATTTCGCCGTCTACATCGGCTATGTCGCGTTCACGCTGTGCGTGGTCGGGCGGATCTGCCTGGACTACTCGCTGCTCACCGGCGACGCCTGGCTGCGAACGGGACTGTGGGTGCTGGGGGCGGGCACCTTGGCGGGCCTGGGTTTCCTGGCCGTCAAGGCCGTCCAGCTGACCGCCGAACTGTTCGGCGCGCCACCGCTGCTCGACGCCCCCGCGCAGGTGCTCGAACTGGTCACCGAATCCCTGCTGCTGCTCGGCGTGATCCTGCCCGGCTGGGGCGGACGGCTGGGTGTGGCCGTGCGCTGGCTCGCCGATCACCGCACCTACCACGTGCTCCGGCCGTTGTGGCTGGCGCTCTACGACGCCGGGCCGGAGTTCGCGCTGATGCCGCCCGACCGGTCCCGGCGCTGGCATCGCGACATCGGATTCCTGTTGTACCGCCAGGTGATCGAGATCCGGGACGGCCAGCTCGCGCTGCGCCCGTACGCCGATCCCGGCATTTCCGGCCGGGCCCGCGACGAGGGCCGGCGCGCTGGGTTGTCCCCCGAAGCCGCCCGGGCCACCGGCGAGGCGGCGGGCATCGCCGCCGGGATCGCGGCGAAGGCCGCGGGGCTGCCACCGAACCCGGACCCACCCACCGCGGCGGGCGACGGCGGTCGCGACCTCGGCACGGAACTGGCCTGGCTGTGCGAGGTTTCCCGCGCCTTTGCGGGTTCTCCGATCGTCGCCGCGGCCGCGGCGACAAACCCATCGCGTATAGGTCGTTATACAGTTTGAGTCCACTGTGGACAGAAACCGGGGCGGCATCCCCGCAGGGATACCGCCCCGGTCCGCGCTGATCTCAGCCGGCCTGCTGCTCCTCGCCGGGCTGCTGCACGGTCTGGCCCGTCTCGGAAACGGTCCACTGGCTCAGCCCGCCGGCCACCTGATCGGCGTACCGCTCCGCGGCCGCCTGCGTCGGGAACCGGATTTCCTGGGCACGCGACCGGTGCGTGATCTTGTACGGCATTCGAAACTCCCCTCTCCCACGGACACCCTAGATCGCCCTCCCGGCGGCGGCAATCCGGTGTCCCTCAAGCGTTTCGTGGGTCAGGACAGCCGGCGCGCCTTGAGCACCTCGTCGTCGCGGGTGGGCTCCCGGCCCGGCCGGGTGCCGGCGATCAGGATCTCCCACCCGTCGTCCAGCCAGCCCGCCATCTCCTTGGCCGGATAGCACAGCTCGGGGAACGGGTGCCCTTCCGCGCGCTGGTGCCCGACGACGAGCAGGATCCCGCCGGGCCGGACGGCGGTGCCCAGTCGTGGCACCACTTCGGACAGCCCGGCCAGGTGGATGAACTGCGCCGAAACGAGATCGTATGCCGCGGGCTCCGGTGTCCACGTGGTCAGGTCCGCTTGCTCCCAGTCCACTTCGGAACTGCGCGCGGCGGCGCGTTCCAGTGCGGTGGCGGAAAAATCCACCGCCTTGACCTGCCAGCCCTGCGACGCGAGCCAGATCGCGTCGGCACCCTCCCCGGTGCCGGCGTCGAGCGCGACGCCGGGCCGCAGGCCGGCGACCTCGGTGACGAGGTTGCGGTTGGGTTCACCGCTCCACACGTGCTGGTGCGCCGAGCGATAGCGGTCCTCCCAGAACTCCTGGTCGAACGGGGTCATCGCGCGTCCTCCTCGATCAGGTCGACGTTGATCATGGCGCCGGCCCGCTGGCCCGCGGCGGCGGCGGGCAGCACGGTGGCCATCAGGTCCGTCACGTTGCCCGCCACCCACACGCCCGGTACCGAAGTGGCCCCGGTCGGCTCCGCCGGAATGTAGGTTCCGAGGACCTGCCCCTGCATCTCCAGCTCCACCGGCTCCAGGCCGAGCGAGGAGAGCAGCTCGGAGCGGACGGTGAAGCGCGGGCTCACCGCGAGCGCGTCGCACGGCACGAGCTCACCGGTGGCGAGGCGGATCCCGTCGTCCTCGAAGGCGGTGACTTCCCCTTCCACCACCTGGATCCCCTGCTTGCCGAGCCTCTTGCGGTCGTCGTCCGACAGTGCCGGGGCGGTGTGCAGGAACAGTGTCGTGTTCGGGCTCCATTGCCGCCACAGCAAGGCTTTGTGCACGCCCTGACCGTCGGTGGCGAGCACCCCGATCGCCTTTCCGCGCACCTCCCAGCCGTGGCAGTAGGGGCAGTGCAGCACGCGGCTCCCCCACCGCCGCGCCAGGCCGGGAATGCCGGGCAGCTCATCGACCAGCCCGGTGGCTGCGAGCAGCCGCCGGGCCTTCGTCGTCCGGCCGTCCGCCAGCCGCACGGCGAACGCCGCACCCTCACGTTCCGCGGACACCACGGTGCCCGTGACGACCTGCCCGCCGTAACCGGCCACCTCGTCGCGGCCGGCCGCGAGCAGCTCGGCGGGCGCGATCCCTTCCCGGCCCAGGTAGTTGTGCACGCCGCCGGCCGGGGAGTTGCGCGGCTCCCCCGCGTCGACGACCAGCACCGACCGCAGCGCCCGGGACAGCGTCACGGCCGCGCTCAGGCCGGCCGCGCCACCCCCGGCGACGACCACGTCGTAGTTTTCGTCCACTGTGAACCTCTCCTCCATCGCCTGTCACGACTCTGCGCCGGACCCCGGAGAAGTGGCAAAGAGATTTGCGGTTCTCGCAAAAAACTCGTCAGGGCAGCCCGCCGCGGGCGACCAGCTGGCGGGTGATCACGTCCTGCTGGATCTCGTTGGTGCCCTCGCCGACGATCATCAGGGGCGCGTCGCGGAAGTAGCGCTCGACGTCGAACTCGGTGGAGTAGCCGTAGCCGCCGTGCACCCGGATCGCGTCGAGGGCGACCTCCATCGCCGTCTCCGAGCAGAACAGCTTCGCCATCCCGGCTTCGAGGTCGGACCGCTCGCCCGAGTCGTACCTGCGCGCCGCGTGCAGCAGCAGCTGCCGGGCGGCGGTCAGCTTCGTGCCCATGTTCGCCAGGTGGTTGCCGACCGACTGGTGCTGCCAGATCGGCTTGCCGAACGACTCGCGCTCCTGGGCGTAGTTCAGCGCGTCGTCGAAGGCGGCCCGGCCGACACCGGTGGCCCGCGCCGCCACCTGGATACGGCCGATCTCCAGCCCGCGCATCATCTGCGCGAACCCCTTGCCCTCGACGCCGCCCAGCAGCGCGTCCGCGGGCACCCGGCAGTCCACAAAGGACAGCTCGCAGCTCTCGACCCCCTTGTACCCCAGCTTCGGCAGGTCGCGCGACACGGTGAACCCGGGCACCTTCTCGACCAGCAGCACGCTGATCCCCCGGTGCGCGGGCTCCGCCTTCGGATCCGTCTTGCACAACAGCGCGACCAGCCCGGACCGGCGCGCGTTGGTGATCCACGTCTTGCTGCCGTTGATCACGTATTCGTCGCCCTCGCGGCGGGCGACGGTGCGCATGGCCTGCAGATCCGAGCCGCCGCCCGGCTCGGTGAGCGCCATCGTCGCGCGCAGCTCGCCGGTGGCCATCTTCGGCAGATAGCGCTGTTTCTGTTCCTCCGTACCGAAAGCGAGCAGCAGCTTGGCGACGACCGTATGCCCGCCCATCGCGCCGGCCAGGCTCATCCAGCCCCGCGCCAGCTCCTCGGTCACCAGCGCGTAGCAGGGGGTGGACACCTTCAGGTCGCCATAGGGTTCGGGGATCGCGAGCCCGTAGACCCCGAGCTGTTTCATC
>NZ_DASZWC010000033.1:0-260809 GCF_035546795.1 Amycolatopsis sp.
GGCACACTGTTCGCCATCGGTGCCAGTAACACTGTGCTCGTCCGGAAACACGTTGGGGCACAAGGAGAAGATTCCTCCGTTCGGATGAGTGGTCATTTCACCGAGAGCACACACGGTTGACCGACGAGTCCATTGTGGACGGTGCTGAGTGTTGCTGCTCACGAAACTGCTAACACCGGGAGCATTTCAATCGACTAACACGTTGAGTACCCGGAGATCACGGGCAATGGGCGAGCAGATCGGGATCATGACCGAGGAGAAGGAAAGCACCGAGAAGACCGGCCTCAAGCCGGCACAGATAGCGGCGTCGGCACTGGCAGCCGTCACGGCTGCGTTCCTTGGCTCGACGCTGGGAGTGGCGGGCACCGTCGTGGGCGCGGGCATCGCCAGCGTGGTCACGACGGTCGGCGGCGAGCTGTACCTGCGGTCGCTGCGGCGGACACGGGCCGCGGCCCGCAAGACCGCGGAAGTCCTGGCGCTGACCGACACCCGGTTGCGGCAGGAGACCCGGCTGGTCGAGCCGCCGCCGAGCACGCCGAACCCACTGATGCGGCGCTCGCCGGCGCGAAAGGGCCACCTGCCGCCCCTCGCGCGGAACGGCCAGTTGCCGCCCGCGCACGTGAACGCCGCGCAGCCGACGAGGCTGATTCCGAACGCCGGTGACGGTCAGTCGCAGAGCGGCCAGCGCACCGTGTTCATCGGGCGGCCCGGCGCGCACAACATCGCGTGGCCCCAAGGCACCCGGAACGGCGGCCCGCGGAACGGCGCCCCCGCCGCCGGGCCGAACGGCTTGCCCACTCAGCTGAACGGCGCGAGCGGTCTGCCCCCGCAGGTGAACGGCGTGAACGGCGTGCCAACGCAGGTGAACGGCGTGAACGGGCGGAACGGTGTGCCGCCGCTGGGCGGGGCGCCGACACAGGCCATGGCCGGGCCGGACACCGGGCCGGAGTCCGAGGCCAAGCGGCCGTGGTGGAAGAACCGCTGGACGCTGCTCGTCGGCACCAGCGTGATTGCGTTCCTGGTCGGGATGCTCGTCATCACCGGCTTCGAGGGCGTGACCGGGCAGGCCGTGTCCGGCGGGTCGGGCACCACGTTCGGCAAGGTCGTCGGCGGGTCCCGGGGCTCGTCCACGACGACACCCGAGACCAGCACGGTCACCCGACAGCCCGAGAGTTCGACGAAGCAGACGGGTTCGTCATCCGCCTCCACCACCAAGACACAGGCGCCCGCTCAGCAGACGGCAACAGCGGAACCCTCGGCGTCGAGCAGCGCGCAGAACACCGCTTCGGCAACGCCGACGGAGAGCGCCGCCCCGTCCAGCGGTCCCTAACCAGGGAGCCTGGAGACGATTTCCCTTGCCGCGGCCGCGGGATCCGCTGCCTGCGTGATGGCGCGAACCACCACCACGCGCGAAGCCCCCGCGGCCAGCACCTCGGGCAGCCGTTCGGTGTCGATCCCGCCGATCGCGAACCACGGCCGGGTCGTGCCGAAAGCCGCCGTGTCCCGCACCAGGTCCAGGCCCGGTGCGGGACGGCCCGGTTTCGTGGGCGTCGGCCAGCACGGGCCGGTGCAGAAGTAGTCGACGCCATCCTCGACGGCCGCGGCCTGCGCCTGCTCGGTCGAATGGGTCGAGCGGCCGATCACGGGCCGCTCCCCGATGACCCTCCGAGCGAGCGGTACGGGCAGGTCGTCCTGGCCGAGGTGCAGCACATCCGCGTCGACAGCCAGCGCCACGTCGGCCCGGTCGTTCACCGCGAGCAGGGCGCCGTGCCGGGCGCAAGCCTCGGCCAGCACCTCCAGCGCCGCCAGTTCCTGCTTCGCCTCCAGCGGTGCGCCGCTCGTCTTGTCGCGCAGCTGGATGATGTCCACCCCGCCGGCGAGCGCGGCGTCGGCGAACTCCGCGAGGTCGCCACGGTCGGCGCGCGCGTCGGTGCACAGGTACAGCCGTGCCGCGTCGAGTCGTTTCCGGATCTGGTCCCCACTGAGCCCTGGCATGGCCGCAACGGTAACCCACCCTTACGAGCGCACCGTCCGCAACGAGGTACCGTGGAGAGGTCCGCACGGGAGCCCGGGGCACGGGCTGAGAGGGAGCCAAGGCCGCTCCGACCGTGGAACCTGATCCGGATCATGCCGGCGCAGGGAGCGTGATTTCCGTGCAGAGCAACCAGATCGTCATCGTCGGCGGCGGCGTCATCGGGCTGTCCGCGGCCTGGCGGCTCGCCGCCGCCGGTCATGCCGTGCGGCTCGTCGATCGCACCCCGGGCCGTGGCGCCTCGTGGGTGGCGGGCGGCATGCTCGCCCCGGTCACCGAGGCGTGGCCGGGCGAGGAGGCTTCGCTCCACCTCGGCGAGGAGTCGTTGCGCCGCTGGCCGGCGTTCGCCGAAGCGCTCGCCGCCGAGGGTGGTGACCCGGGCCTGTCCACGGCGGGCACGGTCGTGGTCGCGTTCGATCGTGGTGACGCCGATCAGCTGGCTGTGGTCGCCGAGTATCTCGCCAAGGTCGGCCGCGCCGCCGAATGGCTCACCAGCAGGCAACTGCGCGGCGTCGAAGCCGGCCTCGGCTCGGTCCGCGGCGGGTTGCTCGTGCCCGGCGATCTCGGCGTCGACAACCGGAAACTGCTGCGTTCGCTGCAGGTGGCCGCGGCCCGGCGCGGGGTCGAGTTCGTCGAGGACAACGCGACCGCGATCGAACCAGGCCGTGTTCGCACTCCGGCCGCGGATCTTGACTGTGACGTGGTGGTCCTCGCCGCCGGCGCGCACAGTGGTGGGTTGCATCCGAAGCTCGCCGACGCGGTGCGGCCGTTGAAGGGTGAGATCCTGCGTCTCCGCGCCCGTCGCAGTAGCCTGTCGCCGCCGCAACGCACTGTCCGCGCGGTGGTCGAGGGCAGGCCGATCTACCTGGTGCCGCGTGTGGACGGCGAACTCGTTGTCGGCGCGACACAGTACGAAGCGGGCTTCGACGAGACGGTCGGCGCGCGCGGGGTACGCGAACTGCTCGAAGGCGCCGAGCGCGTGTTCCCGAGCATCGGCGAGTACGAACTCGTCGAGAGCGCGGCCGGGTTGCGTGCCGCGAGCGTGGACACGTTGCCGTTCATCGGCGAGCTCGAGCCCGGGATCTTCGCGGCGACCGGGCACCACCGCAACGGCCTGCTGATGGCACCGGTGACCGCGGACGCGATCGTCGCCTCGCTGTCCGGGGAGAAACCGCCCGCCGAGGTGGAAGCCGCACATCCGGAAAGGCTGGAGCACTAGTGGAAGTACAGGTCAACGGGGACTGGAAGGCCTTCCCCGACGGCACCACGATCGCCGGGCTGCTCGACGCGCTCGGCGCGGCGCGCCAGGGCATCGCGGTGGCGCTGGACGGCGAGGTGGTGCGGCGCGGCGACTGGGCCGAGGTGGTCGTGCCCGCGGGCGCCCGGCTGGAAATCCTGACGGCGGTACAAGGTGGGTGAGGTCATGTTCGACGGCACCGAGGATCAGCTCACGATCGGTGCGTACAAGTTCAGCTCGCGGCTGATCATCGGCACCGGCGGCGCTGGGAACCTCTCCGTGCTGGAGCGCGCACTGACCGCGTCCGGCACCGAGCTGACCACGGTCGCGATGCGCCGGGCGGACGCCGAGGGCGGCTCCGGTGTGCTGGAACTGGTGCGGCGACTGGGAATCCGGCTGCTGCCCAACACGGCCGGCTGCCGCAGCGCGGCCGAAGCGGTGCTCACCGCGCGACTGGCCCGCGAGGCGCTGGACACCGATCTGATCAAGCTGGAAGTGCACGCCGACGAACGCACGCTGCTGCCGGATCCGGTGGAAACCCTTGATGCGGCGGAACAACTGGCCGCCGACGGGTTCACCGTGCTCGCCTACACCAACGACGACCCGGTGCTGGCGCTGCGTTTGGAGGAGGCCGGTTGTGCCGCGGTGATGCCGATCGGCGCGCCGATCGGCACCGGGCTCGGCATCCGCAACCCGCACAACATCGAGCTGATCGTGTCCCGCGCAGGGGTCCCGATCGTGCTCGACGCCGGGATCGGCACGGCTTCCGACGCCACGCTGGCGATGGAACTGGGCTGTGACGCGGTGTTGCTGTCCACAGCCGTCACGCGCGCGCAGGATCCGGAAAGGATGGCGTACGCGATGCGTTCGGGCGTACTCGCCGGGCGGCTCGCGCGCGGCGCCGGCCGGGTGCCGCAACGGTTCTGGGCACAGGCGTCCAGCCCGCCGAGGTAACGATTCTGTGAGGGCGAACCGCGGGAAACGCCCGGCTATCGGTGTTCGCCGCACGACATCGTCGCGAGCACGTAAGGTTGTCCGCACCTGAATTCGGGGGAACGGCGAGCAGAAGGAGCTCGAGGTGGACGCGTCGGCAACCGAGGATGTCGCGGGGCGACTGTTTCTCGCGGTCGGAAGGCTGTCCAGGTCCCTGCGGCAGGCCGGTACCCCTGGCCCCGGGCACGGCTCGATCTCGGCGCTCGCAACGCTGGTCGCGCACGGCCCGATGAGGCTGGGCGACCTGGCGGTGAAGGAGGGCGTCGCCGCCGCGACCATGTCGCGGATAGTCGCGACGTTGGTGGAAGCAGGCTACGCGCGTCGCGAGCCGGATCCGATCGACAGGCGGGCCTGGCTGGCCACGGCGACCGAGGACGGCGAGCGGATGTTGTCCGGGGTCCGTTCCACCAGGGTGCACGAGCTGAACAAGCGCATCGACCGGCTGCCGATCGAGCTGCAGAAGGATCTGGCCGCCGGTTTGGTGTCGCTGGAAGCATTACTGGCCGACGAAGACTGAGCCGCGAGGTAATCGGGACGTAGGCGGACGTCACTAACGTTCGCGAGGTGAAGTTCCGGAAACAGAAGCCGGTCCCGTCGACGCCGTTGCCTCGTCCGGCCGCACCAGTGATCGCGCCGAAGTTCACGAAGATCGCGGCGATCGACGACTCGATCCGGGAGCTGTACTCCAAGCTGTCTGCCGAAAAGGTGCGCTCGTACGCGGCGAATCTGGCGCCGGTCTTCACCAAGGCCGGCAACGAGCCCGTCGGCGCGGTGCAGGAACTGGCCACGACGATGGTCCGGCATCTCGGGATGTCCGGCGTCCGGCTCATCGTTTCCTTCGCCGCGCTCGGTTCCGACGGCGCGCACGGGCACGCCGGTGAAGTCGAAATCGGTTCGGGTCCGGACTACTTCGTGCGGATGAGCGACAGTTACCGCCGCGATCTCACCGATGCGGCGGGGGTGCTTTCGCACGAGGCCATGCACGTGTTCCTGGCGAGAGCGAACGTCGCCTTCCCCGAGCGCGACCGCAACGAGATCCTCACCGACACGGCCGCCGTCTACCTCGGCCTCGGCTGGACGATGCTCAACGCGCACCGGCAGACCACCCGCTACGAAGGCGGCCGGCGTTTCCTGGCAACCCAAACGCTCGGATACGTCTCGCCCGCCGAACTCGGTTACATACTGGCGAAACGGGCACTCGCGTTCGACGAGAACATCGAGGCCTACCTTGGCGGCAACAATCTCGCGCTGACGGCCTACCGAGCCGGGTACTCCCGCGCACTCGACGACTACCGCCGCGCCCCGCTGGCCGCCTGCAGTGCGGCGGTGGCCAGGCAGTACGACGCCGACAAGAAGTTCGCCGTGGAACGGACTCGTGCCACCGGGATCAGCGGCCTGGTAAGGGAGTTCGACGGTGGCTACAAGTTCGAGGGCTACCAGCCGATGCACGTCGTGTTCCGGTGCCCGGCCTGTCACACCCGGCTGCGGGCGCCGATCGATCGCAAGGTGACCGTCCGGTGCCGCGTCTGCCGCTCCACGCTCAGCTGCCGGACCTGAACTCCTCCGGCGCCAGCCGCCAGAAGGTGCTCACCGGGCCGACTTTCGCGCCCATCGGGTACGAGTTGGCGACGGCGTTGCTGACGAACCACTTGCCGAACTTCGCCGCCTCGGGGACGGACATTCCCCGCGCAAGCCCGGCGGTCAGCGCGGCGGCCATCGAGTCGCCCGCGCCGTGGGTGTGCGGGGTCGCGTATCGCGGGCCGGGCAGCTCCAGGAACTCGGCCCCGTCGTAGAGCAGGTCGACGCATTCCGGGTCCTCGGTCAGGTGCCCGCTCTTGACCAGCACATATCGCGGCCCGAGCGCATACAATGCGATGGCGGCTTCGTGCATCTCGGCGCGGCCGGTCACGGTCAGGCCGGTCAGCAGCCGCACCTCGTCGAGGTTCGGGGTCAGCACCGTGGCCCGCGGCAGCAGCAGGTCGCGCAGCGCCGAGAGGCCGGCATCGTCGAACAGCGGGTGCCCGTGCATCGACGCGGCCACCGGATCGACGACGAACGGCACCGCGCGGCCCCGGCCGATGTCCGCGCGGTCGCACGCTTCGGCGACCGCCTTGATGATCTCGCCGGAAGCGAGCATTCCCGTCTTCGCCGCGTTCACGCCCATGTCGGCCGCGACCGCCTCGATCTGGCCCGCGACGATTTCCGGCGGGACGTCCGACCGGTCGTGCACGCCGAGGGTGTTCTGCACGGTCACCGCCGTGACCGCGACCAGGCCGTGCACCCCGCAGGTCAGGAACGTGCGCAGGTCGGCCTGTAGACCGGCGGCCCCGCCGGAGTCGGAACCGGCGATGGTCAGCGCACTAGGAACAACACCCATGCGCCCTATTGTCTCAGCCGCCAGAACGGGGACACCGGGCCGACGCCCGCACCGAGTGGATAGGCGTCCGCCACGGAGCGCTCGATGAACCACTTGCCCTCGGCCACCGCGTCCGGCACGCCCAGATCCATCGCCAGCGACGCGGTGATCGCCGAGGCCAGCGTGTCCCCGCCGCCGTGCGTGTGTTTCGTGTCGTAGCGGCGGCCGGGCAGCTCGATGTACTGCACCCCGTCGGAGAGCAGGTCCACGCACTCCGGATCGGTGTAGAGGTGCCCGCCCTTGACGAGCACCCATTGCGGGCCCAGCTCCAGCAGCGAATCCGCCGCGTGGCGCTGGCTCTCCCGGTCCGTCACCTCGACGCCGGTGAGCAGCCGCACCTCGTCCAGGTTCGGCGTGACGAGGGTGGCGCGGGGAAAGAGCAGGCTACGGATGGCTTCCAGCGCCTCCTCGCGGAGCAGCGGGTCACCCGTCATCGAGGCCGCGACCGGGTCCACTACGAACGGGGTCTCCGCCGAGCGGCCGATCCGGACCTCATCCAGGGTGACGGCCACCGCCTCGATGATCTCCGCGGTGGCCAGCATCCCGGTTTTCGCCGCGTCCACGCCCATGTCCCGCGCGACGGCCTTGATCTGCGCCGCCACCACGTCCGGCGGGATCTCGGTGAACCCTTGCACGCCAAGGGAGTTCTGCACGGTGACCGCCGTGATCGCGGTCATCCCGTGCACCCCGCAGGCGAAGAACGTGCGCAGGTCCGCCTGGATGCCCGCGCCACCACCGGAATCGCTGCCGGCGATGGTCAGTGCCGTTTTCGGGGTCGCCGTCATCGCTCCACTACCGGTAGATAGACCTGGTTGCCCTGTTCGCCGAACTCGGCCGACTTCTCCCGCATCCCGGCCTCGATCGCGTCCACAGTGGACAGACCGTGTTCCTCGGCGTACTTGCGCACGTCCTGGGTGATCCGCATGGAGCAGAACTTCGGCCCGCACATGGAGCAGAAATGCGCGGTCTTGGCCGGTTCGGCAGGGAGCGTCTCGTCGTGGAAGGAACGCGCGGTGTCCGGGTCGAGGGAGAGGTTGAACTGGTCCTCCCAGCGGAACTCGAAGCGCGCCTTGGACAGTTCGTCGTCCCAGTCCTGGGCGTACTGGTGGCCCTTGGCGAGGTCGGCGCTGTGCGCGGCGATCTTGTACGTGATCACGCCCGTCTTCACATCGTCCCGGTTCGGCAGGCCGAGGTGTTCCTTCGGGGTGACGTAACACAGCATCGCCGTGCCGTACCAGCCGATCTGCGCCGCGCCGATGGCCGAGGTGATGTGGTCGTACGCCGGGGCGATGTCCGTCGCAAGTGGACCTAGGGTGTAGAACGGCGCCTCGCCGCAGAGCTTTTCCTCCAGCTCCACGTTCTCCTTGATCTTGTGCATCGGCACGTGGCCCGGGCCCTCGATCATCACCTGCACGTCGTGCGCCCTGGCGATGTGGGTCAGCTCGCCGAGCGTCTCCAGCTCGGCGAACTGCGCGCGGTCGTTGGCGTCGGCGATCGAACCGGGGCGCAGCCCGTCGCCGAGGGAGAACGTGACGTCGTAGGCGTGCAGGATCTCGCAGAGTTCCTCGAAATGCGTGTACAGGAAGGATTCCTGGTGGTGCGCGAGGCACCACGCGGCCATGATCGAACCGCCGCGGGAGACGATCCCGGTGACCCGCTTCGCCGTCAGTGGCACGTACCGCAGCAGCACCCCGGCGTGCACCGTCATGTAGTCCACGCCCTGCTCGCACTGCTCGATGACGGTGTCCCGGTACACCTCCCAGGACAGTTTTTCCGGGTCCCCGTCGACCTTTTCCAGCGCCTGGTACATCGGCACGGTGCCGACCGGGACCGGCGAGTTGCGCAGGATCCATTCGCGCGTCTCGTGGATCCGCTTGCCGGTGGACAGATCCATGATCGTGTCGGCGCCCCAGCGGGTCGCCCACACCATCTTGTCCACCTCCTCCTCCACCGAGGACCAGACGGCCGAGTTACCCATGTTCGCGTTGACCTTCACCAGGAAGTTCTTCCCGATGATCACGGGCTCGCTCTCGGGATGCCTGCGGTTGACCGGGATCACCGCGCGGCCGGCGGCCACCTCGGCGCGCACGAACTCGGGGCTCACCCGCTCGCGGGTGGCCACGAACTCCATCTCGCGGGTGATCACCCCGGCTTTTGCCCAGCCCAGCTGGGTGTTGTGCTCCGTCGACCAGCCGCTGCGCAACGGCTTGAGTCCACTGTGGACATCGATCACGGCGTCCGGATCGGTGTACGGGCCGGAGGTGTCGTAGACGTCGAAATGGTCCCCGTTGGACAGTTCGATCCGCCGGGCCGGCACCTGGAGGCCGGATTCGGTTGCGTGGTAGACCTTGCGTGATCCGGTGATGGGGCCGGTGGTCACCCGGACGTCGGCGTTGTTCTCCAGCGTCGTCAAAAAGATCACTCCCTACGCCGGCATTACCCGGTCAGGTTCGGCGGTCGGTGACACCCGGGTCCGGATCGGACACCAGTCACCCTCTCAGCCCGCCAAGGCGCGAGCTCCCGCGTTGTTTGTCCTTCCGACCATGCCACGCCTGGCCGCGCAGAACAAGTGCGGCCCGTCACCCGCTTTCGCCCCAGTCCGGGTGATCTCGTCTTGCGCACCAAGGAGTTCTAGCTCGGCAGCTCCGTCGGGGTGGCGATCACGTCGACCATCGCGCCGTTGCGCAGCACGGTCACCGGCAACCGGGTGCCGATCACTTCGGCGAAGAGTTCCCGCTGGATGTCCTGTGCGTCCGACACCCGCGCGCGGCCCACGCTCAGCACCAGATCACCGGCATGCAACCCGGCGCGCGCGGCCGGGCCGCTGGGCACAACCTCGACCACGCGCAGCCCCGCGCGCTGCCCGGTGTGCTCGGCCACCTCGTCGGGCAGCGGCGCAGGTTTACCGACCACCCCGAGGTACGCGCGCCGCACCTTGCCCTCCACGAGCAGCGTGTCGATGATCCGCCGGGTGGTGGAGTTGATCGGCACGGCCATGCCAAGCCCGATCCCCGCGACCGCCGTGTTCACCCCGACCACGTGGCCGCTGGAGTCGGCGAGCGCGCCGCCGGAGTTGCCCGGGTTCAGCGCCGCGTCGGTTTGGATCACGTTTTCGATCACCCGCCCCGCGCTGCGGGTCTGCACCGGCAGCGACCGGCCGAGTGCGCTGACCACGCCGGCGGTGACCGAACCCGCCAGCCCCAGCGGACTGCCGACCGCCACCACGAGCTGCCCGACGACGAGCTTGTCCGCATCGCCGAACCGGACCGGGGCGGGCGCCTCCCCGCGCACCCGGACCACCGCGAGATCCGACAGCGGGTCCGCGCCGATCACCCGGAATGGGACTTCGGTGCCGTCGGAGAACGTGGCTGTGCCACTGCGTTCGCGACCGACGACGTGCGCGTTGGTGATGAGGTAACCGTCGTCGGCGAAGACCACCCCGGAGCCGCCGCCACGGCCGAGGCCGAGACTCGCCACGTGCGGGGTCACCTCGGCGGCGACGGAGCTGACCGTGCGGGAGTAGGCGTCGAGAGCGTCCGAATCCGGCATCACGACCACCCACTTGATTACACCGTTACAGGTGCTACCAGTGTGCGCCCGATTTACTCAGGTCCGCCGCCCCTTTCACCGTGGGCGAACTCGGTGTCCGGCGGGACACCCGCACCCGGCCGGTCCTCCTGGGCGATCGCTTCCTTCGTCGCGCCCGCGCCGTGTGGTCCTCAGCTCTCCCGCGGCGGCAGCCAGGAAAGCCCCGGAACGCCCCACTTGTTGCGCTTGAGCATCCGCTTCGCTTCCCGCGCGTGCCGTCCGACCAGCCTGTCCAGGTAGATGTAGCCGTCGAGGTGGTCGGTCTCGTGCTGCAGGCAGCGGGCGAAGTAGCCGGTGCCCTCGACCTCGATCGGATTGCCCTCGACGTCGTACCCGGTGACCTTGGCCCAGCTCGCGCGCCCCGTGGGGAACGACTCGCCGGGCGCGGACAGGCAGCCCTCCCAGTCGTCGTCCGGGTCCGGCATGGTCTCCGGAACGGGCGAGGTCTCCAGCTTCGGGTTGACCACGATGCCCTTGTGCTGCGCGCCCTCGTCGTCGTGGCAGTCGTAGACGAACAGGCGGAGGTCCACGCCGATCTGGTTGGCCGCGAGGCCCACTCCCTCGGCGGCGTACATTGTCTCGAACATGTCGTCGGTGAGGGTGCGCAGTTCCTCGTCGAAGCGGTCGACTTCGCGGGTCGGGTTGTGCAGCACCGGGTCGCCGGCGATACGAATCGGGTGGATCGTCACAACCTGCGATCGTACCCATTGTTGCACCGTGACGCGCCGGGCCGTGATCCCACCCCGATGCATGGCCAGCGTGGTTCAATGGCGCCGCGGAATGACAACCGTGTGTTTCGCCGAAGTTGAGGAGTCACATGGACGCCGCGGAGTCGATGGCTGACGGGCAGCCATCCCCGCCCGAGCCGGCCTCCGGCCTGTCCGAACGCGAGCGAGCGATCCTGGCGTTCGAGCGCCAGTGGTGGCGCTATGCCGGCGCGAAGGAACAGGCGATCCGCGAGCAGTTCGAACTCTCCCCGACGCGGTACTACCAGCTGCTCAACCAGTTGCTCGAGAAGCCGGAGGCGCTGGCCGCCGATCCGATGCTCGTCAAGCGCCTGCGCAAGCTCCGTACCGCAAGGCAGCGCAAACGGGTGGCTCGTCGGCTGGGGATCGAGGCGCGATGAACTTCTTCCAGAGTCTGTCCCGGCCGATGCGGCTGGCCGGGGTCGCATTGCTCGGCATCGCCGTGATCGCGGGCGTGATCGGCGTGGTGACGGCGCTCAGCGGGGGCGAATCGAGCCAGACGGCGGCGCCTTCGCCGACGGCTTCGGCCTCGGGCACCAGCCAGGCGCCGGGCACGTCGGCGTCCAGCCCGACCACGACGACGCCCCCGCCCGCCAGCAGCGCCCCCGCCACGACGGGCGCGCCGCCGGCTTCGCCCGGGCCGCAGGGCGGCGCGCCGACGGCGCCGAACGGTGGCGTCCCGGCCGACCAGGCCGCGGCGAAGTGGGTGCCGGTGCGCGTCTACAACAACAGCACCATCACCGGCCTCGCGGCGCGCGCGGCACAGGACTTCCGCGGCGACGGCTGGAACGTCGCCGAGACGGCGAACTACCCGTACGGCATCATCCCGACCACGACGGCCTACTACACCCCGGGCACCGACGAAGAGACCGCGGCGAAGGCGCTGGCCGCGGACTTCGGGATGAAGGCCGAGCCGCGGTTCGAGGGCATCCAGAACTCGAGCGCCGGTGTCATCGTGATCGTCACCAACGACTACCGCGGCCTGCAGTCCAAGGGTTCCTAACGCCCCTTGGCGTAGGCCTCCAGTTCGGCGAGCTGCTCCGGATCCAATGAGGGGCGCACCTTTTCCCGCGCGGCCGTGAGGTGCGCGGCAGTGACCTCGGTGGCATCCAGTGACTCGCGCATCGCGGTCAGCGCCGCCTCCCTGATCAGCGCCGCGCAGTCGGCCGCCGAGTAACCGTCCAGAGTGGACGCATACTCGGCAAGGTCCACATCGGACGCCAGCGGCGTGTTCTTCGCCGTGGCGCGCAGGATTTCGGTGCGGGCATCGGAATCGGGCGGCGGCACGTAGACCAGCCGCTCCAGCCGGCCGGGGCGCAGCAGCGCGGGGTCGACCAGTTCGGGCCGGTTCGTGGCACCGAGTACGACCACCTCGCGCATCGGCTCCACCCCGTCCAGTTCGGTGAGCAGGGCGGCCACCACGCGGTCTGCGACGCCGGAGTCCGACGACTGCCCGCGGCGCGGCGCGAGCGCGTCGATCTCGTCGAGGAACACCAGCGACGGCGCGGCCTCGGCGGCTCGGCGGAACAGTTCGCGCACCGCGCGTTCGGATTCGCCGACCCACTTGTCCAGCAGTTCGGCGCCCTTGACCGCGAACACGTTCAGCGCGCCGGTGCCGGCGAGCGCCCGTACCAGGAATGTCTTCCCACCACCGGGCGGACCGTAGAGCAGCACCCCGCGCGGCGGCGCGACGCCGAGCCGGGCGAAGGAGTCCGGGTAGCGCAGCGGCCACAGCACCGCTTCGGTGAGGGACTGCTTCACCTCGCTCATGTCGCCGACGTCGTCGAGGCTCAGCCCGCCGGTGGCCAGAGTGTCCGAAGTGGACATGGAGATCGGGCGCACGGTTGCCAGCGCGTCCAGCAGATCCTGTTGGGAGATCCGCGGTTCCTCGGCTTCGCGTTGACGCAGGGCGGCGCGAAGGGCCGCATCCCGGCGCAGCGCGATCAGGTCCGCAGCAACGAATCCTGGCGTACGTGCGGCGAGCGCTCCACAGTCCACACCGGACTCGACCGGTACGTCGCGGAGCAGCATCCGCAGCAGCTCGGTGCGGATCTTGTCGTCCGGCAGTGGGACCGACAGCTCGCGCTCCAGCAGTTCGACGCCGCGCAACCGCGGGTCGCAGGCTTCGGGGTGCGCGGTCGTGGCGACCACGGCGAAACCCTGCTGGCCGAGTGCGTTTCGCAGCTCCTCCAACAGAATCGTGGCGACCGGCGGCCGCTGCGTGGCGGGCAGGAGCGCGTCGATGTCCGTGATCAGCAGGACGGTGGGCGTGTCCGCGGCCGCCTTGGCCATGGTCTCGCGCAGCACGCTCGCGGCCGCGTTCGGTTCCAGCACCGCGATGTTCGGCGCCGCGAGGCTGAGCACCCGGATGTCCTCCGCCGCCGCGACCGAACGGACCAGGGTGGACTTGCCGACGCCCTCGGGGCCGGACAGCAGCACGCCGAGCCGGGCCGTGGTGCCCAGCCTGGCCAGCAGCTCGGGCCGCTGGAAGGCCAGATCGAACCATTCCGCCAGCGTCCTGGCCTGCGTCTGCGCGCCGACCAGGTCGGTCACCGGCACCGGCTCGCCCTCGTCCTCCTCGGGCGGCGCGATCGTGACGGGGGCGGGCGCCGGGGCGGCTTGTTGCTGGGCCTGCGTGACGCTGTCGCGCCAACTGACCACAGTGGACTGACCGACGGCGACCGCGCCGGGCGGCTCGGTGGCGGTGACGGTCAGCAGCTCCGTGGTCCAGGTGGAGCCGATCGCGCGGGAGAGCTGGCCGCGCACGGTGGCGGCGTCCGAACCCGTCGTCGGCGCAAGGTCTTGCGGCAGCAGGGAAACCGCGTCGCCGATCGTGAGCACCTTGCCCACCAGCGCGAGCCGCAGCGTGTGCGGGGTGACCGAACTGCTCGCCAGCCGTGAGCCGGCGACTGTCACCGTGCGAGCCGCCGAAACCGAGGCGCGCGAGACCACGACCTCCGCGCCTTCGGTGACGCCGAGGTTGGACATCGTCACGTCGTCGGCGAGCACGATGCCGGGAGCGTTCCCCCCGTCCGCCGGTGCGGCCAGCGCGGCGCTCACACGGGCGCCGGTGAGGTGCACGGCGTCCCACGCCCGCAGGCCGAGCGCGTCGAGCACCTCAGGGTGCAGGCGGACGATGCCGCGCCTGCTGTCCAGCGCCGACGGGGTGTGCCGGAGGGTAAGCGTGATCTGGGGTGAGCTCACTCTGTCACCTTAGAGACAGACTCCGCGGAATGGCGGCGAACGCCCGCTCGATCTGCGCGGGCAGTTCCGCGGGGTCGCCGGACTCCTGCCACGCGGCGATCGCGACCCGCCAGGAGGCGACCACGACCTCGATCAGCAGCCGCAGTTCCATCTCGTCGCCCCGGCCGATCCGCCGCACCAGCTCACGCTGGACGTCCGAGCAGTAGCGCAACGTGTGGCCCTCCAGCGACGGCGAGGACTGGACGAGCTCCAGCGTCGGCCGGAACTGGCGGAACCAGTAGTCGTCCATCCGGCTCACCGCTTCGAGCAACACCTCGCGCAACGCGTCGAACAGCGGCGCGGCCAGCTCGCCCTCGCCGACTATTTCCAGGAAGGTGTCCCAGAACTGCCGGACCGCGGTCAGCGCAACGTCCTCTTTGGACGGGAAGTTGCGGAAGAACGTGCGCTTGGAGACGTCCACGGCGTCCACCAGCGCATCGAGCGTGGTCGCTTCGAAGCCGTGCTCGGTGAACATCGCGACGGCCGTCTCGGCGAGCGCCTGACGGGTGCGCAACTTCTTGCGCTCTCGCAGCGGGAGTGGCTCTGTCGCGGTCATCGCAACGAGTGTAGCTTGTGCTTCGAGATGGCAAATGCCACTAAGTGGCACTTTCTGGAGGAACCTATGCGAGCACTGGTCGTCGACCACGCCGCCGAGTCCCACCTGGCCCTCGCCGAGGTGCCCGAACCGGTACCCGCGCCGAACGAGGCGCTGGTCCGGGTGCGGGCGATCTCGTTCAACTACGGCGAAATCGGCGCGAGCACGGACCCGGGGGTGCCCGACGGAACGTTGCTGGGCTGGGACGCGGCCGGGGTCGTGGAACGTGCGGCGGCGGACGGTTCCGGGCCCGCCGCAGGCACGCCGGTGGTCACGCTCAACGGCGCCGGGGCGTGGGCGGAACGCCGCGCGGTGCCGACGAGCCTGCTGGGCGCGGTACCCGAAGGCGCCGACTCCGGCGCGATCAGCGCGATTCCGGTCGCCGGGCTGAGCGCGCTGTATGCCTTGCGCCGCTTGGGTTCCATCCTCGGCAGGCGGGTGCTGATCACCGGCGCCTCGGGCGGGGTCGGGCGCTTCGCGGTGCAGCTCGGGGTGCGCGCCGGAGCAGAGGTCGTGGCGTCGGCCAGGCAGCAGGACGGCCTGCGGGAGCTGGGCGCCACCGACGTCGTCGAGAATCCGGCCGAGGTGACCCGGCCGGTGTTCGGGATCCTGGACAACGTCGGCGGCGCGCACCTCGTCGCCGGTTTCCAGGCGCTGGAAGCGGGCGGAAAACTCGTCAGCATCGGGCACACCGCGCACGCGGAAGCCGTGTTCGAGCTGGGTGCGTTCCGTGCCGACGCCGGGCGGCACGAGCGCTCCATCGAGACCTTCTACCTGTTCGCCGACCCGGCGAAGGACTTCTCCGCCGACCTGTCCTGGCTGGCCGGAGAGGTCGCCGCCGGCCGGGTCGACCCGCAGATCAGCTGGCGGGGCGACTGGTCCCGGCACGCCGAGGCGTCCGCGGCCCTGCTCGGCAGGCGGCTGCACGGCAAGGCGGTACTGGAGGTCAGTTGAGAGTGCCCCAATGGTCGAAGTAAGTGACTTCTTCGACCGGCCGCCGCGCGGCAGGGCGGAAGTCCTGCTGTGTGGTGTAAGCCACGGGCAGCACGGCGATCTGCGTGAAGTCCGCCGGAATGCCGAGCAGTTCGCCGACCTCACGCTCGTGGCCGTAGAGGTGGTAGCCGGAGATCGTGCTGCCGAGGCCGCGGGAGCGCAGCGCCAGCTGGAAGCTCCAGATCGCGGGGTACGCCGAGCCGTAGAAACTGGTCAGCGTCACGTTGTCGCCCTCGGGTTTTCCTTGCAGGCAGGCGAAAACCAGCGCGGGCACCCGGTCGAAGACATCGAGCAGGCGAGTGGCCGACGCCAGCGCCTTTTCCGTGACGAGGTGCCCGTACTCGGCCTGCATGGCTCGGCCGACCGCACGGGTCGGCTCGGCGATCTTCGCCTTGAGACCGGGATCGGTGACCACGACCCAGCGCAGGTTGCCCAGCTGGCTGCCGGCCATCGGCGCCTGCATGGCCAGGCGCAGGCAGTCGAGCAGCACCTCCCGTTCCACCGGCCGGTCGAGATCCAGTTTCCGGCGGACGGAACGGGTGGTCGTGAGGGCGGTGTCGATGTCCACGTGCGGCTTCCTCTCGCTTACTTACACCGTAAGTACTTACACTGTAAGGCAATGAGCCGCGAAACGCTATCCCGGGAGAAGGTGCTCGACGCCGCCCTGCGCCTTGCCGACCAGAACGGCCTCGGCGGACTGTCCATGCGCAAGCTCGCCACCGAACTCGGGGTGGAGGCGATGTCGCTGTACAACCACGTGCGGAACAAGCGCGATCTGCTCGACGGCATCGCGGCCAGGGTGCTCGAAAGCATTCCGCTGCCGGACGCGAAGTTGTCGTGGGAGAACCGCCTGCGGGAGTTGGCATACACCACGTTCGCGGCGTTCAACGCGCATCCCGCGGTGGCGCAGGCGCTCGCCGCGGGCGAGGTGAAACCGTTGTCACGCGGCGCTTTGCGACTGATCGACGCGATGGTCGGCGCGTTCCTGGACGCGGGACTGACCGAACCGCACGCCGTGCGCGGCTATCGCTCGATGCTGGGCATGGTGTTCGGCGCGGTGCTGGTGGGCTCCTCGGCGCCGGGCGGCCAGCCCGCCGCGAAGCCCGTCGAATGGTTCCAGCGCAACGTTTCCGCGAAGGACCTGCCGCATCTGCACCGCGTGCTGCCGGATCTCGTCGAGGTCGACTGCGCGCAGGACTTCGAGTTCCAGCTGGAGCTGTTCCTCAACGGGCTGGCGAACAGCGGGACCTGCTCCTAGTGCTCCCCGCGCTGGCGCAGGCCGATGCGGCGCCAGCTGCGCCGACGGTTCCGGTCCTGACCGTCCGGCGGGAAAGTACGCACGCCGCGCACGACGTGACTGTTGGTTCCTGGCCGGGGCAGCCGCGCGCCGAGCCTGCCGGCGCCGGCCAGCGTGGGACGGCGCAGCCGCAACCGGCGCGTACTGCGCGAGCGACGGATGGCGCGGCGCTCCCGCAGCGGCACGTTCCACGCCTCGGGGTGGTTCGCCAGCCAGTGGTAGCGGCGCACGGCATACGGGATGTGCACGAGGTAGATCAGCAGCGCCGCGGCGAGCGCGATCAGCGGGTACTGGATGATCGCGGCGGCGAGCAGCCCGACACCGACCAGCAGCGGGGCGATCGCCTTCGCCGGGGCCCGGACCGTCTTCAGCGACAGCGTCGGGATCCGGCTGATCAGCAGCATCGAAGTGCCGACCGTCCAGATCCACACCAGCGGCCGCGAGGCCCACCAGCCGTCGCCGAACTCCAGGGTCAGGATCAGCGGCAGCAACGCCAGCAGGCCACCGGCCGGCGCCGGCACGCCGACGAAGAACTCGTTGGCGTAGGGCGGTTTTTCCACCTCGAGCAGGGTGTTGAACCGGGCCAGCCGCAGCACCATGCACACCGCGAACACCAGTGCGCAGATCCAGCCGATGCCCTGGGTGTCGGTGTGCCAGATGTAGAGCACGAGCGCGGGCGCGACACCGAAGGAAATCGCGTCGGACAGCGAATCCAGCTCCGCGCCCATCTTCGAGGTGGCGTCGAGCAGGCGCGCGATGCGGCCGTCGAGGCTGTCCAGCACGGCCGCGACCCCGATCGCCCCGATGGCGAGCACGTAGTTGTGGTTCAGCGCGAACTGCACCGAGGACAGCCCGGCGCACAACGCGAGCACCGTGATCGCGTTCGGCAGCAGCCGGACGCCCGGGGTCACCACGCGGACCATGCCTAGTCCTTCCCCTGGGGGAGCTCGGCGAGCGGGGTTTCGCCGCCGATCGTGCGCTGGCCGAGGCTGACCAGCACCCGGCTGCCCGCGGGCAGGTAGAGGTCAACGCGTGAGCCGAAGCGGATCAGGCCGTAGGTCTGACCGGCGGTGATCTTGTCGCCTTCGGCGACCTGGCACAAGATGCGCCGCGCCACCAGTCCCGCTATCTGGACGACCACCAGCTCGTGCCCGTCCACGGTGCGCAGCAGCATCGAGTTGCGCTCGTTGTCGTCGCTGGCCTTGTCGAGGTCCGCGGACAGGAACTTGCCCGGCCGGTAGGCGATCCGTTCGACGAGTGCGCTCGCCGGCGCGCGCTGGACGTGCACGTCGAAGACCGACAGGAAGACGCTGACCCGCATCCGCTTCTCGGCTGGCAGCCCGAGCTCCGGCGGCGGCGTGGCCTCCTCGATCAGCGAAACGAGCCCGTCCGCCGCGGCGAGTGCCAGGCCGGAACGCTCCGGCGGCACCCGCTTCGGCTCGCGGAAGAACGCGGCGGTCGCCAGCGTCGCCAGGCCGGCGAGCGTGCCCAGCGGCTTGGACAGCCGCCGCAGCAGCAGCGTCGCCGCCACCCCGCCGGCCACGAACGGGCGGCCTGCCGGGTGCATCGGGGGGAGGGTCTCGCGGGCGAGTCGCACGGCGTGGGCGACGGGATTGTTCGCCTGCTCAGGCAGGTTGGGGCTCATCTGCTTCCCATGGGTTGGCTCAAAGGTAACCGGTTGGTATCGACCAGGCGGGCACGAGCTTGGCATTCCACCGACCCGGGTATCCACGCTACCGCCAGGTCCCCACCGGCCCGGTGCTGCGTCCCCGCAGACGGCTCCCCACCTCGCGTTCCGGCCGCGGATGTGCACCCAACTGGGTGAACCCGCGCGGGGAGGGGATGTTAACGCACCGTTGCATCCGGCGATGCAGAACGTAGTAATGGCAGAGAGGAACCGTCATGGTGATCCCGGACTACGCGCTCGGCGGGCGTCTTGGCCGGATGCTCGAAGCCTGGCGGAAGGACATCGGCAGCGTGCCGATCCCGGAGGTGGTCGACCTCGCCACCGCCCTGGCCATCGTGCGGGCGGGGCGGCGGCGGACTGACGCCTCCCCCGACGAGGCGCCGATCCGGCTGCGCGACTGAGCACCAGCCGGAAAAGCTTAGCCTCGGTCACGCATTTTGTGACCTTTTGTGGAGAACTTGTTACAAACGGTCACGCGGATTGCGCCGGACCAGCCCCACGACGAGGCGCATGATCCCCAGCAACACGATCGCGCCCAGCACGGCGACCCCGAAACTCGGGAAGTCGAAGCCGAAGTCCTTCTCGTGCCCGGTGGTGAGCCGGTAGATCAGCCCGCCGAGCGCCGCGCCGACCACGCCCACCAGCACGCTGACCAGGCAGCCCTGCCGCCGCCGGTCCCGCCCGCCGATGACCAGGTTGGCTGCCCACCCCGCCAGCGCGCCGAACACGATCCACGAGAAGAAGCCCATGGCCACACCCTAATGGCAGCGCTCAGAACAGCAGGACGTCCACTTCGCTGCCTTCGGCGGCCTCGGTCACGTCCTCCGGCAACACGATCAGGCAGTTGGCCTGGGTGAAAGCGGCGAGCAGATGCGAGCCGGGGCCACCGCGCGGGCCGACCTCGCCGGTCACCTCGCCCTCCAGCTGCCAGTAGTACCCGCGCCGGAACTGCCGCCGCCCGGCCGGGGACTTCAGCCGCTCGGTCAGCCGCGCGCGCACGCGGTGCCTGCTGACCGCCGTGTGCCCGAGCGCGGACAGGATCGCGGGTCGTAAGAAGACCTCGAAGGACACCAGCACGCTCACCGGGTTCCCGGGCAGCGTCACCACTGGAACCCCTTGCCAGCGCCCGTTTCCCTGCGGCCCGCCCGGCTGCATCGCGACCTTGCTGAACGTGACACCGGCGCCGGTCAGTGCATCCTTGACCACCTCGTACGCCCCGGCGCTGACGCCACCGGACGTGACCACGAGATCGGTGCCGGACAGCTTCGGTTCGAGGATGCGGCGGAACTCGTCGACGTCGTCGACCACACTGCGCACGATCTCCACTTCGCAGCCCAGCGCCCGGATCCCGGCTTCGAGCATGATGCTGTTCGACTCGTAGATCTGCCCGAAGCGCAGCTCCGCAGGCGGGACGACGAGCTCGGAACCCGTCGACACCACCAGCACCCGCAGCGGCGCCCACACCGTCAGCCGGTCCAGTCCGACCGCCGACGCGAGCCCGAGCTGGGGTGGGCCGAGCACCGTGCCCGCGCTCAGCGCGACCGTGCCCTTGGCAACGTCCTCCCCGGCGTGCCGGACGTGCGCGTCGACCGTCGCGGCCTCGCGGATCAGCACATTTTCGGTGCCGCCGTCGGTGTGTTCGACCATCACGACGGCGTCGGCACCGGGCGGCATCGGGGCGCCGGTCATGATCCGGTGCGCGGTGCCCGTGGCCAGCTCGGGCGGATCCGTGCGCCCGGCCGGGATGTCCGCGGTGACCGGCAGCTCGACCGGGTGGTCCGCGCTCGCTCCCGCGACGTCGGCCGCGCGGACGGCGTAACCGTCCATCGCGGAGTTGTCGAACGGCGGCAGGGAGACCCCGGCCAGCACGTCCTCGGCCAGTACCAGGCCGGCGCATTCGCCGAGCGGTCTGCGCACCGGGTCTCGCCTGCCCAGCAGTTCGGTCACGCTGGCGCGGTAGTCGTCGACGGAAATCACGTGCACCATCCTCCCCCGGGGGATCGTCCGTGCAACACTCTCCCCGTTTCGATCAGTTGAGGGGGAGGCGGAGTGCAGGTCCACACGCGCCACACGCCCGTGTTCGGCGTCGCGCGGGTCAGTCTCGCGTCCGGCGAGGCGGTACAGGCCGTGGGCGACACGATGATCGCCAGCAGCTTCGGGATCACCGAGGTGCAGCAGTCCCGTGGTGGCATGCGCGCGGGCGGCAAGGGCGCGCCGTCGGTGTTCACCGCGCCCGCCGAAGGCGGCTGGGTGGACCTCGCGCCGCCGGGCGCGGGCGACGTGTACCCGCTGGAGCTGGACGGGCGCACCGGCTGGAACGTGGCCAAGCTCGCCTTCCTTGCCCGGCCGTCCACGGTCCGGGTGGACCCGGGCTGGCAGCCGCTGCAGGCACTGTTCGGCGGGGACAACGGTTTCCTCGAGCATTACAGCGGAACCGGCCCGCTGGTGCTGGCGTGCGCCGGCCCGGTGGACGCGTTCAACATCGAGGCGGGGGAGCTGATCACCGTGCGCCCGGGCTTCCTGCTCGCCTACCCCGACACCGTGCAGTGCCGGCTGCGTGCGATGGATCCGTCCGGTCCTCAATCGATCCGGACGGGCGAAGGACTGGCGCTCGACTTCGCCGGTCCCGGGACGGTTTTGGTGCAAGCTCGTAAATCTCGGTAATCAACCATTGCCCAGGGCCGTAATTCCGGTAGCGTGATCGCATCTCGGGCGCCGGTTCAACCGGTCTCCCGGTGGTTCTTTCGCCGCAAGGAGGACGCCGTGGCAGTCGGCACGGTCAAATGGTTCAATTCCGAAAAAGGCTATGGGTTCATCGCGTCACCCGAAGGCCCTGACGTTTTCGTACATTATTCGGCCATTCAGTCTGATGGATTCCGCACCTTGGACGAAGGGGACAAGGTGGAGTTCGAGATCCAGGCCGGCCGCGACGGGCGAAGCCAGGCGGCGGACGTCCGCAAGCTCGCCTGAACGCTGCGGCTAGGCTGCGCTGTGTGACAGGCGATGTGTCGGGGGACCTCACCGGTCGCCGGCTGGGTAACTACCGCATTGACGGGGTGCTCGGCAAAGGCGGCATGAGTGTCATGTACAAGGCCACCGACGTCCGGCTCGGGCGGAAGGTGGCCTTGAAGGTCATCGGTGAGCACCTCGGTGCCGACGCCGAGTTCCGCGAGCGGTTCGTCGACGAGGCACGCAACACCTCGGCCATCGACCACGCCAACGTCGTGCCCCTGTACGACTTCGGCGAGATCGACGGTATGCACTACATCGCCATGCGGCTCGTCGACGGCGCGGACCTGGCCAGCCTGATCTCGACCGGTCCGATGTCCCCGGACCGCACACTCCGCCTGCTCGACCAGGTCGCGGACGCGCTGGACAGCCTGCACAACCGCGGCCTGGTGCACCTGGACGTCAAACCGGCCAACGTGCTGGTCACCAGCCGGGAGTCGGCGCGCGAGCACGTCTACGTCGCCGACTTCGGGCTGACCCGCCGTGGCGCCACCGGGCACCGCACCAGGGGCGGGGACTTCCTCGGTTCGCCGACCTACGCCGCGCCCGAACACCTGCGCGGTGAACCGCTCGACGGCCGCACGGACCAGTACGCGCTGGCGTGCGTGCTGTTCGCCTGCCTCACCGGCGGGCCGCCGTACAAGGGCGACGTGCCCACGGTGATCAAGGGACACCTCGCCGGGGAGCCGCCGCCGGTGTCGCGCCAGGGCGGGCTGCCGCCGGCGATCGACGAGGTGATCCGCAAGGGGATGGCCAAGAACCCGCCCGACCGCTACGACAACTGCGTCGAGTTGATCTCCGCCGCGCGCAAGGCGCTCGGCCCGGCCGCGACGCCGGAGACCCCGCAGGCCGGAACACGGGAGGCAGGCCAGATGCAGCCGTTCGGACAGCAGCCGGGGCAACCGCCGCAGCCCGGTCCGCAGTCGGGCCCGCACCAGCAACAGCACCAACAGTCCGGGCCGCACCAACAGCAACCCGGGCAGCAGCAGCCGCCGGGCTGGGGCCAGCAGCAGCCGCAGTACCCACAACAGCAGCAGCCGTATGGTCAGCCGTATCCGCAGCAGCACCAGCAGTACGGGCCGCCGCAGGGCTACGGTCCCCCGCCGCAGTACGCCGCCCCGGGCTACGGCGCTCCCGGTTACGGGCCGCCCGGTTTCTCCCCGCAGCCGCCGCCCAAGAAGAACAGCCTGCTCTGGCTCTGGCTGGTCGTCGCCGGGATCGTGGTGGCCGCCGGGATCGTCGCGGCCGTCCTGCTGCTGAACAACGGCGGCGGCACCACGCCGACCACCACCGCACCCCCCATCCCGGTCGGGCCGACCGACACGGGCTCCGCCGGGTCTTCTTCGAACAAGCCGCCGCCCACCAGTATCTCGATCAAGCCCTCCTCCTGACCTGTGGTTCTTGCACTCTCACCCGGAGAGTGCTAAACACGAGATTGGCACTCGACACCGTTGAGTGCCAGGCAGGTGGTCGCCGATCATCTGCCTGAAGGTCGGGACGGTGAGGCCGGACTCGGGGTACCGAGCGAGGTCGTCCGTCGCGGGCACCGAGCCTGGCCGAGGACGTGTCCTGCTGCAGGCAAGCCAGCAATGGCCACGCAGCGCCCAATACCGGAGGACAACACCGCAATGGCCAAACTGATCGCGTTCGACGAGGACGCCCGCCGCGGTCTCGAGCGCGGCCTCAACACCCTCGCCGAAGCCGTCAAGGTGACGCTTGGCCCTCGTGGCCGCAACGTCGTGCTCGAAAAGAAGTGGGGCGCGCCGACCATCACCAACGATGGCGTTTCGATCGCCAAGGAGATCGAGCTCGAAGACCCGTGGGAGAAGATCGGGGCCGAGCTCGTCAAAGAGGTAGCGAAGAAGACCGACGACGTCGCGGGTGACGGCACCACCACCGCCACCGTGCTGGCCCAGGCGCTTGTGCGCGAGGGCCTGCGCAACGTCGCCGCCGGCGCTGACCCCATCAGCCTCAAGCGCGGCATCGAGACGGCCGTCGAGGCCGTCGTCGAGCAGCTGCACAAGGCCGCCAAGGAGGTCGAGACCAAGGAGCAGATCGCTGCCACCGCCTCGATCTCGGCCGCTGACCGCACCATCGGCGAGCTGATCGCCGAGGCGCTCGACAAGGTCGGCAAGGAAGGCGTCGTCACCGTCGAGGAGTCGAACACCTTCGGCCTGGAGCTCGAGCTCACCGAGGGTATGCGCTTCGACAAGGGCTACATCTCGGGCTACTTCGTCACTGACGCCGAGCGTCAGGAAGCCGTTCTGGAGGACCCGTACGTCCTGCTGTTCGGCTCGAAGATCGCCAACGTCAAGGACATGCTCCCGGTCCTGGAGAAGGTCATGCAGTCGGGCAAGCCGCTGCTGATCATCGCCGAGGACGTCGAGGGCGAGGCCCTGGCCACCCTGGTCGTCAACAAGATCCGCGGCACCTTCAAGTCCGTCGCCGTCAAGGCGCCCGGCTTCGGTGACCGCCGCAAGGCCATCCTGCAGGACATCGCGATCCTGACCGGTGGCCAGGTGATCAGCGAGGACGTGGGCCTCAAGCTGGAGAACGCCGACATCACCCTGCTGGGCCGCGCCCGCAAGGCGGTCATCACCAAGGACGAGACGACCATCGTCGAGGGTGCCGGCGACGCCGACCAGATCCAGGGCCGGGTCAACCAGATCCGCGCCGAGATCGAGAACTCGGACTCCGACTACGACCGCGAGAAGCTGCAGGAGCGGCTCGCCAAGCTGGCCGGCGGCGTTGCCGTCATCAAGGCCGGCGCGGCTACCGAGGTCGAGCTGAAGGAGCGCAAGCACCGCATCGAGGACGCGGTGCGCAACGCCAAGGCCGCCGTCGAGGAGGGCATCGTCGCCGGTGGTGGCGTGGCTCTGCTGCAGGCTGCCGAGATCGCGTTCGCGGGCCTGAAGCTCACGGGTGACGAGGCGACCGGTGCCAACATCGTCAAGGTGGCGGTCGAGGCTCCGCTCAAGCAGATCGCGGTGAACGCCGGCCTTGAGGGCGGCGTCGTGGTGGAGAAGGTCAAGGGCCTGCCGCAGGGTCACGGCCTGAACGCCGCCACCGGTGTCTACGAGGACCTGCTCGCCGCCGGCGTGCCGGACCCCACGAAGGTCACCCGCTCCGCGCTGCAGAACGCCGCCTCCATCGCGGCGCTGTTCCTGACCACCGAGGCCGTTGTCGCCGACAAGCCGGAGAAGGCTGCCGCCGCTCCGGCCGGCGACCCGACCGGTGGCATGGGCGGCATGGACTTCTGAGTCCAGTCGTCAGCTGAGTACCAGAAAGGCCCGGGCGGGTTTCCCGCCCGGGCCTTTCGCTGTCTCGGCCCGGCTCACTCGGCGTTGTCTTCCGGGGGCAGCGCCCAGCAGGCGGCGTAGACCAGGATCGGCGCACCGGCCCCGAGGATGGTGGCGGCGACCAGGCCGATCCGCAGGATCGACGGGTCGACGCCCAGATAGTCGGCCCAGCCACCGCACACCCCGGCGACCATCCGGTCGCTCGTGCTGCGGTGGAGCTTCTTCACGGTGTTCGCGGTGTTGTTCATGGTTCGATCCTGGGTCACGAACCCCTTGGCACATCGGGGAACGGCCCTGACCGGACCCGGATTCGCAACCCTGACCCTGGAGTTGCTCCACATAGGCATCGCGGCGTTCGAGCGTTAGGGTCGAATCATGGCGGGATCTTTGCTGGGCACCGAGGTACGCCGGGTCGAAGACCCGGAACTACTGCGCGGACAAGGCAGTTATGTCGGCAATCTCAAGTTCGACGACGCGTTGCATGTGGCGTTCGTGCGCTCGCCGTTCGCGCATGCGCTGATCAACTCGATCGACGTGACCGAGGCCGCGAAGGCGCCCGGCGTCGTCGCCGTGTACACCGCCGAAGAGCTCGGCTTGCCGGAGCTCCCGGTGTTCATCGAGGTCAACCCCCAGTGCGGCCGGCGTCCGCTGGCCGTGGACCGGGTGCGGTTCGTCGGAGAGCCGGTCGTGGCCGTAGTCGCCGAGAATCCGGTCGCCGCGGCCGACGCGCTGGAACTCGTGGACATCGACTACGACGCGTTGCCCGCGGCTGTCGACCCCGAGGGTGCGCTGGAACCCGATGCGCCACAACAGTTTCCGGAGCTGGGCAGCAACATCGCGGCCGGCGAGCGCGACGAGGACGAGGCGGCCGTGCTCGACGGCGCCGACGTGGTGGTGCGCGCCAGGATGGAGAACCAGCGCCTCGCGGTGGCCCCGATGGAGGGCAACGCGATCGTCGCGGTCGTGCCGTCCGACGGCGAGTTCGACGCCACCATCTACGTTTCCACCCAGATGCCGCACGGTTTCAAAGCGGCGGCCGGGAAGGTGTTCGGCTGGGCGGCGGACAAGATCCGCGTGGTGACCCCGCACGTCGGTGGCGGGTTCGGCGGCAAGGTCGGGGTGATCCCCGAGCACGCGGTGGTGATCGAGGTCGCGCGTCGGCTCGGCAGGCCGGTGCGCTGGACCGAGACCAGGTCGGAGAACCTGCAGGCGATGCCGCAGGGTCGTGCCCAGGTGCAGTTCGGCGAGCTGGGCCTGCGTTCGGACGGCACGATCGTCGGGCTGAGGTGCCGGGTGATCGGCGACGCGGGCGCGTACGCGGGCTTCGGCGGCGCGCTGGCGCTGGGGCCGACGAGGACGATGTCGCAGGGTGTGTACCGGATCCCGAAGATCAGCTACGCCGGGATAGCCGCGTTGACGAACACCACGCCGGTGGGCGCGTTCCGTGGCGCGGGCAGGCCCGAGGCGGCGGCGATGCTGGAGCGGCTGATGGACCTCGCCGCGGCGGAGCTCGACCTGGACCCGGCGGAGATCCGCCGGCGCAACTTCCTGCAGCCGGAGGATTTCCCTTACACGACAATCACCGGCGCCGGCTACGACACCGGTGACTACGACCTGCCGTTGCGGGAGGCGCTGCGGCAGGCGGGATACGAGGAGCTGCGCGAGGAGCAGGCCCGGCGGATCGCGGCCGGTGAGCCGGTGCTGCTTGGGATCGGGATGAGCGCTTACGTCGAGATCACCGGCGGTGGCGCGGGCGAGTACGCGTCGGTCGAGGTGCGGCCGGACGGCGGGGCGTCGATCAAGGTCGGCACGTCCGGGCACGGGCAGGGGCATCCGACGTCGTTCTCGATGATCGTGTCGGATCTGCTGGGGATTCCGATGGAGTCGGTGACGTTCCTGCAGTCCGACACCGCCCAGGTGCCGCGCGGCGGTGGCACCGGCGGCTCGCGGTCGTTGCAGGTCGGCGGCAGTGCCGTCCGGCAGGCCGCGGATCTCGTGTTGCGGCGCGCGAAGGAATTGGCGGCGTCCCGGCTGGAGGCGGCCGTCGAGGACATCGAGCTGACCGAGGACGGTCGCGTCGGCGTCGCCGGGGTATTGACGGCGACGATGAGCTGGGCGGAGCTGGCGAAGGCCGCCGAGGAGGACGGCGAGCCGCTGACCGAGGAGACGGACTTCAAACCGGGTGGGGCCACTTTTCCCTTCGGGGCACACGTTTCCGTCGTCGAAGTGGACACCGAGACGGGATACGTGCGGCCGTTGCGGCACATCGCGGTGGACGACTGCGGCCGGGTGCTGAACCCGTTGATCGTGCGCGGGCAGCAGCACGGCGGTGCGGTGCAGGGGATTTCGCAAGCGTTGTGGGAGCAGGTCTCCTACGACGAGGATGGGAACCCGGTCACCGCAACCTTCGCCGACTACCACGTGCCCTCGGCCGCGGACGTGCCGAACCTGGAGGTCTCCAACACGGAGACGCCGTCACCGAGGAACCCGTTGGGTGCCAAGGGAATCGGCGAGTCGGCCACGGTCGGCTCGACCCCGGCCGTGCAGAACGCGGTGATCGACGCGGTGCGGCATCTCGGCGTGCGGCACATCGATCTGCCCGCCACCCCGCAGCGGGTGTGGAGGGCGATCCAGGCCGCGCGCGGCGGCTCGCCGATTTCGCCGTGGCGCGAGCCGCCGGCCGCTTTCGACACGCTGCCGATTCGCTCTTCGTCCACTTCGGCGGACGCGGACGAAGCGGTGGCTTAGACCGCGCGCACCCTCGTCAGCCGGTCGAGCCAGGCGGCGCGGGTGGCGTCGTCGGCCTCGAATTCCTTTGCCACGTCCGGTTCCGGCGCGGTGCGCAGCACGGGCAGGTAACCGTCCACAGGGGACAGTGACGAGCTGGTGACATCGCCCGTCAGCAACGAGCGAGTGCCGAGCCCGCAAGCGAAATCCAACGTCGGGAGCGCGCCGGCCAGCGCCAGTCCGGCCGCCAGGCCGACACTGGTTTCCACCGCCGAGGACACCACGCAGGGCAACCCGCACGCCTCGGCGACCTCGAGCGCCCGCCGGACGCCGCCGAGCGGGGAAACCTTGATCACCGCGACATCCGCGGCCCCGGCCACCGCCACTTTCAGCGGATCCTCGGCACGCCGGATCGATTCGTCGGCGGCGATGCGGACGTCCACTTGCCGGCGTACGGCCGCCAGTTCTTCGACCGACGGGCAAGGTTGTTCGGCGTACTCCAGTCCACCCGCGGCGCGTTCCAGTTCACGGATCGCCTTCACCGCGGTGTCGACGTCCCAGGCCGTGTTCGCGTCGATCCGGATCGCGCCCGCCGGGCCGAGTGCGTCGCGTACCGCCGCCACCCGGTCGCAGTCGTCCACAATGGACGAGCGCGGGTCGGCGACCTTGACCTTCGCCGTCCGGCAGCCGGAGGCGGCGACCAGTTCGTGTGCCCGCTCCGGCGAGACGACGGGGACGGTGGTGTTCACCTCAACCCGGTCGCGGACCGGGGCGGGCCAGCCCTCTTCGCCGGCCTCGACCGCGGCGGCGAGCCACGGCGCGCTCTCGGTGTCGGAGTAGTCGGCGAACGGGCAGAACTCACCCCAGCCCACTGCTCCGCGGAGCAGCACACCCTCGCGGACGGTGATGCCTCGGAACCGGTTGCGCATCGGCACGGCGTACACGAACTCCATGCCCGAGATTGTCGCAGCCCCGCTAATGGACCTTTTGGTTAATTAGCCTTACGATGCGAGAGGAGGTGGTCTGATGAGGGCGGTTGTGCTGACCGAGCCGGAGACGATGCGGCTGGTCGAGCTGCCGGAGCCGGAGTGCGGCCCGCGGGACGTGCTGGTCCGGATGCGTGGGCTGGGCCTGTGCGGGTCCGACCTCGGGGTGTACACCGGCAGCCGGAAGGTCGCCGGCACGCCCTGGCTGATGGGGCACGAAGGCGTCGGCGAGGTGGTCGCGGCCGGGGCCGAGGTCACCGACCGAACGGTCGGGCAGCAGGTCGCGATCGAGCCGAACTACTGCTGTGGCCGGTGCCCCGCGTGCGTGGCCGGGTTCACCTCGGCCTGCCCGAACCGGGTGATCGTCGGGATGAACCACCCGGGCCTGCTCGCCGAGTACGTCGTCGTGCCTGCCGAGTTCGCCTGGCCGGCTGCCCCGACCGTCGTGCTGGAGGACCTGGTGTGCACCGAGGCGCTCACGGTGGCCCGGTCAGCCATCCGGCGGTCCGGTGTGCGGCCCGGTCAGCGGTGCCTGGTGGTCGGCGCGGGGTCGCAGGGGTTGCTGCTGTGCCTGGCGCTGCGCGAACTCGGGGTGAACGCCGTCGTGCAGGAGCCGCACGAAGGCCGGGTCGAACTGGCGCGGTCGTTCGGCGCCGAGCTGGTGCGCGAGACCGATGCCGGGTTCGACTTCCTGTTCGAGACCTCCGGCGTGCCGCAGGCATTGCGCGCCGGCCTGGCGAAACTCGCCCCGGGCGGGACGGCGCTGCTCGTCGGCATCAGCAGCCGGTCGCTGGAGCTGACTAGCGCCGACCTGGTGTACCGCCAGCTCACCGTGCGCGGTTCGCTGATCTACGACCACCCACGGGATTTCGCGGACACCGTCGCGGTGCTCGGCCAGGGCCGGATCACGCCGGGCAAGGTGCTGCAGGCCCGCTTCCCGCTCGCCGACGCCGCCGAAGCGTTCGCGAGTGTCCGTTCGGTGGCGGGGAAATCCTGGATCGCGTTCGACTGAGTCCGTCATGTTTCGGTCGCACCCGACAGCGGGTATCGCCAAGTCCTGACAGACGAAAGGAGTGCGATCGTGACTGACCGGTTGGCTGGTAAACGAGTCGCTTTCGTGGTGGCGCCCGAGGGGATCGAGCAGGTCGAGCTGACCGAGCCGTGGCGGGCGGTCAAGGACGCCGGGGGAACGCCGGAACTGCTTTCGACCCAGCCCGGCAAAGTGCAGGCGTTCAACCACCTCGACAAGGCCGACACGTTCGGAGTGGACAAGGTGATCGCGGACGCGTCGGCCGGGGACTACGACGGCTTGGTACTGCCCGGCGGCGTCGCCAACCCTGACTTTCTGCGAACCGACAAAACGGCGGTTTCGTTCATCGGCGACTTTTTCCGGCAGCAGAAGCCTGTCGCGGCCATCTGCCACGCGCCGTGGACGCTGGTCGAGGCCGACGTGGTGCGCGGTCGGCGACTGACTTCGTGGCCGAGCCTGCAGACGGACCTGCGCAACGCGGGCGCCGAGTGGGTGGACGAAAAGGTCGTGGTGGACAACGGCTTGGTGACCAGCCGGAAACCGGACGATCTGCCCGACTTCTGCTCGAAGATGGTCGAGGAGATCGCCGAAGGTAAGCATTCGAAGCAGGCAGCCGGCGCCTGAGCGACCGGCCGGTGCACTGGAGCGCGCCACGCTCGGGGTGCGCGCTCCGTGTGCCAGGCCTCAGCCCTTCAGCCTTTCCGCCAAGGCGATCGCGTCGGCCGGGGCGTGCACCTTCATATCGTTGTCGAAGTACACATACACGTCTTTCTCTTGCCAGGAGCGGATCTTCGCCGCCCATTCGTCCAGCGCGCGCTCGCTGTAGCCGCTGGCGTACAGCTCCTCGTCACCGTGCAAACGCACGTAGACGAACTCCGCGGTGACCTCTTCGAGGCTGACCCAGGTGCCGGCCGAATCCGCTATCACACATGCGATGTCCTTCTCCGCCAAAAGTTTCGGAAATTCGGGCTGCCGGAAGCTGGAGTGCCGGACCTCCAGGGCGTGCCGGATGGGCCGCTCCGGGCCAGGTTTGGTGCAGGGCTCGCCCTTGAGCTTGTCGTCGTGCTTCCGGGCGAGCGCGGCGGCCGCTCGCGCTGTCCGGGGAAGCAGGTCGAAGAACTCTGTCAGCTGGTCTGGGTCGTAACTCAGGTTCGGCGGAAGCTGCCAGAGGATCGGCCCGAGTTTGCGGCCCAGCGCGAGCACACCGGAGGCGAAGAAGTTCGCCAGCGGTGTCTCCACCTCCCGCAGCCGCTTCATGTGCGTGATATAGCGCCCGCCCTTGACCGCGAACACGAAATCCTCCGGCGTCTCCTCGGCCCAGGCCCGGTAGCGCTCCGGACGCTGCAGCGAGTAGAACGACCCGTTGATCTCGGCCGAGTTCATCCGGCGCGACAGGTACTCCAGCTCGCGCCGCTGCACCAGCCCCTTGGGGTAGAAGACACCGCGCCACGGCGGATACCGCCAGCCGGAGGTGCCGATCCTCAGTTCCGCGATGAAAACTCCTTAGTCCCAGGAAAAACGCCAGTGCCGACGGTGCACGAGCCCGGCCGCGTACTCGCGCAGGTTGCCCGGCTGGCCCGAGAAGCTGCGCTCCGAGAACGCTCTGTGCTCCGCCGCGAGCACGAGCGCCCGGCCCTGCAGGCGGGGCGGCGCCGCGACGGACAGTTCCAGCTCGTCGAACCCGAGGACGATGAGAGTGGCGCCGAAGCGATCTTCCCAGCTGCGCAGCACCGCGGAAATCGCCGCCACCTGGTCCGTGGACTTGATCATGCCCGTCCAGCCCAGCGCGGCAGGCACGTCCGCCGGCCTGTCCACCCGCACCAGCCCGAGCCGGTACGAACCGCGGCGGGCGAGGATGGAGCCGGTGTTTCCCGCCTCCGCCAGCGGGTCGACCCGGAGGGTGGATTTCCTTGCCAGGCCGGGAAAACCGGCCCCGTACGGGCGCAGGCAGCCGGTACCGGCCGCGCAGCAGAACGGGTCCCACCAGCGCTCCAGCGTCGCCGCCACATCGATCGCCTCGACCTCGTGCACGGCGGGGGCGAGCCGGCCGCGATCGTCTATCCAGTCCTCCCCGTTGGCGGCGAAGCGCTCGTCGTGCGGCACCAGCACGGGCCAGAGCCCGGAGTGTTCGAAAGCCGCGATGCAGTCCCGGAAGCGGCCGGGCTCGGCCAGCGGCTCGTCCGACAGCCACATCGGCCCGTGCCAGCTGCCCGCGGGCAGGTCCAGGCCCGGTGCGGTGTCGATGGAAGTGATCGTCATCTGGTCCCCTCAGTGGTCCGTTTCACCAACGCATCCGAACACTAGTTCGAGGGTACGACAGTTTTGCTCCGGCGATGACGGGCGTACCCCAGCAGTGCGAGCGTGAGCGCCCAGCCGCCGGCGACGGCCACGGAAATGGGCAGCAGGAGGAACAATGGCTGCCAGAACACGAACGTGACGATCGCGACCAGCAGGCAGAAACCCGTGGTCAGCGGCAGTGCGTCCGGTTTTCGCCTGGCGACGAACACGGGCAGGCCGCCGATCAGGATCGCGGCCAGGCCGAACAGCGATTGGGCGCTGCCGCCGGACACCCACAGTGCGAACCAGATCAGTCCGGGCACCGCGGCGATCGCGAAGACCACCCATAAGAGATGCCGGGAGATCCGTTCGATCGTCTCGCTGTCCGCGTGCCGCGCGACGAGGAACGACGCGACGGCGAGCACGGCGACGAGCACCACCGCGCCGACGAGCAAGGCCGGTACCGCGCGCTGAGTTCCTTGCGCGGCAATGAAATGTGCGCTTCCCAGCGCGCTGATCACGCCTGCGGCGCAAGCGGCGACGAGCGCTGTCACATAACGCGGCAGCAGCGCCGAGGTGGGGAACCCATGCTCCGTCACGACCCCAGAGTTCCACGCCGGACGTAAAATCATGCTTCGGTCCGATCGCCGGTCGCCTATGCTCCGCGCGTGCCGATTCTCGTACCCTTCCATCAGGACGAACGACTCCCGCGGGACACCATCCCGGTGCCCGGCGCGGCGCCGTTCACGCCGGAGCTCACCGGCGCGGATCAGTTGGCGCGGATGGGCCAGCTGTACGACGCGGTGGCGGACGAGGTCGCGAGCCGGATCCGCGCGAACACCGTGCCGGCGGTGGTTTCCGGGGACTGCCTGATGGCGCTCGGGGTGCTCACCGGTGTGCAGCGGGCCGGGGTGAGCCCGTCGATCCTGTGGCTGGACGCGCACGGCGACGTGCATACCCCGGAGACCTCGACCTCCGGCTACCTTGGCGGAATGGCGTTGCGGTTCCTGCTCGGCGCCGCGCCAGGCCCGCTCGCGGAAAAGCTCGGCCTGCGCCCGCTCGCCGAAGAGTCCGCGACGCTGGTGGACGCGCGCGATCTCGATCCCGCCGAGGTCGAATACCTCGCCACGGCGAAGGTCCGGCGGGTGCCCGTTTCCGACGTCGAGGCGCCGGAAGGCCCGGTGATCCTGCACGTGGACGTCGACGTGCTCGACAGCGGCGAGCTGCCCGGCCTGCGGTTTCCTGCCGCCGACGGACCCGCGAAAGCCGAGCTGCTGCGGGCCGTCGGCCGGATTCTGGACGGTGGCAACGTCGTCGCGGTGCACATCGCTTGCCCGTGGTTCCCCGGGCAGGAGCAGGAAATCCGCGCACAGCTGCTGGCCGAGCTGCTCGACTGCTTGTCGCCGGTTTCGTGTGACGAATAGGTGTCTGTGTCATGCGTTGGTGCTGTGGTGTGGCCCTGCTCGGCTACTCGCCGCCGATTTCGCCTGACAAATAGGCGTCCGCGTCATGAATCGTGTAGGCGTAACCCTGCTCCGCGAGGAAGCGCTGCCGGTGCGCGGCGTACTCGGCGTCCAGCGTGTCCCGCGCGACGACGGAGTAGAAGTGCGCCTGCCGTCCGTCGCCCTTCGGGCGCAGCAGCCGGCCGAGCCGCTGCGCCTCTTCCTGCCGGGAGCCGAACGTGCCGGACACCTGGATGGCCACCGACGCCTCCGGCAGGTCGATGGAGAAGTTCGCCACCTTCGACACCACGAGCCGGTCGATCTCCCCGCGCCGGAAGGCGTCGAACAGCGCCTCGCGTTCCTTGTTGCGCGTCGAGCCCTGGATCACCGGGGCGTCCAGCTCCCGCCCGAGCTCGTCCAGCTGGTCCAGGTACGCGCCGATGACCAGGGTCGGCTCACCGGCGTGTTTGTCCACAAGGGACTTGATGACCGCGATCTTGGTGTGTGCCGTCGACGCCAGCTTGTACTTCTCGTCGGCCTCGGCCGTCGCGTACAGCAAGCGCTCGTTGTCGGTCAGCGTCACCCGGACCTCGATGCATTCGGCGGGCGCGATCCAGCCCTGCGCCTCGATGTCCCGCCACGGCACGTCGTACCGCTTCGGCCCGATCAGCGAGAACACGTCACCCTCGCGGCCGTCTTCGCGCACCAGCGTCGCCGTCAGCCCCAGGCGGCGGCGCGACTGCAGGTCCGCCGTCATCCGGAACACCGGCGCGGGCAGCAGGTGCACCTCGTCGTAGACCACGAGCCCCCAATCGCGCGAATCGAACAGCTCCAGGTGCCGGTATTCGCCCTTGGTCTTGCGGGTGACCACCTGGTAGGTCGCGATGGTGACCGGCCGGATCTCCTTCTTCTCCCCGGAGTACTCGCCGATCTCCTCCTCGGTCAGCGACGTGCGCGCGATCAGCTCACGCTTCCACTGCCGCCCGGCCACGGTGTTGGTGACCAGGATCAATGTCGTCGCCTGTGCCTGCGCCATCGCGGCGGCGCCGACCAGCGTCTTCCCCGCGCCACATGGCAGTACGACCACACCTGAGCCACCGGCCCAGAACGCCTCGGCGGCCTTGCGCTGGTAGTCCCGCAGCTGCCAGTCCCGCTCCTCCAGCGACATCGGGTGCGCCTCGCCGTCCACGTAGCCGGCGAGGTCCTCGGCCGGCCAGCCGACCTTGAGCAGCGCTTGCTTGAGGCGCCCGCGTTCGGACGGGTGCACGAGCACCGTGTCCTCGTCGACCCTGGCGCCCAGCATCGGGCTGATCTTCTTGTTGCGTGCCACTTCCTCCAGCACCGCGCGGTCGGTCGTGGCCATCACCAGCCCGTGTGCCGGGTGGTTGGTGATCTGCAGCCTGCCGAACCGGCCCATCGTGTCCACGATGTCGATCAGCAGCGGTTGGGGAACCGGGAAACGCGAATAGCTGGTCAGCGCGTGCACGACCTGCTCCGCGTCGTGGCCGGCCGCGCGGGCGTTCCACAGCGCGAGCGGGGTGATGCGGTACGTGTGCACGTGCTCGGGCGCGCGCTCCAACTCGGCGAAGGGCGCGATCGCGATCCGGGCGTCATCGGCCTGCGCGTGGTCGACCTCGAGCAGCACGGTCTTGTCGGATTGGACGATCAGCGGGCCATCAGTCACGTATCCCTTTATACGGCGCCGCCGAACCAGCTCGTCAGCGCGTCGGTCACCGGGCCATCGCCTGACCAGCAGACACGGCCGTCGGGACGGCACAGCAGCGCGTCGAAGTCCTCGTCTGCCTTGGCGTGCATCACGTCCACCCGGCCGGCCCAGCCCGCCGGCCACTCGCGGTCGTGCAGGTCGAGCAGCAGACCGCGGCCTGAACGCAGGAGTTCGGCTAGCCTGGCCGGGCCGTCGGCCGTGGTCAGGTCGAAGTCGCGGACCCGGCCGGGCGCGTCCAGGCCGGAGATCATCCCGGCGAGGCAGCGGTTGGGGTCGGGACGCGTTGTGCGGCGGTGTGGTGCAACACCCGCGCGGCGGCGGGATGGCGTTCTTCCTGGTAGGTGTCCAGCAGATGCACGTCGCTGCGGATCTTCGCGGCGAGTTTCCAGCCGAGGTTGGATGTGCGCGGCATCCCCGGCGCAGAGGATCCGGCCGTGGCGGTAGTTCTCCAGCTGCCGGGTGGCGTCGCTGAACCGGTACTTGCGGTCACCGACCGGCACGAGCGCGCGCCGTCGCAAGCGACGAAGTACTTGGCGCGCAAGGACTTCCCGCCTGCTGCCACGGTGACGCCTTCGTCGGCCTGCTCGACAGCGGTGATCTAGTGACCGCGCAGCACGGGCCTCCTCGACCATCCACTGTGGAATAGAGAGCCGATACGGATGCCTTGTGTCCCAACGTGTTGCGTCGAGTGGCACCGGCGGAAACGCGAAGGGCCCGCCGACGTCCTGGCGCGGCAGTTTCCGGGCCTGCAGCGATTCGAGCAGGCCGCGCACGTCCAGCAGCTCGCTGGTGCAGGCCTGGAGCGTGCCGCCCTTGACCTGCTCGATCCGCTCGGTCAGCAGCTCGACGACCGTCACGTGGAGCCCGGCCAGGCGCAGTTCGCAGGCCAGCGTGAGCCCGGTCGGGCCCGCTCCGGCGATCAGGACGTCTGTCGCAATGAGCTTGCGAGAGCGAAAGAAGGTGCGAACCCGCGAGACGATTTCCGGCACCGCCATCGAGTCGTTCATCGCCAAGGGGTTCGCCCAGGTCTCGATCACCGAGGTCGCGGACCGGATCGTCGGAGGAACCAGCGTGGATGACGCCGACGCGGCTGCAGCCGCTGAACAGGGATTTTCGTTGCTGGTAGAGGGTTTAGGGAGTGTCGGCCTTCGGTAGCAGCGAAGGCACGTCGAGCCGTTGCGCCAGCATTCCCGTGTCGTGCATCAGGTCGGCAACGCGCTGCAGGCGCACGCCGTTGAGCGAGGTCGGGTACACGCCGAGTTCGATCAGCGCCGCCGTGGTTTCGTCCACCCCGGCGATCCCCGGCAACGCGGACCGCACCACCGACTGGTCCGCCGCGCGCTGCTGCGCGTCGCCGAGGCCTCGCCGGAAGGCGGTCAGGGTGTGCGTGTTGGCCTGGGCGAACAGCCCGGTTGCGGCATAGGCCGAAACCGGGAAGTCCATCGTGGCGCCGCGCGAAGAGTCCGCCAGCACCCGCGCGCCCAGTTCCTGCTGTGCCTTGGTGCTGAAGGGTTCGGGCATCAGCGCGGCGTCGGCGGAGCCGTCCTGCAGCGCGGCCGCCATCCGGTCGAACGTGCGGGTCACGAACTTGATCCGGCTCGGGTCGCCGCCCGCCGTGGTGATCATCGAGCGGGTGGCGAGCGCGCCGAAGTCGGTGGTGGAGTCGACCGCGATCCGCGGCGACTTCTTGCTCGACAGGTCGGTGTAGTCCGAATCAGGCAAGGTCAGCAGCACCGCGGTGTAGGGCGCGGAAGTATAAGCCTCGCCTTGAAGCTGGAGCGCGGTGCCGCCGGCCGCAGCGGTGAAAAAGGCCACATCCGTGGCGAACGCCACATCGACTTTTCCGGTCGCCAGGTCGTTGAGCGCGTTCTGTGAGTTCGATTCTTCGACCAGTTCGACGTGCAGGCCCATCCGGGTGAAGGAACCGTCCGCAACGGCGATCCGAAGCGGAGCGGTATCGATCGGGTTGCCCACCCCGACCCGCAGGTCCGTGCGCTCCATCTTGCTCTGATCGGGTGAGCTACCCAGTCCGGACGGGCCACTGCAGCCGGTGACGAGAACGAGGGCCGCGACCACCATGATCGCTACTCCTCGCATTCGACCCCCCTGCCGAGCGACACGAAATCCACACGTGGGTAGAGCTTAGGATCTGCGCCCAATACCATCGCCGACGGACCGCACCGAGAGTAGACAGCGCCCAGGCTCGTGCCACGCTCTAGTAGGTTAACGGTTCCGCGTCGGTTACGGTCCGTGTTCAGTACGCAGCTAGCGAAGGAAGGCGATGGCCCGTCGGCAGAAGCGTCACGACGCCGGTGACGCGCTGGAGCGGCGGCCGGAAATCCGGGCGGGCGGCCGGTGGCGGCTGCGTAACTGGCGCCTGCGCACGAAGCTGATCGTCGTCCTGCTGATTCCGACGGTGAGCGTGCTCGCACTCGTCGGTGTACAGGTGCGCGGCGACCTCGCGCACGCCGACGAACTGGCCGAGCAGTCCGCACACGGGCGCGTCGACGGCGCCGTGAACGACGTCATCCACCAGCTTCAGCGCGAGCGCGACCTGAGCGTGAAATACGTCGCCGCCGGCCGGGACGGCGATCCGGCCGACCTGCGGGACCAGCGCGACAAGGTGGACGCCTCGATCGGCGCCGTCAACAAATCCTTCGACGCCGAGCGCACCAAGCTCTCCGACACCGGCGCCGCCGATCTGCGGGCGACCATCGGCAGGCTGGACGTGCTGACCGGCCTGCGGTTCGCCACCGAGCACTCGAACCTCCCTGCCGACGCCACGCTGCGCTCCTACAGCGGGCTGATCTCCGGCATGCTCGACCTCTCCGACCAGGCGGTCGCCCGGATCACCGACCCCGAGCTGTCCCGCCTGCGGCTCACCGCGACCGCGCTGGCGCGGGTGAAGGACCAGATGTCGGTGAAGCGCGCCGTGCTCGCCGAGGCGCTGGCCGAAGGGAAGCTGTCCACCGACGAGCTGCGCGCGCTGCTGGGCGCGGACGCCGAGCTGAACGCCGCCCGCAGCGACTACCGCAAGTTCGCGACCCCCGCCGAGCAGCGGATGTACGACGACACCGTGATCGGGCTGATCGTCGACACCGGCAACAACATGGTGGAGTCCGCGATCACCCGCGCGGAGATGAACCAGAACCTGGCCGGCCTCGACCCGCAGCAGTGGGACACCGCCAGCACCTACACGATCAACCTCGCCGAGAAGGTGCAGCAGGCGCTGCAGTCGGAAACCCAGCAGCGCTGCGATTCCCTGGCCTCCGACGCCCGCCGCTCGGCCATCGTGAACGCCGGCATCGTGCTCGGGATCCTGCTGCTGTGCATCGTGCTCGGGGTGATCATCGCGCGCTCGCTGCTGCGGCCGTTGCGGGCGCTGCGCGCGGGTGCGCTGGACGTTGCCGAGCACCGGCTGCCCGCGGCGGTGCAGGACATCCTCGCCGACCCGCATCCCGAAGGCGCCGCGCGGCGGCGGGGCATCGAGCCGGTCCCGGTGTTCAGCCGGGAGGAGCTCGGACAGGTCGCGCGTGCGTTCGACGCGGTGCACGGGCAGGCGGTCCGCCTTGCCGGGGAACAGGCCTCGCTGCGGGAGAACATCAACGGGATGTTCGTCAACCTTTCCCGGCGTAGCCAGGATCTTGTCGAACGGCAACTGTCCGTTTTGGACCGGATGGAGGCGGGCGAGCAGGACCCGGAAACGCTCGGCGGACTGTTCGAGCTGGACCACCTCGCCACCCGGATGCGGCGCAACAGCGAGAACCTGCTCGTTCTCTCCGGGCACGATCTCGGCGACGAGCGGGCCCAACCCGTTGCGGCAGAAGAGATCATCGGGGCCGCACTGTCCGAAGTGGAGCATTATCAGCGAATCGAACTGACCGCGACGCCGGAGCTGGCCATCCTCGGGCACGCGTGCAGCGACCTCGTGCACGTGATCTCCGAGCTGCTGGAGAACGCCACCCTGTACTCGCCCGCGAGCACCACCGTCACCGTGGTCAGCTCGATCACCGCGGACGGCGCGTGGGAGGTGCACATCACCGACTCCGGGGCCGGGATGCCCGAGCCGGAGATCCAGCGCGCCAACGCGCGACTGGCCAAGCCACCAGCCGTCGACGTCGAGGTGTCCCGCCGGATGGGGCTGTTCGTGGTCGCGACGCTCGCCGGGCGGCACGACATCAAGGTGCGGCTGCGCACGGACGTCGGTGGTGGCCTGGTCGCGATCGTCGTCGTGCCCGCCGAACTGGTCGTCGAGCAGGCCCCGGCGCGGCCGGTCCCGCCGCCGGAGCCCAGGCAGATGATCGGCCCGCCCGCGCTCGTTGCCGTCCCCGAGTCCGACCCCGAGCTGGCGCTTCCCGCGGTACCGGAGCCCTCGCGCCGGGCCCCGGTGGAGAACGAGCCGCCGCCGGACTGGCCATCGGAGGACGACGACAAGCGCACGCCGTACTACCTGGAAGAGGACGAACCCACCGAGCGGATGCCGGCGTACCAGGCCGTGCTGTCCCAGTGGTTCCGCACCGGTGAGCACTGGCCCGTGCGTGACCAGTCCGCCGAGCCCGACTGGCCCGGCGAGGAAGAGCCGGTGCAGGGTTCCACCTCCGGCCGGCTCAACGGGGTGCACGGCCCGCTGCCCGCGTCCGCGGTCGACGAGATGGACGCGCCGACGCTGCGGCTGGATCCGGATGCCGTGCGCGGCCGGATGGCGCGGCTGCAAGACGGATTTGTCCGGGCTCGGGAAGCGCGTTCCACAACTCATCGGGGCGGCGAACGGTAATCCGCTATTTGCGTTCTGCACTACGCCGAATAGCGCACGATTACGTGACCGTTGTTACGGCGAATAGCCCTTCATTTATCGACCGTTCGCCGAAAATCCCCACGAAAGGCATTGACGGGATGCCAATACGAGGAGCAGACTCCGCCGCACGTTGGGTTACTGCGGGAGGGTGAGCGTGCGGGCACTGTTCGTGATCGCGGCGGCAGCAGGTGCATTGCTCGTCCCGGCCGGCGCCCAGGCGGCCACCGGACCCGCGCTCGACGTACCCGTTGCCACCCTTGACGCGGCTCTGAGCTGCTCAGATGGCATCGCGGACGCGCAGCGCGACCCGATCCTGCTGATCCCCGGCACCACGCTCACCCCGGCCGAGTTCGACTGGAACTACGCCCGCGCGTTCGCCGCGAAGGGCTGGCCGTACTGCACGGTGACCCTGCCCGACCACGGCATGGGCGACATCCAGGTGGCCGCCGAGTACGTCGTGCACGCCATCCGCACGGTCAGCGCCGAGGCGGGGCGCAAGGTCGATCTGGTGGGCCACAGTCAGGGCGGGATGATCCCGCGCTGGGCGCTCAAGTACTGGCCGGACACCCGTGCCGACGTCGCTGACCTGGTCGGACTCGCCCCGTCGAACCACGGCACGCTGGTCGCGCAGGCGGTCTGCGCGCCCGGGTGCGCCCCGTCGTTCTGGCAGCAGCGGACCGGTTCGGCGTTCCTGACCGCGCTCAACAGCGGCCCCGAGACCTGGCCCGGGATCGACTACACGAACGTCTACACGGCGCTGGACGAGGTCGTGACCCCGAACTTCGACGACAACGGCAGTTCCTCGCTGCACACCGGAGGCGGCCGGATCAGCAACGTCGGCCTGCAGCAGGTCTGCCTGGCGCACGTCGCCGACCATCTGACCACCGGCACCGCGGACGCGCCGGCGTTCGCGCTGGTCGTGGACGCGCTGACGCACGCGGGGCCGGCGGACCCGGCCAGACTCGCGGCCGGTGTCTGCGCCCAGCCGGTCATGCCCTACGTCGATCCGGTGACTCTTCCGGTGAATGCGGCGAATCTCGCCACGACGGTCGCCACCCAGGTCGCGCTTTATCCGCACGTGCCCGCCGAACCGGCATTGAAGAACTACACCAGATCATGATCAAATCGGACTGTTGCGGTTACCGCGTTCTGCGATAGGTTGCGCCCGAGTTTCGATCTACCCGAAAGCAACACCCGTTCGTGTGTAATATACCGCCCTGTTCCTTACTACCAGTAATTGATCCGTCACCACAGATGATGGATAACGCCGCGTCAGGAGCGTCGGAATGCCCATGTATGGAAGCGCCACCACCCGTCGTAGATTCGTCAGGCTCGCTCTCGGCGCCACCGTCGCCGGGCCGTTGGCCGCCTCCGCCGGGTGCAGTGCGCTGAACGGTTCGAGCTCGAACGACACGTCCGGCAGCAGCAGCTCGGGCGCCGTGGAGAAGAGCAAGCTCAACGTCGGCATCCTCACCGGCCAGCAGGGTGTCTCCACGAAGCTGGCGGAGAAGTACGGCTACTTCAAAGACCAGGGCCTGGACGTGACGAGCAAGATGTTCGCCTCCGGTCCGGCCGCGTATCCCGAGCTCATCAACGGGAACATGGACTTCATCATCACCAACTACGTCTCGTTCTTCCAGGCGATCGCCCAGAAGACGGTGCAGGCGAAGATCGTGGTGGATGTCGACCAGCTCAGTGAGAACGGCCTGGTCGTCATCGCCAAACAGGGCTCCAACATCAAGGAGCCCAAGGACCTCGTCGGCAAGAAGGTCTCGATCCACCAGTCCGGCTCGATCGCCGAGGTACTGCTGCGCGCCACCCTGAAGGACCACGACGTGGACCCGAACCAGGTGCACTTCCAGCAGATCAAGTTCCCGGATATCCCGGCGGCGCTGCAGGCGGGCACCATCGACGCGGGTGTCGAGCTGGAGCCCTACATCACCCAGGCCGAGAAGCAGGGTGCCGAGCCGGTGCTGAAGATCGTGACGGGGTCGACCGCCAACATCACCTCGGCAGGCTTCATCGCGCTCGACTCGTTCATCGAGAAGAACCCGAAGACGGTGGCCGCGTTCCAGAAGGCCATGGTGCCGGCGCAGACCGCGGCCGCGGACCGCACCAAACTGCTCGAGGTGCTGCCCGACCTGACCGGGGTGGACAAGGACACCGCTTCGCTGCTGGCCACCGACGTCTTCCCGACCTCGGTCAGCGCCAGCCAGCTGCAGCGGGTCGTCACGCTGATGCAGTCCTACGGTGGCCTGACCGCGCAGTTGGACGCCAACCAGTACATCGTGCCGACCCCCAAGGTCTGAGAAGAGAACGACGATCGTGCGAGTTGCGCTTCGCAGGCTCATCGGCCTGATCGCCTTCCTGGTGCTGTGGGAGGTGATCGTCCGGGTGGGCGTGCTGCCGGACAACGTGCTGCCACCGGCGTTCGTCGTGCTGGTCCGGTTCGCGGGCCTGTTCGGCAACGCCGGTTTCATCACCGGCGCGGTGTCCACGCTGTTGTCGTGGCTCATCGTGCTCGGCCTGACCGTGCTGATCGCGGTCCCGCTGGGGGTTCTGCTCGGCAGCTTCAAATGGCTGCGCCTTGCCATCAGCCCGATCGTCGAGTTCCTTCGCCCGCTGCCCGCGGTGGCGTTGATCCCGTTGGTGATCCTGCTGCTGGGCAGCGACGCCGAGACCAAGATCGCGCTCGCGGTGTTCGCCTCGGTGTGGCCGGTGCTGTTCAACACGATCTACGCGATGGGTGAGATCGATAGCCAGATTCTGGACACCGCAAGGGTTTTCCGGACTCCACCGGTGCGGAGGCTCTTCACCGTGCTGCTGCCCAGCATCGCGCCGTTCACGATGACCGGTGTCCGGCTCTCGGCGTCCATCTCCCTCATCGTGCTGGTGACCACCGAGTACCTGACGCTCGGCACGGCGGGCATCGGCCAGTTCGTGTACTTCTCCGGCACCACCTCCGGCCGGATGGACATGGTGCTCGCCGCCACGGTCTTCCTCGGGCTGGTGGGCTACCTGGTCAATCTCGGCCTGGTCGGGATCCAGCGGCGCTGGCTCGGCTGGTCCGCGGTGGGGGGTGCGGTGTGAGCGCTTCGAAATGGCTCGATTTCGGCAGGCGCTGGCTGGTGTTCATCGCGTTCCTGGTGGTATGGCAGCTGGTCACGAAGGCGGCGGACGACCCGTACTTCCCGCCGCCGACCGACATCCTGTCCGCCGCGAAGGACGCCTTCTTCGGCAACACCGCGCTGACTGACGACATCCTGCCCAGCCTGGGCCGGATCTTCGCCGGCTGGGGCATTTCCGTGGTGGTGGGGGTCCCGCTCGGGCTGGCGCTGGGGCGTTCGCCGGTCGTCACCGACTACGTGTCGCCGATGTTCTTCTTCGCCAGGTCCATCCCGGCGGCGCTGCTGGTGCCGGTGTTCCTGGTGGCCTTCGGCATCGGGCCGAAGATGGAGATCATCACGATCCTGTGGGGCACCATCTGGCCCATCCTGCTGAACACGATCGACGGCGCGCGTTCGGTCGACGACGTCAAAACCGAGACCGTGCGCGCGTTTCGCATCAGCAGGGCGGACTGGATCTTCGGGGTGGTACTGCCGACGGCGCTGCCGAAGGTGTTCGCCGGAATGCGGCTCGGCCTGTCGCTGGCGATCATCCTGATGGTGGTTTCCGAGCTGATGGGCGGCTCTACCAGCGGAATCGGCTACCAGATGATCCTGACCCAGAGCAACTTCGTGCTGTCGCAGATGTGGGCGTGGATCGTGCTGGTGAGCCTGCTGGGCTACCTGGCCAACCTCTTGTTGTCGGTCGCCGAGAAGCGGGCACTGGCCTGGCACCCGGGCTTCCGCTCCGAGGCGGCGATGTAGCGGGAGCGCTCCTTATATATAAGGAGTAAGTGACAGCGGCCGCGAGCCTGTCCCGGTTCGCGGCCGCCGCACCTCAGCCGCCGTAGCGGATCTTCACGTCGATCAGCGTGGGCACGCCGGACGCGAGCGCCGCCGGCACCGCCTTCCGCAGTTCCTCCGGGGTCTCGACGAGTACGGCGTCGCAGCCCATGCCGCGGGCAAGGCCGCAGAAGTCGATCCCGCCCAGATCCGAACCCGGCACCTTGCCGCGCCCTGACACGTGCGCGTGTTCCCGGACCGCCCCGTACTCGGAGTTGTCCAGGATGACGAAGGTGACCGGGACGTGGTGCTGCGCCGCGGTCCACAGGGCCTGGATGCCGTACATGCTCGAACCGTCGCCGAGCACCGCGACCACCGGGCGCTCCGGCACGGCCATCTTCGCGCCGATCGCCGCGGGCAGGCCGTAGCCCAGCACGCCGCTGGCCATGGTGAGGAACCCTTCGCCTGCCGCGTTGACCGGCAGGTACCGCTGGATGTCCCCGCGCTGGCTGGGCGCTTCCTCCACGATGAGCACGTCGTCGGGCAGCATCCGGGAGAGCTCGTCGTTGACGAACGCGCCTGTCATCGCTTCGCCGACAGCAGGTGCGGCCGGGCGCGGCGGCTGTTCCCGTGGTGCGGGCAAGCTACGGGAGGTTTCGGCACTGACCAGGGCCGACAACGCCGTGATCGCGGCGCGCGGGCTCGCCAGCACCGGCGTCGCGTACGGGGCGCGGGCGAGTGCCTCGGAGTCGTCGTTGATCAAGTACAGCGGGGGCAGCTCGGGCACGTCGTCCGGCGAGGGCACGTGGTAGGTGAACGCGGGGGCGCCGATCACCACCACGAGGTCGTACGCCGAGAGCACGCCGTGCGTCATCTTGCGGCTCGGCTTGAGGAAACCGCCGAACTGCGGGTGGTTCTCCGGGAACGAGCTGCGTGCGGAGAACGGCGCCGCCCACACCGCCGCCTTCGTCCGTTCGGCGAGCGTGATCACATCCGGCACGGCGTGATCGATGTCCACCGCGGCCCCGACCACGATCGCCGGCCGCTCGCTCGCGTCCAGCGCACTGGCCACCTCGGCGATGGCTTCGGCGTCCGGCGCGAACCCGCGCACGCGCGGCTTGGCGGGCAACGACTTCGCGGCCTGCTCCCAGTCGTCCGCTGGGATCGAGAGGAACACCGGGCCGTACGGCGGTTGCGTCGCGACCTGGTAGGCACGGGCGAACGCGGCCGGCACGTCCTCGGCGCGGGCCGGCTGGACGCTCCACTTCACGTACGGCTTGGGGAACTCGGCCGCGTCGATGGCGACGAGGAACGGGTCGAAGGGGAGCATCGAGCGCTCCTGCTGGCCCGCGATCACGATCAGCGGCGCGCGGTTCTGGTGCGCGGTGACCATGTTGCCCAATGCATGTCCGAGCCCGCCTGCGGAGTGCAAGTTGACCACTGCGGGCCGTCCGGTCAACTGCGCGTACCCGTCGGCCATGGCCAGCACCGCGGACTCCTGCAGCCCGAGCACGTAGGTGAAGTCGTCGGGCCAGTCCGCGAGGAACGGCACCTCGGTGGTGCCCGGGTTGCCGAAGACGGTGGTGATCTTCCATTCGCGCATCAGCTCGCGAACGGCGTCCCGTACGGTCGGCGCGGTCATCTACGAAGTCCTCTCTTCGGTTTTGGTTTCCTGCTCGGAGAGCTCCCACTCGGCGATGTCGCCGGCCGCGGCCGTGGCCTCGGCCGTTCGCCCCTGCAGCAGGCGGGCGATCTCACCCCGCAACGCGACGAACTCCGCGGATTCGCGGGTGCCGATCTGGTCCCGCTCCGCGGGCAGGTCCACCTTGAGATCCGCGACGATCGATGCCGGTGATTTCGACAGTACGAGCACCCGGTCGCCCAGGTAAACGCTTTCGTCGATGTCGTGGGTGACCAGCAGGACGGTGCTGCCCTGCTGCTGCTTCACCCGGCGCAGCAGGTCTTCGAGTTCGAACCGGGTCTGCGCGTCCACCGACGCGAACGGCTCGTCCATCAGCAGCAGCGCCGGGCGGCTGGCCAGCGCCCTGGCGATGGAGACCCGCTGCTGCATGCCACCCGAAAGTTGCCATGGGTATTTGCGCGCGGCGGCCGACAGGCCGACCGACTCCAGTGCCTCACGCGCGCGCTCGCGGCGTTCGGTCTTGGGAATTTTGGCCGAACGAAGGGGAAATTCGACATTTCCAGCGACGGTGAGCCAGGGGAACAGCGAGCGGCTGTAGTCCTGGAAGACCACGGCGAGGTCGCTGGGCACGCCCGACACCGGGTCACCGTGCAGGCTGACGCTGCCGCCGCTGGGCTTGATCAACCCGGCGATGCACCGCAGCATCGTGGACTTGCCGCAGCCGGACGGGCCGACGATGCACGCCAGCTCGCCGGACTCGACGGTGAACGAAAGATCGCGGACCGCGGTGTGGGCACCTTCCCCGCCGCCGAAGCGGTGATTGAGCCCGTTCACCTCGAGCATCGTGGGCACTTGCTGTCTCCTCGTCTGTGGCGGGCGAACGATCTTGTGAACCGGTGACAAAGATCACCCATTCTGATCGTCAGGATTCGGCGCTCTACTGAGAGTGGTTTAACCGCGTTCAAGCTTGGGAGTTCTTTCAGGTCACGGCACCGCTCATGGATCAGCCCTCGCGCCTTTGCCCAGGAAGGGTTACATCTTCACCGGCTGTTCGCTACCCTCTGCACCTGCAAAAGAGGTTCGAACCCCAATGCTGGCGGGATTGACGGTGGTACAGCGGTGCCGAGAGAAGACACCCCACATGTAGCGGGGACTCCTGCGCAGCAGTCTTCGGCGCGATCCAGTGGATCGCGACTGAGCCTACGAAACTGGAAGCTGCGCTCCAAGCTGGTCCTGGTCCTGGCGGTGCCGACCCTGACCGCCCTCGTGCTGGGCGGCCTGCGCGCCTACGACGAGCTGCATCAGGCCGACGAGTTCGGCCAGACCACAACCCAGGTCGACGTGGCCACCAAGGTCACCGACGTGATCCACCAGCTGCAGAGCGAGCGGATGCTCGCCGTTGCGAAGATCATCACGCCCGGCGACGTCGACCTCCAGAGTGCACTGAACAGCCAGATCCGCCAGGTCGACCAGTCCGTGGCGGATCTGCGCGAGTCCGCCTCACAGCTCCAGATCGACGACGCGTCGAGCAAGCAACGCTACGACCGGGGCCTGCAGCGGCTCGACACCCTCGCCGCGCTGCGCACCACGGTCAACACGCCCCCGTACTCCGAGCAAGCGGCCTTCACCACCTACACCTCGATCCTCGACTCGCTGAACCAGCTCGGTCAGGAAGTCACCATCGCGGTGAACGACCGCGACCTGCTGCGCCAGGGCACCACGCTCCAGTCGCTGTCGGAGGCGAAGGAGTTCGAGTCGCGGCAGGACGCCGCGATGGAGATCGCGGTGATGCGCAACGGGTTCACCGGGCTGCTGCTCGACCAGGTGCGCCAGGCGCAGGCCAGCGCGGCGGCCACGCTCAACGTGTTCAAGGCGAACGCGAGCACCGACCAGCTGCAGTTGTTCAACGACACGGTCAGCGGGCCGGACGTGGACGGCCGGGAACGGCTGGCCGCGGGTGCGCTCGCCCGCGGCGCGGAAGGCCAGCCGCCCGGCATCGACCGCAACGAGCTGGTCGCCGACAGCACCGGCACGATCAACAAGATGCGCACGATGGAGAGCGATCTGCTGTCCAACCTGCGCTCCAGCTCCCAGGCACTCGCCGACGGCGCGACCACCGCGGCCTGGCGGGACATCGGGATCGTGCTGGTCGTGCTGATCGGCGCGCTGATCCTGACGTTCCTGATCGCCCGGATCATGCTCCGGCCACTGCGCGTGCTGCGGACCAGCGCGCTGGACATCGCGTACACGCGGCTACCCGAGACGGTCAACCGGATCCTGCAGGACCCGGACCCCGTCGCGGCCTCGGCCAACGCGGTCGATCCGGTGCCGATCACCAGCCGCGAGGAGATCGGCGAAGTCGCGCGCTCGTTCGACGCGGTGCACGAACAGGCCATCAAGATGGCGGCCGAGCAGGCGCTGTTGCGGGAGAACGTCAACGGCATCTTCGTGAACCTGTCCCGGCGGTCGCAGCGGCTGGTGGAACGCCAGCTCGGCGTGATCGACCGGCTCGAGGCCGACGAGCAGGACCCGGACCACCTCGCGAGCCTGTTCGAGCTCGACCACCTGGCGACCCGGTTGCGCCGCAACGGTGAAAGCCTCCTGGTGCTCTCCGGTGCGGGCCTGGCGAAGTCGGTGCCCAAGCCGGTGTCGGCCGCGGACGTGATCGGTGCCGCGGTGTCGGAGATCGAGCAGTACGCGCGCGTCGAGGTCGGCGTGATTCCGGAGGTCGCGGTGCGCGGGCTGACCGTGCACGACCTGGTGCACCTGTTGGCCGAACTGCTCGACAACGCCACGTACTTCTCCGAGCCGGAGACGAAGGTGAGCGTCCGCGCGGTGGTCACCCGCCGCCGGTCGCTGGCCATCCAGGTCACCGACCGCGGGGTCGGCATGTCCGAAGAGCAGGTTTACGAGGTCAACCAGCGCCTCGCGGACCCGCCCGACCTGGACGTGTCGGTGACCCGGCGGATGGGCCTGTACGTGGTCGCGCGGCTGGCCCAGCGGCACGGCATCGAGGTGCGGATCCGGGAGAACGAGGACATCGAGGGTGGCGTGATCGCGCGCGTCGTGGTGCCGGCCGAGCTGCTGGGCCCGGTCGTCGCCGACGCGCCGCCGCTGCCGCCGGCCCCGTCCGAGACCTCGCTGCCCTCGATCCCCGCGGTGCCTGCGCAGCGGCCCCGGCCCGCGTCGGTCGAGTCCGAGCAAACCCAGCGACAGCAACGAATTCCGGATGGTCCCGGCGGGCTGACGCCACTGGCGGAGCCGATCAGCCTCGACGATCTGGTGGCCGGTTCGCCCAACGCGGCGTTCATGAGCCGGGGCAAGCCCGGTTCGAACCCGTCCAACGGGCATCCACCGGAGGGCACGACCCGGTTCACCCCGCTCCAGCTGCCGAAGCGGGAACCGCAATACGTACCGGTGGCTCCGCCCGAGCCGCCGGCCGAGGAACCACCGGCCCGCGAGACCGGCGTGCTCGACGACGACGTGCCGACCAAGCGGCTGCCGATCTATCAGTCGGTTGTCTCCCGGTGGTTCAGTGAAGACGGCGACGACGACCAGGGCACCCGCGGGGAGGAGTCCGAAGGCCCGATGACGGGAGATCTCGGCGAACCAGCAGTCCGGCAACCGGAGCCAGAACCGGAATCCGAACCGGAAGCGCTGGAAGCCACACCGATGCTCGACGAGGTGTGGCGCAGTGCGGCTGACGAAGGCTGGCAGGCCGCGCAGTCGCTACTGGAGCCGAAGGGTGAGGAGGTCACCCCGGCCGGTCTGCCCAAGCGCGTACCCAACGCGTACCTGGTGCCAGGCTCGGTCACCGCGGGTGAGTCCTCGTCGGCGTCGTTCACCGACACCACATCGGCACGACCTGGCCACAGCGCCATCGCGAGGTCGGCTACAGCGGCGCGTGACCGTATGGTGAGCTTCCAACGGGGCTACACCTCCGGCCGGCATGCGCTTGACAACTCAGGCCGGCGGGCCGGAGAAGGCGTTTCGGTGACTGGCGGGGAGCTGTCCCTGCCCGAATACGGCAGTGAGGAGTGACGAGTGACACGGCCGGGTTCTCTTCAGCCGAAAGGCTCGAAATCTCAAGGTTCGCAGAACGGTTTCGCCTGGCTCATCACGGATTTCGTGCACCGCGTCCCTGGCGCGGCACACGCTGTGGTGGTTTCCGCGGACGGACTGATGCTGGCCGCTTCCCGCGGCCTGCCCAAGGACAGGGCGGACCAGTTGGCCGCGGTCGCTTCGGGGCTCACCAGCCTGGCGCGGGGCGCGGCGAAGGTCTTCGAAGGCGGCCCGGTCGCGCAGACCGTGGTCGAAATGGCAAACGGCTTCTTGTTCCTGATGTCGGTTTCCGACGGTTCCTGCCTCGCTGTACTGGGCTCGCCGGACAGTGACATCGGTCTCGTAGTCTATGAGATGACATTGCTCGTCGACCGGGTCGGACAGCAACTGACCCCAGAGATGCGGGCCCAGTTGCAAGGGGCCGTGCGCGGATAACACCGCGCGACGAAGGGGACTGGAGTGGACGCGGGGCGATCAGCGGACTTGGACGGGGACCGAATGGGGATGGGCTCCACGGCTTCCGGCTCGGATCCGGAGGAACCGCGGAATGCGCTGGCCGACGATGACTGGACGCAGTTCCGGGCACGAGTGGACCGGGAGTGGCGGCAGCGCCGTGCGACCGGTGCCGACGGCGGTGAACCCACAGGTTCGTCGTTGCCTGCTTATCAGACGGGCGAGTTCCGCACGCCCGATTTCGGGGACCGGCTGATGTCCGGTCCCGGCTCGGAGCTGTTCGGTGGCGGACCGGACAGCGGGTCGCCCAGCGGAGAGTTCTCGGCTTTCCCGCCCGCCGCACCCGGACCGGGCCCGGCGAGTTATCCGAACCATCCCAGCCATCCCAATCACCCGAGTCACCCCAGCCTGCCGGCGATCCCGACGTCCATGCCGCCGGCGCCGGCGGAGAGTTCGGGGCTGGTCCGCCCGTACTTCCGGACCGGTGGCCGGACCAAGCCGACGTACGATCTCGCGATCGAGGCACTGGTGTCGACCAGCGAGCGCGGGCGTTCGCTCGACCGCGTCCGGGTGCCCGAGCACCGGTCCATCTGTGGACTGTGCCTGGACACGCGCTCGGTGGCCGAGGTGGCGGCCTATCTACGATTGCCCCTCGGCGTGGTGCGCGTGCTGATCGGTGACGTGGCCGGTCTCGGTCTCGTCCTCGTGCACACCGCGACCGTCGCTGTCGGCGATCGTCCCAGTATCGAATTCATGGAGAGGGTGCTCAGTGGGCTTCGGAGAATTTGACTCCGACGCGAACACGTCGGTGGCCAGCGGGCCGACCCAGTCGGCCAAGATCGTGGTGGCCGGCGGCTTCGGTGCGGGGAAGACCACCCTGGTGGGTGCGGTGTCCGAGATCGACCCGCTGACCACGGAAGCGCAGATGACCGAGGCCAGCATGTCGGTCGACGACGTCAGTTCGACGCCGAACAAGGTCACCACCACCGTGGCGATGGACTTCGGCCGGCTCTCGCTCGACTCCGATCTCGTGCTGTACGTGTTCGGTACGCCGGGGCAGCACCGGTTCTGGTTCATGTGGGACGACCTCGCGCTGGGTGCCATCGGTGCGGTCGTGCTGGTGGACACCCGCCGGTTGGCTGACGCGTTTCCCTCGATCGACTTTTTCGAGAACCGGAAACTGCCCTACATCGTGGCGATCAACTGCTTCGATCGGTTGCTGCATCACCAGATCGAGGACGTCCGGCATGCGCTGACGATCGCGGACAACGTGCCGATCATCGCGTGCGACGCACGGGATCGTGAGTCCGCGAAGCAGGTGCTGATTTCGGTCGTCGAGCATGCGATCACCCGCGATACGGCGCTGCAGCCTGGCTGAGTGTCCGGGCGGTCACCGTCGAGGTACGGCCGTTGGGGTGAAGATGGGGATCACCCATCGTTGTGGGTCGACAAGGCTGCTGTGAGGAATACCCTGACAGGGAATAATCGCGACTACCGCTTCGATCGGCGAGGAGGCACCAGTGACAGCGCCGGCTCAACAGGCGGGCAGCTTCGGCTGGCTGATCACCGATTTCGTGCGCAGGGTCCCTGGCGCGGCGCACGCCGTGGTCGTGTCCGCGGACGGTCTGCTGTTGGCGAGTTCGGACGGGTTGCCGAAGGATCGCGCCGACCAGCTGTCCGCGGTTTCCTCCGGCCTGGTGAGCTTGACTCTCGGTGCGGCGCGATGTTTCGACGCCGGCGTGGTGAACCAGACCGTCGTGGAGATGGAGCGCGGTTACCTGTTCCTGATGTCGATCAGCGATGGCTCGTGCCTGGCGGTGCTGGCCGCGCCGAACTGTGACATCGGCACGGTTGCTTACGAAATGACCCTGCTGGTCGACCGGGTCGGTCAGCAGATGACGCCGGAGTTGCGGATGCAGCTCCAGGGCGGCGTGCGCGGGTAGGCGATGCGAGGACTGACGAACGGGGCCCCGGGCCCCGAACTTGACGAGTGGGAAGCCCTGCACCAGGGCGCGGACCGTGAGCCGCTGGATTCCCCGGCGCGGTTCAAGCTGAATCGTTCGGCCGTGCTGACGGCGGTGCGGTCGTTGCCGGGCGTGAAGCGTGCCCCCGCCCCGGTGCCGGCCCCGGCTTCGCCGCCCCCGCCGCGCTCGATGGGCCGCCGCATGATGCGCCCTTATGCCCACACCCGCGGCCGGACGCGCCCCGACTACGAGCTGGCGCTGGAAGCCCTGGTGTCCACAAGCGACCGTGGCCGCCGGTACGAGGGTGCGGTTTCGGTGCAGCACAGGCGAATCTGTGATCTGTGTGTGGAGCCACGCTCGATCGCGGAGATCGCGGCGTTCCTGTACCTGCCGTTGAACGTGGTGAAGGTGCTGGTCAGCGACATGGACAACCTGGAGCTGGTGATGATCCACCAGCCCGGTTTGTCCTTCGGGGACCGTTCCTCCCGGCAGTTCATGGCGCGCGTGCTGGACGGTTTGCGAGGGCTTTGAAAGGCCCCAGAGTTGGGTGGTCATCCCGTCGCCTGCCCGGGGTGAAGTGGTACCGCTTCCGCAGGCGACGGGATGACCACAACTCGCCCACCTCGAAGACCGGCGGTCGAGCTACGGGCCCCTGGGCGTCCTTGAGCCTGCCCCTCCGGCGAGGAGATCGTTTTCCCTTGCGTAGCAAGGGTTACGCAGTGTTCGGCGCTGGGGATCGATTCGGTGGCGGGGTCTGGGCGTGGTGGTCGTCGGCTTGCGTTGCCGGGCGGGTAGCAGCCTGCGAAAGCGCTGTCAGTCCTCGATCAATGCGGCGGAAGTGATGCGGTGCAAGGGGAAGCGCTGATCATCCGTGCTCATCAGCACGCCACCACCGACATGCGCGGGGGTGACGATCCGCTGGCTGGCGGTGCCATGCGAATCGACAAAGCCGATCCACACCTCGCGCTGTTCTCGGCTCGCACGGGCCAGTAGGGCCATCGTCGCGGAGGTGTCCGAACCGCCACCGCCGGCGGGGAGCCGCACTTCCGCGCCCCGACGTCGGCTCGCTGCACGGTCGCCGGCACGGAGGTGGGCGATCACCGTGCTCAGCTGGTCCGAGTTGGGCCCTGCCGGTTCACCCGTCACACGGCGGGTTTGCTTGGGGCGGGCGGGAATTCGCCGACCGCTCGGGCGGAGGTCGAGTACCCGGCCGTCCGGGCCTTCGGCGGCGGGGGCGAAACCGGCGGCACGCAAACCGTCGAGAACTTCGGCCAGCGGGATCGGGCTCACGAGCACCGTCGGCGCGATTTTGCGTAGTTCGTATTCGGTCGCGACCGGGTTTCCCAGCACCTCGGCCAGTAGCACCTCGTCGTCACAGCGCAGGAAGGACGCGGCGGCGCCACCTCGCAAGCGGCCGTGGCGGCGGGCGACGTCGTCGATCAGGTAAGTGAGGGACTGTGGCACCGGGGTGGCCGAGCGGGCGCGGAACAGTTCATGTAGCTCGTCCGCCGTGCGGCCCGCGTCGAGCGCGCGGCGCACCGTTGCTTCGGTGATCCGGTAGACCGTTGCGTGCCCGGCCGATTCGACGTCCGCGACCGTCTTGATCTCCGTGGCGAGTTCCGGCTCCAGCGGGCCCGGCGCGACGACGGTCAGATCGGCTTGCACCAGTACGTGGTCGATCGGGGCGGGCATCGCGTCGATCATCGCGTTCAAGGCGCCGCTACGGTCTTCGGCCAGGAGCGCCTTCGTCGCGGTGGTCAGTGCGCCGAGCGCGACCACACCGAGGATCGACGCCTCGGCCATCGTCCAGCGGACCGTCTCGTCCCGCAGCCGCCCGCCACGCCGGGGCGCGCGCCAGGCCAGTACCGCGACCAGCTCGTCAACGCTCTTCACGCCCGAGCCGTCAGGAAGTTCGAGCAGGCTTTCCAGGATCCGCCGGCGATTCACCGGGGCGAGCGGCCGACGTAAATCGTCCGACAGCGGGGCCATCGCCTTGTCCTTCGAATCCCGCTGACCTGCCAGGCCTGGCAATCGTGGCAGGTCCAGCCAGGCCTGCGCGAGGGTGAGCCAGCGCTGGGCGGGAGCCGAAGCGAGCCACGAATCGGTCAAGGTGGTCGGCACCCATTCGGGCGTGGCCGACCCGCTGTCCGCGACCAGGCCGGCGCCCACGGCCAGCTCCGCGAGCACCGTGGCCCGCACGTCGTCGACGTCGAGCTCACGCGCCAACTTCCGCAGCTCCCGCACGCCGAGCCCGCCCGCCTTGAGCACCGGCGGCGGCTGCTCGGACCACAGGTTCAGCAGGGATTCCAGCTGGCGCAGGAATTCCGCCGCCTCGCCGGCCGCCGCTTCGTCCACAGTGGACTGTTGGTGCGAGTTGGTCGGCAGTGCCGGTTCCTCGATCGCGCCCGGCGAGACCGCGCGACCACCGCGCAGCGCGACGCCGAGCTCGCGGGGCAGCTCCACCGTGTCGTTGTTGCGGCGCAACAACAAGCCGCGCGCCAGCAGCCGCTGTACCGGGGTTTTCGCTTGCTCCAGCGGTACCTCCACCGCCGCGTCCCGACTGCGCCCGATCGGCGGACCTGACGCGAGGGCGCCGAGGACGCCACGCTCCTCGTCCGTCAGCTCGGCGAGGTCGAACCCGGCCAGCGCGGGCACCGAAGCGCCGAGCCCGGCCGGGTACGGGCCGACGATCTCCCGCGTGACCGGCAGCACCCGGATCGCGTCGTCGTCGCCCCAGGCGATGGCGCGAGTCTTCAGCCGGGCCAGCGCCGGAGCGGGATCGGCACCCACCAGCTCGGCGACCGGCGCGAGCGGCACCGGCTGAGTGTCGGCGTCGGCGACCAGCAGGGCGTCCAGCACAGCGAGGGTGAACGTGTCGAGCTCCTCCAGCGAACGGGCGGTGGAGCCGGCCGTGCCCGCGCGCGTAGCGAGCACCGTGCTGTCGGAAGGGGGCGGGGTGGCCAGGTCGCGCCTGGCCTGCAAAAGCGCGGCCAACTCGTCGTCGGACGCGGAACGCAGCCAGTCCGCCAGAGAGGTCGCGGGCATCACTGTTCAGGATACCGCCCTGATCTCCGCGCACCGCCCGCGTTGAGGCAAACTGAAGGAAGCACAGGCAGGCCAGACCCGGGAGGACGACGTGGCCAAGGAAAACGGCAAAAAGGCCGGACGGATCGACCCGACCTGGCCGCAGGTTCCCGAGGGTGAGCACCCGGTGACCGAGCTCGCGGCCGACCGGCAGGGCGCGCTGTCGCCGTACGGCGACCTGACCTTCCCGCTCGACACGGTGCCCTACGTGCACCCGGAGACACAAATCAACAAGTAAGGGGTAACGACAGTGCCGGTTCCCGGCCCCGGTTATTCGATCACTGTCCGTGTCGAGGCGCCGCCTTCGGCGAGCGCAGCGGGCGATCTCACGACCGCCGTCGGCCGGGTGGGCGGCGTGCTCACCGCGTTCGACATCGTGGATTCGAACGCCGACGCGATCGTGGTCGACATCACCGCGAACGTTTCCAACGCCGACCACGTCGAGGACATCACCAAGGAACTCGACTCGCTGCCCGGCGTTCGCGTGCGCAAGGTTTCCGACCGCACGTTCCTCATGCACCTCGGCGGGAAGCTCTCCGTCACGCCCAAGGTGCAGCTGCGCAACCGTGACGATCTGTCCCGCGCCTACACCCCGGGCGTGGCCCGGGTCTGCCAGGCGATCGCGGCGAACCCCGCCGACGCGCGCCGGCTGACCATCAAGCGCAACACCGTCGCCGTCGTCACCGACGGCTCGGCCGTGCTCGGTCTCGGCAACATCGGCCCGGAGGCCGCGCTGCCGGTGATGGAGGGCAAGGCGGCGCTGTTCAAGAAGTTCGCCGACGTGGACGCGTGGCCGGTGTGCCTGGACACCCAGGACACCGAGGAGATCATCAAGATCGTCAAGGCGCTGGCGCCGGTGTACGCCGGGATCAACCTCGAGGACATCGCCGCGCCGCGCTGCTTCGAGATCGAGGCGCGGCTGCGTGAGCAGCTGGACATCCCGGTGTTCCACGACGACCAGCACGGCACCGCGATCGTGGTGGTCGCCGCGCTGCGCAACGCCCTGCGCGTGGTCGGCAAGAACATCGAGGACTGCAAAATCGTGGTCAGCGGCGCCGGCGCGGCCGGTTCGGCCATCGTCCGCCTGCTGCTGCACAAGAAGCCCGGCGACGTGATCGCCGCCGACATCAACGGCATCGTGCATGCCGGGCGCGGCGACACCGACGAGAACCTGCGCTGGCTCGCGGAGAAGACCAACAAGGACAACGTGTCGGGCAGCCTGCACGACGCGCTCGTCGGGGCCGACGTGTTCATCGGGGTGTCGGCGCCGAACCTGTTCGGCGCCGAGCAGGTCGCCACCATGGCCGACAAGGCGGTGGTGTTCGCGCTGGCCAATCCGGACCCGGAAATCGATCCGCTGGAGGCGCAGAAGCACGCCGCGGTCGTGGCCACCGGGCGCAGCGACTACCCGAACCAGATCAACAACGTGCTCGCCTTCCCCGGGGTCTTCCGCGGGCTGCTCGACGCGCAGGCGCACGACATCGACGACGAGATGCTGCTCGCCGCCGCGAACGCGATCGCGGACGTGGTCGACGACCGGCTCAACGCCTCGTTCATCGTGCCCAGCGTGTTCGACTCCGCCGTCGCGCCGGCCGTCGCCGACGCTGTGAAGGCAGCCGCGAAACGAACGGGAGCCAGAAGCTAGTGTCGCGGATGTGAGTGAACTCAGCCACGTCGACCGGACCGGGGCGGCCCGGATGGTCGATGTCTCCGGCAAGGAGGCCACGGCCCGCACGGCGGTCGCGACCGGCGTCGTGCGGACCACGGCCGAGGTGGTCGGGCTGCTCTCGTCCAACGGTCTGCCCAAGGGCGACGCGCTGGCGACCGCGCGGATAGCCGGGATCATGGGCGCGAAGAAGGTGCCCGACCTGATCCCGCTCTGTCACCAGATCGCGCTGTCCGGGGTCAAGGTCGAGTTCGAACTCGGCGCGGCCGAAGTCCGGATCACGGCCACCGCCAAGACGAAGGACGTCACCGGCGTGGAGATGGAGGCGCTCACCGCCGTCGCCGTCGCCGGGCTCACGGTGCACGACATGATCAAAGCCGTCGATCCGGCCGCCACGCTGGACGAAGTCCGGCTGGAGCGCAAGGACGGCGGCAAAACCGGAGTCTGGGAGCGGCCATGAAGCGCACCGCACGGGTGATCGTCGCGTCGAACCGCGCGTCCGCCGGGGTCTATGCCGACCACACCGGGCCGGTGATCGCGCAGTGGTTGACCGAGCACGCCTACGAAGTGCCCGAGCCGCTGGTGGTGCCGGACGGCGAAGAGGTGGGCAAGGCGTTGCGTGAGTGCCTGCGTGACGACGTGGAAGTCATCATCACCACCGGCGGCACCGGCATCTCGCCGACCGACCGCACCCCGGACGAGACGGCGGCGGTGCTGGACCACCAGCTGCCGGGGCTCGCCGAGGCGATTCGTGGCGCCGGCCTGCCCAAGGTGCCGACAGCCGTGCTGTCGCGCGGGCTGGCCGGGGTCGCGGGCAAGACGCTCGTGGTGAACCTGCCCGGCTCGCGAGGTGGGGTGAAGGACGGCCTCGGCGTACTGGAGGGCGTGCTGGACCACGCCGTCGACCAGCTCGCCGGCGTCGACCACCCGCGCCCGGCCGCGGCTGCGGGCCCACAGCCGGTGCCGACCACTCCGGTGACCCCGCCGCGGATCGCGCTCGCGCAGGTGACCGAGCAGCCGTTGTCCGTCGAGGCGCATGCCGCGCTGGTCGAGGACCAGGGCGCCGGCGCCGTGGTCAGTTTCGGTGGCGTGGTCCGAAACCACGACGGCGGCAAATCCGTTTCGACGCTGTACTACGAAGGGCACCCGAGCGCGGGCGACGTGCTGGCCCGCGTGGTGGCCGAGGTGGTCGCCCGCCGGGAAGGCGTGCGGGTGGTGGCCATCAGTCACCGGCTGGGCGCGCTCGCTATCGGGGATGTGGCGCTGGCCTGTGCCGTCGCCGCCGACCACCGCGCCGAAGCTTTCGCCGTCTGTGCGGAGCTCGTGGACGAGGTCAAGTCCCGGCTGCCGGTCTGGAAGCACCAGCGCTTCGCGGACGGCACGGACGAATGGGTCAACTCGCCCTGACGGGACTCATTGCGGCTTCTGGGAAGCTCTCCGCTGCCCTCGCTCGACCGAGAGTCACCCTGACGCGCCGAAAGGCCCCACCGCCCGGGGGATCGGCGGTGGGGCCTTCGGTCTGTCACAGGGTTTCGTGGAGCTCCTGAACCCGCGGGACTCAGGGCGTCACGTTTCCCGCGATCGCACGACGGGTGGCCTTCGACAGGTCACCTCGCCAGTGGCCTTCAACAGGTCACTTGGTGGCGATCTTCTGGCCGACCAGGATCAGGTTGGCGTTGGGGATGTACTGGGCGTTCAGCGACTGCAGCTTCTGGTACCCGCCCTGAACGCCGGCCTTCTGGGCGATCTTGGACAGCGTGTCGCCGGCCACGACGGTGTAGTCACCGTTGGGGTTGGAGCTCGGCACGCTGGTCGCCGCGGGCGCGGTGACCTTCTTCGGAGTCGAAGACGTGGACTTCTTCGGGGTGGTGGCCTTCGGAGCGGCGGTCTTCTTCGAGCTGGTGCTCTTGCTCGAGCTCGAAGCCGAGCCACCCTTCTTGCCACACACCGGCCAGGCACCCAGGCCCTGGCCCTGCAGAACCCGCTCGGCGACCGCGATCTGCTGCTCGCGCGAAGCGCCCTGCGGGCTGCCGGTGCCGCCGTAGGCCTTCCAGGTGCTCTGCGTGAACTGCAGACCACCGTAGTAGCCGTTGCCGGTGTTCGTGTTCCAGTTGCCACCGCTCTCGCACTGCGCGATCGCGTCCCAGTTCACGCTGGCTGCCTGCGCGGGGGTCGCAGCGATGGCCAGCGGGGTGCCGACTGCGATACCGGCCACGGCGACGCGGGCGATGTTGCGGGCGGCGGGGGACAGCTTGCGGTGCTTGCCTCGGTAGGACATTCGAAATATCTCGGGCTTCCACGCCGTCGAGCCGGACCACAGGCCCAGGCTTGCAGGCGCGCCCTTTCGGGGCGCGGGGTCACCCGGCGGGATCCGGGCTTACCGACTGGTCCGCGCTTCGGGGGCGAGGACCGGTCCCTTCCGTCCCTGTCCGGAAGCTACTTTCGCTCGGGGTTTGGTTCCGGGATTCCGCCGGACAGGGTTTGGCGCTTTCGGAATCCCGGTCTTGCTCGGCCGGTCGGGGCCAGCCGAAAAGCGACGGTACGTAACTGCGAGCGTGATCGGAAATTATCCGGTACGTGACCTACATCACAGTAACGGCACGCAACCTACAACGATTTGGGTGTTTCTCCTGGTCAGCTCGCCGTTACCGGGCCGTTTCCTTCTCGAGATATTTCACTGATCGTGAGGTCTGGGTCACGTCGTTTCGGCGCGACTGGTCCGTTGGTGCCAGGCTCTGAACGGACCGGGAACCGTCGATCAACCACCGGCAAACGGCGGGAGAACGTCGAGTTCCGAACCATCCGGAAGGAGCCGGGAATGATCGCGGACCGCGATTCCGTCGATCAGAAAACTCGCCGCTTCGAGCACGCGGGGCAGGTCGCTGGGATGGCGCTCACGCAACACGCCGAGGGCCTCGTGCACCGACACGCCGGCGGGGAGCTGGACGGTCTCCTGCTCGACACCCGCGGCGGCCCGTGCGGAGGCGAAATAACGCACCAGCACCGTCGTCACGCGGCCTCAGCCCCCGATCGCGCTCATCGGCCGGATCGGCTGCGCGAACCCGGCGTCGTTGATCTCGTGCCCGGCAAGTTTGCCCCACATGGTCAGCCGCCACGCGCGCGCCACCTCTTCGTCGTCCGCTCCGCCGCGGAGTAGGGCGCGCAGGTCCGTCTCGTCGTTGCTGAACAGGCAGGACCGCACCGCGCCGTCGGCGGTGAGCCGGGTGCGCTCACAGGCCGCGCAGAACGGCCGGGTGACCGACGCGATGATGCCCACGTCGGCGGGCCCGCCGTTCACCAGCCAGCGTTCGGCCGGCGCGCCGCCGCGCTCGGCGGGGCTGGGCGACAAGGAAAACTCCGCCTGCAGCCGCGACATGATCTCGGCCGCGGTGATCATGTTCGACCTGTCCCAGCCGTGCTGGGCGTCCAGCGGCATCTGCTCGATGAACCGAAGGTGATAGCCGTGTTCGAGGCAGAAGCGCAGCAGATCCGGCGCCTCGTTCTCGTTCACACCGCGCAGCAGCACCGCGTTCACCTTCACCGGGCCAAGGCCGGCGTCGCGCGCGGCAGCCAGCCCGTCCAAGACGTGCGAGAGCCTGTCGCGGCGGGCGATCTCGCGGAAGGTCTCCGGGTTGACGGTGTCGAGCGAGACGTTGATCCGGTTCAGCCCGGCCTCGGCCAGCGCCGGTGCCCGCTTCGCGAGCCCGATGCCGTTGGTGGTCATGGAAAGTCGTGGCCGCGGGCGCAGCGCGGAGATCTGTGCGATCAGCTCTTCCAGCCCTGCCCGCAGCATCGGCTCGCCGCCGGTGAGCCGGATGTCGGTGACCCCGAGCCGCTCCACCGCCACCCGCATCAGGCGCAGCAGTTCCGCGTCGGTCAGTACCTCTTCTTTGGGTAGCCACGGCAGGCCCTCGGCGGGCATGCAGTAGGTACAGCGCAGGTTGCACCGATCGGTCAGCGACACCCGCAGATCGGTGGCGACCCGGCCGAACGTATCGACGAGCACGGGCGTGTCCGGTCGGGGCGCGGACACGTCATGGGTACCCGGGACACGGGGAAGACCGAGATTTACCGCACTCATTGGCACCAGCCTAACCCGCGTGACCGCCCCGCGACGATCACTAGACTATTTACCGATCCGATCCAAAGTAGGCCGACTCGGCCACCGGCGGCCGACCTACGTTTCGCTGGTAGCCGTGGCTGCCGATCGGATCGGTAACGATCGGCGCAGTAGGACGGTGAGTGTTTCGAATGCAGAGAGGTCCGGGGGAGGAAGCGGGATGACGGAGCGGCCGAAGTACCCGGTGCCGCCCGAGGTACTCGAGCGCTTTTCCGAACTCGGGCGGGAAACCAGCACTCTCGCGGTGCTCCGGCACGCACGGATCGCCGAGCGGATGGGGCTCTCCGGCACCGACCACAAGGCGCTCGATCTCGCCTCACGCGAGGAAGGACCGTTGACAGCGGGCCGGATCGCGCAGCTCACGGGCCTGTCCACCGGTGCGGTCACCGGAGTGATCGACCGGTTGGAGCGCGCGGGTTTCGTCCGCCGGGTGCGCGACACGCAGGACCGGCGCAAGGTGCTGGTCGAGATCCTGCCGCTGGACGAAGAGAAATACCTCCCGTTGTTCGCATCGGCGATGGTCGCGATGGAACAGGTACTCGAGCGTTTCAGTCCGGAGGAACGTGACGTGGTGGAACGGTACGAGCGCGAGATCATCGCCGCGGTTCGCGCGGACATCTTCGACGGCCAGGACTCATAGCTTTTCCGCAGGCACGGAGATAATCTCGCCCGCATGCCGCAATTTCGGTTTTCGGAAGCAGCCGGGTTGCTCGGGGTCAGCGACGACACGGTTCGTCGCTGGGTTCGCGCGGGCCAGCTGACCGCCGGCGTGGATTCGGCCGGCCGCAAAGTGGTCGACGGAGCCGAGCTGGCCGCCTTCGCACGTGACCAGGCAGCCCAGCCCGACGATCCATCGGACGTCGGGCGTTCGGCGCGCAACCGGTTCGTCGGGCTGGTCACCGAGGTGACCGCGGACAAGGTGATGGCGCAGGTGGAGATCCAGTCCGGTCCGCACCGGGTGGTCTCGCTGATGAGCACCGAAGCGGTCCGCGAGCTCGGACTGCGGCCCGGGGTACTCGCGGTGGCTGTGGTGAAGGCGACGACGGTCGTCGTCGAGACTCCTGGAGGAGAGCGTTGAAGAAAGTACTGGCGGGACTCGCCGGCCTGGCACTGGTGCTCACCGGCTGCGGTTCCTCGAACGACAACGCCGGCAGCAGCAGCGGCACCAGCAGTGCCCCGGAAGCTCGGACGCTGACCGTGTACGCGGCCGCGTCGCTCACCGAATCGTTCAACGTGCTCAAGACCGAGTTCGAGGCGGCGCACCCCGGCGTCACCGTGACCTACAACTTCGGCGGCTCCTCGACGTTGGTCCAGCAGCTGACCAACGGCGCGAAGGCCGACGTGTTCGCCTCCGCGGACGAAGCCAACATGACCAAGGCCGTGCAGGGCGGGGTGGTGAACGGTGCGCCGACGATCTTCGCGACGAACAAGCTGACCATCGCGACGGCGCCGGGCAACCCGAAGAGCATCAAGACCTTCGGCGACCTGTCGAACGGAAGCCTCAAGGTCGTGGTCTGCGCGTCCCAGGTGCCGTGCGGTTCGGCGACCGCGAAGGTGGAGAAGAACACCGGGGTCACGCTGAAACCGGTCAGTGAGGAACAGGACGTCAAGCAGGTGCTGACGAAGGTCGAGTCCGGGGACGCCGACGCCGGGCTGGTCTACGTCACCGACGCCAACACCGCGCAGGGCAAGGTCGCGCAGGTGGACTTCCCCGAGTCGGCGCAGGCGATCAACAACTACCCGATCGCGGTGCTCAAGGACGCCCCGCAGGCCGATCTTGCCCAGCAGTTCGAGCAGTTCGTGCTCGGCGCACAGGGCAAGGCGGAGCTGACCAAGGTGGGCTTTGGCTCGCCGGCCCAGTAGCCGGTCCGTTCCCAGGGCGAAGGTCCCGTGGGTGCTGTGGGTGCCGGCGGGACTCGCACTGTTGCTGGTCGTGCTGCCGGTGGTCGGGCTGCTCGTGCGGTCCGACCTGCGGCGGCTGCCGTCGCTGATCGTCTCGCAGTCGGCGCTGGAGTCCCTGCGGCTCTCGCTGGAGACGGCCGCGTTTTCGACCATCGGCTGCGTGGTGCTCGGGGTGCCGTTGGCTGTCGTACTCGCGCGGTCGCCGCTGCCCGGGATCCGGGTGCTGCGGGCGATCGTGCTGCTGCCACTCGTGCTGCCGCCTGTCGTTGGTGGGCTGGCGTTGCTGTATCTGTTGGGGCGCAAGGGTTTCCTCGGCTACCTGCTGGACGTGACGCTGGGCGTGACGGTGCCGTTCACCACCACCGCCGTGGTGATCGCGCAGATCTTCGTCGCGATGCCGTTCCTGGTGGTGAGCCTCGAAGGGGCGCTGCGCAACGCCGGCGACTCCTACGAACAGGTGGGTGCGACGCTCGGCGCGAAGCCGTGGACGGTGTTCCGGCGGGTCACCCTGCCACTGCTGCTGCCCGCGCTCGGGTCCGGTGCGGTGCTCAGTTTCGCGCGGGCGCTGGGCGAGTTCGGGGCGACGATCACGTTCGCCGGTAGCCTCGAAGGCGTGACGCGGACGCTCCCGCTGGAGGTCTACACGCAGGCCGAGTCCGATATAGACAGTGCGGTCGCGGTGGCGTTGCTGATGATCGTGGTCGCCATCGTGGTGATCGCCGTGGCCAGGCCGCGGGCGCTGGAGGGCAACGCGTCGTGATGCTGCGAGCCGAGATAGCGCTGACGCGGGGCACGTTCGACCTCGCGGTGGAGTTCGAGGTACCCGCCGGAACGGTGCTGGCGATACTCGGGCCCAATGGTTCGGGCAAGTCCAGCCTGCTCGGCAGCCTCTCCGGGCTGTTCCGGCCGCAGCGAGCGACGATCCGGCTCGGCGACCGGGACCTGCACGGGCTGCCGCCGCATGACCGTTCGGTCGGTCTGCTCTCGCAGGATCCGTTGCTGTTCCCGCATCTGTCCGTTGTGGACAATGTCGCGTTCTCGCCGCGGTCGAAGGGGGCGTCGCGTGGCAAATCGCGGCGGATCGCGCGGCGCTGGCTGACCGAGGTCGACGCGGCCGAGTTCGCCGACCGCAAGCCCCGGCAGCTTTCCGGCGGGCAGGCGCAGCGGGTTGCGGTGGCTCGCGCGCTGGCAGGCGAGCCCGACCTGCTGCTGCTCGACGAGCCGCTCGCGGCGCTCGACGTGGATTCGGCGCCCGCGATCCGCGGCCTGCTGCGCCGGGTGCTGAGCAACAACGACAACCGCGCGACCGTGCTGGTCACCCACGATCCGCTCGACGCACTCGCGCTGGCCGATCGCGTGCTCGTTCTCGCCGAGGGCCGGGCTGTCGAACGCGGGCCGACGCGGGAGGTGCTCGCCGCGCCGAGAACGGCGTTCACCGCGCGGATCGCGGGCCTCAACCTGATCCCGGGAATCGCCGTGGCGGAAGGATTGCAGACCGAAGAACGTCTGGTCGCCGGCCTGCTCGCCGACGACACGGCGCTCGGCGAGCCCGCGGTGGCCGTGTTCGCGCCGAGCGCGGTGGCCGTGTACCCGGCCGAGGACGGTCACCCGGGCAGCCCGCGGAACACCATCGCCACCGTGGTGACGACGATCGAGCCACACGGTCCGGTGATCCGGCTGCGCACGGAGGCCGGCTTGTCCGCCGATCTGACCCCCGCCGCCGTCGCCGACCTGCGGCTGGAGCCGGGCACGCCGGTCCGGCTGTCGATCAAAGCCACGACAGTGACGGTGCATCCGGCTTCGGGCCAATAGGGTGTGGGTATGACGGACTGGACGTACCTGACCGACATGGACGGGGTGCTGGTGCACGAGGAGCACCTCGTCCCTGGCGCCGACGAGTTCCTTGCCGAGCTGCGTGCCAACGACACGTCCTTCCTGGTGTTGACCAACAACTCGATCTACACCCCGCGTGACCTGCGGGCGCGGTTGCAGCGCAGTGGTCTGGACGTGCCCGAGGAGCGCATCTGGACCTCCGCGCTGGCCACCGCGAAGTTCCTCGACAGCCAGCGCCCGAACGGTTCGGCGTTCGTCATCGGCGAGGCCGGGCTGACCACGGCGCTGCACGAGGCCGGGTATGTGCTCACCGATCGCGACCCGGACTACGTCGTGCTGGGCGAGACCCGGACGTACAGCTTCACCGCGATCACGCGGGCGATCCGGCTGATCGAGGCCGGCGCGAAGTTCATCGCCACCAACCCGGACGCGACCGGGCCGAGCCTGGAAGGGCTGCTGCCGGCGACGGGTTCCATCGCGGCGCTGATCGAGCGCGCCACCGGACGTTCCCCGTACTACGTCGGCAAACCGAACCCGCTGATGATGCGCTCCGCGCTGCGTTCACTCGGCGCGCATTCGGAGAGCACCATCATGATCGGGGACAGAATGGACACCGACGTGCATTCCGGGATCGAGGCCGGCCTGCAGACCGTGCTCGTGCTGACCGGGATCTCGACGAGGGAATCGGCGGAACGCTATCCGTACCGGCCGACACTGGTGATCGATTCGATCGCCGACCTGGTCGGTCACACCCAGGACCCGTTCCGCGCCGGGCTGGTCTCCGAGAAGTACTGAGCAGGGCTTATGGTCAAACCGTGGATGTCCCGACTTACGCCGTAGGTGACGTGCACGGGCATCGGGAAGAGCTCACCGACGCCCTGCGCGCGAAGAAGCTGGTCGACGACGACGATGACTGGTGCGGTGGTGACGCGCGCCTGTGGTTTCTCGGCGACTTCGTGGACCGCGGCCCGGACGGCGTCGGCGTCATCGAGCTGGTGATGCGGCTGCAGGAACAGGCCGAGGACGCCGGTGGCGCCGTGGAGATGTTGCTGGGCAACCACGAAATCCTGCTGCTGGGGATGTACCACTTCGGGGACGGCGAGGTGCCGTCCGATTTCGGGCCGCGGAGTTTCGCGCGCAGCTGGGAGATCAACGGCGGGCAGCTCTCGGACCAGGACGCGCTGACCGACGACCATATCGAATGGCTGAGCACGAGGTCGCTCATCGCGCACGCCGACGAGCACCTGCTGATGCACTCGGACACCCTGGAGTATCTGGACTGGGGCGACACCGCGGAAGAGATCAACGAGACGGTGCAGGAAATACTGGCCGGGAACGATCTCGCCGCGTGGTGGGATGTCTGGCGCCGGATGACCACCCGCTACGCCTTCCGCGGCCCGGACGGCCCCGAGGTCGCCGACCGTGTGCTGCAGCAGCTCGGCGGGGAGCGGATCGTGCACGGGCACAGCGTGATCGCCGACCAGCTGGGCATCCACCCGACGCAGATCGAGGCGCCGTTCCTCTACGCGAGCGGCAAGGTCCTGGGCATCGACGGCGGTTTGTTCGCGGGTGGCCCGTGCTTGATCGTGCCGCTGCCGTGGGAACCAGAGGACTAGGCAGGACCCCGGCACCCGGCAACGCAAGGCGAGCCACCCCACGACCGCACCCCGCCATCGCCCCGATCCCTGCCGCACTTGCGGTTCCGGGTTCGGGTCAAGGCATCTTTCCCGCTCCGAGGCGGGCCCGGAACCGCGAACACTCACGGATCGGGGCGGTGGTGGGGTGCACAAAGCGCGCTCTGCGCGCGTCCGTTGCTGCCGCAACGCAGCGAGACGCACGCTTCAAGGGTGGGGGTCATCCCGTCGCATACTCCCAAGGGAATCATTTCGAGCCAGGCCCGCGATCTTGCGTGGTCGGGGCCGGAACCCGCGCGGGTGCGGACCTGATTCAAAGTGATCCCGGGGATCGCAGGCGACGGGATGACCCACCCGTGAGGCGCAAGCTACGGCGCCGGAACGATCTCCCGCCCCAACGGCAGCAGGCTCACCGGAACCATCTTGAAGTTCCCCAGCGCCAAGGGAATCCCGATAATCGTCACGCACAGCGCGATGCCGGTGAGGATGTGCCCCAGCGCCAGCCACCACCCGGCGAACACGATCCAGATGACGTTGCCCAGCACCGAGGCCGCGCCCGCGTCACGCCGGTCGACGAGGGTGCGGCCGAACGGCCAGAGTGCGTAGTTCGCGATCCGGAACGAAGCGATGCCGAACGGGATCGTGACGATCAGGATGCAGCAGACGATCCCCGCCACCAGGTAGCCCACCGCCATCCAGAACCCGCACAACACCAGCCAGACGACGTTCAACACCAAGCGCATCAGACCATCAGCTCCCCACTCGACACGGTGACGGCCTGGCCGGCGAGCCCGACCCGTTCGCCCCGCAGCTGTGTCCGGACGACCCCGCCGCGCTCCGACGCCTGTTCGCCGACGAGTTCGTCCCGGCCCAGCAGTTGCGACCAGTACGGCGAAAGAGTGCAGTGCGCGGAGCCCGTCACCGGATCCTCGGGCACGCCGACCGCGGGACCGAAGACGCGGCTGACGAAGTCGATGCCCGGCTTGTCCCCTGGGGCCGTGACGATGACGCAACGGGCGGGCCAGCCGGCGACGACGTCCAGATTTGGCTTCACCGCACGGACTTCCGCGGCTGTCGCGGCGCGGACCAGGATGTCGGTCTTGCCACGGAACACGCCCGCCACGGTCACGCCGGGCAGCGCACTGGTCACGTCCTCGCTCGCTTCCGCCGGCGGGTCCACCGGGAAGTCCATGTGAACCCAACCATTCTCGGCGTGGGTGCGAAGCTCACCGCTTCGGGTGAGGAACACCTGATCACCGCCGAGGATGTGCCCGGTGGCCAGCGTCGCGTGCCCACACAGGTCGACCTCGACCGCCGGGGTGAACCACCGCAGCGGCCGCGGACCCTCGCCGAGCTCGACGAACGCCGTCTCCGCGTGCTTGAGCTCAGCAGCGACGGACTGCATCCATGACGCGTCGGCGGGCTCGTCGAGCAGCACGACTCCGGCCGGGTTGCCGGTGAACGGGGTGTCGGTGAAGGCGTCCACGATGTACAGGCGCATATCGCCACCATAGACTCGAACCCGTCAATGTTGACGATCTCCAGGAGGCATCATGCCTGGCGTACCCGCGGTGCCGAGTTACTCCTCCGGCACGTCCGACGTCCCGCTGCTCGGTGACACGATCGGTGACAATTTCGACCGTACTGTGCAGGCTTTCGGTGATCGTGAGGCGTTGGTCGACTGCGCGGCCGGGCGGCGCTGGACCTACGCCGAGCTGGCGGCCGAGGTGGACGCGCTCGCGCTGGGCCTGCTGGAGCTGGGAATCGGCAAGGGCGACCGGGTGGGCGTCTGGGCGCCGAACTGTGCAGAGTGGACATTCACCCAGTACGCGACGGCGAAGATCGGCGCGATCCTGGTCAACATCAACCCGTCGTACCGTTCGCACGAGCTGGAGTTCGTGCTCAACCAGGCCGGGATCCGCCTGCTGGTGGCGGCGGAGCGGTTCAAGACCTCGGACTACGCCGGCATGATCGAAGAGGTGCGGCCGCGGTGCGCGCGCCTGGAGCAGGTCGCGCTGATCGGCGGCCCGGTGTGGAATTCGTTGCTGGAGAACGGAAAAGCCGCCGAACGCAGCACGCTGAGCGGGATCGGGCTTTCCGCCGACGACGCGATCAACATCCAGTACACCTCCGGCACGACCGGGTTCCCGAAGGGCGCGACCCTGTCGCACCACAACATCCTCAACAACGGGTTCTTCGTCGGGGAGCTGTGTAATTACACCGAGGCGGACCGGATCTGCATCCCGGTGCCGTTCTATCACTACTTTGATACACTCCGTACATGGAGAACATCGAGGTCAGAGCCATCGGGGGCGCCCGCGTCTCCCATGTGCAGGGTGCAGAGAAGACGAGCCACCTCGACCAGCACAGCGTGGTCGGGAAGTACATCGCCAGCCGGGGCTGGACGGTAGCCGGATCGTTCGAGGATCTCGACGTCTCCGCTATCAGCACGTCGCCGTGGGACCGGCCGGACCTCGGTCCGTGGCTCAAGGATAAGGCGCACGAGTGGGACGCGCTGGTGGTCGCCAAGACGGACCGACTGTTCCGGTCGGCCAAGGATTCTGTCGACCTGGCCGACTGGGCAGAGAAGAACCGGAAGATCCTCGTACTCGCGGAGGACGGGATCGTACTGGACTTCTTCCACCCGCAGGACGAACAGGACCCGTGGTCTCAGATGATGGCCAAGATCTTCCTACTCCTGTCGTCGATCTTCGCGGAGATGGAGGGGCGCCGGTTCATACAGCGCGCCAAGGGGCGCGTCCGGGCTCTCCGAGGGACCGATCGGTGGGGCTGGGGCATCGCCCCGTACACGCACCGCGTGGTCAGCCACCCCAGCGGCAAGGGCAAGGCCCTGGAGTTGAATCCGGATACACAGCCGGTGATCCATGACATCGTGGAACGACGTCTGTTCGCCGAGGACCAGTCCCTGACGAACATCGCGACGTCCCTCAACGCCGAGGGGGTTCTGCCCCCGCGCGACCAGCGCCGTGTAGAGCGCGGCGAGGAGCCGGAGGGCGATAGGTGGACCGTGAACCAGATCCGGCGGGTTCTGACGTCCCCGGCCACTCAGGGAATCAAGCTGTCGAAAGGCAAGCCCGTGCTCGACGAGCAAGGGCGACCGATCCGGGTCGGCCCGCCGACGTTCGAGCCGGAGGTCTGGGACCGGCTACAGCGGCTGCTCCAGGAACGGGCCGGTGAGCCCCGTAAGCGACGCCACAGCATCAACCCCCTTCTGGGCGTGGGGAAATGCGGCCGGTGCGGGAAGAACCTCCGGCAGCACTCGAATACCACCCCGGCGAAGGTCACGCACCGGTACTACGTCTGCGGGGCGAGCCCCAAGTCTTGCCCGGGGATCTCGTTCCGCGCCGACGACGCGGACGAGCTGATCGAGGAGCGCTTCCTCCGGGAGTGCGGACATCTGCCGGTTCTCCGGCGTGTGTTCCAGCCGGGAGAAGACCACTCCTACGAGCTGGCCGACGTCGAGCGCACGATCGAAGCGCTCCGGACGGACCGCGCGCTGGGGTTGTTCTCGGGCGAGGAGGACGAGGCCCGGTTCCGAGACCAGATGAAGGCGCTCATCGCCCGGCGTGGTGAGCTTCAGGCCCTGCCCTCCCGGGCCGCTGGTTGGGTCTACGAGGCGACGGAGAGCACCTACGCGGAGGTCTGGGCCGAGGCTGACGCCGAAGGGCGTAGGAAGCTCCTGACGGACGCCGGAGTCACGATCACGGTGGAATCCCTGTCCGAGGCAGAGATCTTCATCCCCGAGGACATCGTCGACCGCATGAAGGCAGCCGCCGCGCGGTAGCCCAGAAACGAAAAAAGGCCCCCTCTTCCCGGCCGTGTGGCTAGGAGGAGGGGGCTTTTCGTGTATCAGGCTGCGATCGGGGCAGTCGGCAGGTCGACCCGACCGGGGCGTTCGGTCTCGGCGACAGTCGGCTCCGGGTGGACGTAGACCGGCACAGTCTGGATCGTGTCGGTGCCTGCGTTCTTGGGCGCCACGTAGACGCCCGCCGCGCCGCAGATCCACGTGGCCACAACCAGGACGGCCGCAGCGACGTTCTCCGGCAGGGACACGCCGAACATGGTCAGGAATCCGATCAGCGACGCGGGCGTCGCCCCGCCGACCAGACCACCGATTAGCTTGCTGATCTTGTTCATGGGGGTGGGGTCCTTTCGGGTCAGGAGACGAACGCTTCGATGGAGTCGGACGTGGTCGAGTACCGGAGGGAGACGTAGACCGTCCCCGGTGGCACAGGGATGTAGCCCGGCCGGTCCGCCTGCCAGCGCCACGGCTGCCCGTTGCCCTGGTTCCAGCCCTGGCCCAGGTAGTTGCCGCCATCGCGGCCTGCGGGCGTCTGCCCGATGAAGTCGATCTGGTGTACGTCGACAAAGTCGCCGTAGCCACCGCAGATGTACAGGTACGGCGGACGCCCGGCCGCCGGGATGGGGGCGTGCCGATTCTGGCCCGGCTTCAGGTTCACGATTCCGTCCTCCAGGACTTCGATGGTGGATGTTGCGGGGGCCGCCGAGTGGGCGGGGGGAGGTGCGGCGAGGTTGTACGGGATCAAGCCCTGGTTCAGGTCCACAGAGGACGCTGAGACGCCGGGCACGGAGCCCTTGTCGTTCCACTGCCAGACGTCGTACCCGTTCACCGGATTCCGGCCGTACCGCGCGACCCAGACGATGACGTTGGGGACCGCCGCCCGGACCGCCGGGAGAACCGCCGACATCATGGAGTCGTTGGCGTACAAGGCAGGACGGAAGCCGCGAGCGGCTACCTGTCGGCAGAACGCGACGGCGAATGCCGCCGCAGCGGGGCCGGGAACGAACGGGGACTCGATGTCGAGCGCTGGCGCCAGGTCGGCCAGACCTTCGCCAAGGGCGCGGTCACACAGCATGTTCGCCTGTTGCACCGCGTTCCCGGGCTGGGCGTACCAGTAGGCACCCATCGCCACGCCAGCGGATCGGCCCAGCGGCCCGTAGCCGTTGGTGGCGCGGGTACTCGTGCCGTCGCCCGCTTTGACGTAGCAGAAGTCGTAACCGGCACGCTTCACGGCCCCCCAGTCGCGGACGTTCTGATACGCCACGTACACGTCGATGCCGTTGGCCATCGAGTGTCCTTTCTGGTCAGGGGATGAGGATTTGCGCGATGACGCCGACGATCGCGATGAGAGTGGTGATCGCGAACGTGACGTTGGCTCGGCGGACTGCCCGGCCCGACCTGTCGTCGGCCTGGCGCGCGGCCTTCTCGGCGTGGTCGTCCGCCTTGATCTCGTCGACCTCCTTGCGGAGCTGCGCGTGCCCGCCTTCAAGGGCAACGAGCTTCTCGGCGTGGCCGTCGATCTTTTTGTCGATGCCGTCTACGGCCTCGAACAACCGACGAAGCCAGTAGTTCGGCTCGTCGGGAAACTGCGGGGTGGTCATTTCACGGACTTCCTTGGGGCATAGAAAAAGCCGCCTCTCGGGCGGCATCGGGGCGAGGTCCGACCTACTGGCCGTTGAAAATCGAGAGGGTGAATCCGGTGTGCGTTCCGTAGACGCGGTACGACGGGTTCGAGGATGGATTCGTAGCGAGCGCGGCCCGCATCTCGATCGTGTGGTTACCGGCTGCCAGGTTGGACCAGTCCCAGGACTGACCGGCCGTCAGTCGCAGGACCGTCGTGGTTCCGAAGACGATCTGGGCTGTCTGGACGGTTCCGTCCAGATAACACTTCACGATCATGCAGCCCTCGCCGGTCGGTTGAACCCCGGACAGACCGGTGTTCCCCGACACGTCGAAGTTGGCGATGCAGCTCACCTTGTTCGTCCCACTCGCGACCGAGAAGGTGTACGAGAAGAGCGAAACCTCGGTGGTGGAGTCGACCGTGGTCGAGTTCGTGGACAGTGCCTGCTTGGTGACCGAGACCGTTTTGGACTCCAGCGCAGAAACCCTCGACCCGAGCTGAGTATTGCCGGTGCTCGCGTCGGTGGTCCGACTCTCCAATGTGTTCAGTCGCGCGTGCGCGGTGTTGCTCGACACGACGGCGCCGAGGCGCGCGTCCAGGTCGTTGATGTTGTCGATCAACTTGTTGTACTCAGCCGACGACGCCGTACCGCCTGCGGCGGCGTCTGTCATCGAGACGATTGCCATGCGTTAGCTCCAAATGAATGTCTCGTCCCACCGTCCGTACTGCTGGCTGTCCCAGATGCCGACTCGCGGCGGGCGCAGCATTTCGACGGTGAGCGTGTCGGTCAGGCCGGAGTCGAGGCTCCATTCACGACGGATGCCGTAGATCTGGAGCTTGGTCTGCTCCCCGACCCCATCGGGGTCGCGGACCTCGATGCAGTCCCCGAGCTGAAGCCGGGGGTCACCTGCGATCGTCACGGCGTCTGTGGTGGGGATCGGTACGGTGGTGCGTGGCCCGAGAACCCCGAGCATGTTGTTGCTCTGGAACTGGTCCTGGTACCAATCGCCTTCGAGCTTCAGGTTCCGAGTGCCGTACTTCTGGACCGATGTCTGATCGGACCACGTGTAGCTGCCCGATCCACGGTCCACAATGGTCGTTCCCGGAATCCGCAACGCGGCCTGGCCGTTGGTAGAGAACCGGATCGGAAGAGTCGTGCCATTGCTTACCTGGATGGTGAGCTGCCCGGAGAAGTTCAGGTACGCCACCACGGAGACGTTGACCCCGTACCAGACCTCGTACCAGCGAGTGCCCTGGCCGTCGCCCAGGTCGCCGTACTGGGCGACGATGAAGCCCCCGGTCACGTCCTGGTTCCAGATGGGTACGCCGTTGCCGTTGGACTGCGTCGTGTACTGCGTGAGGAACCAGGGCTCGACGCTGACGGCGTCCACGTTGACGACGAAGCTCTTGCTGGTGTTGGCCGGGAGGTAGAACTCTTCGACCGACTGCGACGAGTAGATCGTTCCGGCGACGGCCTTCCGCGTCTTCGTCGCAACGGTCCAAGTGTTCCGTACGGAGTCCAGGGTGTTCGTGATCTGGAGCCCGGAAACCTCGTCCAGGGTCAGCGACCGAACTAGGTTGGACTGCTTCCCCTTCATGGTGTTGTAGTTCCAGAAGTGGAACTTGCCCTGCTCGTCCCAGAACACCGAGCCGTACTCGGCCGCCGCTACCCCTGTCACGATCTCCCACGCGTCGTCGCCGTGGACGACAGGCGTGTACGTGAACCGGTTGAGCCCGCTGTCCAGCGACGCCGGTAGCCACGCGTTCGCGCGGTCCCACGTCGTCAGCGTCGGGTCCGGCCGGTATCCGCTCGATCCGTCGTAGAAGAAGACGCCGTACGAGTAGTCGTTGATCGAGCAGCCGTGGCGGGTCTCGATGAGCCCCTCAAGCTGGTCGTCGGCGCGCCCGCTGTTGTCCAGCGCATTGGCCGCTGTAGTGGCCCAGGCGCCCGTGGACAGGGTCCCGCAGGACACTGACACCCGGGGCTTGGAATTCCACGGCGTGTTGTCCCACAGGGCCCAGATCCGCTGGCTCGTGCCGTTGGTCGGGATCGTCAGCTTCGCCGACGCGCCGAGCACGTTGCCGTTGGTGAGGTCGACCAGTTCGGTCCAGACCTGTCCGGTGCCGATGACGAGCTGGACGGCCCAGTTGTAGCCGATCCAGACCTTGAGTGCGGCGTGGGCGGCGATGGTCTGGTATCCGGTGCTCCGGGTGTTCAGCGTGAGCCCGAGGACGTGCACCGAGTCGTAGGAGCCCTGCGCTCGGTTTGCCTTCCAGTACCGGTTAACCCGGCCGTCTTCTCCGCCCATCGCGGAGAAGGCGAGAGGCCGCTTCGTCGGCTCGGGCGCCGCCGGGTGCGGGTCGCCGTCGAAGGAGTACATCTCCGTGCCCGTGGATTCCGTGTACGGGAACTGCTGGGCCGGGGAGTTGTCCAGGATGCCGAGCGTGGGCATGTGGCCGCCCGTCGCCGGGAGCCAAAACGCCGTGTACGGGCCCGGCATGTACGGCGTAGCCGAAGCGCCCGCGTCCAGTAGGCAGGCCTGGAGCATCCACTGTGTGTCGCAGAGCTGGCCGCGCCAGCGGCCCCGGGTCGCCCAGTACTCCGAGATAGCCCAGGGGGTGAAGGTGATGGGCTGGCGCATCTTCTCGACGAAGTCCAGCGCGGTTAGCTGCACCGTGTTTTCGCCACGGTCCGGGGTGATGGTCCGGACGTTCCCGATGAATTGCTGGTACCAGACGGTTCCGAGCACCGTCTCCACGCCGAGGGCGTAGGTGATCTCGGCGCCCATCGGGTCGTTGTTGTAGAGCGGGCTGTTTCCGTTGTACGGGCTGAAGACCCCCGTCAGCGGGAGCCCGGCGAACTCGCCGGACATCGTGAGGTCCAGCTCGGCCGCGCTAGCGCCCTCGATCAGCATGATCTCCTCGGGAGCTGAGCCCTTGAGGGAGCGGTCCGTGGCGACGCTTTCCACATAGGGGGTCAGGTCCGAGAGCACGTGACCGTAGCTCCCGTCCTGGTCCCAGTCGACCCACACCGACGCCACGAAGTGGCGCTCCTGGCTCTTGATGACCTTGTCGGCAGCGGACTCCAGGGTCGAGTCGCTGTTCGTCTGCATCAGGCCTCCAGAAGCGTCATCGAGCAGTCAGTGAGTGGGAAGAGCGGGGAGCTGGTCTCGAGCTGGTCGATGTGGACGGTCGGCGCGGAGCCGCCCTGCTCCCAATCCGTTGGGGCAGAGCCAGATTCGAGCTGCGCCGCAGCGATCCGCACCGGCCCGACGAAGTCTCCGGTGATGAGCGCGAACACCACGGACGCGGTCCCCTCCGGGACCGTCGTGGTCACGTTGAACCGCTGCCAGTCCGTCGTCGGCGTGCACGAAACCCAAGGGGCGGAAGACGTCTGCGCCCCGGTGCGGTCGTAGTAGTCGACCGTCAGGGAGAACGTCTGCCCAGCCGTCTCGGTCTTGGCGTACAGCGACGCCGTGATCGTTTCTCCGGGGAACACCGGGGTCTGTCCGGAGAAGTCCCACCGGAGGATCTGGGACGCCGCGAAGCTCGACAGCCGGAGGCTGCGGTAGCCGGGATCCGCGTCAGCGGGCCAGTCCAGCGCCCACTCGACGTTGCTCACGGTGTTGTAGACACCGAGCCCATTCGTCGTCGGCAGCGGGTAGCAGCTCGAAGCCTGGAGGCTCAGGCGGTTCACGCCGGTCGGCTTGATCAGCCGGAAGGGGCCGGGGATGTGACGCGTGTGTAGCGCCTTGAGCCACTTCCACTCGGCCTTCTCCATGTACTTCCAGTCGAACGAAAGCTCGGACCGGTGGCCTGTAACGTCCACCGTCCGGGCCCCGCTCAACCCCTGGTGGACACCGCCGAAGCGAACGACGGTGTCCTTGATGCCCGGCTCCGGGCAGGTGAGCGCACGGAGATCCCCCAGGGGTCCGAGATACCACGTTGCTTTACTCACCCTCGACGCGCCTTTCGTACGTTTGCCTTGTTGACCAATTTCGCGAGACCGTTGGCGTCGATCTGGACGCCCCAGCCCGCAAGGGCTTCCGCCACACGGTCCTCAATGGACCCGAAGTCGTCGGCCTCGACGGAGCCACGGAATTCGAGTGCTGCCGAGCGGCTCACCGCGCCGACGAGATCCTGGACGGACTTCACCGCGTCGGGCGTGCCGTCCTTGATGGAGTCCGCCCACGCCGTGCCGACAGAGCTGCCGTCGAACGTGCTCGCGATCTGCCCGGCCATGCCGGACACGAGCTTCGTGACAGTGGCGAAGTTCGTCTCAAGACCCTCGTGGAGACCGGCCATGATGGCCTTGCCTTCCGGGATCAGCAGCTTCCGGTCGTACGGAAGCGGACCCTTCAGGTTCTTGATCCAACCGGCCACATTGGACACCCAGCCCGCGACCGCGTTCCAGGCTGACTTGAGACCGTTCAGCAAGCCGTCGAGGATCGCCCGACCGGCGCCCCACAGGAGGTTGCCGACGTTGCCCAGAGCGCTGAGGATCGCGCCCGGGAGGCCCCGGACGAACGCCACGACGCCGTTGATACCGCCCTGGACCGCGCTCTTGATCGCATTCCAGGCACCGGAGAGGATCTGCTTCATCCCGTCCCAGGCCCGGCTCCAGTCGCCGGTCAGGATGCCCAGGACGGTGTTGATGATCCCGAGGATCACGTTCAGGACGCCCTGGATGATGCCCTGGATCGCAGGCCAGACGGCCTGGACCACGGACATGATCAGGTTCATCGCCGGGATGGCAACTCCGAGGATGATCTGTGCGATCCCCGCGAGCATCGGGACGAACGGTAGGAACGCCTGGATGATCTGGGTGACGATCGGAACCGCCATCTGAATTGCCTGCACCAGCAACGGAAAGATCTGCTGCGCCACGTTCAGGAGCGGCGGCACGAGAGCCGCGAGCACCGTAATGAACAGGGTCAGACCGGCCTGCACGAGCTGGAGGATCGCGGGCAGCAACGGCAGCAGTGCCGTCAGCACTTGCGTCAGGAACTGTCCAATTTGGAGCAGCAGCGGAGACACGATGGTGAGCGCCTGAGTCAGCGCACCCCCGATCGCGGTTCCGAGCTGGACCATGAAGTCCACCAGCGGCGGGATGATCGGCTGGATGGCCTGGAGCGCGACGAGCAGAACCGAATTCAGGATCTTCGCCAGCGGCTCGATCACCGGGGCAAGCGCCTTGACGGCGCCCACGAGAAGGTCACCGAGCAGACTGCCGAGGAGTTGAATCGACGGCGTCAGCGCAGTAATCGCCGGAGCGAGCGCGGACAGCGCCGCGCCCAGGACGTTAGCCAACAGAGAGGACAGCGTCGTCAGTGTCGGCATCAGCGCGACCAGGACGTCCGCGATTCCGTTGATCAGCGTCGTCAGCGGGCCGCCGAGCTGGGCCATCGCCGTTACGCCCGCCTCGAAGAGACGGGTGAACAGGTCGAGCAGCGAGCCGACGACCTGGCCAAGCGACTGGAAGACCTGCGGCAGAACGCCACTCGCGGCCAGCCCAGAGACGACCTGGTCGAACTTGATCGCGAAGTCGTTGAGGACCCCGGCGAGGACACCGAAGCTCTGCGAGCCGATCTGGCCCAGCGTAAGGAAAGTCTGCGTGAACGCCGAGATCATCGGCTGGAGCGACGCGAAGAACTTCCCTGTGTTGCTCAGGATGTCCTGGATCTGCTTCATCCCCGACGCCGACGTGACGACGTTGGTGAACCCCTGAGCCAACGGGATGAGCCCCTGGGCCACCTGGTTCAGACCAGTCTGTAGCGTCGGGAAGATCTTGTTGAGCTGCTTGAAGACCGGCGTCAGGCCCTTCTCGAACGTTGCCGAGAGGGTGGCCTTCAGCTTGTCGACAGACGGACCGAAGACCGAGGCGGCCTTCTTGATCCCGTCCATGCCGAGGGCGATCGCGGCGAAGCCAGCGCCCGCAGCAGCCAGGAGCGACGGAAGCCCGGCGATCAGACCGGCGACAAGGCCGATCAGGGGGGCTGCGACCGCGAAGACGGCCACGGCGAGCCAGCCGGTCCGGCCCAGCTCTCCGAGCTGCCCTACGGCCCCGCCCACGGCGGAGCCCAGCTTGTCGAAGATCCCGGCGGCGCCGGAGAACGCGGTAGAGATGCCCTTGCCGATGCCCAGGATCGTCTTGTCGATCCCCTTGCCCAGGTTCGAGGTAATCCCCCGGCCGAACGTGCCGATGGCGCGAGTGGCGCGCTTGGCCCCGTTCGTCACGTCCTTCCACGTGATGGCTCGGACGTAGGTCCCGAGGCTTTTCACGGAGTCGGCGGCCTTGAGGCCGTAGACCCCCACGCCAGTCATCGCGGTCTTGAGCGCGCTCGTGTACGTCTTGGCGCTGACGAGCGCCTTGCCGAACGCCTGGACCTTGTCGACGGCCAGCATTCCGGCGATTCGCCCCGTCAGGGCGAGATCCTTCGCCAGGCTGGCGAGGTTGGGGATCTTCGAGACAGCGTCCCCGATCCCGAGCATGGCCAACCGGATGGACGTCCACGCGGTCCGCATGTTCTCCGCAGAGAGCGCTGCCCGAGCCATCCACCCGACCCACTGAACGGTCTGGGCGACGGACGCGGCCATGTTCTGGCGCATCTGCACGACGCTCCTCGCCGCGCGCTCTGCCGACGAGCCGATGTTGCGGAGGTTGTTGGCGATCCCGGCGAATACGTTGGTGTTCTTGCTGATCGAGCCGAGTGACTTGGTCACCCGGCCGATCGCGCTCTGGTCGATGTTGACCCGGGCGTTGATGCTCTGGGCTTCGAGCTTTTCCTTCAGGGCCTTGAACTCGGCCGAGGCCTTCTCGGTGTCGAGGTCGACCGGGATCTCGACCTTCATCCGCTGCTCGATCTTTTCGAGCTGCGCCTTGAGTTCCTCGGGGAACTTGCTGGTGTCGGGGACGACTCGGACGCCGACCTTGCCGACCGTGTTCTTAGTCCCGGGACCCTTCGCCATCTGCACCCTTCTTTCGATTCCGGACGGCTGCAATGCGCCGTGCCGCCGTTGCGCGGAAGCTGTTGCGACCCCTCCGCTTCTCGGCGTTAAAGTCCGGGCGATCCACCCGGTCTGGCGCCTTTGGCTTCTTCTTCGAGTTGGCCGAGACGAACGCGTGGAACAAACCCTCTGTCGCCTCGATCAGCCGTGCCGTCAAGTACCGGTCGGGACCCCATCCTCGGAACTCCGGGCCGCCGCGCAGAGACGCGACCGTGGCCGATTCAGGTGGGAGCTGGCGGATCAGGGCCAGCGCCCGGCGGGCCGTCAGGCCACTGCCGGGCACCAGCACGTCCCCGATGTCGAGCCCGTAGTACTGAAGGAAATCAGCGAGTATGCACTCGCCGCACCTGTCGATCAGGCGGGCGAGTTCTGAGCTTCCCCCGGCTGAGTCGCCTCCACCCACAGCTCGATAAGCTTGGTGGACAAGGCGATGTCGCCGCCGATCGAAGTGACCAGCTTCTCGCCCTTGCCGTCCGCGACGACGGTTTTCAGGATCAGCTCGATCTGCTCGCCCAGTTCGCCAAGGTCTTCGATCTTGGCGTCCTCTTCGGACAGGTTGGACTCCTCCACCACCTTCAGGGCGGTCAGGACCGCTTCGCGATCGGTCTTGCCGACGCGCATCAGGTTCCGCAGGACGATCTGCTCGCCGCCGAGGTCGAGCTTCAGCGGGGCGAACTCCCGGTCGAGATCAGCCTTCAGGGCGTCGAGAGTGTACACATTGGACATTGGTTGGCGAACCTTTCTCGCTCTCAGGGCGGCGGACCAGGGTGGAGAAGGGGGAGGGGCCCTGGCAGGTCCGCCAAGAAAAACCAGGGCCCCTCGGGGCGTCAGCCCGCAGCGGGGTTGATCACGTCCTCGTCGATCCAGGAGAACGGCGAAGCGCCGCCCCCGGGCGAGAGAATGGTCGCCCGCAGCGGCAGGGCGCCGAAGTCGTCCACGGCCAGCGAAATGCTGTCCTCGCGCCGGATGCTCGTCTTCGCGGCGTAGAACCCGACCTTGTGCGCCCCGTCCACGATCACGATCAGAAGGGCGCGCTGGTTGTCGACGGTGTTCGCGTCCGCCGCGTACACACCGTTGCCCGACGCGGTGTTCGCCCGGCCGTAGTACAGCTCAAGGCCCTCCTCGTCGAACTGGAGGAGGTTGAACGTCACGTACTCGACCGCCGGGTCGGTGACGACGACCTTCAGCGCCTCGTTCTGCCAGGTGCCCCGGTTCTCGGTGTCGCCGCCGTCGAATCCGAACTCCGGCAGGTCGTCCCGGCTGGTGTGGCCCAGGATCGTGAAGCCGGTCGGCAGGGTGGTCTCGGTGAACGCCGAGATCTCGGCGGCGGTGGGCACGGCCGCGCCGACCGTGCCGGTGAGGATGTACCCCTTAGCGGCGGTCAAAACCGCAGCATCGTTGAGTGCCATGTGGCCCTACTCCTAATTTCTCGGGGGCCGTATTCCGAGCTGAATGAGACCCTGAACTCTCCAGGTGTCGTCGAATTCGCTGTCGAATTGGGTTGGCCCCAGCGTTTCGGTGAAAGAATGGAGATAACCGGCGGGTGTTACCGTCTGGTTCTCCACCATGTCCCAGATGACCTGCCGGGCATCGAGGTACAGATCCTCGGTGGCCACGAGCCCGTCGCGCGTATAGGCCGTCATCTCGATTACCGCGCGGTCAAGCCGTTTGGGGTCTTTCGCAAGACCCCCGAGGCGACGCACCTTGAGGAACGGGTACGTCCGGTGCTTGACGTTCTTCTCCCAAGAGACGATGTCCACACCGGGAAGTTCTGCACGGAGCACAGGAAATAGGACCTCCTGAATCCGTGGCATTTTGCGATCCACCACGGTTCGCTCAGCTCCTAAAGGAGGCCCGCAGCCTCCGAGACGATGTAGAGGCCGTCGACCCACTTAATCTCGCCTAGGTCGACCGGCCCTTTGGAATTCGGCGGGACGTGCCAGTGGCCGAACTCGATTGCCATCGCGTCATCGGGGTCGACGAGCCACACGTACGAGTCCACGCGCCCGGACTCGACTTCGATCCGGGACGCGCCGGACTGCCGGTGCCGGTTCAGCTTCGCTTCGGCCTTCACGCCGATCTCCAGGGCCGCTGCATCCACGGCCCCCTTCACGTTCGGAAGGCCCTTCAGGATGTTGTTGATGGCCCGGTCACCCCGGACGGTCGCCATTACGACCGCCGGATGGTGTAGATGGAGTGGCGGGTTCGCCGACTTCCGTTCTGGCTCAACGGGTATCCGATGACGGCCCAGTATTCGCCGTTCCAGTCGATGCGCCCCTGGGCGCCGATTGGGTCACCGGCATAGGAGCGCGGCAACCGCATCTTGTAGACGTCCTCGGTCTCGAACCCCTCGTTGTCTTGCTCGGCCCGGCGGGACGAGGTCCCGCTCTGTGCGGCCGGGTAGATCCAGACGGGTTGCTCGAACCCCGTGTCGGACGGCTTCGTGATCGTGTTTCCGTCCGCGTCGATCGTGACGACCTCGGGGTAGATGGTGACTGTCTCGTTTGTACGGTCGAGGAGACTCATGGCCACAGCTCCGTGGTGACGGCGCCCGTCGACGGTGCCCAAGGCAGCTCAAACTGGGGCGCGATCACGAACGCCCCACCGCTCACCCCGAGCAGTGCCCACTCGTCCGCGAGCACCTGGAGTCGCCCAGAGGCGACCTCGGCGCTGATGGTGTACGAGTAGTTCCCGTCCGTTTCGGTCTTGTAGCCGTCAGGGTTGCGGATGAGCCGTAGCACCATGTCCGCTTCGATCATCACGACGTCGCCCTGGTCGATGGTGCCAGCGGCGATCTGGTCTGCGAGATCGGGAACGCGGCGCCGGAGCATCCGCTCCGCGTCGTCGAGCCGGGTCGTCACGACCCGCTGTTCGTCCGTGTCCAGGGGGCGGATGAACCTGTTGGCCACGTCCTGTGCAGTGGCGTAGGCCATGCGAACCTCCTATTCGGACTTGGTGGTCTTGCGGGGAGTGCGGCGCCTCGCGGGCGCCTTGGGGGCGGGCTCCTCGGTGGGCTCAGGAGCTGGCCGGTAACCGCATCTGCGAGCTTGCTCAACAGACACGGTCCCGACCGCTCCACCCGGGAGGACCACCCGCACGGTCTCCCGGGGCTCGCCCTTACGGGCGCTCATCTATCAGGCGGGGGTCGTCTCGGTGTACCGGACGAACGCCTCGGCGTCGTTGACCAGGAAGCCGTACTCGGCCTCGGCGCGGATCGCAACGAGGTTGTGCTCCCACAGGGAGACCAGGGTCGGGGTGCCGCCCTGGTTGATCGTCACGGTGGCCTGAGTCGACACGTCGTAGCTGATGCCGCCGACCGCGCCCCACACGGCCTGCGACCAGTCGCCGCCGAAGCCGAGGGTGTAGACGGTGCTCGCGGTGCCCGGGGTCTCCTCGCCCACGCCCTCCGACATGAAGGACGGGCGGCCGATCAAGCGGCCCGGCCGCGCAGCAGCCGTGGTCTCGTCCAGCGGGGTGTCCACGTAGATCGGACGCCCGGTGGAGTCCACAGCGGACAGCAGGGTCGGCTCGACCCGGTCGTCGAGCGCGAAGCCGGTCAGCTTCTTCTTGTCGTCGACCAGCAGCCGGAGGCCCGACACGATGTCGGTGTGAACGCCACCGTTCGCCTGGGTCGCGGTGCCCAGCTCAACGGCCTTCGTGGTCGAGTTGATGTAGGTGTCGAACGGGCCAGCCGCAGCGGTGCCGTCAGGACCCTTGTCGTACAGGGCCGCAAGGTCGAACGCGAGGGCGAATGCCTCCGCGATCTGCGGGCGCAGCAGGCCCATGTAGTTGGCCGGGTTGGCACGCACGACCTCGGCCGAGACGACGGCGATAGCCGCGATCTTCTCCGGCTTGATGGTCTTCAGGCCGACCTGCGCGTTGCTGGAGGGCTTCTGGCCACCTTCCGAGACCCAGCCAGCACTCATCTTCCCCGTGACGACGGGGATGTTCTGGCCGTTGATGCCCAGGGGCACGCGCCGAGTCAGGCGCTGCACGACGGACGCCTTCGCGGCCTGCTCGAAGATGGGGGCCGACTGGTCGGGGCTCAGGAACCCGTTGAACTGTGCGTCACTGGTCTGAGTGGCAGCAGTGATTGCCATGTTGGTCTATGCCTTTCAGTTGATACCGAGCGCGGACTTCAGGCTCTGGAGCAACGGGTCGCCGTTGAGCGCCAGAGCCGGGTCGCCGCCTTCAGGCGAGCGATCGACCGCAGGAGTACGGGTGGTGCCAGTGCCGAACAGACCGGCGAGCTTGGAAGCGTGAGTGGCGATCTCATCCGCGTTGGACCCCTGAATGAGTCCGGCGAACTCGTCCGCGCGGGACAGCGTCTCCTCGGCCTTGTCGCCAGAGAGAGCGCCGAATGCGGCGCGCAGCTTGACGACATCGAGCTTGGCGACGTCGCGCTCTGCCTCAACGTCCTTTTTGGACTTCTCGGCCTCTGCGAGCTTCGCCTCGAACTCGGCTGTGACAGCGGCCTTCGCTTCATCGACCGCCGAGTTCTTCGAGGTGCGGTACTTCGCCGCCTCGTCGCGGAGTTCGGAGATCGTGGTACGTGCCCACTCCGGGAGCTGGTCGACGGTCTGCGGCGCCTGGCCGCTGGGCGTCTGGGTGCCCTCGGTACTTTCGGTGCTGGCCTGTTCGGTCATGGGGGATTGCCTCCTGGGCATGAAAAAAGCGCCCGCCCGGGGCGCTCGGGATTGGTGGTGCTACGCCGCGATCGCGAAATCGCGGACGTCGAGTTCGCCGCTCTCGACGGCGCGGCGGAAGGCGTTCAGCGCGTCCTTGCCGCTGTAGCCCTTGGTGGTGTCGGCCCACGCCCGCTCCGCTCGGAGGTAGGCATCTCGGCCGGGCCAGTCGCGACGGTCGAAGACCGGGACTACCTTGCAATCGCATCCCGGGTGCCAGCGGGTCATCATCTCGTCGATGGCCTGCTGTGCATCGATATCGCCGTGTTCGGCCTTGAGCCACAGGTCGGTGGCGCTGGTGTCGTTGAGGTCCAGTCCCGCGTCCTCGGCGGACGAGTAGACCGGGCCTCGGGAGACGAGCATCATGCAGAAGCCGCACGTCTCTCGGCCCGTCGCGACGCGTGCCCATCCCTTCGCTACCCGGTCCGTGTCAACGGCCCGGAGAAGCGTTCTCCGGCCGCCGTTTTCTACTTCCTTGGCGGCGCGGAGGGCGACCTGCGCGGCGGCTTCCTGAGAGGCGCCTGGCCTGCTCATCGCTGCGCGTGCTGGTTCCATCGCTTCTGCGAACCACTCCGGGCGGTACGAGGCGAGGAACGAATCGTGTCGCGGTAGATCGGGATTGTGCTGCGAGCGCTGGGAGTCGTAGAACTCCCGGCCCAGCTCTGCCGCCTGCGTCCGAGCGTCTGTGACGTACGGGTACAGGACGGCGAGCAGGTTGCCCCAGTCCCGGCCATTGAGCCGGGGAGCGCGGAACACGTTGACGAGCTGGAGAATCAGTGCGATCAGTGCGTTGGAGATGCCCTCCTGCTGGCTGGCGTACTCCTCGGCGTTCACGCGGCTTCAGCCTCCGGGGTCGGCCCCTCGTCCGGTGTGGAGGACCGTCCAGGCTCCTGGAACCTCGGTCGCACGAGCGTGGCGAGCTGACTCGTGGCGCTCTGCCGGTCCCATTGCTCCATCTCCTGTCGTTCCTCGACGGAATAGCCGAGATCGACTCGGGCGCGCTCGATCGGGATGACCGGGCGGCCGTCTGGGGTGGCGGCCGTGGCGAGCTTGACGACGGCGTCCGCCTTCGCGGCGAACGTCGGCGTGGCGGGGTTCCGCCAGAGCGTCTCCATGCGGTGTGCGGAGCGGTCCAGCTTGCCGTCCATGAGCAGCAGCGCGATTCGCATCGCCTGCTCCCAGGCACCGCCAAAGATTCGCTGTTTCCGCTCTGCCACCTTCACCAGGCGGGTCTCGCTGGCGCGGATGGCGTCTGCCGACGCCGGGTTGTCCGACGTGAAACTCAGGTACTGCGGCGGGAGGCCGGTGTACGAGGCGGCCTGCTTCGTGAGGTAGTCGAGAACCTCGGTGAAGTTCCGCAGCTCCGCTGCACTGAACTGCTGGGCCTTGCCGTCCGAGTCCTCGAACGCGAGGATGCGGGCGATGTACGCCTGGAACACCTTGTACGAGTTAGACGGATCGTCGGTCAGGTCCTCGGGCTTGACGCCGAAGAGAAGCCTCTGCGGGACGGCCATTAGCTCAGCAGTGGTCTGCATGTTCATCAGCGCGCGGGCCATCGCGTCCGTTGTGGACCGGATCTCCGTGGTGATCTGCGAGGCGCCGTAGATGTCGGTCAGTAGCGACCGATTCAGCAGCGGCACGACCGGCACGACACCGAGGTCGTGCTCAACCCGGAAGTCGACTGTCCAGCCCCGGGCCGACTTGACGTATCCCGTTGTGGAGACCGGCGTGTAGAGCGTGACGTAGTCGGGGTCGGGGTTGTCGGCGGCGTACGTGACGTCGTCGCGGAGCACGCGGACCGCGTTGCGGACACGACCGGTGCGGCTGTTGACGTCCGCCCAGACGCGCTCGGGACCCTCGACGGTCAGCTTGGGGACCTCGGGGTCGTCCAGCGGGTCCTCCGGGTCCGGCGCGGAGCCGAGGATGTACGCGCGGCCGTGGATCAGGGCCTCGGTGTGGCCGAAGCTCGACGTCTCGTCGAGGTTGTTGGCCTGCCACCACTCCCAGATTCGCTTGTCCGCTCGGGTCTCACCGGCGAGCCGGAAGCCCTCGATATCGAGCCGCTCCTCCAGGGCGCTGATATATGTCCGGGACAGCCCAACGCCCGCGAGCAACTTCCGCATCTCCGGCGGCGTCGCCAGGCCGATCTGCGTGGGCTGGGCCGTGCCGTCGTAGTACGCCCGGTTGGCGCTGAGGCCGTTCTGATGCCCGTCGAAGTCGTTGACGAGCTTCGTCAGGAGGGCGAGATCGTTTGCGTCGGCCATTACCGCATCACCGTCACCTTTCCTGTGCGGGCCTTCTTGGACATGAGGAACTCCTGCCTTGCGCCGAATGCGAGAACGGCACACACGGCAACGTCGATCTTTCGAGACGAGTCCTTGCTCGCCTTGCCAATGGAAATGGCGTCGTAGTTGGTTGGGCGCCGGTGGGCGTTGAGCACATGGGACTTCAGGACCGCGTCGCCGTTGTGCTTCAGCTCGCCTTCCAGGACCGCATCCAGGAACCGCTCACAGTCGAACGCGAAGCGTTTCTTCTGGCCTCGCATGTCGAACGCCACGGGGTTACCCGGGCTCGCGTTGACCTTGAGCTTGCGCTTAAAGTCCCGGCCCCACTGGTCCACGTACGCCTCGAACTCACGGACGTCGGCACGCATGGCCACAACGTCGTAGCGCTCGAAAGCCGACCGGACCGTGGCGTCCACCTGCTCGCGCGGCACTTCTCCGCCGGGGCAGTTCTCCGGGTTCCAGACCTTGAGCACGAACAGCGCACCGTCGTCGACTCGGCAGGCCACCAGGGCTGTCCAGTCGTTCGATTTCGAGCCGTCGAAGCCGAGCGTGATCCGGTCCTTGGGCTGCAAGACGAGCGTCGGGTCCCAGATCTTCTCGGAGCCCCACTCGTTAGGGGCGATCCAGGAGTCTTCGGCCGCGTTGATCTGGTTCAGGAACTTCCGGCGCGACTCAGAGATCGCGTTGTTGACGTCCAAAATGGACGCAATGATGACCTCAAGGTTAAGCCAGACCGCGTCACCCCTGGCGACAGCGAGTCCGGCACGGAGGCGGGCTATGCCCTCCTCGTAACCTTGCGGATCATCGTCCGGAGACGGAATCTCGGAGACCGGCGTGTCCGCCGGGGATTCGAGGGCGTCGTAGAGGATGCCGGTGTCGATGGCCTGTCCACTTTGGACAGCCTGGTAGCTGTCCCACAGGCGCTCACCGACCGAGTCCTGGCCGGGGATGTGGGCGTTACAGATCGCGAGGTACCGGGCGACACCGCCAGCGGACTTCGTGACGTTGCCTTCGATGACGTCGAACATCGCGTGGCCGTCGTTGGACTCGATCCACCACTGGACTTCGTTGAGCACCACGAACGTCGGGCGCTTGCCTTCCAGGGCGAGCGGGCTCGACGTGACGCCTTCGATCATCCCGCCTGCGCGGGTGTAGATGATGGTCTTGTTGATGTCCAGGCCGTAGTCCGCCTTCAGGCGCCCCGAGATCATCGCGGGGAACAGCGTGAACGTGTTCCGGGTCTGGTCCTGGCTGACCGCAGCGATCTGAATCCAGGCGCTGGCGCGCGGCTTTCCGATCAGAGATCCCGCCGCGTCGAAGTGCGAAAAAGCGACGGGGCCGCACAGCTCGGCGAGACTCATCGCGGCGACGAGCGGGTCCTTACCCCAGCCCTTCAGGCGTCGCAGGATGCCCGCGCGGTAGGCGAAAACGCCGTTCTCATCGACGGCGTACCACCACAGCAGGAACCGGGCCTGTTCCAGCGTGGGCAGGAACGGTCGGTCGGGGTCGCCGGGCATGGATACGTAAGCGGCCAGCCAGTTGATGACGCCCCACCCCAGCGTGCGCTCGGGGAGCCAGTAGCCGCCGGTCCGCAACCGGCGCCAGGTCGGGCCGATGACGTGGCTCGGTGCGGGGAGGAGATCCGGGAGCCGGACTTTGGTGTTCCGCACTCCCGATCACCTCCTATATCTCGATGGGCGTGGCGAAGCCGTAAGGCAGTTCGTCCTCGTCCGGCTCGTCGACCTCGGACTCGTCGACTGCCGCGCCGAGCAACTCGTCGGCGCCCAGGAGGTCGATCGCGAAGATCTCGAAGCCGAAGAGGCTGAAGCGGATGACCATGCGTGGTCCTCTCGGCTGGTCTGGACAAGAAAGAGCCCCGGCCGCGTGCCGTGCAGAGGCGGGTCCGGGGCATACGCATGGGCGCGAGGAATCGAACCTCGTACGGCGGTTTTGGAGACCGCAGCCTCGACCAGTCGGCCTCGCCCATCAGGCCCCAGCGCACCGGGGCGAAGCTCCCTGGGATGGACTCGAACCACCAACCGCGCGGTTAACAGCCGCGTGCTCTGCCATTGAGCTACCGGGGAACGGGGGCCGCGCGCGGACCTTCCTTCTAAATCCGCACCGCCCTGTCTACTGGTTCGGGGCCAGCAGGGGCCGGTATTCGCCCCCCGGCCGGGGGTCGCGCTCTCGCGCGGTCGTCGCCCTGCCGGGAATCGAACCCGGCGGTGCCCATCTCCGCGATGGGTGCCTTGCCACTTGGCCAAGGGCGGTGTCCGGCCGACCGACCCTCGCGCGGGACGGCTCGTTTACGGCCGAGAAGCCAGTGCCAACGGCCGGACACCCACGGACAGCGGGCTCTCCAGGACGTGACTCCGTCACGGCCGTTGGCTAGGTGGACCGGGGAGCCAGCGCGGAGAGGAGGAGACGCGCGGCTCTACCCGGCCCGGTTCAGGAGGAGCAGGCCCGCCGGTACCACTCGGCGGGGTCTGCCCCGATGTGTTCCATCACGTCGACTACGACGTGGTTGGCGTCGGCCACAGCGACGCCTTGCTCGATCACCCACTGGCGTAGGCCGAAGGTGTAGTCCCGGAGCGCCCCGGTGGGGTCGCTCCCGAGAGCTGGCGCCAGGAAGGTATCCGGCAGGGCCTCGACGAGCGCGGGAACGGACGATCCCCGCCGCCGGGCCCGCTTGGACCGGGCCATCAGGTGCCCCACCGGGCTTGAGCGGCCTTCCGGGCGCTGTCCGTCCGGCTCATGGGCTTGACCGTCCCGCCGCCAGCGGCGCCCGATTCCTCGTCGGGCTCCGTGAGCTTGAGCTGGCGCATCAGGGCCGCCAGAGTGGCCCTGTGCTGTCGGATCTCGGCGAAGAGAGGGTGGATAACCTCCTGGCCTTGGCTCCCGTAGGCGGTCAACGGGGCCGTTTCGAGGCCCTTTTGCAGCCGTTCGATGATGTCCGCCTCCCGGGCGGCATCCTCCAGGATACGAAGCTCGTCGGGGCGAAGATCCCACTCTTCGGAGATGCCCTTCCACAGGTTCCGGCCTGCGGTTTTCAGCCCGCGAGGGGCCTTCGGCTTGGTCTCGGTCATGGCCCTCCTCGGGTTGTCTCGGTGCGCCGGGATACCCCCGGCGAAGTGGGAAAATACAGGCTCGTGCGACGCATCGGACCGGGCGAACGCTATACGCACCGATCCCACATGCGCGGGGGCGGGGTATACCCCCTGGGGGTACAGGGTATGTCTGTCCTGAGTGGACAGAGACAGCAACGCGAAGGCGTTGCTGCACAAGGAAAGTCCTGCGAAAGCCAGCGCGGCGGCACCCCAGCGGGTACCCCCTGCACAACCCCCTGCCTGCTGTAACTCAGCGCAGGGGCAGCGCCTAGCGCCTGCCCGGGTGCCTCTCTGCGGGGCGTGCCCGCTGTGCCCGTAGCCGTGCCCGTGCCGCTACCCCCTCTGCACTGGACTTGCCCGAGTGGCACGCGCTGCACACAGCGCGGAGGTTCCCTAGCGAGTGGTTGTCCCCCGGTGTCACGTGGTCTACGTCGGTGGCATTGCCCGTACAGGTAGGCCCCTGTATCTGGCACCGGTACCGGTCGCGTTTCAGAACGCGAACCCTTCGGGCGTTCCAATCATTGGGGAGTCGGTCCCTACGGGCCGATCCCTGCCAGACCATCGGACAGCCTCTCTCGCGCGCTCACGCGCCTAGTGGGAACGCTTGGGGCGTTCCCCTTGGGGGCCGCTCTCCGGCGGCCCTACAGAGCTACTAGGGGAGCGCTTGATGCGCTCCCTACTGGGTTGGACTAGGCGGCCCTTTCGGGGGCCGCTACTGCACTGGACGGGCCCCAACCCCCTTGTTCCCCCTTCCCCAAGTCGGAACACCGTTACCCGCTCCGATCGGTCACGCGGCAGGCCCCGACCGCTTAGGGCCAACCCCTTGACCAGCGGAAACACGGAGAGCCCTTGAGAGGCTCTCCCCCGAACGGGTGACGTTCTCAATTCGTCCTTGACCCGTGCCAGTGGCACCCGTAAAGTCTCTCTTGTCAGGCCGAACGGGACACAGAGAGGCCAGACAGGGGAACGGCAGACCGAAGGTCCTCCCGGACACGCGGAGCCGGTAAACCCACGGGAACCTTGACAGGACACCCTCGGATCGCTGGGAAGCGACGCGAGAGGCACATAGATAGTGACCAGGCACAGACACACGTGCGACGGTCGGGGCCGGGCGGCCCACGGATTACCGCCCGGTTTGCTGGAAAACACGGCGCTAGCTCGCCGCAGTCTTAGCCCGACCGCCGCCACCTGGATAACGGAGCTTGTCACCCGCGCTAGGAAGCCGGTGCGTCGCGGTAACGACGCGCAAGGGGTTCGATTCCCCCGGGTGACGCATGGTAGAAACGAAGATCCTCATCGACGTGGTGGCGGCCGGGACGGCCATCATCATCGCCCGTGGTCTGGATCGACAAGCACGCGTAGGACGGGACGGAAATCGGTTCTACGTGGAAGATGCGGACACGGAGCAGCACCTAGGCTACGCACGCAGCTACCGGGATGCCGGGCGGGTTGCGGCAAGGGCATGGGGCATCACGGATTACACGATCGAACTCGACAAGGAGTAACCATGTTCCGATCCACCTACGTATTCGACCCGCGCGAGGCCTCTGGGTACGTGTTCGTCGGCCCGGCGTTCATCGCTCGCATCGTTGCCCGGGTCCGCAAGCTGGACACCCTTCCCGCAGAGGACTACTGGCGCCAGACCATCCGCGCGGAGTCCGAAGAGGTTTGAGGCCCGACAGGTGCAGGGGCGGTTCGATTCCGCCCCCGGGCACGTGCTCCCGGTTGTCACGGTGTGGCGGCCGGTGAGCGTCCATTTGCCAGGATCGATTTTGTACCCGTGCCAGTGGCACGAAGACAGGAGATATGGTCATGACTGCCACCCTCGACACACCCTCCGCTCTCGCCCGTGACCTCGAATTCGAGGGTGGGTTCAGCGTGAACCCACGCACCGGACAGGCGCCCGTGAGTGGCTACGCGGTGAGCACCAACCCGGAGTGCAACCGACAGTTCACCGGCCGAGTTACGGCCGAGGACATCAGGTCCTACGCGTTCGATCACGCGCCCATCCTGGTCACGGGTTCCAAGATCCTCGGAGCGTGGCTGGACACGGAGACCGGCATTACCCACCTAGACGTTTCGACCGTGGTCTACGACAGGTCAGAGGCCTTGGCACTCGCCCGCAAGCACGGGGAGCTTGCCGTGTGGGACGTTGCCCGGGGGATCGAGCTGCGGACGGCGGAGGTGGCCGCGTGAGCTTCCTAGCGGAAACGGTCGAAGCGGTACTAGAGACGTTCACGGTCGCGTGGTCAGGCGATCTCGCGAAGCGTGATCCCGAACTAGTGCACGGCACCTGCGATGAGGCTGTGTGTGACGTGGAACAGGGGGACACGCTCGCCGTGCTGGTGCGGACGGCGCTGCACCATGCGGCTGATTGTGGGTCATAGCCGGACGCCCTAGGTGCTTCCGGTGCGATCGCACCGGGGGTGCCTTGTGCGCCCGCCACCAACGCCTGAGAGGACAAGACCATGGCTGCCAAGGTGCAACACCCATACTCGCCGGAGCAGTACACACGCGTTGTGGAACTCTGGCGCCGCTTGCTGGACTGCCACATCGTAGAAGCGTACGAAGTTCAGGCGTACGGGCGCCTCTCGCACGTCGGCCGGATCGACGACGTGACCCTGTACGAACTGGTCCTGTCGGACGGCGAGGAAACCGGCGACCTGTACCCGGTGACGCTCAACCTTGTGTCCTATTCGGACTATGGCGGTAGCGACATCGATGCGGCAAACGTCCGTGCGTTGAAAGACGTTCCGGGTGTCATCGTGTCCGACATCGATTTCGGGGGCAAAGCGGCAACCGCCACGCTCGGAGAGCTTCCGGACACGGAAGACACGGAGGATGGCATAAACCGTCTTGAGTCCCTTGTGTACTCGATCGAACACATAGCCGAGTACGTGCTACTGGACGAGGAGACCCACTCCGAGTACGTGACCGAACTCGCCGAGGAGGCATGGGACCAGTACCTAGGCTCTGACGTTCTGTCCGAAGTGGAGACCGCGCTAGGACTGGATGACACGCTGGACACGCTGGACGTGTTCGGGTTCTCAGAAGACGACATCCGAGAGCTCTACTACGGATTCGAGGGCACGGAGTTCTACGCGGAGACAGCCACGTCCGTGGTGAATGCAAACCATGTGGACGCTATCGCCTACGTCGTCGGGGAAATTGTAGAGGCGTGGCGTAAGCCGTACGTCGACCCCGCACAGCTTTCCCTGATCTAGCCGCTTGAGTGACCCCCGGACCGTGTGCCCGGGGGCCGCTTTGGTTGCTAGTCAACAGAAAGGGGTAAGGGCATGGCCGAATATGACGCGCTGGCAGTCGCGCGTGGTGTTGCTATGGACCTAGGAGACGGGTGGGAGGCCCAACCCGGGTACTGGTCCAACGGCGAGGATGCTCGGATTACCGGCCCCAACGGGGCGGGGCTGCATCTCCGGCTTGTGGACGCGTGGAAAGCGTCCGGCGAACGTCTGGAGATCTCCGGAAGCCTCGACCGTGAACTCTCGGATCGTTTGCCGTACAACGAAAAATCCTCGTTCAAGATCACGGTTACACCCGACAAGGCGCCTGCGCGAATCGCGGGCGATATCCGGCGGCGCCTACTGCCGGACTACCTCCCGACCCTGGCCTTTGCCCGGGCACGCAAGGCAGAGCACGACAGGGCCGAACAGGAGAAAGGCGAACGGTTGGACGGCTTGGCCGCCAACCTGCCCGACGCCAAGCGCGGGGGGCTTGAACGTGGCTCTGTGCTATTCGGTGGCGGCCTGTACGGCAACGGCACCGTACGCGGAGAGGTCAAAGAGTCGTACGACGGCGGTACCGAATGGATGGTTCGCGTCCAGAACCGCGAAGACGCTCTCGCGCTCGCAGCGTTCCTGTCCAAGCTCGCACGGAAGGCATGAGCCCCGGCGGTAGCTGACCACGGTCGCACGGTGTTTCGGCCCCGTGCGGCCACGTGAGCCACCGAAACGGAGAGGTTTAGAAGACATGACTGCCATTCTTACGCGTCCGTCCACTGTGTCCGTTCGGACGGTGTGGGGGTATGCCGACGTGACCCCCGGCGTGATCGACGACGAAGCCCGCCGCGCGTTCACCAACGGGCAGTGCCACGCCTTGGCGCTCGCGTTGAACGAAGAAACCGGGTGGCCGATGGTGCAGGTGGGTGTGCACGGGTACGGCGGCATCCCTAGACATTGGATGGTCGAGACACCCAACGGTGACTTGCTCGACATCAAAGGCCTGTCTACCTACGAAGACGTTGCCGATCGTTGGGCCGGGGACATCGTGTCCGGCGAGCCGGAGGATGCCTGGGCCCTATACGAGAACGGCAACTACCGACGTCCCGAAGTCGAGACTGCGCGCACATTCGTTCCCGCCGTACTCGAATACGTGTTCGTTTCCGACTGAAAGAGGTTTGGACCATGACCCGCTTTGCACGAGCCGCTATTGCAGTCGTCATCATCGGGGCCCTCGCGTTCGTCGGAATCACGCTCGCTCACGGCGGCCCGGGAGTCGACTACCCGACCGGCACGAACGCCGACCAGCGCGCCTACCGGAATTGCATGGCGTACTACCACGACAGCCCGCACTGTCGCGCGGACGTCTATGGCTACCTCGCGGTTCGGTACGGCACCGTGTCCGATAGCAAGTGGGAGGCCCTGATCGCGTCCGGATGGTCCGGCGTGCCGGGCGACGGGCAAGAGGCCCTGTACCCGCCCGTGGGTCAGTGACCGCCAAACGCGGTACGTCGAATCGCAACGCCCGGGGTAGCTCGACCGACCGACGACGGCGGCGAGCGTGGCTCTTGGTTCGGTTCGGCGACGGCCGGAAGGCTCCGTGCTACCGGTGCGGCCGGTTGCTCACGGAGCGGACCATCACGGTGGACCGTGTAACGCCCGGCGCCGAAGGTGGGACGTACCGGCGAGACAACATCCGACCCGCGTGCGGCCGGTGCAACTCCGAGACCGGCGGACAGCTCGGGGCTGCCCGGCGTACCCTCGCCCTGACGTGCTGAAAGAGAGGTTTGAAAGGCATGGCCACGATCACCCCGCAGGACACCTGCGACCACTTCATTGGCTCGGGCGCGCTGAGTTACTCCTGGTGGCGCGTATCGCGGTCGCACGGGACTGACACGGTGGACGCTCCCGACGACTGGTCCGTGACCGTCCGGGAGTACGACCCCGACATGGACACGGTCGGGGACAAGGCCATCGTGTTCGATCACAAAGCCTTGAGCCGGGCCGTCAACACGCTCGCGCGGACGGCCAAGGACAAGCGGCCGGAGTATCTCGGTGAACACGTGCTCCGCGAGTGCCGGACGTTCGTCGCGGACCCGGAGAACGCCGACTTCGACGCGGCGATGGCGGACGAGGTGCTCCAGTACATCGCGTTCGGCAAAGTGATCTACGGATAGGAAGGCTTGACTCGTGGCGGTTGGCGGATCTATCCGGCTGGACGAGGTCAGGGGTTTCAACGTCGTGACGACCCCCGACGGGTTTACCACGGTGACGGTGCGGGACGGGGGCGAGGGGCGCTTGACGGCCGAGCTGGTGTTGCCTACCGAGCTTGCCGCGCATCTGGCGCGGGCGATCACGATGTCCCAAAGCGAGCCCGGCGAACGGGTGACCTTGAAACACATGCGCCAATGGAGGGTCTGAGAGAGGTGTGACCGGCTGACGTAGCCGCTGACGCAAGTTGAGGGGTCGACCCGATGGTCGGCCCCTTTTCTTGTGCCCGCGTCTTGTACGGGCGAATGAGAGGCATGGGAGTCATGGCCGAGCGTGATCGTCTTCAGCACGGCGACCTGAAAATCGAGACCGTCCGTAACACGGACGGGTGCATCACGATCCGCATCGATCCCGGTACCGAGCGGGTCCGGATCATCACCTACGAGTACGGCGCCCCGGTGCTCGCCCGGGCACCGAAGGAGGTTTGACGTGCGGGAACTCGGAACGATCTTCCTCCTGCGCTTGACCAAGTGGAGTTGGGCGGTAACGCTTAGCTTCCTGGGCTGCCAGGTAATGACCCACACGGTGGGCTGATCCAAAACGGGTGGGACGTGTCGACCGGGGGGTCATGACGCGATTCCCACCGTGATCCAAGCCACGATGATGGCACCTGTAAAGGCTCGGTAATCTCCCCCTAGGTGGTGTTGCCCAAAATGGGGGAGAGATTTGCACGATGCGTGACGTTAAGCACAACGCTTGCCGCTGGGGGACAAGGGCTGTGATGGGACACGGAGCCTCGCTCCGCACACCCTCTTTGACACGTGCCAGTGTTAGCGGTAAAGTTTCGGTAACGCTACCAAGGAGTAGGAATGCCACCGAAGCCGCAGATAACTCACTCGATGGTCAAAGAGTTGGTAGACATTCACGGGCTGTCGCTCACCGAGGCCGCCGAGGCCCTCGGTGTTTCGAAGCAGCTCGCTAACTACCACCTGCACAACACGGGGCCGGGCTACATCAGCCCGGCGCGAGCGGCACGCGAGTCCATGCCGTGGAAGGACATTCGGCCGGAGCACATCCACGGGGCCACGCCGTATGCCCGTGCCGCTTGGCACGCGGAGTACATCGCTACCGGGGGCGAGGGCATGTCCAAGAGCAAGCTGCGATACCTGCGCCAGTGGTATCAGCGGCTGAAGAAGTACAACGAAGTGCTGGTCTACGACCCGGCTATTCCGCCGCATCGCGGAGTGGCTACCGGCGGGTGGGACTACGTTCCGCGCGAGGAAAGTGATGACGAACTCCTCTTTCGCGCTAACGAGTACACCACGGTCACCGATGAGACCAAAGTGGACTGGCGGCTGCCCGATGAAGAGGATTGGCCGCGCGAATAGCTCAGAGGAGAGACATGTCCGAAACCCCGAGAGTCATCGCTTTCAGCGAGACCCGCCTGTCAGCGATCATGACTCGGGTAGAAGACGGGCGAATGCTTAGCGTGTACAGGAGTGTTCTCGTCAAGAACCACAGCGACCTGTACGCGCCCGTCCGGTCGTTCCTGGACGAGTACTGCACCAAGGAGGTTTCATCAGTCACTGTGTCGGATCGGAACATGATGTTCGGGAGAGCTGTCCGATCACGGGTCATGATTTACGACCAGTGCCCCGGCGGCCCGCACGAGTGCGCGGCCCTCCTGGTCCCGAGCGCCCGCATGGGCAGGGAGGTGAGGAGTGGAGAAGACCGAGTCACAGCCGGTTAAATACCGATCTGTCTCTCAGTACAACCAGTTCAAGAAGTGCCCCTATTCCTATTACCTGCAACGAAGGGTTCGCGCGTGGCAGAAGCCAGCCGCGTGGCTTCCGCAGGGCACGGCCGTTCACAAGGCGGCCGAGGAGTGGGAGAAGTCCGGCCGAGAGATGAGTCTCGCGGAGGCCCAGGCCATCTACACCCGTTCGTACGCCGAGGAAATCACGCGGTACTGCCAGGACACCCCCAACTGGGATTACTGGTTCCGCAGTGGTCCGTACAAGTGCCCGGAGGACGTCGACCGCCGGTACGAAAAAGGCTTCGAACAGGTCGAGGCATACGTCCGGTACTACACCGAGACGGCGCCGCGCGAAGTCATCTGGATCACGCCGGACGGCGAGCCTGCGATCGAGCTGGAGTTCGACATCGACCTCGACGGGGTCAAGGTCCGGGGATTCATCGACCAGATCACGATGGTCCAGCCCGTGGTTCCGAAGCCGCTCACCAAGAGCGGCAAACCGTCCACGTCCAAGAAAGCATTGGCCGAGTACGAGGAGCTGGTGGCGAACACACCGCTCGTCCCGACGCCGCGCGACATCAAGACCGGCAACAAGCCCGGCGACGCGTTCCAGCTCGCGACCTACGACGTTGCCGTCGAGGAGCAGTACGGGATCAAGGCCGACCAGGCGGACTACTGGATGGGGAGGCTTGGCAAGCCGACCAAGCTGTTCGACCTCACCGAGTGGACGCGCGAGCGCGTCACCGAGGAGTTCCGCTGGCTCGACGAGAGCATCAAGGCCGAAGAGTTCGAGCCCTTGCCCGACCCGGACAAGTGCAATTTCTGTTCGGTGAAGAACGCCTGCGAATTTTCCCAGGGCTGATTCTTTACCCGTGCCACCCCGCTTACGAGCGGGGTCCTTTTTATGGTCGGAATTTTGACTCGTGCCATTCGGAAAGGAGGAGACATGAACAGGGAAGACGCCGCCGAATCCGCACCGTGGTTGCTCCCGGCCGACGACCCCCGGCACGAGTGCAACTTCCGTGGTAACGGGGTCTGCGACGGGCCGGACTGCAACGAGGTCTGCAAGGAATGGGAGAACCCGGACCGAGGTTGGTGGAACGAGCACGGTCACCTGTCGTCCTGTCCGGTCTGGGGCGACGAGGAAATGATCGGGGTGTGCCTCTGCGGTCCGCCCCTGCGGGACGTCTGGATGCAGGTCCCCGGCAGCAAGCAAGGCGGCTGGTCCAAGGTGGCCGCCGCTGTCCACAAAGGAGAGGCCGACGTCTGGGAGCGGACGAGCCTCCACAAGATCCACACAGAGGAGAGCAAGCCATGAGCCAGGATCTCGTACGAGAGCGCCGAATCGCCCAGCACGACGCGGACAAGGTCGCGCGTGCCTTCACGGCCGCATTCCCGGCGCCCCGGGAGCGCGAGCCCGAGGTCGGTGACGTCGTTGTCCACTGGTGGGGTCGACGTACCGGGGAGATCGTCGAGGTGACCCACGACCGCCAGTTCAAGGTCCGGGAGATCGCGACCGGCGAGTTGGAGACTTGGCCGCGCAACCTGGTCCACTTCCCGAAGCCCGGCTCGCGGGTCGTGGCGCGCGGCACGATCGCGATGAGGGAGCTGACCGGCGAGTACATCGGACGTAGCCGCTGGCGCGGTGAATCCCTGATCCTGGCCGGATACCGCGTGGTTCCGGTCCTGTCCGTGACCCTGCAAGTGATCGAGGAGCCGCATGTTATTTAACCGAGCCAATCCGGAGCGTGAGTACCGCATCGAGGTCAAGTACGACTCCCGCACACCGAAGTGGTGGAAGATCTACGAGGGTCCCTGGACTCCGCACGCGGCGTATACGTACGAGAACACCACGGCCCAACTCCGGCGCGTCGTGGCCGTCCTGACGGATGCCGAAGTCGCCGAGGTGCTCAACGAGAACGAAAGCTTACGCCGGTTCGATGAGTACCTCGACGAGTATTACGTGATCGAGGGAAACGCGGGCGACCCGCCGAACCGGACCGCCGCCAACGTCAAAAGGCTTCGATAGCCGCGCGCTCGCGCAGGTTCAAGCCCACCAACCACATGAACGAGAGCGCCCCGCCGACCGCGCGGAGCGAGAAATCGAACACCCACGAAGGGAGAACACCCATGCCTTCTACCTCCACCGTTCCGACCCAGGGCGGCTGTCTCAAGACCCTGAGCATACCGGCCACCGTCGTGGCGCTGCTCATGATGGCTCTGCGGGGCCGGGGCGGGCGGACGAAGTGATCTTCGTCCTGATGGCCGCGTTCGTCGTCGCGTTCGCGGTCTGGTGGGAACTCAAGGGAAGGGAGGAGTGACCTGTACTCGCTGCTTCAGTCCAGGCGTGTGAGGGGCGAGGCCGGAGAGGCCTTGCCGATCGTCTGGAAATCCTTCGAGGAGAAGGAGATCATCTTTCGCCGTGGTCAGCTCGCGCTCATCAGCGCGGGCGCCGGTACCGGCAAGTCGGCGCTGACCCTGGCGTACGCATTGAAGGCCGCTGTGCCGACGCTGTACCTGTCGGCGGACTCTGACGCGTACACCCAGCTCTCGCGGGCCGTCGCGATGGTCACCGGCTGGAACTTCAGGGCGGCACAGGACGCCGTGCTGAAAGACCAGCTTGGTCCGGCCGAGGAGGCCCTGGCCGGTCTGCCGGTGAGGTTCAACTACCTGGCGTCCCCGACGCTGGGCGATGTGGAGACCTCGGTCGAGGCGTACGACGAGGTGTACGGCAGCTATCCGGATCTGGTGATCGTCGACAACATCACGAACATCCGGAGCGGTATGTCCGAAGAGGACGGAGACCCGTTCGCCGGTCTCGAAGGGTTGCTCGACTACCTACACACGATGGGCCGTGAAACCCAGTCGTGCGTGGCGGGTCTCCACCACGTGACCGGGCCGTACAACGACGGTGACAAGCCGATCCCGATGTCGGGCGTCAAGGGCCAGATCACCCGCGTGCCGGAGATGGTCCTGACCATGTTCCGGCCGGGGCCGGGGCTGATCGGTGTCTCGCCGGTCAAGAACCGTGGTGGCAAGAACGATCCTTCGGGCAACACCTACGCGGAGCTGGAGTTCGACGGCGACAAGATGTCGCTGTCCGATCCCGCCCACGGCGCCGCGTGGCGCCCGCCAGTGGTTGAGCACGACGAGCCGGGGTCGGACTTCGACCCGGACGAGGACGACCCATTCCTGGGCGATTGAGGAGATAGCAATGCTGGTTGGGATCATGTTCCTGATCGGGGGATTCCTGTGGCTGCGCGCAGCGGCCAGGGACAGCCATCCGTTTCCGACGATCATGTGCGCGGTGAATTTCGCCCTCGCTATCGTGTTCTTCGTGACGCTCTAAGCGCGTCCGTATTTTTACCCGTGCCACAACGAGAGGAGATAGCGTGGCCACCGCACGAGAGAAGGCACAGGAGAAAATCCGCAAGGCTCAGGAGGCCATCCTGGAGGCCCGGCAGGAACTTCGAGAACTGGACCGCCGTGATGAGCGATTCGGGCCCGAGCCCGGAGTCGACCACGTGATTCGGTTCAACCGCCGGTTCGCGCACTGCCGCACGAGCTACACGTACGCCGCGATTCACGCCCCAAACGGGTTTTGGTACCTGACCGGCACGGAGAAGCCCGAGCGGCTGTCCTGGGAGCATCTGAAGGGCTTCATCGGGGACAGCGGGTTCGAGATCGCAGCGGCCTGGAATCCCCGACCGTCGCAGCGGGAGGTGACCTGGGGGTGACTCGACCAGCCGGGCCGGTCTGCATCGACTGTATCGCCGATGGGGTAACGAACTACCGGCCGGTGGTCAACCGGAGCGGTAAGCCCTACGGCGGGCCGAGAAGCCCACGGTGCTACACGCACTCGAAGGCCCGGCGACGGTCCTCAAAGGACCGTCAGCACGCCGCGTACGTGATGAAGACGTACGGCATCACCGGCGAGCAGTACTGGGCGCTGTACGACCACCAGGGCGGGCGCTGCGCCATCTGCCAGCGGGCGACCGGTCGAGCCAAGCGGCTGGCCGTCGACCACGATCACGCGTGCTGCCCAGAGCTTCCGGGCTGTGGCCGGTGCGTCCGGGGGCTGTGCTGCAAGTCGTGCAACCGGGACGTGCTCGGGCATCTGCGAGACGACATCGAGGCGTTCCTGCGCGGGGCCGCGTACCTGCGGCATCCACCCGCGTGGGACGTCATCTACCCGGACGGGGGTCACTTCGTCCACCCGGACCGAATCGCGGCCTGATTTTTTTACTCGTGCCAGATTGAGGCGATCACATGGCGAATCCATTCGATGCGCCGATCACGAAAGTTCTGCTCGAATACTTCCCCGGCTGGGACCCGCCCGAGGACGTTCGGGAGTGGAATAAGTGCCTGTGTCCGAGCCACAGCGAAGACCGGCCTTCGGCCTCGGTTTCGTTCGAGCACAACGCAATCAAGTGTCAGGCGTGCGGATTCAAGGGAAACGTAGTCAGCATCATCATGAGAAAGGAGGGATGCGAGTATGGCGAGGCTATCAGCCGCGCAGAAGCAATTTCTGGTGGAAGCTACAAGCCGGTACCACGAAAGCCTGCCAGAAAGCCCGGCCGCCGAGTATTTGGCCAAGCGCGGTCTGATGGGAGCGAGCGTGGCCAAGGAGGTAAACCGGTTCCGCCTTGGCTACGTCGATGAGCCGCTGACCGGGCACGAGATGTACCGGGGGATGCTGGCCATCCCCTATCTGCGCCGCGACAACGACGGCCAGTGGAGCGTCGTGTCGATCCGGTTCCGCTGCATTCGGGAGGGGTGCGAGCACCAAAATCATGGCAAATACATGAGCCTCCCGGCCGACCGGCCGAGGCTCTACAACACCCTCGCGCTGATTACCGAGGACGACGAAATAGGCATGTCCGAAGGCGAGCTAGACGCGCTAACCGCGTCCGCGTGCGGCATTCCCACGGTAGGAGTTCCCGGAGTCGAGTCGTGGAAGGACCATTTCACCGAGCCTTTCCGGGGCTACGAAACGGTGTACATCTTCGCAGACGGGGACGACCCCGGAATGCGATTCGCCACCAGCGTGGCGAAGAAACTTCCGAACGCCAAAATCGTCCCCATGCCAAAGGGAGAGGACGTCAACAGCACCGTGCTTAAACACGGGAAGAAAGCCTTCCTCGGGAGGCTCGGAAAGTGAAAGGCCCTGAATGAGTAAGCGAATCGTCATCATCTCGGATACACAGATCCCGTACCACCACCGGAAAGCGCTGAAGGCGGTGCTCCGTTTCGTCGGCGACTACCAGCCGGACGAGGTGGTACAGATCGGTGACCTCGTCGACTACCCCCAGCCGTCCCGCTGGAACAAGGACTCGCGCGGCGAGTTCGAGGGGTCTGTCTTCGAGGACTCAGACGACGCCAAGCGGCTGTTCTTGGAGCCCTTGAGGTCCGTGTACGACGGCCCGGTCAAGGTCTTCGAGGGCAACCACGACGAGCGACCTCGTGTCTATGCGGAGAAGTACGCACCGGCACTGGCTCGGGACCCGCGCCGGTCGTACCACTTCGATGTGCTGTGCGACTTCGACGGCTTCGGCGTCGAGCGCCTGCCGACGTTCTACCGGTTCGCGCCTGGCTGGATCATGACTCACGGCCACAAGGGCGGGATCTCGCTCAACCGGATCGCGGGCAACACCGCGCTCCGGGCGGCGGTCAAGTTCGACAAGTCGGTCATCATGGGCCACACGCACCGGCAGGGGATCTTGCACGAGACCCGGGGCTTCGACGGCGACGGCAGGACCCTGACCGGGGTCGAGGTGGGTCACCTCATGGACCCGAAGCTCGCCAGCAAACAGTACCTCAAGGAGGGTACGGCCAACTGGCAAATGGGTTTCGCCGTGGCCACTGTGGACGGTCGCGGGGTGCACGTGAAGAACGTTCCGATTCTGAGTCGCAAGTTCGAAGTCGACGGCGAGATCTACGAGGTCTGATCCTTTACTCGTGCCACTTTGGGAGGGCGCATTGAACACCGAACAGGACGAGGCGCTCGCCGAGATTCTCCATGACATTCAGCGCGCGGCGACGCGTGTCGGACGGGAATGGGGAGCGGTGACCACTGTCGAGGACATCGAGCAGGAGATCACGCTGCACCTGCTGGATAAGCGAACGGTGAAGCGGCTGGCAGAGTTCGACCCGGCGGCGCGTCGGGAGACGCTCTACCGGATCGGTACACAGCTCGCGGTCCAGGAGAGGGTCGATTACGACCACTTCACGGGCAACTTCCTCTACAGCACAAGGGATGTCCGGGAGATCCTGGGGCGCGGCACGCTCCACGAGCAGCGCGAGCGGACCTACACCGAACGGCTCGACCTCGACGAGGCCACGGCCCTGCTCCGGGACAAGAACCCTCGGTACGCCGAGCTGATCTGGAAGCGGTACGTCCTGGAAGAGACCGTGACCGAGAAGATGGCGCTCTCCCGCGCGGTCGACTCACTGACGGACTGCATGAACCAGATCAACGCGGCTCGTCGTCGCGGCTACGACCAGGGGCCGGGCTCCCGCGCAGTCATCAGCAACGACCAGGCCCGGCAGATCTCCCGGGACGACTACGCCGGTAACGGCAGCGCCAAGCGGGCGCTGAACCCCGAGTACATGGAGGGATAGCGATGTACGACCCCGAGGACCTCGACGACTACGAGTATCAGCAGGCCCTGTACGAGGGCTGACCACTGGTCAGTCCACATTGCACACAACAGAGAGGTAACTAAGTGAGCAACGACAACTACGACCCGTTCGCTGACGACGCCCCGGACGAGGCGCAGCAGGGCCGCGCTCCGAGCGAGCGCCAGCGCGGTAGCAGCCGTGGTCCGTGGGACGACGAGGCGTCTGCCCCGGCACCGGCTCAGGGGGCCGGTCAGCCGATCACGATCAACGCGGGCGGCGAGGGCAAGCTCGTGGCCACCTTCAAGGGTGGCTCCGGCTTTGAAGCTCCGTGGCTGGTGGTCCACGCCAAGGATCTCACCGACCTGGAGGAGACGCTCTCGGACGGCAAGCGCCTGGCGGCTCTGCTGACCAGGATCAAGCGCATCGGCGCCACGTTCGCGGGCAAGGACGACGCGTCCGGCGGACAGCGCTCCGGCGGCCAGCAGTCGCGCGGCGGACAGCAGCAGCGGGGCGGCGGTTCCAGTCAGCAGCGCAACGAGCGTCCGGCCGGGAAGCCGGAGGCTGCGGACGGCCCGCCCAGGGGCGTGGAGCAGGAGTACTGCGACCACGGCGACATGATCTGGCGCACCGGCTACAACGAGCAGAAGAAGAAGTCCTGGGGCGGGTTCTTCTGCCCGCTGCCTCGGGACCGTAAGGACGAGCAGTGCGACCCGGTGTTCCCGCGTCGCGGCCGGTAGTCCATTCACAGGCACGTCTTTTTACCGGTGCCACCGGGGCGGGGCTTCGGCTCCGCCCCTTGGCGCCGCACTGAGAGGAGACACATGACACGCCGCACCGAGCGCTCCGTGATCCACACGGACGTCGAAGCCGAGGCCACCCGGTCATCGGACGGGGCCGACACGGTCACGCTCCGGCTGGGCTACGCGAATAGCGCGAAGCACCCCACGACACAGACCGTCCACCTGACCGACACGGCGGCGCGGAACCTCTACGCCGCTCTGTTCCTGGCGCTGACAAAGGAGCCCGGATGGTCACGCTGACGATCTACTTCAAGAACGGGACCGTCCTGTCCCAGGAAAACGTGACGCTGGAAGAGGGTCTGGCGAGCTTCACTGTCCACACAGGACCCGGCGAGTGGTCCGTAGTCACCCGAGCCAACGTTCTCTACTACGACGTCGAGGAGATCACCGAATGAGCGCACAGCAGAAGATCCTCAACGCGGGCCTGGTCATTCAGGCTGCGCTCAAGGACATCGCGGACGGGCTGCTGGCCCTGGACGAGTCGGCACCCGTGGTGAACGCGGGGCGCACCAACCAGAAGCGACTCACCCAGCGCGAGGCGGGTCGCATCCGGGAGTTGCACGCGACCGGCGAGTGGACACAGAAGGCGCTCGCTGAGGCCTTCGACATCAACCCGGCCACGGTCTCGCGGATCGTCCGGGGCATCTACTGGAAGTAGGGGGTTGCCCGGTGGGTCGGACGCTGATCTTCGACATCGAGACACACGAGCGGGGCCTCCTCGAAACAATGGCCCCGGAGAAGTTCGTCCGCCTCATCGGTTACCGCTGGGCGGACTGGACCAAGGGTCGGACGGAGATCACCACAGATCTCGAAGAGATCCGCGAGTACATCCGTGAGGCTCGTTGGATCATCGGCCACAACATCCACGACTTCGACCTCCGCGCGGTGTTCGGGATCGACTCGAACGAGCCGGTCGAGCTAGCCATGCAGAAGCGGGTCTACGACACGTGGACCCATGCGGCGCTGGTGAACCCGGCGCCGTACACCTACATCAACCGATTCGGCAAGCCCGCGCTGGCCGACAAGCCGGACAAGGCGAAGAAGTGGTTCTCGCTCGACGAGCAGGCGTACCAGCTCGGGGTGCAGGGCAAGTCGATGGACCTCGCGGAGTTGGCCCGCGAGTTCGGTGACCCGGAGCTGAAGGGTAAGGCCCGGGAAGTCGACGGCTACGGCAGGATTCCGGTCGACGATGAGCGGTACGTCCACTATCTCCGGCACGACGTCCTGGCGTCCGAGGCGGTCGCGAAGGCGTTGCTGAAGAAAGGCCCGCTCAACGAGTATGCGTTGCGGGAGCAGGAGATTGAGGCCCGTAAGGCGGTCATCTCCTCGAACGGCTGGGTGCTGAACCGGGAGAAAGCACAGGCCCGCGTCGACTCGCTGGCCGAGCGGCGCGAGGCGATCCTGAAGGATCTCCAGGAGCACTACGGCCTTCCGTCCGAAGGCCCATCGCCCTGGGACACCAACGAGGGCAAGGTCGCCATCCTGGCGGCCCTTGCGGACCACGGGATCACGCCGGACACCGTTGACTGGCCGAGCACGCCGGTAGCCGACAAGGAGAAGGAATACCTCAAAGCAACCCGAGCGAAGATCGAGCGACTCAAGGCCGACGCACGGGATTGGTGGGAGGAGGCGCACAGCGGGGACCTGCCGAAGCGCTCCGTCGACGCTCGACTCCGTTGGGTCGAGAAGGCCCGCCTCGAAGTCGAGGAGCTGGAAGCTAACCCACTCCCGCCCGCGTTCGGGCTCAGCCTGAGCGGGGACACGCTGAAGGCCTTGACCAAGGGCACCACAGCGGAAGACCTCGGTTCGGCCTTGGCAGAGCTGAAGGGTCAGCGCTCGCTGGCACAGCTCGCGCTCGACTCGTGCCACTCGGACGGCCGGGTGCACCCGGAGATCACCATGCTCCAGCGGTCCGGCCGGTGGTCCACCACCAAGCCGGGCCTGACGGTCTGGACCAATAACGGCCCAGGGGCCGTGGAGAAGGACTACTTCCTGCCGGACTCCGAGGACGACGTCCTGATGGAGTTCGACCTGTCCAATGCGGACGCTCGCGCGGTCGCGGCCGAGTCCGGAGACCGGCGGTACACCGAGCGGTTCAAGCCCGGGGCCGATGGCCACCTCATCAACGCCTGGGCCGCGTGGGGAAAGGACGTGGTTGGCACAGACAAGCACGATCCGGTGACGCACGAGTATCGGCAGAAGGCCAAGCCGATGGGGCATGGGTGGTCGTACGGTGGCCAGCCCAAAGCCCTGGCTGCACAGGCGGGACTCCCGCTGGAGGTCGCCGAAGAGTTCTGCGCCGGTATGAACAAGGAATACCGGGTGCTTGTCCAGTGGCAGAACGAGATCCGGAAGTTCGCCCGGCGGCACGGCTACGTGGTCAACGACTGGGGCCGCGTGATGCCGATCGAGAAGGGCCGCGAGTTCACCCAGGCACCGGCCCTAATCGGCCAGTCCACTACCCGAGAGATCGTCTGCGACGTCCTGCTCCGGATGCCGCTGCACATCCTCCGACGCGTCAAGGCCCAGATCCATGACGCGCTGGTTCTGTCGATCCCCCGGAAGAACTGGGAGGCCTGTCGGGACTACGTCCTGAAGCTGATGTGGTCGGCCTACGAGCCGAAGCACGGGCGCGGGCAGCGCATGGAGTTCCCGGCGGACGCCGGGCCGCCGGGTGAGTCCTGGTTTGAGGCAATCCACTGAGAGAGGAGAACACATGTCCAAGCTGAGCAACGAGGTCGCGGAGCTGGAGTCCACTGTGGCCGAACTGGAGACCACTGTGGACGGTCTGGACGACGCGGTACGGGACCGGGAGAGGGAGCTGAAGGACCTCCGGTACGACGTTAGCGAGATCTCGAAGGAGGTCGACCTCCTTCAGGAGGTCCCGCTCTCCGATCTGGAGTCGGCGATCCACGACATTGCCCTGAAGCTGTCGGACCTCGGGATCAACTGAGTGACCGAGATCCTGAACCCACTCGACATCTTCAAGGAGGACGGGGAAACCGTGGCCGAATGGACCACAAAGGACAGTGGACAGCGCACCTACTTCGAGGGTGGGGGACAGAGGGACAGCGAAGCGGGCAAGCCTCGCTTCGACCTCATGCTCCCGAAGGGCATTCCGTACCGGGAGCAGATGCTGACCCGACTAGCGGCACTGATGGGCCGGGGCGCCGAGAAGTACGAGGATCGGAACTGGGAGAAGTTCGCCGACGAAGCGGCCTACGACCGCGCGAAGTCGAGCGCCTTCCGGCACTTCATGCAGTGGTTCAACGACGAGGCGGACGAGGACCACGCCGCCGCCGTCCTGTTCAACATCATCGCCGCTGAGTTCGTGGACGGCAGGCTGGGGGGTCGCTGGTGACCAAGCAGAAGACGTACCGGGTGGAGCCGACCAAGCCGTACGACGGTCCGCATGAGGTGTACCGGGACCACCACGAGCGCTACCCGTTCCAGATCCTCGACGAGGTTGACCACTCGTGGGGCACGTTCGCCTCCCGCGAGATGGCCGAGAAGAAGATCGCGTACATGGAGTGGGAGGACGCGCTGCCCGTGGGCAAGCGCGGCTCGCGGTGGCTCACCGAGGTCCGCACCGTGCACTCCCGGGCGCTCAATGCCCTGAAGTACGTGAAGGACCCCGACGCGCTGGACGCGGAAGACCGCGAGATCCACGACGCGCTCCTGGCGGTAGGCGAAGCGCTCGACAGGTGGAAGAAGACCGGCAGAGCCCCGAAGTATCCGGGTGACAACGACATCAGGTGGTGGGCATGACGTTGATCGGTGACGAGGAAGACGTGCCGGGCCTGACCGGCTACGACCGGCCGTACCGGCTGGAGAACTGGCCGCCGGAGGACCTGGAGTCCTACGTCGGCGGCCCATTCGTGAAACGAGAGGAAAACAACTGATGGCAGAAGCCACATTCGTCGTGTTCCTGATCCTGAAACTGGTCGGCGTCATCGACTGGTCGTGGTGGCTGGTCACCATCCCGGCGTGGTTCATCGGGCTCGCCGTGCTGGCGAAGCTCAACGAGGACGACTGACACACCCGCTCGACCAACGGCCCTGCCCCTTCGGGGGCGGGGCCTTTTTCATGCCCGCACAACGGAAGAGGAGACCCGTTGAAGATCGATAGCCTAATCCCGCCGCACGAACTGCGAGACGCGCTCGACGGGAAGCTGGTCCGTCAGCAGTTCCACCCGGAGCGCCCCGAGCTGACGATCCTGAACTACACCGACAAGGCTCAGGTGAACAACGTCTGGAACCGGGCCACGAAGACATGTCGGGGCTTGATCTTCGACTCGGAGACTGGGGACATCGTCGCCCGGCCGTTCCCGAAGTTCTTCAACTACGGCCAGGAGCCGAAGGCATTTAGACGTTGGTCCGAAGACGAAATGGTCGTCGTGACGGACCAACTCGACGGCTCCCTCGGGATCTCGTACATGGCGCCGGACGGACAGCTCGCCATCGCCACGCGCGGATCGTTCACGAGCGAGCAGGCTCTACATGCGACGGACGTCCTCCGGACGCGGTACTCGGGCTTCGAACCGTTGCCCGGCAAGACGTACCTCTTCGAGATCATCTACCCGGAGAACCGGATCGTGGTCAACTACGGCGACACGAACGACTTGGTTCTGATCGGAGTCGTGGACATCGAGTCCGGGCTGAGCTTCACCCCGGTCCGCGATTCGGCGTACGGCAACCACTTCCGTTGGCCGGGACCCATCGTCCAGATCGCACCGTACAAGCGCTTCCGGGACGCCCTGGTGGCGCCCCCGCGTCCGAACGCGGAGGGCCTGGTCGTCCACTTCCTCGACACCGATGAGCGGGTCAAGATCAAGCAGGACGACTACGTGGCGCTGCACAAGATCGTGACCGGTCTCAACGAGGTCGTGGTCTGGGAAGCGCTCAAGCTCGGAGGCGCGTACGAGGACTTGCTGCATCGGCTCCCGGACGAGTTCCACGCGTGGGTGCAGAAGACCTCCACGCGTCTGGTCGAGGAGTTCATTCGGCTGAACACAGAGGTCGAGGCCACCTTCGCCGCGCTGGAGGTGGCGGACGTGGTCGACGACCGGAAGGCATTCGCATTGTCCATTAAGGACAAGCCTGCGTGGCTCAAGGCGTGTCTGTTCGCCTGGCTCGACGGCAATCACCATCGCGCCAACGAAGTCATCTGGAAGTTCATCAAGCCGAAGGGGGACAAGTGAGCAACTGGGCCAGCATGAAGGTAGTCCGGGAAGTCTTGCTGGAACGCCTCCGGCAGGACGAGAAGTTCGGGGAGCAGAACCACCGGGACGGCACGGGGCTCTGGGGCGACGAGGATGCGGCTGACGCCGCCCGCGCGGCCTGCGATGAGAACTTCCGGTACGGCAACGGAACGTGGCGGGACGTCCTCGCTGAGGAGTTCAACGAGGCCCTGGCAGAGTCCGATCCGGACAAGCTCCGGGCGGAACTGATCCAGGTGGCAGCCGTAGCCGTCGCGTGGGCAGAGGCCATCGATCGGAGACGCCCGTGAGCGACTGGACGACGCTCCTGAGCGGGGTCGTGGGCTCTCAAGCCTACGGCCTCGCCGGGCCGGACTCGGATGTGGATGTGCTCGCCGTGGCGGCGGCGCCGACCGAGGAGTTCCACGGCCTCAACCCGCCGACCGGGAAGCGCGCCACGCGCTCCCGCACGGACCCGGACGTCACGGTCCACGAGGCCGGGAAGTTCGTGGGCCTCGCCCTGTCGTGCAACCCGACCGTTAGCGAGCTGCTGTGGCTGCCCTCCGACTGCTATCGGGAGATCCACCCGTTGGGCCTCAAGCTGATCGGCATCCGGAAAAGTCTGCTGAGCGCCCGCCGTGTGCGGGACGCATACCTCGGTTATGCCACCCAGCAGTTCAAGCGCCTACGTGATCGAGGGACTTCGTTCTCCTCGGACACCGCTGGGCGTACGGAGAAACACGCGCGGCACCTGGCCCGATTGGTCTACTGCGGACGGATGCTCTACTTCACGGGCGAGCTGGAGGTTCGCCTGTACGACCCCGAGCATTTCCGGCGGTTCGGCCGGACTGTGGCTGAGAACAAGGAACGCGGGCTGGAACTCGCGGAGTCGATGATTGCGATTTCCGCCGCAGCAATGGATTCCCAGGAGTCGGCGTTACCCGACGAGCCCGACTACGGCGCAGCGGAGTCCTGGCTAAGGGACGTCCGTCGAGAACTTTTGGAGAGCTGATGGACGAACCCGAGTTCGAGTCCGAAGAGGACTACGACGAGTACAAGGACTGGTACGACTGCGGCTGCTGTGAGTGCTGTGGCTGCATGTGCGACATCAACGAGGTTCTGTTCACGAACGAGGGCGAGGAGGGCGAGAGCTGATGCCATACCCCATCGAGCACGAACCGACCTACGTATCCATCGCCGCCCGTACGGGCGGTCGGGAGCAGATGGTCTCGCTCAAAACCGACCTAGGCGTGTACTTCGAGCTGGAGTGGCCGGACGTCGCCGAGTCCGTCTACCCCAGCCAGCCGGAAAAGCTGGTGATCCGCATCCCCTTCCCGCAGGACCTCGTCCACAAACACTTCACCGAGGAGGGCTGATGGCTCGGAGCACGTACATCTACATCGCCTGGAACTGGCTGAAGGGGGAGATGAGCGCCGCCTTCACTGTCAAGCACGAACTGGCCACCTGGCTCCGCAGGCAGGACGACCCGCACCACTTCGACGTCATACGGGTCCGCGACGGTGGATGGACGGGCTGGGAGCCCGTCGTGCTGTCGCTCGGCGAGATTCTCAGGGAGGGCTGATGCCCGGAACTTTGCACATCTACCGGGGCCTGCCGGGCTCCGGCAAGACCACGGCGGCCAAGGCCATGCAGGAGCAGTACGGCGGCGTGCTCGCCGGGCGCGACCACTTCCGCGCTCTGTACGGCACGGAGAACAACCCCGGGGAGCGGGTGATCGAGGAGCAGATCACGACGCTTCAGACGAACCTGATTCTGCACGCGCTTTCGGTGGGTGACCACGTCTTCGTGGACGACATGAACCTCCGGCGCCGGTACGTGAAGCGGCTGATCCAGCTCGCCCAGCGGGCGGGCGCGGAGTGGCACGTCTACGACCTCACGGACGTGCCGCTGTCGAAGTGCATCGGGCGCGACGTCACGCGGATCCGGAGCGTAGGCGAAGACAAGATCCGGGACCTACACAAGCGGTTCATCGCTGGACAGAAGTACCCGCTCTCGCTGCCCGAGCTGCCCGCTGAGGAGCCCGTGGAGGTCGACCGGTACGAAGGCAACCCGAAGCTCCCGTGGGCCGTCGTCGTGGACATCGACGGCACGGTGGCCGACCACGAGGGGCGGCGCTCGCCGTACGACATGACCCGGGTAAGCGGGGACGCCCCGAAGCAGGAGGTGATCATGATCGTTCGGGCGCTCCGCAACGCGGGGCTCCGGATCGTATTCGTCTCCGCCCGGAACGAGGTGGCCCGCCGAGCCACCGAGCGGTGGATTCAGAAGAACATCTCGGGCGGGCGATTCGAGCTGTTCATGCGAGAGGACGGCGATGGCCGTCCGGACCCGGTGGTGAAGAAGGAGATCTTCGACCGCGAGATCCGGGACCGGTACTTCGTCCGGGCCGTCTTCGACGATCGGGACCGCGTCGTCGCGATGTGGCGGTCGTTGGGTCTTACCTGTCTCCAGGTAGCGCCTGGGGATTTCTGAGCGATACACAGACGAGAGGAGGAGTCTGCATTGCCCATGAACTTCCACGTGCCCCTGCCGGGGCCGTTCACCTACACACACCGGCTCGGTCCTTCGAGGACTGCCGGTGCGCTGACGAAACTGGCGTTCTGGCTCATCGCCGGGCCGTTCGTCGTCGCGTTCATCGCGATCTGGGCCACGGTGTGGATGGCGGTCGCAGCCGTCATGATCGGCGTAGCCGTGTGGCAAGGAATCTTCACCGCCATCGGCTTTCTACGTAACTGACACGAGACAAACTCGCCCCCTGTCGCTGGCCTTCGGGCTGGTGGCAGGGGGCCTTTTTTGCGTTTCGGGGCAAGAGAAAGCCCCGGCCACGACTGTCCGGCGACCGGGGCTGTGCCAACGGGGCTCAGTCTCCTACGTGATCTCTCGATTCCTCATCCGGCATCTCCTCGTCATAGTCCGTGTCTGTCGCCAACCACCACGGCACCCTTGGTCCGTCGTCGAGCGGCGTGATGTCGCCGTTGTGGTCGATGTTCCAGCTCACCGCAGCGCCGGGCTAGGACCCGGCGACCGCATCAAGCACTCCTCACACGGCATCCCGCTTGCACCGTCGAGGACCTCCAGGTCGGCCCAGTAGAACCGAGCTGCACACAGCGCGGTGAGATTCCCCGTGGCCTGGTCCACTTCCGGGAACAGGTGAGCTACTCGCCGGGTTTCACCGACGACGCCCGGGAGAGGCCGGGCGATTACGAGCACTGGCGCGCTCATGACTCAGCCCGCCGGGTCCGGGGGTGTTCTTGCTCGCTTGCCCCCGAAGCCACAACGGGCTGAGAGTCAAGCGACATTCTCAACGCTCGCGCGTTGTCCGCTTGGGTCATGATCTTTTCCAATTGTTCAGGCCCGGCCCGTTGCCGGGCGGATCAGGGCAGCTTACCGGTGATCTTGGGCTCTGTCACGACGTACTCTTGGAATCCCACCCAGGCGCGTGGCTCGCCGTTTCCGATCTCTTGGGCGCCGAGGCGTGCCTCGTCCGCGAGCACCGGCTTGCCGTAGTGCGCCCAGCCTTCGGCGGCGGCTGTAAGCTCCCGGACCAGTTCCTCACTGGTCCCGTAGACGTACGGCGGTTCATAGTCGACCATGACCCGATCGTACCGCGTGTACGGAGTAGCCCGAAGTACCACTGCTTCGGGATGGTGATGGGGAACCTGGCCGCCACCAGCCACGGGGCCTGCATGGTGATCCCCGCGCCGGGATTCGACGCAGAGGCAACGCTTTCCGCGGTGGCGAGCGAGCGGTGCACGTCGCTGTACGGCGTGCCGACGATGTTCATCGCGGAGCTGTCACACCCGGAGTTCGAGACGTTCGACCTCTCCTCGCTGCGGACCGGGATCATGGCCGGGTCGCCCTGCCCGGTCGAGGTGATGAAGCAGGTCATCGAGCGGATGGGAATGGCGGAGGTGTCGATCTGCTATGGCATGACCGAAACCTCGCCGGTATCCACGCAGACCAGGGCGGACGACTCGATCGAGCGGCGGGTGTCCACGGTGGGCCGGGTCGGCCCGCATCTGGAGGTCAAGGTCGTCGACCCGGAAACGGGGCTGACCGTGCCGCGCGGCGAGCCGGGCGAGCTGTGCACGCGTGGGTATTCGGTGATGCTCGGCTACTGGGAGCAGCCGGACAAGACCGCCGAAGCGATCGACCGGGCCCGCTGGATGCACACCGGTGACCTGGCCGTGATGGACGACGACGGGTACGTGAACATCACCGGCCGGATCAAGGACATGGTGATCCGCGGCGGGGAGAACGTCTATCCACGGGAGATCGAGGAGTTCCTCTACACCCACCCCGACATTCTCGACGCACAGGTGATCGGAGTTCCCGACGAGCGCTACGGCGAGGAGCTGATGGCGTGGGTGCGGATGCGCGAAGGCACCAGCCCGCTGACGGTGGAGAGCCTGCGCGAGTTCTGCGCCGGGAAGCTCGCCCACTACAAGATTCCCCGTTACGTGCACATCGTCGAGGAATTCCCGATGACCGTCACCGGCAAGGTCCGCAAGGTGGAGATGCGCCAGCAGGCCGTTTCCTTGCTGGGCTTGGAAAAGGCGGCCGCGGCCAAGCACGCGTGACGCCGCCCTGGCCCACGAGTGGGCCAGGGCGAGCGCTCAGCCGTTGGCGATGACCTCCGCGAAGGCTTTCGCGTCTTCTTCGCCGAACGTGTCTTCCAGGCGCTCGGGCGAGTAGTCGAGGTCGATCTGCTGCACCGGCACCCCGCGCGCGGACTCGATCGCGCCGAGGCGCCGCTGCGCGCGATCGGCCGCGTACTCGATGAACTCCTGCGGGTCGTTGTCGAACGGCCGGGGTTCCTCGAACTGCTCGTTGACCCACTGGATCATGCCCAGCGCGTGCGGCAGCAGTTCGTTCATCCGCTGCTGCACCGCCTCCCACAGCGAATCATCGGCGGCGATGTGGCGGCGGCAGGTGAACGTGCCCCACGCCATGTGCCGGCGCTCGTCGTCACCGATGTGTTTCACCAGCTGCTGCATCCCGGGCAGGATGCCGCGTTTGGTGCACACCTTCTGCCACGCGTAGTACCCGGTGAGCGCGAGGCTGCCCTCGATCACGTGGTTGTAGGTGACGCTCGCGCGGATCTGGTTCAGCGGGCTCGGATCGGTGGTCAGCACGCCGAGCGACTCGGGCAGCTCCTCGTAGAAAAGCTTGCGGTAGCTGGGATTCTCCGACACGTAGGACGTGAGGTCCTCGGTCAGCCCGACCGCGTCCATCCAGCGGCGGAAGACCTCGGTGTGCTTGGCCTCCTCGAAGGCGAACTGCGTCAGGTACATCTCGTCCCCGAAGCGGCCCTCGGCGGCCATCGCCTTCATGAACGGCTGGATGTCCTGCGTCACCGCCTCTTCACCGGCGATGAACTGGGCGCACAGGTAGGTGGCCGAGCGGCGTTCGTCGTCGGTCAGGGTGGCCCAGTCGGCCCCGTCCTGGCTGAAGTCGATGTCGGCCGGGTTCCAGAACTTGCGGTTCCCCTTGGTGAACAGCCGCAGCGGGAAGGAATCCCAGTTCAGGCCGCCCTGGCGCAAGGAGGTGAAGCCGGTGCGGTGCGGCGCGAGCATATCGGTCATTTCTCACACTCCATTGTGGACAAATGGTGGGCGATGGCTGGGGCGACCGCGGCGCAGACCATGTCGGCCGCTTCCGCCGCGGAATGGGTCGGCAGCACCAGATGGCTCAGTGACAGCCGGGTGACGGTCTCGGCGAGTAGTACCGCGGTCGGCTCGTCGAGCTCGGGCAGGAACTCCCGGTAGTGCGCGACGGCCAGCTCCATGGCTGCCGAGAGCACCGGTTCGCCGCGCGTGGTGAGCAACGGCAGCAGGTCTTCGCCGGCCTGGGTGCCCAGCGCCGAGGCGACCAGCTTGTTCTCCCGCCCGTGTTCGATGGTGAAGACGACCGCGCGGTGGATCCCGGCGAGCAGATCCGGCGCGGAATCGAACCGGGTCCGGATGCCCTCCAGGAACTCCGCCGTCGTCCGTAGCGCGACGGCCTGGACCAATGCGGTCTTGTTCCCGAACTCGTTGTAGACAGTCTGCCTGCTCACGCCTGCCGCGGACGCCACGTCGGCCATCCGCAGACCGGCGTGACCGTGTACCGCGAGCAGCCCCGTCGCGGCGTCGAGCAGTGCTTCCCGCAGCGACGCCTTGGTGCGCTCCGCGAAGGAGGAAGTGATCTCAGCCACAGGACTCAGCTTGACACACTGAATTCAGATGTCAAGAAGATTGACCCGACCAGTGGAGTTGTAAAGGAGCTACCGTGGTCGGCGTGGGGATGACCGTTGGCTTCGACCTGGACATGACGCTGATCGACCCGAGACCCGGGATGATCGCGGTGATGAACGCGCTCGGCGAAGAGGCCAGGCTGCCGTTGGACGGCGAACATTTCGCGAGCAACCTCGGCCCGCCGCTGGACATGGTGCTACGCGACTTCGGCGCCCCGGACGAGCGCATCCCCGAACTCGTGGCGCGGTTCCGTGCGCTGTACCCGGAAATCGTGGTGCCGAAGACGGTCGCGCTGCCCGGCGCGCACGCCGCGCTCGAAGCGGTGCGCCGCGCCGGGGGCAGAACCGTTGTGGTGACAGGAAAGTACCGGCCGAACGCGGCGCTGCACGTGAAGGCGCTGGAGTTCGAGGTCGATGTGCTCGTCGGCGAACTGTGGGCCGCGGGCAAGGCTGTCGCGCTTCGCGAGCACGGAGCCGTGGCGTATGCCGGAGATCACCTCGGGGATGTGCGCGGGGCGCTCGCCGCGGGCGCGTTGCCGATCGGCGTGGCCACCGGGCCGTGCAGCCGCGAAGAACTCGCGGCTGCCGGCGCCGAGGTGGTTTTTGACAGCCTGGAAGAGTTTCCGGGCTGGCTCAGCTCCTACGATGCTCCCGCACCAGTGCGATGAGCCCGAGCGCGATCCCGAGCGGGGTTGCCACGCCGGCCGCCGCGCTGAGCCACACCGGCAGGTCACGCAGTCCGGCGGCGAACATGACGAACACGACCAGTACGGCGAGTACGCCGAGCGCGAACACTCCGATGCCCACGCGCATCAGCCAGGACTTGCGCGGAAGGTGTTTGGTCGCAGTTTCCATGCCTCAAGGTTAGAACGTGTAGCTACTTCTCCCCACGGTGCATAGCGGGATAAGCTGAGTGGTACGCGTCCTGGGTACGCCCCGGGGCGCGTTCGTCGTGCAGGGCACGCGGATGGACCAAGCAGAAGCGAAGGAACGGTGAGGGCAGTGCCGACCGGCAAGGTCAAGTGGTACGACGCGGAGAAGGGATTCGGCTTCGTCACCCAGGACGGCGGCGAGGACGTCTACATCCGCAAGACCGCGCTACCCCAAGGGGTGGAGGCACTCAAGGCCGGGCAGCGGCTGGAGTTCGGCGTGGCCGACGGGCGCCGCGGGCCGCAGGCGCTTTCGGTCCGGCTGATCGATTCGCTGCCCTCGGTGGCCGAGGCCCGGCGGCGGCCCGCCGAGGAGCTGCACGGCCTGATCGAGGACATGATCAAGCTGCTGGAAATGAAGGTCCAGCCCGATCTGCGCCGCGGCCGTTACCCCGATCGCAAGAACATCAAGCGCATCGCCGAGGTCATGCGCGCGGTGGCGCGCGACCTGGACCCGTAAACCGGCGCGCGCCCCAGGTTTCACGGCCGGATCTGCAGTGACCAGTAGGCGCGCGCGACCAGCTGCGGGTTGCCGTTCTCGTCGAGGATGGGGTTGCCCGACTGGTCCGCCGCGTATGCCGCGCCCAGTTGCTGCACTTCCACGACCACGAGCTGGTCGGCCGGGTTGTCCGTGGCCGCGGTGTAGGCCAGGTGGCTGCTCGGCGAGAAGTACTGCTGCTTGATCTGCAGGTTCCCCTTCGCGTCGGCGTACTGGACGTTCACCAGCCAGGGGGTGTCGCCGACCTCGGACGGCACCGAGATCTGCACCGGCTTCCCCGGGCGCACGTTCAGCGTCGCCGTGGCATCCGGGTACTTGTCGCACTTCTGGACGAGCGCGTCGCAGTGGATCACGGGCTTGGCGTTCACCGTGTGCCCGTCACCGTAGAACGTGACCTCGGGCGGGCCGACAGTGGTTGAACAGCCGGTCAGGACGAGTGCCCCGGCAGCAAGAAGACCCATGATCCGCGAACGCCGCATACCCCGAACAGTATTAGGCGACCGTGCGGGCCGGACGGTCGGGCCGCTTCCGGCCGAGCCACGGCAGCAGCGACCCACCCCGGTGCACCAGCAGCGTCTGCGTTCCGCCGAGTGCGATCAGCAGCGAGACGATCATGAACCCGAGCCAGTACGTCGGCGGCAGCAGCAAACCCACCGCACCGCCGAAACACCAGGCCAGCTGCAGCACCGTCTCCGACCGGCCGAACGCCGACGCGCGGGACTCCTCGGGCAGGTCGGCCTGGATCGCCGCGTCGAGACTGATCTTCGCCAGCGCGCTCGCCGTGGACCCGACCAGACCGACGATCGTGGCCGTGGCGATCCCCGCGAACAGCGCGGCCAGCACCGTCGACGCCAGCGTTGCCGCGACGCAGCTCAGTACCACCTGTACCGGATGCCCGAACGACAACCGCGAACCGAGCGCGTTGCCGACGAACCCGCCGATCCCGGCCGCGGCACCGATCAACCCCAGCAGCAACAGCTGGGTGAACGGACTCTGCCCGTTGTCCTCCGCGTGCGCCTTCACCGCGAAGGCCGCGAACATCATCAGGAACCCGGTCAGCACGCGGACAGAACCGTTGCCCCACAAGGAAACCACGACTTCACGGCCGAGCGGCTGCCGCTTGCGCCTGCCCGGCTGCGCCTTGAGCGACGCCGGCACCTCGCCGGTGGTCACCTCGACCCAGGCCGGGATTCGCATCGACTGCACCGCGGCCGCGATACAGATCATCGCCGTGAAGAACAGCGCACCCGGCGAGCCGAGCAGCGAGTTCACCCCGCTCGCGACCGCGCCGAACACGCCGCCGGCGGCCAGCCCGAACACGGTGAGCCGCGCGTTGGTCTTGGACAGGGTGATGTCCTTCGGCACCACGCGCGGCGTCATCGCCGACTTGAGCACGGTGAACGACTTGGACAGCACCATCATCCCGAGCGCCGCCGGGTACAGCCCCCAGTCGTCGAAGTGCAGCGCCATCAGCACGGCCATCAGACCCTGGCCGATCGACGACACACACATCGCCAGCCGCCTGCCGCGCTGGATCTTGTCCAGCGCAGGGCCGATCACCGGGGCGACGAGCGCGAACGGGGCGATGGTGATCAACAGGTACAGCGCGACCCGGCCGCGGCTCTCACCACTGGTAGCCGCGAAGAAGAGCGTGTTCGCCAGCGCCACGGCCATTGCCGCGTCGCTCGCGTAGTTCAGCATCACCGCGTACGTCAGCGATGTGAGCCCGGACTTGTCCGCGCCGTCCGCTTTCGTCGCGCGCTGGAACGCACCGACCGCCTTGCCACCGAGCTCCCGGCTGCGCATCGCGGCCACCCGGGTGACGGTGATCTTCTTCGGCATCCGCGGCATCGCACCCGCGGTGGCCTCCGTGCGGTTCGCCTGCGTCTCCTCCGCTCGCGGCCGCTGCTCGTTCGGATAGCCGTCGGTGTTGTAGTGCTCGTACAACGGTTCCGTGCGGCGGGGCGGCGGCTCCGGCGGACGCGGCGGCGGATACGGGCGCGCGCCGCGCGGCGGCGGCGGGGTGGCGGAGCGCGGCGGGACCGTGGACCGGAAGGCGCCGGTGGGCGCCTCGTCCGCGGTCGGCGCGTGCTCGCGCCGGGTCTCGGTGTGGATGCGTTCGGACAGGGGCGGTCCCCATGGCCTTCCGGCCCCCGGTTCCGGTGTCCACTTCCGTTTGCGACCCACGAGTCAATCTTGCCTCATCAGGCCGTCGACGTGCTCATTGATCAGGCGGCCACGACGAATTTCACTCGGAACAAGCTCGGCCAGTACTTGCCGGTCAACAGGAACTCGTCCGTGCCGGGTATCGCGGCGATGCCGTTGAGCACGTCCGTCTGCGCGCGCTCGGCCGCGGTCAGCAGCCCGGACGCGTCGATTTCGGCCGTCACCGCGCCCGTGCCGGGATCGATGCGCAGGATCTGGTCGGTCTGCCAGACGTTGGCGTACACCGCGCCGTGCACGCACTCCAGCTCGTTGAGCTGCGAGAACGTCTGGCCGCCGGCATGGACCGTGACAGTGCCCAGCGCCGCGAAGGTCTTGGGGTCGCGGAAGGTCAGCCGGTCCGAGCCGTCGCTCATCACCAGCCGGTCCTGCTCGTGGCACAGGCCCCAGCCCTCGCCGGAGTACGTGACCTGCCGCAGCTGCGCCAGCGTGTGCGCGTCACGTTCGATGGCGATGCCGTTCTGCCAGGTCAGCTGCCACAGCGTCGGCCCGAGCACGGTCAGCCCTTCGCCGAACAGCGGCGACGGCAGCGACACGGTCTTCGTCGGCGTTTGCCCAGGTGGGCCATACCGGGCGGTGGACGCACCGACGATCCCGGTGCTCTCGTATAACGATCCGTCTGCGATTTCCAGGCCCTCGGTGAAGGCCGACGTGTCGTGCGGCAGGGTGCCGACGACCTCGGCACGCAGCCGGGGCACCGGATCAGCGGCCTGAGGTGCGGATGCTCCGCAGCCCGCGAGTGCCGCTACCAGGGCGAGTGAGATCGGGAGGAGGGCGCGCACGGCTACACCCTGACATGACCGCCGTGAATACGCCGCTGCACAATGAGGACCATGACCCTGCTGCTCACCCTGGACGACGGTTCCGTACAGCGGGCCCTCGCCGATGCCGTCGAGTTCGCTCGCGAGGCCGCGGTCGCCGAGGCCGGGGCCGAGCAGGTCGGCGCGCACACCGGTGTCCACAGCGAGGACGCCGTGTCCGCCACCCATCTCTTCGAGGCCGCCGTGCCCGGTTACCGGGGCTGGTGCTGGTCGGTGACGGTGGCGCTGGCCGGGCCGGGGCTGCCCATCACGGTCAGCGAGGTCGTGCTGACCCCCGGCCGCGAAGCGCTGGTGGCACCGAAGTGGGTGCCGTGGGAGCGGCGGGTCCGCCCCGGTGATCTCGGTGTCGGTGACATCTTCCCGACCGATGACGACGACCCGCGGCTGGTGCCGGGGTACCTGTTGTCCGATGATCCGGCGGTCGAAGAGGTCGCGCACGAAGTCGGCCTCGGCCGGGTGCACGTGCTTTCCCGCTACGGCAGGCAGGAGGCGGCCACGCGCTGGCGCGGCGGCGAGTTCGGGCCGCGCTCGGACATGGCCCGCAGCGCCCCGTTCGCGTGTGGCACCTGCGGGTTCTACCTGCCGCTGGCTGGTTCGATGCGTGCCGCGTTCGGCGTGTGCGGCAACGAGATCGCGCCCGCCGACGGGCGGGTCGTGAACGTCGAGTACGGCTGTGGCGCGCATTCCGAGATCGAGGTGGAGACCACCTCCTCGGTGCCGGTCGCCGAGCTGGTCTACGACGATTCCCAGCTGGACATGGAACCGGTGAGTGAGCCTGCCGACTCCTGACCCCTTCGGCACCGAGGACCTGCGGGCCTCGGTGCGGCGCGCGTGGGCCGATTCGCCGACGCGGTTCACCGAGGACACCAACGCCGAGCGCGATCTGCGGGTCGGCGCCTACCGGGACAGGCTGTTCGTCGAGCTGGCCCAGAACGCCGCCGACGCGGCCGCGGAGGCCGGGGTGCCCGGCGTGCTCCGAGTGTCCGTTGTGGACGGTGAGTTGCGGGTCGCGAACACCGGGGCGCCGCTGAACGCCCGTGGGGTCGCGTCGTTGTCCTCGCTGCGGGCCTCGGCCAAGGAGGGCCTGGTCGGGCAGTTCGGTGTCGGGTTCGCCGCCGTGCTCGCGATCAGCAGCGAACCCAGCGTGCTTTCCCGTACGGGCGGGGTGGCGTTCTCCGAGGCGCGCACGCGTGCGGCGGTCGGCCGAGAGGGCGACGTGCCGGTGCTGCGGCTGCCGTGGCCGGTGGACGAACAGCCGCCGGAGGGGTTCGACACCGAGGTTCGGCTGCCGCTGCGCGAGGGCGTCGACCCGGCAGAGTTGCTGGCGCGGCTGGGTCGTGAGGCCGAGGACCTGTTGCTGGTGCTGCCCTCGCTCGCCCGGATCGAGGCGGACGGCGTCTGGCAACGGTCCGAAGTGGACGGTTGCGTGGAGATCGCCACGCCGGACGGCGCCGTGCAACGCTGGCTCACGCAGGAGGCGCCCGGCGGGTTGTGGGCGGTGCCGATGGACGACGGCCCGGCCCCGCTCAGCGAGGACGTGCTGCACGCCCCGACGCCGACCGACGAGCGGCTTTCGCTGCCCGCGCGGCTGATCGCGGCCATCCCGCTGGAGCCGTCGCGCCGGCGTGTCCTGCCTGGGGCCGACGTGGTCGCCCCGGCGCGGGCGTATCCGGATCTGGTGCGCAGGTTCGCCGCCGAAGAGCGGCCGGCTTTGGTGCCCAGCGCCGGATTCCCACTGTCCGAAGTGGATGGACAGCTGCGCGAGGCGGTGCGGCGCATGCTGTCCGAGCAGCCGTGGCTGCCCGCGCGTGGCGGCGACATCCCGGCGCTGGGCGCGCGGGTACTCGGCGTGGAGTCGCCGGAGCTGGTCGAGCTGCTCGGTGATCTCGTGCCCAGACTGGCGAAGGTGTCCGGGTATGAAGCGGCTCAGACGCTGGCCACCGTGGATGCCGACCGGCTGGACCTGCCCGAGCTGGTCGAGCTGCTGACCGGTGTCGAGCGCGCGCCGTCGTGGTGGCATTCGCTCTACGACATTTTGTCGCCCCTGCTGGAATCGCACGAGATCGCGAAGGACGAGCTGGGCGCGCTGCCGGTGCCGCTCGCCGACGGCCGGACGCTGCCCGGTCCGCGCGGCACCCTGCTGTTCGGCTCGGGCGAGTTGCTGGATTTGCTGGCCGACGCCGGGGTGCTCGGGCTGCGCCTGGTGCATCCGGACGCCGCGCATCCGCTGCTGGAGCAGCTCGGTGCGAAGCAGGCGGATGCACTGGAGCTGCTGGAGGCCCCGGGCCTGCGGGAGGCTGTCGAGCGCAGCGTCGAGGACGCGGAGTCCGGTTTGGACATCCGGCCGCTCGTGGAAGCCGTGCTGCGCCTGGTTTCCGAGCTGGCCGTCGAAGGGCTCGGTGGGCTGGCGCTGCCGTGCGAGGACGGCTGGCGACGGGCGGACGAGCTGATCCTGCCGACGTCCCCGTTGCTCGCGGTGTTCGACCCGGAGGTGCTCGGCGAGGAGCTTTCCTTGCTGGACAAGGATTTCGCCGAGGAATGGCCGGCCAGGGTGCTGACCGCGATCGGGGTGACCGACGGGTTCCGGGTCACCGAGGACGGGATCCGCGACCTCGACCTGGTCGCCGACGACAAGTGGCCGGAGGCGCTGCGGCTGCTCGCGTCGGAACGGGAAACGTGGCAGGCGCTGCAGGGCCCGGCCGGGGAATGGTTGTCGCGCAACGCACTTCTCGACGGCAACACGCCCGACGAGTGGCGGCTGCCGGACGCGGACTCGTTGGCGGGGCTGTACGACCCGGTGCCCGAGCTGGGTGTGCGGCCCGAAGTCCTTGTGGCCGTGGGCGTGCGCACGGAGCTGGTCGTCGAGGATCTCGAAGACGCGACCGACCTGCTGAACCGGCTCGGCGATCCCGACCGCACGGTCGCGCCGGGCGCCATCTCACGCGCGTACGCCGCGCTGGCCGCCGCGGACCTGGACTGGTCGGCGTTGGATGCGCCGGAGCGCGTGCGCGCGGTCGATGGCACGGTCGTCGCCGCGGAAGAGGCCGCGGTACTCGACAAGCCATGGCTCGCCGCGCTGTGGCCGACGAGCCGGCTCGTCGCGGCGGCGGAGGCCGAGAAGGTCGCCGAGCTGTTGGACGTGCCGTTGTTGAGCGAGCTGATCTCGGCACGGCCCGGCGAGGGCGACTTCGTGCCCTGGGTGGAGATGACGGCGATTGGCCTGGTCGCGGAGCTGCTGGACATCCCGTTGCCCGAGGGCGGCGTCGTGGTGCACGAGGAGCTGACCGTCGAGGTCGACGGGGTCAAGCGCGCCACGCCGTGGTGGGTCGAAAGTAGCGGGTTTCACGGGGAACATCACGCGGAAGACTCGTCCGAGGGACTGGCCCGCGCCTTCTGCTGGGCCGCCGACCGCTGGTCTTCGCGGCACCTCGTGACCGCCCTGCTCGACGACCCCGATCCGCTGACGCCCTGGTCTTAGGCCCCCGTCTGCGCGGACCGTGAGCCGCGGCTGCGGGCGGCACGCTGCCAGGTCATGATGCCCATCCCGATCAGGCTGATGACCACGCCGGACAGGCAGGTCCACATCCACACGCCCGGGGTGCGGCCGCCGCCGAAGTCCCGGATCGCGAGCACGACGAAACCCACCAGCCAGGCCGCCGTCCCCACGATGACGATCGGGAACAGGGCGATCAGCCCGCTGGGCAGTTCCGGCACGGGACGCAACGAGCCTTTAACATCCCCACCGTTGATCGGGTCGCTCACGTCCGGAAGGCTACCGGCGAGTCACCCACGAGCACCACAAAGGCGGCAGTCATGGCCCAGCAGCAGGACACCGAGCAGGACCGCAGGTCGGGGCTCGACCGGTTTTTCAAGATCACCGAGCGCGGTTCGAGCACCGGGCGGGAGATCCGCGGTGGGCTGGTCACGTTCGTCACGATGGCCTACATCGTCGTGCTGAACCCGTTGATCCTCGGCAGTTTCTCGCCGGACGACGCGGGCGCGCACAAGGACGTGCTCGGCAACATCCTGCCGGTGTCGCAGGTCGCCGCGGTGACCGCGCTGGTGGCCGGGGTGATGACCATCCTGATGGGCGTGATCGCGCACTACCCGTTCGCCATCGCCACCGGGCTCGGCATCAACAGCCTGGTCGCGGTCACGATCGCCCCGCAGGTCAGCTGGCCGGAGGCGATGGGGCTGGTGGTGATCGAGGGCCTGATCATCGTGGTGCTGGTGCTCACCGGGTTCCGCACCGCCGTGTTCAACGCCGTGCCCGCCGCGCTGAAGTCGTCCATCGCGGTCGGCATCGGCCTGTTCATCTGTTTCATCGGCCTGGTCGACGCCGGGTTCGTGCGCCGGCTGCCGGACGCCGCGAACACCACCGTCCCGGTCGGGCTCGGCATCGGCGGCTCGATCGCGTCCTGGCCGACCGCGGTGTTCGTGGTGGGGCTGTTGCTTACCGGCATCCTGGTGGCCAAGAAGGTGCGCGGCGGGATCCTGATCGGCGTGCTCGGCACGACGGTGCTGTCGATCATCGTGGAGTCGATCGTGCACGCCGGCCCGTCCAACGGCACCAACGCCAAGGGCTGGAACCTCGGCTACCCGGCGCTGCCGGACAAGGTCGTCGGCCTGCCGGACCTGTCGCTGGTCGGCGACGTGTCGTTCGGCGCGTGGACCAGGCTGCCGATCATCACCGTGATCCTGTTCGTGTTCACCCTGGTGCTGGCCGACTTCTTCGATGCGATGGGCACCATGACCGGGCTGGCCAAGGAAGCCGGGCAGCTCGGGCCGGACGGCCAGTTGCCGCGGGTGGGCCGCGCGCTGTTCGTCGAGGGCCTCGCGGGCGCGGCCGGCGGGTTCGGCTCGGCCAGTTCCAACACGGTGTTCGTGGAGTCCGCGTCCGGTATCGCGGAGGGCGCGCGAACGGGGCTGGCGAACATCGTCACAGGTGTGCTGTTCATCGCAGCGATGTTCCTCACGCCGCTGTACGAGTCGGTGCCCGTCGAGGCTGCCGCGCCGGCGCTGGTGATCGTCGGGGCGCTGATGATCCGGCAGGTCCGCGACATCGACTTCACCGACTTTTCCATTGCACTGCCTGCGTTCCTGACCATCGTGGTAATGCCGTTCACCTACTCGATCGCGAACGGGATCGGCGCCGGTTTCATCAGTTACGTGGTCATCCAGGCGGTCACCGGGAAGGCCAGGAAGGTGCACTGGCTGATGTGGATCATCGCCGTGGCGTTCGTGGCGTACTTCGCTGTCGGGCCCATTCAGGACGCGCTTCGCTGATCGTGAGGTATGCTAACTATGTGTCCGATATGCGGGAGGGTGCGCTGGCAGGCCGGTTGCGGCTTGCCGTGGTGCGGCTCAACCGCAGGCTACGGGCACAGCGGATCGACCAGACCGTCTCGCTGACGCAGATCGCGGCGTTGTCCACGCTGCACAAGTGCGGGGCGCTGACGCCGGGGAAGCTCGCCGCCAAAGAGGGTGTGCAACCGCCGTCGATGACCAGGGTGATCACCGCGCTCGAAGAACTCGGGTTCGTCGCGCGCAGTCCGCACCCCACCGACGGCAGGCAGGCGATCGTGTCCCTGACCGACATGGGACGCAAATTCGTCGAGGAGACGATTTCCGTCCGGGAGGCCTGGCTGGACCGCAAGCTGGCAGGACTGAGTGAAGCCGAGCGAGAAACCCTCGCTCAGGCCGCCGAGATCATCGACAGGATGGCGGGGAACGAATAGCGGTGCGGGCCGACACGGGTAGCGAGCAGAAGTCATATCCGACAACGGAAGCTACCCCGGGGCAGGCACCGCCAACAGCCGATCCCGCGCCGGACCCGGCGCCCGTCAAGTCCAAAATGGACATGTTCGGCTCACTGCGGGTCCGTAACTACCGGCTGTTCTTCTCGGGCCAGGTGATCTCGAACATCGGCACCTGGATGCAGCGCATCGCCCAGGACTGGCTGGTCTTCCAGCTGTCCGGCAACAACCCCATCGCGCTCGGCATCGCGGTCGCCCTGCAGTTCATCCCGACGGTGCTGCTCTCGCTCTACGCCGGCGTGCTGGCCGACCGGGTCGACAAGCGCAAGCTGTGCATCGCCATCCAGACCGGCATCGGTCTGCAGGCGCTCGTGCTCGGCCTGCTCGACGTCGGTGGGCTGGTCGCGCTCTGGCAGGTCTACATCCTCTGCTTCGTACTCGGCATCTTCAGCGCGCTCGACGTGCCCTCGCGGCAGTCGTTCGTCGCGGAGATGGTGGGGCGTAAGCAGATCACCAATGCCGTCGCGCTGAACTCGTCGGTGTTCAACATGGCCCGCATCGTCGGCCCCGCCATCGCCGGGTTCGCGATCACCTGGGTCGGCACCGGCTGGATGTTCCTGGCCAACGCCGCCAGCACGCTCGCCGTGATCACCGGGCTGCTGCTGATGAACCCCGACAAGCTGTTCCGCGGCCCCGCCGTGGTGCGGGCGAAGGGGCAGCTGCGCGAAGGCGTGGAGTATGTGCGCGGGCGGTCGGACCTGGTCACCGTCATGGTCCTGGTGTTCTTCGTCAGCACCTTCGGTATCACGTTCTTCACTTCGCTGGCGATCGTCGCGGGCAACGTGTTCGGCACCCAGGCCGATGGCTACGGCCTGTTGTCCACCTTGTTGGCTGTGGGCACGTTCACCGGTTCGCTGATGGCGGCCCGGCGTGGCGTGCGGGGCAATCCGCGGGTGCGGCTGCTGCTGATCGCGGCGTTCAGCCTCGGTGCGATCGAGTTCGTCGCCGCGTTCATGCCGACGTATCTGGCTTTCGGCATCGCGCTCATTCCGCTCGGCTTCGCCACGATCACGTTCCTCAACACCGCGAACTCGCTGGTGCAGACCTCGGTGAGCCCGGAGATGCGCGGCCGCGTGATGGGGATCTACGTGTTGGTGCTGATCGGCGGCAACCCGATCGGCGGCCCGATGGTCGGCTGGATGGCCGATGCCTTCGGTGGCCGGTCGCCATTCATCATCGGCGGCGTCGTCTCGGCGCTCGCCGCGGTGGCCTGCGCGATCGTGCTGGTGCGGCGCGGTGGAATGTCCCCGAGGTACCGGATTTCCGGGCTGCGCCTGCTGTTCGCTAACGGCCGAGCAACGACGGCAACATCGACTCGGCGAGCTCTTTGAGCGAAGACCCGCCGGTGAACGTCACCGTCTGGGCCGAATCGTCGGTGAGCTTGACGGCCACGGCGTCGTCGGAAATCGAGGCCGGCCTGCCGGCAAGCGTTTGCGGGAACACGCGGGGCGACGCGTCGTCGGTGTAGGCGACGGTCACTCCGCGAGCCGTGCACGTCCCGTCGAACCGGGGGCGCGCGGTGGCGTGCAACTGCTTGGTGAGTGCCGTGCACAGCTGCCACGAGATCATCGGCCACGGCGCGTCCACGATCCCGTGGTCCGGCGCCGGTGCCATCGTCTGGGCCGGGATCGCCTGTCCGCTGGTCCGCTTCGGCAGGTCCGGCCCAGGCGTCATCGTCGCCTGTACGACGGCCTTCGCGACCGAGCCGGCGAGGTCGTCGACACCCGGCCCGGGCCGCTCGACACTGCGACTGATGTCCAGGCGCAGGAACGGTTTGATCTGTTCCGTCGCGGCGTCGTCGACGAGTCGGACGTTCATCCGCGCGTTCACCTCGGGCGCCAGCGCCTCCAGCTCACCACTGTGCCCGGCGACGTCGACCTGCTCGGGATCCTGCAGGTTCGCCGGGGTGCCGTCGAGGTAGAGGCGGACGTCGAGGGTGTCGGTGACCACGTGGCAGCCGCCGTTCTCCACCTCGCGCAGGGTCTCGCCACCGAGGAGCGCTTCCCACTGCTCGCGGCTCAACGACTGGCAGAGCACATGGCCGGCGGTGTCCGGCGGGAGCGCCGCCACCATCTCGCCGGTCGGGATCGGCACCGAGCGCACGGCCTGCCCGTTCTTGGTCGGCCACACCGAGGGCAGCGTCGGCGTCACCGCAGGCTGGTCACGAGCGTCGCGTGCCCACCAGTACCCGGCAGCGGTGGCCACCGAGCCGAACGACAGGAGCACGACCACCAGGACGACCAGCACGGTCGCGGTTTCGCTCAGGTGATACTTGCGCACTCCGCCTCCCACAGCGTTCCGTCCAGGTGGCCACCGCAACATACCGGCCACGGTTTCCGGCCCGTGTGCAGGTGTTTGCTCACGGTCGGGGGAGGCGGGTGTGCTACCGCCGCCACCACCCATCCGCCGCCCGGCAACGCGGCCGCCATAACCACCACGCCCACACCCCGCCACCGAGCCGATCCCCAGCGCCCACAGCGACCGTTGAACACTGCGCGATCGGGGCGGGGGTGGGGTGCCTTAGCGCGCTCTGCGCGCGGCCGTTGCTATCCCAACGCAACCGTTGCTACGCAAGGGAAAAAGATCTCCTCGCCGGAGGGGCTGGCTCAAGGATGCCCAGGGGTCCGTAGCTCGGCCGCCGGTTTTCGAGGTGGGCGAGTTGTGTGGTCATCCCGTCGCCCGCGGAAGCGGTATCACTTCACCCCGGGCCCGCAAGCTTTGTGCGCTCGGCTGCGCGCCGGGTAGGAGAGTTGCGGGCCCGGGCTGAAGTGATAAAAGCCAGGGCAGGCGACGGGATGACCACCCAACTCTGTGGGTTCCGGAACCGCGCCGCAGCTCGGGAGTTGCCAGCGAAGTGAGGTTAGGCTAACCTTCAGGATGTCCGCTTCGTGGTGGGAGCGGCAGTCAGTTCGGGAACGGACGAGGCCTCGGCGCCGGGTGAGAACCCAGCGCTGGGGCCTCGTTCACTTCGCGGGCCCGGGAGCCGGAAACGTCCCCGCGGCCGGCGCCTCGCTCAGCTCGATCCCGAAATGCGTGTGATACGCCGCCACGATCTCCTCGCCCACAAGTACCCGTTCCACCCGCTTCCCGTCCACACTTTCCACCAGGCGGTCGCCGGCAAGAGTGATCCGTCCGGCGGCCGTCGGCAGCGTGCACAACAGGCCCTGGGTGAAGTGCGAGTCCGGCGAAGTGGCCTGCCACCAGCAGTACGGCACGAAATCCGCCAGCTCCCGCGGCCGCCGCTCCAGCCGGTACGCGAGGGTCCCGTCGTGTACTACGTCGACATCGCCGCCGGGCGCGTCCAGCAACAGGAACTCGCCCTCGGGGTCGAACTGCGACTCGCACGCGTTCATCCGCAGCGGAAAGCGCGCGAAGCGGCCGAAGCCGACATCCGCGAGCCAAGGTTCGTCCAGGTCCACCTGCAGGGTCAGGTGGTCGAACGGCGCCCCCAGCCGTTCGCCGCCCTGGACACGCGCCGCGAGTAGTGAGACCTCGAACCCCAGCGCCCGCAGCAGCGCCGCGAACGCGCCGTTCAGCTCGTAACAGAAGCCACCCCTGCGCCGGCGCGCGATCTTGTCCACCAGCGCGTCCTCGGTCAGTTCGATCCGCTCCGGCAGGTGCACGCTGAGGTTCTCGAACGGCACCGTCGTCGTATGCCGCTCGTGCAGGTCCCGCAGCGCTTCGGCGCTCGGCTCGGCGGGCCGCTTCGCGCCGATCCGGGCGAGATAGGCGTCAACGTCCATGAGTCAACAGTGGCACCTCGACTGTGCTGGAGGTCAAGCGGAAAACAAAACGGGGCCCTTCCGGTGGAAGGACCCCGATGACGGAACTGGCTCTTGTTCAGAGCAGCAGACCGTTGCCGCCGGAGACGGCGTTGTCGAACCGCTTGCTGATCTCGGCCCAGTTGTAGATGTTCCACAGAGCCTTGACGTAGTCGGCCTTGACGTTCTTGTAGTCGAGGTAGAAGGCGTGCTCCCACACATCGACCAGCAGGATCGGCACGGTCGGCAGGATCAGGTTGTTGTGGTGGTCGCGCAGCTGCTGGGTGATCAGCGTCTTGCCAACCGGGTCCCACGACAGCGCGGCCCAGCCGTTGCCCTGGATGGTGGTGGCCACCGCGTTGAACTGGGCCTGGAACTTGTCGAACGAGCCGAAGGCCTCGTCGATGGCCGACGCCAGCTCACCGGTCGGCTTGTCGCCGCCCTCGGGCGAGAGGATCTTCCACCACACCACGTGATTGGCGTGCCCGGCCAGGTTGAAGGCCAGCGTGGTCTCCAGGCCCACGATGCCACCGAAGTCGCCCTTGTCGCGGGCTTCGGCGATCTTGTCCAGGGTGTCGTTCGCGCCCTTGACGTAGGTGGCGTGGTGCTTGCTGTGATGCAGCTCGTTGATCTGGCCGGAAATGTGCGGAGCCAGCGCGCCGTAGTCGTAGTCGAGTTCAGGAAGAACGTACCGGGCCATCAGCCCTCCTTCTTTTCTGACGCAAAATCCCTGCGCTACCAACCTAGTAGCTACCGTGACAAGGGGCTAACCGGGGAGCACGCGGACCAAACTCCGGGAAGCCGCCCCACACCCAAGCCTGCAATCTCCAGATAGCTGGAGGTCAAGGTGGTTGTAAGGGTGATCACCCGAGTTCTTCGGCGAGGTCGCCCAGCACCGCGATGTTGAACTCGAACGCCACCAGCGTCTCGGTGACGATGCGGGTGCGCTCGGCCTCGTCCCATGGCGCCGCGTCCAGCGACGCGCGGTAGCGCTTGCGGAACGCGGGCACGCTGCCGATCGCGTCGAAGTCGTAGAACAGCGAGCCGGCGCCTTCGACGTCGTAGGCCTTTTTCAGCAGCGCGCGCACCACCTGGCCGCCGGCCAGATCGCCGAGGTAGCGGGTGTAGTGGTGCGCGACATAACCGCCGGGCCAGTCGAACGCCACCTTCCGGATGCGGCGGACGTAGTCCTCGGTCGCCGGGACCGGTTCGAGTCTGTTCTCCCAGCCGGGGCCGAGCAGGAACTCCAGATCGGCGCGCAACGCGGGCACCCGGCGCAGCTCGTCGAAGACGAACGGGCCCGCCGCCGGGTCGTCGCGCAGCGTGTCGGACGCCGCTTCGATGGCCTGGTAGATCAGGAAGTACTGGACGGCGAGCCGGGCATAGCCGTCAAGTGGCAGTTCGCCGTCGAGCAGTGCCTGCATGTACCGGGAGTGGTGAGCGCGCTCGTGCACGTTCCTGGTGGACTCACGCAGCGTGGTCGAGAACGGGGTCTGTTCAGCCGTAATGGGAGCCGCCATGCCATTGACACTAAGGCAGCAGATCGACTTAGGCTACCCTAATGTCGACGGAACACCCGATCAGAGCTCTACCGGCCAGCGGTGCACAGGCTCCTCGGAGGCGGCCAGCTCCAGGTAGCGCTCGAGCATCGTCGCCAGCGCGCTCTCGCGGTCCGCGCCGTGCCGCTGGGCCAGCGCCACCGTCTCCCGCTGCCACCGCGAGCCGTTGCGGCGGGTCAGGCAGCGCTGCTCGATGATCCCGAGGTACCGGTCGATCGCCTGCTCGGACACGTCGGCGGTGCGCAGCCCCTCGTGGGCCAGCGGCAGCAGCACCCGCAGGGTCAGCTCGGCCGGCGGGATCCAGCCGATCCCCGGCCAGTACAGCTGCGCGTCGAACCCGCCGCGCGCGCCGGCGTAGAGGTTCTCCTCCGCGGCCTGGAACGACATTTGTGTCCACAGTGGACGTTCGGCCTCGGCGAGTGCCCGCTGCGCGCCGTAGAAGAGCGCGGCGTTGCCCATCATGTCCAGCACCGTCGGACCGGCGGGCAGTACCCGGTTTTCCACGCGCAGATGGGGTTTCCCGTCCACCACGTCGTAAACCGGGCGGTTCCAGCGCCACACCGTCCCGTTCTGCAGCCGCAGCTCCGTCAGCTTCGGCACCTGCCCGGACTCCAGTGCCTCCACCGGATCCTCGGCGTCGGTCTCGGGCAGCAGGCCGGGGAAGTAGCGGACGTTCTCCTCGAACAGGTCGAAGATCGAAGTGACCCAGCGTTCCCCGAACCACACCCGCGGCCGCACGCCCTGGTTCTTCAGCTCCTCGGGGCGGGTGTCGGTCGCCTGCAGGAACAACGGGATCCTGGTCTCCTGCCACAAGGCCTTGCCCAGCAGGAACGGCGAGTTCGACGCGACGGCGACCTGCACGCCGGCCAGGCACTGCGCGGCGTTCCAGTGCGCGGCGAACTCCTCGGGCGCCACCTGCAGGTGCAGCTGCACCGAGGTGCACGCGGCCTCGGGCAGGATCGACTCGGCGTAGGTGCGCAGCCGTTCCGGCTTCTGCCCGGGCAGCGCGGAACCGTCCAGTGACAACGTGGTGTGCTCCCCGCGCGCCGCGAAGATCTGGTCGTTGAGCATTGTGTAGCGGGCACTGTTGGTGATCCACTTCTGATCGAAGTGGTCGTGGGTCAGCGTGGGCAGGATGCCGATCATCGCCAGCCGGGCGCCGGACTCGCCCGCCTTGGCCGCGGCCGCGCCGAGGTAGCCGCGCAGGTCCTGTTCGAGCTGCAGCGCCGACTGGCCCGCCAGCGGCCGCGGCGGCACGTTCAGCTCGATGTTGTGCTGGGAGAGCTCGGTGGTGAAGGACGGGCTGTCGAGGGCCTCCAGCACTTCCTGGTTGGTCATCGAGGGGCCCATCGCGGCGTCCACCAGGTTCAGCTCGACTTCGAGGCCGATGTGTCTTCGCGGGAAGGAGAAGCCTCCGTCGGTCAACATCCGGCCGAGCGTGTCGAGGCAGCGCTGGACCTTTCTGCGATATCTTGCCCGGTCGCGTGGATTGAAGCCGTCCGCCGATAGATCCTGGCCCATGCCTTCCCTGCTTCGCTCGTCCGGGACATCGCGAGGTCTGGGCGGTGTTGCCCGGCGGACAACAGTTTCACAAGCAGACCGAACGGGGCTATCGGCCAAACTGGTGCAGTACTCACCACGAGTCCTGACTGTGTGCGAAGCTAGGCCGTTCGTCCGAACGGGACCCGGTGCATTCGGAGCAACGAGACCGACGAGAGACTCATCCCCGTGGCGCAACTGATTCCTGCCAATGACGTGCACGACCCCAGACTCGACGACTTCCGCGCGTTGTCGACGGCCGACCGGCGGCCCGACCGGCCCGGCGGGCGTGGGCTCGTCATCGCGGAGGGGACCGTGGTCGTCCGTCGCTTGCTCGCGTCGGAGTACCCGGTGCGCGCGCTTTTAGGCGTATCGCGCCGAATCGAGGAATTGGCTCCTGATCTGGCAAATGTGCATGTTCCGGCGTACGTCGCTTCGGCGGAGTTGATGGCGGAAGTGGTGGGTTTCCACCTGAACCGTGGGGTGCTCGCGGTCGCCGACCGCGCGCCGCGGCCGCCGGTGGCGCGGATCGTGGCCGGCTCGCGGGTCGTCGCGGTGCTGGAAGGCGTTGGGGACCACGAAAATCTCGGCGCGTTGTTCCGGAACGCGGCGGCGTTGGGCGTCGGCGGCGTGTTGCTCGGGCCCGGTTGCTCGGATCCGTTGTACCGACGCAGTGTGCGAGTTTCGATGGGCAATGTGCTGCGGGTGCCCTTCGCCGCGGTCGACTCCTGGCCGGAGGGGTTGAAAGTGTTGCGGGACAACGGTTTCAAGATCGCCGCGCTGACTCCGCGGCCGGACTCGGTGCCACTGCGCGAGCTTGCCGGTGAGAAGGTCGCGCTGCTGCTGGGCGCGGAGGGGCCGGGTTTGACCGATGTCGCGCTCGCCGCGGCCGATGTCGCGATCCGGATCCCGATGGCGCCCGGGGTCGATTCGCTCAACGTCGCGACGGCGGCTGCCGTCGCGTTCTACGAGCTGACCGGGCGGTAAGTTACCCCCATCGAGGCGGAGTGGGGAGGAATGTGTGGAGCTGCGGGTCCGCGGGGAGCGCGCCGTACTCAAGGGGCACGGGGACGCTTATACGCGCGAGATCGATCCGCACAGCCTGGCGCTCGGCGTCGAGCTGGCCGACGCGTTGCACGAGTGGGCAAGAGTGGCGGCCGCGGTGCGCCGCAGTGCCGAAACCGGGGAGCCGAGCGAGGCCGCCGCAGTAGTCTCCCGGCGCGGGCACCAGCTCGCCGCCCGCGTGGCGACCGTCATGGGCACGCCGGTGCACTACGTCGACCCAGTGACGGAGGTCGTGTCGGTGGTTGCCCCGATGCCGCCCGAAGCGGCGGCGCCCAGTCTCGCGAACCGGGTGTTCGGCCCGGTGGAAACCGGGAACGAGCCGACGCCATGGGGGACCGGACTGGTCGTGGCCGGATTCGTGGCGGTCGTGGTGATCACCGCGATGCTCGCGCTGGCGGTCACCCTGGCGGCGGAGACCGCGGGGTGGCTCGTGCTGCTGGCTTCCGTCATTGTCACCGCCGGGCTCGCGCCCTCGCTGTGGCTGGCGCGGCGGTTGCCGATCGTTCGCTGGATCGCGCTCGGCGCGGCCGCGGGCTGTGTGCTGGCCTGGTTCGGGATTCTGCCGATCGCCTTGTGACGGTGGCAGAATCCGGGCCATGACCGACCCACTCGACGAACTGCGGAAGCTCTGCCTCGCGCTGCCCGAGACGACGGAACGGCTCAGCCACGGCGAGCCGACGTGGTTCGTGCGGGGCAGGAAGACCTTCGTGATGTTCACCGACCACCACCACGACGACCGGGTCGCCTTCTGGTGCGCCGCACCGGCCGGCGCGCAGGAGGAGCTGGTGGCGCAGGAGCCGGAGCGGTTCTTCCGGCCGCCCTATGTCGGGCATCGCGGCTGGCTCGGGGTGTATCTGGACGTGCCCGTCGACTGGGCCGAGATCGGGCAGATCGTGGCCGAGGCTTACCGCGTGGTGGCCCCGAAAAAGCTTGTCGCCCAGCTGGACCGTTAGCCGCGCTGCGAGCGCACGCCGAGCAGCACGTCCTCCCAGGCCGGCACCGACGCGCGGGCGCGCTTCGACCTGGATTTCTGGGGCTGTTCCTGGGGCTTCGGCCGTTCCACCGGGTGCGACAGAGGCGGCAGGAGCGGCTTCGCGCGCTGGGCGGGCGCGGGAGCGGGCTCCGGTTCGGGCTCGGGTTCCGGCTCCGGTTCGGGCTCGCTCAGCATCGGCTGTTCGGGCTCGGCGACGGCGATCTCCTCGGCGACCGCACGCAGCGTGCGCGGTGCGCGGTTCGGCTCCAGCAGGTCCTCGGCCTGCTCGTCCAGCGCTGTGGCCGTGCCGCCGTGCGCGCCGGGCGCGAACGACCAGTGCGCGCTCATGTCCGAGCGCCCGGCCTGCCAGCGCAGCGCGACGATCCACTTGCCGTCGCCCTTCCACGCGTCCCACTCGGCCTTCGTGTAGTCCTGGCCGCGCACCCCGAAGGCATACGAGACGACCTCGCCGAGCGTGCGCACATCGGGCCCGTCCTCGCGGATCGGGTGGGCGGACTGGGCCAGGTCGGCGGTGCGGGAGCGCTCCAGCAGCACGGGGTACGCGAAGCGCTCGACCCTCGCCTCCGGCACACCTGCGGAAGAAGCGACCTGTTGGACGGATTCACCAGCTCGGATGCGGGCCTGGATCTCGCGTGGTCGCATCTGACTCTCCAACTCGATTTCGATCTGACCGAGCCGGGTGATGTCCCCCCTCGCGGCCGCCCGCAGTCTCTCATCGGCCGGCAGGAGGAAACGCTCGCGGCGCGCCGGGTCTTCGCACACGATGGACTTACCGTCCTCGTGCAGCCCGACAACCCTCAGCGCTCGCATCAGTCGCCTCCTCCACTTCACCTTTCCGGGTGTTCACGGTAGAACGGCGCGTCGGCTTGACGGTGCAGGCGCGCCGACATCCGCGTTGCGCAATTGTTGATCTTCCGTCATGGCCGCGGGGGAAAACGAGGTGACACGCCCTGCCCCGCCGTCACGAACAGGGGAATCTTCGGCCAAGATTGTCCGGTGCTGGGGCGAAAGATCTTCGTGACATTGCTCTTCGGTGAACTCGTGCTGCTCGCCGTCGTGCTGCTGTGGAAACGACTCGACGGGCTCGACCTCGAGGTCTACCGCCTTGGCGCACAGGCGTTTTTCGCCCACGGCAACCCGTATGGCGTATTGCCACCGACACGCGACGGCACGGTGCTGCCGTTCACGTATCCGCCGTTCGCCGCCATCGCATTCGCCCCGTTGCTGTCCATTTCGCTCGACACCGCATTGTGGGCGCTCACCGTGATTTCGGTGCTGGCGCTGGGCGCCGTGCTCGCGTTGTGTTTTTCGTACTACGACCGGCGGCCGCAGATCGCCGGGGTGGCGGTGCTCGCCGTGCAGGCGGTGGCGTTGTTCAGCGAACCCGTGCGCGCCACGTTGGGGTTCGGGCAGATCAACGTGCTGCTCATGCTGCTGGTCGTGGTGGACACACTGGGTCCGGTGAAACAGCGGGGTTATCTCGTCGGGCTGGCGGCCGCGGTGAAGCTGACCCCGCTCGCTTTCGTGCTGTTCTTCTTGGTACGCAAGGACTTCCGCTCGGCCGCGCGGACACTGGGCACGTTCGTGGTGTGCGGGTTCATGGCCTGGGTCGTCGCGCCGGACGCCTCGGTCCGGTACTGGACGAAACTCGTGTTCCAGGGGGAGCGGATCGGTGACCCGGGTTACCTCGGCAACCAGTCGCTGCGCGGGCTGTTCGCCCGGCTCGACCTGGGGCAGGGCTGGTGGGCGATGGCCGCCGTGCTGGTACTCGCGGTCACGGCACTGGCGATCCACCGGGCGAAACACCCGGTACCGGCCTTGCTCGCCTGCGCTGTCGGGGCGTTGCTGGTCTCACCGGTTTCGTGGACCCACCACTGGGTGTGGATCGGACCGGTGATCGGCGCGCTGTGCCGGCAAAGACGATGGTGGGCGGCTGCGCCGGCCACCATCGTCTTCGTCGTCAGCCCGCTGTGGGACTATTCGTTCTGGCCGCTCCGCGAGTGCTACGTGCTCGCGGGGCTGGTGCTGCTCGCCTTACTTGCCCACCCGCCAGCCCACCGCCGCCCTCAACGGACACGCTTCGCGTGGCTAACCCCGATCCAGGTTTTCCACCACGTATTCAATGCTGCTGATCAGCGCCGAGATGTCGTCCGGCTCGATGGCGGGGAACATCCCGACGCGTAGCTGGTTGCGCCCCAGCTTCCGGTACGGCTCCACGTCCACGATGCCGTTCGCGCGCAGGGTCTTGGCCACCTCGGCCGCGTCCACCTCGTCGACGAAGTCGACGGTGCCCACGACCTGCGAGCGCAGCGCCGGGTCCTTCACGAACGGCACGGTGTAGCTGGTCTTCTCGGCCCACTCGTAGAGCCGGTCCGAGGAGTCCTTCGTGCGCGCTGTCGTCCACTCCAGGCCACCGTTGCCGAGCATCCACTCGATCTGGTCGGCGAGCAGGAACAGCGTGGCCACCGCCGGGGTGTTGTACGTCTGGTCCTTGCGGGAGTTGTCCAGTGCCGTGGTCAGCGACAGGAACTCCGGCACCCAGCGCTCACTCGCGCCGATCTCGCCGACGCGCGCGATCGCGGCGGGCGACATCAGGGCCAGCCACAGGCCACCGTCGGAGGCGAAGGACTTCTGCGGCGCGAAGTAGTACACGTCGAAATCCTCGGCCTTGACCGGCAGGCCGCCGGCACCCGAGGTGGCGTCGATCGCGACCAGGGCGCCCTCGCTGCCGGCCGGGCGGCGCACTGGCACCGCGACACCGGTCGAGGTCTCGTTGTGGGCCCAGCCGACGAGGTCCGCGCCCTGCTCGTAGGCGATTTCGGGGGCGCTGCCCGGCTCGGACTTGACCACGATCGGGTCGGCAAGGAATGGCGCGCCCTTGGTCACGCTGGCGAACTTCGACGAGAACTCGCCGTAGGTGAAGTGCTGCGAGCGCTCCCGGACGAGGCCGAAGGCGGCGGCGTCCCAGAAGGCGGTGGTGCCGCCGTTGCCCAGCACGACCTCGTAGCCCTCGGGCAGCGAGAACAGCTCGGACAATCCCGCGCGCACCCGCCCGACCAGAGACTTCACCGGCTTCTGCCGGTGGGACGTGCCCAGGTACGTCACCCCGGAGGAGGCGAGGTTCGCGAGCTGCTCCGCACGGACCTTCGAAGGCCCGCAGCCGAAGCGCCCGTCGGAGGGCTTGAGTTCAGCGGGGATCGTCAACTCGGTCATGCGCCCAGTCTGTCACGAGCGCCAACCGAGTTCGTCGACCCCGCCGGGGATCGGGGCGGCCTGGTCGTACGGGGTGCGGGTGAAGATGAACGTGGCCAGGTCCAGGTGGGAGGGGTTGCCGTCGGCCGCGCGGGCCACGCGCAGCGTCTCGCCCGCGTAGTAGCCGTCGAGGCCGAGCCACTCGTCCGTGGCCACCGGCCGGAACCGCGAGGCCCGGCCGGCGCCGTTCACCGGGGTGAGCTCGAACATGCCGCCCGGGATGAGCTTGAGCAGGAACGGGGTGGGGCCCCAGTGCCAGAGCCCGGTCAGTGCCAGCAACGATGAGTCCACTTCGGACGGTCGCCATTCGGCGGGCACCCGCGGCTCTGCCTCGTCGGCGATGGTGATCAGGTCGATCGCCACGGTGAGGATCGCGGGCCCGGACGTGGTGTTTGCCATGACCAGCGCGCCGGTGCCGGACGCGGGGTCGGTGATCGTGCAGGCCAGGAAGCCGGGCATGGAACCGGTGTGCCCGGCGAGCCTGCGGCCCTGGTGCCGGATCAGCTGCAGGCCGAGCCCGTAGCCGGAGGTCCAGGCGTCGCCGTCGTCCACCGTCGCCACGTTCCGCATCTCGGCGACGGTCTCCGGGCGCAGCACGTCGCCGGTGTCTCCGCCGACGAACGCTGTCCAGCGGGCCAGGTCGTTGACCGTCGACCACAGCTGGCCTGCCGGCGCCATCGCACCGGCGTCCGGGCTGGGTTCGGGCAGCAGCAGATCCGCGAACGGGTGCACGGCGAAGCCCTGGGCGTGCCTGCCTTCGGGGTGCGGGGTGGTGCGGGACATGCCGAGCGGCACGAGGATCTCGTCGCGCACCGCGCTGAACCAGTCGGTGCCGCGATGCCGGGCGACCAGCTCACCGAGCACGCCGTAGCCGACGTTGGAGTAGTGGAACCGGCTGCCCGGCCGGTTCTTGATCGCGTCCGCGGTGAGGCTGGCGTCCAGCGCCTGCCAGTCGCCACCCTGGCTGCGTTCCCACCACGAGCCCGGGGATTCCGAGGTGAGGCCGCCGGTGTGCGAGAGCAGCTGGCCGACGGTCGAGGAGCCGAAGGTGGTGCCGGGGACATGCTTGTCCAGCGGGTCGTTGAGGTCCACCTTGCCCTCGTCGCGCAGCCGCATGACCACCGCGGCGACGAGCGATTTGGTGATCGAGCCGAGCCGGTACTGGGTGTCGGAGTCCGGTGTGGTGTCGCCGACCCGGCCGCGCGCGCCCGACCAGACGAGACGGCCGTCCCGCACCACCCCGGCGACGATCGACGGGACGCGGGCGGCGGACTGCTCGGTGGCGAGTCGGCGGAACAGGGCGAGATCGGTGCCGGTCAGCATGCCCGGCATTCTGGCAGGGCGGGTGCGGTCCGCGCAGCTCAGAGCAGCCCGCGCGACATCGCGGTGGTGACGGCCGCGGTCCGGTCGGAGACGTCGAGCTTCCCGAACACCCGCAGCAGGTGGGTTTTCACGGTGGCCTCGCCGATGTGCAGCTGCCGCCCGATCTCGGCGTTCGTCAGGCCCCTGCCGACCAGCCGCAGCACCTCGATCTCGCGCGCCGACAGCAGTTGCGGCGCCGGGTTGCGGACCCGGTTGACCAGTTTCCCGGCGACCGAGGGCGCCAGCACCGTCTCACCGCGCGCGGCCGCGCGGATGGCTCCGGCGAGTTCGGCCCGGGTGGCGTCCTTGAGCAGGTAGCCGGCCGCGCCCGCTTCGACCGCGCGCAGGATGTCGGCGTCCGTTTCGTACGTGGTCAGCACGATCACGCGCCGCTGCGGGGTGTCGGCGAGGATCTTGCGGGTGGCGCCCACGCCGTCCAGACCGGGCATCCGCAGGTCCATCAGGATCACGTCGGGGGTACGCGCGAGGTTCACCGCCACCGCTTCGTCGCCAGAGCCCGCTTCGCCGACGACCGTCAGGTCCGGCTCCGCCTCCAGCATCCCGCGCAGGCCCTCGCGCACCACCGGGTGGTCGTCGACCAGTACCACCGAGATCATGCCGGCACCTCCACCGTGACGGTCGTTCCTTGTCCACTGTGGACTTTCAGGGTGCCGCCCACCTGTTCGGCGCGTGCGCGCATTCCCTTGAGCCCGAATCCCTCCGCGGGCGCCGACGGATCGAAGCCCCGCCCGTCGTCGGTCACCGTCAGCCGGACGCAACCGTCCACAGCGGACAGTTCGACGCTGACCCGGGTGGCGCCGGAATGCCTGCGGGCGTTGGTCAGCGCTTCCTGCGTGGCCCGCAACAACACCACCTCGGTCGCCGTGCGCAGCGCGGGCAGGTCGCCGGGCGTGAAGCTCACGTCGATCGCCCACTCTTCTTGCAGCCGCTCGGTTTGCCGCCGCACGGCGTCCTCCAGCGTCCCGGCCGCCAGCGCCGACGGGGTCAGCGCGGCGACCATCGCACGCGCTTCGGCCAGGTTGTCCCGCGCCGTGCGGGCGGCCAGATCCACATGCCTGCGCATCGCGGGTTCCTCGCCCCATTCCGACTCGACCGCCTGCAGGAGCGTGAGGATGCTGGTGAACCCCTGCGCCAGCGTGTCGTGGATTTCCCTGGCCAGCCGTTCCCGCTCGGCCGCGGTGCCGGCCTCGTGGGAAAGCCGGGCCACCTCCGCCCTGGTCGCCTCCAGCTGTTCGATCAGCGCCGCCCGTTCCTGGCTCTGGCGCAGCACCCGTTCGAACCAGAACCCGATGCAGATGCTGAACACGATCAGCAATGCGCTGATCGGCAGCAGCACCGTCATCGACGGATCATGGAAACCGTTCTGCAGCAAGGCGGACAGTGGCGGAAGCAGGATCGCCAGTGACACCACGACCATGGCGATCGGCAGCGGGATCGCCATGAACATCAACGGGCACACCGAGAACAAGGCGAACCCGGCGGAGCTCTCCGCCAGGATCGCGACCGCGGCCAGCGCCAGCACGACCACCGCGAACGCCACCGCGCTCCGGTCGTTCAGCTCGCGCCGGATGAAGAACGGGTAGATCAATGCGATGGCGGTGAGCGCGCCGATGCTGACGGCTCTCGACGTCGCGCTCCCGCCCGACACCAGCACGAGGCCGACCGTGACCACGTAGTCGATCGCGAAGAAGACGTGCCACAGCCAGAACCACCGCAGCCAGGCGTTCACCGGCCGTTCGACCACCGGAACGTCAGCCTGCACAGCGCCAGCCCGGCGATGACCCAGACGCCCAGTACCAAGGCCACTTTCCCGAGTTCCCATTGTCCCGCCATCTCGTACGCGGCCATCGAATCCGGCAGGAACACCGAGCGGAAGCCCTGGCAGATCCACTTGACCGGGAAGAACGACGCCACTGTGACCATAACGCGCGGCAGGTTCGTGATCGGGGTGACGAACACGCCGGAGATGAACTGCAGCGTCAGGTAGACCAGCTGCATGATCGCGGTCGCACCGGCGACCGAGCGGGCCAGCGCGCTGACCGCGATGCCCAGCAGCGCGCAGCTGGTGATCGCCAGCACGAACACCCAGACGAAGGTGAGCCAGTGGCCCGCGTCCGACGGCAGCTTCAGCCCGAACATGAGGGTGGCCACGAGCAGCAGGAGCACGGCCTCGGCGATGCTGGTCACCGCGACCAGGATGATCTTGCCGACGAAGTACGCGGTGGCCGGGATCGGCGTGCCGTGCAGGCGTTTGAGGGTGCCGTCCTCGCGGTCGAGCGCGATCCGGTTGCCGAGGTTGACGAACGACGTGGACACGATGCCGGAGCCGATCATGCCCGCGGCGAACACCTGGCCCGCGGTGACGCCCGTGTTGTCGTAGCTGCCGCCGAAGATCGAGCCGAGCAGGATCATCAGGACGGCCGGCAGCGCGAAGGTGAAGACGACAGCTTCCTTGGTGCGGAAGAACTCCCGGAGTTCGGCGTGCCCGCGCGCGAGGCCGATCGTGAAGGTGCCGGGCAGAGTGGCGGTGGTCATTCGGTCTCTCCTGTTTCTCGCGGGACATCCCGCACCCGGTCGGTCCTCGGACGACGTGCTCCGTTGTCGCACTTACTCATGCGGCGCCTCGATCAGGCGCAGGTAGACGTCCTCCAGGCTCAACCGGGAGACGGTGAGGTCGGCGAGCTCACGGCCGTTGGACAGCTCCGTGACGAGCTTGGTCGGAAACTGCGTGCGCTCCTCGTGGAAGCCGTTCTCGTCGCGCCAGCGCACGACGGCGTCGTCGCGGGAACGCCCGCCCAGCGAGGACGGCGTGCCTTCGGCCACGATCCGGCCTGCCGCCAGCACCGCCACCCGGTCGGCGAGCGCCTCGGCCTCGTCGAGGTAGTGCGTGGTGAGCAGGATCGTGGTGCCCTCGGCGGCGAGGCTTTTGATCAGCGTCCAGAACTGGCGCCGGGCCTCGGGGTCGAAACCGGTGGTCGGCTCGTCGAGGAACAGCAGCTCGGGGTTGCCGATGATGCCGAGCGCGACGTCGAGCCGCCGCCGCTGCCCGCCGGAGAGCGCACGCACCCGCGTGCGCGCCTTCTCGGTCAGGCCGACCTTCGCCAGCACGTCCTCGGGATCGCGGGGATCGGGGTAGTAGCGGGCGAAATGCCGCACCGTCTCGCCGACGGTCAGCTGCGCCGCGTCGTTCGCGGTCTGCAGCACGATGCCGATCCGGGCCCGCCAGGCGCGGCCCGTGGTGCCCGGATCCTCGCCGAGCACGCGGGCCTCGCCCGCCGTGCGTTTCCGGTGTCCCTCCAGGATTTCCACCGTGGTGGTCTTGCCTGCCCCGTTCGGGCCGAGCAGCGAGAACACCTCGCCCTGTTCGATCTCCAGTGCCACGTCCTCGACCGCGACGTGCCCCGGATACTCCTTGCGCAGTCCGCGCACACTCACCGCTGGGGTCATACCTGGAATTAGAACGGCCCGGACACCCCGTGCGGGACGTCCGAGCCGTGGAATCCGGTGTCCACCGAACGGTGGACGGCGGGTGTCAGCCGATCTTGTTCCAGCCTTCGACCTCGCGCGGGCTGCGCGGCCCGGGGCCGACGTACGCGGCCGAGGGGCGGACGAGCCGCCCGGTGCGCTTCTGCTCCAGGATGTGCGCGGCCCAGCCCGCCGTCCTGGCGGAGGTGAACATCGCGGGCATCATGTGCGGCGGCACCTTCGCGAAGTCCAGGATCACCGCGGCCCAGAACTCCACGTTCGTCTCGATAGGACGGTCCGGGCGGCGCTCGCGCAGCTCCGCCAGCGCGGCCTGCTCCAGCGCCTCGGCGACCTCGTAGCGCTCGGCGCCGAGTTCCTTGCAGGTGCGGCGAAGTACGCGGGCGCGCGGGTCCTCGGCCCGGTACACCCGGTGCCCGAAGCCCATCAGCCGCTCCTTGCGGTCGAGGATGCCCTTGACCAGCTTGCGGGCGTCGCCGGTGCGCTCCACGTCCTCGATCATCGGCAGCACGCGTGCGGGCGCGCCGCCGTGCAGCGGGCCGGACATCGCGCCGATCGCGCCGGACATCGCGGCCGCCACGTCGGCGCCGGTGGAGGCGATCACGCGGGCGGTGAAGGTGGAGGCGTTCAACCCGTGCTCGGCGGCGGAAACCCAGTACGCGTCAACAGCTTTGACGTGTGCCGGGTCGGGCTCGCCGCGCCAGCGGATCATGAACCGCTCGGTGATGGTCTTCGCCTCGTCGACCCGCGACTGCGGCACGGCGGGAATGCCGATCCCGCGCGCGGACTGCGCGACGTAGGACAGCGCCATCACCGAAGCGCGAGCCAGGTTGTCCCGGGCTTCCTCGTCGCTGATGTCCAGCAGCGGGCGGTAGCCCCAGATCGGCGCGACCATCGCCAGCGCCGCCTGTACGTCCACCCGGACGTCGCCGGTGTGCACCGGCAGCGGGAACGGCTCGGCCGGCGGCAGGCCGCGGCCGAACTCGCCGTCGACCAGCAGGCCCCAGACGTCACCGAAGCTGACCTTGCCTGCCAGGTCCTCGATGTCGACCCCGCGATATCGCAGCGCGCCGCCGTCCCGATCCGGTTCGGCGATCTCGGTGCGGAAGGCGACGACCCCTTCAAGACCAGGCTTGAATCCGTCGTCCGGTTCGCTGGCGGACTGGTTGTTCGCAACAGGCGCTGACGTAGTCACGGTAGAGACCTTTCGATGCGCGTTCCCCGGCGGTTACCTCTTTGTGAACGTGTCTCGCACGAGCGACACGCCTGGCCGCGCTCCGTCGCACGAAGATGACCCAAACCATGCACCCGATACGCGCGGGTAGCAATCGAAAGATGTGGTGGTTTCGGTCACGATTACGAGAACGATTCAGTGATTGCGCCTCGTCTTCTGTAAATCCTGTGTTTCCAGCAGGCGCGCGGTCGTCCGCGCGGTGATAGACCTAGGCCATGCACCTGAGCCCTCAGGAACGGGACAAACTGCTCGTTCACGTGGCCGCCGACGTCGCCCGGCGGCGGCTGGAGCGCGGCGTGAAACTGAACTATCCCGAGGCGGTCGCCTTGATCACCGACCATGTGCTGGAGGGCGCCCGCGACGGCCTCGCGGTGACCGAGCTGGTGGCCGGCGGGCGGACCGTGCTCAGCCGCGAGCAGGTCCTCGACGGGGTGCCGGAGATGATCGATTCGGTGCAGGTCGAGGCCACCTTCCCGGACGGCACGAAGCTCGTCACCGTGCACGACCCGATCATCTGAGGAGGGGTCGACGCGTCGTGGTACAAGAGCGATCATCCCGGCCGGTGAGTGGCGCGGCCCGATCAGTTGAGGAGGTGCCATGCGTCCAGGCGAAATCATTCCGGCCGCTGAGCCCGTCGAGCTGAACCCGGGCCGGCCGCGGATCACGCTGCGGGTCGTGAACACCGGGGACCGGCCGGTGCAGGTCGGTTCGCACTACCACTTCGCGCAGACCAACCCCGCGCTCGAGTTCGACCGGGCGGCGGCGCAGGGGCACCGGCTGGACGTCCCGGCGGGCACGTCGGTGCGGTTCGAGCCGGGCGTCGACCGTGAGGTGACGCTGGTTCCCTTGGCGGGCAACAAGATCGTGCCGGGACTGCGGAAGGCGGAGTCGTGACCGAGATCGACCGCGAGCGTTACGTCGAGTTGTTCGGCCCGACGACCGGCGACCGCATCCGGCTCGCCGACACGGATCTGCTGATCGAGGTCACCGAGGACCGCAGCATGGGCCCCGCCGCCGGTGACGAGGTGATCTTCGGCGGCGGCAAGGTGATCCGTGAGTCGATGGGCCAGGGCATGGCCACGCGCGCCGAGGGCGCCCCGGACCTGGTCATCACCGGCGCGGTGATCCTCGACCACTGGGGTGTGATCAAGGCCGACGTCGGCGTGCGTGACGGCCGGATCGTCGGCATCGGCAAGGCCGGGAACCCGGACACCATGGACGGGGTGGACCCGGCGCTGGTGATCGGCCCGTCCACGGAAGTGCTGGCGGGCAACGGAAAGGTCCTCACCGCGGGCGGCATCGACTGCCACGTCCATTTCATTTGTCCACAGCTCGTGGATACCGCGCTCGCCGCCGGGCTGACCACGCTCGTCGGCGGCGGCACCGGCCCGGTCGAGGGCAGCAAGGCCACCACCGTCACGCCCGGCGCGTGGAACCTCGGCCGGATGCTGCGCTCGATGGACGCCATGCCGATCAACGTTCTGTTGCTGGGCAAGGGAAACACCGTCCGGCACGAGGCGCTGCGCGAGCAGTTCGAGGCCGGCGCCGGCGGGCTGAAACTGCACGAGGACTGGGGTTCCACCCCGGCCGCCATCGATGCCGCGCTGACCGTGGCCGGTGAGTACGGCGGCCAGATCGCCATCCACACCGACACCCTCAACGAGGCCGGGTTCGTCGAGTCCACTGTGGACGCGATCGCCGGCCGGTCGATCAACGCCTACCACACCGAGGGCGCCGGCGGCGGGCACGCGCCGGACATCATCAAGGTCGTCTCGCTGCCCAACGTCCTGCCGTCGTCGACCAACCCGACCCGGCCGCACACCGTGAACACCCTGGAAGAACACCTCGACATGCTCGTGGTGTGCCACCACCTGAACCCGTCGGTGCCCGAGGACCTCGCGTTCGCCGAAAGCCGGATCCGGCCGACCACGATCGCCGCCGAGGACGTGCTGCACGATCTGGGCGCCATCTCGATGATCAGCTCGGACTCACAGGCGATGGGCCGGATCGGCGAGGTGATCATCCGGACCTGGCAGACCGCGCACGTGATGAAGCGCCGCCGCGGTTCGCTGCCCGGCGATGGCGGGGCGGACAACCTGCGTGCCCGGCGTTACGTCGCCAAGTACACGATCAACCCGGCCATCGCGCACGGGATGGCCGGCGAGATCGGTTCGGTCGAGGTCGGCAAGCTCGCGGACCTCGTACTGTGGGAGCCCAAGTTCTTCGGCGTGCGGCCGCACGTGGTGCTCAAGGGCGGGTTCCCGGCCTGGGCGGCGATGGGTGACGCGAACGCCTCCATCCCCACTCCGCAGCCGGTGCTGGCGCGGCCGATGTTCGGCGCACAGCCCGCGGTGGCCGCGGAAACGAGCCTGCACTTCGTGACCGAGGCCGCGCTGAAAGCCGACATCGCGGGCACGTTCGGCCTGCGGCGGAGGCTGGCGACGGTGGCCGACACCCGGTCGGTCGGCAAGGCGGACATGCTGCTCAACGACGCGATGCCGGACGTCCAGGTGGACCCGGACAGCTTCGCGGTGCACGTCGACGGCGAGCTGATCGAGCCGCAGCCGGTGGCCGAACTGCCGATGGCACAACGGTATTTCCTGTTCTGATGGACGCCGTTTCGCTGCTGCTGGCCGACTCCCGCTTCCCCGGCGGTGGCCACGTCCACTCGGGCGGCCTGGAGGAGGTCGTCGCCAGGAAGCTCGTGACGGCTGAGCGTGACCTGCCGGCTTTCCTGCACGGGAGGCTGTGGACCGCGGGGCTGCTCGCCGCCTCGTTCGCCGCCGCCTCGGCTCATGCCGTGCGTCGCGGTGTCCATAGTGGACACTGGCTGCGGCTGGACATGGAACTCGACGCCCGCACGCCCTCTCCCGCGCAACGCGAAGCGTCCCGTGCGCAGGGGCGTGGCACGGCGAGGGCGGGCCGGATCGCCTGGCCGGAGGTCAACGCGCTACTGGCTGTCACTCCGCGGCCGCACCATCCGATCATCACCGGGGCACTGGCCGGTGCGGGCGGCGCCGGGCCGCGCGATGCCGCGCTCACGCTGGCGTACCTGGCGATCAGCGGCCCCGCGAGCGCGGCCGTGCGCCTGCTCGGGTTCGACCCGCTCACCGTGAACGCCATGGTCGCGCGGTTCGCCGGGGAGCTGGAGGCCGTCGCCGACGAGGCGGCCGCGTGCGCCGGCGCCGATCCGGCCGAACTGCCCGCGCCGAACGCGCCGGGCCTTGACCTGCTCGCCGAAGCGCATCTGCGCCAGCACAAGGAAGAGGTGCGTCTCTTTGCCAGCTGAACACGGACACGGTCACGGGCACTTCCACCCCGTGAACTTCGATCCCACAGCGTCCGAGCCCGACCGCTACGCAGCCGAGCCCGCGCACGGCCGCGCGTACCGGATCGGCATCGGCGGCCCCGTCGGCAGCGGGAAGACCGCGCTGGTCGCGGCGTTGTGCCGGGCGCTCGGCGACGAGATCGACCTCGCCGTGGTGACCAACGACATCTACACCACCGAGGACGCCGACTTCCTGCGCCGGGCCGGGGTGCTCGACGTCGAACGGATCGAGGCGGTGCAGACCGGCGCCTGCCCGCACACCGCGATCCGCGACGACATCACCGCCAACCTCGACGCCGTGGAGCGGCTGGAGGAGCGGTTCCCCGGGCTCGAACTGGTGATCATCGAAAGCGGCGGCGACAACCTGACCGCCGTGTTCAGCCGCGGGCTGGCCGACAGCCAGGTGTTCGTGGTCGACGTGGCGGGCGGGGACAAGGTGCCGCGCAAGGGCGGGCCCGGGGTGACGACCGCGGACCTGCTGGTGATCAACAAGATCGACATCGCGCATCTGGTCGGCGCCGACATGCAGGTGATGACGTCCGACGCGCACCGGATGCGCGGGGAACTGCCGGTGATCACCCAGTCCCTTGTGGACACTCCGGACGCGCCCGACGTCGCCGACTGGGTCCGCAAGCTCGTCCGGTGAAGGCGCACGCCCGGCTGGTGGCCGAGTACCGCGACGGCCGCACCGTCCTGCGTGAGTTGCGGCCGATGTCCCCGCTGGGCCTGTTCCCGAGGCGGCGCGGCGCGGACGCCGTGGTGCACCTGGTCAACTCGGCGACCACGCCGCTGGGCGGGGACGAGCTGCGGTTGTCCGTGCGGGTCGGGGCGGGGGCGCGGCTGCGGCTCTCCGGTGTCGCCGCGACGCTCGCGCTGCCAGGCCAGGGCACGGACGGGAGCCGGTTCGTCGTCGATGCCGAGGTCGAGCGTGGCGGGTCGCTGGAATACCTGCCGGAGCCGACGGTGCTCACCGCGCGCGCCCGGCACACGGCCGAGTTCCTCGCGGCGCTGGACGAGGACGCGAAGCTGCGGGCCAGGGAGGTGCTGGTGCTCGGGCGGGCCGGTGAGCCTCCCGGGCGGTTGCGCAGCACCCAGCGGATCACCCGGTGTGGGGATTCGCTGCTGCACCAGACCCTCGAGGTCGGCGAGCTGGACAGCGTCGCGCACCTGGCAGGCCGCCGGGTGCTCGCGACCGAACTGTCGGTCGGCGGCAAGGAAGCCGAAGCAGCGAGCGGGGACTGGTGGTCGCTCACGCCGCTCGCCCGGGGTGGTGCGCTGGTCACCGCGCTGGCACCCGATGCGGTGACCGCGATGAGGGATCTTGATCGAGCCAGCAGCCTGTTTCCTGAGGTCTGGTGGTAGGCGTCACCGTTCGGCGGGTTCCGCCGGGGCGACACAGGCCCTAACGTCAACCTTCATCCACTGTTCACTGATGCGTGCGCGGGCGCGGAGGTAACTCATGCCGGAAGTCGACAACATCGACGACGTGGCGGTACGGCTGCCCGGAATGCGGGTCGCCTACGACGGAGAGTCCCTCGACGAGGACGATCTGGCGCCGACCTGGACCGAACAGCTGCAGGGCTGGCTGAACCAGGCGATCGCGGCCGGGGTCCCGGAGGCGAACGCGATGGTGCTGGCCACCGCCGACGCCGAGGGCAGGCCTTCGTCCCGGACGGTGCTGTGCAAGGGGCTCGACGAGCGGGGCGTGGTCTTCTACACGAACTACACGTCCGCCAAGAGCCACGACCTGACAGTCACGCGGTACGCATCGGTGACGTTCCCGTGGTACGGCTTGCACCGCCAGGTGACCGTGCGCGGTGAAGTGGAAAAGGTGGACATTTCGGAGACGGCCGAATACTGGGCGCAGCGGCCGCGCGGTTCGCAGTTGGGTGCCTGGGCGTCGCCGCAGTCGCAGGTGGTGCGCAGCCGGCGCGAGCTGGACAACGCGCTGAACTCGATCGAGCGCCGCTTCGCCGACGCCGAGCAGATCCCGTTCCCACCGCACTGGGGTGGCTGGCGCATCAAGCCGGACACCGTCGAGTTCTGGCAAGGGCAGCAGAATCGTCTGCACGACCGCCTGCGCTTCGTCCGCACCCACGACGGCTGGCGAGTGGACCGCGTCGCGCCGTGATCAGTGCTTCGAACCGCCGCCGCGCCTGGCGTGGCGGCGGTTTGTTTTTGCGCACCCAACGTAACCACGTCCTGCACTGGCGCCAAGCTGCGAGGCCCGGTCAGCCTGGAGCCGGCCCGTCCGGCGAGGACATCTTTTCTCTGTGTGGCGCCCCTTCCGCTGCGCGGAAAATCACTCCTGGGCAACTAGTTAGCTCGGCTAAACTGGTTGGTCGTGACTGTCGAGGCTGGGCCAAAGGGCGGCAAACGTAAACGGTTCGGGTCCGTCGTCATCGATATCCAGCCGCTGAAGGTGCCGGCCTTCCGCAGGTTGTGGATCGGCACGGCGGTCACCGCGATCGGTAGTCAGTTGACCACCGTCGCCGTGCCCAAGCAGGTTTTCGACCTCACTGGCTCGTCGGGCTGGGTGGGCCTCACCGGCGCGGTGGCGCTCGTCCCGCTGCTGGTCTTCGGGCTCTGGGGCGGCGCGATCGCCGACACGGTGGACAGGCGCAAGCTGCTGATCGTCGGCAACACGGGCATCGCCGTCGTCTCCGCGCTGCTGTGGCTGCAGGCCTGGCTCAACATCGGCTCGGTCTGGCTGGTGTTGCTCCTGCTCGCGTTCAACCAGGCGTTCTTCGCGATCAACATGCCCACCCGCAGTGCGATCGTGGCCCGGCTCGTCGCGCCCGAACTGCTCCCGGCGGCCACCGCGCTCAGCGGCACGATGAACATGTTCGGCACGATTTTCGGCCCGATGGCGGCCGGGGCGCTGATGCCGGTGCTGGGCCTGCCGACGTTGTACCTCCTCGACACGATCGCCCTGCTGCTCACGCTCTACACCGTGTGGCGGCTGCCTTCGCTGCCCCCGCTTTCCGGCCAGGTGCGGCGCGCCGGGCTGCGCGACGTGTTCGACGGTTTCCGTTACATGGCAACACAAAAGGTGCTGCTGGCGTCGTTCGTCGTGGACATCGTCGCGATGGTCGCCGGGATGCCGCGCGCGTTGTTCCCGGAGATGGCCGAGCGGACCTTCGGCGACCCGCCGGGCGGTGGCCTCGCGCTGGGCTGGCTGTTCGCCGCGATCCCGATCGGCTCGGTGGTGATCGGCCTGTTCTCCGGCTGGCTCGGCCGGGTCCGCAGGCAGGGCGTTGCCGTGGTGATCGCGATCTCGTGCTGGGGTGCGGCGATCGTCGGGTTCGGGCTGGCGCACGCGCTGTGGCTGGCGGTCACGTTCCTGGTCATCGGTGGCGCGGCCGACATGGTGAGCGCGATCTACCGCCAGTCCATTCTGCAAGCCGCCGCGACCGACGAGATGCGCGGCCGGATGCAGGGTGCGTTCACGGTCGTCGTCGCGGGCGGGCCGCGGATCGCGGACGTCACGCACGGCTGGACGGGCGCCGCGGTGGGCACGGCGGCGGCGTCGGCCGGCGGCGGTGTGCTGGTCATAGTGCTGATCGTGGTGGCGGTCGTGCTGCTGCCCGCGTTCTGGCGCTACCGGGCCGCCGTGGTCAAATAACCCGTTTTCACCCACGCGGGCAAGCGCGATGCGGCACGATATCCGCATGGCTGATGGGATCTCCGTCGACACCGCCGACCTGGCGCGATACCGGTCGCGGGCGAGCACGCTCTCCGGTGACATCGTCGGCGCCGCCAAGAGTCACCTGGCCGGCAACCTTTCCCTGCCCGGGAACCTGTTCGGCGACCTCGGCGAAGAGAGCGGGCTGCACGCCGGGCTGGCCGACCAGCTCGACCGGATGCACACGCACGTGCACTCGGTCGCCGGCAGCGTGCACGACCTCGGCCAGTCGGTCCACACCGCGAAGGGCGACTACGAGGAAGACGAGCAGCTCTTCGGCGACCAGTTCCGCAGAATCCTGGGCTGAGGGGAGCCAAGTGGCGATCGACCTGGCGCCGTACGAAGCGCCGATCAAGGAGGCGAGCCAGAAGCTCGACGGGGACACGGGGGCGGCGGACAAGGCGCAGTCCGACCTGAATTCCTTGTCGCAGAAGCTTTCCGAGTACGGCACTCAGCACGGCGCGGAGGCGACGAGCCTGCAGGGTAACTGGGTCGGCGACCGCGGGGACATGTTCGGCGTCAAGGCCAAGGAACACACCCAGGCCCTAGACGACGCGGCAGGCTGGGCCTCGAAAACCGCGCAGACGATCGGCGACGCGACGAGCCTGGTGAAGGATGCGAAGCAGCAGGTCGACGCGTTGTTACAGGAGTTCGACGCGGACGCCCGCACCCTCGCCGACGCCGCCGCGTCGAGCACGGACCCCGGCGCCGAGCTGCAGGCGCGTGCCGTGATAGCCGGGATGTCCGCGAAGTACGCGAAGGAAGCGGCGGACATCGTCAACGCGGCGAAGAGCAGGCTCACCGAGCTGATGTCCGGAATGGACTCCACGGCGCCCGCCTCGGCGCCGGCCGCCGGGCCGCTCGGCACCCGCGCGAGCGGTAGCGGCGGCGGCGGAGGAGTTGGCGGCGGCGTTGGTGGAGTTGGTGGCGCGTCGTCGAGCGGGCCCGCGATGACGTTCCCGCCGTCCGACCAGTACGGCAGTGGCACGCAGATCAAGCTGCCCGGCGGCCAGACCGTGAGCGCGCCCAGCGAGCGGGCCGCGATCGCCGTGCGGGCGGCGCTTTCCCGGCTCGGCCTGCCGTATGTGTGGGGCGGCACGGATCCGAACAAGGGCATGGACTGCAGCGGGCTGACGCAGTGGGCGTATGGCCAGGCGGGCATCAAACTGCCGCGCACTGCCGCCACCCAGACCATCGGGCAGAAGGTCGACATCAACGACATCCAGCCCGGCGACCTGGTCGTCTGGAGCGGGCATGTGGCGATGTACATCGGCAACGGGCAGATGGTGGAGGAGCCGCACACCGGCGACGTCTGCCACGTGGTTCCGCTGCGCACGAGCAACGCCGGCGAGCCGCTGCTCGGCGTGTTCAGGCCGAGCGCATGAACCTGGGCGACATCACGGGCAAGGCCACGGTCGACGGAGTCACCGTGGAGGCGGGTATCGGCGGCCGGCTGCGCTCGGTCCAGGTCACGCCGCAGGCCATGCGTTACGGCGCGGCGCAGCTTTCGAAGGCTGTGCTGGACGCCGCCGCTCGCGCAACGGCGAAGGCAAATCAGCGCGCGGAACAGGTGTACGCGCGCGAGCTCGGGCGCGGCGCCGAGAAGGTCACCGCGGGCCTTGGCCTGACGTACGACGCGGCGCTGGCGGCCGACGAGGACTTCGACCGGGATTGGACGCGCGGATGAACGAGCGCCGGACAGCCGAGCGTCTCCTCGCCGACGCCGAAGCGCGCGTGCATGTCATGGAGGGCCTGCCGGAGCGGCTCGCCGAGGTCCGCGGCTGGGCGTACAACGGCGACGAGTCCGTGCACGTCACCGTTGATGTGCATGGTGGATTGAAGGATCTGAAGCTCGCGGAGTCGGCGTTGCGGCTGAGCCCGGAGGAGATCGGCGCGCAGATCGTGGAGCTGTCCCACCGCGCGCAGCGGGCGGCGCTGGCGGAGGGCGTCAACGTGCTCGGCGACGCACTGGGTGACGCGGCGGCGCTCGAGATGATGCGTTCCGCGGGCCTGGAAGCCGATCCCGAGCCCGAGGTCATCCCGTATACGCCGGGCGTCGATCCGAACGCACACCGCTGGCACGTCATCAACTGATCATTGCAATTTACATACGACCGACCGTAAACTTTTCGCTCGTGGACGATGTGGCAACTGAGACGAGTACGGTTCGCGATCACTCGACCGCCATCGTGTGGATCCTGTGCTCGGCGGCATTCATGGCCATGCTCGACGTATTCGTCGTGAACGTTGCGTTCACCAGCATCGGCGCGACCTACCGCGGTTCGTCGCTGGCGGACCTCAGCTGGGTGCTCAACGGATACGCGATCGTCTATGCGGCCCTGTTGATCCCGGCGGGCCGCTTCTCCGACCGCATCGGGCGCAAGACCGGATTTCTGGTCGGGCTGGCCATCTTCACGGTGGCCAGTCTTGCGAACGCGGTCGCGCCATCGCTGTGGGCGCTGGTCGCATTCCGTGTCCTGCAAGCGATCGGCGCCGCGATCCTGACCCCCGCGAGCCTGGGATTGCTGCTCACCGTGTTGCCGCCGGGCCGGGTTCCGGGCGCGGTGAAGATCTGGGCGACGACGAGTTCCTTCGCCGCGGCGTTCGGCCCGGTGGTCGGCGGTGCGCTGGTCGAACTCTCGTGGCGCTGGGTGTTCCTGATCAACCTGCCGGTCGGCATCGTGGCCGCCGTCGCGGCCACGCTCCTGGTGCCGGATCTGCGGCAGCAGGTGCGGGCCCGCGTGCCCGACCTGCTCGGCGTCGCGCTGCTGATCGTCGCGATCGGGGCGTTGTCGCTGGGACTGGTGAAGTCCGCCGATTGGTCGTGGGCCGGCTTGGCGACACTCGGCACGCTCGTCGTCGCTGCGGTGGGCCTGATTCTGTTCATCGTGCGGATGGTGCGGCATCCGGATCCGGTCGTGACGCCCGCGTTGTTCCGGGTGCGGACCTTCGTCTGGGCCAACATCACGGTGCTGGCGTTCTGCACGGCGTTTGGGGCGTGGTTCCTGAGCATCGCGCTCTGGCTGGAAAACGCGGCCCGGTTCAACACCGTCGAGACCGGTCTCGCCATCGTTCCGGGGCCGCTGATGGTGCCGGTCTTCGCGGCCGTCAGCCAGAAGTTGATCAAGCGAATGCCGGTGGGTGTCGTTGTCGCGCTGGGGAATCTGCTGTTCGCTGCCGGCACGGTGCTGGTGATCGCCAGTGCCGGCACGCCGGTGCAGTACGCGGCCCAGATCCTGCCCGGGTGGCTGATCACCGGAATCGGGATCGGCCTCGCCCTGCCGAGCATGATCGCCTCGGCTGCGGTGGATCTGCCGCCGGACCAGTCCGCCACCGGCAGCGCCGTGGTGAATACGGCCCGCCAGCTCGGTTATGTGCTGGGCGTGGCGATGCTGATCGCTCTCCTTGGTGCCGCGCCTGAGCAGCTGCTGACGGCCTTTCGGCACGGCTGGTGGTTCGTCGCCGTGGCGGCCGCCCTCAGCGCGGCGACGGCGTTCGGCATCACGCCTCGGGGGAAGTAAGCAGTTTGTCGATGATCCGCCAGGCCCGTTTCACGCCGCCGGTGTCGCCGAGCCGCAGGGCGAGATTGGTCGAGTCGAGCACGGCCTGGATCTCGAAGGCGGCCAGTTCGGTGTCCAGCGGGGCGATTTCGCCGTTGTCGACGGCCTGGTCGAGCTCGGCGGCGATGACGGCGAGCCACTCACGGCGCTGCTGCGTCAGCGCGTCCCGCACTTCTCCCGGGTGGCTGTCGAATTCGGGCAGGGTGGCGCTCCAGAAGCAGCCGCCGGGAAACAGCGGCTGCTCGGCGTAGGCGAACCAGTTCCCGAGCAGCGCCCGTACCCGCGCCAGCCCGGCCTGGGCCTGCTGGGCTGGCCGGGCGACCGCGTCGATGAACGCCGCCCTTGCCGTCTCCACGGTGGCGATCTGCAGTTCCTTCTTGGTGCGGAACAGGGTTTGGATGCCCGCCTTGCTGATGGAGAGATCGTCCGCCAGCCGCCCGAAGCTCAGACCGTCGAGCCCGTCCACCGACGCGATGTCGACCGCGCGGCGGGTGATGGCCTGACGGGACCGGGCACCGCGCAGCCGCCGCCGGTCGGAGATCTCGGGCTCACCGGAAACCATACGTCCGATCGTAAATCATTCGGGGAGATCGGCTGAACTCATCGGCGATGACTACCGGGACGGCATTGCGCCACACACGGATCGGCGACCCAGTGCTGTTCTGAGCGCTGCGTGGGCGCCACCTCCAGCTCGTTGATCACAGGTTCGACCAATCAACGACGACCGGAGGGTTCATGCCTGTCAAGTCCCGGCAAATTCCCACCGCGTGCTGCGGGCGATGGCCGAGGAACTGGCCGGGCACGGGCTACTACGTGCTCGTCCCGAACGCCTTCTACCGGCACGGCCTCTCGCCGGTGATTGCACTTCCCGGTCGCCGTGACCGGTAACCGCATCGGCGGCCTCTTCGCGGTGCGCACCGCTGCGGCTCACCCCGAACAAGAACTGACTCAGGCGGTGGATTCCTTGCTGGGCAAGGCGAAGCTCAGCACCAGCACGACGCCGAGCATGGCGATGGCGAACCAGTACACGCCGTGGATGCCGGAGATGGCGTCGTTCGCCGACTGCACGATCAGCGTGACTACGGCGATGCCGACCGAAGCGCCCAGCTGGTTGAGCATGTACAGCACGGAACTTCCTTGCGGGACAAGGGAAGGCGGCAGGGTCCGGTAAAGCGAGCCCATCGTCGGCGCACCGACGGCGCCCAGCGCCAGGCCCATCAGCAACGCGTTCAGCAGCGGCCACGCCTGTGGGGTTCCGGCGTCGAAGCCGAGGGACAGCAACGCGCTCAACGCACCGGCCGCGGCGCCGCCGCGCACCAGATTCCGTGCGCCGATGCGGTCCGAAACGCGCCCGGCCACCGGCATGGACAGCGCACCGCCCAGCCCGAACGGCGCGACGAGCAATCCGGCGGCCAGGACGCTGTAGCCGTGCGCTTGGTAGTAGAGCGGCAGCACGAAGAGGCTCGCGAAGGTGCCGAGGCCGACGAAGGCCATGACGGCGACGCTCGCGTTGAAGCTCGTGTTGCGGAACAGGCCCAGGTCGATGAGCGGCGCGCGCGTCCGGCTCGCGTGCACGCCATAGCCGATCAGCAGGACAACGCCGATGGCCAGCGGAATCAGCGTCGACTGCGACAGCGCGAGCACCAGGGCCATGAACCCCGGGCCGACGAGGGCGAGGCCGAGCACGTCGAGGCGGTCGTTCGCGGCCGTTGGCGGATCGGCCGGGACCACGCGCACGGCGAGCGCCAGCGCGACGAGCCCGATGGCGATCGAGATCAGGAACATCCAACGCCAGCCGAGCCCCTGCAGGATCGCGCCGCCGGCAACGGGTCCGAGCACCGGGCCCAGCGACAGGACCACGCCCATCAGGCCCATCACGTGGCCGGCGCGGTCGGGTCCGGCGGCGCGCGCCAGCAGCACGAGCACGAGCGGGTCGAGGATCCCCGCGGCAAGTCCCTGCACGACGCGGAAGGCGATGAGGCTGCCGACGTTCCACGCGAGCGCCGACGCCAGCGACGCGACGAGGAACAGGCAGAGCCCGGCGAGCCACAGTTTCCGCCCGCCGATCCGGTCGACGGCCCAGGTGGTGAACGGGATCGCGGCTGTCACCGCCAGCAGGAAGCCGGTCGAAACCCAGCCGATGGTGCTCAGCGACGTGTCGAACTCACCAGCCAGTGAGGTGAGGCCGACGGCGACCATCGTGCTGTTCATGATGCCCAGCAGTCCGCCGAGCAGGATCACGCCGATCAGCCGGCGCAGCGCGGGTGACAGTGGAGTTTGTTGGATTGAACTCATGGGTTCAAGTTAGCGAGCGTGCGGGTAAGGCACAACCAGCGGGTCCGCAAAATTGAACCCGCGGGTAAAGTGGCTGGGGTGAGCGTCAAGACCGCGTCGCATGGGCGCATCGACAAACGGCAGGCGATCCTGGCTGCCGCATTCACCGTGTTCGCGCGCCAGGGCTACAGCCAGGCGTGCGTGCAGGAGATCGCCCAGGAAGCTGGGGTCGCGAAGCCGACCGTCTACAACCATCTCAACGACAAGGAGAACTTGTTCCGCGAGGCGATGACCGAGGCTTCGGCCGAGCTCACCGGCGCGCTACTCGCGGCCGTCGAACCGCTGCGCGATCCCGGTGACGACCTCCGCGCCGCGCTGGTCGCCGTCGGCGACAGGCTGCTGGAGCTGTACTGCGAAGAACGTTCGTGGGCGCTGCGGCGGTTGCTGTACGCGGAGGTCGCACGCTTCCCGGAACTCGGCTGCGGCGTGGACAAACTCACCGAGGCGCTCGCCGACCGGTTCGCCAGGTTTTCCTTGCAGGGCAAGCTCGATGTGCAGGAGCCGGAGGTGGCGGCCGAGCAGTTCCTGGCACTGCTCACCGGGCCGATGGACAATCGCACCGCCTTCGGCACTCGGCCCGCTCCGGCGGCGGAACTGCACTCCGTGGCCGAATCCGCCGTCCGGACGTTCCTTTCCGCCTTCGCTTCCTAACCGAGGAAGTCCAGCGCGCGGGCGAGCACGGAGGCGGCTTCTCGCGGGGCGTAGGCCGGGAGGCTGCGATCGGTGAAGAGGTGCGCGGAACCCGGGTACAGGAACAGCTCCGCGTCATCGACCGCTGCCGCGAGGCCCTTCGCCTCGTCGACGTCGCCGAGTTCGTCGGATTCCATGGTGTGGATCTGTAGTCCGACACCCGAAGGCCACGCTCCGCCGAACTCCGCGAGCGGGATGGCGCTGTGCATCAGCAACGCTCCCAGCGCGCCGGGCCGCGTCTGGGCCAGCATCTGCGCGGGCAGCACGCCGAGGGAGAACCCGCCGTAGAAAACGTCCGCGGGCAGCTCGTCGGCGGCGGCGCGGCCGCGGTCCAGGATCGTGCCGAACCGGGCCTCCCGCGCGTAGGCCATACCGGAGTCCAGGTCCGGAAAGACCTGGCCCTCGTACAGATCCGGCGTGTGCACGACGTGCCTGCCCGCTCGAAGATCCTCCGCGAACGCCAGGCAGCCCGGGGTCAAGCCCTGCGCGTGATGGAACAACACCAACTCGGCCACGCCGGAACCCTAGCCGGTGAAGCGTCGCAGATCCATCGGGTCATGCGCGCAGAACACATCGACTTCGTTGTCCCGCACCAGTTCTCGCAGCCGCTGCTGGTTGTCCAGGCGCTGCTGCGACACGGTCTGCACGACACGTTCGAAGATGCCGAGCCCCGGCGGGATGTGCGGCCGGACCGGGTCCAGCTGGCCGTGGAAGAAGTACGAGTCGCCGGCGTTGAGCAGCCAGCCGTCCGGCGTCTCGACCGCCACCCCGGCGTGCCCGCGGGTGTGCCCGGCCAGCGGTATCAGCAGGATCTCCGGCGGTAGTCCTTTCAGCTCGCGGACCGCGTCGAAACCGAACCAAGGCTCGCCGAGATCCGAGTATTCACTCCACAATGGACCGTGCTGGAACTGGATCTGCCGGTAGCGCCAGCGTTCCACCCTGTTCCGCTGTGAATCCAGCGAACGCAGCTCTTCGGCGTACACGTGCACCGTCGCGTGCGGGAAGTCCGCGAGCCCGCCCGCGTGGTCGAGATCCAGGTGGGTGAGCACGACGTGCCGCACGTCCGCCGGCGCGAAACCGAGCCGTTTCACCTGCGCCACAGCGGATTCCTCGAGCCGGGGCCGGACACCGGTCATCAACCGGAACTGCCCGCCGAGCCATTCGCCGGCCCGCTCGACGCTCGGCGTGCCGATCCCGGTCTCGATCAGGACCAGCTCGTTGCCTGCCTCCACGAGCAGGCAGTGGCACACCAGCTCGGAACGGCGCAGGTAGCCGGGCTTGCCGTCGACGAGCTTGCCACCGATCGGACGCATCGTGCCGGCGTTGAAGTGGTGTACGCGCATCAGATCTCCTTCGCGTAGGTTTCGCGCAGATGGGCGCCGACCGCGTACATCGGCGCGAGGTCCTGGTTGAGCTTCGCCAGCATCAGCGCGCCTTCGATCGAGCTGATCGCGACGAGCCCGAGCGCTTCCGCCCGTTCGGCCTCGATTCCTTGGCGCACCAGGTAATCCGTGATCATCCGGTGCCAGCCGGCGTACGAGCCGGCGCAGGCCGAGCGGATCGGCTCGCTTTCGGTCGCGGCGTCCAGCGCCACGGTCGCGAGCGGGCAGCCGCGCTGGAAGTCCGACTCCGCCAGGATGTTCGCCAGCATGTCGACCACGCTGGTGATCGCCTCGGCCGGATCGTCCGCCGCTTCCAGGAGCTGGCGTAACAAGGCCCCCAGTCGTGCCCCGGAGAGCTCCAGCGCCTCGGCCGCCAGCTGCTCCTTCCCGCCGGGGAAGTGGAAATACAGCGAGCCCTTTGGCGCCCCACCGGCGCTGACCAGCTGGTTCAGCCCGGTCGCGTGGTAGCCCTGGGTATGGAAGAGGTCGGCGGCGCTGTCGAGCATGCGCTGCCGGGTGTCGGTTCTGCGGGCCATGCGCCGACCGTACCGCAAACTATGACGACCGGTCTAGTTAGCAATTTATGGCATAGTTGCTCCATGACGCGAACTGGATACTCTGTGTTACCAGGAAGTTCCCGACCGGAGTTGGCCGGCGGCCGGCTCGTGGGCCCGGTCGAAGCCAGTGCACGGATCACCGCCACCGCGGTGCTGCGGCGCCGGGCCGCCCTGCCTGCCGAGCTCGTCTTCGGTCCGGAAACCCTTACAGCGCAAGCCTTTGCGGAGAGGCACGGCGCCGATCCCGCCGACGTGGACCTGGTCCGGGAGACGCTGACCGGCGCCGGGCTCGAGGTGCTGGACGCGCATCCCCGTTCGCGGCGGGTCACCTTCGCCGGGCCCGCGTCGACCATGGCGGAGGTCTTCGGCGTCGAGCTGAACGTCGTCCGCACCGAGCGCGAAAACCGGGTCCGGGTCGGTGAACTGCAGCTGCCGAACGCGTTGGACGGCGTGGTGCTCGCCGTGCTCGGGCTCGACGACAGGCCGCAGGCGTACGCGCACTTCCAGGCCGCGGCCGCGGCGCAGAAGTCATACAAGCCAACAGATCTCGCGCAGGTGTACAAGTTCCCGGCGGAGGCCGACGGCACCGGTCAGACCATCGCGATCCTCGAACTCGGCGGCGGTTTCCGGCCGGCGGAACTGGACACCTACTTCAAGAGCCTCGGCCTGGACACCCCCGAGGTGACCGCGGTCGGCGTCGACGGCGGGGCCAACTCGCCGTCGAACGACCCGAACTCCGCCGACGGCGAGGTGTTGCTGGACATCGAGGTCGCCGGTGCGCTCGCACCGAAAGCCAAGCAGGTGGTCTATTTCGCGCCCAACACCGACCAGGGTTTCCTCGACGCGCTGAGCACCGCCGTGCACGCCGACCCGGCTCCGGCCGCGGTGAGCATCAGCTGGGGTTCGCCCGAGGACCAGTGGACCGAGCAGGCGCGCACCGCCTTCGACGCGGCGCTCGCCGACGCCGCCGCGCTCGGCGTCACGGTCACCGTCGCCGCCGGGGACAACGGCAGCAGCGACTCGGAGAACGACGGAAAACCCCATGCCGACTTCCCGGCCAGCAGCCCGCACGCGCTCGGTTGCGGAGGCACGACGCTCAACGGAGACACCGAAGTGGTGTGGAACAACGGCAGCAGCGGCGGCGCCACCGGCGGCGGGGTCAGCGCTGTCTTCGACCTGCCGGACTTTCAGGCGGACGCCGGGGTGCCGCAGCGCGCCGACGGCAAGACCGGGCGCGGGGTCCCGGACGTGGCGGGTAACGCCGACCCGGCCACGGGCTACCAGGTCCTGGTCGACGGGCAGTCCCTGGTGTTCGGTGGGACGAGCGCCGTCGCGCCGCTGTGGGCCGCGCTCGTCGCGCGACTCACGCAGGCACTCGGGAAGCCGCTCGGCCTGGTCCAGACCACCCTGTACGCGCAGGGGAAGTCCGCGTTCAAGGACATCACGTCCGGCGACAACGGTGCGTATCAGGCGAAGGCAGGCTGGGACCCGTGCACCGGGCTCGGCACGCCGGACGGGGAGGCTCTGTTGGCGGCGTGGAGGGCGCAGGACTGATCTGGCCGAAAGTAGGCGGATACGGTCCGCAGCCGGCCAGCTCGCAGAACCCTTTCCGCCGTGGCTGCCGGCGGAGCAGTCCTGAATGACACAGTAAGTTTGGGGCATGGCCAACCCCACTGGAGAGCAGTTCGAGATCGTCCGCGGCAACGCCCGCGCCGTGGTCACCGAGATCGGCGCGGGCCTGCGAGCCTTCGAGATCAACGGCGTCCCGTACGTCGAAACCTTCGCCGCGGACGCGAAACCGCCGAAGGGCGCCGGGCAGGTGCTGCTCCCGTGGCCGAACCGGACGAAGGCCGCACAGTGGACCTACCACGGTGAGCCGCAGCAGCTGGCGGTCACCGAGGAGGCGCGGGGGAACGCGATCCACGGCCTGACCCGGCACCGCGAATGGACCCTGGTCGAGCACGCCGAATCCTCGATCACCTTCGAGATCGACATCGAGGCGCAGCCGGGCTGGCCGGTGCCGCTGCAGGCCCGCATCAGCTACGAGGTCGCGCCGCGCGAGCTGACCGTCACGCACGAGATCCGCAACGAGGGCGAGTCCGAGATCGGGGTCGGCGTCGGCACGCACCCGTACTTCCGCCTCGGTGACATCCCGACCGACGACCTGACGCTGACCCTGTCGGCCACCCGGGTCCGCCCGTACCTGGGCGACGAGCAGTTGCCCTACGGCGAGGAGCAGGACACCGAGGGAACCGAGTACGACTTCCGGGCGGGCACGGTGCTCGCGAAGGTCGATCTCGACACGGCGTTCGGTGGGCTCTCGCTCGGCGACGACGGGCAGCACCACCACGTGCTTTCCCACGGCGACAAGCAGCTCGACGTGTGGGCGGGCCCGGACTTCCGCTGGGTGCAGGTGTTCACCCCAGCCGATCTCGTCGGCCGTGGCCGGGCGGTCGCCATCGAGCCGATGACCTGCCCCGCGGACGCGCTCAACTCGGGCACGGACCTGATCAACCTGGAGCCGGGCACTTCGTGGACGGGTTCGTGGGGGATCAGGCTGCATGGCTGAGGTGCTTCGCCTCGGCGACCCCGACGCCGGCGAGCTGCTGACCCTGCAACGCGCGGCCTACGTCACCGAAGCGCAGGCACACCACGATCTCGACCTGCCACCGCTGAGCGAGTCGCTCGAACAGCTGGCCGCCGTACTGCGTGATCCGGGCTGTTTTGCCTGGGGCATCAGGGAATCCGGCCGGCTGGTGGCCGCGGTGCGGATACTGGTGCGCGGCAGTGAGGCCCAGGTCGGGCGGCTCGTGGTGGCGCCCGACCAGCAGCGTCGCGGCCTCGGCCGGGCACTGTTGCTCGCCGCCGAGGCCCGGTTGCCGGAGACGATCACCAGGCTGTCCCTGTTCACCGGCGAACACAGCACTGGGCCGCTGCGCCTGTACCCGGCGCTGGGCTACCGCGAGACCCACCGCACGCCCGAGCACGACTACCAGCTGGTGCATTTCGAGAAACGAATCGCGCGCTGAGGGGGTCCCTCACTACGCACTTCTGGTGGATGTTCGTTAGCGTGTCGAACCATGGTGAGCGCGATTGTGGGTGGATACGTCGTCCCGGTCGACGGGGAACCGATCGACGGGGGCACGGTACTGATCGAAGACGGGAAAATCGTCGAGGTCGGCACCGATGCCGACGTCGACATCCCCGAGGACGCGGAGCTGGTCGACGCGGCGGGGTCCTGGGTACTGCCCGGCTTCATCGACGCGCACGCGCACCTTGGCGTGCACGAAGAGGGCGAGGGCTGGTCCGGTAACGACACGAATGAGATGACCGACCCGAACGGCGCCAGGTTCCGCGCCATCGACGGCATCGACCCGTTCGACCTCGGTTTCGACGACGCGCTCTCCGGCGGGGTCACCAGCGTGGTGATCAAACCCGGCTCGGGCAACCCGATCGGCGGGCAGACCGTCGGGGTGAAAACCTGGGGACGCACCGCACTCGACATGATCTTCGCCGAGCAGGTCAGCGTGAAGAGCGCGCTGGGCGAAAACCCCAAGCGCGTGTACGGCGACCGGAAGCAGACCCCCTCGACGAGGCTGGGCACGGCCGCGATCATCCGGGAAGCCTTCACCAAGGCCCGGAACTATGTCGCCCAGCGCGAGCACGCCCGCGGTGAAGGCAAGCCGTTCGACGTTGACCTGACGCAGGAAACGCTCGCGAAGGTGCTCGACGGGACTCTTTACTGGGACCAGCACACCCACCGCGCCGACGACATCGTCACGGCCATCCGGCTTGCCGACGAGTTCGGCTACAAACTGGTCGTCAACCATGGGACCGAAGGCCACCTCATCGCCGACGTGCTCGCCGAGCACGACGTGCCGGTGATCCTCGGCCCGCTGTTCACCACCCGCTCGAAGGTCGAACTCCGCCACCGCACGCTCCGCTCCGCCGGTATCCTGACGCGCGCCGGGGTGAAGATCTCGATCACCACGGACCACCCCGTCGTGCCGATCAACTTCCTGGTGTACCAAGCAGCTCTGGCCGTGAAGGATGGTCTGGAACCCGACGCGGCACTGAAGGCGCTGACCGTGAACCCGGCGAGCATGCTGGGTTTGGACGACCGGATCGGCTCGTTGAAACCAGGCCTGGACGCGGACGTGGTCATCTGGTCCGGCGATCCTTTGGACGTGATGAACCGGGCCCTGCGGGTTTTCGTGCGGGGCAAGGAGGTCTACACCTTCAACGAGTCCAAGGGCGAAGGCGTGATCGCCGAGCGCCGATACCAGGAATAGAAAACCGCCGCCCGGCAACGCAAGCAGAGCCGTCCCCACGCCCACACCCCCCACCGAACCGATCCCCAGCGCCCTCAGCGGCCGCTGTGCCGTGTCAAGGCATCTTTCCCGCCTTGACGCGGTGCGGCGGCCGTTGAACACTGCGCGGATTGGGGCGGGGGTGGGGTCACAGAGCGCGCTCTGCGCGCGTCCGTTGCTGTCGCAGCGCAAGGGAAAAGGCGCAAGTTCAAAGATTCTCCTCGCCGGAGGGGCTGGCTCCAGGATGATCAGGGCCCGTAGCTCGGCTGCCGGTTCCAGCGTGGCTGGGTTGGGGGAGCGGGCCGCTGGCGCGGACCGCTCCCATGGCGGCGTGCTCTACGCCTGCTGCAGGGTCCGGGCGATGACCATCCGCTGGATCTGGTTCGTGCCCTCGAAGATCTGGGGCACCTTCGCCTCGCGCATGTAGCGCTCGACCGGGAAGTCCCGTGTGTACCCGGCCCCGCCGAGCACCTGGACGGCGTCGGTGGTCACCTTCATCGCGGCATCCGTCGCGACGAGCTTCGCGATGGACGCTTGGCGGCGGAAGGGCATGCCGCGGTCGCGTCGGCGGGCGGCGTCGAGGTAGGTGGCGCGGGCCGAGTCGACCGAGGCTGCCATGTCCGCGAGAAGGAACTCCAGGCCCTGGAACTCGATGATCGGCTTGCCGAACTGGGTGCGGCCCTTCGCGTACTGAACCGCCTCGTCGAGCGCTGCCTGCGCCAAACCCACGGCGCAGGCGGCAATCCCGAGTCGACCGGAGTCCAAAGAGGACAAAGCGATCCGCAGCCCGGCCCCCTCCGCCCCGATCAACCGGTCCGCGTCCACACGTGCGTCGGCGAAGATCATCTGGGCGGTGGTGGAACCGGTAAGGCCCATTTTCCGTTCCGGCGGAGCCGCCGAAAGGCCCGGTGTGGCGCCGTCGACAAGCAGACACGAGATCGACTCGGGGCCGGTGCGGACCATCGTGGTGTAGAAGTTCGCCTCGCCGCCGTGCGTGATCCACGCCTTCGTGCCGTTCACGACGTACTGGTCGCCGTCGCGTCGCGCGCGGGTGGACAAGGCCGCCGCGTCCGAGCCGGCGTGGGACTCCGAAAGCGCGTACGCGCCCAGCAGCTCGCCTTCCAGCATCGCGGGCAACCACCGCTCGCGCTGCTCGTCGGTGCCGTGGTGCGCGAGCGCGAAGCAGGACATGGTGTGCACCGACAGGCCGACGCCGACCGACATCCACGCGGCCGCGATTTCCTCCAGCACCTGCAGGTACACCTCGTACGGCAGGTCGCCGCCGCCCCACCGCTCCGGGTAAGGCAGCCCCAGCAGACCCGACCTGCCGAGGATGCGGAACTGCTCGCGGGGGAAGCGCTCGGCCTCCTCGTACTCGGCGGCGAGCGGCTTGAGCTCGTCGTGCGCGAGTTCGATCGTCAGTTTCAGCAGGTCTTCGGCTTCACGGCTCGGCAACAGGCGTTCGACCGGCATCGCAGGCTCCGTATCCGTACTCAAAACAGTACTGTAGATTCGTCTAGAGTACAGCACATACGGTGTGAAGATGACAGAGCGCGTTGCGTTGCGGCCTCCTCGTGGCCGGCTGACTTCCCGGCAACGGGCGCTCCTCGCCGAGCTGGAGGAGCTTTTCCTCGCCGAGGGCTTCATCCACTTCACGCTCGACGACCTCGCCGCGAAGATGCACTGCTCGAAGTCGACTCTGTATGCACTGGCCCCGAGCAAGGAGCAGCTCGCCGTCAGGGTGGTGGCGCACTTCTTCAAGGGTGCGGCCGAGCTGATGGAGGAACGCATCGCGGGGCTCACCGACGCCCGCGAGATCATCGGCACCTACCTGGCCGGGATCGCCGAGTACCTGAACCGCGCGTCGGCCGAGTTCATGCGCGACATCAACGACTTCGCCCCGGCCCGCTCGGCCTACGAGCTGAACAGCCGGGCCGCCGCGGGCCGCATCCGGACCTTCATCGCCAAGGGCGTCGATGACGGAGTGTTCCGGAACGTGCACGCGAAGCTCATCGCCGAGATGGCCGGGGTGCTGATCGAAGGCATCCAGACCGGGGTGGTCGGCTCGCGCACCGGCGTGTCCGACGCCGAGGCGTTCACGGCGCTCTCGGAGCTGCTCTTGGACGGGCTGACGTCCCGGTAGCATCGCCTCCGTGATCGTGGTGGGTGGTGAGGCACTGGTCGACCTGGTGCCCGGAGAATCCAAAGTGGACAACGACCTGACCTCGCTGCTGCCGAGGCTCGGTGGCGGGCCGTACAACGTGGCGCTGGCGGCCGGGCGGCTCGGCGCGCCGACGGCCTTCCTGTCCCGGATTTCCCGGGACCGCTTCGGGCGGGCGCTGCGCGAGCGGTTGACCGACTCGGAAGTCGACATATCGATGGTGCAGTCGGGCGGCGAGCCCACCACCCTCGCCGTGGTCGCCCTCGATGAGCGGGGCGCCGCGAGCTACGCCTTCTACACCGAGGGCACCGCGGACAGGCTGGTCGCCGACCCGGGTCCGCTGCCGGAGAACGTGTCCGTGCTCTGCCTCGGCACCCTGGGCATGGTGCTCGAGCCCGGCGCCACCACGTACGAAACCATGCTGCGCCGAGAATCCGCGCGTGGCGTGCTGACGGCGCTCGACCCCAACATCCGGGCCGACCTGATCGCCGACGCGGACGCCTACCGCGAGCGTTTCCTGTCCTGGCTCCCCGACGTGCGCCTGCTGAAGTTGTCCGACGATGACGCCGCGTGGCTGGCCGGGGGAGCCGACCCGGTGACGGCGGCCAAGGGATGGCTGGACGCCGGTGTCGACGCGGTCGTCCTCACCCGCGGTGCCGACGGGCTTGCCGTCCACACCGGATCGGCCGAGATCACTGTGCCGTCCGAGCGGGTCGAGGTCGTCGACACGATCGGCGCCGGGGACACCGTGCAGGGAGCACTTCTCGCCTGGCTGCACCAGCACAATGTGCGCGCCATCACCGAACTCGGTGAGCCGGAATGGCGTGCGGCGCTCGCGTTCGCGGCGAAGGCGGCGGCGATCACGGTGTCGCGCAGTGGTGCCGAGCCGCCGAAGACTGAGGAAATGGTGTGAATCTGATCCCAACGGTTTGCTCTGGGTAACACAATGGCTGCGCGAAGCCCGGTCATTCGACTAGCGTTAAGGCTGGAATTCATACCCCAGCGGGGCGGTGTGCGCCGAGACTGAATTTCCGGTCACGCGCGAACAAATGGCTGCCTGTGCGACCTGCAGGCGCCGCCGACCCGTGTGACCGTGAGAGGGACTTGCATGTCCGACGCGACTGCGGCGTCCGGCGGCAGCACGGTATCGCTGCGCCTGCCGACCGGCGAACACGAACTGAAGGTGGTCAACGCCGTCGAGGGTGCTCCCGGTATCGAACTGGGGAAGCTGCTCGCACAGACGGGGTACATCACCTACGACCCGGGGTTCGTCAACACCGGTTCCACGTCTTCGGCGATCACCTACATCGACGGTGACGCCGGCATCCTGCGCTACCGCGGCTACCCCATCGAGCAGCTCGCGGCGAACTCGACGTTCATCGAGGTCTCCTACCTGCTCGTCTACGGTGAGCTGCCGACGCAGGCCCAGCTGGACGACTTCACTTCGAAGATCAGCAGGCACACCCTGCTGCACGAGGACCTGAAGCGCTTCTTCGACGGCTTCCCGCGCGACGCGCACCCGATGCCGGTGCTCTCCAGCGCCGTCTCCGCGCTGTCGACCTTCTACCAGGACTCGCTCAACCCGTTCGACGAGCCGAACGTGGAGCTGTCCACCGTGCGCCTGCTGGCCAAGGTGCCCACCCTGGCCGCGTACGCGTACAAGAAGTCCATCGGCCAGCCGTTCCTCTACCCGGACAACTCGCTCGGCCTGGTGGAGAACTTCCTGCGGATGACCTTCGGGCTGCCCGCCGAGCCCTACGAGGTGGACCCCGAGATCGCCAAGGCCCTCGACCTGCTGTTCATCCTGCACGCCGACCACGAGCAGAACTGCTCCACCTCAACGGTGCGGCTCGTCGGCTCGTCCGAGGCGAACCTGTTCGCCAGCATCTCGGCCGGGATCAACGCCCTGTTCGGCCCGCTGCACGGCGGCGCGAACAGCGCGGTGCTGGAGATGCTGGAGGGCATCCGGGCCGACGGCGGCGACGTCGCGGACTTCGTGAACCGGGTGAAGAACAAGGAAAAGGGCGTCCGGCTGATGGGCTTCGGGCACCGGGTCTACAAGAACTACGACCCGCGCGCGAAGATCATCAAAGCGACCGCCGACCAGATTCTCAACAAGCTCGGCGTGCACGACGAACTGCTCGAGATTGCCAAGACCCTGGAAGAAACCGCGCTTTCCGACGATTACTTCGTAGAGCGCAAGCTGTACCCGAACGTCGATTTCTACACCGGCCTGATCTACCGGGCGCTCGGATTCCCGACCAAGTTCTTCACCGTGCTGTTCGCGCTGGGCCGGCTGCCCGGCTGGATCGCGCACTGGCGGGAGATGATCCAGGACCCGCAGACCAAGATCGGCCGCCCGCGCCAGATCTACACCGGCGAGAAGGAACGCGAGTACACCAAGATCACCGAACGCTGATCTTTCGCCACGGCGGAACTGCCCTCTCTCAACGGTATGAGAGAGGGCATTTTTGCGTTCGCAGGCGAAGCGGGCGCTCGCGCTGTTACGTGGTGGACGACAGACTGCTCAAGTCGAGGTCCACAGTGGACCGGATGTCGCCCACACCCCGCCGCCTAACCGATCCCTAACGCGCTCTGCACACGTCCGTTGCAGCACAAGGAAAAGGTTCTCCGCACCTTCCGCTGACACGACAAAACCCGGGAAAGTCAAGTGGATCGGCTTTCCCGGGTTTTGTCCTGGCGTTCAGGGTCGTAGTGCGGCGTCGAGGTGGCGCGACATCTCGCCGAGCAGCGCCTTGCTGTCGACGTCCAGCGTCGCCGCGCGCAGCGACAGGACGAAGGATTGGACCACCAGCAGTATGGCTCTCGCCTGCACGACGGGATCGCCGCCGCGGATCGAGCCGTCCTGCTTGCCGGCTTCCAGATGCGCCTTGATCACCTGTTCGCCGACCCGTTGTGTCCCGCCGAGGCGATCGACTATGTACGGCAACAAAAGCTCGGTGTCCACATCGATCACCGTGCGCATCAGCTCGTCGTCGTTGAGCAGCCGGACCGCCGCGACGGCGCTGTGCACCAATCGTTGCCGGGCCGTCTGCGCCCCCGCGGCCGCCGCGCTCGCTTCGTGCAGCAGCGCGCCGAACTCCCTGGTCATCAGCGCCGAAAGCACGCTGCGAACATCGGGAAAACGCCGGTACAGCGTCATCCTGCTGACCTTCGCGGTTCGCGCGATTTCGGCCAGCGTCGCCCGCCGGAGCCCTACCGAGAGCACACACCGCCGCGCCGCGTCCAACAGTAGATCGTCGGCGACGCGAGCGGTGGTTCGTCGGGCCCGGGTGTTCGCCAGACTGGATGCCCGTGCAGATGAACGTGCATCTGCATCGGGATCCGAAGACTGGGACCGGTACTGCCTGAACGCAGTGTGACTGTCATCGTCCATGAACGTTGCCACCGTGCCCTATTCGGTTTCAGGCGGGCGATATTAGACGATCACGCTCCCGTGTTCCTTGCAGGGCGGCGAAACCATTCGCCACGTGCCGTTTTCCCTTGTGGAGAGGCGAGATCAGCCGAACTCGACCACGCTGCGCAGCACCTCGCCGCGGTGCATCCGGTCGAACGCGCCTTCCACGCCGTCCAGACCAATCCGCTCAGTGACGAACTTGTCCAGCGGCAGCCTGCCCTGCAGATACAGATCGACGAGCATCGGGAAGTCCCGCGAAGGCAGGCAGTCGCCGTACCACGAGGACTTCAGCGAGCCGCCGCGCGAGAAGAAGTCGATCAATGGAACGTCGTTCAAGCGCAGGTCCGGAGTAGGCACGCCGACGAGCACCACGGTGCCCGCGAGATCCCGGCCGTAGAAGGCCTGCCGCCACGTCTCGGGGCGGCCGACGGCGTCGATCACCACGTCCGCGCCGAAGGTTTCGGTCAGGTCCTGGATCGCCTCGACCACCTCGTCCTCGCTCTTGCCGCGCGAGTTGAACGTGTGGGTGGCACCGAAACCCTTGGCCCACTCCAGTTTCCGGTCGTCCGTGTCGAGCGCGATGATGGTGCGCGCGCCGGCCAGCCGGGCGCCCGCGATGGCCGCGTCGCCGACGCCGCCGCAGCCGATCACCGCGACGGTGTCCCCGCGGGTCACCGCGCCGGTGTTGATCGCCGCGCCGATCCCGGCCATCACCCCGCAGCCGAGCAGGCCCGCGACGGCCGGTTCGGCCTCCGGGCTGACCTTCGTGCACTGTCCGGCGTGTACCAGGGTCTTGTCCAGAAACGCCCCGATTCCCAAGGCAGGGCTGAGCTTCGTGCCGTCCGCCAGCGTCATCGGCCGGCTCGCGTTGAACGTGGAGAAGCAGTACCAGGGCTTACCGCGCTTGCAGGCCCGGCAGGTGCCGCACACCGCGCGCCAGTTGAGGATCACGAAGTCGCCGGGCGCCACGTCCGTGACGCCCTCGCCCACCTGCTCCACGAACCCGGCCGCCTCGTGGCCGAGCAGGAAGGGGAACTCGTCGTTGATGCCGCCCTCGCGGTAGTGCAGGTCGGTGTGGCAGACGCCGCAGGCCTTGACCGAGACCACCGCCTCGCCAGGGCCGGGATCGGGCACCAGCACCGTCTCCAGCGAGACCGGCTCACCCTTCGCCCGGGACACGACTCCCTGTACCTCGTGCGGCATCTTCGCCCACCTTTCTCGACGATCGTCCTTCGCAGCTTGCCACGACACCCACACCCATCGCGAGTGAGAGATATGTCGGAATCAGCCAGTGAAAGTGCCCTTGCGCCGCCTCGCGGTCACGCGAAATTCATGCGTGATACGGCTCGGAGTGCTTGGCTGACGCGGTGACTCCACCCGCGGACATCAACCGTCGTCGTTTCCTCACCGGTGTCGCCGGCGGCGCGACACTCGCCGGGCTCCCGGCCGGAATGGCCGAGGCCGCCGCCGAGCCGCGCAAACGCGGCAGCCTGGACGACGTCGAACACGTCGTCGTGCTGATGCAGGAAAACCGGTCGTTCGACCACTACTACGGAACCCTGCGCGGGGTGCGCGGCTTCTCCGACAAGTCCGCGCTGACCGGCGTGTTCCGGCAGCCCGACCCGAAACGCACCGACGGCGGGTACCTGCTGCCGTTCCACGTGGACACCTGGCAGGTCGACGGTCAGCAGCTGGCCGACCTCGACCACAGCTGGGACGGCACGCACGCGGCGTGGGCCGGCGGGAACTACAACGGCTGGGTCGCCGCGAAAACCGAGCTGACCATGTCGTACTTCACCGACAGCGACATCCGCTACCACCACGCGCTCGCGGACGCGTTCACGATCTGCGACAACTACTTCTGCTCCATTCAGGGGCCGACCACGCCCAACCGGCTGTTCCTGTTCACCGGCACCATCGACCCGGAGGGCCGCGCAGGCGGGCCCGCGATCAACAACCCGGCCGACTACAACCCGGTCTACAACTGGACGACCTATCCCGAACGGCTGCAGGCCGCCGGAATCCCGTGGAAGGTCTACGCCAACAAGGAGGTCGGTGACGGCGGCGGCGAGGACGGCTGGGTCGGCGACTACGGCGACAACCCGCTCTGGCTGTTCCAGGCCTACCACGACGCCCTCGCCTCGCCCGACCCGGCGAAGCGCCAGCTGGCGGAGCGCGCGAGCGTGCACGACGGGTGGCTGCCGAACTCGGGCCAGGGCCACGACCCGAACCACGTGCTGGCGGAGTTCATCGCGGACTGCCGCGCCGGGACGCTGCCGCGGGTCTCGTTCGTCGTGGCGCCGTATGCGTACTGCGAGCACCCGCGGGCCCGGCCGGTGGACGGCGCGCGTTATGTCGACACGATGCTGCAGGCACTGTTCGCGAACGAGAAACTGTGGAACTCGACGGCCGTCTTCCTGAACTACGACGAAAACGACGGGTTCTTCGACCACGTCCTGCCGCCGGTACCCGCGCCGGGCACCCCGCTGGAGTTCGTCGGTGGGCGGCCGATCGGCTTCGGGCCGCGCGTGCCGATGACCGTGATTTCCCCGTGGAGCCGAGGTGGCTGGGTGAACTCGCAGGTCACCGACCACACCTCGGTGATCCGGTTCCTGGAGCGGTGGACGGGCGTGCGGGAGCCGAACATCTCGCCGTGGCGCCGCGCGATCGCCGGCGACCTGACCGGCGCGTTCGACTTCCGGGAGCACGACACGAAGATCCCGATGCTGCCGGACACCGCCGCGATGCAGCGTGAGGTGGACAAGGTCGAGCCGTCGCTGCCGACGCCCGCGCCGCCTTCCGTTGGTGCACAAGAAATGCCGGTACAGGAGCCGGGCACCCGGCCGGCGCGGGCGCTGCCGTACCAGGTGCTGGCGAACGCTTCGACGGCGGCCGGGTCGTTCAAGGTGGAGATGTCGAACTCGGGCGCGGGTGCGGTGCAGCTTTCCTTGCACCCCAAGGGGTTGCTTCCTTCCACATACTTCGTGGACGCCGACGGAAAGGCGACGGCTTCGGTGCTGTCGGACGACATCGCCCTGTACGGGCCGAACGGCTTCCTGCGTTCGTTCACCGGGCATGGTCCGGTGGAGGTTTCGCTTGTGCTGCAAGGTACTTCACCACGCCTGACGATCGCGAACAGCGGCGCACGCGCTGCCGAGGTCACCATTGCCACGCGGAAGATCACGGTGCCTGCCGGGTCTTCCCACGTCGAAGACGTGCGCACCGCACAAGGCTGGTACGACGTGACTGTCACCGCCTCCGGCGGTTTCTCCCGCCGCTTTGCCGGCCGCGTGGAGGATGGTTCGCCGGGGGTTACGGGGTGATGAGGTAGGCGATGCCACCGGCGCCGGAGGCGATCGAGCCCGTGTCGGTGTAGCGCTGCGTGCGGAGCCAGATCGTCTCGAACTGCGCCCGCTTGTACACGGTGCGGACGTTGCCGTCGCTGTTCGAGGCGGGGTCGTTCACGATCACGTCCCCGTCCTTGGTGAACCCGATGATCACCATGATGTGCCCCGCAGTCCCGTACCCGGCGCCGTCCAGTTCATCCGCGCGGAACGACTGCGAGGTGATCACCGGGACGCCACGCGCGATGTAGTCCTCCACGTCGTTCAGCGACTTCAACCGCGTGATGTGCCCGCGCAGCCCGAACTCCGCCGCGTAGGCCGTGTTGAACGGCCAGTTCCCGGTGCCTTCGTACGCGTAGTCGTAGGTGTAGCGCGCCGCGTAGTCCACCGTCGGATCCGGGTAGTCCGCCGGGATCCACGACAGCTGCTCGGCGCTCGGCTTCCGGCCCCAGTACTCGGTCACCATCTCCGTCGACGTGGGGCTGCACCAGTTCTCCCCGCCGCCGCCGTACTCCGGGAACTGTCCTTTGTGGATGTTCTGTGCGTAGGCCGGCACCGGCAGTTCGATCCCGGAAGCCTTGCCGGGCTGGGAAGCCGGCACCTCGAACCGGTCGGGCACGTTGGACGTCATCGCGCCGATCGACGTCAGCACCGGGCTCGCCGTGCTGCCCGGCTCCCGGTACAGGCTGACGCGCAGCCGGTACGAGCGCAGTGTGACCCCGGGCTTCATCTTCAGCGTGTCCACGTCCACCGTCGCGTTCGCGTCGTCCTGGCCGTCGACGCTGGTGCGCTGGATGCCTTCGTCGCCGCTGGCCCACCGGCCCATCACGTACCACGCCGTCTCCGCGCCCGTGCTCGCCCGGCCCTGTGCCTCCACCTGCAGCCACGTCTGCCGCGGGGTGCGCGCGTTCCACGAGGCGATCAGCTGCGTCGCGTCGAAGCCCTGGCGGAACACCGGCGAAGTCCACTGCGCGTACTCATACGTGCGGCCCGCGTACGTCGTTGTGCCGGCGGGGCGGGCGATGGACAGCCCGTCGCCGATCGCCACCCCCGCCGACTCGCCCGAGTGGAACTGCCGTCCGGACCACTCGTGGTAGTCGACGGCCTCGCCCGACGTCCGCGCGGAATCCGCTTGCGCGGGCACGGCCGTGACCGTCGCCAGGATCGCGATGGTCAACACGGTGAGCAAACGGCTGGCACGCATCCGGGTCATCGTAAAATTTTCCCGCTACGAGCCATTGGTGTAAACCACCAACCTGTTACAGGACCGCCTGGCTTTGTGTCACTTTGGCAACGAGCTTGCCCGCGTCGTCGTGCAGCTCGGTTTCCACCACGATCACTTTGCGCCCGGCGTGCAACGGTTTCGCGGTGGCCGTCACGTGGCCGTCGCGCACCGAACGCAGGAAGTTCGTCTTCGACTCGATCGTCGTGGTGCCCTTCGCGCCGTCGGGCAGATTGAGGAAAGCGGCCACCGCGGCGGTGGCGTCGGCGAGCGACATCAGCGTGCCGCCGTGCAGGACCCCGCCGATCGTGCACAGCGACTCTTCCCAGGCCAGGCGCGCCTGCACGCTGTCCTTGCCGTGCGCCAGCACCTCGACCCCGAGCCGCTTAGTGAACGGCATGGTCTGGTGGAACAGCGCGGTGCCCTCTTCGTCGAGTTCGGCCATGCCGATCACGATAGCGGGTTGACGATCACCGTTTCGGTGTTTGCGCTCCGCGCGTCCGTTGCTGTTGCAGCGCAAGGAAAGGACCAATCGCAGGACGACCGCCCGTCTCAGAAATGCGTGATGTCCAGCTTTCCGTCGTGGTTCAGGGCCCGCAGCCGCTTCTTGTCGAACTTGCCGACGCTGGTCTTGGGCACCTCCTCGATGAAGGTCCAGTGCTCGGGCAGCTGCCATTTGGCCACCTTGTCGCCGAGGAACTCGCGCAGTTCGGCGGCGGTGACCTGCTGGCCTTCCCGCACCACGACGGCGACCAGCGGGCGCTCGTCCCACTTCTCGTCCGGCACGCCGATCACCGCGGCCTCGGCCACCGCCGGGTGCCCCATGACGGCGTTCTCCAGATCGACCGACGAGATCCACTCGCCACCGGACTTGATCACGTCCTTGGACCGGTCGGTCAGCGTGAGGAAGCCGTCCGAGCTGATTTTGCCGACGTCACCGGTGCGCAGCCAGCCGTCGTGGAACTTCTCCGGGTCGATGTCCGAACCGCCGACGTACGAAGCCGCGATCCACGGGCCCTGCACTTCGAGTTCACCGACCGCTTCGTTGTCCCACGGCAGTTCCTCGCCGGAATCGCCGATCAGCCGCGCGCTCACCGAAGCGGGGAAGCGGCCCTGCGTGTACCGGTACGCCCAGCGCGCGTCACCCGTGGCCGACGCCGGCGGGCGGGCGACGCTGCCCAGCGGAGACGTCTCGGTCATGCCCCAGGCGTGCAGAATCGGCACGCCGTAGTTCTCCTCGAAGGCGTGCATCATCGACGGCGGCGCGGCCGAACCGCCGACCACGACCTCGCGCAGGTGCGAGATGTCCTGCGGGTTCGCGTCGAGGTACTGCAGCAGGCCCTGCCAGATCGTTGGCACGGCGGCGGCGAAGGTGGGCTTTTCGGTGGCCAGGATCTTCGCGATCGGCTCGGGCTGGAGGAACCTGTCGGGCATGATCAGCGAAGCGCCGATCATCAGCGCCGCGTAGGGCAGGCCCCACGACATCGCGTGGAACATCGGGACGATCGCCAGCGCGGTGTCGTCCTCGGCCAGGCGCATCGAGTCCGTCATGCACACCTGCATCGAGTGCAGCCAGATAGAGCGGTGCGAGTACGCGACACCTTTCGGGTCACCCGTTGTGCCAGAGGTGTAACACATCGCAGCCGCCGAGCGCTCGTCCACCTCGGGCCAGTCGAAGGTGTCCGGCTGCGCGGCCAGCAGCTCGTCGTAGGAATGCACCTCCACGCCCGCCGGCGCCTCCAGCGCCTTGGCGTCCCCGTTGGCGACGATGACGTGCCGGACCGTCTTCATCGCCGGCAGCTGCTTGGCCAGGAGCGGGACGAGGGTGCCGTCGACGATGACGACCTGGTCCTCGGCGTGGTTGGCGACGAAGACCAGTTGCTCCGGGAACAGCCGGATGTTCAGCGTGTGCAGCACGGCACCCATCGCGGGGATGGCGCAGTAGGCCGCCATGTGCTCGGCGTTGTTCCACATGAACGTGCCGACACGCTGGTCGCCGGTGATCCCGAGGCTACGCAGCGCGTTGGCGAGCCGGGCCGAATTCGCACCGAGCTCGGCGAACGTCTCGCGCCGCGCACCGGTGCCGGTCCAGGTCGTGATTTCGCTGGTCGAGTGCACTTTGCTGCCGTGGCGCAGCAGCGTGGCGATGGAGAGTTGTCCGTCCTGCATCGTGCTCAACATGGGCCACTCCCGCGGGCTGTGTTCGGCGGTGAACGTGCGTTGACGGTGACTCTAAGTCGTAGGTGCCGCTTCCCGCCAGAAGCGTTCGACCCCGCCCCGACCGGGCGAGGTCGCGCGTGTCGATTTCGCGGCATCGGCCCAGGTGGCGTTTACTGGGGCCGTGGACAGGACGGCCTGGCCAGCGCTTGCAGGTGCAAGCACCCGCTGGGTGCCCGGTCGTCACCGCGAGAGCGGATATCCGATACAGGAAGGACAAGTACGTTGGCTCTGCCTACGTTGACTCCGGAGCAGCGTGCGGAAGCGCTGGCCAAGGCCGCTGAGGCCCGCAAGGCTCGTTCCGAGCTGCTCGCGTCGATCAAGTCCGGCCAGCAGAGCATCGACAAGGTGCTGCTCAAGGCCAAGGAAAACAAGACGATCGGCAAGACCAAGGTCACGCAGCTGCTCAAGGCGGTGCCCGGCCTCGGTGCCGTGAAGGTCGCCGCCCTGCTCGAGCAGGCCGGCATCGACCCGGACCGGCGCGCCGCCGGTCTTGGCGAGCGCCAGCGCGAAGCGCTGATCGACGCGCTCAAGTAGCCCCTCGCACCGGTGGGCACGGCGTGCGTTTGCACCCGTGCCCGCCGGTTTGCGTGTGCGCGCCGCTGGTTGACCGCTGGGGCGGGGTGTTCATCGACGTGCTCGGGTAGCTTCCTCGTACCGGCGGGCATGGCGTGCGTTTGCGCCCGTGTCCGCCGGTTTGCGTGTGCGCCGGGCGGTGCACGTGACGTAGTTCGCGACGCGTGTCTGCCGGAATGCGCTCACAATGGATGTTGTGGACGCGCGAGAGCTACTCGAAGAATTCACACCTGGGGATTATTTTTTCGGAACCCCCCGCCGCACGATCCACGGCTCGGGTTCCGCCGACACCTTCACCGGCACTGACGTCGTCGCCTTGAGCGAAGCGGTCTCGGCCGCGTTGCCCGCTTCTCCGGCTTCGCTCGCCGTAGGGGTCCTGCCGTTCGACACGGCTGCCGCGCCGGGGCACATCGTTCTGCCGCAGTCGGTGCGGATCGCCGGCCCCGTGCAGCCTTCGCCCCGCAAGGCTGTCGGCGCCCCTTCGTCCGTGCGCGCCGTGCCTGAACCTGTACGTCACGTTGAGGCTGTGGCGCGCGCCGTGAAAATCCTGAGCGAGCGCGGGTTGCGCAAGGTGGTGCTGGCGCGTGCGCTGGACCTCGAATTCGACGAGACCGTGCCCGTACAGGCGATTTTGCACAATCTGGTGGCGGACAAGGCGGGCGCGTACACGTTCGCCGCGAGCCTCCCCGGCGAGCGGATGCTTCTCGGCGCCACGCCCGAGCTGCTGCTGTCGCGGTCCGGTGGACAGGTTGTTTCGCATCCGCACGCCGGTTCGGCCCCACGCTCGGCCGACCCGGTGACGGACCGCGAGAACGGTGAAACCCTTGCGGCGTCGAAGAAAGACCACATCGAACATGCCGTGCTCACCGAAGCGATCGTCGAGACGCTGCGCCCGTTCTGCCGCCGCCTCGAGGTGCCGCGGGAGCCGTCGCTCGTGTCCACGCCGACGATGTGGCACCTAGGCACGCGGGTGAGCGGCGAGCTGGTCGACCGGGACGTGACGGCCCTGCGGCTGGCCGCGGCCCTGCACCCGACGCCCGCGATCTGCGGCACCCCCACCGACGCGGCACGGGAACTGGTCGGCGAACTGGAGCCGTTCGACCGGGGTTACTACGCCGGCGCCGTCGGCTGGATGGACGCGAACGGCGACGGCGAGTGGGCGGTGTCGATCCGCTGCGCCGAGGTGGCCGAGCACTCGATGCGGTTGTATGCGGGCGGTGGCATCGTCCCGGCCTCGGACCCGAAAGCCGAACTGGACGAGACTTCGGCGAAGTTCCAGACATTGCTGCGGGCGATGGGTTTGGACCTTTAGGACGCTCGGCAACGCGAGCCAAGACCCCGCCACGCCCACGCCCCGCCCGCCCTAACCAGGCCAAAGCTGTTCCCGCACCTCGATCTCCTGCGTCGTGAGGACCGCGACCGCCGCGCGATAGCCCTCGCCGGGGGTGAGGTCCGCGAGACGGGTCGTCGCCGGGTCCAATGCCGCGTCGGAGGACGCGGCGAGGCGGCCGTCGATCAGGGTGATGCTGTGCAGTGGGATTTTGAGGCCCTGCCCTGTCGCCTTCATCAAGGCTTCCTTACGCGTCCAGTACTGGAAGAACGCCGTGACCTTTTCCTCGGCGCTCAACCCGGTCAGCGCCTCGCGCTCGGTCTCGTTCAGGGCGTATTCGATCAACGGATCATCAGCGCGGCGGGTGTCGGTTTCCACGTCCAAACCGACAGGTGCGCTGGTCACGGCCAGGCCGATCCGGTCGCCGGAGTGCGAGATCGAGAACTCGGTGCCCGCCAGCCGGGGTTTGCCGTGGGGTTTTCCACAGTCGGCGCAGGTGGCGTCGAACCGGATCGTCTCCGGGGACCGGCCGAGCCGGTCGCCGAGCACCGTTTTCGCCAGCACCCGGCCGGTCAGGAAACGGCGCTGGTCGATCTCCCGCCGGTAGGCCTGATGCCGGCCGCGCTCCGGTTCGTCGAGGAAAGTCAGGTAACGGGACTCGTTGGGCAAGGGCTCGGCCCACCACACCGCGCACTCGATCACGCGCCCAACCTACGCCCTGCGCGAACGCCACCGGGCGACCCTGCCGGGGCGCTCGGGTTTCGGGGTGGCCGGGGTTTGCGTTAGCCTTGAGGTAAGCAAGCGCTTAGTAACTCGCCTTGGAGGGCTCGCGATGGACTTCACTCTGAGCACGGAAGAGCGTGAGGTGCGGGATTGGGTCCGCACCTTCGTGCAGAAGGAGCTCACCCCACTGGAACCCGAAGTGCTGCGCCGCGAGCGCGCCGGGCAGCCGGGGCTGACCGCGGAAGAGCACCGGAGCCTGCAGCTCAAGGCGAAGGAATCGGGCTTCTGGGGCGTGCAGACCCCGGAGGAGTACGGCGGCATGGGCCTCTCGGCCGTGATGACCGCGCTGCTCGAGGCCGAGTTGGGCAAGACGTTCGTGCCGTTCCGGTTCGGCGGGTCGGCGGACAACATCCTGTTCTACGCCAACGAAGAGCAGAAGCAGCGTTACCTGCTGCCGACCATCGCGGGTGACCGCAAATCCTGCTTCGCCATTACCGAGCCGGGCGCCGGCTCCGACGCGAAGGCCATCCGCACCACGGCCCGCAAGGACGGCGCCGACTGGGTCATCAACGGTGAGAAGACCTTCATCACCGGCGGGAACGAGGCCGACTTCGTGATGGTCTTCGCGGTCACCGACCCGGAGAAGGGCGCCAACGGCGGGGTGACCTGTTTCCTGGTCGACCGCGAGGCGGGCTGGAAGTCCGAGTACATCGACACCATGGGCGAATGGGGCCCGGCCTCGCTGATCTTCCAGGACGTGCGGGTGCCGGAGAGCCAGATCCTCGGCGAGGTCGGGAAGGGCTTCAACCTGGCGATGCAGTGGATTGGCCGCGGCCGCTACCTGCTGCCCGCCCGCGCGATCGGTTCGTGCGAGCGGTTGCTGTCGATGGCGATCGAGCACGCGAACACGCGTGAGACGTTCGGGCAGAAGATCGCGGAGCGGCAGGCGATCCAGTGGATGATCGCGGACTCCGGCGTGGAGCTGGAGGCGCTGCGCTGGCTGGTGCTGCACGCCGCCTGGCAGGTGGACCAGGGCATCGACTCGCGCCACGCGCAGTCGATCGCGAAGCTGTACGGCGGCCAGAAGGCCAACGAGATCGTGGACCGGGTGCTGCAGATCCACGGCGGCATGGGCTACACCCGTGAGCTGCCGGTGGAGCGCTGGTACCGCGAGCTGCGGCTGCTGCGCATCTACGAGGGCACGGACGAAATCCAGCGCCGCACCATCGCGCGCAACCTGCTCAAGGGCCACGTGAAGGTGGGCGGCGTGCTCGGCTAGAGCCGCCAGATCACCATCGTCGGCAGCGTGAGGGCCCTGGGCGCGAGTGCGTCCAGGGCCTTTTCGTGCACCGGCGCCCGGGTGTCCGCGACCAGCCAGCGCACGCCGCGAGCCCGCAGCGCGTCGAGTACCGAGGGGGTCGGCGCGGTGAACGCGGTCAGTTGCTCAGCCAAGCGCGGCTGGTCCCAGAACGGCTGATTGGCGTACCAAACCGTGCTCTGCCAGGCGGAATCCAGATTGCGCGGCGCATAGGCCCAGCCTTCGACATCCACCCGCCGCTGCGCGAAGGCCCCCATGTCGTACAGCTTCCCCGTGCACGGATCCGGAGTGCGCTGGGTGCACACGCGGTTCACGGCCAACACGTCGTCGCGTCCCGCATGCGCGTCCAGCCAGCGGCCCGCGGCGAGTTCGTCGCGCGTCACCGGCAGGTCCGTGTCGGCGACGGCGGTGACCGCGTGGTTGTAGCTCGGCGCGGTGGATGCCTGCGTCAGGTAGAGCCCGGTGGACAGCAGCCCGGTGCCGAGCACCGCGAAGGCCACCAACGCCCGGCGCCGAAGCACGAAGCCGAAGATGCCGATCACCAGTACCGCCGCCGCCAGCGCGGTGAGCGGGCCGAGCTTGCCGGTGATCGACGAAGGTGGGTGACCGCCCGCGAACCAGGCGATGACCAGCGTGCACACCGCACCGAGCCCCAGCCCGGCCCAAGCCGTCCGGCCCCAGCGCAGCTCGCTGATGCCCCAGGCCGAACCGACCAGGCCCACGGGATACGCGGCGACCAGGAAGTAGATGTTCGAGTTTCCCGGATGGCGGAAGACGAGCATCGCGCCGAGGCCGGCGAGCACGGTACCCAGGAAGATCCACATCGCCGGGTCAAGGGGCCGCCTGCGCAGCAGCGGCAGAAAACCGACGAACCTGGGCAGCAGTGGCACCAGGTAAAGCACGGCCGCGGCCAGCAACGGGGCGAACGGAACATGAGGCGGCGCAAGGAACAGCTCGCTGCCTCTCGGCGGCACGGCATTCGGGAACAGGTTCGCGGCCGTCTGCCGGATCGACCCGCCGAGCCCGATCTGCAGACCGTAATCCCCGCCGTTGTACATGGTGCACCCTGCGATCAGCAGCACCCCGCCGACGAGCAGGTTGATCGCCACCGCCCGCCACACCACCATCCACTTGCGACGGACGAGCAGCGCGCCCAGCGCCGGCACCGTGCCGCCCAGCAGCACCGCGAGATCGGCCGATTTCGCCCCCGCGGCAAGGAGAACGAGCGGCACCAGCAACCACACCGGCACCGCGCGATCGTCCGGCGACCGTCGCAGCACCGCGACCACCACACCCGCGACCGCGACCGTGGGCAGCCAGCCGAACGCCGACGTGAGCGACGAGGCCCAGTAGCCCTGGACCATCAGGGGCGCGTCGCCGTCGGTGGACCAGACGGTGGCGACGGTTGCGCCGGTCACGGTCAGCAGCGCCGCGCAGACCGCCCCGGCCCGCGCGGTGCCGGCGACCCGCCGGGCCACCACGGCGGACAACAGCACGACCGCCGGAAACAGGGTTACCGGCACGAGCCGGAGCATCGAGTCGAACGGATCCACCCCGGTGCCGGTGGTCAGGTGTGCGGTGATCGCGTGCAGGAACCAGTGGTATGCGAACGGATCTCCACTCACCAGCGGATATCCGGGCCACAGGGTGCGCCGCAGCTCCCCGAGGACGGCGACCTGGAACGTGGTGTCGTAGTAGTACCCGTGCCCGGCCGCGCCCGGGTCCAGCGGGTTGTAGCGCAGGTAGTCGGTGGTCATCCAGGCGACGGCGACCAGCAGCGCGCCGACGACACCGAGGTTCGCGCCGAGGCCCCAGCCTGGCGCCGGTCTGGCGAGAATTCGCTTACGTGCGACCGGAAGCGTCAGCAGTACGACGGTGACGACCGGCCCGAACACCCACGGCGGCGGCGCCCAGGGCAGCACCACGTCCAGCGCCCAGCCGCCCATCGCGACGACGCAGCCGGCGACGGCGGCCCAGGCGAGATCTTCGATCAGTGGGGCGGAGGCCGCGCGCACCGCGCGGACGAGGGCGAAACCCGGGAGCAGGATGCCGGTGCCGATGGCGAGCGCCCATTGGCCGAGCTCGGCCAATGGGGTGCCGGTGGCGAGTTGCGTCCAGGCCCAGGCGAGCAGAACGACGCACCAGGCGGCTGGTATCGCACGACGCATTCCACGTGCCCCTCTGGTCCGGCGGCACGTCGCGCCATTCGATGATCTCCGGGAAGCCCGCACAGCTTACGGAGGCCCGGATCGGCCGGGGAAGGGGCACCGGTGTGGCGGGGTGCCCCTTCCGCTCGGCCGGAGAGGAGGTTAGCTGGACTGGGCGCGCAGGGCGATCGGCACGCCCGCTAGGTCCTCCTCGTTGCACAGAACTTTGACGTCGTAGTAGGGCGAACCCTCACGTTCGTCGTAGTCGAGGTGAATGGCGAGTACGTCGAGCGGCTCGCCGAGCCACTCCTGTGCGTTACGCAACCAGGTGGCGCAACGCTGGAGTGCGGTGGGTAGGTCGTCGTCGCGGAATTCCACGGGACGGTAAGGCACGTCCTGTACCTGATCGCGAGGGTTTGTCGGGACCGGCAGCCCTGGTGCGAGACCCGAGTCGTCCAGTTCCAGTTGGATCGTTTGCTCACTCACCCTTCGAGGGTCCCTCAGTTACGCCCTCCGGGCAAGGTATTGCCCGAGAATCCCCAGCTAGAGGGGCGTGCGCCACACCGTCGATACCACCTCGGACGCGGCTCGTACGGCGGCCGCGCAATCACTTTCCGCACTGGCGACCATGCGCAGCGCGAGCATCGCGTAATGAATGGCGAGGTGATCGAGTTCCAGTGGCCCGCGCGGCGAATACCAGCGGGCCACGCCGTTGCACATTTCCAGCAGTGCGAGCCTGGTCACGGCCGGTTGTGAGTCGTGGAACACGCCCTCGGCCAGGCCGTCTTGAATCGTTTCGGCCCACAGTTGTTCGTAGGCGTCGCGCAGCCGCACGATCTCGCGCCGCGTGGCCGCGGAAAGCGCGTGCACCTCGTTGTCGACCACCCGGGTTTCGGCTGGCCGGCGGGCATGGGTCAGCACGTGCAGGGCGACCAGCGCGGCCAGCCGCGCCGGGGGATCGGCCTGCCCCGCGGCGACCTCGCGGGCACCGGTGAGCAGTCGCGTGAGGCATTCGCGCATGATCCCGGCGAGGAGTTCCTCCTTGGTGCCCATGTAGTGGTACAGGCTTGCCGAGGAGAGTTTGGCCGCCTGTGCCAGATCGCGGATGCCGGTGCCGTGGAAACCTTTGTCCGCGAACAGTTTCACCGCCGCACGGCGGACTCGTTGCTCGCTGGTCAGAGCCATGTGTGCCGGACCCGGTCGTAGGTGGGCAGGCTCGACTCCCGCAGCTGCGCCTTGGCGACGCGTTCCGACGGGGTCAGCGGCAGGGAGTCGGCGAGTGTCCAGTAGCGCGGCACCTTGAAATACGCGAGCTTCCCCGCGCAGAACTCCGCCAGTTCCTCCGGCTCCGCACCGGCTGCCAGCACCACGAACGCCTTCACCTCTTCGCCGCGCAGTTCGTCCGGCACCGCGACGACTCCGGCCAGCCGGACCGCGGGATGCAGCAGCAGCGCGCGCTCGACCTCGTCGGCGGAGATGTTCTCGCCGCTGCGGCGGATCATGTCCTTCGTCCGCCCGACGTAGAAAATCCGGCCGTGGACGTCCATTGTGGCCAGGTCGCCGGTGTGGAACCAGCCGTTGCGGAACGCCCGCGCGGTCGCCTCCGGATCCTGGTAGTAGCCGTGCATCAGGCCGACCCCGCGCAGCACGAGCTCACCGGTTTGCCCTCGGGGCAAGGGTTTCCCGTTCTCGCCGACGATCATCGCCTCACGATCGCGGGTGGGGGTGCCGATGCAGCCGGTGCCGACGAGCTCGTCGTGGTCCAGCTCGGACATCCGGATGTCGGCACCGGTTTCGGTCATCCCGAACGCCTCGAACCACGGCGCGCCCCAGCGGCGTTCCAGCGCCGCATGGAGATCGGGCGGGATGGCCGAAGCGCTGATCGCGCGCACGTCGTGCTCCCGATCGACCGCGCTTTCCGGGGTGCGCAGCAGCAGTGTCGGCATCAGGCCGAGGCAGTAGAACCAGGTGACCCGGTACTCGCGGATCCGCTCCCAGAACGTGGCGGGATGGAACCTGTCGAGCACGACGAGGGTGGCGCCGGAGGCGAGGCCGAGCACGACGTTCCACTGTGGATCGATGTAGTGGAACGGTTGCGCGGTGAGGATCGTGTCCTCCGCCGAGATCGCCGGGAACTCGCTGACCAGGCCGCGGGCGAGGGTCAGCCAGTAGCGGTGCGGCAGCACGCACCCTTTGGGGGCGCCGGTGGTGCCGGAGGTGTACTGGATGTTCACCGCCTGTTCCCCCGCCGCCTCGAATTCCGCCGCGGCAAGGGATTCCGCGTGCAGCTCGTCGACGGTGAGTACGCGTTCCAGCGCTGTCTCGGCGGCGATCCGCTTGAGCAGCCCGGCGAACTCCGGCCCGGTGACCGCGAACCGGGCGCCGGAATGCCGCAGCACGTGTGCCCCGTCGAGCTCGCGGTAGTTGACGTTGACCGGGACCAGTATCGCGCCGATCTTGGCCAAAGCCAGCCACAGCAACGGGAATTCCGGCTCGTTGCGCAGCATCACGGCCACCCGGTCGCCCGGCTCGGCGCCGAGTTCGAGCAGCGCGAACGCCAGCCGGGTGCTGCGCCGCTCCACCTCGGCGAACGTGCAGCGCAGACCGGTCTCGTCGAAGATCCAAGCGACGCGATCCGGCCACTGGGCGGCCGCTCGCCGGACGAGGGTGACGAGATCGTCGACCTGATCGAGCGGGATCAACCCCGGCTCCGGAAGTCTTCGGCGGCGCGGGCGACTTCAGGCGTGTTTTCGGTGATCAGCGCGTGGCTGATCTCCAGCTCCAGCGCAGCGTCCAGGCCCGTGTCCGTGTCGAGCGCGCGCTTGGCCAGCGTGACCGACGGGCGGGCGGCGATGCGGTGGGCCCAGTCGCTCGCCGCCGCCAGCACGTCCGCGAACACCGCGTTGACCAGCCCCAGTTCCGCTGCCTTCCGCGCGTCGATCCGTTCGCCGAGCAGGACGAGCTCCTTCGCCTTCAACGGGCCCACGAGCTGGGGCAGCAGCCGGGACGCGCCGCCGGTCACGCTGAGCCCGAGCCCGGTTTCCGGGAACGAGAACACGGCGTCCTCGGCCGCCAGGATCAGGTCACAGCCCAGCGCGAACTCCGCGCCCGCGCCGATCGCGTAGCCGTGCACGGCGGCGATGACCGGCGGCAACGTGCGCAACCGTCGGGTGACTTCCTGCAGTCGCTCCAGCCGGGCCCGGGAATCGCCGCCGGGCGTGGGCTCCTTGAGGTCGTGCCCGGCGCAGAACGCGCGGCCGCGCCCGGCGAGCACCACGGCGCCGATGTCGGCCTTCGCCACCTCGTCCAGCGCCGTGAGCAGGTCGTCGACCAGGACGGCGTTGACGGCGTTCAGGCTTTCCGGCCGGTTGAACCAGACGTGCGCGACGCTGTCGGTGCGGGAGACCTCCACGGTACTCATGCCGCCGAGTCTAGACGGCCCGATCGATCGATCGATAGGGTCGGCGCTATGCGAGTCGATGCCGTGTACGAGAACGCGCGGGTGCTTTCCGGTGATCGCTGGGTTTCCGCGGTGGCCGTGCTGAACGGCCGGGTGGTCGCGCTGGACCAGGACGCGGAGTCGTTGTCCACGGCGAACCGGGTCGACCTCGGCGGCGCCGTCGTGGTGCCAGGGTTCCACGACGCGCACAACCACATGGCCTGGTTCGGGATGAGCCTCGACGAGGTGTCGCTCGGCGAGTGCGAGCACGTGGACGAGGTGTACGCGGCGATCGCCGAGCGGGCAGCCGAACTGCCCGAAGGCAGCTGGGTGATCGGCAGCGGGTACGACCAGAATCGCTTGGTCGGCGGGCATCCCACCCGGCACGGGCTGGACCGCGTGGCGCCGGGACACCTGGTGCGGCTGCGGCACACGTCGGGGCACATGTGCGTGGTGAACACACTGGTGCTCGACCGGCTCGACCTGGCGAACGTGCCTGTCGGTGGCGATGTGGCGCGCGACGAACAGGGCTCGCCGACGGGGTTGCTGCGCGAGCAGGCACAGTTGTTGTTGCAGCCGCTGACCTTCCCGACCCCGGTGGAGACCGTGATCCGCGCGATCGACCGGGCCGGCGAGCGGTACCTGGCCGAGGGCATCACGAGTGTGCAGGAGGCCGGAGTCGGCGGTGGGCTGGTCGGCGAGACGCCGATCGAGGTCGCGGCGTACCAGCAGGCGCGGGATCGCGGGCTGTTGCGTGTGCGCACCACGCTGATGGTTTCCTCGGCGATGCTGCACGAGCTGCCCGCCGGCACCGGGTTCGGGCTCGATCTGGGGCTGCGCAGCGGGCTGGGTGACGAATGGGTGCGGATCGGGCCGATGAAACTGTTCGCCGACGGTTCGCTGATCGGGCGCACGGCGGCGATGCACGAAGATTTCGCCGGCGAGCCGGGCAATCGCGGCTACTTCCAGCTGCCCGAAGAAGAGCTGGCGGACACGATCTTCAGGGCGCACGCGGCGGGCTGGCAGATCGCGACACACGCGATCGGGGACAGGGCGATTTCCGTTGTGCTGGACGCCTATGCGGCCGCGCTGCGGGCGAATCCGCGCCACGATCACCGCCACCGCATCGAACACTGCGCCGTGCTCTCGCCCGCGGAGCTGGCGCGCGTCGCCGAGCTGCGGCTGATTCCGGTGCCACAAGGGCGATTCATCACCGAAATCGGCGACGGGATGGCCGCCGCGCTCGGCCCGGATCGCGAGGACTGGTGCTACCGGCAGAAGTCCTTCCTCGACGCGGGTCTCGTGCTGCCGGGCAGCTCGGATCGGCCCGTGGTCAACGGCGCCCCGCTGCTCGGCATGATCGATCTGGTGCGGCGGCGCACGTCGAGTGGCCATCTGCTCGGCCCTGACGAGCGGCTCACGCCGAAGCAGGCCCTGCGCGCGTACACGTATGGCTCGGCGTACGCGGCGTTCCGGGAGCGGGAGGTGGGCGTAATCGAGCCGGGGAAGCTCGCCGATTTCGCCGTGCTGAGCGCCGATCCGCTTGAGAACATCGAGCAAGCGAGCGTGCTGGCGACCGTGGTCGGCGGGGCGCTGGTGTACGAGAGGGGATGAGCGGATGCCGGTCCGGGACGCCGAGGTCGCCGACGCGGCGGAAATCTGCGCGCTGATCGAGGAACACGCGCGGTACGAAGGCAACGAGACGCTGGTGCTCGATCGCGCGGAGATGACCAAACACCTGTTCGGGCCAGAGCCGAAGGCATGGGTGCTGATCGCGACGCCGCCGCGGCGGCCGGACGTGGTGGCCGGATTCGCCTTGTGCTCGTGGAACTTCTCCACCTGGGACGCGCGGCCGGGGATCTGGCTGGACGACCTGTTCATTCGTCCGGACCACCGCAGGCACGGGCTGGGCAGGGAGCTGCTGAACGCGCTGCGGGCGCGGACCTCGGGCCGGGTGGAGTGGGAGATGAAGGACGGCAACGAGCGCGCGGCCGCCTTCTACGCCCGGCTCGGGGCCGAGCCGGTGGGCGGGTGGATCAAGTACCGGTGGTCGCCGCCGCAGCAATGAGTGACCTGTACCCCGTAGAGTTGTTCGCATGCCTGACAGCCCAAGCCGCCGGTCGTCGTCCTCGATCGAGGACTACATCCGGGTGATCTATGGCCTGGTCGAGCGCGGTGAGGCGGTCACGAACACCTCGCTGGCCGGACGGCTGGAGGTGAGCCCGTCGTCGGCGTCGGGCATGGTCACGAAGCTCTCCCAGCAGGGGCTGGTCGAACACGTCCCGTATCGCGGGATCGAGCTGACCCCGGCCGGGCGGCTGCTCGCCCGCGGGGTGCTGCGGCGGCACCGGCTCATCGAGAGTTACCTGGTCCAGGAGCTGGGCTACACCTGGGACGAGGTGCACGCCGAGGCCGACGCGCTGGAGCACGCCGTCTCCGACCGGCTGGTCGAGCGCATCGCGGCGAAGCTGGGCAATCCGGTGCGTGATCCGCACGGCGACCCGATCCCGGCAGCGGACGGCAGCGTCGAGGAGCTGCCGACGCGGCTGCTCGACCAGCTCGAGCCGGGCGCGGTCGGCAAGATCGTGCGGGTCTGGGACACCGACCCGAACCTGCTGCGGTACCTGTCCGACAACGAGATCGGGCTCGGCGAGCGCATCGAGGTGGTGGAGCGGCAGCCGTTCGGCGGCCCGCTGGTGGTGAAGGTGGGTTCGCCACCGGATGCGACAACGCACGCGCTGGGCAAGGAAATCGCGCAGGCGCTGAGCGTCGCCGTACTCTGACGCGCGTACGCCCGGTTGACGTCCGTCGGCGGATGTGATCGTCGCCCGACGGGGCCACGATCGGAGCATGACTGATCGACCGTTTCGCTTCGGCATCGTCGGTAGCGCGCCCGACCTGCCGTCCTGGACAGCACTCGCGCGCCGCGCCGAAGACCTCGGCTACGACACTCTCGTCTCGCCCGATCCGCAGCTGGAGCTCGACCCGTTCACCATCCTGTCCGCCGCCTCGGCGGTGACCACCCGGTTGAAGGTGGGCACGTGGGTGGCGGTCGACAAGTTCCGCGACCGGCGGCTGCTGGACTGGCAGGCGCGTTCGCTGCACCGGTTCACCGGCGAACGGTTCGAACTGGGGCTCGGCACGGGCCGTCCGGACGCGGCCGAAAGGGTGGCGTCCTTCGGCGGTTCGTTCGGCACCGGCGCGGAACGGCTCGCGCACCTGGAGGAGACCATCGCGTTCCTCAAGCGCGAGCCCGGTCCACCGTTGCTGCTCGCCGCGGGCGGGCCGAAGATGCGGGCGCTGGCCGCGCGGGAGGCGGACATCGTGACGTTCGCGTGGCAGCCGCGGACAACCGAGGCCGAGGCGAAGTCCATTGTGGACGATTTCCGTCGATCGGGTGATCGGTTCGACGACGTGGAGCTGGCGATGTCGTTGTTCGCCGTCGGCGACAAGCCCGCACCGTGGCTGGAGAAGTTCATGAAAGTGAGCGTGGCGACGCTGGCTGCCGAAGGCGCGATGACGGTGCTACCAGGCAGTCCGCGGCAGAACGCGGACCGGCTGCTGCGCTGGCGCGACGAGCTGGGATTCTCCTACCTCACCATCAACGCGGCCTTCGTGGACGAGTTCGCCGAGGTCATCGCGCTGCTTCGCGACTGACGCGCGGCACGTATCGTAGGCCGGGTGCGCGCAGTGGTGTTCTCCGAGTTCGGGGCGATGCCCGAGGTGCGGGACGTCCCCGAACCCGGGCCCGCGCCGGACGGCGTCGTGGTCGCCGTCGAGGCCACCGGGATATGCCGCAGCGACTGGCACGCCTGGCGCGGGCACGACCCCGATGTGGCGCTCCCGCACGTCCCCGGCCACGAATTGGCGGGCCGGATCGTCGAGGCCGGGCCGCTGGTGCGCAGATGGCGCCCCGGCCGGCGGGTGACGGTGCCGTTCGTCTGTGCGTGTGGCGCTTGCCCGCAGTGCGCGAGCGGGAACCAGCAGATCTGCGACGACCAGTTCCAGCCCGGGTTCACCGGCTGGGGTTCCTTCGCCGAACTCGTCACGCTCGACCACGCCGACGCGCTGCGCCGTTCATTACCAATCCGACGGCGGCCACGGCGGAAACGGGTGTCTACGAGCAGATCGGCTGCGGACCGTGTCCGCCTACTTTCGGTCGGATTGGTAATCGTCGTGCCGTTGCCGGACGGGTTCGAGCCGGTGACAGCCGCCGCGCCCGGCTGCCGCTTCGGCACCGCGTACCGCGCGGTCCTCCGTCAGGGTGAACTCCGCACCGGTGAGTGGGTGGCCGTGCACGGTTGCGGCGGTGCCGGGATGTCCGCGGTGCTGCTCGCCGTCGCCGCCGGTGCCAGAGTGATCGCCGTGGATCTTTCACCGGAGGTGCAGGCGCTGGCGAAACGCCTCGGCGCCGAGGTGACCGTGAGCGGCGATGGCCCGGCCGCCGAGATCCGCGAACTGACCGGCGGCGGCGCGCACTTGTCTCTCGACTGCGTCGGCCTGCCGCAAACCTGCGCGAATTCCGTGGCTAGCCTGCGCAAGCACGGGCGGCACGTGCAGGTCGGGTTGATGCCGCCGGAACAGGGCGTGCCGCCGATCCCGATGCACCGGGTGATCGCCGACGAGCTGCGCATCTTCGGCAGCCACGGGCTGCGGGCGCACGAGTACCCGGGCATGCTGGACTTCGTGACGAGAACGGGGCTGGACCTCGGCGGGCTGGTGGGCAACCGGATCGGCCTGGACAGGGTGCCGGCGGCACTGTCCGAAATGGACCAACCGGTGCCGGCGCGGGCCGGGGTCACGGTCGTGGAACTCTCGTGACCCCGCCGGGCAGTTACCAGGAGCTGACAGAGCTGCTGCGCGGTCGGCTGCCGAAAATGGCCTCGGGCCAGCTGCGTATCGCGCACCTGGTGCTGGCCGACCCCGAAGGAACGGCGTACCGGGGTATTTCCGAAGCGGCGCGGATCGCCGAAGTGCACGAGTCCTCGATCAGCCGCTTCGCGAGTTCTCTTGGCCTGCAAGGATATCCGGCCATCATGGAGCTGTGCCGGGTGTGGCTGGCCGAGCAGGCGCAGCGCGCCCGCCGCACCGAGGACACCGGGCACGAGTCGCCGGGCGGGGTGCTTTCCGCGGCGCTGGAACAGGAACAGGAAAACCTGGCGCGCACGTTCGGCCGGCTCGATCGGACGGCGTGGCTGCAGGCCGTTTCCCTGCTCGCGGAGGCGAAGCGGGTGCATGTCCTCGGGTTGCGGGAAAGCGCCCCGGTGGCGGAGTTGCTCGCCCGGCGCCTTCGGGCCCGGCGGATCGGTGACGAGCTGATCGACGAACTGCGCGGGCTCGCGGACGGCGACGTGCTTGTGGCTGTCTCCGTACGCCGATATGCGGCCGACACCGTGCGCGCCGCGGAGCACGCCCGCGAGCGTGGGGTGCCGGTGGTGGCGTTGACGGACAACGCCGCCTCCCCGCTCGTCGAGAGCGCGGAGGCGGCGTTGTTCGCGGAAACCGTTGGTGTGGGCGGGTTTCACTCCCTCACCGCGATCGCCGCGCTGGCGCAGGCCCTGGGCCAGGAAGTCGTCCTCCGCCGTGGCGAGCACGACGACGAGGACGACCTCCCCAAGACCTTCGACTTCTATTACTGAATCACCACCGGTGGTCGATCACCGTTCCGTTCGGGTACCACTGGACGTAGCCGTACTGGAAATCGTTGCGGCGGCCGCCGTCGAAGCTGAACTCGCCCGAACGCGGATAGCCGAGATACGACCGTTCCCAGCCCAGCGCCGACCACCGCGCCCGGATCGCGCCGTACACCTCGTGCGCGCCGGTGGCGGGCGAGAAGTAGATCGACGCGGCCTTGCTGAAGTGGTTGTACTTGCCGATTCCGTCCGGCGCCGTCAGCTCGTCCGTGATCGGGTAGCCCATCGGGCCGGTCTCCCAGCCCGTCGCCTGCCACGTCGACCGGATCGCGCCCCACACGGCGTGCGCCGCGTTCGCCGGGGTCCAGTAGATCGAGCCCGCCTTGCTGAAGTGGTTGTACCGCCCGATGCCGTCCGGGGTGGTCAGCTCGTCGGTCGCGGGATAGCCGAGCGGGCCCCGTTCCCGGCCCTGGTCGGTCCATTTCTGCCAGATCGCGCCCTGGATCGCGTGCGCACCGGTGGCCGGCGAGAAGTACACCGACGCCGTCATCGTGCCCGGGGTCCCGATGAAGTGGTTGTACTTGCCGACCCCGTCGGGCGCGGTCGTCTCATCGGTCGTCGGCGTACTGAACTTCGTGTGCCCGCCCAGCGCCAGGTACTTGGCCAGGATCTGGCCCTGCAACTCGTGCACCCCGGTCTGCTGCGACCAGTACAGGCGCCCGTTCGCGTACACGCGATACCGCACGCCACCGTCGACGACCTCCGGCGCGGTGGGTGGGCCGAGTAGCGTCCGCAGCGCGGGTTCGTTGTTGTAGCGGGTGTCGATCGCGGTCGTGTAGAGCGCGGTCAGCGTCAGGTCCGACGAGCCCATCACGAGGCTGCGGCTCCGGGCGACCGGGCCGTCGGCCCAGGCGGAGAAGGTGGACCCGCCGTCGCTGGCGGTCGCCGAGACGACCACATCGAGCGTCACGCCCTCGGTCACCAGCGCGGTGTTCACGCCGCTTTCGGACGGAATCTGCAGTGACGCGGGCAGATTCGATTGCAGCGTAAGGCGATGCTGCCGCGGCCAGGCCGTGTACGTCTTGGTGGTGGCGACGCCCTGGCTGTCCGTCGCCGTCGCGGTGATCAGCATCCGGGAGTCCGGGTGTTCGGTGAACGGCACGCCGAACGTGGTCCCGGTGGCGCCGACCCCGGGATGGGAATGGCAGGTCGCCTCCTCCGGGCAGTGCAGCACCGTGCTGGTCCAGGTGACGTTCAGCGGGCCGTCTTCGGCGTCGGTCGCCGTGGCGCCCAGCTGGACCTGTTCGTTGACCGCGAAGTTCGCCGCGGCCGGCGGAGTCAGGGTCAGCTCCGGGGAGTGGTTCGACGGGGCCACCACGAGCTGCGCCGTGCCTGTCGCGCCCAATGGGTCGCGCACGGTGAGCGTGGCGGTGAACCGGTCGGTGCCCGCGGCGTAGGTGTGGGTCGCGGTGAGGCCGGAACCTGTTGCGCCGTCACCGAAATTCCAGCTGTAGGTGATCGGGTCGCCGTCGTAGTCCAGCGAACCGGTGGCGTCGAAGGTGACCGTGCGCGTGTCCGGGTCGGTGGTGCTGGTGGCCTTCGCGACGGGAGCGTTGTTGTTCTGCGAGTAGCTCAGCCGCCGGACGTTGCCGGTCTGGATGTCGGCGAAGGAGATGTCGCCGTTGGGCGCGGCGGCGAACTTGACCGGGCCGCCGATATCCGTTGCCCACGCCGGACTTTGCGGCGCCTGGGTCAGCTTGCCGGTGCTGTCGTAGCGGGCGGTCCAGATCTTGTTGGTGACGTAGTCGCCGAAGAAGTATTGACCCTTGTACTCGGCCGGGTAGCTGGCGCCGGTGTAGACGATGCCGCCGGTGACGCTGTTGCCCTGATCGGTTCCGTTGCCGTGGTGGTACTCCCACAGCGGCGGCTGGTTCGCGACGCCCGCGCATTCGGGCAGGTCGATGTAGCCGGGGGTCTGGTGGTTGCCCTCCCAGCATGGCCAGGCGTAGTTGCGGCCGGGCTGCACGACGTCGAGCTCTTCCCAGGTGTTCCAGCCGACGTCACCGACGACGGGCAGGCCGCTGCTCGGGTCGAGGGAAAGCCGGAACGGGCTGCGGAAGCCCTTCGCGAACACCTTGCTGCGGTTGGCCGTCGGGTTCGCCGCGTCGTAGAACGGGTTGCCCGGTACGCCGGAGCCGTCCGCCTTGATGTGCAGGATCTTGCCCTGCGGGACAGTCAGGTCCTGGGTGCGCAGCGCGAGCCGGTCCAGCTGGACGAAGTCGGCGTCGTCGCCGATGGACACCCAGATGGTGCCGTCGTCGGCCGCGACGATGCCCGTCATGCCGTGCACCCCGGAGTTGCCGGTGAACTGCAGCAACGTGGTCTCTTCGCTCAGCGCGCCCGGTTCGGGCGAGCCGGTGACCGTCCAGCGCGCGAGCCGGAAGATGAAGCCACCGCCGCTGGGAATCGCGCGGGCGAGGTAGATGTGGTGCGTGGTGGCGTAGTCGGGGGCGACGGCCAGGCCGACCAGGCCGAGGTCACCGGTCGTCTGGACGGTCAGATTGGCCAGCGTGCGGGTGGTGCCGGTGGGCGAGACCCAGGTGACCTTGCCGCTCTTGCCGGTGCTGATCAGACCGGCATCTCCTGGCAGGTAAGCGAAATCGGTGAGATCCCAGGTCGCCTGTCCGGTCGGCTGGTCACGCAGCACGAAACCGGCGGGCAGGGTGGCGGCGGCTGTCGCGGGCTGCGGAACGGCGACGAGGCCGACCGCCGGCAACAGGGCCGCGACGATCGTGGCCAAGAGACGTCTTGAGTACCGTGTGGGCACTTGTCCCCCTTTCAGGTGTACATGTCGTACTCGTCCGAAAGGGTGGATTTGTTGCTGTGGGTTACCTTTTTGTGATCTTGGATTTTCCGATCCGGCGGGCGGCCGGATGTGTTCGATAGCTAGTTCGAAAACCTACCAGCATAAGATGAAGAGTCGGCATGACGGCGGTGTGCTCGTATCGCCCGGAGTGGAGGTCGTCGAATCCGCCGAACTGTTTCCGGGGTTGCTGCTGTTCGTGGTCGGCGCGGTGGAGTCGCCTTCCGATGGCTCGCCGGTGACCGTGATGGTCTGGGTTTGGGTGTGGTGGGACGAGCTGCGCGACGTCGTACTGGAGTCGGTGCTCCGGTCTGGCGGCGCCTCGTTGGTGACCACGACGCTCGATTCGGTCCCGGTGACCTCGGACGGGGTCTCCCACGGGATGCCGCCGCCGGCGAGCCCACCGGTCGGCAGGTGCGGAACGTTGAGCAGTGCCGGGGAATCCGCCTGCGGGTCGCGCGATCCGAAGTGGACCAGCACGGCCGCCAGCCCGCAGCCGACGATCACGGCGAGCATCACCGCGAGCATCGGCAACCTTCGCTTCTTGGCCGGCCCGGCCTGGCGCCAGCCCTCTCGTTCCAGCAGCTCGGCCACCGACACTTCGTCGTTCACCGGAGATACCTTTCGAAACGAAGGGATACAGCGCGCGGGATCTTTCTAGCGCAACCTGGCCCTTCGCCAATAGGCGGGGGGCGAAAAAGTCCGGGAAATCACGGAAAGTGGTGGGAATCGGCGCCGGCAACGCGTTTTCGGCACAATGCGCGACGGTACGGGTACTGCGGGCTGTGGGCGGCTGCAGGTGTGGTTCAGAGTTGCTTACTCAACAGTAGCTTTTCCACGCCCTCAACCGCCTGGGTGAACGGCGCCTCGGAGCCGGCCGCGCGGGCGAGCACGTAGCCGCCCTGCACCACGGCGGAGATCGTGGTGGCCGTCGTGGCGGGATCGAGATCGGCCGGGAATTCGCCGTGTGTCACGCCTTCCGCGAGCACCGCGGTCAGTCGTGCGTGCAGCCAGTCCAGCGTCTCGGTGACCGGTTGGCGGAGTTCCGCGCTGGCGAGGATGTCCGGATCCTGCGCCAGTCCGCCGATCCGGCAGCCGCGCAGGATCGCCCGTTCACGGTGCAGGTAGGCGGAAATCTTTTCGTGCGCCGTGCCAGGGCGGGAAAGCGCGCTCTCGGCTTCGGCGCGCAGTTCCTCGGCATTGCGCCGGATCGCGGCGAGCGCCAGCTCGGACTTGCCGGCGAAGTGGTGGTACATGCTGCCCTGGCCCGCCTGCGCGTGCTGCTGGATGGCCTTTGGGCTGGTGCCGACGTAACCGCGCTCCCACAGCAGCTCTTGGGTGCTGCGGATCAGACGTTCCGCTGTGTCCACGACCCGATTGTACCTACTGGTTGGTACGGGATTCGAGCAGTTCCGGAGCATGCGTGCGGACCGCGGCGAGCACTTCGCCGATTCCCGGGTTGACCATCGCGGCCGGGCCGACGAACACGGTGGGCACCGTCTCGTTGCCGCCCGCGACCGAACGGACACGGGCCGCCGCTTCGGCCTCTTCCCAGATGTTCACCTCGCGCAGCGGCAGGCCGGTCTCGACCAGTTCGGCGCGCAGCATCATGCAGAAGGGGCAGCCCGGACGCCAGTAGAACTCGACAGCCGGTTCGTGGGCTTGCGTCATGCTTTCAGGTTACCTACGCACCGGGCACCGTTGCGGCTTCGTGATTTTCTTGAGTAACACGATAGGGGGAAATTACGAAGGTCATTCCGTGGGTGACGCGACTGTATGCGTCGCGTTGACACTATGGAGGCACCGTTGTTCGGCCGGTCTCGTTACGCTGCCCGAATTTTGCTACTGGGGGTAATTGCTTCTCTCGTCGCCTGGCTGGCCGCTCCGGCCGCCGCCGACGACACCACGGCGGGTAACAACTCACTGCGCACCGGCTGGGACGACAACGAGCCGGGGCTGGTGCCCTCGCAGGTGAGCGCCACCGACTTCGGCCAGCTCTTCTCCTCCTCGGTCGACGGTCAGGTCTACGCCCAGCCCGTGGTGGCCAGTGGCGTGGTCGTCGTCGCGACCGAGAACAACCAGGTCTACGGGCTCGACGCGGTGACCGGCGCGCAGAAATGGCACACGAACTTCGGCCCGGCGTGGCCGGTGTCGACCGTCAACTGCGGTGACCTCGTGCCCAACATCGGCGTCACCTCCACCCCCGTCTACGACCCGGCGACCGGGACCGTCTACCTGACCTCGAAGGTCAACGACGGCCCCGACGTCCAGCACCCGCATTGGTACCTGCATGCGCTGGACGCCAAGACCGGCGCCGAGCGGACCGGGTTCCCCACGACCATCAAGGGCTCGCCGACGAACAACCCGAACGTCCCGTTCAACCCGATGACCGCGATGCAGCGGCCGGGCCTGCTGCTGATGAACGGCGTGGTCTACGCCGGGTTCGCGAGCCACTGCGACTACACCCCGTACGTCGGCTACATCGTCGGCGTCAACGCGACCAGTGGCGCCCAGACCACCATGTGGTCCACCGAGGCCGGGGTCTCCGACGAGGGTGGCATCTGGCAGGGCGGCTCGGGGCTCGTCTCCGACGGCGACGGCCGGATCATCGTCGCCACCGGCAACGGCATCGCCCCGGCGCCCGGTGCGGGAGAAGACCCGCCGGCGACGCTCGGTGAGTCCGTCGTCCGGCTGGCCGTGAACCCCGACGGTTCCCTTACCGCGCAAAGCTTTTTCAGCCCGCACGACAACACCAAGCTCAACCAGGACGACGCCGACCTCGGCTCCGGTGGCCCGATGGCGCTGCCCGCGAGCTTCGGCACCAGCGCGCATCCGCACCTCGTCGTCCAGGTCGGCAAGGACGGCCGGATCTACCTGCTCGACGCCGATCACCTCGGCGGTTCCGGGCAGGGCGCGAACGGCGGCGACGCCGTGCTCGGCACCACCGGACCGTTCCAGGGGGTCTGGGGCAGGCCCGGCTTCTGGGGCGGCGACGGTGGTTACGTCTACGTCGTCGGCAACAGCGGCCCGTTGCGGGCGTTGAAGTACTCCGCGGCCGGGCCGTCGCTGACGTCCGTCGGCACCACGAGCGACAACTTCGGTTACACCTCGGGCTCGCCGGTGATCACCTCCACCGGCAGCACCTCGGGTTCCGCGCTGGTCTGGGTGGTCTACAGCACCGGCCCGACCGGCGCGAACGCGCAACTGCGGGCATACGACCCGGTGCCGGTCAACGGTGTGCTGAAGTTGCGCTACTCCGCGCCGATCGGGACGGCGGTCAAGTTCTCGGTGCCCGCCACCGACAACGGCCGCGTGTACGTCGGCACCCGTGACGGCAAGGTGTTCGGCTTCGGCAGGCCGACCACGGCGGTGCTGGCGACGAAACCGTTCGACTTCGGTTCGGCCGCGGTCGGCAGTACGGCGAACGCGACGGTGACCGTGACCGCGAACCAGAACCTGACGGTCAACGGGGTTGCCGCGGACGCACCGTTCTCCGCTTCGCTGAGCGCGCCGGTGACCTTGACCAAGGGGCAGACGCTGTCCGTTCCGGTCAGCTACCGGCCCACGACCTGGGGCGCGTCGACGGGGAGCCTGACCTTCAGCACGAGTGCCGGTAGTACGGCGCTCGACCTGCACGGCCAGGGCACCCAGCCCGGACTCGGCGCGACACCGTCTACTTTGGACTTCGGGCAGGTGCGCACCGGCGCGGCCAAGGAGCTCGGCGTCAACATCCTCAACACCGGCACCACATCGGAGACGATCACCGGGGTGAGCACGCCCGGCGGTCCGTTCAGCGCGGACAACCTGCCCGCCACCGGCACGGTGGTCGCGGCCGGTGCTTCGGTCACCATCCCGGTGACCTACACGCCGACCTCGGGCACGGAGGCAGGCACGCCCGACTCCTCGCAGCTGGTGGTGGACTCCGACCAGGGTTCGGTGACGGTCCCGGTGACCGGCGTCGCGCTGGCGGGCAAGGCCGAACTCACGCTGGAACCGGAGCTGCTGGACTTCGGGATCGTGCCGGTCGGGCAGTCGGTGACCAAGACGTTCACCGTGTCCAACACCGGAACCGTGCCGCTGACCATCACCAAGGCGAAGGCGCCGGCCGGGGTGTTCCACACGGACAACCCGCTCGCCGAGGGACAGGTGCTCTCACCGGGCGACGAATGGCAGCAGACGATCACCTACACGCCCGCCGACGCGTACCCGGCGACCTCGTCGTACCAGATCACCGGCGACGACGGCGACGCGGCGAAAACGGTGACGCTCAACGGGAACATGGACCCGATCACCGACTACTACAACAAGCTCGGCGGTGCCAGGGGTTCGTACCTGAGCGACCCGGTTTCGGCGCAGTACGCCACCGCGAACGGCGGCAAGGCGCAGGACTTCCGCGGTGGCACCATCTACTGGTCCGCCGCGACCGGTCCGCACGCGGTGCGCGGTGACATCCTGGCGCACTACAAGGCGATGGGCGGACCGTCCAGCGCCCTGGGCTACCCGATCACCGACGAGCAGACCACGCCGGACGGAATCGGCCGGTACAACCACTTCTCGCGTGCCGATGGCGCTTCGATCTACTGGACGCCGAACACCGGCGCGCAGGCGATCCAGGGCGCGATCCGCGCGAAGTGGGCGTCGATGGGCTGGGAGCTGGGCCCGCAGGGCTACCCGATCACGGACGAGTTGACCACTCCGGACGGAGTCGGCCGGTACAACCACTTCTCGCGCTCGGACGGCGCTTCGATCTACTGGACGCCGAACACCGGCGCGCATGCGATCCAGGGCCAGATCCGGGCCCGGTGGGCCGCGCTCAACTGGGAGCAGGGCCCGCTCGGCTACCCGGCGACGGATGAGCTGACCACGCCGGACGGGGTGGGGCGGTACAACCACTTCAGCAAGGCCGCTTCGATCTACTGGACCCCGTCCACCGGACCGGCCGCGATCTACGGCCTGATCCGGGAACGCTGGGCGGCACTGGGCTGGGAACGCAGCGCGCTGGGCTACCCGACGTCGGACGAGTACGGCATCAACGGCGGACGCCGCAACGACTTCGTGCACGGGTGGATCACGTTCTGGTTCGCCAACGGGGCGGTGGACGTCACCTACCGGTAGTGAGCGGGGCGCGGAGCCGTTTCCGGACAAGCGGGCGGGAGAACGTCGATCCGGGCAACCGAATCGGTGATCTCGGCTAGGCTGCGCCAGTGGGTCGGTTGGTGCTCGGTGCGGTGATCGTCGGAGCCGTGGCGTTCGCGGTGTCGTTTCCTCGCAGACTGTCCGCCGTGCCCGCGCGCGGCAGGGGGAATCCGGCCAACTGGTTGCTGGTCGTCGTGGCGCTGATCTACCTGAACCAGGTGCTGTTCACGGTGTACGTGGACCGGGTGCACCACGGGGACGCCGGTTTCATCAGCCGCTACGTGCCGCCGGGATGGTTCGCTATGGCCGACCTCGGTCCGGTATCCGGCTGGTTTCCCGATCCGGGCCTGTTGTCGGTCTGCCTGTTCCGGGTCTCGTCGTTTCTTGAACTCCCGTTCGGCGTGTTCGCCTATCTGACGGTGTGCCGCTGGTTGGACACCAATGTGTACCGACGGGCGCTCCGCCTGGTTTGGCCCGCGTCGATCGCCTACACGATCACGTTCTGTTTCATCGAAGGGGAGTTGCGCAATCCGTGGACCACCGGGCAGGATCTGGCGATCCGGATCGTGTCGGGAATCGTCGTCCCGTTGCTGGTGTCACGATTCGCCGGTGAGACCGGCCGACAGTCGCGCTCACTGCCGGATTTGTTGCTGTTTCTGGTATCCGTCGGCGCGCTGGGCTACCTCGTGCTGGCCGTCTACGACACTGCACTGCTGTACAACCTCGGCCATCTGCCCGCCGCCTTGCCAGGCGCGGCGATCGCCGCAGGCGTACTCGTATTCGCACGGATACTCGCCCGCCGGGTCCAGGCCCGCTCCGCCGGCCAGGGAATGACAGCGCTGATCCACTCGCTCGGCTGGTTCCTGGTGGTGTTCTTCGTGCCGGCACTGGCTATCCGGTATGGGCTGATCTTCGGCCTCGCGCCGCTGGCGGCATTGGCCGGCATGGTGATGGTTGTGGTTCCGCTCGTCCTCGGCATCGGCCGCGCACCCAGCCGGGCTTTGCTCGGCGAGTTGGCTCTTGCCATGTGCTGCGGGCTTGTGCTGACCGTGCCTGCGTATTTCCTGACCGGCGGCTACCCTGAGACGCGGGTACTCGCCGCGGCGGGCGCCTTCCTTGCCGGGGTGATCGCCGTGTGCGCCTTTGTGGACCGCCGGGCCGGCGCAGTCGCCGACCACCCCGAGCCTGCCCGCAGCCCTTGACAAGTCGCGTTACCTACCGGTGGTGAGCTGGGCGCGGAGCCCGGCGAGGTCGATGACCGGCCGGATGCCGGCGACCCGGTCTTGGCGGAACCCGAAGAACACGTTGCCCCGCAAGGAAACCCGGCGTCCGGTTGGTGCCGCGCCGAGGAAGTCGCCGGTTTGGGTGCCGTGCATGGTCCACCGCGGCCTGCTCGCCCTGTGCCTGAACAGGATGTCCTTGGCGCGGGCGCGGCGGGTGCAGCCCGAGGAGGAGCTGCCGGAGCCCGTGCTCACCGCGGAAGACCCGGCCGAGACGGTGGCATTGCGCGAGACCGTTTCGTTTGCCCTGCGCGGCAAGTACCGGCCTACGGGTGATGGGCTTGTTGACACTCGCGGTCGGTGCCGTGGTGGTGCTTTCCACGAGCCCCGGCAAAGCAGCCGCCACGACCACACCCCGCCATCGAACCGATCCTGAGCGACCTCAGCGGTCGTCTTGCCGTGTCAGTCGCAACGCAACCGTTGCGGCGCAAGGGAAAAGGCGCAAGTTCAGGGATTGAAGGATTCTCCTCGCCGGAGGGGCTGGCTCCAGGATGATCAGGGGCCCGTAGCTCGGCTCACCTCGGGCATGTTGCTGAGAGGGGGAGCGGCCCGCCGGCGCGGACCGCTCCCTTGGGCCGCTACGCCTTCGCGCCCCAGGTTTCGCCGGTGATGCGCTCGTAGGCCTCCGCGTAGCGCTGCCGTGTGGCGGCGACGATCTCCGCGGGCACCTCCGGGCCGGGTGGGGTCTTGTCCCAGCCGGTGCTCCCGGCCCATTCCCGCACGAACTGCTTGTCGAAGGCGTGCTGCGGGCGGCCGGGCTCCCATTCGTCGGCGGGCCAGAAGCGTGAGGAGTCCGAGGTCAGCACCTCGTCGCCGAGGGTCAGCACACCCGCCTCGTCCCAGCCGAACTCGAGTTTGGTGTCCGCGACGATGATGCCCCGGCTCGCGGCGTGTTCGGCCCCGCGGTGGTAGATGTCGAGGGTCAGTTCGCGCAGCCGCTCCGCAGTCTCGCGGCCTTCCTGGCGCACCACGTCGTCGAAGGTGATGAACTCGTCGTGCCCCACGTCGGCCTTCGTGGTGGGGGTGAAGATGGGCTCGGGCAGTTTGCTGCCCTCCACCAGGCCCGGGGGCAGCGGCACGCCGGAGACGGTGCCCTGCTTTTGGTACTCCCTCAGGCCCATCCCGACCAGGTAACCGCGCGCGATGCACTCGACCTGCACCATTTTCAGCGGTTTGCAGCGCACCGCTCGCCCGGCGAACTCGGCAGGCACGTCGGTGAAGGACAGCACGTGGTTGGGCACCACGTCGGCCAGTTTCCGGAACCACCAGGCCGACAGCTGGGTCAGCAGCGCGCCCTTGTCCGGGATCGGTGTGGGCAAGACCACGTCGTAGACCGAGATCCGGTCCGAGGCCACGAGCAGGATGTCGGTTCCGTCGCGGTACAGGTCACGGACCTTGCCGGTGTAGATGTGCTCCATCGTCCCATCGTAAACAACCACCTCGGAACATCTTGACCTCTAGTTAACTAGAGGTTCCATCCTGGTCGGACAAATGATTAGGAGGACGAACGATGAGGGCGATACAGGCAACCGAGTTCGGCGGCCCGGAGGTGCTGGCCGAAGTCGAGCTTCCGGCCCCGGCTGCCGGGCCGGGGCAGGTGGTGGTCGCGGTCGAGGTGGCGGCGATCGACTTCGTGCAGACGCAGCTGCGTCGAGGGTTCACGCCCGGCCCGCCGCTGCCGGAACTGCCCTACGTGCCGGGGGCGACGGTCTCAGGCGAGGCGCGTTCGGTCGGTGAGGGGGTCGATGAACAGTGGGTCGGGCGTCGCGTGGTCACGCGCACGGTGAACGCGCTCGGCGCCTATGCCGAACTGGCTGTGTCCGATGTGGACAGTCTGGTCGTCGTGCCGGACGGGCTCGGGCTCGCCGAAGCCGCGGCGCTGCACGACGACGGGAGTACGGCGATCGGCCTGATGAACCGCGCCGCGGTGCGGCCGGGGGAATGGGTGCTGGTCGAGGCGGCGGGCGGGGGGCGTGGGCAGCTTGCTGGTGCAGCTCGCCGTCGCGGCCGGGGCGCAGGTGATCGGCGCGGCGAGGGGGAGCCGGAAGCTGGAACTGGTCCGTGAGCTGGGTGCGAAGGGCGCGGTGGACTACAGCGAACCGGACTGGACCGAGCAGGTGCGAGCGCTCACCGGGAAGGGGCCGGACGTGGTGTTCGACGGGGTCGGCGGGCAGATCGGGCGGGCCGCGCTGGAGATCACGGGGCCGGGCGGGCGGTTTTCGGCGCACGGCGCGACGAGTGGCGCACCGACCGTGACCGAACCGGCCGGCGACGTGACCGTGATCGGCATCGAGCAGCTGTTCGACTTCGCCGCGACGGCGCGACCCAGGGTGGAACAGGCGCTGGCCGAGGCCGTGGCCGGGCGGCTGCGCCCGGTGATCGGCCAGACCTTCCCGCTCGCGCGCGCGGCCGACGCGCACGCGGCGATCGAAGCGCGCGCGGTGACCGGGAAGACGCTCCTGCTGACATGAACAGAATCCCCTGGCCCATCTGGCGGATCTCGCTGGTGATCGTGTTCGGCGCATTTGTCAGCATGCTCGACACGTCGCTGGTCAACGTCGGTCTCGGCACGATCGGCGCGGACCTGCGCGCGTCGCTCGACGACGTGCAGTGGGTCTCCAGCGCCTATCTGATCGCGCTGGCGGTTTCGCTGCCGTTGTGCGGCTGGCTCGGCCGGAAGGTCGGGGTCGGACGCCTCTGGCTGGCGGCTTTCGCGGCGTTCACCGTGGCCTCCGGGCTGTGCGCGCTCGCCGGGTCGGTCGGCTGGCTGGTCGTATTGCGCGTACTGCAAGGGGCGGCGGCCGGGTTGCTGGTGCCCGCCGGGCAGACGATCCTCGGCCAGGCCGTCGGCCCGCCACGGCTGGGCCGGGTGATGAGCATCCTCGGCATCGCGGTGAGCAGCGGGCCGGCGATCGGCCCCTCGATCGGCGGGCTGCTGCTGGACTCGCTGTCGTGGCAGTGGCTGTTCCTGATCAACCTGCCGGTCGGGGTGACCGGGATCGCGCTCGGGCTGCGGTACGTCCCGCGCGGCGAGCCGGCCGACGTGCCGCGGCTGGACTGGGCAGGGTTCGCGCTGATCGGCATTGGGCTGCCGATGTTCGTCTACGCCGTCACCAGGTGGGGCGAGCTCGCGACGCTCGCCGACGTCTCGGTGTGGCTGCCGTTGGTGCTGGGTGTCGCCGGGCTGCTCGCCTTCGGCCTGCGGCGGCGCGAACACCCACTGCTGGATCTGCGGCTGTTCCGGGATCCGGTGTATGCGGCGGCCAGCACGTCGTCAGCATTCATCGGTGCGGCGATGTTCGGCGCGATGCTGCTGTTCCCGTTGTACTTCCAGATCCTGCGCGGCGCGGACGTCATCACCACCGGGCTTTCGCTCGTTTCGCTCGGCGTCGGGACGATGCTCGTGCTGCCGGTTTCCGGTTGGCTGACCGACAAATACGGTGGCGGGATCGTTGCGTTGTGCGGAAATGTGCTGAGCGTCGCGACGACCTTGCCGTTCGCGTTTCTCGGTGCGGGCACGAGTGCGTTGACCTTGCAGATTCTGCTCTTTCTGCGTGGTCTGGCGCTCGCGCTTTCCGCGGTGCCGGCGGGCACGACAGCGTTCGCCGCTGTGCTGCGCGAGCAGCTGCCGGACGCCACGACGCAGGTCAACATCCTGCAGCGGGTGGGCGGCGCGGTCGGCGGGGCATTGTTCGCGGTGGTGCTGGCGCAGGCCCTGCCGTCCGGGGCCGAACACGCGTTCCAGCTCGCCTTCTGGTGGGTGACCGGGGCTTCGGTCGTCGCGGTGGGCTGGACGGCTTGGCTGTTCCTCGCCCAGCGTGCCGCTCGAGTCGATCGTCCTCTTGCGACAGTGGCGCGCTGAATACGGACACGGTGGAATTCGCCCCCGGCACAAGGTGGCGCCGGGGCGCTCCGCTGCCCGGAAAGGTCTTCCGCGACCGTGGAATCCGGATATTCTCAACCGCAATGTCCCTGTCCGAAGATCAGTTTCGCGGGTGGCTCGGGTTTCTCGGCGCCCACACCCTCGTGGAACGCACCATGGAGCGGTACCTGCACGAGTCCGCCGGTGTTTCCCACGCCGAATACGAGATCCTGGCCAGACTGGGGCGCGTCGCCGACGGGCGGATGCGGATGGGTGCGCTGGCGTCGGCGCTGTTCTCGCCGGGCAGCAGGCTGAACTACCGAGTCACAAGGCTCGCCGGGCTCGGCCTCGTCCGCCGCGAACAGCACCCGACGGACCGCCGCGGGCTGTATGCCGTGCTCACCGACGAAGGCCGCGCATTCCTCGACCGCATTTCGCCCGGTTATCTGGAAAAGGTGCGCTACACCGTGCTTGGCGTCCTCACCGAGGCCGAATTCGCCCAACTCTGCGCACTCAGCGACAAACTCCTCCGCGGCCTGGGCGAAGCCTGAAAACTCAGATCACGGCGACCGCGGCGGCGACGAAAACCACCTGCAGCCCGACGCGTGGCCACACACCCATCACGGGTTTGCCGTTCAAGGTGAGGTTGCGCCGCGCGGCCGAGATGTTGGCCGGCAGCATGACGAGCATCAACAGCGTGAGGCAGCTGGCCGCCGCGCTCGTGGTCGCCGGCACGAGCAGCCCGACAGCGCCCGCGAGTTCGAGCACGCCAGTCAAGGCGACCAGGACGCCCGGCGCGGGGACGCGGGGCGGCACCATCTCGATGAGGTCGGTCTTGCGTTGCCCGAGGAAATGCGCCGACGCGGTGAGCAGGAACATCAAGGCGAGTGCGACCCGGAGCGCGGGCTGCCAGCCGTCGAGTGGGGTGACCCCGACGAGGCCGAGCAGCCGCAGGATGACGAACCCGGGAACCAGCACGAACAGCGGCGCCATGCCGCCTCCCTTCAATTGTCCACAATGGAGTCAAGCTGCGTCGTCGGGGATCCAGGAGCCGTGGAAGCCCGCCGGCACGCGACGCGGTAGTTCGACCGTCGCGACCGGCCCTGCCGCGACATCACTCGCATCGAGCACGAGCAGCCGGGCCGCGTCGGCGGTTTCGTGGGTGATCACCGAGAGCAGCCACCCGTCGTCTTCGGCGGTCGCGTCCTGCCCCGGCACGAAGACCGCTTCGCCGACCACCCAGTGCGGGTCCAGGGCGTGGACCTGGCGTGACCCGTGCGCGGTGTCGTACTTGATGACGGACGGCCCGGTGTCCTTGCGGACGAGGAACGGCGCCCCGACGGTGTAGAGGTAGCGGTTGCCCCGGCCGACGTGTTCGTCGTTGAGGGTGGGGAATTCCACGGCGGCGTCGTCCAGCGCGTGCTCGCTGACAGTGCGGCGGCCGGGGTCGACGACCCAGCGGTAGAGGACTCCGCCGGTGTCCGAGGACGCGAGGCTTTCCACCGGGGTCGTGACTCCGCCCAGCACCTGCCACAGTTCGTCGAAGTCGCCGTGGTCGTACCGCACAGCGTCGAGCACGATGTGGCCCCGGTCGTCTTCGTGCGCGTTTCCGACGTGAAAGGCGTAGCCAGGCGCGATGTCGATCCATCGCACATCGGCGTCGCCGCCGTCGCGGGGCATGACCCCCAGGCGCGCGGGATAGCCGTCGCTCCAGCGGTACGGGATTCCGTTTTTGCCGAGCAGCCCGGCGTCGAATACCACTGGAAGGTCGAGCCAGACGACGTAGTGCTCGGTGACCGCGAAGTCGTGCATCATCGTCGGCCCCGGCACCGTGATTTCGGTGCTGCGGACGAGCTTGCCGCCGGAAAGCACATGGTAGGTAAGGAAAGGCGGCCGTGCCGAGTAACCGAAGAAGTGCAGGTCGCCGGTGACTGGGTCTTCCTTGGGGTGCGCTGTCATCGCGGTGGTCAGCTTCCCGGCGAAGTCGACCGGGCCGAGCGTGTCCAGCTCCGAGCTGATCTCGTAGGGGAGCCCGTTCTCGACCAGCGCGTAGATGTGGCCGCCGTGCTCGATCACGTGGGTGTTCGCGACCACGTCGGCGAGCGAGCCGGTCCGCTTGCCCTCGAACAGTGGCGTGCGCACCCAGCGATTGCGATACCACTCGGCCCGCCCGCCGGCGAGACGCACGCCGTGGATCATGCCCTGACCGGCGAAGTTGTGGCCAGGATCGGTGCCGGGCAACGGATTGGGCCCGTTGCGGAAGTACCGGCCGGTCAGCTCGGCGGGCAGTGTGCCGGTGACCGCGAGCCCGATCGCGTCGATCTCGTCAGGCACGGGCGCCATGAAGCCGGAGAGGTAGGTCTTGGAGCGCAAGGTGTCCATGGAGCAAAAAATAACGGTGTTACGAAACGCTGTCAAGGAGGGGTGGATGCGAGCAGGACACGGAGTAGCGGCCGGTAGCCAGGCGCCAAGCGGCCACCGGCTACCCCAAGCGCCGCCCGGCAACGCGACAGCGAACCCGCCGCCCACACCCAGCCACCGAACCGATCCTTAGCGCCCTCAGCGGTCGACGTGCCGTGTCAAGGCATCTTTCCCTTGACACGGTGCGGCGCCCGTTGAACGATGCGCGGATTGGGGCGGGGGTGGGGTGCGCAGAGCGCGCTCTGCGCGCGGCCGTTGCCATCCCAAAGCCGCGCAACCTTTACAGTGCAACCGTTACAGCGCAACAAACTACGTAAAACGCACCGCAGCCCGAAGCGCCGCAGGCGACAGCCGCGACAACACCAAAGCCGCCTTCGCCTCCGCCGTGACCGGGACCGTCGCCTTCCCCTCGGCAACCGCGCGGACGATCTCCGCGGCCACCTTCTCCGGGCCGAAATTCCGCCGCTGGTAAGCCTTCGTGGCGCTCGCCTGCTTGCGGGCCTGCTCGGCCGCGGACACTCCGGAGAACGTGGTCGTGCGGGTGATGTTGGTGTTGACCAGCCCGGGACAGATCGTGGACACCCCGATGCCGCGGCCGGAAACCTCCGCGCGCAGGCAGTCCGAAAGCATGAGCACCGCGGCCTTGCTCGTGGCGTAGGCGGCCAGCGACTTCGCGGGCAAGTACGCGGCGGCGGAGGCGACGTTCACGATGTGCCCGCCCTCGCCGCGTTCGGCCAGCAGTTTGCCGAAGACCTGGCAGCCGTGGATCACGCCCCAGAGGTTCACGTCGAGCACCCGCTGCCATTCATCGTTCGTCGTCGACAGGAACGAGCCGGCGTGCCCGACGCCCGCGTTGTTGACCACGATGTCCGGCACCCCGTGCTCGGTCACCACGTCGTCGGCGAACTTGCGCATCGCGGCCTCGTCGGAGACGTCGACCTGGTACGCGTGGCCGCCGGTCTCGCGCGCCGCGGCCTCGTCGAGGTCGCACACCACCACCTCGGCCCCTTGCGCGGCGAAGGCACGGGCCGTCGCGCGGCCGATGCCGCTGCCCGCCCCGGTCACGACGATGAGCTTCTTGCCCGTCACCTGGCGCGGCGCGGGTTTCCCGGCGCTGACGTGGTCGATCAGTTCGGTCACCATCCGCGCGACCGAACCACCGTTCCGCAGCAGCGCCGACCAGTGCCCGGCGTGGAACTTGCGGCGCCACAGGTTCGGCACCCAGCGCTCCAGTCCCTCGAACAGCCCTGGGGTCACGTAGTGATCGTCGGCGAGCATCAGCACCTGCACCGGAACCTGGGTGCTGCGCTTGCGCGGCTTGCTCAGCCGCTCCCGAAAATTGGCGCGGTACAAGGAAACCCCGCGTGCGGCGTCGCCGGCGAGAGTGTCTGCCGGGTGGTCGTCCCGCGGCGGCACGCCCTCGACCTTGCTCAGCAGCGCCGGCCAGCGTTTCGCGATCGCGAGGCGCCACAACAGTTGTGGCAGCACGGGGACGTGGAACGCCAGGATGTACCAGGAGTGCAGTTGCTGGGTGAGTATCTGCCTGAGCGCGCGCGGGGTCGGGCGGCGCCAGCGGTCGCGCATCCAGTACGCCACGTGGTCGAGGCAGGGCCCGGACATCGAGGTGTACGAGGCGATCCGGTTTTCCGCACCCGGCTCGGTCACGGCCTCCCATGCCTGGATGGAACCCCAGTCGTGCGCGACCAGGTGCACCGGCTTGTCCGGACTCACCGCGTCCGCGACGGCGAAGAGGTCTTCGCGCAGGTGCTCCAGCCGGTACGCCGACGTTTCCCTTGGTGCGCTGGACTTTCCGGCCCCTCGCACGTCGTAGCGCACGACGTGGAACCGCTCGGCCAGCACGGCGGCGACATCGTCCCAGACCGTGTGCGTGTCGGGGTAGCCGTGCACCAGCAGCACGGTCGGCGCGTCGGCCGGGCCCTCTTCGTACACGGCCAGCCGGACGTCACCCGATTGCACAGTCCTCATCCAAAGCCTCCTAGCTAGAGGTCGAGCCTAATCCGGCCGCACCCGCGGGACACGCAGATCAACATCGAATCCTCGGTGTGGCCGAACGTCGCGCCGCCGCGGTGTTCGACCTCGCCGCCGAGCACCCGCACCCGGCAGGTCCCGCAGAACCCCTGCCGGCACGAGTACGAGACCCCGGGCAGCCGGGCTTGGATCACCGACAGCGCGGAGGCGTCGGCCGGCACCGGCAGTACGTCGCCACTGCGCGAGAGCTCGACCTCGAACGGCCTGCCGTCGACCACCGGCGGTGGGGCGAACCGCTCGAAATGCAGTGGGCCCTGGTGCGTCCGGCGGATCCCGTCGAGCATCGGCGCCGGGCCGCACAGGTACACCGAACCGTCGAAGCCGCCGAGCAGATCCGTCACGTCGGGCACGCCGTCCACGTCGTCGGTCCGGATCCGGACACGAGCCGGGTCCAGGCGGGCGATCTCGTCCAGGAACGGCAGCGACTCCCTGGACCGTCCACAGTAGATCAGTCGCCAGTTGCCGGTGGCCGCGCGCACCATGGGCAGAATCGGGGTGATCCCGATACCGCCCGCGATGAATAGCGAGCGATTTGCTGGTGCATAAGGGAAAGCGTTACGCGGACCGCGGACGATCACCTCGTCGCCTTCGGCCAGGCTGTGCACTTCCGCCGAACCGGCGCCGATGCGGCGGACCGCGATCCGGTAGGAAAACCGATCCGCCGGATCGCCACACAGCGAGTACTGCCTGCGCAGGCCCGAAGACAGGTGCAGGTCGAGATGCGCGCCCGGCCGCCAGGCAGGCAGCGGCGAACCGTTCGTGAGCCGCAGACTTACCACGTCTTCGGCCTCGCGGCGCACCTTCGCGACGCGCAGGCGAAGGTCGCGGTTGACCGGTTTCGCCCGCACATCGCCTGACCTGCGGATGATCCAGCGGTGGTAGCGCTCGGCCAGCCGGGCCAGCCCGCGCAGCGCCGGATCGGACGGGGTGATCATCCAGCCGCCCGTGCGGCCGGCGACGAGGCCAGGTATGTCACGGCCTGATCGGTCGAGCCGTACTGCGATGGGTGGTATGAGGGCCGGAAGTAGGTGAAGAACGCCTTGCCCACGCTCAGCGGGCTGGGCATCAAACCCTTGCGGGACCGGCGAAACCAGTCACGCCACCGGGGTTTGACCTGCTCGCCCGTCTCGGGGTCGATCGCGAGCAGGAACCGCAGCCCGCGCACCCACCAGAAGAACAGCGCGGGGTAGGCGATCAGATGCGTGCGCACCCGTCGTGCGTAACCGCCGTCGAGATGCGTGAACAGGTCGAACGCGACGCTGCGGTGCTCGACCTCCTCGGCGCCATGCCAGCGGAACAGGTCGAGCATTGTCGGGTGAATGCCGTAGTCGTCGAGCGCGCGGGCGTTGAGCAGCCAGTCCCCGAGGAACGAGGTCACGTGCTCGATCGCCGCGACGATCGCGACCCGCTCGAGCAGCCAGCGCCGGGACGCCGTGCCGGTCAGCGCGCGGTCGCCGAGCAGGCCCTCGAAGAACCAGGACAGCTGGCGGGTGAACGGGCCGGTGTCGAAGCCATCGCGGCCGAAGTGGTCGAGCACGCTCTGGTGCGAGGTCGAGTGCATCGCCTCCTGCCCGATGAACCCGGTGACCGCCTCGTGCAGCCGGTCGTCCCGGATCAGCGGCAGCGCCTGGCGGAACACCTTGACGAACCAGATCTCGCCCTCGGGCAGCAGCATGTTCATGACGTTGGCCCAGTGGGTCAGGAACGGGTCGCCGCCGAACCAGTGCGGCGGCAGCCCGTCCCAGTCCCAGTGCACGTCGCGTGCCTTGAGCACGAGGTCCTCGTCGACGCTCATAGGTCCTCATCGGTCCGGAAGTATCTGCTACCTGAAGGTAACTGTGACCCGAAGTAACAGTCAACCCTCAGGGCACGAGAACCAGCCGTCCGCGCAGCCCGCCCTCCTGTAACCGCTGGTGCGCCTTGGCGGCTTCGGCGAGCGGAAGCGTGTCGGCAACCCGCAGGCTGAGCCGGCCCAGCTCGGCGAGCCTCTGCACGCCGCCGAGTTCGACGCCGTTCGCGCGGATCTTCACCCCGATCACCCGGATACCCCGGTAGCTGGTCGGCCCCTCGCCGATCACGGCCGCGAACGCGCCGCCGCCCCGCACCGCGTCCATCGCCGGTACACCGAGCACCGCCGCGTCGACCACGCCGTCGACGCCGCCTGGCACGAAAGCACGCACCGAAGCGGCGAGATTTTCGTTACGCGGCACGAAGAACTCTGCCCCGAACCCGCGCACCAGTTCCTCGTCGGCCGCGCCCGCCGACGCGATCACCCGCAGCCCGCGCAGAGCGGCCAGCTCGACCGCGTAGCCGCCCAGTCCGCCCGCGGCGCCGGTGACCAGGAGCGTTCCACCGGTCGGGAGCGCCAAGGCGTCCAAAGCCTGCGCGGCGGTGAGGGCGTTGAGCGGCAGGGTCGATGCGCGAACCGGGTCGATCGTCGCCTTCGTGATCGCACTGACGTCCAGCACGACCTGTTCGGCATGTGTCCCGAGCGGTTCGGCGAGCCGGTCCCGCAGCCCGATCACGGTGTCGCCGGTGGCTAACCCGGCCACCCCGGCGCCGACGCCGTCGATCGTGCCTGCGGCGTCCCAGCCGATTCCGACCTGCGAAAGGCCGCCGTGCAGCCCGTCGAACTCGCCGGCCCGGGTCGCCAGGTCCACGGGGTTCACGGCGGCGGCCGCGACCCGGATCCGCACCTGACCGGGCCCGGGTTCCGGCGACGGCAAGTCCACGATCCGCAGCGCGTCCGGGCCACCGAACCTTTCGACCACGACAGCAAGCATTTCGTCCTCCTCGATCGATGTTTCACGATGCGTACAATCGCTACGAACCGATGGAGAGCAACTCTCCATCCCGCCGTGAGGCACGCACTTTCAAGTGCGTTGACCACCGGGAGGTGCGATGCCCACTCTCACCGCCGCGCAACGGAAACGGCAGGAGCGCGAGGCCTACGACGCGTTCCTCGCCGACTGCCCGGCGCGCAAGGTGCTGGACCGGATCGCCGACAAATGGGTCACGCTCGTGCTCGAAGCGCTCGACGGCGGCCCGAAGCGGTACAGCGACCTGTCGCGGAAGATCGCCGGGGTGAGCCAGAAAATGCTCACCCAGACCTTGCGTTCGCTGGAGCGCGACGGGCTCGTCACCCGCCAGGTGACAGCATCGGTGCCGGTCAGGGTCGACTACGAGCTGACGCCGCTGGGCGTGGGACTGCGCGATGTCATGCGCCGGCTCAAGGCCTGGTCCGAGACGCATATCGCGGAGATCGAAGCCGCGCGGGCAGCTTATGATGACAAGGTCTCGTGACCTGTCACGGAGGTTGCTAACCTGATCAACGTTGAACGTTGGCGGACAAGGGGGCCATGGAGTGAACTGGACACAGCACTCCGCGTCGGCCCCCGAGGGCGTGGATCTCGATCATCCCAACGCGGCTCGTGTTTACGACTATTTTCTGGGCGGCACGGCGAACTGGGCCATCGACCGGGTACTCGGGGACAAGCTGGCCGAAATGGTCCCGATCATCCGCGCCGGCGCGAGAGTGAACCGCGAGTTCCTCGGCCGCGCGGTGCGCGACTGTCTCCGCAACGGGATCACCCAGTTCCTCGACCTCGGTTCCGGGGTGCCCACCGTCGGCAACGTGCACGAGGTCGCCGACGAGATGGACCCGGACAGCCGCTGTGTCTACGTCGACTGCGAAGCGGTCGCCGTCGCGCACGCCCGTGTTCTGCTGGAGCAGCACGGGGATGAGGAGCGGCATGCCGTGCTGCACGCCGACCTGCGCGACGTGCGCCAGGTGTGGAAGGCCGCGATGAAGATCGGCGTGCTCGACCCTGCCAAGCCGATCGGCCTGCTCATGGTGTCCGTGCTGCATTTTCTCGACCCGCAGGAGCAGGTCGCGGAGGTGGTGCGGAAGTACCGTGACCTGCTGCCTTCGGGGTCCCGGCTGATCCTTTCGCACTGCACGTTCGACTCCGTGCCGCAGGAGGATCTGGCCCAGTTCCAGGCGGCGGTGGACCTGTACCACCAGTCGGGCAATCCGGCGTATCCGCAGGACAGGGAGATCATCCAGGGGTACTTCGGGGATTTCGACCTGGTGGAGCCGGGGCTGGTGTGGCTGCCGGAATGGCATCTCGACGAGGGCCCGTCCAAGCAGACTTCGCTGATGGCGGCGAACCCGTCCAGCTGCTGTTTCCTCGGCGGGATCGGCGTCAAGCCCTGAGCCAGTCCGCCATCGCGACGTTGAACTCGGCGGGGCGTTCGAGGTTGGGCAGGTGTGCGGCGCCGTCGATCACCACCAGCTTCGAATCGGGAATCGTCGCGTGCAGCAGTTCGGCGTCGGACACCGGGGTGTACTCGTCCTCGCTGCCCACCACGATCAGCGTCGGCACGCGCACGGTAGCAAGGGTTTCGCGGTAGTCCGGCCGTTCGGCGCGCCCGCGCAGCGCCGCCGCCGCGCCCTCCGGGACGGTCGCGCGCATCATGCCGAGCACGTGTTCGTCCACCTCCGGGGCGCCAGGTGCGACCATTTTGCGGAGCACCTCCTCGGCGTAGGGCGCCAGTCCTTCTCGGAGCAATCTTTCGGCCATCTCGGTGCGCTGGCGACGGCCTTCGGCTGTCTCCGCGACCGGTGAGGTGTCGGCCAGCAGCAAGCCGCGGATCCGTTCCGGGAAGAGTCGGTGGAACTCCATGACGATCTGCCCGCCCATGGACAGCCCGGCGAGGTGGCATTGCGGCACGGCCAGCTTGTCCAACAGCGCGGCGAGATCGCGGGCAAACGTTTCCAGCAGCGTTTTCCCGGGGACGACGGTGGTTTCGCCGTAGCCGCGGAGGTCGGCTGCGATGACCCGGTGGGTGGCGCCGAACCGTTCGATCTGAGGCTGCCACATGGTCCGGTCGAAGGGGTGCCCGTGCACGAGCACCAGCGGCTCGCCGCTGCCCTGGTCGGCGTAGCCGACGGTGATTTCGCCAAGCGGGACTCTGCTCATGTCCACAAGCTATGCTGAGGGCAATCGAAGTGCAATAGAAACAATGCTCTCGGTGCAATTGGAGAAGGCGATGGAGGACTACCGCGCGATCGCGGACGCGCTGGCCGACGAGGTCCGAAGTGGACAGTTGCGGGCCGGTGACCGGCTGCCGCCGCAACGCCGGTTCGCCAAGCAGCACGGCATCGCCAACTCCACGGCGGCTCGCGTTTACGGCGAACTGATCCGCCGCGGCCTCGCGGTCGGCGAGACCGGTCGCGGCACGTTCGTCCGGGCCGCTGCGCCGCGACCCGAGCCGGCGCCGGCCGAGCCCGGCCACGGGATCGATCTGGAGCTGAATTTCCCAGTCCTGCCGGAGAAAACGCAGCTCGTCGCGGACACGCTCGCCCCGCTGCTCCGGCCCGACGCGCTGACGTCCGTGCTGCGTCCGGCCACGGACCAGGCCCTCACGCGTGAGGTCGCGTCGAAACACCTCGCGCGCGGCGGGTGGAGCCCGGACCCGAGGGATCTGGTGTTCACCGGGAACGGCCGGCAGGCGATCGCCGCGGCCATCGCCGCGCTCGTGCCTGCCGGGGAACGGCTGGGTGTGGAAGAGCTGACTTATCCCGTGGTGAAAGGGATCGCGGCACGGCTGGGGGTGACGCTGGTGCCGCTGGAGATGGATGCCGACGGGGTGCTCCCGGCCGCGATAACGGCCGCCGCCCGGCTGCGCGCGGTGTATCTGCAGCCGTCGTTGCACAATCCGCTGGGCGTGACGATGTCCGCGCGCCGGCGGGTGGAGATCGTGGAAGCCGTTGCACTGCAAGGAATCTATCTCATCGACGACGGGATCAACGGCTTCCTCGCGGACGACCTCGCGCCGCTGGCGTCCGAGCTGACACTCGTCCTGGACAGTCTCTCCAAGCGGCTGGGGCCGGGGCTGACGCTCGGCTTCGTGGCGACACCGCCCGCGTTGACAGCGCAGCTCGCTACCGCCGCGCGGTCCGGTGGCTGGGCGCCCGCGCACTTCGCGGTCGAAGCAGCGACGCGGCTGATGGCCAGTGGTGTGCTCAGCGAGATCGAGGCCGCGAAACGGGCGGATGCCAAGGCACGCCAGCAAATCGTGCGCGAGCGTCTGGCGGTGCGCGCCGATCCGCGGGCGTACCACTGCTGGTGGGAGTTGCCTGAGCCCTGGCGGGCGGAGACCTTCGTCGCGGCCGCCGCCCGGCGCGGCATCGCCGTCACGCCCGCCGCCGCGTTCGCCGTCGGCTCGGGCCGGGCGCCCAACGCCGTGCGGCTGGCTCTCGCCTCGCCGCCGGTGGAGACGTTGGCGCGGGCGCTGGACGTGCTCGCCGAACTCGCCCTTTCGTCCCCGGAGGATGCCGGCGTGGAGTGATTTCGGCGCGCGCACCCGCCGTGGCCGACCTACTGTCGGGGAATGAGGACCGAGGAACGTCTCCGTGACGCGATCTCGCCGCGCACGGTGCTGCTGGTGGCCGGGGTTCTGCTCCTGCAGCTGGGATTCATCCTGTCGTATGTCGGCGCGTTCCACAGTCCCGCGCCGCACGGGATCAAACTCGCGGTCGTCGGTCCACAAGCGACAGTGCAGCAGCTGAACGAGATCTCTGGCTCCCCGCTCGAGGCCTCGGTGTCCGCCGGCGAGGACGACGCGCGCCGGCGGATCATGGACCGGGAGGTCCGCGCCGGGTTCGTGGTCGACACGAGCGGCACCACCGACACCCTGCTCGTCGCCTCCGCCGGTGGCCCCGCGCTCGCGGAAGCGGTGCAGCAGCTGATGACGCGCGTCGACGCCACGCAGGGCCGGAGCGTGCACGAGGTCGACATCGCCGCGCCGCAGGCCGGGGACGGGCGGGCGCTCACCGGGTTCTACGCGGTGATCGGCTGGCTGGTCGGCGGGTACCTGGCCGCGGCCGCGCTCGGCATCGCGAAAGGCGCGCGGCCGGCCACCCTGCAGCGCACCGTCGTGCGGCTCGCCTCGATGGTGCCTTACGCGATCTTGTCCGGCCTCGGTGGCGCGCTGGTCCTGGACCAGTGGCTGGGTGCGCTGGACGGGCTTTTCCTGCAACTGTGGTGGGTCGGCGCGCTGGTCACGTTCGCCGCCGCCACCGTCACGATGGCGCTGCAGGTGCTGTTCGGGGTGCTCGGCGTCGGCGTGACGGTGCTGATCTTCGTGATCCTCGGGAACCCGAGCGCCGGCGGGGCCTACCAAGCCGAGCTGCTGCCCGCGTTCTGGCGTGCCATCGGTGGCGCGCTGCCGAACGGCGCTGGGGTGGAGGCGCTGCGGAACTTCGCGTACTTCGGTGGCAGCGCGACGGCGTGGCCGGTGCTCGTGATCGCGATCTGGGCGGTGGCCGGACTGGTCGTCACGGTGGTCGCCTCCGCCCTGCGGCTGCGGTACCGCCTCGACGAGCACCTCTTCCGGGATGAGCGGACCGCCACGGCCTGAGGCCGCTCGAAAGCGGGAATTTCCGTTACCCTGACCGGAAACGGGAAGGGGAACCGGATGAACGAGGCCCAGCCGTTGCCCGGTGGGGATGCCGAAGCTCTGCTCGCCGAAGCGCGCAAGGCGTTCTGGGTGATGGTCGGTTTCCTGGCCGTGCTGTGGATCGTGCAGATCGTCAACTGGGCCACCGGGTACCGGCTGGCGGTGGACTACGGCATCCGGCCGCGGCAGCTGGGCTCGCTGCCGGAGATCTTCAGCGCCCCGTTCCTGCATTTCAGCTGGTCCCACATCGAGGGCAACTCGGGCCCGTTCTTCATCTTCGGGTTCCTCGCCGCCTATCGCGGGGTGCGGAAGTTCGTCTGGGTGACGCTGCTGATCTTCGTGGCCAGCGGCCTCGGCGCGTGGTTCACCGCCGGCGCCGGCACGGTCGGGGCGGGCGCCAGCGGGGTGGTCTTCGGCTATTTCGGGTACATCATCGTGCGCGGCCTGTTCGACCGGCGGCCGATCGATCTCGTGATCGGCCTGGTGATGGCGTTGTGTTTCGCCTACCAGTTCTCGCTGCTGATCCCGGCGGGCGAGGGCATCGGCTGGCAGGCGCACCTGTTCGGTTTCGTGGCCGGCGTCGTCGGCGGCTGGCTCTTCCGCGAACGCCGCCCGAAACCACAGCTCGAAACCGGAGCGACGACGCTGCTGCCGAAGCCGACGGATTCGGCTTAGCCGCGATGGGACGCGGTCAGGCGGGCGAAGGCGACGATGTTGTCCTCGTAGTCACGGGTGGACCGGTCGAACGCACCGCCGCAGATGATCATCCGTAGCTCCGGGCCGGCGGTGTCGCCGTAGACCTCGTGCCGTGACCCCGTCCTCGCGGTACACGATCGCCTGGTCGCCGGCCTTCAGGTCCTTCAAGCGATAGCACGTGCCGGGGGCGTGGTTGTGAGCCCGAGCTCGACGACCCGGCCGCTGCGGACGCCGATCGCCGGGACTTCCAGCGTGCTCGGCCGCGCCTGTTGCAACGGATCATCGCTTCTCGCCGGAGAACTGGGCGCGCTTGTCGTGTCCGGAGTGGTGATCACCGCCGTGGCCGTGCGCGCCGGGTTTTCGCAGGCGGTGAGGGTGGCGCCGATGGCCGCGATCGCGAACCACCGGCGCCATCGAACGCTGGTCATCGGTTCGTGCGCCGCCGCAGCACGATCGTGGTCAGTGCAGCACCGCCGCCGAGCACGAGCGAACCGAGCGTGATCGCGGGCCCCGCACCGGTGTCCATCCCGCCGGACGGCTTGACCTGCACCTGCGCCCCGGTGGACTTCTTGGTGGTGGTGGACTTCGCGGTGAGTGGTCGTCACCTCACCGGTCGAAGTGGACGGTGCTCCGCTGGAGCGACGCGGCAGAGTTTCGCAGGCAATGCCGTCGTGGTCGGCGTCCAGGTGGTTCGGATCCGAAGAATCCTGATCGTAGACCGCCTCCCGTCTCGCGACCCCCGGTGAAAACTCGTAGGACACGTGACCTGCTTGTTGGGTCAGTTGTCCTGGGTCGACGTTCGCTAGGGTCGGTCGGGTGTCCGTGCGTGAACTGGTCGTGCTCGGGACCGCGAGCCAGGTGCCCGGTCGCGAGCGCAACGACAACGGCTACCTGCTGCTCTGGGACGGTCAGGGCTTCCTGTTCGACCCCGGCGAGGGCACCCAGCGGCAGATGCTGCTGGCCGGGGTTTCGGCCTCCGCGATCGACCGGATCTGCATCACGCATTTCCACGGCGACCACTGTCTCGGCCTGCCCGGGGTGATCCAGCGGCTGTCGCTGGACGGCGTGAGCCACCCGGTGTACGCGCACTTTCCCGAGTCCGGGCAGGAGTTCTTCGAGCGCCTTCGGCACGCGAGCGTCTTCCACGAGACCGCCGAAATGGTGCCCGAGCCCATCGCGGCGGACGGCACCATCGCGGAGGGCGAGTTCGGCCAGCTGCGCGCCCGCCGCTTGGACCATCCGGTGGAATCCTTTGGCTACCAGCTGATCGAACCCGGCGGGCGCCGGATGCTCCCGGAGTTGCTCGCCCGGTTCGGCATCACCGGGCCGGAAGTCGGTCAGTTGCAGCGCACCGGCTCGCTCCGGTTCGGCAGCCGAACGGTGACCGTGGAACAGGTCAGCGTGGTGCGCAAGGGGCAGCGGGTGGCGTTCGTGATGGACACCCGCCTCTGCGACGGCGTGTACGACCTCGCGGACAAGGCCGACCTGTTGGTGATCGAATCGACGTTCCTCTCCAGCGAGGCTGCGCTGGCCGAGGAGTACGGCCACCTCACCGCCCGGCAAGCGGCCCAGGTCGCGGCGGAAAGCAAGGTCTCGAAGCTGGTGCTGACGCATTTTTCCCAGCGCTACGACAATCCGACCGATTTCTACGAGGAAGCCGCGGAGGTTTTCGGCGGGGAGATCGTGGTCGCCACGGATTTGAGCCGCGTATCCGTACCGAAGCGCAGGTAAGGTTTCGGGGCCTCCGCGGTTCGCGTTGGACACTGCGCGGATCGAGGCGGGGGCGGGGTGGCCTGGCGCGCGTCCGTTGGTTGTCGCAACGCAATCGTTGCGGCGCAAGGGAAACGATTCTCCTCGCCGGTTCCGTGGCTCGGCTGCCGGTTTTGGAGGTGGTTGGGGGAGCGCCGCGTCGATCCCACGGCTCGCGAAACCCGGGGATGGGGCAGGCGCGGCCCGTCGGGTGGCGGCGGATCAGAGGAAATCCCGGCGGGCCGCGCCAAGCAGTGTCAGGACGCGTTGAGCTGCTCCTCCTGGCGTCCGGCGACATGCAGGCGAGGCCGGGTCCGCAACGCCTCACGCAGCCGGTCGTTCTCCGCCTGGAGTTCCAGTAGCAGCCGGTGTTGCTCACGCCCCGGCACCGCGGGCATGGGAGTCGGCTCGTAGGCCCGCACCAGTTCCCGCGCCTCGACCGGGATCGCGACCCTGGCGGCGCGGTCGCGTTCCGCCCGGCCGAGCATCCTCGCCAGGCGCCTGGTGTCGGTGGCCAGGATCCGGCTACGGCCAAGAATCTTGTGTCGCAACGGATCCTCCAGGCTGTCCAGGTTCACGTCGGGCAGGTATGTGCGCATGGTGCCCGGCGGCACCGCGTGCGGCCTGCCGACCATCTCGTTGAAGCCGGCCTCCACGGTCTCGTCCAGCAGGAAAGCACTGCCGAGACCGACCAGATGCCAGGTGATCTCCCTGGCCCAGCGGTCGAACTCATCCTGGGGACGCAACCCTTGGCTGATCATGTAGACCGGCCCGCGGCGCGTCTCGTCGGCCAGATAGTCCATCAGATCCGGCAGGTGGTTCGTGGTGACCCACTGCGGGCCGGGCGCCATCTCGGTGCGCCCGTCGGTCGCGGTCAGCTCGCCGAGCAGGCCGCGCAGCACGCTCGGCACCGACATGCACCGGTTGTACGGCGCCTCACCGATCGCGGTCACGTCGTCGCGCGTCTCGATCTCGGTCCAGAGCCAACCCGGCCCGGTCGGATGCTCCAGCACGGTGAACGTCGTGCGCCAAACGTCGCGCGGCTGTGCGTCCGGATGCTGGCGGCGCCACTGGTAGAACTCGCCCGCGCCGGAGGAGTCCCGCAGGATGGTGACCAGATCGTCGTGGTCGAGCAGATAGTTCCCGGGGCGGCCGGCGTCGAGGTGGATCTCCTTGGTGGCCAGCCATCTCCCGAGGTGCTCGACGACCGTGCCGAGGAGGTCCTGGCCCGGGGCGAGCCGGAGGAAAGACCGGAAACCGACAGCCATCGCCGTCTCCTACCGCTAGGGGACTATTTGAAACTGCTGTGCCGTACAGTGAATCAGTTTGCAGACGGGTCCCGGACGAGTCAAGGGCCCTGACCCACCCCGCCTCGATCAACGGCGGCCCGGCTTGGTCTCATTCAGCGGTGACCGACATCGCGGCCGTGCCGGGAAAAACCCTGGCGAGACGGCGTGAGGTGCTCAGCTGGGCGCTGTGGGACTGGGGCAGCTCGGCCTTCACCGCCATCATCCTGACGTTCGTTTTCTCGGTATATCTGACAAAATCCGTGGCCGCGGACGAGGATGGCGGCTCGGCCACGCTCGGCTTCGGGATGACGATCGCCGGCGTGTGCATCGCGTTGCTGGCGCCGGTGATCGGCCAGCGCAGTGACGCGGGCGGGCGCCGGAAGCTGTGGCTGGCCATCCACACCGCGGTCGTCGTGCTGTGCATGGCGGCGATGTTCTTCGTCCGCGACACCCCGTCGTACCTGGGTCTGGGCGTCACCCTGCTCGCGGTGGCCAGCGTTTTCTTCGAGATCGGCCAGGTCAACTACAACGCGCTGCTCGTGCAGGTGTCCACCCGCGCGAACATCGGCCGGATCTCCGGTTTCGGCTGGGGGATGGGCTACTTCGGCGGGCTGATCGCGCTGACGATCGTGCTGTTCGCGTTCGTCCTGCCCGACATCGGGCTGTTCGGGGTCACCTCGGAGAACGGGCTGAACATCCGCGTCGTGGCGCTCTTCGCCGCGGTGTGGTTCGCCGTGTTCGCGGTGCCGGTGTTGTTGTTCGTACCGGAATCGCCCGCGTCCGGCGAACCGCTGCGGCGCAACTTCTTCGGCAGTTACGTCGTGCTCGGCAGGCGGCTGGCGCAGATGTGGCGGACCGAGCGCCGGACCTTGTGGTTCCTGATCGCGAGTGCCATCTACTGCGACGGGCTCGCGGCGGTGTTCACCTTCGGCGGGGTCGTCGCCGCGGGCACCTTCGGGTTCAGCCAGAGCGAAGTGGTGATCTTCGCGATCGCGGCGAACCTCACGGCCGGGCTGGGCGCGGTGTTCGGCGGCAGGCTGGACGACCGGATCGGGCCGAAGACGGTGATCGTCGGTTCGCTGGCCGGGTTGTCCGTGCTCGGTCTGGCGCTGGTGGTGTTGCCGGGCAAGGCGGCGTTCTGGGTGTGCGGGCTGGCGCTGGCCAAGTTCGTCGGCCCGGCGCAGGCCGCGAGCCGGACGTTCCTCGCCAGGCTGGTCACTCCCGAGCGCGAAGCCGAGGCGTTCGGCCTGTACGCGACGACCGGTCGCGCGGTGACTTTCCTCGGACTGTTGATGTTCAGCGGTTTCATCGCGATTTTCGGGACGCAACGTGCTGGAATGGCCGGGATCGTTGTCGTGCTGGTGGCCGGGTTGCTCGCGTTGCTCCCGGTCCGTGCTCCGGAGGTGCGTGGGTGAGGTTCAACCAGAAGATGCTGCTGTCACTGGTGTTCGTGGTGATAGGGGCGTTCGTGGTGGCGTGGCAGAGCGGGGCGTTGAAGGGTGCCCCGGGCAGTAACCCGCCCGCGTCGGCGAGTTCCGCCGGCGCCGAACTCGCCCAGCTCGTGATCAAGGCGCGCAGTGGTATGGGCGGGTACTCGCGCGAGAAGTTCCCGCACTGGGCAACGGTTTCCGGCACGTGTGACACCCGCGAGACGGTGCTCAAGCGAGACGGCCAGAACGTGGTGACCGACTCCGAATGCCGTCCGACGTCGGGCAGCTGGCACAGCCCGTACGACGGCGGCAACTGGACGAAGGCGTCCGATGTGGACATCGACCACACCGTGCCGCTGGGCCAGGCGTGGGAGAGTGGCGCCGCGTCGTGGACCACGGACCAGCGCAAGAGCTTCGCCAACGACCTGACCCGCCCCCAGCTCAGGGCCGTGACCGACAACGTCAACCAGGCCAAGGGCGACAAGGCACCGGACGAGTGGAAGCCGCCGCTGCAGACCGACTGGTGTGCGTACGCCACGGACTGGATCACGGTGAAGGCCTACTACCAGCTGACGGTCACCGATGGGGAGAAGTCCGCGCTGACCGACATGCTCAACTACTGCTGATCGGATGGCGGAAAATCCCCTCGCCCCGGCCGATGAGTTTCGCGCCGGGGCCGGGTCTCTACCGGTAACAGACCCACGACCAGCACAGGGAGTCCCGATGCCCACGAACATCTTCGTCAACCTCGCCGTCGCCGACCTGCCCAAGTCGATCGAGTTCTTCACCCGGCTCGGGTACTCGTTCAACCCGCAGTTCACCGACGACAACGCGGGCTGTCTGGTCATCAGCGACACGATCTACGCGATGCTGCTGACCAAACCCTTCTTCAGGAACTTCACGAAGAAGGAGATCGCCGACTCCAGCACGACCGCCGAGGCGATCATCGCGCTGAGCACGGACAGCCGCGAGGACGTCGACGCGCTGGTGGAAAAGGCACTCGCCGCGGGCGGGACCGAGCCGCGCGAGGCGAGCGACATGGGCTTCATGTACAGCCGCGCGTTCGAGGACCTCGACGGCCACATCTTCGAGGTCATCTACATGGACCCGGCGCACGTCCAGTAGCACGGCCACTCACCCAACCGCCGCCCGGCAACGGAACCCCGACAAGACGTCCGGCGGCCTCCCCGGGGGTGAGGCCGCCGGACGCACATCAAGCGTCGAACGGCCCCGCGTCAATCCCGCAGGTCGCACCCACAGCGGGCAGCGTCCCCGAGATCAGATACTCCCGTTTGGCCTTCTCGGCGCAGGTGCTGTGCACGTACATCGTGTTGTGCCCGGCGCCTTCGACCACCAGGAGATGCGCGTCGGCCAGTTCGTGCACGCCGTCGATCGCGCCGGCGAGCGGGGTGGACGGGTCGTACCGGCTGTTGATCACGAGGATCGGCGCGGAGGTCGGCCGGTTCCACGGGCCCGGGTAAGGCTGCACGGCCTGCTGCGGCCAGTAGGCGCACGACATCATGTCGAACACCCCGAGCCGCCCGAAGTACGGCACCCGCTGGTCCTCGCTGACGGCCAGCTCGCTGTAGGTGGATTCGTTGCGGGGCACCGTGCTGTCGGCGCACTGGATGGCGTTGAACGCTTCGGTGCTGTTGTCGGGGTACGGCTCCGAACGGGCAGCCAACGCCGCCGTGGCAGGCGCGTCGTAGAGCTGCTGCAAGGTCGCCGCCAGCGCAGGCCAGCCGTCCGGTTTGGACAGATCACCGGCCGCCGAGATCAGGGCCGAGTAGTCGTAGGTGACCTGCGCACCGTCCTGGGTGATCGTGATCGGCTGCCGCCGGACGCGTTCGGCCAGTGCGGCCCATTTCGCGTGCACATCCCCGGAGGAGAACGCACATCGGGAACCCGCGGCCGCGCACTGGTCGAGGAACTGCCCGAAGGTCTGCGCGATCCCGGTGGCCACGTCCTGCCGTGTGTCGACCGGCAGCGTGTTCCCGGCGTTGCCGTGGCCGGTGGCGCTGCCCTGGAAGTCCATCGTGCCGTCCATCGCCAGCGCCCTGATCCGGCCGGGGAACAGGTTGGCATAGATGGCGCCGAGGTGAGTGCCGTAGGAAATACCGTGGTAGGTCAGTTTCGCGTCGCCCACCGCGCGGCGTAACAGATCCAGGTCGCGCGCGGTGTTCACAGTGGACATGAACGGCAGCAGGTCGGCGGCCCGCTGACCGCACCGCTGCGCCAGGTCGCGGGAAGCGGCGTAGAAGGCCGGTTCGCCCGCGGTGTCGCCCGGCATCTCGGGGAAGTTCGCGAAATAGTCCTGCTGCTCCTGCTCGGTGCCGAAGCAGCGCACGGCGGTGCTGTTCGAGACCGAGCGCGGGTCCCACGAGACGAGGTCGAACCGGGTGCGCAGCTCGTCGGAGAACAGCCACGGCCATTTCGCGCGGGCCCGCAACCGGTCGATCCCGGACGGGCCGGGGCCGCCGAAGTTCACGAACAGGGTGCCGATGCGGTGCGCCTGGTCGGTGGCGGGCAGTTTGATCAGCGCCAGGTCGATGGTCCGCCCGTGCGGCCGGAAGTAGTCCAGCGGCACGGCCGCGGTGGAGCACTGGAAACCGTCCGCGCAGTCCGACCAGGTCAGCGCCGGGGTGGGCGCGGCGTCGGCCAGCGGGTCGGCGTAAGGGGCCGCACCGGCCGCGGGCGTGGCGATCAGCCCGCAAGCCAATGCGACGGCCGCCAGCAGGCGACGAGTTCTTCGCACGAAAGTCCTCCTGGGTAATCGATCGATCACCCAGGAAGTTCAACAACCCTCTGTCAAGCTTGGGTAAAGGACGTCCGCCGAGTCGAGCAGATGTCGCCGCAGAAAGGACAGTTCGGCTTCGACGGCCTGCTCGTGCCCGTCGAAGAACGGCGCGTAATGGCCGCCCTGCAGCCGGACGACCTCGCCGCGAGGGGCGCGTCGGGCCGCGCGCACGGCAGGCTCGGGGGGAGCGGTCTGATCCTGGTCGGCGACCACCGCGAGCAGTGGTGACCGGACGCGGCCGGCGGCGCGGCCGGGCCGGTACAGCACAATGGAAATCACCGAGCGGGCGGCGATTTCCTGTTGCCACTCCGGGTATTTGTTACCGGGGTTCAACGCCCGGTCGCCGTCCCGGCCGTCCGGCGTGGTGAGCATCGAGACCGTGCCCGGCGCGCCGGCCAGCGGGACCAGCATCGGCGGGCGGCCGAGCAGTCCGCCGACCGTGTCGAGGATCGACCGACCGGTGAGCCGCATCATCGCGAGCGGCTTCTGGTGCCGGGAGGCGCTGCGCGACGCGACCAGGCCGTCGGCGTTCGGCGTCTGCGCGATCGCACCGGCGAGCCGGGGATTGGCCGCCGCGACACGGAAGATATGCCCGCCGGACAAGGAAAAACCCCAGATCGCGAGCCGGGCCGGGTCGACATTCGGCAGGCCGGCCGCGAACTCGATCGCGGCCTGCCAGTCGGCGAGCCCCTCGTCGATGCGGACCACCTGGCGCGGTTCGCCACCGCTTTCGCCGAGATGTCGGTAGTCGAAGGCGAGTACGGCGAACCCCGCCTCGTTGAACCTTTTCGCGAACCGGTCCGTGGCCGGTTCCTTGGTCACCGCGCCGCCACCGGCCATGACCACGCAGCCGCCGTTCGTGCCCGGGTAGTACCAGGCGGCGCATTCGACGCCGCCACTGGTGAATCGCACTTTCTTCCGCTTGGTCGACATTTCGCACACCGGCTCTCTTCAGGGTTCTCCTGAAGTGAACCACGTGGTTCGCATGCTGTCCACGGTCAGGCGGTGAGCGAAGTACTCACGTCGATCGCGTTGCGCAGGGTCTGGTAGACGACGCAGTACCGCTCGGTCAGCTTCTCCAGCGTGGCCAGCTGCTCGGCATCGGCGTCGGTGTCCAGCGCGAAGGCGAGCCGGATGGCCCGGAAGCCCACCGGCGCGGCCTTGTCGACGCCGAGCGTGCCGCGGAAATCCAGATCGCCTTCGGCGGTGACGGTCCCGCCGCGGATCTCCAGCCCCAGCGAGGTCGCGACCGCGCGCAGCGTGACCCCCGCGCAGGCCGCGAGCGCGTCGAGCAGCATGTCGCCGGAGCACGCGAGGCTGCCGTCGCCGCCCGCCGCCGGATGCAACCCGGCCTCCACCAGTGCCTGCCCGGTCTGGACCCGGCAGGAGATGCCGAGCCCGGACAGTTCCGCCGTCGAGCGCATGGTGACGACGGCGCTGTCCGGGGTCTCGCGGTACTGGTCTTTCAACGGTGCCTGCAGTGCGCGCAGCTCGGTGGTGTCCATTGCCCGAGCATGACCCTCGGCGCCGACGCACGTCAAAGCTCAGGTCGTGAACTGGTAATCCCGTTTGATCTTCCCGTTGCTGTCGAGTTCGATGAACACGATGCCGCGCCAGGCCGCGTCGCCGCCGCCCTTCGGCACCATGTCGATGGTCAGCGCGATCGTGTCGTGGTGGTGCGCCACCGCACTGCTGCGCACGAACGAAAAGCCGCCCTCGGCAACGAACTTGCGATATGCCCCGGCCACCCGCTTCCGCAGCTCCGCGTGGCCTCGGTACACCGAGTCGGACAGGTATTCCGTCCCGTCCGGTGCCCACAGCTTCTCGACCTCGGTGGCTTGGCGCCGAGGGTCGGTCTCGTTCCACACACCGACGTAGTCCTCGGCGAGCTGTTCGACACTCATTTTTCCTCCATTGTGGACAATGTGCTGACGTGGTATCTCCGCATGGCGTGCACAGTGCCCGGCGGGAGTGCTGTCGGCAATTCCCGTCGGGGAATGACGGTTGTCACTCGGCGTGTCAAGATCCCGGCAAGAACGATCCGGCGGGTGTCAGGGCCGCGTGTACGGCCCGCGCCACCACGGGCACTCTGGCCGGCGGACACCGGGTTCGCCGCCGGGGGTGACCTGTTGTTCGCCGGAGTCGCGATGACCCAGCTGGCCGCCCGGTTCGGGACCCCGTGCCAACTGCTCGACGAGAACGAGGTGCGGCGCCGCGCACGTGAGTTCCGCGCCGCGCTGCCCGAGGCCGAGATCGCCTTCGCGAGTGTCGCGCGGTGTTCCGGTGGCTGAACGGCGAGGGTCTGTCGTTCGACGTCTGCTCGGCCGGGGAGCTGGCTTGCGCGCTCTCGGCGGGAGTGTCGGCCGAGCGGATTCTGTTCCACGGCAACGTGAAAACCACCGAGGACCGGAAGGCCGCGAGCTCCACCGGAGTCGGCCGGATCGTGCTGGACTCGTTCGACGAGATCGAGCAGCCGGGCGCGCCGGCCATCGCGCAACGGGGTTTGAGCCGCGTTACTGACCCGACCAAAAGTAGGCCGCACCCCGCGTGGCAGGGTAACTGTTGCCGCGCAAGCCATGTGGCCGTGGCTGTGGTCGGATTGGTAACGGCCGGCACAGTTTCCCGGACGTCGACGCGCACACATCCGGCGATCACCACCCGCACCACCGGGCAGAAATTCGGGTCCCCGCTCGTGCGGTCGAGCGGGTGCTGGCTCAGCCCGGGCTGCGGCTGGCCGGCTTGCACTGCCACCTCGGTTCGCAGGTCCGGTCCGTGCCGGCGTACGAGGAGGCTGCGCGGCGGATGGCGCGGTTGCTTCGCGCGCTGCCGGTGCGGGTCGAAGAACTCGACCTCGGCGGCGGGTTCGCCGTCCCGTATCTGCCAGGGGGAACGGCATTTCGACCTCGCCGGGTTCGCACAGCGGATCCACGCCGCGCTGAACCTGGAATGCGTACGGATGCCGAAACTGATCCTCGAACCGGGCCGCTCGATCGTCGCCAACGCGGGCGTGACGCTGTATCGCGTGATCACGGTCAAGCCCGGTTTCGTCGCGTTGGACGGCGGGATGAGCGACAACCCGCGCCCCGCGCTGTACGGCGCCCGCTACACCCGCGCGGCTCGTCGGGCGGCACACCCGCGCCCGGCGGCGCACGATGACGGTGGTGGGCAGGCATTGCGAGGCGGGCGACATCGTCGCGGCCGACGTCCAGCTCCCCGAGGACATCCACGCGGGCGACCTGCTCGCAATCCCCGTGACCGGCGCGTACCACCACGCGCTCGCGTCGAACTACAACCTCGTCGGTCGCCCGCCGCTGATCGGCGTCCGCGTTGGCGAAGCGCGCACGCTGGTGCGGCGGGAGACCGAGGAGGATCTGCTACGCCGCGACCTCGGTTGAGCGCCACTGCGCGGCGACACGCAGGAACAGGTCGTTCTCCGGGCTGTCGCCGATGGTGATGCGGCAGCCGTCCGGCGCGTAGGGCCGGACGAGCAGACCCGAGCGCTGGCAGGCCGCGGCGAACTCGCCGGTGCGCTCGGCGAGCGGCAGCCACACGAAGTTGGCCTCGGTTTCCGGTACCCGCCAACCCTGCTCGATCAGTCCACTTCGGACTCTCGTGCGTTCGTCGATCACCGCGTTCACTCTGGCGTGCATGGCGTCCTGGCTGTGCAGGGATTCGATCGCGGCGAGCTGGGCGATCGTGGAAACCCCGAACGGCACCGCGCATTTGCGGATCGCGGCGGCCACCGGCGGATGCGCGACCGCATAGCCGACGCGGAGCCCGGCCAGCCCGTACGCCTTGGAGAACGTGCGTAGCAGGCAGAGGTTGGGGTGTGCGGCGAACAGATCGAGACCGTTCACCACGCCGGGGTCGCGAACGAACTCGACGTAGGCCTCGTCGAGGACCACGAGAACGTCCTGCGGGACGCGGCCGAGGAATTCGAGGAACTCGGCGCGTCGGACGGCCGGGCCGGTCGGGTTGTTCGGCGAGCACACCACCACCAGCTTGGTGCGCTCGGTGACCGCGTCGGCCATCGCCGGCAAGTCCAAAGCGGACTCGGCCGTGAGCGGAACTTCGAGCTGGGTCGCACCGGCGATCCGCGTGACGATCGGGTAGGCCTCGAACGACCGCCACGGGTACACGACCTCGTCGCCGAGCTGCGCGACCGACTGCACGATCTGTTGCAGCACACCGACACTCCCGGTGCCTACGGCGATGGTTTCGGCGGGCACGGACAGGTGTCGTGCCAGTTCGGCGGTCAGCTCCGTGGCGGCGAGATCGGGGTAACGGTGCAGGTTCGCGGCCGCCGTGGTCGCGCGTTCGAGCACGCCTGGCAGCGGCGGGAACGGGTTTTCGTTGCTGGACAGCTTGACCAGTCCGGAAAGCGCTTTCCCCGGTGTGTAGGCGGGGATGTCGTCGAGCGCAGGTCTGATTCTCGGGTACATCTTTCAGCTCCCGAAAAAGTCGAGTGCAGCCTGTTTGAACAGGCGGCTGGAGATGGCGTTGAAGTGGTTGCGCTTGCCGAGGGAGACGAACTGCGCGCCCAGTTTCGCGGCGAAGGCAGCCGCGTCCGGGGCGAGGTCGTCGGCGTCACCGGCCGCGAACAACACCGGCACCGGCGGCTCGCCGTCGAGCCGGTGCCCGGCCATTCCCTCGATGCAGGGTCGGAGATCCTCGTTGCCCGGCAAGGTTTCCAGCACTCGTTCGAAGTCCTCGCGGGCTGCCGTGCCGCCGCCGAGCCCACCGATCCCCATCCGCCGGACCCGGCCCATCCTCGCCAGTTCCCAGCCGACGAGCCCGCCCATCGAGTAGGTCACGACGTCCACTGTGGCCAGGCCGACGGTATCGAGCACGGTGCAGATGTCGGCGGCCAGCCGCTGCGGCGAAAAGCCCGTGCGCGGCTTGCCGCTCTGGCCGTGCCCGCGCAGATCCACCAGCAACGCGCCGTCGAACACGCGCAGCCAGCCCGCGTCCGTCCAATTGCGACGGCTGTCCGACGCGAACCCGTGGATCAGCAGCACCGGCCGCGCACCACCCTCGTACCAGATCTTGCAGCCGTCCCCGGCGATCGCGTACACGCTCAGTCCTCCGGTGGCGTCAGCCGGACGCGCCGGGCCGGCTTCTTTTCCTCGGGCACCGTGCCGACGATACCGGCCTTGTCGTCCGCCACGGCGAACGTGACCAGTGGCTCGCCGACGGCCAGCTCCTCGTCCTCGCCGACGTGCAGGCGCAGGATCTTCCCGGACTGCGGTGAGGGGATCTCGACCGCCGCCTTCGTCGTCTCCACCTCCACCAGCGGCGCGTTGCGCTCGACGAACTCCCCTTCCGCGACAAGCCATTCCAGCACTTTCGCGCTGATCAGGCCCTCGCCGAGATCGGGCAGCGGGAATGTCACTTCAGCCACGGCGGTACCCCAGCACGGTCTGCACGGCGGTCAGGACGCGGTCGATACTCGGCAGGTACTCGTCCTCCAGCGCACCGGACGGATACGGAACGTCATAGCCGGTGACGCGCTGCACGGGCGCACGCAGGGTGTCGAAGCAGCGCTCGCTCACCAGCGTGGAGACCTCCGCGCCGAGCCCGGCCGTCAGCGGTGCCTCGTGCACGACGACAGCCCGCCGCGTGCGGCCCACCGAATCCGCGAGCCCGTCGGCGTCGATCGGCTTGAGCCAGCGCAGGTCCAGCACCTCCAGCTCCACGCCGTCCTCGGCGGCCAGTTCGGCCACCTGCAGACAGCGGGAAACCATTGCGCCCCAGGCGATCAACGTGGCGTGCTTGCCCGCGCGCAGCACCCGGCTCGTGCCGACCGGCGGGATGTCCACCGGTTCGTCCGGGTCGAAGCATTCGCGGTTCCAGTAGCGCGCCTTGGGTTCCATGAAGATCACCGGGTCCGGGTCGGCGATCGACTGGCACAGCAGGTGATAGCCCTCGGCCGGGCCGGACGGGGCGGCCACCTTGAGCCCCGGCACGTGCGCGAACAGCGACTCCAGGCTCTCGCCGTGGTGCTCTGGGGCCTTGATACCGCCGAAACTGGGCAGCCGCAACGTGATCGGCATCGAGACGACGCCACGGCTGCGGTAGTGCATCCGGGCGACCTGGTTCACGATCTGGTCGATCGCCGGGTAGCTGAACCCGTCGAACTGGATCTCCGGCACCGGCCGCCAGCCCGCGAGCGCGAGCCCGACCGCCATGCCCATGATCCCGGATTCCGCCAGTGGCGTGTCGAACACGCGCTGCTCGCCGAACTTGGCCTGCAGGCCGTCGGTCACCCGGAACACCCCGCCGAGCACGCCGACATCCTCGCCGAAGACCAGGACCCGCTCGTCGTCCTCCAGCGCGTGCTGCAGCGCGAGATTCAGCGCCTGCTGCAAGGAGAACTCAGGCATCGGACCATTCCTTCCACTCGCGCCGCTGCTCCAGCAACGCCTTGGTCGGCTCGCGGTAGACGAAGTCGAACAGCTCCTCGCCAGGCCGGTCGCCCATTTCGGTGAGTGCCTTCCGAACCTGCCCGGTGACCTTCGCTGCGTGTTCTTCTGCTTCTGTCACGACGCTTTCCGGCAGCTGCGCCGCGGCGCGAGCGAGCGGATCGCGGCGGGCCCAGGCCTGTTCCTCGGCCAGCGTCCGGTACCGGCCGGGATCGTCCGAAGTGGAGTGTGGGCCCATCCGGTAGGTCATGGCCTCGATGACCGTGGGGCCTTCACCCGCACGGCCACGTTCGAGTGCCGCCAGGGTGGCTTCGTGCACGGCCAGCACGTCGTTGCCGTCCACCCGCAGGCCCTCGATGCCGTAGCCCTGCGCGCGTGCGGCGACCGAGCCGCCTGCCACCTGCCGTTCGGCCGGCACGGAGATCGCCCAGCCGTTGTTCTGGCAGAAGAAGATCACCGGCAGCCGGTAGACCGCGGCGAAGTTCATCGCCTCGTGCACGTCACCCTGCGAACTCGCGCCGTCGCCGAAGTACGTGATCGCCGCGCCCGCCGTGCCGTCCAGCCGTGCGCCCATCGCCCAGCCCACCGCGTGCGTCACGGGGCCGCCGACAACCGCGTTGAACGGCGCGAACCGCGAGGCCAGCGGGTCGTACATGCCGCCGTGCCAGACCCCGAGGTGGGTGGCGAGGTACCCCGGCAGGTCCACGCCCAGCGCCACCGCCGCGCCCAGCTCGCGGTACGTCGGGAAGGCGAAGTCACGAGCCGGGTCGAGCGCCGCGGCGCTGCCCACTTGCGCCGCCTCCTGACCTTTCATCGGCGCGTATCCGGGAAGCACGCCCTGGCGCTGCAGCGCGATCGCCTCCTCGTCGACACGACGGGCCACCAGCATCAGGCGGTGGAGCTGCACAAGGTCCATGCTCACGAGCCTGAACGGTGGGCGCCCGGCTGAGCAAGAGTGCCCGGTTTCGCTGCTCAGTTTGCGCGATCTGGCGACTGGATCGGCCGATTCGCTGCACAATTTGCTCGTCTGATCGCCGATTCGCTGACAGTAGCTCCGGGCGGTGGTGCCCGCGCTGGAAACCTGGTATGACCCCCCGGCTAAGCTGTATGTACTTCCCGAACGCGATAGATCGAGGTGGCAACAAGCGTGTCCGAGACCACGCCGAACGTCCCCGACCGGCCGGCGCTGGACGGTCTGGACGCCAAGTGGGCGCAAGCCTGGGAGCAGGCCGGGGTCTACCGGTTCGACGCTCCCGGTGACCGCAGCGCGGTGTTCTCCATCGACACCCCGCCGCCGACGGTCAGCGGCTCGCTGCACGTAGGCCACGTCTTCTCCTACACGCACACCGACGTCATCGCCCGGTTCCAGCGGATGCGCGGCAAGCACGTCTTCTACCCGATGGGCTGGGACGACAACGGCCTGCCCACCGAGCGCCGCGTGCAGAACTACTACGGCGTGCGCTGTGACCCGTCGCTGCCGTACGACCCGGACTACCAGGCGCCCGAGCCGATGGTGAAGAAGGGCGAGCGGCCGGTCCAGGACATTTCGCGCCGGAACTTCATCGAGCTGTGCGAGCTGCTCACGGCCGAGGACGAGAAGGCATTCGAGGAGACCTGGCGCCACCTGGGCCTGTCGGTGGACTGGTCGCTGACGTACACCACCATCGGCACGTACGCCCAGCGCGTCTCGCAGCGCGCGTTCCTGCGGCTGCTCGGTCGCGGCGAGGCGTACCAGGCCGAGGCGCCGACGCTGTGGGATGTCGGGTTCCGCACCGCCGTCGCGCAGGCCGAGCTGGAGGACCGCGAGCACGCCGGCGCGTGGCACCGGGTGGCCTTCCACGGCCCCGACGGCAACCCGGTGTACATCGAGACCACCCGGCCCGAGCTGCTGCCCGCCTGTGTCGCGCTGATCGCGCACCCGGACGACGAGCGCTACCAGGGCCTGTTCGGCAAGACGGTCACCTCGCCGGTGTTCGGGGTCGAGGTGCCGGTCGTGGCGCACCGCGCCGCGGAAATGGACCGCGGCGCCGGCATCGCGATGTGCTGCACCTTCGGTGACCTCACCGACGTGCAGTGGTGGCGGGAGCTGAAGCTGCCCACCCGCACGATCATCGGCCGGGACGGCCGGATCCTCGCCGACGCACCGTCCGGTTTGGACAGTGAGGCCGGCCGCAAGGCATACGCCGAACTGGTCGGCGCCACCGTGCACACGGCGAAGGAACGCGTCGTGGCCATGTTGCGCGAGAGCGGCGACCTCGACGGCGAGCCGAAGAAGACGGTCCGCCCGGTCAAGTTCTACGAAAAGGGCGACAAGCCGCTGGAGATCGTGTCCAGCAGGCAGTGGTTCATCAAGTCCATCGAGAAGCAGGACGTGATGCTCCAGCGCGGTGCCGAGCTGCAGTGGCACCCGGCGTACATGAAGGCCCGCTACGACGACTGGGTCCGCGGTCTCAATGGTGACTGGCTGGTCAGCCGTCAGCGGTTCTTCGGCGTGCCGTTCCCGGTCTGGTACCCGCTCGACGCGTCGGGCGAGCCCGACTACTCGGCGCCGATCCTGGCCGACGAGAGCCAGCTGCCGATCGACCCGTCCTCGGACGCCCCGGCCGGGTACACCGAGGACCAGCGCGGAGTCCCCGGCGGCTTCATCGGCGACCCGGACGTGATGGACACCTGGGCGACGTCTTCGCTCACGCCGCAGATCGTGTGCGGGTGGGAGGAAAACCCCGAGCTGTTCGCGCAGACCTTCCCGATGGACCTGCGTCCGCAGGCGCACGACATCATCCGCACCTGGCTGTTCGCCACCGTGCTGCGCGCGCAGCTGGAGAACGGCTCGCTGCCCTGGTACCACGCGGCGCTGTCCGGCTGGATCCTCGACCCGGACCGCAAGAAGATGTCCAAGTCCAAGGGCAACGTCGTCACGCCGCTGGGCCTGCTGGAACAGTTCAGCCCGGACGCGGTGCGGTACTGGGCGGCCAACGGGCGCCCTGGCACCGACACGGCGTTCGATCAGGGCCAGATGAAGATCGGCCGTCGGCTCGCGACGAAACTGTTGAATGCCAGCAAGTTCGCGCTGAGCTTCCCCGAGCCCGCCGCGGACGCGACGGTGTCGGAGCCGCTCGACAAGGCGATGCTCGCTTCGCTGGACGACGTGATCCGCCAGGCCACCTCGGCGCTGGAGACCTTCGAGTACACCACCGCGCTGGAGCGGATCGAGCGGTTCTTCTGGTTCTTCTGCGACGACTACCTGGAGCTGATCAAGCAGCGCGCGTACGCCGAAGAGGGCGGCGCGGCAACGCAGTCGGCACGGCTCGCGCTGCGCAAGGCGCTGTCCTCGCTGCAGCGGTTGTTCGCGCCGTTCCTGCCGTACTGCACGGAGGAGGCGTGGTCGTGGTGGCACTCCGGTTCGGTGCACACCGCCGAGTGGCCGGTCGCTTCCTCGGACGCGTCCGCGGACGGTGAGGTCATCAATCTCGCCAGCACCGCGATCAGCGCCATCCGCAAGGCGAAGAGCGACGCGAAGCGTTCGATGCGCTCGCCGGTCGAGGCCGTGCGCATCGCGGGCCCGGCGGCGCAGGTGGAGACGCTGACGTCGATCGGCGGAGACCTGCGGGCGGCGGGGAACGTCGAGGACCTGCAGTTCACCCCCGCCGACGAGCTGCGCATCGAGGTTCAGCTCGCCGAGGTGTGAGTTTCTCGGGGAAGCGCCCCGCCACTGCCGCGCCGGGGCGCTTTCTCATGCAGGGGTTTGGTCGAGGGTGCCGCTGACGTAGCGCACGTCGCCCATACGCAGATCGTCGTCAGCACCCAGCCACGGCCGGCCAGGTAGGGCCCCGCTTCGTTGCGCGCACCGAAATAGCGGAGCTTCGTCATGTCGGTGCTGAAACTGTGCTCGCGCCGGCTTTCGGAGATGCTGTTCAGTCGTTCCTTCGTTTCTCCTCGTCGCCCGGTCGCGGGTTGAGCCTGCTTTCGGTGGCCACCCGGCTGCCCGGCGCGCTGAGTTCGGTGATGGTGTCCAACAGACTGTCCGGCGCCTCGGGCGGTAGGTAGCCCAGGAGGCCTTCGGCACTCCACGCGGTCGGCAATCCCGGGTCGAATCCGGCTGCGCGCAGTGCGGTGGGCCAATCCTCACGGAGATCGATCGCGACCACTCGCCGGTCCGCGGTCGGCTCGGCGCCGAGATCGGCGAGCGTGCGGGCCTTGAATTCCACACTGTGCCGGTCGTTACTAATCCGACCCACAGCCACGACCGCATGGCTTGCGCGGCGACGGTTACCTGCCGCCCGGTAACCTGCGGCTGGTCGAGTTCGCAGGCCACGTCGATGAACGTCTGCCCGACCAGTTCACCGGGCGGCATTTCGCCGCTCGCCAGGCCGGTGAGGAGATCGATGCCGCCCACCCGGACGAGCGGTTCGGCGAACGGATCGTCGATGAGCGACCGATCGGCGCGGGTCGCGAGCGCCCGCGCTGCCGCGGCCATGGTGGCCCTCGCGCCGACGCTGGACGTCAGGTCCCAGGTGTCTCCGTCATGCCTGGTGGAAGTCATGGCGCGACTCTATTCGCTGTCTGCCGGGGTCGGCGTTGTTCAGAGGGACGCGCTGCAATGCGTTGCGGCGCCCGAGAAGTCGAGGTGGAAGCACACTCGCGCGTAATAGCCCTGATCCGAATAATTGCCGGTCGAGGAAATCTGCTCCCCGGTCGGTTTGGACAGCACGTCGTGCAGGCCGGAAATGCGTTTCCAGGTCAGCCCCAGGTCGCTCGACCGCTCGAGCCAGCCGGTGCAGTCGTAGTTCGCGTGGTCGTTGGCGAACACGCCCTTGGCCATCAGGCCGTTGTCGGTCTTCCAGACCTCCAGCGTCGCGCGGCACCATCCGCTGGAGGTGTTTTGCTGCACCCATTGGGTGTCGCCGTCGCCGCCATGGGTTTCCGCCTGCGCCACTGTCTGCGCGCCGAGTACCAGCGCCGCGACACCGGTGGCCGTGACCAGGGTGCGCAGCGGTTTTCTTTTCATCACGAGGGAATTATGCGGATCATGCCGGGAATTCCGACGTTGCCGGATCACTCGTGTTCGCCCAGGTGAACAAGTTCCGGTGCGGTTTCGCTGTGGGCGGTACGGGGCGGGTTACCAGCGTTCCCGGTGCACGACGTCGTCGAACGCCCGGCGGTTCGGGTTACGGATCGGGCGCAGCGGGCGATCCGCCGGATATCCGAGCGCGATCAGGTAGGCACACACGCGGTCCTCCGGGAGGCCCAGCAGTTCACGCGCCAGCGCCTGGTCGCCTACCGCCGAATGCCCGGAGCCGATGCCGAGGTCGGTGGCGGTGAGCATGATGTGGGCGGTGACCTGGCCGAGGTCGTACTGCACCCGTTCACCCTCGGACTCCCGCGCCGGGGCGACGAGCGCGATCGTCGCGGCGGAGTGCGCAACGTGGCCCGCGCCCTGCCAGACCTCGGCCAGGCGCCTCAGGCCCTCGCGCTCGGTCACCACGACGAAGTCCCACGGCTGGGTGTTGCGCGACGACGGCGCGCGGCGCGCGGCTTCCAGGATCCGGTCCAGGTGCTCGGCCGGGATCGGCTCGTCGGTGTAGGCGCGGACGTTGCGGCGGGCGGTGAGGGCATCCCAGGTTTCCATCCGGCCATTGTCACGAGGCCGCCGCGTTCTCGCTAGCGGAGCGGCTCACGCTCAGCTGAGGTGTTTCAGTCCGGGCCAGAGCTGTGCCCAGGTGCCACGTGGTTGCTGGCACAGGTAGATCGCGGCGCCCTGCTGCGTCTCCTCGTTCGACAGGCCGTCGGGCATGGTGAGTGGGGCGATTTCCGTTACCCGCGACCAGAATCGATGCAGGTAGCCGGGTGTGAACTCGCCGACGCACAACACCGTGGCGTCGCTGCCCGGGGGCGGCGCCCAGTATCCGTAGGCGTTGTGGCCGCTGCCGACCGGATTGTGCAGGCCCTCGGAGGGGCCGAGGATGGTCAACGCGCCGGCCTCGCCGTAGTTGCTGGTGAAGATCACCGTGTCGGCCGGGTACTCGTCGGCGACCGAGACGATCTGCTGCACGTAGCCGCTCCAGCCGTAGGTTTCGAGCACCGGACTGCCGGCGCCGATGGCGACGCTGTTCGCGATTTTCGGCGGGAGGACGGGCAGTCCGACCACCATCGCGAACACGCCGGTGGCGGCGATCGCGATGGGCCACCGGCGTCTGCCGTCCGATGTGTCGGCGGCCTCCACTCGCGCCGCTCCCGCCGCGAAGAGGCCAGGCAGGGCCGGCGCGGCGTAGTAGGACTTGCCCGAAGTGACGGCGATGAAGGCGACGGCGGTGATCGCGACGACCAGCAGCCACCTGTGCGACCTTCCGGCCCTGCCGCACAACTGGCGCACCCCGACGATCCACAGGCAGACCAGCGGCGGGCCGGTCAGCAGGAGCAGCAATTCGGGCACCTGGGTCAACGCGCTGCCCTGCCGCCCGGACAGCACCTCGGCCATCCGGACGTCCGGCCATCCGGAGGAAGCGTTCCACAGGATGTTGGGCAGCGCGATCAGCGCCGCGAGTGCACCGGCCAGCCATGGCCCAGGAGTGCGCAGCGCCGCGCGCCGGGTGACGAGTAGGCCGAGCGCGATGCCGATGAGCAGTGCGGCGATGGTGTCCTTGTTCTCCAAGCCCAGTCCGGCGAGCAGGCCGGCGAGCAGCCAGGCCGGGATCGTGCCCAGCCGCAGCGCTCGCGCGGTCGCGACCGTCACCGCGAGCCAGCACAACTGATCGGTGCCGGTGGTGCCGAACAGCGCCGAGGCGCCGACGTAGGCCGGGCAAGCCGCGACCGCGGCGGCCGAGATGAGCTGCGCCCGCGGCCGCCCGCCGAGCTCGGCGGCGAGCCGCGCGGCCAGCAGCACACAGCCGGCGTTCGCGGCGATGGCCAGGATGCGGAGCGGCAGCACGCCGCCGGGCAGTGCGGCGGCCAGCCGCGCCAGCGCCGGGGTCAGCGGCGGTTGGTCGACGTAGCCCCAGGCCAGGTGGCGGCCGGTGATCACGTAGTAGAACTCGTCGCGATGCCAGCCGTAACGGGCTGCCACGGCCAGGTGGATCACCGCGGCCACGCCGGCGATCAGGAGGACCGGCCGCCACGACATGCGTGGCGACGTTTCGCCGGACCTGGCTTCCTCGGATCTGTCAGCTGTCTGCGCCACGGTTTCGTATTCTTGCTTGACTGACTCAGTCAGTCAAGGAGCGGACCACAGGTTACCTCGCCCCGCCGAGGCGGGACGAGGTGACCTGTGGTCACGTGGTGGAGCGGTTGTTGAGGTCGGTCGACGGCTCTGCCTGGTGGTGCTTGGTCGGCGTGTGGCCCGCAACCATGGGGCCGCCCGGGTTTTCGACCTCCCACGCGTTCTGCGCGGCCGCCGGGGCGTCGGCCGGTTGCGGCTGCGCGACGCGCGTGGTGCGGTCGGCGTGCTCCACCGGGCGGGCGTGCTTGTCCGGCTCCGGCAAGGCGTGCTTCGGCGCGAGGAGCGACGACGGGACCTCGCCGACGGAACCGACCGGCTCCGGGGCGACCCGGCCTTCCAGGATCGGCGCGGTGGCCGCGGGCAACCCGCTCAGGAAGTCCGGGATCTCCTGCGGCTCAACCTTCTTGCGGCGGAACGACTTGCGCATCGAGCGAGGCTTGCTCGCGCCCTTGCCCGCACCTTCCCGGCGCGGATTGCCGAGCACCGGCGGCGTCGCCCCGCCCAGGCCCTGGTATGCGTTCTGCACGCTCTCGGCCGGGCTGCCTGGCCTCGTGCGTTTCTGCTTGTCGTTGCCCAGCACCGAAGGCGTGGTCGAGGGCGGCGGCTGGAAGGCCGCGGCCGTCTCCGGCGAGACCGCGCCCGGCAGACCCGCGCCACCCGCCTGCTGCCCCTGGCGGGACGGCATCTGCGAGCTTCCCGGTGGCGGCGAACCGAACTGCGACCCCGGCTGCTGTCCATTCGCGGACGACGGGCCCCGGCCGCCCACCGCACCGGGCCGCTGCTTGTCCCGCGGGGACTGCGGACTTTGTCCCATCCCCGGCGGCGGGCTCAGCTGCGAGCCCGGCATACCGCCCTGCTGCAACTGCCTCAGCTGCTCCTCCGACAGGGTGCCGCCAGGCGGTGGCGAGATCGTGCCCGGCGGATACATCCCGTTCTGCGCCGTCATGGCGTTCGGCATGTTCTCCAGGTCGGCGGAGCCCAGCGGAGGCGCACCGCCCGGCGTACCGCCGCCGAGCGCGTCGGGCGTCGGCGGGGGCTGCACATTCGGCCCGTTTTTGGAGAGATTCTGCAGGAGGTTCGGCGTCACAAGGCTCTGCGCCAAGAACGGGGCCAATGTGGACAGACTGGGCACCGGGGGCGGTTGCACCACCGGCGGCGACATCGTCGGCCCGCCGCCCGCGCCGACCGGGGGGACGTTCGGCACATCGGTGGGCGCGATCGACTGTGGCGCGGTGTTCGGCGCCACCGGCGGCCCATCCGCCGGTGCGTTGGGCGCCCCGTGCGGCGGCAGGTTCGGCGCGTTGCCGGGTGGGTTGACCGGCGGGGCGGAGCCCGGCCCGCTGCCCGGCGCGGACACGACGGTGGTCGGCACCGAGTTCGGCGACGGCATGTCGGGGACCGGATCGCCGAAGGCGCCGGGATGGATGTGCGCGTTGAACGCATCCATGATCATCGCGTGCCCGTTGCGGAGCTCCGAGATGACCGGGGCGTACTCGGTCGCGAGATCGCTGGCCAGCACCCGGGCGCGGCGGCTGTAGTCCGCCCGGACCTCGTCGTCCGTGCGGTTGCGGTCGCCCAGTTTGCCTGCCTTCCGGTCCTGTTCCTCCTCGTAGCTGTTTATGCCGCCTCTGACCTCCGCGTTTTTCAGCGGGCCCTTGGCGGACTGTTCATACGCGGTCTGGAACTCCGCGTACAGAGCCTTCATTTTGGACTGACCTTCACGCATGATGCCGGCCAGCGTCGCCAGGTTCACCGAGTTCACCGAGGACGCGTACTGCCAGACATCAAGGTATGCCAGCATTTCGCCGACCTTGGAGAGGTAGACCTCCTTGGCGGCAGGCGAATCCCAGCCCTCGGCCATGGTCTGGGTCTGGGTGCGCAGCTGCAGCTGGAGGCCGGCCAGCATCAGCCCGACCTGGCCCCAGTGCAGCGACAGGTCGTCGGCCGTGCCCGGCTGCTCTCCCTTGATCTCGAGATTGATCATCTCGATGTCGGTGTCGCTGTCGTCGGGGCCCGGTGTCTCCTCGGCCCCGATCGTCGGGTCGCTCGGCTGGTCTTTGCCCCAGGTCTGGGAGTAGTACGTTGGCTCGTCGTACCGGCCGCCCACCTCGAAGGCGCGCTTGCCTTCGGAGATGGCGCTGAGCCAGCTGTAGTCGTAACCGAAGTACGGATCGTCGTTTCCGGCCATCGCCGATCAGTGTCCCTTGACCTGTTTCGTGGTGCGATCGATCGTGTCCTGCGTGACCTTCTGGATCTCGTCCTGCGTCACCGGCTGCGGCTGCCTGGTGATCTCCCGGACGTCCGAGGTCGTCGTCTTCCCGTCGGCCTCGGTCACCGTGTAGTACTTCCGCGTGTACGTGCCGTCGCTGTTGTAGACGCTGTCGACGTGCTCGGTGGTCGTGGACTCGACCTTGCCCTTGGCGTTGTAGTTCACCGTCTGGGTGGAGTTGTAGACGTCATCCTTGGAGGTCGACTCGGGCGCTGACTGGCTGGCCACGCGTTGCGATGTCAGGGTCTTGGCGTGGGTCTTGAGGTCGACGGTGTAGGTCGAGGTGACACCACCCATGGTGCCGCCCTCGGTGATTTTGAGACTCTGCCCGGTCCTTTTGCCGGTCTTGGTGTCGAAGGTCGTCGTCGTCGTGTGATTGCCGACGGTGACCGCCTCGCTGATCTTGTTGCCGTTCTTGTCGTAGAACGTTTCCGTCTTGCCGTCCGGCCCTTGCACGACGGAACGGGTGCCGCCGCCCGCCAGCGAGTACGTGGTGAACCAGGACCCGCCGATCTGGTACGTGGCAAGCACCTTCTCGCCCGCGGTGTCGGTCGGGCCGGGCTTCATTTCACCGGCCAGCGTCTTGTTCTCGACGTACGACGGGAGGCCCTTCGGCTTGTCCGCGCCGGGAATGGCGAAGGCCCATTCGATCGCGTTGAAGGCGTTCTTGCCGGACAGATCGGTGTTCCGCATCAGGTCCGCGTAGATGAGCGCGACCGACGAAAGCGCCACCACGCTCTGGTACGCCGCCTGCAGGAACTGGGTCATCTCCGACGCGTTGCGCGAGATCAGGCTCTGCACCTGCGCGCCTTCGGGGAAGTGGCCGGTGCTCACCTGGGTGTCGTCGCCGCCGCCGCGGATCATCTGGACCGGGCCGTTGATATCGCTCTGGAAGTTCTTGCCCATGGTCGCGATGTTGTTGCCGTAGCCCTCCATCTCGTGCGGGTCGTGCGTCAACTTCGCCTTGGTCAGAGCCCAGTCTTCCCCCGCGTCGGCCATCGCCCCTCCATCCAGTGGTCGAGCAGCTCTTCCTTAGACAACCAGACTCGGTCAAGGGTTCCCTCGCGAGCCGAAACGTCTCGGCTTCTCCGCAAAGGATGCCTCAGTGCGTTGATCGCCGGCGCGGGCTTCCCGTAGCCGCCCCGCACCGCGGTACCCCCGCAGGGTCGCTGAGCTGCGGTTTGCCGGAGATTTTCGATGTCCGCCCGCTGTCAGTGTGCTGGCTTACCGTCGCTGTTACGTGGCTAGTGACACGAGGGGTGATCTATGTCCGACGAAAAGAAGCTCGACCCGGCGCAGCTTGCCGAGATCCAGAAGATCATCGACAAGTACGGCGTGGAAGCACATATGGTCGTCACCGGTATCACCACCGGCGTGGTCGACGCGGTCAGCAGTTCGACGTTCTCCGGCGCGGCCGCCAACGCGGCGCTGAGCAAGCAGCAGGACGAGCTCGAGCCCTACTGGCAGAACAACCTCAAGCCGATCCTCGACAACCTGCACGCCGCGGTCGGCAAGACCAGCAACTCGATGCAGAACCACGACGACGAGGGCCGCAGCCACCTGGCCGCGATCTCCGCCGACGGTGGGATGGCAGGCAACTTCGGCAGCAGGCTCTGACACCACAGGCAACCAGGAAGGGGTGTGGCAGACATGACCGGTCCGATGATCAAGGTCAGTGGCGCCGTCAGCGACATGGGCTCCAGCACGACCACCAAGGCTGGGCAGCTGATCCAGCTTTTCGAAGACCTCAAGAAGGACGCCATGGCGATCGCCGGCGACGCCTGGGCAGGCCAGGCACAGCAGGCGTTCGAGCAGGCGCAGGCCCAGTGGACCGCCAAGGCTTCCGGCCTCGGTAACGCCCACTCCGAGGTCGGTACGGCCGTCGTCAATCACGTCGAGAACCTGATCAACGCGGACATCCAGGCGGCGGGTTTCTTCAGCGCCTGATTTCGCGCAGCACGGCCCGAACCGGCCCCGGGACTGAAAACCCCGGGACCGGTTCTTTGTCTCGAAAAGGGGGGAGGGGAAGCAATGCAGCACGCCGGTTGCCCGGCCGCGCCGTCACTGCCGGTCGGCGAACAGCTGGACCGGGGGCTCGGGCAGTTCGTCCTCGGGCAGATCGACCGGGACCGTGGCCAGTCCGCCGCGCCAGCGGCGTTTGCGGCCACGCGCACCGAACGCGATCGCGCCGACGAGCAGCACCGCGAGCGCGGCACCGGCCGCGGCGAGGAGGTAGGCCAGCCGCGCCGAGCTGTTTTCCGCGTCCTCCCTTGCCTTTTCGGCCGGATTGGCGACGGGTGGGGTGTACGCGGGAAGGGCCGCGGGCGCGGCGCCGGTCATGCTGTCCAGCACCGCGGCGTACGGGTTCAGCACCCCGTAGCCGTAGTTCGCGCTGCCGACGCCCTCGGGTGCGGGTGCCGCCGCGGCCAGGATGCGGTGCTCGATGTCCTGATTGGACAGTTGCGGCCGGTAGGCACGGACCAGCGCGACGGTGCCCGCCACGTAGGCGGTGGCGAAGCCGGTGCCCACCGCGGGGCCGAGGCCGCCGTCCGGGTACGTGGTCAGCACGTTTTCCCCCGGGGCAACGATATCCACCGCGCTGGGGCGGGAAGTCTGTGCCACCACGCCGGTCTGGTCGATGGAGCCGACACCGATGACATCGTCATAGGAAGCGGGGAACGGGACGAGCGGGACCTGTTCGTTGCTGCCGCGGTCGCCCGTCGCGGCCACCACCACGATGTTCGCGCCGAGCGCACGCTGCACGGCGGCGTGGAGCGCGGCGCTGTCGAGGTAACTGATGGTGGGCACCGCGATCACGGTCGCGCCGTGGTCGACGGCCCAGTTGATACCGGCGGCGAGCGTGTCCGGCAGGACGGTGTTCGTCGGCAGGCCATGGGGGAACTCGTCCCCGGCGACCTTCACCGAAAGCAGCTGCGCGTCGGGCGCCACGCCGTGGAAACCGATGCCGGTGACGCGCTGGCCCGCGATGAGCCCGGCCGCACCGGTGCCGAGGCCGAGGCAGTCGGGTTTGCCGCTGGGTTCGGTGCCGGTGTCCGCGGGCGCCACACTGGTCTGTGCCGCTATCCGGCCCTGCAGCAAGGGATTCGCGCCGGTGCCGGTGCTGAGCACCGCGACCTTCTGGCCCGCGCCGGTGGTCATCGGCCAGGCGCGTTCCGGGGCGAGCAGCTGCTGCGCCCACGGCGCCGCGGTGACCGTGGCGCCCGGTTGCACGCATTGGCTCTGCTGTGCGGCGGCGCTCGGTGCGGCCACCACGGTGGCGATGCCTGCCGCGGCGGCGAGCAGTGCACGCGGAAGTTTTCTCGGTGCCATGCAAAGGATGCTAGCCCACGGCGGAACCTCGCAAGAGGACTCGACGTCGAATTCTCAAGCGGATCCGCGAGGAGGACACCATGAGTTTTCCGGTCAGTGACGGGCCGAACCCGGTTTTCCGGGAAATACTCGCCCAGCTGAGCAAGGCGGCCGAGAACATCCCCAAAACGCAGGCGAAAATGCAGGCGCTCACCGGAGTCGCGTGGTCGGACGACCGGCTGGTCAAGGTCGTCGTCGGGTCTCGCGGCCAGCTGGTGGACCTGGAAATCGACCCGCGCGTGTTCCGCAATCCCGACGCCGGTGAGCTGAGCGCGAAAATCGTGCACACCGCCACCGCCGCGGCACGGGACGTGAGTGCGCAGGCCAAGGAAATCATGGAAGAGGGAATGCCCTCCGACATGGCCGAACTGCGCCAGCAATACGCCCCTGACCGGGAAGACATCCTGCCCAATCTGTTCCGCACCGACGCCGAGCTCTACGCCGAACGGGAGGAAGAAAAATGAGCACCTACATCGACATGAACGGCGACCCCGCCGAAATCATGGCCAAGGGCGCGCAATGGGCGACCACGGGTATGGAATACGCCGATTCGGCGCGGCAGCAGGTCCAGGAACTCGGGCAGACGCTCGACGAGCCCAAGACGTTCGGCAAGGACGAAATCGGCGAAGCGGCGCGGAAAGGCCTGTTCAACGGCGAGGTGCCCAGCGCGGCGCTGGACGGCATGTTCAAACAGGACCACACGATGGGCGAAAGCTTCGGCGAAATCGGTGACCGGGTGGTCACCGCCATCGGCAACTTCATGGGTATCGATCAGGACGGCAAGCACACGGTGGACAAGATCGAGCCGTAACCGGCTCTCGTCGGTCGATTTTCCGTGCCATCACAGCGAAAGGAGGTAAGTAGTTGTCCGGCGGTCCGATCGACGACACAGCTGCTTTCCTCTATCGCGAGATGATGGCCTTCGCCGGGGAGGTCGACCACTGCATCAAGGAGTGGAGCGACTTCCTCGGTATGTCGTTCGTGCCCGACCACGCCGTGGAAACGGTGATGGTGGCGCTGTTCGACCGGTATCCGGACGCGGAACCGAAACTGTCCGCCGACGCGATGAAGAAGGCGCTGGAAAAGGCGCAGCACGCGGCCGACTTCAGCAAGCAGGCCGGCACCCTGACCAAAGACCTGCAGATGGACTGGGACGGCGACGGCGCGCCGGTGTCCCTGCGCCAGTTGATGACCGACTTCTCGAAGACGATGTACGACCTCGTGGAGTCGAACCTCTCGCTAGCGGTGGGGCTTTCCCAGTTCAACCAGTCGACCGTGCTGCACATCAACACGTTCGAAGCCAACCTCGCGATGATGGCCTTCGAACTCGTGCGCGCCATCATCATGGCCTGGGGCACCCTGGGCGGTTCACTGCTGGCGCTGGCGGGGATCCTCGCGATGATCCGCACCGCGATCAGGGAAGCGTGGGAGCGGGCCCTGATCGCGGCCGGCCGGACGACCATGGACCACTCGGTCGCCAAGTTCGCGTTGCCCGCCATGGGAAAGATGCTTTCGGCGGGCGGCAGGAAAGCGATCGAGGCCGCCGGGGACGCCGGGAAGCGGGCGGCTGCGCGTGTGCCCACCGACACGCAGGCGTTCAAGAACCTCGGCAAAGTCGCTTGGGAGGGAACCAAAGGCGCGGGCCGCGCGGGTTTGGAGCGTGGCAAGGACTTCGGCCGCGATCTGACGCCGAGCCGGGTCGCCGGCCGCGGGGTGGCGCGCGAGGCGCAGCAGCAGGCGATCCGCGATGCCGCCAGGCAGGCCACCCGGGAGGGCGCTACCAGGGGGGTCAGCCGGGAAACGCTGCAGCAGATCAAAAGCCGTGCCTTCAAGAAGGCCATCGGTGAACAGGCCGGCATCCGGCTCGGCGGCAAGTCGGCGTCGAGGGCGATGGAGCGGCTCACCCCCGAACTTCGCGAGGCCGCCAGGGTCGCGGTGGACAAGGCACTTCCCGCGACCGTCACCAAGATGACCAAATACGGTCTGATGTTCAAGAAGACCGTCATCGGCTACGGCCTGCAGAGCGCGATGAAGTTCGGCATGCTTTCCGATGTCGGGGCGCAGTTCATGACGGTGCTCGAGACGGGTGGCGCTTACGGGTACCGCGTTTCGAGCACGCTCGCGGCGTTCACCGGTGCGTTCCTGGGTGGCGCGCCGCTCGGTTTGGCCAGTCGCAGCATGGGTTTCTTCATGCTGGGCGGCGTCGGTGGTGTCAGCGGCGCGCTGGGCGCGACGTTCGCCACGCAGTGGGGCCAGGGCCTGGATGCCATGCTGCACAACGCGGCTCCGGGCGCGTTCGGCGCGCCGAGCGACGACTACGCGTTCACCTCGAAGGCCGATCGTGCGGGTGACCAGCAGGTCACCTGGGGCTCGATCAAGCACGCGATGGGGAACCTGTTCTCCGGCCACTTCAGTGACTTCAAGAGCAGCGCCGTCGGGATGGCGTTCACCCAGGGGGCCGTCGGTGGCCACTGGGAACAGTTCATCGGTGAACGGGAGTGGGGTTTCCGCCACTCGCAGCTGGCCGAGTTCCAGAACTCGTGGATGAACTTCCGGGCCGACACGGGCGTCGGTGATGCCCCGAACTTCACCAGCCTGTTCACCGGGGCTTCGCCGACGCCGACGACGGTGGGCGGCGGGGGCACCGTCATCAGTGGTGGCTCCTCGGCAGGTTCCTCCGGCGGGTCGTCGGGTGGTTCTTCGGCTGGTTCTTCCGGTGCTTCCGGTGGCTCGGGTTCGTCGGGCGGCTCCGGTGCTTCCGGTGGCTCGGGTTCGTCGGGCGGCTCGGGCTCGTCGAGTTCTTCGCGCAGTACGCCGGCCGGTGCCGGTTCCGCGCAGGGGTCGGGTGCGCCCGCGTCGGACGCCGGCACCTCGAACGACGATCAGCAGCAGACGAGCGCCGCGACGCCGGAGCGGCAGCCCGCGGTCGCGGGTGGCACGCACTCGCAGAGCCAGACCGCCCAGGCGCCGGATCAGTCCGCGCCGCAACAGGCCGCTTCCGCACCGGGTGACTCCTCGACGCAGAGCCAGGCACCGGCCCAACAGCCCGCTCCGGACCAGGGCGCAACGGCCACGTCGGATCAGGCGGCCCCACACTCACCGGCCCATGCGGCGCAGCAGCAGAGCAGCGCGCCCGACGCCAGTGCGGCGCCCGATGCACAGACTCGGGACCACCCGGCCGCAACCTCGACCACGCAGGCCCCCGACAATGCGGCCACTCCGGATGTACAGTCCACTCCGGACGGTGCACATTCCGGTGACGGCAACGCAAACCAGGGATCTTCGGATCAGTCCGCTTCGGACGGAGAACAGATCCGCAAGCTGGGCGACACCGTCGGCGGCGGGCAGCAGACCCTCACCCTCGGGGAGAACCAGCAGCACACCGTCCAGTGGGACAGTGCCTTCAACTCGCTGCACGCGCGGAACCTGGAAGGCTTCCACGCCACGAACGTCGTCCAGGTCAGCGAGGTCGACCCGCAGACGCAGACGTTCACCGCCACTTCGCCGGACGGGCACCAGGTCCGCATCCACGTCGTGATGAGCGACGACGTGCCCGCCCATCAGGCGCAGTTCACCGAGGGCACGTTCCAGCTGACCGAGAACGGCTGGGTGCAGACCGCGGACGCGGTGATGACGCTGTCCACCCACGGCTCGCCCGATTTCACGATCGCCGGTGAAACGATCGAAGCGGCCCAGCGGGCGGTGCTGGAGCATGCGCTGGGCTCCACACCGATCGTGGCGCCCGGGCACGTCGCCGCGTCGCACGGCACGACCACCGTGCGCGCCGGTGAGCCCAGTACCAATCGCGGGGACGTCTACCGCTCCGCGGCGCGACAGGTGCAGGTCCTCCAGTCGAACGCGCCCGTCCCGGTTCCCGCGCATCTTCGCGCCGCCATCGCCGCGGTGCAGGCCGATGCAGCGACGGCGCTGGCAGCGGACCAGTCGAGGACGCCGACCCTCGGCCCCGACCTGAACGGGCCGAACCCGTGGCACGTCGTGAACGTCAACGCCGATCCGAACGCGGACGGCACCGTGTCCCTGGTCGAATACCGCGACGCCGGTACCAGGGTCGCGGTGCGGATCGTGCAGGACGGGCGGCTGGCGCCCGGCACGATCAACGTCCAGCACGGCGCCTGGCAGACCAACGACGACGGCACCCGCACCCAGACCGAGGTCACCGTCGTTTCGCTTGGCCCCACCTCGAACGCGGACGAGGCGAAACAACTGATCGACGCCGCGCTGCGCGAGGTCTATCACGGCATACCCGGACGCGCGCTGCCCGGCACCACGACGCCCGCCACCACGTTCAACCAGTCCGATGTGGAGCGTTTCGGGCGCCAGTCCGAGCCGGTGGTCGACCGGATGGATGCGGGCGAGGGCACCACCGACCGCAGCCCGGAAGTGGCCGACGCGTATGTGAACCGGCTGCAGCAGCTGGCGGGCCGGCCGCAGGCCGACGGGCCGGTCACGCCGGTGTCACTGGTCGGGAACACCGCGAACGGCACGGTTCCCGGGATGTCGCGGCAGCCGGACAGTGCCGAGCACCTCGGCGGGTCGCTGTGGCGGCTGTCCTTCGGCCCCGACACCGTCGACGTGCACGCGAGTGTCCAATCCGGACTCCCCGCGGGCGAGATCCGGATCGTGCCGCCGCGGATCGAGATCATCGACGGGCGCCCGGTGCAGATCACGCCGATGCAGCTCATTCTTTCCGGGCAGGGCCCGGACAACGCGATGCAGGTCCGGCTGGTCACCGGGCTGCGGTTGTCGCGGGCGTTCGGCCTGGCCGGAGAGATGATCAACGGCCTCGGCGACATCAGTGACGGCAGGCTCGCCGCCACCTACAACGACGAACTCGGTCCGGTCAGCGACGCGTTGCGGGCACAGCGTCCGGACGCCGCGATCGTGCCGGATGCGCTGCCGGTGGCCGGTGCGCAGGCCCCGTCGTATTCGGTGGTGCTCGGCTCGGAGCAGACCTTCGCCGCCGACGCCCAAGCGGTGATCAACGAGCTCACCGATCGCGGTTTCCTGTTCCAGAGCGCGGAAAACGGCTGGGCGAACGGCGATCCCGGCCTGGTCACGCAGTGGGTGCATCCCGAGACCGGCAACCCGCTGACGCTCCGCCTGGAGACCACCGACGCGGCCGGCGCACGACGGGTCGCCGCGGAAATGGGCCGGGACCCGGGGGCGGCCACGCCCGAACTTCGGCAGCAGCAACAACAACTGCGTGACTCGGTACTGAACGGTTCGCTCGAACCCGCGGGCACGGGGCAGATCGAACTTCCCGCCGTGCGTGGCAATGCGTGGGACACCGTTGCCGGTCATCCGGAGCTCCACGCGATCACGGTGTCCGAGGACGTGGTGACCGCCATTGTCGCCGCGCAGGGGCCGGAGGTCTCCGCTCCCGGTGCGTCGAGGCTGGCCGCGACCTGGTTCGTCGGCCAGGCGCACGCGCAGGGAACCGACCCGGCGCTGGCCGTCACCGAACCGCGAGTCCGGATCGCGATCCGCGACCTCGTGCGGTCCGTCGCGCGCACCCCGGACACCCTGCACGGGCAGGACGCGGACGGGAACTGGGTCGTCCAGGGCACCCGGCTCGGGGTGACGGCGCGGGTGACGGTCGACACGAACGGAAATGTCCTCCGCGCGGAGCTGGTGCCCGGGCCCAACGTCGTTACCGCACCCACGCTCGCCGAGGCGTACCACGCGCAGGCGGGGCAGGATCTCGCGGACGCCGTCGCGCAGGTGACAACCGCGACCGTGGTGGCCAACCCGGACGCAGCGGTGACGGTGACCGGCGCTTCGGACACGTCCGACTACCTCGTGCGCTTCTCCGACGACAGCACGTTCAGCGACGATCTGCAGCAGGTCACCGATGCGCTGACGGCCAACGGCTACGCCCAGAACGGGGAAAGCGTCCTCGACGGCACCGATGTCGTCGTCACGTTCGTGCAGACGGCCACCGGGCACACGCTGCAGCTGCGCGCGACGGTCGACGAGGGCGCGGAGTTCCGGGTCCCGGTGCTCGCCGATGGCGAGACGATCGTGCGCGGGGTGCGGCTGTTCCGGAATCCCGGCAACGGGTTCAGCGTGGTCATCGACCCGACGGTGCGGCTCTCACCCGCCGAGGTGGCCGACGTCGTGGCCGCCGCGGCGCGCAACCAGGTGCAGATCCGCCGTACCGAACTGGTGCAGCTGGTCAACCGGCTGATGCCGGGTGCGAGCCCGGAGCACGTCGATCAGCTCGTCCGGATGATGCGGCAGACGTCGCCGGAAACGTTCGCGGTGTTCGCGAGCATGGTGCCCGGGCAGCCTGTCGGTGAGCGGCTCGCGCGGGTGCTCGCGGCGAACGAGGGGCTGCCCCGGTTCCGGCTCACCAGCCTCGTTTCCCGGCTGCTGCCCGGCGCGGCGCGGCGGTTGGTCGGCCAGGTGGCCGACGTGCTCACCAGGACCCCGCCGGAACTGCTCGGCCACCTCACCGACCAGCAGACCGGTGGCAGGCTTTCGGAAATCGTCCACAGCCGCGCCGAGAAGGCGGAAGCGGATCTCGCCAAGGAACTCGGGCGCCTGCTGCCGAGCGCGTCGGACGGGGACCGGGCCCGGCTCGCCGCCTTGATCAACGGCGACACGGTGCCCGACGTCGCGCGGCGGATCTCGGAGCTGGCGCCCGGCGCGTCGGCGGAGACCAGGGCAGATCTGGCCGATCTCGTCACCGGCAGGCCCGAGCTGCGTGCGGGCCAGGTCGTCGACGAGATCAACTCGCTGGTTCCCGGCGCCTCGGACGACCTGATCGACTTGGTGCTGGACGCGCGTTCCGTGCACAGCGAGCTGTCGCTGCGGATCACCCGTGTGCTGCCGGATATCAGCGACAGCGCCCGCGAACAGCTCGCGGAACGGATCCTGGCCGCCCGCACCGCGGCCCGGATGAGCGACGCCGAACTCAACCGGCTCGCCGGTCTGCTGATGCCGAACGTGAGCACGGAACTGCAAGAGCAGCTCGTGGCACTGGTGCAGGCCACGCCCGTCGAGGTGATCGCGGCCCTGCGGCAGGCAACCCCCGGCCTGGATCCGCGCACGGCCGGCGAAATCGCCCAGGTACTCGAAGGCGAGCGGAGCCTGCGTTCGCCGGGCAGCCACCTTCGGCGAGCCGGCAGGCAAGCGCGGGACATCTGGCAGCGGAGGGCCTTCCACCGCACCAAGCGGGTCGTCGGCTGGGTCCGCCGGAATCGTGCCCCCGCGCCCGAGGCGGAAACACCGGACGCGTGGTCGGGCGAGCACGTGTTCGTGTCGGTGCGCCGTGGGGTGGACCCGTTCGGCATGAGTTTCGATATGCAGGAGTTCGGTCAGGCGCTGGCGGACGAACTTGGCATCATGCTCGACAGCCCGGACGTGTCGGGTGTCGGGGCGCGTGTGCTGGGCATGAGCCCGGATGGCTGGGTGCCCGAATACCGGAATAACTCGGCCACTCTCGGCGAAGAGGTGCTTGACCGGATCTTCGGCACCGTCGATTACACCGGTGCCGAGCCGGGCGCGAAGGTGCTTAAGCGCAGCTGGTTCGGCGAGGACCGCGGGCACGAGGCCCGGCGGGAGCGGGTCCAGGGGCTTATCGAGGCGGTCATCGCCAACCCGACCGAGGTGATGCGGGTCGGGCGTGGCCTGTTCAGCGATTTCCACGTGCGTGGCAGCTACGACGGGGTCACTGTGACCGTGGTGGTCGGCGCCGACGGTGAGGCGAAGTCGGTCACCCTGGAGGTGGGCGAGCACGTCCGGTCGGTTCCGGTCCTGCGGAACAGCAGCGCGGTGAACTACGTACCGGAAGAGGAAGACGGCGAGGCTGTCCGCACGGTGCTGTCGGACGGGCGTGGCCTCACGGTCGGCATCGACCACAGCGGCCCCGAGGGCACGCAGTGGGACGGCCGGTTCACGATCGTCGTCGGTGGCAACCCGGGCTCGCCGGAGTCTGTGGGACACCAGGTGGCCGACGAGATGCGCCGCGGCGGGTTCGGTCCGGCGGACGGGCAGCCGGTCACGGTGGTGACGGCCGAGGGGTTGCACTGGAGCCCGGTGCAGCTGAGCGAGTTCACCAGCACGCTGGGCACCGAGCTGGGGCAGCTGGTCACCACTTCGGCCGAGGTGCTGCCGGTGAGCACGATCCCGGCCGTAGTGTCCACTGTGGACGGTGTGAGGATGGCGCCGGAGGTGGGGCCGGAGCCGGTCGTGCTGTCCGAGGGCCGCGGGGTGCTGCTCGGTGCGCCGGAGGCGCCGACCGGTGACGTGTGGCAGGACCGGTTCGTGCTTGTGCTCGGTGGCCGGCAGGGTGACCCGGCCGAGCTCGCCGCCAGGCTCGCCGGGCAGCTGGAGGCCTTCGGGCACGATGGCCGTCCGGTGTGGATCGCCCCGGCCGCGGACCTGTCGTGGTCGGATACGCAGCTGGCGGCGTTCGACACCGCGTTGAACGTGCTCGGCGTGAACACCGAAATCGACCGCAATGCCTTCGTGGCATTGGAAACCCGGGCGAGCAGCCTGCGCGACGCGGTGGCCGCGGTGGAGGGCGCGCAGGCGTTCGTGGTGCCGTCGCTCTCGTTCGACGCGCCGATGCATTACCTGGTGCAGGTCGCCGGTGACACGTACGCCCGCAGCGCGCGCGACGTGCTCGACGAACTGACCAATCGTGGCCTGCGGTTGAGGGAGATCCGCAACGACTGGGCCACCGGTGACGGGTTGGGGGTCACCGCGACCTTCGTCGATCCGGCGACCGGGCGGCTGCTCACCGTCGAACTGCTGACGCCGGAGGCGATCGTGGCCCGGCCGCAGCTGCTCATCGACCGGCAGAACGGCGACGCCGAGGCGCAGGCGCAGACCGTGGCTGCCGTCCCGGTTCCCGACGGTGCCGTGCGGGTCTGGGTGCAGCCCGACACGGTGCCGGTGGACACGGGCGAGCCGCGGCAGTACCGGGTCGAGGTGGCGGCGGACGACTTCGTCCGGGGCGCGCAGGCGGTCCTCGCGGAGTTGCGGGCGCGCGGCTTCGAGCTGGAAGGCGTGGACAACCTGTGGTCGAAGGGCGGGCTTGGCGCCACGGCCACTCTGGTCGAACCGAACACCGAAAACACCGTTGTCGTCCGGTTCCTGACCCCGGAAGCGAGCGCTGCGGAACGGGCGCTGGGGCGCCTCGACCGCGCGGATGTCTTCGGCAGGCGGGCGGCCCGCGCGACGGCACCGGAGCCCGAAGGCATCGATGAGGTCTTCGGGGCGAGCAATGACCGCGCGCCTTCGGTGGCAGTGGTCGTCTCGGGGGTGGACAACGCAGCCTTCACCCGTGAGGCCGACGGCGCCGACGGCAGGGTCCGTTACCTGGTCACCGTGCCCGCCGAGAGCTACGACGCGTCGGCGGACAGCGTCATGGATGCCTTGTCCGCCAACGGTTATCGGCTCGAAGGGACGGACAATCGCTGGTGGCGCGACGGTAGCGGGCTGGTCACCACCTGGACCGAACCGGTCAACGGCCGCACGGTCGAGGTCCGGTTCTCCACGCCCGAAGCGGTCAAAGCGTTGCAGGACATCGCGAACCTCGACCGGCGGCTTGCCGAGCTGGACGTTTGGGACAGCGGGAACGATGCGCGGCGTACCCAGCTCGCCGACGAGCGTGCGGCGCTCGTGGGGCTGTTGGCGCCGCCGGCGGACGGCTACGGCCGGCCGCTCACGGTCGCCGAGCTCGCGGCTCATGCCGACGACATCACGGTCACCGACACGGCACCGGGTGAACTGCTCGTCACGGTGAACTCGGACAGCTACGCCGAAGGCACGAAGTGGCTGCTCGACGAACTCCAGTGGCAGCGGTTCGAAGTCGTCTCGGTGGACAACCAGTGGGCCGATGGCACTGGCTTGGTGATCACGGTCGTCGAACCGGTCGACGGCCGCACGCTGGTGTTGCGGGTGACCACGCCCGAGGTCGTGGAAGCACAAGGCAAGATCGCGATCATCGACCAGCAGTTGGGCGAGCTGGAGGCGTGGGACAGCGACAATGAGGCGCTCCGGCAGCAGCTCACGACCGATCGCGCGGAAGCCGTTGCCACGACACGGGTGGCGCCGGAGGGGACCGATACGGTCACCATCCCCGGGGTCGATGAGCCGGTCACGGTCGACGAACCTGTTCCGCCTGCGGCGCCTGGGCCGTTCAATGTGGACGTGGACCGGGTTGTTTCGGCGCTGCGGGAGGAAAATCTGCGGCCTTACGTGACGGTGCTGCGGTCGAGCTGGTTCGAGGGGCGTGATCCGCGCGCGGCGGTGCGGGATCTCGTCGGGCACATCCTCGAAAGCGGCACGGACGTGCGGACCGACCCGGCCGGTGAGACCACGGTGCGCGGCGAGCACGAAGGGTTGCGGGCGGCGGTCACGCTGGCGGCCGATGGCACGGTCGCGCGTGTTTCGGTGGAGGGTGGGGCCCACACCCGGACGAACCCTGGGCCCGGGGTCCGGTCGTTCAGCCGGGTGGAGCGGGCGCTGGTGCGCGCTGACGAGCCCTCGCGTGCGCGGCTGGAAGCCGCCCGGAACAGGGTGCGTGACGCGGACATGCGGGTCGCGCTCGCGGAAGAGGATGTCCGTAACGGCGTGCGCGGTGCGGAGGTCGCGCTCGCGGATGCCCGTACCAGCCAAGCGGATGCGCTCGCCGCGATCGGGCCGGCGGTGGACGCGGTGGTGGATGGGCCCGAGGTGGTCGGGTTCGACGGTGGTGTGGCTATCGGCGCGTCGGGGCCCCGGCTTTCGACATTGGCCCGTGACGGCGCGTTCACCGTTGTGATAGCGGGAAACCCTGGCACGCCAACGGATATGGCGCGGCGCGCGGCCCGTGAGTTGCTGACCGGAGGGGTCTGGGGCGGGACCGATGTGCGGGTGGTGCCGGTCGGGGGAACCGGCTGGGCGAGGCCGCGGCTGGACGAGTTCCGGGCGGCGCTCGCTCGGGAGCTCGGCGTGGATGTGGAGCTGGAGCTGCGGACCCCGGTGCGGGCGGGTGTTTCGGTGGACTTCCCGGCGAATCCCGCGTTGTCCGGCGACGACCTGAGGCGCTTGACGGAGCGGATCGGGCCGGGTGCGCTGACCCCGGGTACCGCGGTGCTGCGGCCGGGCTGGGCTGGTGATCTGCGCACGATGCTGGAAACCGTTGCCCGGACGGGACAACGTTCCTGGGACGAGGTCCGGGTGGTCTGGTCGGTGCGCGCCGAGTACGAGGGCGTGGACGTGACCGTCGTCGTCGGGCTCGACGGCGCCATCCGGGGTGCGACGCTGGGCACGGGCGAGCACGTCGGGCTCAACCCCGGCGAACCCCGGCGGATCGTGCGGGGCCTTGCTGTCACGCTCGGCGCGGCCGACAACGCGGGCCGCGAGGTCGTCAACGCCGCCCGCGGGCGGCTGCGGGCGGCCGACCTGCGGGTCGCCCGTGCGGAACAGGACCTGCGCGAGGCCGGCGTGGACACCGCCGCCGCGCAGCGAGTCCTCGACGCGGCGAGGGCCGAACAGGCGGCGGCACTGCGGAACCTGCGGGTGGTGATCGTCCACACCCAGGCCGGTGAACCGGTGCCCTCGGGCGAGCCGACCCCTGCCGCGATGGCGAACGTCGTGACGCAGCGGGGCGAGCCCGACTCGTTCCCGGGCCGGGTGCTGGGCGCGGTCGACGCCGCGCTGCAAGGGGACGGCGCGGACACCGACGCGCTGCGCACGATCCGCGACGACGCCGTCGAACTGTCCTATTTGGACCTGATCACCGCCGACGCGCCGGACGGAACCGGTGATCTGCTCAGGCAGGCGGGCGAAATCCGGGCCGCGCTGGACACCGCCATCGCGGCGGCGGGGCTGAGGATCGCCCCGGCGGCCGCCGCCCACGACCTGCTCTCCGGCCGGGTCGGCGCCGAGGTCATCGCCCCGTTCGAGGGCGGCCTCGCGATCGGTGCGCCCGCGGCCACGCGGGAGGGCGTGTTCACGGTTGCGATCGGCGGGCATCCCGGCGAGCGCAACGCCGTTCTCGCGCAGGTCGTGCAGACCATGCTCGAGGGGGCCGACGCCTGGACCGGGCCGCGGGTCCGGATCGTGTGGGGCGAGGACTCCGGCTGGACCAGGGGTGAGCAGAACGCGTTCGAGGCGGACCTGGCGCGGGGCCTGCACGCGACCGTGTCCCGCGAAGCCGCGCCCGGCGCGGCCTTCGACACGACCGCCGCCAGCTACGAGCGCTACGGCGCACCGAGCTGGGTGACCGATGCCGACGGCTGGGTGGTCGCCGAGGAAGGCGGCCTGCTCGACCGGGGGGTGGACCAGGCCGACGACGAGAGGTTCGTGCGGCTGCCCGCCGGGACGAGGGCGGTCTTCGACGGCGCGAGCGAGCTTCGGCATGTCGTGCTGCCCGACGGAATCAGCTACGAGCGTGGTCCGGACGGCCGGTGGTCGCGGGCCCGCCACAACGCCGGCGAGCTGATCGTCGTCAAGATGAGCGACCCGATCACGCTCACCCTGGCCGATCAGTCCATTGTGGAGCTTCCGGCGGAAAGCGAGCGGGTGCTCGACACCGTCACCGGTGAACCGGTGGCCTACCGCCAGATCAAGGACGAGAACGGGAACTGGCTCAGCGACCCTCGTGCTTTCCTGCCCGATGGCAACGGGAACTGGGCCGAGCTGGCCGAGCCGCCGCATCCCGCGGCCTACGAGGGCTGGCTGGCGAGTGCGAACAAGGAGCACGACACGGCGCGGACGCTGTATGACATCGCCGCCCGCTCGGCGCCCGACATTCCGGAGAACCGGCGGCTGACCACGATCAGCGACACGGCCGTGGCGGAGTTGCTGCACGGTACGCCGGCTGATGCGACGGCCGCGATCTACGAGTGGATCCGCCGGGGCGGCGCGGAGCGTCAGAACGGAATCTCCTTGCGGTGGACGCAGATGCTGGGGTCCGACGCGTTCTACGAGGGCGACATGGTGAACATGCCCGCCGGGGAGGGCAAGTCGTGGCTGCACCTGGTGGACGCGGTCCGGCGGGCGGTGCTCGATGGTGTCACCGCGGTGCACGTGATCACCACCCGGGCGAACCTGGCCGACCGCGAGTTCGAGCGCTATCACGAGCTGCTGACGGCGCTCGGTATCGACGTGCACCGGATGAACTCGGACGAACCGCCGCCCGCACCGGTCGAGGGCAGGCCCACGATCTACCTCGGTACCAGCCAGGACGTCGGGTTCACCTACCTCAAGACCGGCCGGCTGCCCGGCCAGCCCGATTCCGGGATGGTGGTGATCGATGCCGGCGTGGACGAGGTCGACGAGGCCACCGTCTACTCCAACCCGCACTACATCATCAGCAATGGCGCCGGTGCCGGGGCGTCTGGACCGGTGGACACGGTCGTGCGGTGGGCGCAGGGCATCCTGGACAACCATCTGGTCGAGGGCGAGGCGACGCCTTCGCGAGGGCTCACGCCGGAGCACTTCGGCCGGGAAGCGGGCCGGCGTGGTGGCCGCGCGGGCCTGACCGAGGAAGGCCGGGCGAAGGTCGAGGAGATCGTGGGCCGGGAGCTGTTCGACTTCGAGGTCGACCGGTTGACCATGGCGGCCACGGCGCACTGGGAGTACCACGACGACATCCACTACGTCGCCGCCCGCGGCAAGATCACGATCATCGACCAGACCACCCACGATGTCATGGAGGACCCGGAAACCTCCTCGGAGAGCCGGTGGAACGGTGGCCTCGCGCAGGCGCTCGAAGCCAAGCACGGGTACCGGATCCGGGCCGATCCGGCGAGCAGCACGGCAACCAGTAACGAGGAGCTGTACAACCGGCCCGAGTACGGGCGGGTCGTCGGCGGGTCGGGGACCGCGACCGGCAAGGGTGAGCAGTTCGCCAGGCAGGGCATGGCCAGCCGGCCGGGGGAGTCCGGGCAGCCCGCGTCGAGCACCATCAGGGACATTGCCCGCTACTACGCGTCCCGGCTGCTGACCAACGAGGCCGGTGACTACGTCACCGCCGGCGAGGAGTCGAAGCTCGACCTGATGGCCGAGCACATCGCCGAAATGCAGGCGGCCAACGGGCAACCGCAGCTGAACCTGATGCACCGTAACGATCTCGTGGCCAAACTCGCCGAGCGGCTGGAGCGCCTTGGCGTGCCGCACGTGGCGATCGACGCGAGGTGGTTCATCGAGCAGGGCACCAACCGCGACGCCGCGTTCAAGGCGGTGCTCGCCGAGGCGGGCAAGACCGGCGCGGTCCTGGTGATCAACATGCAGGGTGCCCGCGGTGTCGACATCTCGATCAGCGACGAGGCGAAGCGGGCCGGTGGCCTGCACGTGCGCGTCAGCGCGCGGTCCGGGGTGTCCCGCGACATCGACATCCAGGCCGAGAACCGGGCGGCGCGAAGCGGTGACCCCGGCAGTGTCGACTACTACGTCTCGCCCGACGACGACGTGTTCCAGCTGTCGGACAACCCCGCCGTGCAGCTCGCGATCGTCAGGTACACCGACGCGAGCACCGCGGAACTGGCCAACTCCACCGAAACCACCCGGGCCGAACTCGCGCGGGCCCAGCAGGGCCTGCGTGATCTGATCGCGGACCTGCAGGACGCCGCGGCGCGGCGGCTCGGCATCCGGATACCCACAACCAACCAGGCCAACGCCCCGCCGGGCCGATGGATTCCGCACGGCGCCGCCGCGGCGGCGCTCAATCCCAAGCGGGACGAACCAGAGGAACCACCCAGCGTCGATGCCGGGCCCGCCGTGGCGGGCACCATGTCCATTCCGGACACAGGGCGTCGCGCACCAGGCGTAGTGCACGGGGAAGGGTCATCCCCGGCGCACCATGGAGATGGTTCGAACTCGGCTCCCCGGAAGGAGGTGTTGAACGGAGCCGACTCGAATACGTCCACATCGGACGATCAACCCACCGCGCCTGTCGTGGCGGGCCGCGTGCTGGAGCTGCCCGTCTCGCTCGTCGTCGACGACGGCGAGACGACGCACAGCCTGACTTTCGCCGAGCAAGCGCTGGCAGCCGCGTTGGTGGAAGCGCGCGACATACCGAGCGCGGGACACATCGCGGATGTCGCCGGTGGTGTCGGTGGCTGGGAAATGGGTCTGCCGGGCGCGCTGCGCTGGCAGTTCGGGCTGGAGATCGATGCGGCGGCGAGCACGCCGCGCGTCGTCCTGCCGCAGCTGCGGCTGGTCGACGGCCGCTGGGTGCAGATGCGCCCGGTGATGCTCGTGCTGCCGCCGCTGCCCGCGGTTTCGGCGTACGACACAAGGCTCACCGCGCTGCTGGGCGACGTCGTGGCCCGGCTCGCCGAGGACGTACCGGCCGCACTGCGCGACATGGCCGCGGTTTTGCCGGGCGCACCCGCGCTCGGTGACCTGGTCCCGGAACTCCCGGCAACCCCGCACGTCCAGCTGGCCGCGGTCGATGAACTCCGGCGCGGGGTGGCGCAGGCTCGTGCCACGGTCCCGCAGAACGCGGACGGGGTGGCGCTCGCCTGGATCGCCGATCGCACGCACCAGGCCCTGGACGAGCTGGAGGCCGCGGCGCTGGAGTTCGCCGCCGACCCGTTGCCGGCGCTGGCCTGGCGCGGCACCGAACTCGTCACGTTGATCGGCGACCTGCTCGACGCGTACGAACAGATCGCGGTCCAGTACCCCTCGACCGATCCCGCGCCGTTGTCGATGCTGACCGCGCAGGCGCTGGGTGACCTGCTGCCCGAGGTCGGCATGGGCAGGACGGACGCGGTCGGGTTCTTCGTCTACCGCTATTTCCAGCCGGACGCCGGTTACCGGGCCTACCGCGAGGCCATGGCCGACACGGGTGGTGCCGCGTCGTTGTGGGCGATGATCGGTGAAGAGGCCCACCGGTCGGCCGGTGTCGCGCACGCGTACGAGCGGGCGTCCTCGGTTTCGATGATCGTCGGGCACGCCAGGGGTGCCGCGGCCCTGCGGGAGCCCGCGACCGGCGAGGTCGACGAGTACGGATTCGCTCCACTGCCGGAGAACGCACTCGACAACGCGGCCATCGCACCGGTGATCCGCGCGTGGTGGGAAGACCTGCCGCAGTCCGGCAAGGATCTCCTCGCGGAGTACGTCGCGCAGTCCCGGAACCTCAACGAGTTCCTCACCTACCTGGCCACCGGCGCCGGTCTGCCGGACACGCTGGTGGCGCAAGGCCGTCGCCTGCAAGAGCTTTCCGAGGAACTGCAACGGATCGCGCGGGAGTTCCCCGCGCCCGAACAGCCGATCACCTTCTACCGCGGCACGCGGGTGCGAGAGATGCACCAGTTGCGCGGACTCGGGGCGAACGCGGCAGGGGAGGAATTCGATCCGTCGGCGGCGCTGGCGGCCGGACAGCTGCGTCCCGGCTCCGTGCTGAACTCCGCCGCCCTGGCCTACGCCTCGAACGACCCCACGATGGCGGAAACCGACGCGCGGGATCTGAACAACCCACCGGAAACCGAAATCCTCCTGCGGGTGACCACACGGGCCTGGGGACCGGTCGGCCCGGCCAACGCGTTGCACCAGGTGATGCTGCAGCCGGAACGGATGCTGGTCCGGAACAGCCGCGTGATCGACGGACCGAACGGCAGACCGCGGATCGTCGCGGACCTGGTCGGCGAGAGCGCCTGGACCGAAGCCGACCGAGCACTCGCCGACTGGCCGGTCGCGCCGCCGGTGGCCGCTGCCGAGTCGCCGCGACTGTCCACAACGGACTTGAACGGCTACCTGGACCGGCTCGGGCCCGGCGCGGAAACGCCCGACGTCAGGGTGCTCCGGCCGGACTGGCCCGGAGATTTCCGCGCGATGGTGGAAACCGTGGCGCGCACCGGAGAGCAACGGCCCGGTGGCGCGGACGGCACCCGGATCATGCGCGGGGAGTACCAGGGGGTCGAGCTCTCGGTGGAGCTGGCCGCCGACGGTGCCGTGCGGAACGTGGTGATCGAGGGCGGCGCCGCGACCCGGCGCAACCCCGCGCTGCCGGCGCGGACGGTGCCGGGCCTGGCCCGAGCGCTCGGGCTGGCCGGCGACGCGGACAACCGGACGTTGCGGCTGGCGCGGGAGCGCGTGCGGCACGCCGACCTGCGGGTCGCGATCGCCCGTGAGGGGCTCCAGCTGAGCGGCGCCGGGCGGGAGGCGCGAGAGGAACTCCGGGCGGCGCTCGCCGAGCAGGCCGAACTGCTGCGGCGGCTGCGCACCGCGATCCTGCACGTCCAGGCACGACAGCCGATCCCGGCGGGCGAGCCGACGGTCGCGGCGATGACGGAGATCGTGGCCCGCCTGGGTGATCGCGATTCGTTCCCCGGACGGGTGCTCGAAGCCGTGCGGGCCCGGCAGGCCGCCGCCCTCGGCGACCAGGCGCGGGCACTGGCGGCGCTGGAGCAGAACGCGATCGATCTGTCCTATTTGGACCTGCTGACCGCGGACGCGCCGGACCGGGCCGGTGCGCTGTTCGGCGAAGCCACCGGGCTGAGGGGTTCGCTGGTCGCGGCGATCGACGCGGCGGGGCTGGACGTGCCTGCCCCGGCCGGGCCTTCGGCACTGCTCTCCGGCCGGGTCTCGGCCGTCACGATGACCGCGTTCGAGGGTGGCCTCGCCATCGG
>NZ_DASZWC010000034.1:0-49970 GCF_035546795.1 Amycolatopsis sp.
GGGGCCCGGCGACGGGACGTGCTCTCCGACGCGCTGCTCGCACTCGCCGAGGACAAGCGGCTGAACCTCGACGAGCTGCGCGTGCGCGCGATCCGGACCGGGAAACCGTTGTCGCAACTGGTGATCCGGTCGCGCAACGACATGGCGGTGGCCGCCGCGTGGGACGGCGTGTCGATCGACGACGCGCTGCACCGCCCGGAGGCCGCGAACCGGGTGCGCAGGTGGCGGGCGGCCATGTTCGACGAGGCCGGTTACCGGCAGGCCGTCGCGGCCGCACTACCACTGGTCGGCGGGGCGCGAACCTTGCTGGCGCACAACGCTTTCCAGCTCGCACGCGGAGGTTCCGAAGTGGACCTCCGTGCGCTGTTCCGGGCGCACGGGCCGGATCGGCTGGCCGAAGCGGTGGCGACCGCGTTGCTGAGCGGGATGGACTACGCCACCAGGCCCGACGCGCAGCTGACCGAACTGCCGGTCGCGTCGCTCTCCGACGGCGCACTGACCACGCTGATGCTCGCCGTCTCGCCGGACCAGACCCGGCTGGCCGCCCTGTTCGGGTACGGCACCGACGAGCTGGCGCGGTTCGAGACCGTGCTCGGCCGAGTCGGGGTCACCCTCCGCGGCCCGGCGGACGGTGCCGCGCTGCTCGGTGTCGTGGCCGAGCTGACCGTGCGCCACAACCTGACCGCGGGCTGGCAGCGCAGGCAGGTGCTGGAGGCCGACCCGGACTGGGTGGCCGCGGCGTTCCGCCTGCGCCCGGCACAGCTCGACCCGTCGCCGTCGCTGCCGCTCGCGCCCGACAACCCCGACCTGGCGCGGACGACGAGGGTGGTGCTGGACCGCTTCCGGCACGGTGTGCCACTCGGGCAGGTGCGGGTCAACCCGGACGACTCGTCCGAGGTGACCGAACTGGTGCGGTCGGCCATCTACTACTACGGCGTGCCCTACGGCGCCTTCGTGGCGGGCACGCTGCCCGGCGCGACGGCGCGACACCAGCTGGCGGCGACGGATTTCACCCGCGAAACCGGCGACCCGAACGCGCCGAGCTTGCATCAGCTCCGGAACCTCAACCGGCTTTCGCTGCGCGCGCAATGGCTCGCACCCGGGCCGGACTCGCTCGGGCGGGCGCTGCGGCAGCTCGGGGCCGAGGTGCCGGTGTCGGTCACCGAGGCCGATCTGGGCGCACAGCAGGACATCGCGGTTTCGATCATCGAGCCGGACGGCACCATCCGGGAGCTCGGCGGCATCGGCCAGCGGGTCTGGCTGGTCAACACCGCCGCACACGTCATGCCCGCCGTCCCGGTGTCGGACACCCATGCCGGTACCGGTATTCCCGCGGCGTTCGCCGGGCCGGAGGTCGGCGCCACCGTCACCGACCTGCGCGACCCCGCGATCGCCGAACTGGCAGAAGCCGCGTCCGGGCTGATCGCCGAGGTGCTCGGCGGGGTGTCCGAAGAAGAGGCCGGTGCGACCGTGCGCCGGCTGATCGACGGACTGTTCGAGCTGAGTCCGGACCAGGCGACCGACCCCAGGCTCGCCGAGGCCGCCGCCGATCCGACCGTGCGCGCGGTGCTCGACGGCGAACTCGGAATGGGTGTCCGGCTCGGCCGGTTCGACGCGGACGGCAACTTCCTCCGCCCGGTCACGGTGGCCGATGTCGTGGCCGCGATCCTGCACGAGGCCACCCACGAGCTGTCCGGACCGCTCACCGGGCTGAGCCCGCAGCAGGTGGTGGCGCGGGAGATCCTGGCGCACGAGGTGGAGCGCCGGTTCCTGCGGCTGCTGGCACCGGATGCGCTGCCGGCCGAACTGGCGGCCATCCAGAGTCCGATGTGGACGGAAGAGATGAACGCGGCCGTCGTCTCCCTTGCCGTGCACCCGAAAGACAGTGCTTACGTCCGGTCGCTCACGCAGCTGCGGGAGGGCGAAACCAGGCTGCAGTACTCCCGCGCGGAGGGTGATCCGGTCGAGCGGATCTCCGGTCTGTTCGCCGGATTCTCCTTCCGTGCGGGAGAAACCGGGATCACCTTCCTGCCCGGCGCGACGACGGTCAGCCGCGGACCGGACGGCATCCGGGCCGGGTTCGCCTTCGGCACCCCGGAGCGGGAGGCGGGCCGGATCGAGGTCGTCCTGCACGACACCTGGGTCGAATACACCCATGCCGGCTTCCAAGAACGCGGCCTCGCCGACGCGGTACAGTCGCGTTTGGACGATGTGCTGCGCACGCTCGGGTTCGGCCATCTGGAAGTGACCGCGCCCGACGCGGACCGGATCTCGTTGGTGCTCAACGGTTACGGCTGGGCGCCGACCGGCGGGCACGCCGCCGCCCTGGTGATGGAATCGCTGAGCGCGCAACGGCTGGCGCTGGCCGACATCACGTATGCATTGAGGCAAGACGAGCTGCCTGCCGGCTACCCGGCGGACGACACCGATGCGCTGCGGGCCGAACTGGTGGCCGAGATGGGGCGTATCGACGAAGTGCTCGATGTCGCGCGGATCCACCCGTTCGGCACGGAGGGACATCCCAGCCCGGCGGATGTGCTGTTCATCGGCGCGTCGGGCCGGGTGGTCCTGGAGGCGTTGTCCCAGCTGCCATTGCGCCGGGATCTCGGCACCGGCCGGCGACCGGCGAAGCCGCCGGTGCTCGCGGAGCCCGGCCAGGTGCTGCGCGTGACCAAGATGGAGCGCGACCAGTACACCGGTGGCTACACCGAGCACGCGTTCGGTCTCCGGAACGCCGCGCGCGTCCAGGACATTCTGGTTGTCCGCAACGAGCCGGCGATCGCCGACGCACTGCGGCGGTGGTTCGTGATCGTCGACGACACGGGGCCGGAGATCCGCGCCGCGGTACCGCGACAGGTGCGCAACATGCCGATCGCGGTGGAGCACGCGCGGACCGAAACCGCGGTACGTGCGGCGCTGGAGGTCGTCCCCGACGGCAGCCGGTTGTACCTTTCCGTGCCGCGGGAGGAGATCGCCGGCCTTCCCGACCTGGTGGGCATTGTGGCCGGCCTCGGCGCGCGGGACATCCAGCTCATCGGCGACCTCGGGGATCGCGTGCTGTTGTCGGCCGAGCGCCCCGGTGCCGTGCCCGGCCCGCTTTCCCTCGTCCTCTGGCAGTGGGACTACCGGGACCTCACGCCGGATCTGCTGGCCAGGCTCGCCGGACTGCTTTCGGCGCCCGAGGTGCTTTACCTCACCACCGGGCAGGCGGGGCTGCGTGCGATTGCCGACGTCCTGTCGATGAACGGATTCGACGCTCAGGCCGACGCCGATTCGAACGCCGTCATCGGAATCAAGCGCGGCCCGGGCGGGCACCGGCCGGTGGCACCGGTACCGGCGGACGGACCGGATACCGGCCGCTTCGACCTGTTCGGCTGGATGGGGCGGCTCGCGCGCGCCGCGGAGCAGGACGTCAGCTGGGCACGCGGCTGGAGCGCCGAATACGGCGTCAGCGCGCCGAACGTCCTGCTGAGGCAGATCGCCGAGATGGCCATGCGCCTGCCCGACGAGCGGCCGCTCGAAGCAAGGGCCGCGGCGCTCGTCGTGCTGCAGGACCGGATGCTCGCCGCCGCCGAAGCCATGGACGTGTGGCTGCGGGAGAACGCGCTCCGGCCGGACCCACCGGCGCCGCGGGTACAGGCGGAAATCGCGAGGCGGGCCAGGGCACTGCGCGCGGAGGCGCCGCTCAGCTGGACATTCCTCGACCGCGTGCCGGTCGGCGGGGCGTTTTCGCGGGCTCTGTTGCTGGCGGCGCTCAAGCGGCACATCGGCCCGGAAGACATCGCTGAGCGGAGCGCCTGGGCCCCGGTGGTCCCCGTGCTCACGCTCGGCGGAGAGCTCGGGTTCGACAGCGGGATTTCCGTCGGCGACGTGACCGACCTGCTGCATGCCGCGGTGACCGGGGAGAACCGGACGCCCGTGCTGATCGCCCGGCTCGAACTGGCCGTGGAATCCGAGCTGCTCGTGCAATTCCCGGAGGACGTCGCCCGGCTGAAAGTCGAGCTTGCCGGACTGCGCTTGGCGATCCTGGTCTGGCAACAGGATTTCGGCGATATCGCCGCCACGCTCTCCCGGGTGGGTGCACTGATCGCGTGGTTCAACCAGCACGGCGTGGACATCCAGGAGCTGGGCCGCGGGCCGGAAACAACGGTGCTCGACGAGTTGTCCGCCGAGGAGGACCAGCAGGACGAGCTGGACGCGATCCCGGTGGTCGCATCCGGATTCCCGGCGGCACCGTCCAGGGGCGAGTTGCGCGCCGGCGGTGGCGCCGGTCAGCACGCGGTGCGACGGCCTTCGCTACGCGACCGGATGGTTTGGCTGGCCACCTCGTTCGCCATCCGCCCGCTTGAGCTGGTGTTCCCGCACACGGCGACGCTTCTGCGCCATTTCCTTGGCAACACGGGAAAACCCTTCTGGATCCGGCCGGAGGAACCGCTGCGCGAGCTGCCGCATTTCCGTGCGCTGGCAGGCAAACAGGTGGCCGCGGAGGCGCTGCGCATCGTGCGGGCCGCGCAGGCTTCGGGGGTTTACGGTGCACGGCCGTTCTCGGTGAACTGGACGCGGTACCCGGCTGAACTGCTGCTCGGCCGGGACGGCAACCATGACTGGGAAACGGCACTGGGCAGCTTCCACTACAAGACGACCGGGATGGTGACCGTCCTGCGGCCGGCCGTGGATGGGCGGCCACCTACCGTCGAGATCGCCTACCAGGTGCATCTGCACGACGAGTACACCTGGCGCGGGACGGACGCGACTCGGTTGGCACTCGGGTTCACGATCCCGCTCGGCCGCGACGACCTGTTGCACCTGCACCAGGCGGGGCTGGCCCGCGAATTCGTCGTGGCGGGCACCAGCGAGATCCAGCACTTCTCCGGCACACCGGCGGAGCTGGTCGCGCTGCGCGTGCCGGTGACGGAGGCTCGGCGCTCCGCGAACCGCCTGCTCGATGGCTTGTTCCACCGGAGCGCCACGGCGGAGCGGCCGGCCGGGACCGTCGGCAGGGAATGGTCCTACCACTCGGCCGTCTACTATGGACAGACGAACGATCTTTGGCTGGCCGGGGACGGCGACGGGCTGATCGTGAACGGGGCCGTCGGCGCCGCCGACGGCACCTGGAGCACCTGGGAAGCGAGACTCACGCGTGACGAGCGCGGAATGTTCGTCAACCGCGACAGTGGTCCGGAAGTTTCCCTCCAGTTGCTGTCCGATACCCAGGTCGTGCTCTTCTACGGCCAGGGTCAGGGCGTCATGTTGCCCCGCGAAGGTGTGTATCACCGGGACGCGGACATTCCCGCGGAGACGGACAACCTCGAGGAACAGTTCCAGCACGCCCTGTCCTGGTATCAGCTCGGCATCGAGCGCGACGTCACCCGGCCGCGGCTCGAGGACTTCGAGCGGGGAGCCGTCGATCTTCCGGCACACCTCGTCGCCGACCTCTCCGAAATCGGGATCGTCCTCCGGCGGGCTTTCGCCGGCGAGGCGCACTACCTGGTGACCACCGACTCGCCGGCCGAAGTCGTGGCGAAGCGCCCTGAACACGTCTCGCTGGAGCTGAACCGGTATCTGTTCCGCCACACCGATTCGCCGGGTGGCTGGTCGCGCTCGACGCAGGATCTCGTCCGGGCGCTCTGGCAGGCAGCGGCCACGATGGACGACGGCCCGGTGCGTATCTACGTGCATTACCAGCCGGGCGGTATCGACGTCGAGGCGTCGCGGCAGTTCGAGGGCAGGCCCGCCGACCTCGGCCGGCCCGAGATCTTGCACGCGGAGATCTCCCCCGGGCGGGTGGCGGGGTGGTGGACCTTCCGGCCAGGCGGGGACGGCGTGGACTTCACCGCCGAGTGGACCGGCAACCCGGCCGCCGAGCCGATGACCACGATGGTCACCGGACTCACGGAGGACACCAGGGGACGGCTTCGGACGCTGGCCGAAAAGGCCGTGCCGTTGCTGATGGAGGCGCACGGAAAGACCGAGGAAGAAGTCCGCTCGCACCTGGACCGGATGCTCACCCGGATGTTCGAGCTGAACCCGCGGGGCCTGCGGGCGGCGTTCCCGGGACAGCAGGCCGCGCAGGATCGCCTGACGGAATACCTGTGGGCGGCCGGGGTGTTCGACTGGGCCTCCGGCCGGATCGGGCTGCGCCCCGGCGAGCCGCTGGACGTGCTGGCGACCACGCTGGTCAAGGAACTGTCCACCTCGCTGCGTACGCCGCCGGCGACGGAGGTGGCGGACAGGACGCTGGCCGAGGCCGAGCAGCGGATGCACGGCCGGGAACGCGATGACCACCTGCTGGCGCAACGGTTCCTCAGGGAACTGACCGGAACGCTGTCTCCCGAAGCCGAGGCGGTGCGCGGCTGGGATCCGGAATTCCTCGCCGAGGTCGTCCGGTACCGGTACGAGAGCCGGCAGGACCACATCACCAACTTCGTCACAGCCGCTGTCTTCGGTGGCGACGTCGTCGAGCCCGGCGCCGGCCGCGAAGGGGCATCTGGTCTTCCGGCCGAGCGCGACCTCGACGCGGACTACGCGGCTTACCTCGCGGTGGCGCGGAAACCGGGGGTCGCGCCGGTTATCACGGCGGGCCGCGCCATTCCGGCGCCGCGCAACCTCGAGGGCCGCGGCACGCTACCCGGCGCCTCCTCCCTGTGGCCGTTGCTCACGGATGTGCTGGCGGATGTCCAAGGCCGGCGGGCGGTGGTGCAGGCCGGCTTCGCGGAGTCCGCCGCTCCGCCACGCACCTGGATGCGCGGGCTGGTCCGGTTCTCCACGGGTGTGCTCGCCGAGGTGGTCTTCCGTATCGATGAGCGCGATACCCCGGACACGGCCGCGGAACTGGGCCTGCCGCACACCGAGGTCGGAGTGGACGGTCTCGGCGGATCCGCGTACGGCGAGCCCGCGATGATCTCCGTGTCCGCGCAAGTCGTGCTCGCCGACCCGCGCGGTCCCGAAGCCGCGTTGCGCGACCTCGTCGATCAAGCTCTGGACGAGGTGAACGACTGGTTCGCCGCGGCAGACCTGCGCAGCGCTTTCGAGGCGTACAAGGCGATCCCGATCCCCGCGGACGCGGAACCGACGCCGGGGGCGCAGATAGAGGTGCCTGCCGCCGGTGACCGTGCGCCGTGGCACCTCGAACAGGAGTGGGAGCCGCTCGCGGTTGCCGAAGTCGAGCGCGTCCTTGGCGAGCTGGCCCACCGGTCGTCGAGGCGTGGCGGTGTCGTGCTGGGGGCACTCATCTTCGACGAGCCGGGGCTCGCGCGCCTTGCGATGGTGCGGGCGCTGGTCCGGTTCACGTCGCGCGCGATGGCGATGATCGACGTGGAGGTCAGCGCCGATCTGCCGCGTGGCGTCGCCGCTCAGGTCCAGTTGCCGGAGGTCCTGCACGACGCCGAGGGCCAGGCCCACTCGACGACCGGCCGGCCGATCCGCATCGTCGTCAACGCGCGCGGGGATCTGGACCGAGGCATCGGCGAAGCGCTGAAGGTGGTGCGCGACTGGTATTCGCCCGGGCAGAGCGCCGAAATCGAGGAAGACCCGGACACCCTGCCTGCCCGGTTCAGCTGGTACCAGTTCGAAGGCGGCGAGGCCGACCGGCTGGCCCAGGAGGAGGTGCACCTGCGGGCCCCGGCCGACGAGTTCGTCGCCGGTGCGCTTCGCCCGGCGGACATGCGCGGCGGACGCGAAGACTGGGAGCGGGAGCACCTGGACCTGCTTGCGCAGGCGGTACGCGAACTGTCGGCGCTCGACGCGACCGAGCACGACCCGATCTCCGGGGTGGACCGGATCGAGCTGCTGACGGGTGGTGCCGACGAAGGACTCGTCGACGACATCGCCGTCCTGGTGCACTTCCGGTCCGGGGCGATGGCACGGGTCGTCCTCAGTGTTTCGGACTCGGACTTCCAGAACCTCGGGCGGTTGATCGGCGGGATGATGGGCGCGGTTGAGCCGGCTCCGCCGCACGCCAGGATCTCGCTTCCGGAACTCGTCGTGGGCACGGACGGCCGGGGGCGGTCCGCGCGGGCCGTGGTCGTCCGGTTCAACGTCCGGTACTCGCTGGTCGGCGGCCTGGATCCGGTCTCGGCCGCGCGGGCCCGGATCTACCAGGCGCTGGCCGCGGTGGACGAACGGTACTCGCGGTCCCGTCGGACCGGCCGGAGTGCCGCGGTGCCGGCGAACGCGCCCGACGACAGTCCGTCCGTGTCGGTCGCCATTGCTTTCGGCGAAATGATGGAGGCCGCGAAGGCGGTCATGCGCGAGACGCTGCGCCGAGCCGACCGGCGTGGGATTGTCGCGTGGGTTCAGCGCTTTGCCGAGCGGGTGCGCGCCCATTACAGCTTCACGGTGGCGGAGCGGGCGCAGAAGCTCGCTTCGACCGAAGCCGTGCTGGCGCAGCTGGATACGTGGATCGCCGAAGCCGAGGCGCATCCCGGGGACGCGAAGCAGCTCGACGCGCTTCGGAACTACTACCTGCAACAGACGCTACGACGCCTGAACGAGCAACGCGCACACATCGAGGCGGTACACGAGGAAGTGGTCGTCGATCGCGCCCTGAACGCGACGGCGCACAGCGAAATCCCGACGGCGGTGCCGGAATGGGCCGGGCGCGAACCGCGTCGTGAGGACCTGTCCGCCTGGCACCTCTGGCACGCCGTCGTCTCGTTGGAATCGGTCTGGAACAGGGCGGGGAGCCCGGGGCGTGAACTGTGGGCCGACGCCGCGCGAGCCGCCCGGGACATGGCCGCGACGCTCCGTGAAGAGCTGATGCCACTCGTGCACCGGTACGCCGAATCCGTCGAGGGGAGGGCGTCGGCGGCGGATCTGATCGCGGCGGCGACGTTGCTGAGCGAGATCAGCGAGTGGATCCGCGACTACAACGAGCGGGTCACCGCCGTGCTGGACCAGCACGAAGCGATGCACGACCTAATGCCGGGCCAACGGGTCTACGGGGAGGGCGGCAAGTTGGCGATCCTGGCGGACGGGACGATCTGGCAGCCGGATCCGCGTCTGCCCACCGTGTTGCGCGAACCGGCGGGCGCGCGGCTGATGGACCCGCTCGGCGAGACCTACGCCGAGATCTTCCTGATGCGCGAGGAGTTCACCGACTTCGACTACGCCAGGGATTCCGAGGACGAACCGGAGTACGACGAGTACGACGAACCGGATGAAGACGAGGCGGCAGCGGCGTTCTACGCGACCGACTGGGTGGTGTTCCTGACCGCGCGTCATCGCGCCGGTCTCGACGCGCCGGGCGCCGAGCTTCGCCGCTTCGCCGAATTCCTGTGGTCCCAGCCGGATCTGGATGCCGTGAGCGCGGAAACGGACCGGCTGACCGGTCCCGTGCTCGCCACCCAGCCTTCGGTTCCCGTGCCGGACTTCGGGACATACCAAGGAGTTCGGCCGTTCCCGCAGGCCGATTCCGAACCGGCCGAGGAACACCTACTGCAGATCGGGGCGCCTGCCGAGCCGCAGAGCTGGATGATCGACGCGGCGATGCTCGTGACCGTGCTCGCGGAGCTTTCCCTGCCGGGGGAGCAGGATCCCTGGTCCGGTATCGCGGGGCTGCGCTCGCACGAGGGGCAGGGCGGCGACGTGGCGGTGATCACGCGGTTCGCGTCCGGTGCGATGGCCGAGGTGCGGTTCCGGCCCGCCGCGTTGCTGGAGAACCCGGACGCCCCGCTGACCGTCCGGCTGCCCGAACTGCACATCGGTGCGGACGGGCTCGGCCGCTCGGCCGCGCCAGTGCTCGTCGAGATGCCGGCCGGTGCGCGAGAGGTGACGGCTGAGCGGGTGCTGACGGCGCTTCGCCTGGTGGGCGAGCGTTATTCGCGCACGCCGGAGCTGGTCGAAGCCACCAAGGCGGCTGTGCGGCAGGCCGAAGAGGAGCGCCGCGCGCGGATTCCGGAAATGGCGCCGAGGTCGGAACCGCTGGGCGAACCGTGGCCGGCCGAAGCCGACGGGCTGACCGATGCGGATGCGCTGGCCCAAGCGGTGGCGTCGTGGATGTCCTGGCGCCAGGGCGAACCGGTGGCCGGCCGCCCGGGGGTCTGGGACATCCCGTTGTACGGCAGGCCGGTGACCCGCGTCCGGATCGAGATCGACCCGGAGACGCGCATCCCGACCCTGCGGGTGCCCGATCCCGGCGGTGCCGCCGTCGGACTCGTTTCGCTGCCGCCGCCGGCGACGGCCAAGTGGGCACGTGAGGAACAGATCAGTCAGGTGTTGTCCACTATGGACACCAGACTGGGTGCGATACTGACCGAGGTCGAGCCACCCCGGCCGATCGCCGAGCTGGTCGGCGACGACCGGCGGGAGGCCAGCGAGGTCGCGGAGATCCTCAACCGGCACCTCGGCGGTTTCGACTTCGGCGGAATCAAGCTGCACACCACCTTCGCGAACGTTTCGCGCGGCACGACCTACCTCGCGATGGTGGTGACTCTGCACGATCCGGCGACCCCGGACCGGGTGGTCGGCTTCGGGGAATACCTGGTCCACCGGGAAGGTCGCGAACGCGTCTGGGGCGAGAACGCGGGCCTGGTGATCCAGGACGACAGACTGCGTGCCCAAGGCCTCGCGCTCGCGGTGAACTCCTTCATGGACGAGCTGTTCCGGGACAACGGGTTCAGCGATCTCAAGGTGACCGCGCCGGAACAGGACTGGGTCGCGCTGGCACTGGCCGGGTACGGCTGGCCGCCGGACAGCGACGGTCGGAACACCGCGGCGCGGGCCTTGTCCTTGCTCAAAGAACAGCAGTCCGTGCTGGCCGACGCGTTGAGCGAGCTTCGGTCCGGGGATCCCACCGCCCTCGGGCTGCTGCTCCGGCGCTTCCGGGCTACCTCTGCGGATGCACTGGAATCGTTGCTGCGCACCGAGATCGAGGCGATCGCCGAGGTGCTGCGGATGGCAAAGCAGCATGAGTTCGCCGCGCCGGGGCACCCCTCGCCCGCGGACATCGTGCTCATCGGCCGGCCCGGCAGGCTCGCGCTGGAGAACACGTATCAGCTTCATCTCCAGCGCGCCCTTGACGGACGTCCGGAGTTTCGCGGAACTCCGGTGCCGGCCCCGGAGCGGATCGACCGGTGGACCGGCCGCCAGGAGGAACTGCCCGCGTCCGGAACCGTTTTCGACGAAATCGTACTGACGGACCTGGCGCGCGACGTGTTCACCGGCGCATTCACCCCGGTACTCGAAGCAGCGCGGAAGCTGCTCCGGGTCGATGGCCGCTTCGTCATCCGGCTGCCGAGCGCCCTGCCGTACCACGAGCTCGACGAGCTCCACTCCGAGGTTCGGAACTGGTTCCTCAGCACGGGAATACCCACTCAAGGCCGGCTCGTGGCGACGCTTCCGCGTCAGGTGCGGGCCGGTGACCGGCCGGAGGTCGTCGAGCAGCTCGACGTGCCGACGCTCGCCGCCACCGTGGCCGCGCTCCAACGCGGCGAAGCCCTGTTGCTCTCGTTGCCGCGCGAGGACCTGCCGCGGGTGCCTGACTTCGTGCGAACGCTGTCGGCGGCGGGCATCCTCACCGTCACGATCACAGACGGGCTGGGGGAGCGCCTGGTGCTCTCCGCCGTGAAACCGCGGACCACCAGAACGGGCCGCGCCACGCCTTCGGGCAAGGTCGAGCTGCGGCACTGGGATCACCGCGAACTGACCGAGGCATTCCTGGCCGGGCTCGCCGAGACGCTGCCGGCCGGCGGAAGGCTGCACATCACCACGGCGCTCAACGACCACGTGGCCGGCCTGGTGGCGGTGCTGGAGTCGAACGGAATCGACGTCGAGGTCACCGAGTCCGGGAAGCTGACCATCACCGGAACCAAGCGCGACAACGGTTCCAGTGCGGAGACAGCCCCCGCGCCCACTCCGGAGCAGCGCTTCCCGGGCGGGCTGGACGAGGCCCTCAAACGTGATCTGGCCCGTCTCGTCGCGCCCTCGGTGGACATCCTCGCCGCCGAATTCGGCATGGACCCGGGCGAGATTTCGGCGCGGTTCACGCGGTTGCTCGACGGCGCTTTCGAGCTGAACCGGCGTGGGCTGGAGAAGGCGTTCCCCGGTGATCTCGGGGCACAGCAACGGCTTTCGGACTATCTGTGGTCCTCGGCTGTCTTCGACTGGACGTCGGGGCGGATCGGGTTGCGGGTGGGTGAACCGCCGGCCACGGTGGCGACTTCGCTGGTGAAGGAGGTAGCGACCTCGTTGCGCCGGCGGCCGCTGGACGAGGCTGCGGGGCTGACCCGGGGGCAGATCCGGGATCTGCTGTTGGCCAGGGAGAAGGCGGATCACCGGGTGGCGCACCAGTTCCTCAGGACGCTGACCGGGCCGCTGCCGGCGGAGCTGGTGGAAGTGCGGGACTGGGAGCCGGAGTTCCTCGACGAGGTCGTGGAATATCGTTACGAGATCGAGCCGGAGCACATCGAGCGGTTCATTTCGGCCGCGGCCTTCGGCGGAGCGGTCGTGGAGCCCGGGTTCGGCCGGGAGCGGCCCGACCTGACGGCCTTGGCGGGGGCGGTCAGGGCCGAGCTCGCCGGAATGTCCACAGTGGAGTTCGAGGTCGCCCCGGACGGAGACGGGCGGCTGAAGATCGTCGCGGACGGCACGACCACCCTCATCATCGGCGACAAGTCCGCGCTCGACGTCGAGGCCGGCAGGCGTCTGCCGCTGCGCGAACTCGGCCCGCTCGCACCCGCGGTGATCGCCATGCGGGTGCAGGACATCCTGGCCGGCCGGGAAGAATACGGGTGGCTGCGGTACCGGCACGAGGCCTATGGGGAGCCCGTGGACCGGGTGGTGGTCGCGCAGGCGACCGGCGACCTCCGCCGGCTGTTCGACGACGTCGGGCACATCGTGACCCGCACCGAGGACACCGAGGTGCTGCTCACGGTGTTCGATCACCTCCGGTGGCCGCTCCCGCTCCGCATCGGCGCCACCACCCAGGACACCCCGCGGCTGACCGTCGTGGGCAGCGAGTTCCGCATCGAAGTCCCCGCCGGGTGGACGGACCGGGCGCAGCGCCGGGCGATCGTCGAAGCGGCGCGCCGGGCGATGGCCTACCAGCACGCGATGCACGCCAGGTGGGAGCTCCCGCCTGGCGACCCGGACTGGGCCATCCGCAGGACCGAGCTGATCGCGGGCGGATACTTCGGCTTCTCACCGAAGAACCTCTTGCAGCGCAACGCCTTCGCGCACCTGCTGACGCGGCAGGGGATCACGCTCGACCCGTTCGGCCCGGATCTCGACCTGCTCGCCGCGGCGGCCGATGAGCTGCGCGCACGGACCCGGTTCGGCCTCGGCCTGCGGCATCGCCTCCGCAACTCGCCGGAACTGCTTACCGCGGCGCTCACCCGGCCGGAGGACTCCGCGCCCGAGCCGGCCGACGCCCTCCCGGTGTCGGTCAGGTACGAGCTCCCGGCGCCGGCGCCGACGGACCTGCTCGGCCGTCCACAGCTCGCCGCCTTCGAGGAGGCCGTGCGCGACCGTGACCACAACCATCCGCTGCAGGTCCAGGCGAGCCGCCCGAAGGGTGACGAGCTCCGGATCGACGTTTCCTACAACGACGGCGAAGCCGGCTACTCCGTGCTGCTCCGGCTCGGCGGTCACGGCGCCCTGTCCCGTTACTACGACGGGGAGGCGTTCACCGAGACCGACGGCGTCTTCGGGATCGCGGTCGCGATCCCGGCGTTCGACGAGTCGGCGACCGGGCTCGTGGCCGACATCGCGCACCACGTCCTCAATGGACAGTTCAGGTCCCGGCGGATCACCCCGGCGCCGCGACCGGCGGGCACCACCCCGGTCGGTGCCGATGCGGCCACGATCGCCGCGACCGCTTACCGGCTCGGCGATTCCGTGCAGGACGTGCAAGCCCGCGCGGACGGGCTGTACGTCGTCGACAACGTGGGAAACTGCTACGAGATCGGGTTCGAGCGGGTCGAAGGGCTGGCGCGCCCGGTCGCCTTGCTGATCAACCGGGAGCAGCCGGACCGGTTCGGGATCCGGCTGCCCGCCGACGGGGAAACCGATCCGGCCGAGATCGCCGAGAAGATCGCCGAGATCGCGTCCTTCCGGCATTTCGTGCGCCGCGCAGGTGCGCAACCGCCGATGGTCTGGGGGCTGCCGGACCGGCTCGCCGAGCACCTGCGGGCTACTCGCGTCGAGGTCGACTACCGCAAGATCCTTGGCGCGGAACGAGTCCTGCTGCTCACCGAGGCGCCGGCCAACCCGCTGGCGCGCGGGCACATCGAGAGCAGCGCGCTTGCCCTGCGGAACGCGGGCATCACGCATTTCGCCGTGGCAGAAGAGCCGAGCGCGCAGCTCGCCGCCGCGATGGCGGCCGCGGGAATCGAGGTACGGGTCGTCGGATACCAGCCGGCGCCCGGCGAGTTCGTCAACCGCGAGACGGTGCGCGGCATCATGGCCGGCCAGATCGCGGACATCCTCCGTGAGCCGGGCGCCAAGGTGGCGGTGCTCGCCGACGCCGGGCGGACTGCCCAAAGCGCCGGGGCCCTGTCCATCACGTCGCTCGCCTACGGACTCGCCGCCGGCAACGGCATCCGTTCCGTCACCGTCCGCTACGCCGAGGCGACCGAGGAACAGGTCACGGTCCGGCAGGCGACTTCGTTGGCAGGCCTGGACAACACCACCTTCGCCGTGGATCTCACCCTGCCCGAGACGGACCCCGGGGTGCCGTTCATGCGAACGGCCGACTATCTCGTGCACCTGGCCAGGCCGCCGCAGCCCGCCGCGGCACCGCGTTCGGCGCTCCTGGCCTCCGATTTCGTGCCCGCCGAAGGGTGGCCGCCCGCCGAGCAGGTCGTCGACAGCGTCAACGCCCGCCTCGACGGATCGGAGTTCGACGGAATCCGGATCCGGGCCACCGAGGCGATCCCGGACTTCCCGGCAGGCGATTTCGCCGAAGGCGCACGGGTGATGGGAGTGCGGCTGCGCTACACCACCGCCGACGGCACCGTCATCGGCGACGGCCTGCACCTGTTCTTCCGGGACGCGGACGGCAACGTGTGGGCCGAGCACGCCGAACTTCCGAACCTGCCGGGCGAAATCCTGGTCGCGATCACCTCACACTGGGATGCGTTCTACCGCGAGTCCGGTCTGACTCACCTGGTCGTGCAAGCCCGGGGCGACGCACGGAAGGCGCTGGCGGGCGCGAACTTCGGCTGGGCGCTGGACGAGCGTGGCCGCCAGGACGCGGAGCAGGTCATCGCGGGGATGGCGGCCCACCGCATCGAAACCGAGAACGACCGGTCCGCGGCCCGCCGATTCGACCACACGGCGATGTGGAGCAACTTCCCGCTGCGGATCAGGCAGGCGCGGCAAGGAATCGCACAGCTGGGCGCGAAGTACGGCGACGCCGGCCTGACCGGCCTGCTGCTCGCGAACCGGCTGACCGATGTCCTGCGGACCGCGTCGCGATTGGCGAGCGATGCGGAGCACAACCCGTTCGGCGCCGACGCCTATCCGGCACCCGCGGAGATCGCCGCACTCGGACTGCTCGGTACCGCCGCGCTGCAGACGCCGGAAGTCGTCCGCTACGAACGGGTTTTCCACGGGCGCCCGGTCACCGGTGCGCCGACGCTCACGGTCGGCACCGCCACGATGGACCTGCCGTGGCCCGGGGTGGGCAAGCCATTCGGCGAGGTCGTGTTCGAGCAACTGGAACCGGACCCCGCGACCGGGAGCGTCACCGACCGGATCCACGAGGCCTGGCAGGTGCTCGGCTTCAACGGGCGCCTCGTCATCCGGACGCCGGCGCCGGACCGGGTGGCCGCGCTCGAACAGCAGCTGCACCGGTTCTTCGAGCAGATCACGGTCGTCGACGGCGATCTGGTGGCGAGCGTGCGCCGGCTGGACGTGCTGCCGGCCACCATCCGCGGAAACACGATCGTCACGCGCTGGTACGGGGATCCCGTCCTGGCCAGCGCGCTTGACGAGCGGGGCACCTTCGACCCGGTCGCCGCCGTGCGGCTGGTTTTCGACCTGCTGCGGGACGCGCCGAGGACGACACTGGTCACCGTGGCCGGCGAGCCGGGCCCGGCGCAGCTCGCCGATCTGGCGGCGCTGGCGTTCCTGGCCGGCGCGGAACGGGTGGAGCTGGACCGTTCGCTGCCCAACGGGACGCTCGCGGTGATCCGGACGTCCGCGACTCCGGCCGGCGCCACCCGGGAGGCGCTGGGCGAACTGCTGTTGCGCATCGGACAGGAGCAGCGGCGCGGCGGGTTGTCGCGGGACCGGCGAGAACTGGTGCAGGCGACCGAAAACGAGATCCGGCGCGGGTTGCGCGACGCCGTCGAGGGCGAACTGGGCACGGGACGGCCGGTCGAACTGGTGCTGACCGGATGGGATCACACGGTGCTCACCGCCGGCCTGCCTTCGGCGCTGACGCGGCTCGCCGAGGGGCTGCCCGCCGGCACCACGCTTCGGCTGTCCACCGGCCGCAGCGCACCGGTGGACCGGTTACGCGAGCTGCTGGAAGCCGGTGGCATGACGGAGTTCACCGCGACCGGAGACGGTCCGGTGCTCATCACCGCCGGCAAGGCTGTGCCGGCCGAGCCGGCGGTGAACTCCGCGGCCGACGGCGAAACGGCGCTCTGGGAGTTCGCCCGCGAGCTGCCCGAGCAGGTCGACTTCGAGCTGACGTTCCAGGACAGGCGGGTTCGGGTGATCCCGGTCGCGCCGCACCTGGTCGACGCCGGCACGAGCACGCACATCGTGACCGCCGGGCGCATCAGTGTGCTGCTGCCACGCGGCATCGGCAAGGCCGCCGCCCAGCGCGCGATCGCGTACGAACTCGGCCGGGCGGAGTTCGAGTTCGGCCGCGTCCGCGACCGGCGCGGGGTGCACAACGCGCACACCGCAGGCGGCCTGATGCTGCTGAACCGCATCGCCGCCGAGTACGTGGCGGCGCTGCGTTCGCGATCGGACGAGCTCGACGCGCTGCGCCGGGAATTCATCGAGCAGGCGGAAAACTACCTGCCCTCGGACGACCGCGACCGCGAAGCCGCGCTGTCGGCACGACTCACCCCGGCGGCGCGGGCGCTGGTAGCGCTGTCCGGGCTGGCGACCGCGCCGGTCGAACTTCCCGCGCTGCCGCGGGTGCCGTTCGAGCGCGCACACGTCACGCGCGGTGCCGAACTCGTGCCGCCGGACTCCGCGCACGAGTATCTGGTCCGCAGTGCCATGGAACGGGCGGAAAGCGTCGAGGCGCTGGTCCGGCTCGCCGGTCACCACCTGTCGTTCCTGCGTGCCGATGACGTCGACGCGGCGATGGTGTTGTTCGACAGCCTGATGCTCGACGCGCACACCGTCGCGGCGCTCCGCCCGGCCGATCCCACCCGCGACTTCGGCCGGATCGAAGACCTGGGCGGTATTTTCCAGCGCGCCGCGAGCAGTTCCGGTGACGTGGCGGGGGGATACGAGTCCATTGTGGACGCGCTCCGCGGTGCGGACCGGCCGTCGTTCGCCTTCGTCATCGTGCACCGCGCGGGCGAAGCGCCGTTCGTCACCACTGTGGCAAGGCTGGGCGACGACGCGCTGGTGTTCGCCGACCCGGTGACCGGCCGGACAGGGGACGCGCCGCTGTACACCGACGACGTCGAGGCGCTCGACGTGCTGATCCTGGACGAGCTGCGCAACCCCGTTCCGCTGGCCGGCAAGCCGGTCAGCCCGCTCAGGTCCCGGCCGATGCCCGCCGCGTACCGGAACGCGGTGCCGTCGGCGGACCTCCGGCAGCGGTTGCGGCCCCTCGGCGAGTTCCCGCCGGACCTGGTGGACCGGTACTACGGACTCGATGACTCGCGTGCCCGGATGCAGTTGCGTGCCATGGGCGAAACGATCGGCCTCGCCGACGGCGGGCAGGCGCTCCGGCGTGCCTTGCGCGCGCTCGACGCGACCGCGGCGTGGCTGAACGTGTCCGCGGAGACGTTGCTGGCGAAGCGATGGCAACTCGGGCTCGGCATAGTGACCACCGACGAGCCGGCCGAGGTGCGGTTCCGGTTCGACCGTGAGCCGTGGTCGGTACTGCAGTGGGAAACCGCCGAGTTCGACGGATCCCTTGCGGTGGAAGGGATCGGTGCCGGACAGGTGCGCAGCCCGCTGGCGTTCGAGACCCTGTGGGCGCTGGGTGCGACCCGTCCCGAATGGATGCGGGCGCTGCTGGGCGACTTCGCGGTGCACGAGCAAGGCCGCTACCTGGTGACGGTGCACGAACCGGCGGTCGGCGACGGTGAGCCGGCGCCGATCCCGGTGCTCACCTCCGGCGAGCTGCCGGTCTGGGCCGACGACGACGCCGTGGCGGCCCCGCACTGGATGCGGTTGGCGGGCAAGGTGCAGTCCGCGCTGGAGCTGCGTGCGCCGGAGCTCAACGCGGCGGTCGGGACTCCGAAGGGGATGCTGGAGTTCTTCTCCGGCAGGCGCGCGGTCACCACCGGCAAGCTGACCGCGGCGGAAGCGGAAACCCTGCTTCGCAGGCTCGCGGCCGAACGGCTCCCGGCATTCGTGCAGGGCACCGAGATCGCCATGGTGCCGGTGATCGAGGACGGGCGGCTCAGGCTCACCCTCAAGCCGCCGGTCAACACCACGATCTCCTACGAAGAACTGCTGGAGCGGCTGCCGGAGCGGTTCGCGTTGATCCACCCGGAAGTCCAGGAGACCGGCGGAAAGGCGACCACACCCGCGCCCGCCGAGCCCGCCCCTGGCACGGACCAGGCCGTCGCCGAGTATGGCCGGGCCGACCCGTTCACCCTGAACCGCTGGACACCCGGCGATGTCGCGGAGGCCCGCGGCCCGTCGCCCGAAGCGTTGCTGCGCCAGGAAGTCGCCGCCTGGTTCGGCTACGACGCGGAGGGCATGCACGAGTTCATCGCGTTGCTGCGGCAGGCCGGTGTTCCGCTCACCCTGTCTCCGGGCGACCTCGGCCGGCTGCGCGACTACGCCGACTACTTGTTGACGGAACGCGGTCTCGTCGAAGGCGCGCAGCGGCGCGAGTTCGTCACGGCCGGCCGGTTGCGCGACGCCTTCCGGCTGCGCCCGTTCGACCTGAACGTCGACGACTACGCCGGACTGCTGGCGGAACTGCCCGCACAGGACGAATTCCGGAACACGCGCACCGCCTGGCTGATCATCGAGCGGTACTTCCAGGGGGTGCCGGCCGGCGAGCCCGGCCCTGACCAGATCACGCTGTCGACCGAGCTGCTCGAACAGGTGCGGGCAGTGCTGTACGTCCACGGTCCGAAGACGGCGGCCTGGTTCGTGGGGCAGCTGCCGGGCGCCAACGTCACCGAGGGGTTCGCGGATCTGGACGTCGTCGCGGAGCTGGACATCGGTGAGCTGCCGATGATCCCGGAACGGCCCGACTACGCACCGGAAGCACCGCGGGACGCGCGCGGGGCGCTCGCGGAGTTCCGGCCGGACCGGCAGCTCATGCGTCAGCTGACCGAGCTCGGCGAGCTGGCGGCGGCGTTGACCCAGGGGCTGGACGCGCTGCCGAGGGCAGGAGCCGAGGCGGACGAGCTGATCCCGGTCACCCTCGAACTGTTCGCGGCGGTCGGGGCGCGGGCGGCCGAACTCGGCGAAGCGGTGGACCAGCTGACCCTGGGCTACGGAACCCCGAACACCCGTGGTTTCACCGCCCTGCAAGAAGAACTGGTCGTCGAGTACCTGCGCCTCGGCTTGGTGCTGCGCGAGGTGACCGGCCGCTGGGCGGATCTGAACGAGTACGTCGAGCAGCTCGGCTCCGCCTTCACCGAGGCCGTGTTCTGGCAGAAGGCGGCGGCGGACGCGGCCAACGCGGAGCGCAGTGGCGGGTTCTACGAACTCGAAGGCGAGCGGATCACCGCCGCACAGGCGACCGAACAGGCCGCCGCGGGCCGGGAGGACCTCGAGGCGCTGCTGACGAGGATCGAGCAGCTGCACGGGGATCTGGACTACGCGCTGCGCCGGCTGGCCGCCGAAACCGACGCGATGACCAGGGCGCGGGCGAATCATCCGTTGCTGGCCTATGAAGGCGACAAGATCGACGTCGAAGCCGACCGCGAGCGGTACCTTCGCCCCGATCCGAAACCCGGCGCCGGCCCCAAACCGGCGGAGATGAGCGACCGGGACCGGGAGACGATCAGCCACCTGCTCCGGCTGTCCGACCGCTACCTCGCGCTCACCGACCTGCTCCAGGCACGGGGTTTTCCCGGTGATCCCAGGGAAGTCTTCGACTGGCTGGGCTCCCGCCCCGGCCGGCGCGAGGAGCAGCTCGCCGCGAACGAGCTGTTCCAGCTCTACGGGCAGCTGCGCGATCTCGTGCAGGAGAGCATGAACGAGGGCCTCGACGGGGCCGACAGGCGGTTCCGCTGGCTCACCAAGACCGTGTTCGCCGTGCCGGAGTTCCGCGGGCACAACAGATTGCGCGCGCTGCGGCTGCTGGCCCGGTTGCGCTCGGCGGAGCACAACGTCGCGCCCGGGCTGGTCAATGCGCTGTCGGTGTTCAAGAACGAGGAACTGGGCGACGCCTCGACCATCGGCGCCTACGGCGACCGGATTTACCACGTCGTCGTCAAGCAGACGACGGAATTCCCCATCGAGCGGCTCAGTTTCGGCGTCGGCCAGCACCGTCCCCCGCCCGCGGTCGATGCGCGCGAAAAGGCCTTCCACCGCGTGCTGAAGATCGACTGGTGGTCCGGCGCGAAGAAGTCGTTGGGTGGCCGCCTCTTCCGGCACGGGTTCACCGTGCAGCTCCGGGTCACCGACGAGCCGGGGCCCGCGGTGCGGCACGCCGAGTATGCGGGGCCGGACAAGCTCAACGACGGCCGGGTCGAGGGCACCCAGGTCATCTACGAGGTGCGCCGCGACGCGACGAGGGAGGAGGTGCACGAGGCGCTGAAACCGTTGCTGCTGGGGGACATCGTCAAATGGCGGTCCTCCTCGCCACCGGTCAAGGCCTACGTCAAGAACACGGTGTGGACCCATCTCGGCAGCGCCGGCGGCCTCACCGTGGGCAGCTTGATCACGCTCGGCCTCGGAATGGGGCTCAGCGCTCCGTTCCTCGTCTCGCGGGCGGTCGCGTACCTGTGGGGCTCGGCGTGGTCCTGGGCGATGAACTTCATCATCTTCAACCACGTGCTGGGCGAGAACAACGCACTGCTGCGGTTGCGGGCGGCCGAGCGCGGTGGCCAGGGCCCGTCGGTGGACGAGCTGACCCAGGGCGCGCACGAGGTGACCGGTAAGCAGGCTCCGCTCGCGCAGTTGCTGCACGTCGAGCAGCAGGAAGCGCCCGCTGCCGAGCCCAAGCTGCACCTGACCGACGTCGAGATCGAACAGTTCGGCCTGCGCGTGGCGGAACTGGGCGAGGCACTCGTCGAGCAGCTCCGCAACCGCGTGGTACCGCCGGAACTGGTGCCCGGCGACGCCCTGCAGAAGGTGGTCGGCGGCATTGTCGAGGCCGACTGGCTGCCGCCGGGCGAGGGCGAGTCGCAAGCCGACGGCCTGGTCGAACACGACTTCGGCACGGTCCGCGTCAAACTGGGCAGCGGCTACGACACGTCCGACCCGAAGAAGAAGGTGCACCTCGGCGACAACGAGATCCTGTACCTCCGGCTCACGCTGGGCAGCCAGGCGCACTCGTACTACAAGACCACCGGCGGCGACATTCCGGCGAACACCCAGCGGTACCGCATCGGCCTCGCCCCGAACCTGTTCCAGGCCGACGGGGCGACGCAGCTGGGTGAGCTGACCTCGCAGGTCGTGGCGAGCGTGCAGGCCGGTTACCGGCTTTGGCTGCAGAACCCGGTGCCGACCTACCTCAAGCAGTACTACGGCATGGCCCCGATGGACGCGGGGGTGAGCATCGCGTTCGCGGAACTGGCACACACCAGGTGGCAGATCGCGCCGCTGCTGGGCATCAGTCTCGGTTCCCGCGGCGGTCTGTTGCTGGCCCAGTACATCAACTTCAAGTACTCGCAGCTCGCCGCGGCGGTCAAACGCGACAACATCCGCGAGCTGCTGAACTTCGGCATGGTCACCACCCCCGCCGAATCGCTCCGGCTGGCCAGGCGCTCACTGGGCACGATCCGGGTGCCGGTGGAGACGACCGACCGGTTGCGCGCGGAGGTCCGGCGCTTCGACGACGCGCCGGAGCCTGCCGACGAGCGGGTGCCGGAAACCGCGGAGGAGCTGGAGCGGCTCGTCCTGGAGCAGATCCGCGATCGGGCCCGGCGCGAGTCCGACGTCCGCGAAGCCGAGGTGGAGTTCTCCGAAGTACCGGTGGACCCGAAGGACGAAACCAAGGGCACGGTGCGCGTGGCCGTGGTCGAGATTTCGGCGAAAAACCGCATCCCGCAACCGAAACTGCCCGGGAAACTCCGGTTCGAGGTCAAGATCGACGACAGTTTCCCCGGCCTGTCGCCGCGGCTCACCCAGGGTGTCATCGCCAAGGACAGGTGGTACGACCTCCGCCAGTTCACCGTGCTGGTACCGCCGGGAACCCGGATGACGGTCCGCGAACTGCGGGAATGGGTCAACGAGCACGTCGGCGACTCCATCCTGCGCTCGCGCACCACACACCGCCGGGAGACCAGCCAGCTCGCCATCAACGCCGTCAACCGGGCGGTCGGCGGCGGTGTCGTCAACACCGTCACCAGCCTGGCCCAGCACAACCCGGACGCGGCGGCGTCGGAAGTGCTCGGTGTCGCGACCAAGACCGGGGACGCCGTGATGGGTGCCTTCGGCGAACGCGGCAATCTCGAACGCCAGACGCAGAACAACCTGAAGGGCCTTCCCGAGGACGCTCCCACGCCCCGGGTGATGGACGACTGGACCCGGATGGGCGCCAACCGGTTGCGAGCGCTGGACGCCGAGCTCCGGGAGAGCATCCGTGCCGATCTCGGCCGGGCCACCGATCCCGTGCAGCGGCGGGAACTCGAGGAGTTGCTGGCCACGCTGGAAGAGCCTCTGCCCGACCCGGAGCGGATGATCAAGCGGTTCGACCAGCTCGTGGCCTCCGGCGAACTCGCCGAACGCATCCCGCACCTGGCGATGATCCACAAGGTCGGTCACGGCGAGTACGAGCTCTACATCGACAAGGCCGCCGACGCGGGCCCGTACGAGCTCAAGGCGAAGTGGACGGGCTTGCACCGGCAGCACCTGATGCTGCGGCTGCTCCCCGAGATCCCGGGCAGGCCGGTGGTCATGAGCCGCTCGTGGTTCGAGGCCGACTACCTCGGTTTCGGTGGTGACCTCGAGGAGTTCATCGAGTTGCTGGCCGCCGAGGTCGGGATCACGCACAACGGCTCCACCGGGCTGCCCGACGGCCGGATCTTCGCGCTGGAGGAGATCGGAGACGGCAACCTGGGCGGGGTGCTCAGCCGGAGCAGCACCCAGGTGGCCGCCGGCACGGCGAACCTGTTCGACATCGGTGCGCAGACCAGCAGCGGCGCACTGTCCACTCTGGTGAACACCAAGGCGAGTTCGTGGTTCCGCCGGGGCGACTTCCTGAAGATCGTCCAGACCAGGAAGCGGCTGTTCTACGACATGGCCGGGTTGTCCGACGACCGGGACAGGCTCGCGCAGTACATCGGCAGCGCCTTCGACGACTACAACCGGATGCTGTCCGCGGCACACCTGCGCCGTGCCGAAATCACCGGCCGGTACGACCCGGTGACGGTCGAGATCCTGCGTGCCGCGCTCGAGGAGACGACCGGCGAGTTCTTCCTGCCCGAGCTGTTCCGCGCCTACGGCCTCGACTTCGGTGCGCTGCCGCCCGGGTTCACGTGGGCGGACGTCGACGCCCTCGTCCGTGGTGCCGAGCTCGGCTCGCGGGCTCAGCCGGTCTGGGGCTCGGCCGGCCGCCTGACCCGGTACCTCGGTGACAAGGCGCGCCCGGTCTTCGACACCGAGCTGTTCGCCGACGACCGGGTGGTGCTGGCGGGGGCGGACCAGGCGGGGCCCTCGGCGCTGCGGTATCTGGCGGAGCATCCGGAAGTGTTGCTGCAGGACGGTTTCACGCATTTCGGGCTGGACGGCGACACGCCGGAGCACCTGGCGCTCGCCGAGGCGGTGCGGGCGGCCGGGATCCGCGTCGTCGCGCTCGGCGGGGAGGCGGTCCCTGGCGCCCGTACCGCGGCCGTGGCCAGGAAGATCCGGTCCCTTGTGGACGGTTCCGGCGCGAAGGTGTTCGTGCTGGCCGACACCGGCCGGGTGAGCCGGGATCAGGCCGGGTACGAGAACTCGCTGGCCTTGCGGCTGACCGGGTACGAACACATCGGCGTGCGCACCGTTGCCTTCGTCGGCCCCGGTGCGCACAAGGTGCTGGACGAAGCCGCGGCGCTGGCCGGGCTCACCGATGCGTTCGCCGTGGATCTGCGCGAGTCCTGGCACGACGCGAACGCGCCGTTCCCCGGGCATCGGATGGATGTCGTCGTGCACCTCGGTACCGAGCGGCGCGGTGGGCGGGGCACCCGGCCGGTGTCCCCGAAGCCCACCACTCCCGGACCGGCCGTGCCGCGGCCGGAGCGAGGTCCCGGCATCAACCCGGTGGCTCCCATGACGCGCCGGGCCGGGGTGGAGAACCTGGCGATGGTCGCCCGGTTCTTCCCCGAGGGGCCCGAACCTCCCGCCCCGGAGCCGGAACCCACCCTCGCCTCCCCGGAGGACCTGGCTCGCGCCGAGGTCGCGGCCTGGTTCGGGTTCGGCTCCGACTCGATGGAGGAGTTCGCGGAGCTATTGGACCGGGCCCGGCTGCCCACGCTGATCTCGCCGGCCGACCTGGCGCGGCTCCGGGCGGCGGCGGAGCTGATGACCGAACGCGGGATCACCGGCCCGGATCGCCGGCGTGCCTTCCTCATCGGCAATCCGGCCTGGCTGCGCGACGTTTTCGTGCTCAACCCGGTCGGACTCGACCTGGACGTGCACGTTGCCGAACTCGCCGCACTGTCCGAAGTGGACGCGCTGCGCGTCGCCCGCACGGCACGGCTGATCGTCGACCGCTACTACCACGGTGCGCCACCGCGGAACCCGGCCAAAGCCGATCTGCCCGCCGAGTTCCACCCGCTGATCCAGGCCGCGGTGCACGTCCACGGGGTGCGGATCGCGGCCTGGGTGGTGGGGCAGTTGCCGGATGCGGCCGTCACCCACGGCTTCGCCGACCTGGACATCGAGGCGGAGCTGCAACCGGAACCGTTGCCCGCCATCGTCCCCGCGCGGCCCGGCTACCGGCCGGAGACCCTCGCCGACGCGGGGGGCGCGGCCGGGCGATTCCGGCCCGACCGGCAGGTGGTGCGCGACCTGGCCGAGCTGAACCGGCTGGCCGCGGAGTTGCGCGAGGTGCTGGCCGACGGTGCCGCGGGATCGGACGACGCGGTCCGGGAGACGCTCGGCCTGTTCGGCGAGATCGGGGCGCGCCTCGAGGAGGCGGCCGGTCTGGTGAGCAGTCTCGCGGCGGCGCACGAGGGCCCCGTCAGCGCGGGTTTCGAGTCCCTGCAACGAGAACTGGCCGCGGAGTACGGCAGGCTGAGTATCGCGCTCGAACGTGCGGCCGCAGGCTGGTCCGAACTGAACGCCTACGTCACCGAGGTCGGCGAACTCCTCGGCATGGCGGCGTTCTGGAGCAAGGCCGCCACGGACTCGGCGAACGCCGAGCGAAGCGGCGGCGTTTTCGTCGTCGCCGGCATCCGGATCACCGCCGACGAGGCCGGGCGTGCGGTCGACACTCTGCACCGCGCGCTCGTTTCCACCATGCGCCGGATCGAGGAGCTGCACGGGGATTTCGACGCCGCCATGAGGCAGCTGGCCGAAGAGACCGAAGCCGCGGCGGAAGCAAGGCAGACGCACCCGCTGCTGGCAATCCGCGACGAAGTGCCCGTGGGGGACCGGCCGCCGTTCCTGCAGGCCGATCCCAAGCCGGGCCGCGGCCCCGCCTTCGGCGCCACCAGCCCACAGGACCTCGCCACCATCGAGCACCTGCTGCGGCTGACCGATCGGTACTTCGCGCTCGCGGCGGACACCCCGGCGGCCAACGGTGAGCGGTGGCAGCTCCGCGTACAACTGAGCGAGCTGGTGCAGCGGAGCATGCACGAAGCCCTCGACGGTGCGGAGCAACGGTTCGAGTGGCTTTCCGGCATGGTGCTGCGGCATTTCCCCGGACCGGGCCGGGAACAGGCGCTGGCACTGCTGGCCGAGCTGCGCGCGGCCGAGCACAGCACCAAGCCCGGTGTCGTGCATGCGTTGTGGGTGGCCAGAAACGTCGACCTGGCGGACCCGACGTTCCACGGCGTGCACGGCGACCGGATCCACTCGGTGCGCGTCACCCAGACCACGGAGCTGCCGATCCGGCTGCTCAACGCCGAGCTGGACGCGGAACCCGCGCTGTCCCCGGACGAAACGGCGCAGAAGCTCTTCCACGGCGTGCTGTCGGTCGACTGGTGGTCGACCGGCGACGACGGCAAGGGGATCCCGTTGCTGCGCAGCGGTTTCACCGTCCACTTCCGCGAGGCCGACGACCTGGCACAAGACGTGGCGGTCCGGCCCGCCCGGTTCGCGGGCCCGGACCTGCTGCACGGCGGCTGGGTGGCGGGCACCCAGGTCATCTACGAGGTGCGGCGCTACGCGACCAGGGAGGAGGTGCTGCGTGATCTGCCGCCGCTGCTGCGGGCCGACATCGAGCAGTGGCGTTCGTCCTCACCGCCGCGGACGAACTTCGTGCGCAGCTCGGCGCTCGTGCACGCCGGCAGCGCGGGCGGCCTGACCGTGGGCAGCCTCATCTCGTTCGCGGCGGGAATGCCGCTGGACGGGGCGTTCCTGGCCAGCCGCGCGGTCGCCTACGTCTGGGGTTCCCTGCTGTCTTGGGCGCTGAACTACATTTACTACAGCCACGCCATCACGGCGAACAACGAGCTGGTCCGCCAGCAGTCGGTGACGCGAGGCGGGCAGGACCCGTCGGTGCGGAGGCTGGCCCAGGGCGAACACGACCTGGCCGAGGCGCAGGCGGGACTGGGCGGGGTCCTGGGTGTGCCGGTGCGCCGGTTTCCCGCACCCGAAGCGCCGGTGGTGCTCTCCGCCACCGAGATCGAGGAGTTCCGCGCCCGCGCCATCCGGCTCGGCGAGGAACTCGCGGAACTGTTCGCGCGCAACGAGGTGCCTGCCGGCCTGGTGCCCGGCAGCGGCTTGAAGGAGATCGTGGCGAACATCAGCGAAGCCGGGTGGCTGCGGCCCGGCGAGGGCGGGATCGAGCGCGGCGGAGCATGGGATCACGACTTCGGCACCATCCGGATCGTGCTCGGCGACGGCCGCGGACTGGGCCGCGGCGAGACCCTCTTCCTCAACCTGACCCTGGGCAGGCAGGCACACTCGCACCAGCACATCGCCGCGGCCGTCGCGGCGGAACGCAAGCAGTGGTACCGAATCGGGCTCTCGCCCAACCTTTTCGCCGCCGGCGAGGAACTGATGGCCGAACGGCTGGCCGAACAGGCCGTCGCCGCCGTCTCGGCCGGGTTCAACGTGTGGCTGCAGCAACCGCTGGGCGCCTACGCGCGGCAGTATCTCGGCATGTGGCCCCTCGACGCGGCCGCGTCGATCGGCTTCGCACTGGCCACCGGCGTCCCGGCGCAAATCGCTCCGCTGCTCGCCATCGGGGGCGGCGGCCGGGCGGCGAGGCTCGGCGCCGAGTTCGTCAACCACAACGCGCAATGGGCCGAGATCAGTCTCAAAACGGCTTCCGAGCGCGACCGGATGGGCCACGACATGCCCACGAACGTGCAGACCTTCCGCGCGCACGGCGAGCGGTCGCTGGAGCTGCTGACCAACGTGGCCCGCATCGCCGGCGCGATCGGCGTGGAAGTCCGCCGGAATGCCGGCGAGCCGGCGGCCGAACTCGTGCCGGGTGATCCGGAAGGCATGCTCGAGTTCGTGGTGGACGCGGCGCGGGCCAGGGCGCTGCGGGTGCGCGGGGTACGCGACGCGGCCGTGCACACGGTCGAGAACGGTTTCGTACTGGAGATCACCCCGGAACACCGGCGCTCCCAACCGAAACTCCCCGCCACGGTGCGGATCAGGTACCGGGTCGGCCGTGGCCTGGCCCGGACGTTCGCCCCGGCGACGACCCAGCGCCTGATCCACAAGGAGGGCCGGACCGAGATCCGGGAGTACACCGAGCTGGTCCCCGAGGAATGGGCCGGCACCCTGCCCGTCGCGAAGCTGGACGAGCTGCTGCAACACCACCTCGTCGATGTGCTGGAGCGCATGCGGACGCTGCGCAGCCGTTCCATGGGGCAGCTGGGCGCCGGTACCGCCGCCACCGCGATCGGTGACGGCGCGGTCAACGCGACGGTGAACGAGGTGCAGGGCGAGCATGTCCTCGCCGCGCAGAACGTGCTGGACATGGCCGCCGCGACCGGCGACGGGGCGATGCGGGGCGTGCTCGCGAAGGGCGCGCTCGAGGTGGCCACCAAGAAGGCGATGAGCACGAACCCGCGGACGATCCCCACGCCACTGGCGATGGACGACTCGATCCGGCACGCGGCCGAGGAAGTGGGCCGTCTCGAACAGGACGTGCTCGACGCGATCGCGCGAGAGCTCGACCGGACGGTGGACACGGACAAACGCCACGAGCTGGCGGCATTGCTGGCCGGCCTGAACGCGGACGTTTCGGACCCGGGCCGCCTGATCCGCGATTTCGAGCGGATGGTGGACAGCGGCGAGCTGGTGGCCCGCATCCCGCACCTGGCGGCGGTCCGCAAACTGGGGCACGGCGAGTACCAGCTCTACCTCGACCGCGTCGGGCACCCGGGTCCGTGGGAGGCCGGGGCGAAGATCCGGGGCAGGCACCGGCAGCACCTGGTGCTGCGCCTGCTGCCCGGCGCGCAAGGCGTGCCGACGGGACTCCGCCGGTCCACCATGCGGGCCGATGCCAACCTGTACGGGTACGGGCACGACGTCGAAACGCTGATCGATCTGCTGAAGGTCGAGGTCGGGCTGGAGCACAACGGGGCGACGGGCTTCCCGGCGTCGCCGGTGTACCTGCTCGAAGACGTCGGCGACGGCAACGTGGGCCGGGTGGTGAGCCTCGGCGCCGCGGACCTGGTGACCGATGGCGCGGGCCTGGCCGTGTTCGGCATGCAGCTCGGCGCCGGCTCGGTTTCCGCGGCGACCAAGTTCCTGGCAGACCCCTGGTTCCGCGGCGGCGAGTGGATCACCCGCATGCTCGCCGAGCAACGGCTCGCCTACGACACGAGGGCGATGCAGGCCGACCGGATCTTCCTGGCCCAGCACTTCACCCGCCTGATGACCGCGCACACCCGGCGGATCGGCCGGGCCTACCTGCGCTTCGCCGAGATCACCGGGAAGTACGACCCGGTCACGGTCCGGACCCTGCGCCCGGCGCTCGACGACGCCGCCGATGAGCGTGCGGTCCAGGCGATGCTCGATGGCCTCGGCCTCGCGCTGCCCGGCGACTGGACGTGGACCGGGCTCGACGAGCTGATCCGCCAGGCGGAGCCGGGCTCACCGGCACGCCCGGTCTGGGGCTCGCCCGGGCTGCGGGAGGAGTACCTGCGGACGCGGACCGTCCTCATCGACTTCGCCGGGATGGCCGGGGAACGGCGGGTGCTTATGCTCACCGACGCCGCGAGGCATTCCCGGATCCGGCGGAACCTCGCGGATCCGGCCACGGAACTGGCCGGGTTCAGCCACATCGTGGTCGACCAGCACGACGAGCAGTTCGCGCGGGCCATGGCGGCGAAGGGCATCGAGGTGGTCCCGTTCGAGACGGCCGAACCGGAAGACGTTCGCACGGCGGCGATGTCGCGGCAGATCAAGTCCATTGTGGACAATTCGGCGGCGAAGGTGCTGGTGCTCGCGGGCCCGGACCGCGCCAGCCGCGAACCGGGGGCGTACGCCTCCTCGCTCGCGCTGCGCCTGAGCCAGTACGAAGGCGTCGAAGTCGTCACGGCCGGGTTCGCCCACCAGCTGGGTGATCCGGGGCTCGGGCACCCGCCCGGCGCCGCACTGGATCTCCGCCCGACGCGGCACGACCCGGACGCGCCGTTCGCCACCGAACAGCTGGATTTCCTGCTGTGGGTGCGCGATCCTCAGCCGCCGCGGGCGACGGAGCCGACCCGGAGCGGGACGGGCCTCGTCCGCGACACGTCGGTGATGATCAACCAGGTGTCGTCCAGGACGCACCGCGGCCGGGGGCTCGAAGACCTGGCGCTGGTCGGCCGCTACTTCGCCGAAGGTCCGGAACCCCGCCCGGTGCGCGCGCCGATCGAGGAACCGGTGCAAGCGGGAGACCTGGTGCTGCTGAACGAATCCGAGCTCGAACTCGGTGTCGCCGCGGTCGCCTCGGAACTGCGCAGGCACTTCGACGACCGTCGGCTCGCCGGGCTGACCATCACGGTCGACGCGGTCCGGGCGTCGCTCGGGAACGTGGCGTTCGTGCTGGAGGTCCGGCATCCGGTGCTGGGCCGCGTCGGGCACGTCAGCAGCGTGCTGGGCCACGACGGCACCCGGTTGTACGCCTTCGACCACGACGCGGAGATCTCCCACCCGCGGGTGGACGGCGAGCAGTTCTTCGCCGAGTACACGGAATTCGTTTCGCGCTGGTTGCAGGAATCCGCGTTCGACCGGCTGGAACGCGAGTACGCCGGGTATCCGGAGGCCAGGGATTTCTTCGACTGGCAGCACGACTTCGCGCGTTACCCGGATGCGGAAGAACGGATCCACGCGGTTTTCGGTGAGCTGGCGAAACAGTTGCCCGGCATGGCGGACCCGGTGCTGCGCCGGCAGGCCGAGCATCTGGTTCTACGGTCACGGACTTACCGCATCGGGGAGCCGGAGTTCCCGACGCCGCGCGAACTGGCCGATCTCGGCAGGCCGCCGTACCCGAGCCGGCACTGGCCGGGCCGTGACGTGCTGGACAGCGTGCGGTGGCCTGCCGTGAAGAAGCTGGCGCCCCCGGCCATCGTGCACCGCGACGTGTCGGACTTCCTCGGCATTCCCCTTGCACACCAGCGAGTTCTCAAGCAGCTGGCCAACGTGTTCGGTGTCGTCATCGAGGCCCGTCCGCCGGGACCTGCCGCGCGGCGCTGGCTGGAACGCGGCGCGATCGGCAAGCCCGAGGAGATGAAGGCCAGGACGATCGGCGAACTCGACCTGCTGCTCGGCGCCAAGCCCGAGCATCTCGGACTGGTCGGGTTCTTCGACCCGCGGCCGGTCGCCGACATCCCGCCGCTGATGCAGGCGGCCGTCGAGGCACGGCGCGCGCAGCGGGCCACGGAGTTCGCCAGTGAGAAGCTGCGCGGGCTGTTCGCGTCCGGCCGGTACCGGGTCGACGCCGACGGTGTGGTGTACAAAATCGACGGCACGCGCAGGCTGCCCATCGCTGGTGATCTCGACCTCTACGACGTGAAGACCCCGGATGGTGAACGGCTGCCGGAACCGGTGGAACGCGCGTTCATCGCGGAGCTGGTGCGCAACGGGTTGCCCGTCGAGCACGGTCCGTTGCAGTACTGGCAGCCGCAGACCGAAGAGGACCGCCGGATCGCCGAAACGACCCGCGCCAAACACGGCCCCGGCGGCGAGGCGCTGGTCCGCTTCGGGCCGTACCGGTATTCGGTGCTGTCGGAATCCGGGTTGCCGCTGGGCGCGGTCGGCCCGGACCTGGCCACCCGCCGGGAGACACTGCTCCCGGTGACCCGCCGGACCAACCGGGACATGCTGATCACGGCCACCCGGGAACCGGAGCCCCAGCTGCCGCGCAGACCGGAGATCGTGCAGTGGGCGACCATGCGGGCCGGGCTGGAGCTGGACCCGCGGATCGTCGAGATCACCCGCGAGCCGAGCCTGCTCAGGATGTTGGACGACCGCCAGGTCTACGGGGCGCTGTACGCCGAGGGCGGTAAGCAGACGCTGTACCTGGGGCCGGGTGCTTTCGCCGATTTCGAAACGCTGGTGGATACCCTCGCGCAGACGTCCGCGTATTCGCGGCTGATCGGCCAGGGCGTGGTACCCACGGCGAGCAGGCTGCCGGTGCTGGCGGCGACGGCGCAGGACTACGCCGACGTCGTGCTGGCCAAGCTGGCCGGGGTCGAGATCGGGACCGCGGAGCGCCCGCTGCCGGGCGCGGCCGGGCCCGTGCCGCCGCTGCTCTACCCGAACCCGCGGGTCGAGCGCCCGGGGGACGGCGATAATGGGACGGACGAGAGTAGGGAGCCTTAAGTGGACAGTGGATGGCAGCCGGCCAACCAGGTCGAACGGGACATGATGACCGCGCTGCAGGCCGGTGACAGTGCGGCGTACGCGCGGTTGGTGCGTTCGGCCCCGCTGTTCGTGCCGGAACTGCCACCGGAGGGCAGCCTGCAGTTGCCCGAGGGCGTGCAACAGTTGTTCGGCGAGGACAACATCGTGGTGTTCACCTCGGAGGTCTCGCTCTACTGGCTGCTCTCCGGGCTGGCCACCGGGCACGAGCGGCTGACGTATGACCAGGTGCTGGCCCGCAATCCCGGTCAGGGCAGGCAGCTGGTGATCAACCCCGCGCTGCCGATCGGTGTGCTGCTTTCGCCGGACGAGGTCGACGACGTCGCCGAAGGCAGGCAGACGTTGATGTCGGTGCAGGACGTGCAGGACACCGTGGTCGACGGCGTGCTGGACGAGGTGCGCCGGATGTGCCTGACGGAGCTGGGCGGCGACATCGAGCGCGCGCAGGCCCCGCTTGGTGACGCCGCCAACGAGCTGGAGCGCCGTCTGGCGCGCGCCGTGGAACAGCTGAACTTCGACGATTTCCTGTTGGCCCTGCTGGAATCCGATGTGGTGGTGCCGACCACCGCGGAGACCTCCTCGACCCCGGCGTCGGCGGATTTCCCGTGGCGCGTGCTCGGCGCGGTGGACTCGCCGATGATCCCGGTGTTCTCCTCGACCACGATCCTCGACCGCGTCGCCCCGGCCGAGCCGCCGCGCACGCAGGTGTCGTTCGTCGAGCTGTTGCTGAACTGGCCGAGTGAGGAGCACGTGCTGTGCTTCAACCCGGGGACCAGCACGGAGCTGACGCTGCCGGGGAACAGCGTGCCGGAGTTGGTTGAGGCGTTGAACTCTTCGGAGTGAGTTCGCTGCGGTTTGCGTTTGCGGGGTGCGGTGCGGCAGCAACGGACGCGCGCAGAGCGCGCTGTGTGCACCCCACCACCGCCCCGATCCGTGAGTGTTCGCGGTTCCGGGTTCGGGTCAAGACGGGAAAGATGCCTTGACCCGAACCCGGCTCGCTTCGCTGAGCTAACTCTTGTGCGCCCGCGCCGCGGCGAAGCAGTACACGCCGAACGCCGCCAGCCCGAGTGCCACAACCACGAGCAACACCACACCGAACGGTTGCGCCGCAAGCGTTCGCAGCGCCTTGTCGAGCCCGCCCGCTGCACGCGCGTCGGACCGCAGGGCGGCGTACGCGAGCAGGACCGCGATCACGGCGAACACGACGCCTTTCGCGATGTAGCCGACGCGGCCGAGCCACGTCACGGTGGACCGGGTGCCCGACGGCAGGTCTGACATGTCGAGGTCGGCCAGGAAGCTCTTCCGCACGCCCTTGACCACAGCCGCGATCGCGACCCCGAGCACGACAGCCCCCGCGACGGCCACCAGGAACGGGCCGGCGGGCAGGGACAGCAGCTTCGCCGTGAACTCTTGCTGCGTCTGGTCGCCGCCGGTCCCCGAACCGCCGCCGACCACCAACCGCACCGCCGTCACGCCGAGTGCGATCACCGCTACACCCCGCACGGCGGAACCGATCCGCTTGCGGGTGCGCTCGCCCTTCTTGCTCACCCAGCCATACCCGGTGGCAGCAAGCAGAAACTGCCACAGCCCGAACGCGAAGAGTCCCACCGCGAGCACCCACAGTACGACCTGCCCGCCCGAGCTGGAGCCGATTTCCTCGAACGCGCCGCGCTGGTCCGCTTCCTGCCCGCTGTCACCGAAGGCCACCTGCACCGCGAGATACGCGACCACCAGGTGCACCAAGCCCCAGCACGCCATCCCGGCGCGCCCGGCCACCTGCGCCACCTTGCTGTTGCGGACCCGCGAGGACTCGTACGACGTTTTCGCCACCATCGTCCGAGTCTGAGCCGTGCCGCGATCGCGCGCTGGACAATGTGCTCCGAACGGCCCAGCGACCGATGAATTCCGGGCCGCTGACTCCTCTACATACCGCACGGAATCACCACCACGGATGAGGAGAAGAAGTGACTCTGCCACAGGTCGCGTCCCGGGACGAGTGGCTGGCCGCGAGGCTGAAGCTGCTGGCGCGCGAGAAGGAGCTGATGCGGGCGCAGGACGAGCTGACCACGCAGCGGCAGGAACTGCCGATGGTCCGGATCGACAAGGACTACAAGTTCGCCGGCACCGAGGGTGAGGTCGGGTTCGCCGATCTGTTCGAGGGCCGCCGCCAGCTGGTGGTCTACCACTTCATGTTCCATCCCGACTGGGACGAGGGCTGCCCGAGCTGCTCGTACGCGGTCGACAATATCGGCAGGCTGGAACACCTGCACGGCCTCGACACCACGTTCGCGCTCGTTTCGCGTGCGCCGTTCGCCAAGCTGGCGAACTGGCGGAAGCGGATGGACTGGACGGTGCCCTGGTACTCGTCGGCAGGCAGCGACTTCAACTACGACTTCCACGTCACCAACGACGAAGCGGTCGCGCCCGTCGAGTACAACTACAAGGACAGGGAGACGATGGAACGGGAGGGCCTCGGCTACGCCGTCAACGGTGACGCGCACGGCCTGAGCGTTTTCGTTCGTGACGGCGAAGACGTGTTCCACAGCTACACCACTTACGGCCGTGGCGCGGAGATCCTGCTCAGCACATACCATTACCTGGACCTGACGCCGCTGGGCAGGCAGGGCCGGTACGTCAACCAGTTCCCGTACCACGACACCTACGGCACGGAATCGGCGCACGCGCACCACCACCACCACCACTGAGTCCACAATAGACAGAAGGGCGGCACCCGGTGTCCGAGGACGAGTTCTGGCGGCTGGCGGATCCGTATCGCCGCGAGCTGCTCGCGCACTGTTACCGGATGCTGGGTTCCTTCCACGACGCCGAAGATCTGGTGCAGGACACGCTGTTGCGCGCGTGGCGGGCGTACGACCGGTTCGACGGCCGGGCTTCCCTGCGCACCTGGCTGTACCGGATCGCCACCAACTCCTGTCTGAACGTGCTCAAAAGCGCCCAGCGGCGGGTGCTCCCGTCCGGCCTCGGCTCGGGCTCGGAAACCGCCGACGTGCTCACGAAAGTCGACGACGTGCCATGGCTCGGGCCGCTGCCGACGGTCGAGGCAGACCCGGCGGCAGCGGTGGCGCTTCGGGACAGCACGCGCCTCGCCGTGGTCGCCGCGTTCCAGCGGTTGCCCGCCCGGCAGCGCGCGGTGCTCATTCTTGTTGATGTGGCGGGATTCCGGCCGCCGGAAGCGGCCGAGACACTGGGCATGACCACCGCGGCCGCGCGCAGCGCGCTACAGCGGGCCCGTGCCACCCTGGCCGCGGACCAGCCGGTCGAAGACGACGTGACCGCGGACGCGGGACTCGACCAGGAGTTGCTGCGGCGCTACCTGAAAGCGTTCGAGGACGCGGACACGGCCGGACTGGCCGGCCTGCTGCGCTCGGACGTCGAGTACGAGATGCCGCCGAACGCGTTGTGGTATCTGGGCCGGGAGGCCGTGCTGGAGCACCACATCCGGCGCGTGTTCACCCGCCCGCGCCGGGCGTTGCCCACCAGTGCCAACGGTCTCCCGGCGGTGGGCAGCTACAGCCTGGCGGCGGACGGTTCGTTCGCCGCGCACGGCATCCACGTACTGGAACGGGCCGGTGGACAGTTGTCCCGCATCGTCGTCTTCCTGGACGAGAGCCTGTTCCCGGCCTTCGGGCTACCCGGGACATTGCCCGGGTAGCCCGGTTTACCGTGCCACGTTCATGCCGCGAAGGTCTCTCGGGCGTAATCCTCGAAGGTGCGCGGCGCGTGCCCGGTCAGCCGCTCGACGCTGTCGGTCACCGGGGCGAAGATGTCGGCCCGGATCAGTTCGAACAGCTGCATCATGTGGTCGGCCCAGGCGTCGGACCGGCCCGACTTCGCGAAATGCGCCCGATGCCGGGCGAGATCGGCGTCGACGTGCCGGATCGGTCGTCCCGAAACCTTCGCAAGGATCTCGGCGATCTGGCCATAGGTCAACGCTTCCGGGCCCGTGAGGTTGTAGTCCCGGCCTTGGTGACCGTCCTGGGACAGGACCACGGCCGCGGCATCGGCCACGTCCCTGCTGTCCACAAAGGATACGACGTGATCGCCGCTGCCCGCGACGACTTCGTCATCCTCGCGGACCGCCGCCGCGTACACGTACTCGTCTTCGTCGAAGTTCTGCATCAGCCAGTTCGGGCGCAGGATCGTCCAGTCGCGGCCGGAGTCGCGCACCGCCTGCTCCACCCGGCCCCGCGGTGTGTGCGCCGGGCTTCTTTCCACGCCGTGTTGCGACATCAGGACCACCCGGTTCGCCTGTGCCGCCGACTTGATGAGCCGGGCCATCAGGTCGGCGGCGTTCTCGTCGGAGTCGAGCCCCTTGAGGAACAGCGCTTCCGCCCCGGCGAGCGATTCGTCCCAAGTGGACTCGTCGTACCAGTCGAAGCGGACCGGGGTCACGTTCCCGGCCGGTGCGCCGGGATGCCGGCTGGCCGCACGCACCTTCAGCCCGGCCTCGGCCAGTGCCGCCACCACGCGCTTGCCGGCCTTGCCGGTCGCGCCTTCCACCCAGACGGTCATTGTTCACTCCTGATGAATTCCTGTGCGAAGGTCCGCAAGGTGTCCGCGTCGAGCGCGTTCTGGAACCCGACGATCAGCTCGTCCACCCCGGCTTCCCGATAGCCGTCGAGGCGTTTGCGGATCGTCTCGACGGTGCCGACGAGCCCGTATTCGGCGAGATCGCCAGGGAACACGAGCGGCGCCCACGGCGGAACGGCGGCGCGGGCCTCTTCGTCGGTGTCGGCGATGATGCAGTACGACGTGGACGTCTTCGTGATCGTCGAGTAGTCGCGGCCCAGCTTTTCACAGTGCTGAGCCAAAATCCCGTACTTGCGGCGCACGTCCTCCGGCGGTTCCTGCACGTTGCACAGATCGCCGTACTGTGCGACGAGCCGGAGCGTCACCTTCTCGCCGCCCCCGGCGATCATCACCGGCGGGTGTGGTTGCTGTATCCCGGTGGGCAGACTCATGGCCCCGTCGGTGTGGAAATACTTGCCCTCGAACGTGGTGGGGTTCCCGGTCCACATCGCCTCGGCGATCTGCAACGTCTCTTCCAAACGCCGCAAGCGTTCCCCGGCGCCGGGGAAGTCGTAGCCGAAGGCCCGGTATTCCTCTTCGTACCAGCCGGCGCCGATACCGAAGGTCAGCCTGCCGCCGGAGATGACGTCCAATGTGGACGCCATCTTGGCGAGCAGGGCGGGGTTCCGGTAGCCGTTACCGGTGACCAGCTGGCCGAGCCGGGCCGTGCCGGTCTCGCGGGCCAGTGCGGCCAGCGTGGTCCAGGCTTCGAAGACGTACGAGCCCGAAGGGCCGAACGGGATGAAATGGTCGGGCGCCCAGATGGTGGCGAACCCCGATCCGTCGGCGACCTTGGCCAGTTCGACGAGCTTGGCGAAGGCCGCCGCCGGGTCGGTGTAGCCGCCGAACTCATGGGTCGTGCCGGTGGGCAGGTAGTAGCTGAGTTTCATACCTGCTCAGACTCGTTTGCCCGCGAAGAGGAATCGGCGGCGAAACTGCTCTGCACCGCGAGTCCCAGGACTTCCACCTTCCTGGCGGTGCGGCTGCCGGGTTCCACCCGCGCATCGAGGTCTAGCCGGAACTCGGCGAACGCACCGAGCTGCTGCAGTTTGTCCTCGGCGTGCTGGGCGACGATGTGCACGAAGTTGACGCCGTCCTGGAAGGCCGCGTACTGGATGCCGCCGGCCTGCGCGGCTTCCCGGAGCACGGCTTCGACTAGGCGGCGGTTCTCGGCGGCCGCCTCCGGGCGGGTCCGGTACTGGATGATCGTGGCGCTCATGACTGCTCCTTGCTGCTGGTTGCCACGGATAGACAACTCGGAGCGGGCGATTGAACCGGTGCGGTACCGATTCCTTTTTCCGCGGGGCGGAGTCCAACAGATATGACGATGCGAACCTCGCGGCGCCTGGTGCTCAGCGCGCTGGTGTCGCTCAACGGCGTGACCAGCGAACCGCTCAAGTGGGCCGGCCCGTACTTCGGCGAAGGAAGCGCGGCGGCCTCCCTCGCCGCGCTGCGCGACAGCTCGGCGATGCTGATGGGCAGGCGGACGTACGATATCTTCTCCCGGCAGTGGCCCGAGGTGCCCGGCGAGTACGCGGCCCGGCTCAACACCATGCCGAAGTACGTCTTTTCGTCGACCCTGCGCGATCCGGAATGGACGAACAGCACGGTCGTGACGGACGATGTGGTCGAGGCGGTCGCCGCGCTGAAACGGGAAGCGGGTGGGGGCTTGGTCGTCTACGGCCACGGACAGTTCGGGCAGACGCTGTGCGACGCGGAGCTGGTCGACGAGCTGACGCTGACCGTCGTGCCGGTGTTCGTGCCCGACGGGGACACGTTCTACCGGCCGGGCGGCGCGGGCGGCTCGTGGGAGCTCATCAGCGCGGGTCCCGGCGCCGATCCGGGCCTGGTTTCGCTCCGCTACCAGCCGGTCCGCGGGTGAGGGATTTTGTCCGAAGCACTGGGAGACATCGAGGCGTACCGGCCGGATCTGGTCGCGTTGTGCTACCGCATGCTGGGTTCCGTGCACGAGGCCGAGGACCTGGTGCAGGAGACCTACCTGCGCGCCTGGCGTAGCCGCACGTCGTTCGAAGGGCGTTCGTCCGTGCGCACGTGGTTGTACCGGATCGCCACGAACCTGTGCCTCACCGCGTTGCAGGGCCGAGCCCGTCGCGTGTTGCCGGCGGGGCTCGGCACCCCGGGCGAGGATCCCGACGTGCCGCTGTCCGCGAGCGCCCCGTTGTGGATCGAGCCGTTCCCGGACGACCCGGCTCAGGTCGCGGAGCAACGGTGGAGCCTGCGGCTCGCGCTGGTCGCCAGCCTGCAGTACCTGCCGGCGCGGCAACGGGCGGCGTTCTTGTTGCGGGAAGTGCTCGCCTTGCCTGCCACCGAGATCGCCGGGATCCTCGGCACGACGGTGCCCGCGGTCAAGAGCGCCCTGCAGCGTGCCCGCGCCCGGCTCGACGAGCTGGCTCCGACGCCGGAGAAGCTCACCGAGCCGGACTCTCCCGAAGCGCGCGAGGTGCTGGCGAAGTACATCGCGGCCTTCGAAGCCGCCGACATCCCGGCCCTGACCCGGCTGCTCCGCGACGACGCGACGCTCGACGTCGTGCCGACAGGCCTTTCACTGTCCGGAAAAAGCCTGTGCGTGCCGTTCTTCACCGAGCACGTGCTCACCGCGCCAGGGCACTACCGGATGCACCCGACGACCGCGAACGCCCAGCCCGCCGCGGTGGCCTATTACCGGGACACGACCAGTCAGCCTTACCGGCCGTTCGGTCTGGCGGTGCTGACCACGGATGCCACGCAGCTCGTGTCCATCACGACGTTCATGGAACCGGAACTGGTGGCGCGGTTCGAGTAGGTGGCGTTTAGCGCCGCGGCCGCCCGTGCTACTTGAGCTGGATGATCTGGAGCAGGTTGCCGTCGGGGTCGGCGAACGTGCCGAACCGGCCGCCGGGCCGATCCGCGACCGGCAGGGACCAGCCGGCCCCGGCAGCCTTGAGCTGGGCCTCGGCCGCGTCGAAGTCGTCGACGTGGAAGTTCACGAGGATGCGGCCCGGCTGCGGGTTCCGCGCCTCGATGTCCTCGCGCCCCTCGATGACGAGGATGAAGCCGTCGAGTCTGATGGGGCCTTCGCCGTTGCCTGTTTGCTCGGGGGCGAGCACTTTCAGGTACCACTCGCGCAGTTTTTCCGGCTGTGTGCTGCCGAGCACGATGCTGCCGGGCTTGAGCGTGGTCATCGTGGATCTCCTTGTGTCGTAACGAGTTGTGCGTGGTCGACGTGCAGGCGGAGGCTCGTCCACCCATTCGCGCTGATCTTTGGTTCAGTCGACAAGGGCACCGGAGGTCAGATTGACGGTCGTCCCGGTCATGGATACGGCGCGGTCCGAAGCCAGAAACGCTGCTGTTTCGGCGATTTCGGAAAGCGTGGGCAGCCTTTTCAGCAGCGTTCCTTGCACCATGTCCCCGCTGTCGAGGAATTCCCGGATCGATTGCCCGGCCGCCGCGGCGGCGGGCTCGAAGAGGTCCTTGGTGTAGGAACCCGCCGCCGGTGCATCGGCGACCGCGTGCGGGCGGATGTCGATGACCCGGATGCCGGCGGGCGCCAGCTCCACGGCCAGCAGCCGGGAGAACGTCTCCTTGCCGGCCGCGCTCACGCCGTGCCCCAGGATGCCGCCGGCGGCCAGTTTGGCGCCCGGCTCGGACAAGGTCAGAATGACGCCAGGGCGCCCGCGGCCCATCTGCCGCGCCACGGCCTTGCTGGTGATGAACAGCGTCCGCAGAAAACCGTCGATCGGCCGCATGAACTCCTCCAGCGAAAGGTCCGCCAGCAAGGTTCCCTGGTCGTGCAAGACGCTGACGGCATTGAGCGCGATGTCGATGCCACCCGCCGCCGCTATCGCGTCGGCGTGTTTTTCGACCGCCTCCTGGTCGAAAACGTCGACCTGCGCGGTCTCGACCGTTCCGCCGGCGGCGACGATGTCGCGGGCCACGGCGTCGAGCTTTTCCTGTGTCCGCCCCGCGATGAAGACTTTCGCGCCTTCCCTGGCGAATACCCGTGCGATGGCGCCGCCGATCGCACCGCCGCCCCCATAGATCACGGCGTTCTTGCCGTCGAGCAACAATTCACTCATCGCTGTACTCCCGAGGTCATTGATTTCATCGGTTCAGTGGCAGTGAGAATGGCCGGTTTCGCTGCCGTAGGTGTCGCGATAAGGCCATTCGTTGACGTAGTTCGGCCGGGGCTTTGGGGTCAGGTCCAGGAACTGATAGGTGCCCATCATGAACTCGGTGCCCCGCCCGTACGTCGAGTACGTGTGGAAGACGGTGTCCTCGTCCCGGACGAAGACACTGATGGCCTGCCCGTCGCCATTCGTCACGAACGCGGTTTTCGGGCTGCGCAAGAGGGTTTCCTTGTCCTTGTAGTTGAACTCGACCGGCGCGACGGACTCGTCGTTGGTGGCGTGGAAGTCGAAGTTGAAGTCGCTCCCCGCCGAGGAATACCACGGAACATCCCAGCCCATCCGCTCGTGGAAAGGCCGGATTTCCGCCAGCGGCGCACGGGAAACGAGGACGAACGTGGTGTCGCTGGCGTGCAGGTGATCCAGGCTGCCGAGGTGGTCGATGGTGAACGAGCAGCTCGCGCAGCCCTCGTCCATACCCTGGGAGCCGCGCGCCCTGGCCGCCGCGTTGTTCCACATGAAGTGATAGACGATGAGCTGGCCGCGGCCGTCGAACAGATCGGTCAGCGATGCCTTGCCGTCCGGTCCTTCGAAGACGTAGTCCTTGTCCAGCTTGACCATCGGCAGCGCCCGCCGCTGTGCGGTCACCGCGTCCTGCTCCTTCATCACCTGCTTTTCCCGTTCCAGCAGCTCGAGCCGGGCCGCCAGCCATTCATCGCGGGATGCGACCGAAGGAAGGGACATCGTTTCTCCTTTTACCCCGTGGTTGTGGCGTTGTCATTCACGCCTGCAGTTTCTCGACGGTGGCCTTGAACCCGGCGAGTCCCGCGCGGTAGAACCGGGGCCCGTAGGACACCCGCGCCACGCCCAGTTCCCGCAGCGCCGGGAGGTCGAGCTCGTCGCCGGTGTTGCCGTTGACCGGGCCGGGCAGTTCGGTGACGAGGGTCGCCAGGTCGCGCTCGGCGCGCACGCCGATCGGGTAGATGCAGTCGGCGCCGGCGTCCAGGTAGAGCCGTCCGCGCCGGATCGTTTCCGCGACCCGGTCGGTTTCGGGCACCCCGTTGGGAGGCAGGAAAGTGTCGACCCTCGCGTTGATGACCACCGGGACCCCGGCAGCGTCGGCGGCGGCGCGGACCTCCGCCAGCCAATCGGCGTGCTCGCCAGCGTCGGACAAGCCGCCCGCCCGGTGATCGGTGTCCTCCAGGTTGCAGCCGACCGCGCCAGTGCTCAGCAACCGGTCCACCAGCTCCCGTGGCCGCATCCCGTAACCGGCTTCCGCATCGACCGTGACCGGGACCGGAACTGCTCGCGCGACCCGGCCTGCCGCGGCGAACATCTCTTCCCACGGCGCGACTTCCCCGTCGGGATAGCCCAGCATCGCCGAGATCGCGGCACTGGCCGTGGCGACCGCGGGGAATCCCGCCGCGGCCACGATCGCGGCGCTGGCCGCGTCCCACACATTCGGCAGCACGAGCAGCTCACCGTGGTGCAGCTCGCGCAGCTTGACCGCGAGAGCTTTCAAATCCGCCACGTCAGTGGTCATCGGTGTTCTCCCATCCAAAGAGGACAATTACGGCGATCAGGCGCGGAGCGAGCGGGGTAGTCCGAACATCGCGAGCAGCGAGTTGTCGTGGAACCGGGTCACGGCGGAGATCCGCTGGCCGGTGAGGGTCAGCAGGAGCAGTCCGTGCGCGTGGAGGATCGGCGTCCGTGGGTCGCGCAGGTACACCCCGAACGCGGGCTGGCCATTGGCGCGCGTGGGGATCAGCGTGTGCCGGGCGCCGTTTCGGAGTGCGACAGTGGCGAGGAAATGCCCGATCGCGTCCAGGCCCTGGTATTCCAGCGGGAGCGGCGGCATGGTCAGCCACGCGTCGTTCGTCAGCATGGCCACGATCGCCTCGACGTCACCGGCCTCGAATGCGCGCAGGAACCGTTCCACCACCCGGCGTTCCTGGGGCGAGTCCGGGAGTGGGGCGCTGTCCGCGGCCGGCAGTTCGTCCGCCAGCGTGCCGCGTGCCCGCCTCAGCGCGCTCGCGACCGCGCTTTCGCTGGTGCTGAGTATGGTCGCCACTTCAGCGGCCCGGAATCCCAGCACGTCCCGCAACACCAGGACGGCCCGCTGCCTCGGCGGCAACACCTGCAGTGCGGCCAGGAATGCCAGCGACACCGATTCTCTGACCTCGTACCGGGCTTCCGGGCCAGGTGTGCGGTCGGCGATTTCGCCGAGCAGCACATCGGGATAGGGCTGCAGCCAGCTCGGCTCCGCTCGGCAGTGTGATGGCTCGGGCAACGAGACCTCCGTTCGGTAGGCCACATCTGCGTGCGGACGGCGGACGCCGGCCCGCAGCATGTTCAGGCACCGGTTGGTGGCGATCCGGTAGAGCCACGCTCGCAGCGACGCCCGCTCCTCGTACCCGCCGATTCCTCGCCATGCCGCCAGCAATGTCTCCTGCAGCACATCTTCGGCGTCTTGTACCGAGCCGAGGACGCGATAGCAGTGCACCTGCAACTCACGCCGGTAGGGCTCGACGAGCTTGCGGAAGGCGTCACCGTCGCCGCTCCGGGCCAGCGCCAGCAGGTCCTGGTCCAGGCGTCGGCCGCCGGTCTGCGGGACCTCTCGCATGCGGGCTCCTTTCCCCTGACGTTCGTGCTCGCCAATTAAGACACCGCCGGAGCCGGAAAGTGGTCGCGGTCGTGGCTGCCCGCCGCGTGCGACGAGTTTGCGCGTCGCCGGGTGTCTCTATTCCGGTACGCACGGGCTGGGTATTCCGGCCCCGGAAACAGAGGAGTTCACGCGAATGTCGAACATCAATGGCGCTTCCGTTCTCATCACCGGGGCCAACCGCGGTATCGGCCGTGCACTGGTGGACGAGGCGCTGCAACGTGGTGCACGGCGGGTGTACGCGGGCACTCGGGTCGACCTTTCCCACTCGGACGAGCGAGTCGTCCCGGTGACCCTGGACGTGACGGACCCGGCGCAGATTCAGCGTGCCGTCACCGAGATCGAGTCCCTCGACGTTCTCGTCAACAACGCCGGAATCGCGCTGTACGACGACCTGAGTGACCGGACAGTGCTCGAACGGCATTTCGCGGTCAACGTCCACGGCACGAATGACGTCATCCACGCGTCCCTGCCGCTGCTGGTCCGTGCGCAGGGGTCGGTCGTCAACATTCTGTCGGTGAACGCGCTCGCCCCGTTGCCGATGATCCCGTCCTATTCGATCTCGAAAGCCGCGGCGTTCAATCTCACGCAGTCGCTGCGGCTCCTGCTGGCGCCGCAGGGGGTGACTGTCCACGCTGTACTGACCGGGCCGGTGGACACCGACATGTCCCGCGGGCTCGACATTCCCAAGGCCAGCCCGGAATCCGTCGCCAAGGCCGTGTTCGACGGAGTGGAGCGCGGCGAGGCCGAAATCTTCCCCGACAGCCTGTCCGCGATGCTGAGGGAAAGCTGGAACGCCGGTGCGTCGAAGGCGCTGGAAGCGCAGTACGCCGAAATGGTCGCCAACGTGCCCGCCGAGGCGTGATCGAAATGCTGCTGAAAGACAAAACGGCCGTTGTCTACGGCGCCGGTGGCGCGGTCGGCGCCGCTGTTGCCCGCACCTTCGCGCGCGAGGGCGCGCACGTATTCCTCACCGGTCGCGACCGTGGCGAACTCGACGCGCTCGCCAAGGAAATCGCGGCAGCCGATGGAAAGGCGGAGGTGGCCGAGGTCGATGCGCTCGACGCGGAGTCCGTGGAAAGCCACCTGGACACTGTCGTGGCGAAAACCGGAACGGTGGACGTCTCGTTCAATGCCATCGGTATTCCGCAAACGGGCGTTCAGGGCATCGCGATCACCGAGCTCTCGCTGGAGAGTTATTTGCTGCCCATCACCACGTATACGCGGTCTCATTTCATCACCGCCAGTGCGGCCGCCCGCAAGATGGTTCCCGCGCGATCCGGAGTGATCCTGCTGCACACGGCGGAACCGGGCAAGGCCGGCGTGTCGTTGCTCGGTGGAATGGGACCGGCGTGGGCCGCGATCGAATCGTTCACCAGGGAGCTTTCCGTGGAATGCGCCGAATACGGCGTGCGGGCAGTGTGCCTGCGCACTTCGGGCATGGTGGAAACGCCGCTGATCGACGAGGTCTTCGGCATTCACGCCGAGGTGTACGGAACTTCCAGTGAGCAGTTCGCCGACGCCATCGCGCAGCGGACCCACCGGAAGCGCCCGACGGCACTGACGGAGCTCGCTGAAGTGACCGCCTTCGTCGCGTCCGATCGTGCGGCCGCGATGACCGGGACGGTGGCGAACCTGACCGGCGGACTCGTGTCCGACTGATGCGGCCGGGTGTCCGAACAGGCGGGGAAAGCTGTTCGGGCACCCGGTGCCCCTCGCGACAAGTTTCGCCACGCCCCGGTGTCTCTATTCAAGGCGACCACCGCACCCCACGACCCGCAGGAGCTGCCATGAACACCCTCACCCGGTTCGACTGGTAGGCATGAGCGATGCCCACCACGAGCCCAGAAGCTTTCGCGGAACTGACCGACCGCTATCGTCCCGAGCTGCTCGCATACTGCTATCGCATGCTGGGCTCGGTCGATGAATCCGAAGATGTCGTGCAGGACACCTATCTGCGGGCGTGGCGGTTTTTCGACCAGTTCGAGGGCCGTTCGTCCGTCCGGTTGTGGCTCTACCGGATCGCGACAACCACCTGCCTGAACGCGCTCCGGTCGAACAAGCGGCGGCCGCTGCCCTCCGGCCTGTCCGCTCCGTCCGATACCGGCGGGACACCGCTCGCGCCCGCCGAGTCCGAGGTTCCGTGGCTGCAACCGGCGCCCGACAGCATCCTTTACGCCTCCGCCGCCGACCCTGGTGTGGTCGTACCGCGGCGGAATTCGGTCCGGCTGGCCTTCGTCGCCGCATTGCAGCACCTGTCGGCCCGGCAACGGGCAGTGCTGGTGCTCCGCGACGTACTCGGCTGGAAGGCCAAGGAAGTCGCCCAGATGCTGGAGAGTTCGACGACGGCGGTCAACAGCGCGTTGCAGCGCGCCCGGATCCAGCTCGCGGACGCCGGCCCGATGCAGGACGAGCTGAGCGAGCCCGCCCAGCCCGAGCTCCGGACCTTGCTCGACCGGTATGTGGCGGCCTTCGAACACGCCGATGTCGCCGGCCTCGCCGAGCTTCTCCGTGCGGACGTCGAACTGGAGATGCCGCCGGTGCCCACCTGGTTCACCGGACGCGACGCGGTTTCCGAATTCCTGGCCAGGGTTGTGCTGCGCGCGCCCGGGCAGTGGCGCGCGTTACCCACCCGGGCGAACGGAGACCCGGCCGTCGCCCTGTATGGGCGGGCTCCGGACGGCACCTACCGGGCGAACGGTATCGACGTGCTCTCGCTGATCGGTGGCCGTATCGCGCGAATAGTGGCGTTCAACGACGCCGCCCTGGTGAAAACCTTCGGCTTCCCGGAAGTCCTCGCATCGGCGAGCGCGCCGTAGCGCTGTGCGGTACGTCTGCTGGTGCCAGACCTGAGCGCCGCGCTGCGCCGTGTCAAGCAACAGGCGCTCCCGCTGGAAAACGTTCGCGCACTTGGCGTATACGGCGCGCCCAGCGTGCGCGAAGCCATCGGATTCTGACCACCCCGAGAGCGACGCCGCCTGGCGCTGCGGTTCGGGCCTTGGCTTCTCCCTCGTGTCGTGCTTGGGTTCAGCGGAAGCGAAATGCTGTTCGAGCCCAAGGAGCACACATTGGCGGAGAAGCTGACCGTGGATCTGCACCCGATCTTCCGCAGCGACAGGGATATCGACAAAGCGGTCCGCAACGCGATCTTTCGTGCGGCCGGCGGGAACTTCCCCCTCGTCGAGATCATTCCGGGCAAGGGTTCCGGGAAGCTCAAGGACCGCGTTCTCGCGATGCTCCGGCAGCCCCACCTGAAGAAGCTGTATCGGCGGGTCGAGGTGGCCCCGGGCAACGACGGGGTCGTGCTCGTGCACTTGAAGTAGCCGATCTGTCCACAATGGATAGATTGATCGTGGTCGGCGGATGCACTTCAACATGGCCGAGGGCACCGCTCAGACGCCGGACAACCTGCTCGTCACCGACTTGGCCGAGCAGCTGCCCGATGACAGTGGTGCCGGACCTGGTCGGGCGACCTCCCCGACTGCGTCCACGCGGCCCAGGCGTTGCACCAGCCCGCACGTCCGGCCGTGATCCCGGCTAACCGTTGAGGTAGCGGTCGTACACCGCGACCCACACGTCCAAATCGGACAATTCCACCGCGAGCTGGCGGCCTGTGTCGGTGAGGTCGATGAGTGCGTCACCGCGCGGGCACGAGTCCCAGCTTCCCGCCTGCGGGCACAGGAGAGCGCCTTCCGCGGCCAGGGCGCGGAGGGCGGGTACGAGCACCCGTCGCGGGAATGTCGTGTGCAGTTCGGAGAACCGGCGAGGACCGGTCATGAGTTCGTCGAGGAGTTCGACCGCGCCAGGACAGGAGATCACGCGCGCGGGGCGGTCGTCGGCCATGGCAGCTCCCCGGGAGGTGGTGTGCCGGGGACGTTAAGCACCTGGGCGGCGCCGGGAGGCACCGTTGACGTAACCCTGACGGCTTGTCGGGACACGTTGACGGAATCCCTACGCCCGGCGCCGGATCTTGACGAAATCCATACGCCACTGCCTGCTTACGGCAGGCAGGCTGCGATACGTGCCGGCACCCACGTCATGGCTCAAACGGCTGGTACTCGGACGGCCGTTTCGTAGCGACACCCTCGGCGAGACACTGTTGCCGAAGTGGCTCGCCCTGCCGATCTTCGCCAGCGACCCGCTGTCCTCGGTCGCCTACGCGACCCAGGAGATCCTGCTGATCCTCAGTATCGGCGGACTCGCGTACCTCACCCTCGCGCCCTGGATCGGCCTGGCGGTCGCGGTCCTGCTGACCGTCGTGGTGCTGTCCTACCGGCAGGTCGTGCGCGCCTACCCGAGCGGCGGCGGATCCTACGAGGTCGCCTCCCGAAATCTTGGCAGCTCCGCGGGCCTGGTCGTGGCCGGGGCGCTGATGGTCGACTACATCATGACCGTCGCGGTGTCGGTCGCGTCCGGTGTGGACAACATCATCTCCGCCGTCCCCGAGCTCAACGACTACCGGATCGCCCTGAACCTGGGGTTCGTCCTGGTGCTGATGGCGATGAACCTGCGGGGTATCCGCGAGTCCGGCCGCACCTTCGCCATCCCGACCTACCTGTTCATCGCCGGGGTCGTCCTGATGATCGCGCTCGGGCTCGGGCGGGCCGTCGCCGGTCACGCACCCGTCGCCGAAAGTGCGGGCTACGAGGTCCGCCCCGAACAGGCCGGCCTCACCGGCCTCGCGCTCGTGTTCCTGCTGCTGCGGTCGTTCTCCTCCGGCTGCACCGCCCTCACCGGGGTCGAAGCCATCTCCAACGGCGTGCCGGCGTTCCGCAAACCCAAGAGCACCAACGCCGCCCGCACCATGACCGCCATGGGCGTGATCGCCGTGGTCATGTTCGGCGGCATCACCGCGCTCGCCATGATCAGCCACGTCCGGATCGCCGAGAACACCTGCGACCTCGTCGGCTTCCGCGGCGACTGCACGAGCGATCCGCAGCGCACCGTCATCAGCCAGATCGCCGCCGCGGTGTTCGGCGGCGACCACTCGGTCCCGTTCTACTTCCTGCAGGCCGCCACGGCGCTGATCCTGATCCTCGCCGCGAACACCGCGTTCAACGGCTTCCCGCTGCTGGCCTCGATCCTCGCCCAGGACCGGTACCTGCCCCGGCAGCTGCGCACCCGCGGTGACCGGCTCGCGTTCTCCAACGGCATCGTCGCACTCGCCGTCGTCGCCGGCGTGCTCATCTTCGCCTTCGACGGCTCCACGACCCGGCTGATCCAGCTCTACATCCTCGGGGTGTTCACCTCGTTCACCCTGTGTCAGGCCGGGATGGTCCGGCACTGGAACCGGGAACTCGCCTCCGCGACCGACGCCCGCACCCGGTTTTCGATCCAACGGTCCCGGCTGATCAACGCTGCCGGGGCGGCCCTGACCGCCGTCGTCCTGATCGTCGTGCTGGCGACGAAGTTCACCCATGGCGCCTACCTCGTCGTCATCGCCATCCCCGTGCTGTACGTGCTGATGCGCGCGATCCACCGCCATTACACCCATGTCCGCGACGAACTCCTGCCCGACGACGAAAGCGAACTACTGCCCAGCCGCGTGCATGCCATCGTGCTGGTGTCCGGTCTGCACAAACCCAGTCAGCGCGCCATCGCGTTCGCCCGCGCCAGCCGGCCGGACACCCTCACCGCGATCACCGTCAACGTCGAGGACCACGACACCAGGGAACTGCAGCGGCAGTGGGAACAACGCAACATGAAGATCCCGCTCAAAGTGCTCGAATCGCCCTACCGCGAGATCAGCAGGCCGGTCGTGGCCTACGTCAAGAACCTCCGCCGCACCAGCCCCCGCGACGTCGTCTGCGTCTACATTCCCGAATACGTCGTCGGGCACTGGTGGGAGAACATCCTCCACAACCAGAGTTCACTGCGCCTGAAAGGCCGCCTGCTGTTCGAACCCGGCGTCATGGTCACCAGCGTCCCCTGGCAGCTGCGGTCCACGGCCCGGCGGGACCTGCAGCGGGTCCGCCCGCTGCCCGGCGACATCCGGCGCGGCGTCACCACCCAACGCCGCACCTGATCCGCCCGGACGGCCCTCCGCGGGCCCCGGCCGGAGGAGGGCGAACAACCGCTTCCAGTACGCCTGCCGCTCTCGATGACCAGGTCAAGCAGGAACGTCAAGCAGGAACTCGGCCATCAGCGAGTCGCCTACCGCGGCGCGGTAGTCCGTGGCCTCGTCCTCGTCATCCTGACCGCGCGGTGTTCGTCGCCTGTGGCTGCTCAGCTGTAGGCGACGGTGAGGGCTCCGTTGCCGCTGTTCCAGCTGATGGTGCCGTGCTGGAAGTCGTGGCGCCGTCCGCCGGTGATGGCGTATTCGTCCCGGACGGGGTAGCCGAGCGCGCTGGTTTCCCAGCCGA
>NZ_DASZWC010000035.1:0-6189 GCF_035546795.1 Amycolatopsis sp.
GACATGGTCCGCCAGGAAATCTGGGCCCTTCTCCTCACCCACTACAGCATCCGGCATCTCATGACCCGGGCCGCCGACCACGCCGACATCGACCCCGACCAACTTTCCTTCACCCGCTCATTACGTATCATCCGCCGCCAGATCACCAACCAGGCGGATTTTTCCCCCTCAACACCGCCGCACCGCACTCCTTGAAACCTTCACGGAAATGCTCGAACGTCGACGTGATCAAGTTACAGAGACCATCAAAGAGGCACAACCTGATCAGGTAATTCTTCGCCCGATATGCCCAGTCGTACACACTGCGCGTTAATAACGCCGGTTCGAAAACTGATCGCCATCAACGCCTGCTTGAACGACGACTGCGGACAGTACCCCAGCTGTGTCCTCTTCGGACACTCTGCCCGCCCGGCGAACACCCCTTTACCTTCGTGGTGACTCTTGATCAAATGGTCTCGAAACCGTAGTAGTGACCGGCGGCGGACACGGCCCGGAAATGGCCGGAGTGCGCGCCCGCAGATGTCAGGCCGGCCAACCATGTTCCTGGACAAGAGTCTGGGGCACACCCAGCACGTCGGCAAGGATGCGCTGGGAGTCAGCGTTAGGGAACCGCGTGCCGCTCTTCCATTTCCACATCAGCTGTCGGTCAGCTCCTGACCGAAGACCCTGACGGGCAACTTCGTCCCGGTAAGACGACGCCAAAGCAGCCATCGTCAGGCCGCGTTCCCCCAGAATCACGTCGAGGGGGTGTGGCCGCCCCGTCACGACGGTCGTCATCTCAGCATCCCTTCAGCCGTCTGCGATGAGGTCAGGGTACGGGCGCCGGACCCGCCCCTCGTTCGTCAGCGGCACGGTGTCCTACACCTGGCCTACAGATAGAGGCTTCCCCGGAGGGTGCTGGGGGCACGCTCTACCTACCTGACTCGCACGGCACCTGTCCCGCGATCGGTGTCTCTCCTGCGCTGCCGATCCGTCCACTGTCCCAACCGGGCCGGCTCGCGCTCGCCACTCGACACCTGCCGCAGGCGTCCCCGCCCTCCATGGCCAGCAACCGCAGACGGACGAAAGAAAACTCCCACGAACACCCAGATGGGCGAACACACTGGGGCAGTTTTCGTGACCCCATATCAAATGGGGTCACCGACTGCCCCAGTTTTGCCCCAGTTACCCATCGGTAATTTACCCGAAAGTCCACAATGGACAAACAGGGATGCACTCAAAAACAACGCCCGACCTGCGAAAAGAAACAGGTCGGGCGATCTTGAAACTGTGGAGCTAAGGGGACTCGAACCCCTGACCCCCTCACTGCCAGTGAGGTGCGCTACCAGCTGCGCCATAGCCCCGTCCGCGAAGTTAACTCCGCGTCGCGTATGCCCATACGTTACATGACCCGAAAACGCGCCCGCACCGGGGGTCCGGCGAACCAGTCACCGGACCCCCGGTGGCGCTCAGCCCTGACCGACCAGGCTCGTCAGCCAGTTCGGATCGGTCCAGTTGACCGACTGGCCGTTGTGCAGGATCGTCGGCGTGCCCTGGAAGCCCGGGGTCGACTCGATGGTCTGCAGTGCCTGGTTCAGTTGCTGGTTGTACGTCCCCGCGTTCACGCAACTGGCGAACTGCGCGGAGGTGATGCCCAGGTCCTGCCCCAGTTTGATCAGCTGCGCGTTGTCGTACCCGCGTTGCCCCTCTTCGGGCTGCTGGGCGTACAAGCTGTCGTGGAACGGGGTGAACTTGCCCTGGTCGGCCGCGCACAGTGCGGCGTTGGCCGAGTCCAGCGAGTAGCCGGGCGGGTCCGAGCTGTTCGACAGCAGCGGGATCATGTGGTAGCTGACCTGCAGGTTCCCGGCCTCGATCTGCTGCTCGATCTGCTGCCCGTAGGTCTTCTGCAGCTGCCCGCAGTACGGGCACAGGAAGTCCGCGTACAGGTCGATCTTCGCTTTCGCTTCCGCCTTGCCGGACACCACGACGGCGCCCTGCCGCTCGGTGGGGCTGTCCAGCGTCGCGTTCGCGGTCTGGGGGGCGATCGTCTGCCCCGCCGTCGAGTTCTTCGACGAGTTCGTCCAGATCACGCCGCCGATGACAACCGCGGCCAGCACCACGACGCCGATCACGGTGAGGATCACCCTCCGGTTGCCACCCCCACCGCCTCGCGCCTGCGCCACGGCTCGCGCACCCGCGGACTGCTGCTGGCGGCGTTTCCGCGCGGACCGTTCCGCTCCACCCACCTTGTTCAGATCCTTTCTGTTTCACTGTGGTGCTCCGCCTGCGCGTTGCCGGCGCGCAGCCAGCCGTCCAGCGCGATCCTCGTCCTGGAACGCACGATCAGCCAGCAGGCGAGTACCAGAAAACCCACGTCGCGGGCGATTTCCTGGGGGTACTGCGTCTGCCCCTGCGCCACTTGTCCCCCGCCGCCGAAACAGCCGCAGTCGATGGTCAGCCCGCGCGCCCACGACTGCGAGACACCGGCGATGAACAACAGCAGCAGCACGGCCGAGACCGAGGCGGCGACCCTGGTCAGCAGCCCGAGCAGCAGGAACGCGCCGAGCGCGAGTTCGAGCAGCGGCAGGGCGGTGGCCACGGGATGGACCAGTCCGCCGGGCAGCACCTGGTAGGCCTTCACCGCGAGGTAGGTCTGGCCTGGCGACGAGATCTTGATCGACCCCGAAACGAGCCACACCGCGGCCAGTCCGAGCCTGACCAGCGTGCCGACGACATCGAGCACGGCTTGGGATGGTCGGAACACGCACTTAGGCTAGTCGCGGGCCCTGAGAAACCTGTGAGGTCACGCCGCTGGCCGGGAACGGAGGAGTCCTTGACCCTCGTCCGGGTGATGGTCGTGCTCACGCTGCTCGGGGCGCTGACCGCGTGTTCCGGGCACGATCCGGACACCCTGCTCGGCCGGGCCGACGACGGCAAACTGACCATCGGCATCCGCTTCGACCAGCCAGGACTCGCCGAGCACACGCTCGACGGCCGGTTCGTCGGCTTCGATGTGGAGGTCGCCGAGTACGTCGCCGGGCAGCTCGGGGTGCACGAGTCGGACATCACCTGGCGGGAGACGACATCGGCCACGCGGGAGACCGACCTCACGTCCGGCGCCGTCGACCTCGTGGTGGCCACGTACTCCATCACCGACAAACGCAAACAGCAGATCTCCTTCGCCGGGCCGTACTTCGAAACCGGGCAGGACCTGTTGGTGCGCAAGACCGACAACACGATCACCGGCCCGGAGAAACTCAACGGCCGACGGCTGTGCTCGGTCACCGGATCGACCCCGGCGCAGGAGGTGAAGAACCGGTTCGCCGCCGCGGTGCGGCTGGTCGAGTACCCGCGGTATCCGGACTGTGTCACGGCACTGCTGGCCGGACAGGTGGACGCGGTGACGACCGACGGGGTCATCCTCGCCGGGTACGTGACGGAGAACCCGGAGTTGCTGAAGGTGGTCGGCAAACCGTTCTCCACCGAGCGCTATGGAATCGGCCTGCGCCAGCACGATCCGGACGGCCAAGCGGCGCTCGACCGCGCGATCGAGAAAATGATCTCCAGTGGCACGTGGCTGGATTCCTTGCGCCGCAACATCGGGCCGTCGGGTTACCCGTTGCCGGCGCCGCCTACCGTGACCGAGCGATGAACCTTCCCGATCTGCCTGTGCGCGCGGTTCTCGGCGAACTCGCCGACGCCCTGCGCGAGCACGGTACCGCGGTGCTCGTCGCCCCGCCCGGCACCGGTAAGACGACGCTCGTGCCGCTCGCACTGGCCGAGGGAAGTACAGAGCGCGTTGTGGTGGCGGAGCCGCGTCGGCTGGCCGCGCGTGCCGCCGCGGCGAGAATGGCGTCGTTGCTGGGAGAACGTGTCGGTGAGACAGTGGGCTATTCGGTGCGGGGTGACCGGAAGGTCTCGGCACGTACGAGGATCGAGGTGGTCACGTCCGGGCTGCTGGTGCGGCGGCTGCAGAACGAGCCAGATCTGCCCGGCGTCGGCACCGTTCTGCTCGATGAATGCCACGAGCGTCATCTCGACGCGGATCTCCTGCTCGCGCTGTTGCTCGACGTCCGCGCCGGGCTTCGCGACGACCTGCGGCTGCTGGCGACATCCGCGACGGTGGCGTCAGAGCGGTTGTCGAAGCTGCTCGCGGGACCGGTGATCACGGCACACGCGCGGACTTTTCCGGTGGACATCGACTATCTGCCACCCGCGCGCGGCGAGCGCATCGAGGCGACTGTGGCGCGGGCTGTGCGCACCGCACTGTCCGAAGTGGATGGTGATGTGCTGGCTTTCCTTCCTGGTGTGGCGGAAATCGGGCGCGTGTCCTCCATGTTGTCCGATATCGACGTGGTGCCGCTGCACGGGAGACTGCCTGCCGCGCGTCAGGATGCGGCGCTTCGGCCGGGTCCGCGACAGCGTGTCGTGCTGGCCACCTCGGTCGCGGAGTCGAGCCTCACCGTGCCCGGTGTGCGGGCCGTCGTCGACTCCGGTCTTTCGCGGGTGCCACGGGTGGATCACCGGCGAGGGTTGCCGGGGCTGGCGACGGTGAAGGTGTCCGCGGCGGTGGCCGAGCAGCGCGCAGGCCGAGCGGGCCGGGAGGCGCCGGGGCGCGCTTTCCGTTGCTGGGCAAGGCATGAACAGGTGAGTCTGCCGGCGTATCCCGAGCCGGAGATCCGCACTGCGGACCTGTCCCGGCTCGCGTTGGAGCTGGCTTGCTGGTCCACACCCGACGGTTCCGGGCTGTCGTGGTGGGATCCGCCGGCCGAGGGGCCGCTGTCCGCCGCGCGCGAACTGCTGCGGACGCTGGACGCGGCCGAGGACGGGCAGATCACCGAACGCGGCCGGACAATGGCGGGACTCGGGCTGCATCCCCGGCTGGCGCGGGCACTGTTGGACGGTGCCGCCCAGGTGGGTCCGCAGTCGGCTGCTGAAGTGGTCGTCCTGCTGGACAACGGCGGCCAGCTCACGGATGTCGAGGCGGAGCTGCGCCGGTTGCGCGACACGCGGGACGTGCGGTGGCGGACGGAGGTGCGGCGGCTCGCGCGGCTGGTGCCGGATGCGCCGGAGGCCGCCGACCCGGCTCTGGTCGTTGCGCTGGCTTATCCGGAAAGACTCGCGCGCAGAAGGGAAAAGGGCTCGTCAGTCTATCTCATGGCGGGCGGCACGGCGGCTGAACTGCCGGGCGGCAGCGGCCTCGGGGACGTGGAATGGCTGGCAGTCGCGGAGGCGACGCGGGACCCGGGCCGCGCGCACGGCGTGATCCGCCTCGCGGCGCGCGCGGACGCCGAACTCGCCATCCGGGCGGCGCCGAACCTCGCGTCCGAAGCGGATGAGGTGGTCTGGTCCGGTGGCGATATCGTGGCCAGGTCGGTGCGCAGGCTGGGCGCGATCGTGCTGTCCGAACGCCCCCTCCGCTCCCCCTCCCCGGCGTTGTTGGAGCAAACATTCATTGCTGCCCTGCGCCAGGAAGGCCTGCGGTTGCTGCCCTGGACGGCCGACGCGGAACGACTTCGCGAGCGGCTCGCGTTCCTGCACCACGTGCTCGGCCCGCCGTGGCCGGGTATGGCCGACGAAGACCTCCTCGCCGCGCCGGGCGAGTGGCTGCCGGAGTTGGCCACCGCCCGCCGCCGCTCGGATCTGGAGCAAATACACCTTGCTTCCGCGCTGCGGCGGCTGCTGCCCTGGCCCGAAGCGGCCCGGCTCGACGAACTCGCGCCCGAGCGGATCGAAGTGCCTTCCGGTTCCCGGATCCGCGTCGACTACGGCTCGGGCGCACCGGTGCTGGCGGTGAAGTTGCAGGAGACTTTCGGCTGGCTGGAAACGCCGCGGGTGGCGGGGGTGCCGGTCGTGCTGCACCTGCTGTCGCCCGCCGGTCGGCCGGCCGCGGTGACGAGTGACCTGAACTCCTTCTGGCACAACGGTTACGCATCCGTGCGCGCCGAACTACGCGGCCGCTACCCGAAGCATCCGTGGCCGCAGGACCCGCTCACCGCGGTCGCGACCAAGCGGACTAAGCGGTCGTCGTCCTGATGAAGTCGAGGGCCTGCGGCGAGGAAAGGGCGTAGGCCTCGGCGTTGACCGGGTTGCCGTGTCGCGTGCGGCCGCTGAAACCGTGCTCGGCTTCGCAAGCGCTCGAAGCTTTCCCGCGGCACGGTGCTGTCCTGCCCCGGGTACAGCATCATGACCGGGGCCGCGAAGTGCGCG
>NZ_DASZWC010000036.1:0-23083 GCF_035546795.1 Amycolatopsis sp.
CGGGCGCGGTTCGAGGCCGGGCGCGGTTCGGGACCGGGGCCCTTCAGGCCGAGCCGGGCGCGGTTCGAGGCCGGGCGCGGTTCGGGACCGGGGCCCTTCAGGCCGAGCCGGGCGCGGTTCGAGGCCGGGCGCGGTTCAGGCGGGCCTCGATCACGCCTCACCCGCGCCGCACTCGATCCCCACCGCGCTCCATCCACATCGCCTCTTGTCCACATCGCGCACTGTGCACACCCACCGCCATCCACACCTCATGATGTGCATAACCAGATCCATCTACAGGCCACGATGTGCATAACCAAAGGCTATCCACATCGCGCACTGTGTATAACTTGATCTATCCACACCTCGCACTGTGTACAACCGCCGCACCTTGCCCAGCGAGCATCTGTTCTATATGTTGTAGAACATGATCCTGAGCGTCGACCTGACCGGCGAGGTGCCGATTTACCAGCAGATCCGGGACCGCGTGGTGGAAGCGATCGCGTCCGGCGAGCTGGTAGAAGGCGATTCGCTGCCCTCGACCAGGCAGCTGGCTGTGGACCTCGGTATCAACTTCCACACCGTCAACAAGGCCTACGACCTGCTCCGCAGGGAGGGCCTCCTGCTCATCAACCGCAAAAGCGGCGCGGTGATACAGGCCCGCACCCCGGCGCAGTTCGCGGTGGAATGGCAGGCCCGGTTGACGACCTTGCTGGCCGAGGCGATCGCGCATGGCCTTGACGACCAGGCGGTACTCGAACAATGCGGCGCGGCTCTGCGTGCTTTCGCGCCCGTGCACACCAAAGTCAACACAGACAAGTGAAGGGGTGGCGGTGGCGATCGTGATCCTGCGTGACCTGCTCGGCCCGGTGCTGCTTCTCGCCGCGGCCTGGATCATGCCCTCGGTGGCGAAACCGACGGTGCCCTTCGGCGTTCGGGTGCCGGCCGACCGCACGCACGACCCGCTGATCACTGAACAGCGCCGGATCTACCGGTGGTGGATCGGCACGACGGGCAGCGCGCTCGTCCTCGCCGGGCTGGTGCTTTCCCTGCTGGTGCAACAGGTTCTGGTGCCCGTGATCATCGTGGCCGCGCTGCTGGGCGTGATCGCGCCCGGGTATCTGCACGCACGGCTCACGATCCGTTCGGTGAAGCAGCGCGAGGGGTGGTTCCAGGGCAAGCGGCAGGTCGCCGTCACCGACACCGCCCGGCACACCGAACCGCCGCGGTTCCCGTGGCTGTGGGCGCTGCCCGCCGTGCTGATACTCGCCGCGACCGTGGTCTACGGCGTCGTCCGCTACCCGGACATGCCCGCGACCCTCCTCCTGCACTTCACCGGCGCGGGGCAGCCCGACCGCACGGCGGCGAAATCCATCGGGAGCGCGTTCGGCGTCGTCTTCCTGCAAGCCGGACTGACCGTGCTGCTCCTCGCGATGGCCTACGCGCTGCCGAGGCTCAAGCCGGACCTCGACCCGACCCGGCCGCGCCGCAGCGCGAACCAGAACCGGCGCTTCGCCTCCGGGATGGCGCGGACGATGTTGCTCGTGGCCGCCTGCGTGAATCTGTCGCTGGCGTTCGCGTCGTGGCAGATCTGGCGCGGAGCGACCTCACTTGCCGCGTTCCCGATCGTCCTGCCGACGCTGGTCGGCGCCGCCGGCCTGCTGGTGTTCGGCCTGCGCTACGGCCAGGTCGGGAACAACCTGCCCACCGACGAAGAGCCTGCGAACGACGCCACCGAGCGCGACGACGACCGGTTCTGGAAGCTCGGCCTGCTCTACGTCAACTGCGCCGATCACGCCATCCTGGTGCCGAAACGCTTCGGCATCGGCTGGACGCTGAACCTCGGCAACCCGATCGCCATCGGCGGTTTCGTCGTGTTCCTCGCGGCGTGCCTCGTGCTGCCGATGCTGGCCCGGTGAACCCGCTCGCCCGTAACACACGTCACCGGCGACAATGGAGTACGTGACCGCCACCCTGACGAAGCCCACGCTCAAGATCGGCCCCTACCAAGTCGATCCGCCGGTGGTGCTCGCGCCGATGGCGGGGATCACCAACGTCGCGTTCCGGCAGCTGTGCCAGGAGTACGGCGCCGGCATCTACGTCTGCGAGATGATCACCGCCCGCGCGGTGGTCGAACGCCATCCCGGCACTATGCACATGATGACCTTCGGCGAACACGAAAAGCCCAGGTCGATGCAGCTGTACGGGGTGGACCCGAAGACGATGGCCGAGGCGGTGCGGATCATCGTCGGCGAGGGCCTCGCCGACCACATCGACTCCAACTTCGGCTGCCCGGTCGCGAAGGTCACCCGCAAGGGGGGCGGTGCCGCGCTGCCGTTCAAGCGCCGCCTGTTCGGCAACATCGTCGCCGCGTCGGTGAAGGCCGCCGAGTCCGCCGGGGTGCCGTTCACGGTCAAGTTCCGCATCGGCATAGACGACGATCACCACACGTTCCTCGACGCGGGCCGGATCGCCGAAGCCGAGGGCGCCGCCGCTGTCTCCCTGCACGCCAGGACGGCGTCGCAGCGCTACTCGGGTCAGGCCGACTGGTCGGCGATCGCGCGGCTGAAGGAAGCCGTGCGAACCATTCCCGTGCTGGGCAACGGCGACATCTTCACCGCCGATGACGCCATGCGCATGATGGCGCAGACCGGTTGCGACGGCGTCGTCGTCGGCCGCGGCTGTCTCGGCAGGCCGTGGCTGTTCGGCGAACTCGAAGCCGCCTTCGCGGGGCGCGAAATTCCGCCAGGCCCCTCGCTGGGCGGGGTCGCCCGCGTGCTGCGCCGCCACGCCGAGCTGCTCGTGCAGCACGACGGCGCCAAAAAGGCCCTACGTGACCTGCGTAAACACATGGCCTGGTACTTCATGGGCTTCCCGGTCGGCTCCGAGCTGCGCCGCGCGTTCGCGATGGTCTCGTCGCTGGAGGAGCTGGACGAGCTGATCGGCAGGCTCGACCACGAAGCCCCGTTCCCGCTCGACGCGCTGGGCCCGCGCGGCCGCCAGGGTTCGCCGGGCAAGGTCACCCTGCCGCACGGCTGGCTCGAAGACCCGGACGACGACTGCGTCCCCGAGGCCGAGGACATGCACTCCGGGGGCTGATTTCCGGGTCCGCATTAGGGGCGAACCCGGATGTCGCGCGCCTGGCGCCCTGCCAGGTTGAAGCACATGATTTCCCCACGCAAAGCGCTTTTCGCCGCATCGGGCTGCATGTTCCTCTATGGGGTCAGCCGCCTGATCGGCCGCATGGACGGCCAGTACGGTCCGGGCCTGGACTGGCAGCTGGCGCATTTCGCCATGGTCGCCGGGCTGTTGCTGCTCATCCCGGCCGTGCTCGGCCTCGGCCGGGAACTTCGCGACGTGCCAGGGCGCAATGTCGCCGTCGTGGCCACGTTCATCGGGATTTTCGCGTCCCTGGTGCAGTTCGGGGTCGACATCGTCGCCGGGCTGCTGGCCGCGGACAAGGCGGACCTGAGCAGGCTGACCAGCCACGTCACCGGCTTGCCCGGGTTCGAGTTCTTCTTCTACCAGTTCGGCCCGCAGCTGATGTACCTAGGACTCGTCGTGCTGACCGCGATGCTCGCCTGGGCACGGAAGCTCCCGTGGTGGAGCCCGGTGCTGGTGTTCGTCGGGGTCCTCCTGCCGGCGCTGACGCTCAACCTGCTGCCCGTGGCCGCCGCCTGCCTGTTCGTCGCCTATCTGCCGCCCGCAAGGAAGCTCGTTTCGGCGTGATCTTGCCCGATTTCGGGCAGAAAACTTGCCCGAACCCGGGTTCGGCTGGAACTGTCGTGGCATGGATCAGCAGCTGGTCCGTCATGTCGCCGGGTCCACGGGTCTGCCGGCGCCGGTCGCCGAACGGGTCATCGCGGACGTGATCGCGTATTTCCGGGAGACGACCGAGGAGTTCGTCCGGCGCAGGCACGGGGAACTGCGGCGGCGGGGCCGTCGCAACGCCGAGATCTGGCGGATCGTCGCGGCGGAGCTGACCGAACGCCCGGTGGGCGCGGGCGAGCTGACCGAACGCCAGCTGCGGCGAATCGTGTACGGCTGAAGGGAAGACAGATGTGCGGAATCGTCGGGTACGTCGGCGGAAGACCGGCCACCCCGGTCCTGCTCGAAGGTCTGCACCGGCTCGAATACCGGGGTTACGACTCGGCCGGGCTCGCCGTCGCGAACCGCAACCGGCTGAAGGTGACCAAGGCCGCGGTCCGCGTCGACGAGCTGCGCGAGCTGGTGGAGGAGAACCAGCCGGCCACGGTCGGCATCGCGCACACCCGCTGGGCCACGCACGGTGAACCGACCGACGCCAACGCGCATCCGCACCTCGACTCGGCCAAGCGGATCGCCGTGGTGCACAACGGAATCATCGAGAACGCCGGCCGGCTGCGCGACCGGCTGACGGCCGACGGCGTGGAGCTGGTCTCGGAGACCGACACCGAGGCGCTCGCCCACCTCATCGCGGCCGCGCTCGCCGACGGCGCCCCCACGCTGGAGGAGGCCGTCCGGCAGACGTTGCATGAGGTCAACGGCGCGTACGGGATCGTGGTGCTGGACGCGCAGAACCCGGGGCAGCTCGTGGTGGCGCGCAACGGAAGCCCGATCGTGCTGGGCATCGGCGACGGCGAGATGTTCGTCGCCTCCGATGTCGCCGCGCTCGTCCGGTACACGCAGCGGGTGGTGTACCTCGACGACGGCGAGCTGGCCACGATCACCGCCGACGATTTCGTCACCACCACCCTGCAGGCGCACCGCACCGCGAAAACGCCGACGACGGTGGATCTCGACGACGCCGACTACGACCTCGGCAACTACGCGAACTTCATGCACAAGGAGATCGCGGAGCAGCCGGAGTCCGTGCGCCGTGCACTGCTGGGCCGGCTCGACGACCGGTTCGGCACCGCACGGCTCGGCGGGCTGAACTTCGACCCGCGGGACCTGCGCCGGATCAGGCGGGTCAAGTTCTTCGGCTGCGGCTCGGCCTACTACGCAGGGCAGCTGGGCGCGAATCTTGTGGAGGAATGGGCCCGGCTGCCTGCCGACGCCGAGCCCGCGTCCGAGCTGCGCTACCGGAATCCGGTGGTGGAGGAGGACACGCTGTACGTGGCGATCAGCCAGTCCGGCGAAACCGCGGACACCCTCGCCGCCGTGCAGGAGCTGCAACGCAAGGGCGGCAAGGTGATCGGCGCGGTGAACACGGTGGGCAGCGCCATCGCCCGCGAATGCGGCAGCGGGGTTTTCCTGCATGCCGGGCCCGAGGTTTCGGTCGCGTCCACCAAGGCGTACACGAACATGACCGTCGTGTTCGCGATGCTCGCGTTGTCACTGGGCCGCGTACGAGACCTGTCGGTTTCGGACGGGAACCGGATCGTCGCGGCGCTGGATTCGTTGCCGCGTTTGATTTCGGAGGTGCTGGACGCCGAGGACGCGATCTCCGAGGTGGCCAAGGAACACAGCGGCGCGGAGCGGATGTTCTTCATCGGCCGGGTGCGCGGCTGGCCCGTCGCGCGTGAGGGAGCGCAGAAGCTGAAGGAGATCTCCTACGTGCACGCCGAGGCGTACCAGGCAGGCGAGCTGAAGCACGGGCCGCTGGCGCTGATCGACCCGGCGATGCCGTCGGTGGTGATCGTGCCCGATGACGACTTGCTGGCGAAGAACATCAGCACCATCGAGCAGATCAAGTCCCGCGGTGGCCCGGTGATCGCCCTGACGAACGCGGATTTACCGGACGGGCTGGCGGATTCGGTGATCCGGGTGCCAAGAAGTGAGCCGGAGGTGGACCCGATCCTGTTCACGATTCCCCTGCAGGTCTTCGCTTACCACCTCGCGCACCATCTGGGGCGCGACATCGACAAGCCGCGGAACCTCGCCAAGAGCGTGACGGTGGAATAGCTCAGGACGTCGGCGTGATCTTGGTGGTCGGCTATGGGCGGGCGCTCGGATTCCGTCTCACCATTGCTTCGGCGAGATCTAACCGAACGAGTACCCGGCTTTTACCAAGGCTTCTTGCAGGCGGGCTAGTGCCTTTGGGCCCATTCCGTGCAGTTTCTTGACCTCGAGCGCGGACACTCCGTTCAAGTCGGCCAGTTCGGTGTATCCGGCCGCGTGCAACGCGCGCACGGCCGGGGCGCCGACGCCCTTGGGGAATTCTTCGCTCATCGCGGTCTCCTCCGCCTCGGCTCCCGACGATACCCGGGGCAGGGCGCAGCACCCGGCTCTTCCGTCCGGCGAGTTCCCCGGGTTACTCCACTTGCTCGGCCAGAACGCGGAAGGTGTCTCGCCCGGCTTGATCCACAACGCCGTGTTGCAGGCGAATGATGGCCAGGTCGGCTCGCTCGGTCCGGAGCACGCTGCATGCCACCCGCACCGGCCGCGGGATACGGGGTGGTGGCGGTGAGATTGTCACCGTCGAACACAGGAACCTTGTCCACAAGCCTGACCGTCGTGCCGTCGGCCTCGACTTCGATCCAACCCGGAAATTCGTCACGATGGTGAGGGTGCCTCACTCCCGCCGACGATGATCTGCGGGCCGCGACTCACCGGTCAAGTCGCAGGCCGACCCGCCGAATCCCTTTGCCCCAACAGAGCGCGGGCCACGAACTGACGCTGCCGTGGCAATTGGCGCAGCCCCCCTCACCGCGCACGGCAGGCGCGGCGCATCTGCCGAACGGGCGAAGGTCATACTCGGCGCCGTCGCGCACCGTGTTCATCCTCGGCGCGATGGCTCCCGGGCGGCCGGATCGGCCCGGCCAACTGGCGCTGTCTGTCCATTCTGGAATGTCACACCCCGTCCCGGCACGTCATATCGGCTCCCGGGAATTGGACACCGCATACCCGGAATCGGAGTGATTTTTGCACGCAGCAATTCGATTCCGGCCACGGAACGGAATGTGTTTAGGCCGATCGTGTGGTGCTGAAAATGACCAGCCCCGCCGGTAGGCGCCAAGTAATGCCGACGGTAGGGTTCCACGCCTGGGCAACGTATCGAATGGCTGACCGTTTCGTCAGCTGCCCATTTTTCACAGCATCCACCAACACTGAGTGAATGCAGAATCGCATTCAAGAAACCGTCGCGCCTGTCGACGGGGAAATCCGGATAAGTGGATTTCGACGCACTGGCCCGCGAATTGCGCGGCCTTCGTGAAAGTGTCGCCGGGGTGACCGACACGCTGCTGGCCGGTGTCGACGGGATACCCATCATCGCCGACGCCGCCGACCTCGGCATCGCGCGCCAGGCGTCCCAGGTGACGGGCCACGGCACCCTCAACCAGACCGTCGTGTTCAGGGACGGCTACATGGCCGTCTACGCCATCGGCCGGCTGGCGCTGATGTTGGTACTGGGCGACAAGGGGCTGAACGTCGGACGCCTGTTGTTCGAAACCCGACCGGTCATCGAGCGGCTCGCGTCGATCGTGGCGGCCGCACCCGCCAGGGAAAACCGCTTCACCGGAGGAAAACACACACGATGAACATCGACACCGCATTCAAAGAGGCCATGTCCATCTTGGGCACCGTCGGCGTCGCGCTGGTCGACTACGAAAGCGGGATGTCGCTCGGCACCAGCGGTGGTGGTGACTGGCTCGATCTCGAGGTCGCCGCGGCCGGGAACACCGAAGTCGTGCGGTCAAAGCTGCGGGTGATGTCTTCGCTGGCGCTCAACGACACCATCGAAGACATCCTGATCACGCTGCACTGCCAGTACCACCTGATCCGGCTGCTGAACTCCGTCGGCACCCGGAACGCGATGTTCCTGTACCTGGTGCTGGACTGGGAACGGGCGAACCTGGCGCTGGCCCGCCATTACCTCAAACGGATCGAAGCCGACCTGCAGGTGTAGCCCGGGCCAGCGCAAGAGGAGGCGGCGATGGCCGCAGGCGGCTCGCAAGCCGCACTCGTCACGGGCTCGGCGTTCATGCACGACCTCGGTTCCCGGTTCCGGTGGCGATGGCCCTCGCCGGTGACGAGCTGATGTTCACGTTCGTGTCGCCCGGGGAGATCGAGCAATGGACCAGGGAACGGTCGCTGGCCGGCCGGATGCCGCAATTCTTCGTCGACGAGCAGCGGATCGGCGTCGAACTCGCCGGCACGCGGGTGCGGGCGCTGATCGTGCTCGCGGACGGGACTGAGGACCCGGCGAATGCCCGGTGGCGGGACCAGATGCCCTGCACGGTGCGGATCCCGCTGGACGAGCTCGCCCGGATGCTCGCGCGGTGTCACCACCGCGCGGGCGGCGCCCCGCTGATCGACCTGGACCTCGCGTACCGGCCCGACAACGACTATCACGAGCGGCGCGACTGCGCGCACGAGAACATGCACCCCTACATCGCCCCGGTCCGCCCGATATTTTTCCTGCGCTGGCGCTCGGCGACGACGGGTCAGCGAAAGGCGTTCCTCGATGAGCTGCCGAACGGGGGGTCGGGCCGTAGCTGGCTGCGCCGCCGACGCACGGTGCGGATCATGGGGCTGGAGCTGGAAATCGCGCCGTGAACGAGAATGGCCGGATGGAACTTGACCAGCGCCTGGTGGATGCCGCGATCGCTCAGCTCGATGCCCGGTGGCCGGACGCCGACCAGGCCGTGGCGGCGGCGGTTTACCTCGACAACGGCGAGATCCTCACGAGCGTCAGCCTCGACAACCTCAACGCTGCCGCGACTTTGTGCGCGGAAACCGGCGCTCTTTGCCAGGCCTACACCATGGATCGGCGCGTCACCGCCTCGGTTTGCGTGAGCAGGCAAGGCAGAAACGGGCCGATCGATGTCCTGGCCCCGTGCGGCATCTGCCAGGAACGGCTCGCGCTGTGGGGCCCCGACGTCCAGGTCGCCGTCGCCGACGGCAGCGGCTGGTCTTTCCGCACCCTCGCCGAAATCAACCCGTTCTACTGGGGCACCCGGTTCGCTGCCGAGGACGGCGCTTGGCCTGGTGTGGCGGAACATCGGTAGGCGCTTATTCGTCGTGGACCGCCTCAACGTGGAAGTACCCCACAACCGTGGCACCCTCGGTGATCACGACGACGGTGCCCGGCTGGATGCGGTACAGCCCGGCGTTCTCGACCACCAGCCAGCATCCTTTGGCCGGTGAGACCAGAACATCGGGCCTGACGTCGCGGAGCACGAACGACGCCAGGCCCGAGTCGGCGCTTTCCGGTGGCACGAAAGCGTTGGCGGCATAGTCGTGTCGAGCATCGGGCCTCGGCGGGCCTGATCTGCGTCCGCCCTGGTCAGGAGTAAGCCACACGACCCGCCCGCGGAAGGAAAAGGCGCGTCCTCGGCCAGCTTCGCCATGGTCCGAGTATGCCGATGAGCAGAGGCTGCCTCGCCTTCCACACGCCCGGCCGGCCTTCTCGCTCCTGAGGCGATCGTCGGCGTGCAACTCGCCATCTGAAGCGGTCGCGGGCTGCCATTGCCTTCTGTGTGCAGTAGCTCGGGTCGTGGACGACGAGTAGCTCTACCGCTGGTCGAGCCCGCGTAGGGATAGGCAAGGTGTCATGGGTTTGACCACGACACAACCAACTCCTAGCGCGGTGACACCGCACCCGACAGCATCTCGCGGGAGTTTTCGTGTTCGCGATCGCCGTCGTCTGTTACTTGACGTTTGCGGCCTGGCTCGTCGGTGCTGCGCACTATCGCGCTCTCTGGGGACGAACCACCGCAGCTGGTCTGCTACTCGCGGCGACGCGGCTTCATTGAGCGGCGTGGGCACACCGGGCCACCTGACCCCACCCACGACAAAGGCCCAGGTCCACAGTAGACACCGTGTGACCTGGGCCTTCGCCACGAAGAGCGGATGACGGGAATCGAACCCGCGTATTCAGCTTGGGAACCATAGCCGACCGCCAGGAAGATGCCCCTGAACTGCTGTTTTAGGTATGCGCCAGGTACCCCTGTTGACCCTGGTTGACCGGGGCATGTTGTTGAGATGTTGCTGGGAATCGCCCCAGTGACCTGGTGGCTGGAGGTGATCTCCTCGCGGCGCGGGTTCCCCCCGGCAGGCCGGGTGGTGCCGGTCAAGGGTCTGCCGGAGGCCGCGAAGCGCCCTTGATCGGTGCCGCCCGGTCTGGCTGCCCTCGGGCGCGCCGTGAGGAGGTCACCGGTCGTCCCCTCCCCTGATCTCTGAAGCGGTGTCGGGGTTCGGGGCGGAGCCCCGGATTCTGTCGGTGGGGTCGTGCACGATGAGCACAGTCGACTGGCAGGATTCCGTGATGACTAGTCCTACGCCTTGGTGGGGCACCCTGCTCGTGGCCGCGCTCGGCCTCCTGGGCGTTTTGCTCACGCAGTGGCTTGCCGATCTCCGCGAGCGCCGCAAGTTGGCACACGATGACGGACGCTGGATACGCGACAAGCGAGCTGCGACGTACGAGGACTTTTACCGCGTCATCGCGGCCTTTCGCCGTATCGCCGAGGTCCTGGGCGAACGAGCGCAGGCCCACCGATCGGCGAGGACACGGTTTGGGCAGTTCAACGCGCAGCGGCCCGTCCGAAAGCTGTATGACCAGCTAGGGACCCTTGCCGACGATGCCGCGAGGATGTACGGCCGGATACGTCTGTTAGCGCCGCCTGTCGTCGTTAACGCAGCAGGGCAGGTCGTCGAAGCGTTGAGGCCGTACCAGGACGCGCAGATTGCTGGGGAACCGGCCAACGCCCTGCGCGAGCTTGTCCGCAGGCTCGACGAGGCCGTAGACGTCATGAAGTTAGATCTAGATTCCGACCGGCCAGCTAGGTAGCGGCCAGGCCGCCGGCCGGAGCGGAGCGGCAGGCCGGATGGCCGTGCGGCGCGCTTGCGCGCCGCTCTTGATCCCCTAGAGCCAAGTTCGGCAGGTCCTGTGGGAGGCTCGGTGACCAGAACAGCCTGCGATACCCGCTTTATGGAAGGCTCTTGCCGTTGCTGCTGGTCACCCGCCGATACCATGCATGACCTGACCTGTTCGCAATTGCCAATGGCGGCTGGTCGCTCTCGAACCGCGTCATTTGCCATCGCTTAGCGAGGGTAAAGCGTGGAAGATCGGCGCTGGTCCGGCTCTCTTCCGTGACAAGCCTGGCGCCGGCTCGATCTCGTGGAGCCCGTCGTCCTCGATCGTTTCGCGGCAATTCTTAGCGGTTGTTTGGCAAGCGCGGGCGCAGCTGCTGGCCTGTACTGGAGTAGCAGGCATCTCGCTCATTTGAGGGGCAACGGCGGGTCGAGAGCGCAGCCGAGGACAATGTCCGGCGGCGCCGTCGCATGCGCCCAGCGCTCGCATCGTTGGCGTTCCACCGAACAGGTGAACTTCTCTTGGTCATTCCCCAGGGCGCACTACTCCAGCCTGCCGAGGGCTGCCGATGTCGGAGCCCCTCCTCAACTATCGACATGTGTAAGCATGGGCGCGTCGCCCTACCCTGCGTCGTCACCTGTTAGAGTCGACGCAATTGAGTCGACTTCGAGGAGCCGCCATGGATGACGAAAAACCGCGTGTGCGCCGTCCACACGGTGAGCTGAAGAACGCAATGCGCGAGTACCTGGCTAGCCACGGTGGTGGCCCACTTTCAATCAGCGAAATCAAAGCAGGTCTGGAATGCAAGATCGGTATAGCTCCCGATTCGTCCTACCGAAGCGCCCTACAAGATGAGCGTTACTTTGAGCGTGTTTCACGAGGGGTGTTCCGACTCCGTGACTAACCGAGAGACAAGGAAGACGCTTGTGGTCGCCACCGTCGAGGAAACAGCTCCAATCGTTTCGACAATCGACGAACTGGTGCAGCTCAGCGCGGTGTTGGTGGGCGATGAACTAGGCGCCCTTACCGATGACGAGAAAGTGTTGGTGAAGGAAGCACCATGCGCGGTTTCAGATGAAGTCGTAGCGTTAGCCAGAGAACTGATTCAGCAAGGCGAAGACCCCTTAGGTGAAACTTACTGCCAGCTCGTGACACCGCAGGAACGACGACCTCTAGGCCAGACCTACACTCCTCGCGGGATTGTCATGTCAATGGTCTCTTGGGCCGCGGATCAAGGGGTGCCATCGAGGATTGTTGATCCCGGGGCAGGCTCGGGAAGGTACTTGTTAGCGGCGGGGCGCCGCTTCCCGAACGCTCATCTTTTAGGATCTGACATTGACCCTATGGCCACTTTGATGCTACGCGCTAGTATCGTTGCCGCGGGATATGGTGACCGGGCATCGGTGAATCTGGGCGATTACCGAACGTTGGCTATTGCCCCCATAGACGAACCAACTCTGTATATTGGAAACCCGCCGTATGTACGTCATCATCAGATCGGGCCCGAGTGGAAGCGGTGGCTACTGGAAACAGCTCGAAAGCATGGAATAGTCGCAAGCGGACTCGCCGGACTTCATGCACACTTCTTCCTTGCCACGGCTGAGCATGCCAATCCAGGGGATTACGGCACGTTCATCACGAGCGCAGAATGGCTTGATGTGAACTATGGTCGTCTTATTAGACAGCTCCTGCTGGATGGCCTTGGTGGTCATTCTGTGCATGTTCTTGACCCTCAAGCCGCCCCGTTCTCTGATGCCACCACTACTGGAGCGATCACCTGTTTTCGAATCGGTTCTAAACCACCATCACTAAAGCTCCGTCGCGTCAAAGCAACTCGAGACCTTGGGAAGCTTGACAAAGGTCGAGCAGTGTCTCGACAGCGTCTTTCTGAGGCCAACCGCTGGTCTGTACTAACTCGCGTAACTCCCAAAATTCCTGACGGCTACATTGAACTTGGCGAATTGTGCCGTGTACATCGAGGCGCGGTAACTGGTGCTAATGACGTTTGGATTGCGGGGCGAGATACTGATTTGCCACGTAGTGTTCTTTTTCCGAGCGTAACGAGGGCACATGAGCTCTTCAACGCCGGTGAACGATTGGTGTCACACGAAATCCTTCGGCGTGTGATTGATCTACCCGCTGACTTGGACGTGTTCGACCGGGACGAGCGAAAGAAAATTGATCAGTTTCTTCACGTCGCGAAGCATAAGAAAGTTGATGAGGGCTACATTGCATCCAAGCGCAAGGCGTGGTGGAGAGTCGGGCTGCGCGATGCTGCACCTGTTCTTGCCACTTACATGGCGCGACGACCGCCTACATTCGTACGTAATGACGCGAGTGCTCGCCACATTAACATCGCTCACGGACTATATCCACGTGAGCCAATGGCCAGCACGTTGCTGGACGGTCTAGCTGCGTACTTGCGATCCGCTGTTACCTTGTCTCAAGGTCGCACTTACGCCGGAGGCCTCACCAAATTTGAGCCCAAGGAGATGGAGCGGCTCCCGGTGCCTAGCTTGGAAGCGCTTAGGAATGGTGTGCTCTCGTGAATCAAGTTCCGCCACCTCGATGGTCCGATAGGGAGCTGCAGCGAGACGTGGCCGAGGCCATTTCGCAATTTCGTGACGTTCGGATGCATGAGCCATTGGAGCAATATCTGGAAGCGTTCGATGAGTACCGCGATGCGGTAGAAAACTTGATTGAAGGTACCGTTGATCTATCTCGGTTAAGCGACCAGACCATTGAATATCTAACGGATCCGGATCTATTGACCGCCGTTCGCTACCTCGCATCTCCAGCAATTAGCGAGGATGACCTGAAGGTGCTAGCTGAGGCTGTTCTGACGCCTACTCGGTTGCGCAAGGACACCGACATGGCCCGGCGAGTAATTGACACAGTATTGCTTGGATTGGATCGAAATAGGTTTCCCTGGGTTAGCGAAGAACGCGAACCAACCGATTCTGAGCGAGAGACGGCGATAGTCTCAACTGCTGCTTTGATCGCAACACAGAAGGTGCAGACCTCTCGTCGAACTCAGTCGAAGGATGAACAAGAGGATTCGGTAGCGGAATACCTCAAGGCTCACTCGTTCACCGAAGTACCGCGCCGCACGGTTGCCAACGTGTCACACCTTCCGGCGCCAGGAGAGTTCTGCCGGGAGAGCTTGTTTGGCACACGAAAAGCGGATTTAATCGTTCGGCTTTGGGACGGCCGGACCATGCCTTGCGAGTGTAAGGTCAGCAATTCGTCAACAAATAGCGTCAAGCGGCTAAATAATGACGCCGCAGTGAAGGCCAAGACTTGGCTCAATGAATTTGGTACAACAAACGCAGTACCCGCGGCCGTACTTTCGGGGGTATTCAAAGTCCACAATTTACGTACCGCCCAGCATGACGGACTGACCATATTCTGGGCACATCGACTTGAAGCCATGATCGAGTTTATCAACAAAGGGCGCCCGTTTTACAATAAGCCACGCCCGTGAAGAGGGCTCTTATCCGACATGCGGCGGTTCTTGGTGGTCATCCCGTCGCCTGATGGCGTCTCGATCACGCCGCGCTGGGGCCGCAACTTCTTGTCGTTTCCGCCGGCCGATCTTGCCAGGCTTGTGGTCCCGGCCCGGCGTGATACCCATCAGATCAAGCGACGGGATGGCCACCAAGCGCCCACCCTGCCAACGGGGCAGTGCCGCACCCTCGGCCGCCTTGAACAAGTTTGGAAACTCTGAACACGCCTGGTTCGGGGAAGCGTGTTCGGGCAAGCGCATCACGTACTGGGCAGCGCTGCATAATCAGAAGAGCAACCTGGGGTACGGCTGAAGCCAAGCTCAGGTATCGGTTCTCGCTGCTAGCCTTATGTGCATGCGTGGTGCGGGTGATCAGCTCAGCATCGGGGAGCGTGTTGCCTTCTACCGGCGTCGCCGTGGCCTCTCCCAAGCCGTCCTCGCGGACCTCGTGGGGCGGTCTGAGGACTGGCTGAGCAAGATCGAGCGCGGTGAGCGCGATATCCGCCGGTTGGACGTGCTGGCCGAGGTCGCGAAGGCCCTGCGGGTGACGCTCGGGGACCTGCTTGGCGAGCCGGTGTTGATGGAGGACGAGGAGCGCAACGACGACGTTCCTGCCATCCGTGATGCGCTCATGGCCCCGCGTCGGCTCTCACGGACGCTGTTCTCCTCGTCCATGTCGCCGGAGTACATCGACCCGGCCCCGGTGACGCAACTGGTCGAGAGTGCCTGGTTGAGCTACCAGAAGGGCGATATCGGCCGGGTGGTCCAGGCCCTTCCCGGCTTAATTAAGACGACGCAGCAGATGGAGGCGGCCTCGGCTGATGATGCCGTGTACCGGCGGGCGTGTGCGGCGATCTCCGCGCGGGTGCATCACCTGACTGCGACCACGTTGAGCAAGATCGGTGAGGCGGATCTGTCGTGGATCGCGGCGGAGCGGGCGATGCAAGCCGCGGACGAGGCGGACGATCCGCTGGTGCTGGCCTCGGCGGCCCGGTCCGGTACGCACGCGTTGTTGGCTGTGGGGCGGTTCGATGATGCGCTTGAGCTGGGCGAGGCCGCTGCGAGGTGGCTGGAGCCAAAGATGGCCGCTGGTGATCCGGCGGCGTTGAGCCTGTACGGAATGCTGTACCTGCGCACGGCGGTGGCGGCGGCTCGTGACCAGGACCGAGCGACCTCGAATGACCTGCTGGCGCACGCGACTCGGGCGGCTGATCAGCTCGGCGTGGATGCGAACTACTGGCAGACCGGGTTCGGCCCCTCGAATGTCGAACTGCACCGGCTCTCGGCTGCGCTCGATCTCGGCGACGTCACGCGCGTGATCGAGGACGCCCCGAGTGTCAACGTCGACCATCTCCCCGAAGAGCGGCAGGTTACGCACCTGATCGACTTCGCCCGCGCCCTGAGCCTGATGGCCAAGGACGACGAGGCCCTGCAAGCCCTCCTGACGGCGGAGCAGAAATCGCCGGGGATCGTGCGGCACTCCACGGTGGTCCGCGAGGTGGTGCGCTCGATGTACCGGCGTGCCCCGGCGACGGCCGGTAGGAAGTCCTCGGCGCTGCTCGCGTTGGCCGAGCGCTGTGGCGCGGTGAGGTAGCCGGATGGAGTCACGGGTACTCGGCCTGGTCGGCTCGGGTTCTGGGGGCGTGGAGGAGCTGCTGCCGCGCTTGATCCGGCCCGCGCAGGATCAGGGCTGGACGGTCGCGGTCACGCTCACTCCCACCGCCGGCCGATGGCTGAGCAAGTCGGGCGCGCTCACCGAGATCGAAGAGGCCACCGGCTACCCGGTGCGCGTCGATCCCCGCTCCCCGGACGAGAAGAGCCCGCACCCTGCGGTGGACTGCTACCTGGTGGCTCCCGCCTCGGCGAACATGGTCGCCAAGCTCGCCCTGGGAATCGCCGACAACCAGGCGTTGACACAGGTCAACGAGGCCATTGGGACCCGTGACCTGCCTGTGGTGATCTTTCCCCGGGTCAACGCCGCCCACGCGCGCCATCCCGCGTGGGAAGACCACATCGCCGCCCTGCGACGCGCGGGCGTGCACCTGGTCTACGGCGACGATGTGTGGCCGCTGCACGAACCGCGCAGCGCTCCGGGGCGGGAACTGCCCTGGTCAGCCGTGCTCGATGCCGTGAACGCGGTGGTTCCCGCCTCGCGCTAGCCCCTTGCAACACCTACCCGGACAGTTTGTCCGGGTGATCGTCTTGCCCTGGGTGTCTCCTGGGTTATGCCGCGCCCGACCGGACGCGGGAGAACCAAGACCATCAGGAGAGCAGATGGGCATGCACGTGGTGATCCAGCCCTTGGCCGGGTACGGCGCTGAGGTCGTTTCCCCGTCCCCCGGCGTTGTGCAGCTGATCGCCGGAGGCGAGGACGCCGCCTTTCTCGTCCAGGTTCCCGCTCGTGTCGGCGGGCTGAGCGATGCCGCCCGGTTCGCACGGAGGCTGGCTGCTGCTGCCAGTGAGTTCGGCGAATGCTGCGAGGCACAGAACCGCGCGCGCTCATTTCCACTCGTGGATCAATGGCCCGATGGTCGCTTTTCGCAAGAACAGGAATGACAGGTCGAGCTCGACCACAAACACAACGGTAAACAACGCAAGGAGTATTTCGAGATGGCGATTTCAAGGGGACATCGTTTCCCGATCGACTTTGACGAGGCGTTCCCACAGGGCCTGGTGATGGTGGGCGAGGTGTCGCCGGACAACGAGTACCAGTCTCGCGAGGACCGCGCGGCCGGTCGACCGGCACGGCAACGGATCGACGAGGTGGCGGGCAAGCGGCAGTGGAAGGTGGCCGTGACCGATCCCTCGGAGCCCAACGCCAAGCGGGCATCGTTCGAGATCACGTTCCTGGCCGACGTCCAGCCCGTGCCCTCGACTACGGAGGTGTTGCCGGGGATGCGGCCGATCGAGCTGGACGGGCTGACCGCTGAGCCGCGTGTGTCGGGCAACGGGGAGTTCAAGTACCAGTCGTACGTCTTCCGCGCGAATGGGTTCAAGGCGGCGAGTGCTGGTGGCGGCAGGTCGGGCAAGCCCACGGGTAACACCGGTGAGCAGTCGGCCAAGGCCGCATGAGAGGGCTCGACATGATGACGTACGACGCCCAGCGGCCACGCCGCCCGGGGCAGGCGGCCCCGATGGGGCAACCGGGCGGGAAGCCGGGCTACGTCTACGAATGGCTGGCCGAGGTGATCGCGGACCGGATCGAGTCTGGCGAGCTGGCACCGCACACGCCATTGCCGAGCGAGCGCCACCTGGCGTCCCAATACGGCGTGTCCTTGGGGACTGCGCGCCACGCGACGCGGCTGCTGCGGCTTCGCGGCCTCGTGGTGACGATCAAGGCCAAAGGCACCTACGTGACCGACAGGAATTAGGCCCGGTGCGGGGGCGGAGGCAGCAGTGTGACCGGCCGTCCGTCCCCGTGCCTCCCATTTCGAGGAGGTGATCGTGTGGGGTCCAGAGCGCGGAAAACGCGGCGTCGGTGGCTCGTGCAGCGGCGTTGCTTGCTGTGCGGGCAACCGCACCGGCTGATCCGCAACAAGGCCCACGTGTGCCGGGCGTGCACGCTACGCCCGTTCGAAGGCCTCTAGAACAAACAGAACTGTCCACATGAGACGCACGCAGGCCGTGCGGCGATGAAGCACGCCCTCATGCAGGAAATGTCAGAAAAGTAAGGCGCAGAAGCGGAACCCCTGGGTACCAACCTGATTTTCCGCTTCTGCGCTGTCCACCCTGTTGGAGCAGACAAGTGGAAACGATAGACAACGACAACCAACGCGTGTCAACGGGCCGCACCTCGCAGCGGTGCGCCGCTTGCAAGAAATTCACCCGACTGGCCCCCGGCGACACCGAATGCGCCGCGTGCGCCGTACGCCTCCCGCTTCCCCTCCCCGCGAGGACGGGTGAGGCCCGATGAACGCACACACCTTCGGAGTCCTGTTCCTCGGCGGGGTCGGCTTGGCGGTGGTGGTGTGGGTGCTGCACAAGCTCGGCCGCGCCCTCGCCTCGATCGCCGAAGCACTGGCCGCCGCTGCGGTGGTGTTCCTGGCGCTGTGGTGGCTGCTCAAGGGCTTGGGTTGGGTGGTGAAGGAGATCGTGACCCATCCCCGGACCACCCTCACCGTGCTTGTCCTGGCCGCTTGGTGGCACTGGGTCGGCTGGCAGTCCCTGGCTATCGCTGCTGCCACTGTGACCGTGGTCCTGTTGTCGTGGCGGCGTTTTCACCTGGTGTCGTTCGATCAGTGGGCCGGGCGGGTGCTGCGGTCGTGGTGGCAGCGGTGGATGGTCTACGCGCCGAAGCTGCCCGGTTGGCTGCACGCGTGCGGGTTGAGCGTCAAGGACGACACGATCCCCGTGGACCTGACCGTGAGCCTGGTGGGCCGGAAGAAGATCACCCGGAATCGCGAGCACCAGAGCGTGCGGATTCCTCGCGTTCGCGGTGTGAAGTCCGGGCCGTCGTGGGACGAGGTGCGGGTGGAGCTGGTGCCTGGGCAGAAGCCAGAGGACTTCGACGAGGCCGCCCGAGCGCTGGCGTCGGCACGGAAGGTTCAGCGGTGTCAGGTGCGCGAGATCGCACCGAACGTGGTTTCGATCGACTTCCAGCGCCGTGACCTGCTGGCGGCTCCGGTGCCGGTGCCCGCGCTGGGTACGGCGGTGGATGTGCGGCGGGTGTGGGCCGGGCGGACCGAGTACGGGCAGGACTGGCACCTGCCCCTCTACGGCTCGGGTAGTCACACCCTGACCGCGGGGGCGTCGGGTGCCGGGAAGAACTCGGTGATGTGGTGCCCGCTCGCGTCGATCGCCCCGGCCATCCGGGACGGGCTGGTGCGGGTCTCGGGGATCGACCCGAAGGGCATGGAGCTGGCCTACGGGCGCGGCATCTTCCATCGCTACGCCGTGACCGCCAAGGACGCCCTCGCGGTACTGGATGACCTGGTGGCCGCGATGGACGCCCGCAAGGCCGAGTTCGCCGGCCGCGTTCGCACAGTGCCGGTCTCGCAAGAGCACCCGCTGGAATTGCTCGAGTTCGACGAGATCGGGGCACTGACCCGGTATGTGGATCGCAAGACGCGGGACGCGATCGTCGAGAGGGTTGCGCTGCTGACCACGCAGGGCCGGGCGCTCGGGTTCACCGTGCGCGGGTATGTGCAGGAGCCGACGAAGGAGACGGTTCCGGTGCGGGAGCTGTTCCCCCGCCGGATCTGCCTGCGGGTCACCGCGAAGTCGCACGTCGGGATGGTGCTCGGGGACCGGGCCTACGAACGCGGCGCGTGGGCGAACCGCATCGAGGAGTCCGCCGCTGGCGTCGGCTACGTGTGGGGCGAAGGGCTGCGCGAACCCCTCCGCGTCCGGGCCGGGTGGGTGCCCGACGAGATGGTGAAGACGCTGGAAACCTTCGTGACCAGTCGTGACGCGGTGACGCTGGGCGGGATGGCGGCATGACCGTGCGCGTGAGCTTCGACGAGTCGACTCGCCGGTTCCTCCACACAACCGGGCAGTGCTACCCCTACGCCTACGGCTACCTGGCCTCCCAGATCCGCGGCTACCTCGACGGCGACATCACCCCGCCAACGGATGGAAGCCGTCCTCGACGCCCTGGAAACAGAACTACGGGATGACCGCCCATGACCACCCCCAACGGCACTCGGGCCGAGCGGATGCGGCTCCCGCTGTCCACCGAGGTCATGAAGGCCACGGCCGAAAAGCACGGGGTCTGTGTGCGGCCGTTCACGATGGAGGTCGGCGACCCCGACACCGGCGAACTCCGCTACGTCGCCGTCCCGTGTGGGTCCACAGTGGAGAGTATCTGTGCGCCGTGCGCGAAGAAGGCCAAGGCACTGCGGCAGGTGCAGTGTCGCGAGGGATGGCACCTGACCGACGAGCCCGACTTCACCCCGGAGCCGCCAAGTGAGGATCAGAAAGAATTGATGGCGTTCCGGGCGGATCTCGTGGCCCGGTACCGGGAGGTCGTCGAGCACGGGGAGGAGGGCCAAGCCGACGAGTTGCGGGATGAGATCCGGGGAGTGGACGAAGAACTTCGGCAACTCGGGATGCGCGGGCGGCTGCCCTCGCCGAACCTGCCGGGAAAGAAGCCCGCCAAGCGGTCGACCAAGCGGCGGCAGGACGCACCCAACCTGCCTCGGCGCAAGGTCGCCAAGACGACCGTGGGACGGGAATACGCGGGCAAGTTCCGGCCCTCGATGTTCGTCACGCTGACCTGCGACACCTACGGACGGGTCCGCGACGACGGCACGCCGGTCAACCCAAGCGAGTATGACTACCGGCGGGCGGCGCGGGACGCGGTGCACTTCTCGTCCCTGGTCGATCGGTGGTGGCAGAACCTCCGCCGCGTTGTCGGCTGGGATGTGCAGTACTTCGCCACCGTCGAACCGCAGAAGCGAGCTGCGCCACACCTGCACACCGCGCTCCGCGGCTCCATCCCGCACGAGACCATCCGACAGGTCACCGAAGCCACCTATCACCAGGTGTGGTGGCCAGCGCATAACGAGCTGGTCTACGGCGGGGAGCACCTGCCGCTGTGGGACATGCGCACAAGGTCCTTTGTGGACCCCGAGACACAAGCACCGTTGACCCAGTGGGAGGACGCGATAGACGAGGTGGAACAACCGGCGCACGTCGTGACCTTCGGGCGACAGGTCCACTCGAAGGGCATCCTCGGTGGCACGGAGGAGGCCGGGCGGCACATCGGGTACCTGACCAAGTACCTCACCAAATCCACCGGCGAAGTGGTCGAGGCGGACTCGGCGAGGCAACGGGAACACCACGACCGGCTTCACGCAGAGTTGTCGATCACTCCGTGTTCGCCTCGGTGCGCGGTCTGGCTGCTGTACGGGATTCAGCCCCTCGGGGCGACAGCTCGGACGACACCGGGGCACTGCAAGGGACGGGCCCATCGGCGGACCACGCTCGGGCTGCCCGGTCGCCGGGTGCTCGTGTCGCGCAAATGGTCGGGCAAGACCCTCGTCGACCACAAGGCCGACCGCAAGGCCTTCGTCCGGGACATGCTCGCCGCCGTCGGGATCGAGAAGCCCGAACCGGACACGTCCCGGCTGATCTGGCGCAAGGTCGACCCCAGCGACCGGGACGCACCACCCCGCGCGCACCTACTCATGCGGGCGATCGCGGAGCGGATCACGTGGAAGGCCGAGTACGACCGGGCGCTACTCGCCGTCAGACCACCAGGCCCAGAAACTTCGGCAATCCAGCAGGCAGCGTGAAGGGGGATTCGATGATTCAGCGGAAATGGCACACGGTCGCTGAGGTCGCGGAGATGCTCGGCTACGGGTTGTCCAAGACGAAGATGCTGGTCGCTACCGGCCAGATCAGGTCCGTTAAGGACGGTCACCACCGGCGGATTCTGCCTGAGTGGGTTGACGAGTACATCGAAGATCGAGTAGCGGAGGCTGCCTGAGATGGCCGGGAAGGCACGCGCCGACGGGGAAGGGTCGATCTACCCCTACCGCAGCGGTTTCTGCGCGTACGTGTGGGTCGACACCCCGGGCGGCGAGAAGAAACGCAAGTACGTCTACGGCAAAACGCGGGAGGACGTCCACGCGAAGTGGCTGAAGCTTCATCAGGAAGCCAAGCAGGGGCCGGTGTCGACGCGGGTTCCGAAGCTCGCGCCGTATCTGCACTACTGGCTCGAAGAAGTGATCAAGCCGAACAGAGCGCCGAAGACGTACGTGAACTACGAGGTGTTCACGCGGCTGTACATCAACCCGTTCCTCGGTGACCGTCGCCTCGACCGGCTGAACCTTCGTGAGGCGCAGCAGTGGGTGAACAAGCTGCCGACCGTGTGCCAGTGCTGCGCGCAGGGCAAGGACGCTCGCCGGACCAAGGACAAGCGTCGCTGCTGTGCCATCGGGAAGTGCTGTAAGCAGGCTCCGGCGGGGCGCACGATCAAGGACATCAGGGACTGTCTGCGGGGCGCGCTGAACCATGCGATCCGGGAAGAGCTGATCCACCGCAACGTGGTCGCGCTCGTGTCCTTGCCGACGATCCGGAAGCCCAAGCGGCAGCGGTGGTCCAGCGACGAGGCACGGACGTTCCTGGAGTCGGCGAAGAACGACCACGATCCGCTCTACGCGGCGTACGTACTCATCGTGGTCATGGGCCTGCGGGAAGGTGAGGTGCTCGGCCTGCCGGTCGAGTCGATCGACTTCGGCAATGAGGAGTTGGACATCTCGTGGCAGTTGCAGCGTGTCCAGAAGGAGCTACTGCACCGGCAGACCAAGACGCCGAACTCCGATGACACCTTGCCGCTGATCGACGTCGTCACGGCCGCGCTGAGGGGCCGCATCGACCGTCGCAACCGAGACAAGGCGAAGGCCGAGGGCTGGGTGGAAGAGGGGTTGCTGTTCACCACGCAGTACGGGACGCCGATCGAGCCGAGGAACTTCCTGCGATCCTGGACGGCACGGTGCGCGAAGGCGGGCGTCGGCTACATCACCGTGCACGACGGTCGCCACTCGTGCGGGTCGCTGCTGGCCGATCTCGACGTGCACCCGCGTGTGGCGATGCGGATCCTCCGGCACGCCAACTTCACGGTCACGATGGAGGTCTACACCGAGGTCTCCTCGGAGCAGACGCGCGCGGCGCTGAAGAAACTCGGCGACAGTCTGCGCTGAGTCTGCTGCTGTACTTTGCTGCTGTACGGCACGAAAAAGGCCCTCCCGGAAATCCCTGGGAGGGCCTTTGACCTGCGGTGGAGCTGAGGGGAATCGAACCCCTGACCTTCTCGATGCGAACGAGACGCGCTACCAACTGCGCTACAGCCCCTTGGTGAAGCGTGGAAAGCATAGCAACCGCCCGAAAGGCGGTCGGAGAGGGGGTTACTCTCCGAC
>NZ_DASZWC010000037.1:0-12872 GCF_035546795.1 Amycolatopsis sp.
ACATTCAACTTCCCACCCACAAACCACTTCGCAAACGGCGCCCCCGACCAATCCACCACCCGCGACCACCGCGTATCCCACGACAACCGCTCCGCCTGCTCCCCCCAAAACGCCTCACGATCCGCAGCGGCACGCTCATACGATTCGGCCTTTTCGTTGGCGTTGGCGGCAAATCCCTCAGATGGGGGGAAAGTCCGGTTTTCCGTCAACAGGTTCGCCAGGGCGTCGTTGCTCATGCGGCGGAACATAGGTCCCCGATGTGCCGGTCGTCACCGGGTCCACGACGGACGGTAGCCAGACCGGGACGAACGGTTGACGAGCGTCGGCCTACAATCGATGACCGAACGTCGGCGAGGATGAGGTGGGTGAAATGCTTGTCCGCCTGAGCACCCGGGCCCGGGACGCGACGCCCCAGGTCCTCGCCGCGGCCCGGCGGATCACCCGGGATCTGCGGGACGGCACGGGCTCGCTGCGCGCCCGCCGGGCCCTGCGCCGCATCCGCCGGCTGCTCGGCGCGGACGCCGCCGGCTTCGCCGCGCTGTCCGGGGAAACCACCTGGGCCGGCGTGCCGCGGGACGAGCCGGTGGCCGCGGCCCTGGTCCACGATGCGCTGCATTCCGAAGCCACGCAAGAGAAATCCGGGATCATCGCGGTCCCCCTGCACATCCGGGACGAACTGGGCGGGGTGCTGCTCGTGGCCGGGCAGGTGGCCGGGGCGGCGGTGCGCGAGACGGCCGCGCTCGTCGGGCAGGCGCTGGAGCGGGGCAAGCTGGAGGCCTCGGCGGACCAGGCGGCGCAGGCCGAGCTCCGCGCGCTCAGCGCCGAGATCTCCCCGCACTTCGTCTACAACGCACTGACGGTGATCGCCTCGCTCGTGACGTCCGAACCGGACAGAGCGCGCGAGCTGATGCTGGACTTCGCCGACTACACCCGGTACAGCCTCGCCAAGCACGGCGAGTACACCATGCTCTCCGAGGAGTTCCACGCCATCGAGACGTACCTGGCCCTGCAGCGCGCGGTGCTCGGTGAGCGGCTGCGCGTCCAGGTGCGGGTCGCGCCGGAGGTGCTGGCCGTCGCGGTGCCGTACCTGGTGCTGGAACCGTTGGTGGAGAACGCGATCCGGCACGGCATCGAGCCGCGCGCCGGGAGCGGGACGGTGCAGGTGCGCGGCGAGGCCGAGGGCAACGACTGCGTCATCAGCGTCGAGGACGACGGGGTCGGCATGGATCCCGCGCTGGTGGCCAAGATCCTCGCCGGGGGTGACACCGGCGGCAGCGTCGGACTGGCCAATGTGGACCGTCGCCTTCGGACGGTGTACGGGCCGTGGTTCGGCCTGGTGGTGGAAACGGCGCCGGGCGCCGGTACGAAGGTCGTGGTGCGGGTGCCACGATTCCAACCTGGAGTGATGCCATGAGCCTGCGGGTGCTCGCGGTCGACGATGTGCCGCCCGCGCTGGACGAGCTGACCCGGATGCTGAAAGGTGCCCCGGAGGTCGGCGAGGTGACGTCGCTGGGCGACCCGCTGGCGGCGGTGAAATCACTGCTGGCCGGCGGGTTCGACGCGGCCTTCCTCGACATCGCGATGCCGGGCCTCGACGGGCTCGAACTGGCGGGTCTGCTGTCCAGGCTCGCCAAACCGCCCGCGATCGTGTTCGTCACCGCCTACAACGAGCACGCGGTGAGCGCCTTCGGCGTGGGCGCGGTGGACTACGTGCTGAAACCGATCCGCGCTGAGCGCCTCGCCGCGGCGCTGACGAAGGTGAACCGGATGGTGCTCGCGTTGCGCGCGGAAGCGGACGGGGTCGTCCCGTCCACAGTGGACACCATGACCGCGCTGGCGGTGGAGTCGGACGGGCGCACCAGCTACGTGCACCGGGACGACGTGCAGTTCGTGGAGGCGCACGGCGACTACGTCCGGCTGCACACCCGCCACGGCGTGCACGAGGTGCGGATGCCCATGGCCAGGCTGGAGGAATACTGGGAGGACTGCGGTTTCGTCCGCATCCACCGGGGTTTCCTGGTGGCCCTGCACGCCGTCCGGGAGCTGCGCAGCGATTCCGTGGGCGGGGTGCTGGCGCACACCGGCGCCGGGGACGTGCCGGTCAGCCGCCGCCACGCCCGCGAGCTGCGCGAGCGCCTGCTGCGCGCGGCACAACGCGGCGAGCTGGGCCGGTGACGCGCACCCGGCGCGTGGCCGTCACCAGCCCGCAGACCAGGCTCGCCCACGCGCACCGCCGGGCGAGCGGGCCGTGGCGCGTGCCGCGGATGGACGCGGACGACACCGGCCGCGCGTTGTCGGCGTACCGCAGGCAGCGCCGGCCCGCGGTGATCACGCTGGCGGCGACGGCCTTGCTGTTGTGCGGGCTCCCGGTGGTGTTCCGGCTGTTCCCCGGGCTCGACCATGTGCGGCTGGCGGGTTTCCCGTTGTCCTGGCTGATGCTGGGCGTGCTGCCGTTCCCGTTGATGGTGCTGCTCTCGGCGTGGCAGCTGCGGCGCGCCGAGGAGATCGAGGACGACCGGTGATCGCGATCGTCGCTGTGCTGCCGGTGGTGCTGTGCACGCTGCTGATCGGGGCACGCGGTGTGGCCACGATGCGCACCACGTCGGACTTTCTCGTCGCATCGCGCCGGATCTCGCCGGTGCTGAACTCGGCGGCGGTGTCCGGCGAGTACCTCTCGGCCGCCTCGTTTCTCGGTGTGGCCGGGCTCGTCGTGAAGGACGGCATCGGATCCCTTTGGTACACCGTGGGTTTCACCGCCGGGTACCTGGTGATGCTGGCGTTGATAGCGGCCCCGCTGCGCCGCTCGGGCGCGCTGACCGTGCCCGGTTTCGCCGAGGCGCGGCTGGCTTCGCCCGCGCTGCGGCGGCTGGCCGCGGTGACGGTGCTGGTGATCGGGGTGCTGTACCTCATCCCGCAGTTCCGCACCGCGGGCCTGGTGCTCAGCGCGGTGAGCGGCACGCCGTACTGGGTGGGCGTGGTGATCGCGGGCGCCGCGGTGAGCGTGACGCTCGCGCTCGGCGGGATGCGCGCGGCCACGTACGTGCAGGCGTTCCAGTTCGTGCTGAAGCTGGTGCTGCTGGTCGTTCCGGCGCTGTGGCTGGTGATCACCGTCGGGCCTGCGGTGCGCGCCGAGGCCGTGCATCCGGTCGAGTTCACCCATTTCGGCAAGGACACCACGGTCACCTTCGAGGTCGACGTGCGCCTGGAGCTCAGCGAGCCGACCCCGATCCGTGACGCCGACGGTGCCTTGCACGTGTATCCGCCCGGCGAGCTTTCGATGGGCTCCGGGCAGCGCGTGACCTTCCCCGCCGGAGCGCCGGTCCCGCAGGCCGGCGGCGGGCGTCTGCCGGGGGCGCCGGGGTGGGAGCGGCCGTTGCTCGACATCGGCGGGACGGGCTATCCCCTGCTGAGCACGCTGGCCGTGCTGATGGCGACGGTGCTCGGCACGATGGGGCTGCCGCACGTGCTGATGCGCTTCCACACCAGCCCCGACGGCCGCGCCGCCCGGCGCACCGCGGCGATCACCATCGGGCTGCTGAGTGTGTTCTACCTGATCCCCGGGGTGTACGGGCTGCTGGGGAAAGTCCTTGTGCCGCAACTGTATCTGACCGGGGCGACGGACACCGCCGTGGTGGCGCTGCCGAGCCAGGTGGACACCGGCTGGCCGGGCACCCTGTTCACGGCGCTGCTCACCGCCGGGGCGTTCGCCGCGTTCCTGGCCACTTCGCTGGGGCTGCTGCTGGTGGTTTCCGGGGCGACGGCGCACGACCTGATGTCCGGCGGCCTGCGCACGCTGCGGACGGCGGTGTTCGTCACCGCGATCGCCGTCGTCCTGCTCGCGCTGCCCGCCGCGCCGATCGACGCGGATGTGCTGGTGACGTGGGCGTTCACCGTCGCCGCGGCCACCTTCTGCCCGCTGCTGGTGCTGGGCATCTGGTGGTCCCGGCTGACCGCGCCGGGCGCGATCGCCGGGGTGCTGACCGGGCTGGTGACGGTCTCGGGCTCGATTCTGCTCGCCCTGAGCGGGATTCCGCTGCACGGCTGGCTCGCGGTGCTGATCGCGCGCCCCGCGCCGTGGGCGGTGCCGCTCGCCTTCGCCGTCATGGTCCTGGTCTCGCGCACCGGCCGTCCACCGTCGTGGTCCCGCGCCGCGATGCTCCGCCTGCACCTGGGCGACCGGGCGCTCGACGCGGATCCCCACCCGGGCCCCGCCGACCCGGACCTGACCCGCCGCGCTCGCCGCCAAGCCCGCCCAGGGAGGTTACCGACCGCTTAGTATGTGAGGTAGCGTGGGCCGGGTGAGGTCAGCCAGTGGCGCCGAGCATGCGCAGCACCAGCTCGCCGTACTCCCGGCCGAGCGCCTTGGGCGTCTTGCCCATCCGGTCGCTGTACCAGCGCGCCACGTCCACCCCGAGCGAAAGCACCGCGCGCGCCGCCGTGCGCAGGTCGCCGACGGAAAGCTCGCCCTGCTCGACCCCCTCGGCGATCACCTCCCGCACGTGCTGCTCGATGCGCCGCCGCAGGCCGGCGACCACCGCGTACTCCTGTTCGGGCAGCGCCTGCAGTTCGTACTGCACCACCCTGGCCACCGTGTGCCGCCGCGCGTGCCACGAGACGAAGTCCTCGACGATCTTGCGGATACGTTCCTTGGGGCTCTCGTCCAGCTTCGCCACGCTCTCCACGAGGGTGAGCGTCTGCTCGTGCCCGCTCTTGCTGATCGCGAACAGCAGCGCGGCCTTCGACGGGAAGTGCACGTACAGCGCGGCCGGGCTCATGCCGGCGGCCGCGGCGATGTCGCGGGTGGTCGTCGCGTGGTAGCCGCGGCCGGCGAAGGACTCCACGGCGGCCAGCATCAGCCGCCGTGCCGCGTCGGGCTGGACGTCGGGCCACAGTTCGGCCGACAACGAGATGGTCATCGCGGGATCCTCCCAGGATCGAACCGGCCCGGGGAGACCGACTTGACACGGCGGACCGGCTGCGAACAGTGTAAGCGGGCGCTTAGTCCTGCCCGGCATCGGAGGAGAGAACCACAGTGAACTCGTTCAAGGACCGCGTCGCGATCGTCACCGGCGCGAGCCGGGGAATCGGCCTCGGCATCGCCCGTGAGCTGGTGCAGCGCGGCGCGAAGGTCTGTATCACCGCGCGCAAGCCGGAGCCGCTGGCCGAGGCCGTGAACGAGCTCGGCGGCCCGGGCGTGGCGATCGCGGTGCCCGGCAGGGCCGACGACACCGCGCACCAGCAGGAGGTGATCGCGAAGACGATCGAGACCTTCGGCAGGCTCGACCACCTGGTCAACAACACCGGCATCAACCCGGTCTACGGGCCGATCGTCGATGTCGACCCGGAGGCGGCGGCGAAGATCCTGGCGGTGAACGTGCTCGCGCCGCTGGCGTGGACCAGGCTGGCGCGCGACGCGTGGCTGGGCGAGCACGGCGGGTCGATCGTCAACGTCGCGTCGATCGCCGGGCTGCGGGCCTCCCCGGGCATCGGCATGTACGGGGTGTCCAAGGCCGCGGTGATCCGGATGACCCAGGAGCTCGCGGTGGACCTGAGCCCGGGGATCCGGGTGAACGCGGTGGCCCCCGCCGTGGTCAAGACCAGGTTCGCGACCGCGCTGTACGAAGGCCGCGAGGAACAGGTCTCGTCGGCGTACCCGCTCAAGCGGCTCGGCGTGCCCGAGGACGTCGCCGGCGCGGTGGCGTTCCTGCTCTCCGACGACGCCGGCTGGATCACCGGGCAGACGCTCGTCCTCGACGGCGGCGTGACCCTGGGCGGCGGCCTGTGAGCACCGAGCTGAAGGGCGCCGGGGTCGTCGTCACCGGCGGAGGCGGCGGCATCGGCGGCGCGCTGGCCCGCCGGTTCGCGGCCGAGGGCGCGCGGGTGATCGTGGCCGATCTCGACGAAGCGGGCGCGGCCAAGGTCGCCGGCGAAATCGGCGGCAGCTGGATCTCGGTGGACGCGGCCTCCGAATCCGGCGTCGGGCAGCTGATCACCACGGCGAAGGCCGAGCTGGGTTCGATCGATCTGTTCTGCGCCAACGCGGGCGTCGCGCCGCACGGCGGCCCCGAAGCGCCCGAGGATCTGTGGGCGAAGGCGTGGGATGTCAACGTGATGGCCCACGTGCGGGCCGCGAAGCTGTTGCTGCCGGACTGGCTGGAACGCGGTCGCGGGCATTTCCTCGCCACGGTTTCGGCCGCGGGCCTGCTGACCATGCTGGGTTCCGCGCCGTACTCGGTGACCAAGCACGGCGCGCTCGCGTTCGCGGAGTGGCTCCGGGCGACGTACCAGCATCGCGGCATCGTGGTGCAGGCCGTCTGCCCGCAGGGCGTGCGCACGAACATGCTGGCCGGCACCGGCACGGGCGGTGAACTGCTGATGGCCGCGTCGGCGATCGAGCCGGAGCAGGTGGCCGAGACGGTGCTGGAATCGTTCTCCGACGGGCGTTTCCTCGTGCTGCCGCATCCCGAGGTCGCCGGCTACTACGCGAGCCGCGCGAGCGAGCCGGATCGCTGGCTGGGCGGGATGAACAAGCTGCAGCGCAAGATCGAAGAGGCCACGGGAGCCTGAAAACCCGGAACCCGGCCCGTTTGCGGCCGGGTTCCGGCCGCGGTTCCCCCTAAAGTCGGGGCATGACCGAGATCAGCCCGTTCCGCATCGAAATCCCGCAGGCGCAGCTGGACGATCTGCACGCACGGCTCGACCTGACCCGCTGGCCCGACGAGCTGCCCGGCGTCGGCTGGAGCTACGGGGTGGCGAAGGGGTACCTCAAGGAACTGACGCGCTACTGGCGCCACGACTACGACTGGCGCCGGCACGAGGCTCAGCTCAACGAGTTTCCCCAGTACATCACCGAAATCGACGGGGCGCGGGTGCACTTCCTGCACGTCCGTTCCCCGCGTGAGGACGCGCTGCCGCTGATCGTCACGCACGGCTGGCCCGGTTCGGTCGCCGAGTTCCTGCGGATCATCGGACCGCTCTCGGCGGATTTCCACCTCGTGCTGCCCTCCATCCCCGGCTACGGGTTTTCCGGGCCCACCACCGAAACCGGCTGGAACGTGCAGCGCGTCGCGCGGGCGTGGGCCGAGCTGATGCGCCGCCTCGGTTACGAGCGCTACGTGGCGCATGGTGGCGACTGGGGCGCGCCCATCTCCCGCGAGCTGGGCCGGGTCGACGCCGGGCACGTCCTCGGCGTGCACGTCACCATGATCGCGGGCGCCGCCGCCGGTGCCGACCTGACCGGCGACGAGAAACTCCGGGTCGCCGGGCGCACCCGCTACCAGCGGGAACTTTCGGGCTACAGCGCGGTGCAGTCGCAGCGGCCGCAGACGCTGGCGTACGCGCTCACCGACTCTCCCGTCGGCCAGCTCGCCTGGATCGTGGAGAAGTTCCAGGAGTGGACCGATTCCCGCAACGTGCCCGAGGACGCGGTGGACCGGGACCAGCTGCTGACCAACGTGATGCTGTACTGGCTCACCGGCACCGCGGGTTCGTCCGCGCGTTTCTACAAGGAGTCCGCCGCGACCTGGTTCCGCGCGCCCGAGCCCTCGCCGACGCCCACGGGCGTGGCGGTGTTCCCGCGTGATCTGGTGCTGCCGATACGTTCACAGGCCGAGCGGTCCAACAACATCGTGCACTGGTCGGAGTTCGATCGCGGCGGGCATTTCGCCGCGATGGAGGTGCCCGAGGAGCTCGTCGGCGACATCCGGAAGTTCGCCGGCTCGCTACGCTGAGCTCATGACCCCCGATCCAGCGCAGCTGCTCGCCGTCGCCCGTGAGGAAGCGCTCCTCGGCAAGTCCGAAGGGGGCGTCCCGATCGGCGCCGCACTGTTCACTGTGGACGGTGAGCTGCTCGGGCGCGGGCACAACCGGCGCGTGCAGGACGGCGACCCGTCGATGCACGCCGAGACGGCGGCGTTCCGCAATGCCGGGCGGCGGCCGCACTACCGGGACACGATCATGGTGACCACGCTGTCGCCGTGCTGGTACTGCAGCGGCCTGGTCCGCCAGTTCGCGATCTCCCAGGTGGTCATCGGCGAGGCGCGCACGTTCTCCGGCGGGCACGAGTGGCTCGCCGAGCACGGCACCGGCATCACCGTGCTGGACGATCCGGAGTGCGTGGCGCTGATGGAGCAGTTCATCGCCGAACGCCCGGAGTTGTGGTTCGAGGACATCGGGACGCTGTAGCGGTGGGCCGGACGCGCACGCTCGCCGAGGTGTACCGGCAATTCGGCGAGGTCGACGGGACTTCGCCGCTGTACGAACGCGTCGCGGCCGCGCTGAGCGAGTCCGGCGAGGCATTGCGCGCCATCGAGGCGGCGCCGGCGCGCAAGCGGCAACCCGCGCTGATCCTCGCCGCGCTGCACGACCTCGCGCTCGCCGGGCGCGCCCCGGCGCTCGCCGCGGCGTATGCGGCCGGGGACGGCGAGGCCGCCGCCCGCGCGGCGACCGACACGCTGGTGCGGATGACCGATTCGATCGCCGCCATCGCCGCGCGCCGGGCGCTGCGGACCAACGAAAACGGACGCGGCGCCGTGCTGTACCCGGCCATCGCCGAGGCCGCGCGCCGGGCAGGCGCGAACACGGTCGGACTGATCGACCTGGGCCGCGCGGCCGGGCTCAACCTCAACGTCGATCGCGCCGGGATCACTTACAGCAACGGGCAATCGCTCGGCGATCCGGCTTCTCCCGTGCAGCTGTCGTGTTCGATCGTGGCTGAACGGCCAGTCCCCGGGACGGCGATTCCCGAAGTCGTCGCAAGGGTCGGCGTCGACGTCGATCCGCTCGACGTGACCGATGCGGAGGACGCGCGGTGGTTGCGCGCGTGCCTGCCCCCGGAGCGGGTCGCGACGCTCGACGCGGAGATGGCGCTGGCGGCGACCGCTCCCCCGGTCCTTGTGCGCGGTGACGCCGTGGAGGTGCTTCCGGACGCCATCGCCGCGGTACCCGCGGAGGCCCTGCCAGTCGTGACCACGACGTGGGCGCTGTCGCGTTTCTCGCTCGAGGCCCGCGTTCGCTTTCTGCACCGCCTGGACGAAGTGGCGGCCAGGCGACCGGTGGCGTGGGTGTCGGCGGAGGGAGTCGGCGTCGCGCCCGCGATTCCGACGTTCGGCGATCGCCGCGCGTCCGGCCACAGCATCATCGGGCTGGCGGTGTTCGACGGCCCGGCCGTGCACGTCGAGTCTGCCGGCCGCTGCTGGTCACGGGGCCGGTTGCTGGCGTGGCTGGCAGACTCCAGGTGACACACCCAGGGAGGCAGCCGTGGCCGTACCGCTGATCGATCTCACGCCGTGGTTCCACGGCGGGCCCCGCGAACGGGCCGGGGTCGCCGCGAAAGTCGACGAAGCCTTGCGGGACTCGGGTTTCCTGCTGATCACCGGGCACGGCGTCCCGGACGAGCTGCGCGCCCGCACACGCGAGCTGTCCCGCCGGTTCTTCGCGCAGCCCGAAGAGGTCAAGGCGCGCTACGCGGTGTCGGTGGGCGGGCGCGGCTGGCTGCCGCCCGGGGCCGAGGCGAACGGCTACGCCGAGGGCACCGAAACACCGCCCGATCTCAAGGAGTCCTATTCGGTGGGCGCCGACGAGCAGGTCGGCATCCCGGCGGTCGACGAGTTCTGGTTCCAGCCCAACGTGTTTCCCGCCGAAGTGCCCCAGCTGGCGGCGACGGCGCGGGAGTACATGGCGCGGATGCGGGCGCTCTCCGATGGGCTGCTGACGATCTTCGCCGCGGCGCTCGGGCTCGAACCGGCGTACTTCACGCGGCACACCACGCATCCCACGTACACCTTCAACATCAACTGGTACCCACCGATGACGAGGGTGGGCGAGCCCGGGGAGGGGCAGTTCCGGATCGGTCCGCACACCGACTTCGGCACGGTCACGGTGCTGGACCGGGAGGCGGGGGTCGGCGGGCTGCAGGTCTGCACCAGTGCCGGGGAATGGGCGGACGCGCCGTTCGACCCGGCCGCGTTCACCGTCAACATCGGGGATCTGATGGCCCGCTGGACAGGCGATCGCTGGCGCTCCACCCGGCACCGGGTGCTGCCGCCGCACGCGAGCGCCCCGGACGAGGACCTGGTGTCGCTGATCTTCTTCTACGAGACCGACCACGACGCGGAGATCCACTCGCTGGGAGGCGCTCATCCGCCGGTCGTCGCTTCGGCCTACCTGCGCGAAAAGCTCGACGCCATCACCGTTTCCTAACCCGCCGGAAACATCGCGGGCCTACCTTTCCCTGATGGCGGTGGAACCTGTGGCCCCGGCGCATCCGGGCGAGTACGGCGATCGCGTCGTCGCGGTGGAACCGGGCGGGATCGAGCCGGTCGCCGCGGCCGGCCGGCACGGCAAGCCACATCAGCTGTTCTGGACGTGGTCTTCGCCGAACCTGGAGTTCGCGACGATCTTCGTCGGGGTGCTCGCGGTGTCGGCGTTCGGGCTCGGCTTCTGGCAGGCACTGATCGCGATGCTGATCGGCAACGGGCTCGGCGCGCTGTCACACGCCGTGCTTTCGGCGCGCGGGCCGAAGTACGGGGTGCCACAGATGGTGCTGAGCCGTCTGGGTTTCGGGTTCTGGGGCAATCTGCTGCCCGCCGCGCTGATGTCGGTGACGGCCGGCATCGGCTGGTTCGCGGTCAACAGCGTGAGCGGCGCGTTCGCCCTCAACACGCTGACCGGCCTGCCCGCACCGGCGTGCCTGGCCATCGTGGTGGCATTGCAGATCGGCATCGCGTTCTTCGGGCACAATCTGGTCCAGGCCTACGAGCGCTACATCTTCGCCGTACTCGCGGTGGTCTTCCTGGTCGGCACGGTGGTCATTTTCGCCAAGGCCGATGCCGGCGCGCCCTCGGGTGGCGGTGGCGTCGGCGGGTTCCTGCTGACCGTGGGCGCGGCGTTCGGCTACTCCGCGGGCTGGAATCCTTACGCCGCGGACTACACGCGTTATCTGCCGTCGTCGGTCAGCGGCCGGGCGGTGGGATGGTTCGCGGGACTCGGGCTGTTCGTGTCGTGCAGTGTGCTGATGGCGGCCGGGGCGGCTTCGGCGACGATCGGTGGCGGGGGCGGCGGGAGCCCCACGGCGGCGTTCACCGGGCACATGCCGGGCTGGCTGGCGTCGGTCACGCTGCTGGCGATCACGCTGGGGGCTGTCGCCGCGAACGCGCTCAACGTGTACTCCGGCGCGCTGGCATTCCTGTGTCTGGGGATCCGGCTGCCACTGGCCTGGCGGCGGGCGATCGTCGCGCTGGGGTTCGGGGCGATCGGGTTCGTGCTCGCGTGGCTCGGGCTGTCCGACGCCGGGTCGGCCTACGAGAACTTCCTGCTGGTGATCTCGTACTGGATCAGCCCGTGGCTGGCGGTGGTGTTCGTGGACCAGTTCCTGCACCGTGGCGCCGACGCCGGGCGGCTGCCGCCCGAGAAGTCGCGGCGGGGCTGGGCGGGGGTCGTTTCCTTCGCCTTCGGCGCGGTGGCGTCGATCGCGTTGTTCGCGAACCAGTCGCTCTACACGGCGCCGGTACCCAAGGCGGTGCCGGCGATCGGAGATATCACGTTCTTCGTCGGCTTCGTCGTGGCAGGCGGGCTCTACGCCCTCCTCGGCCGCGAGGTCAGGCAGCGGCGACCGTGACGGTGAGCGCGGCCCGGCCGCTGGCGGTCAGCTCCGCGGTGGCCCCGTCCTCGGCCGGACGGAGGTAGCCGCCGTGGGCGAGCGCGTGCGCCGTCATCTGGTCGCAGCACGCCACACCGTCGACGAACAGGTCGGGCTCGCAGCTGCTGGACATGCGAACACGGCCGTCGGCCACTGCCCTCAGTATCGATCTCGCGCGGTAGGACAAGTCATCGGACACCGGAATCAACCCCCTCGGGCGAATCTGCTTGCACTGAGTTATCGCTCACTGCTCCGTTGGTGTTAGCTACTGGAACAGAGACGCTACGTCAACGTGAGATACCCGTGACTTCGCGCTCAGTAGGACGCGTGACCCCGCCACCCGGTTCCGGGAGCGTCGTACCCAGTACTTTCGCCCACTGCCGCACGATCCGGCGGCGGCGTCTGGTGTCGTCGGAGAGCAGGTTCGCCAGGCCCAGCCCACGTGCCAGGTCGAGGGTGGCCTGGACCATCTCCCGCACCCCGGGATGCGACTCGTCCACCCCCAGCAGCTCCAGCGCCACCCGGTGCGCCTCTCGCCCGACCCTGGCTTCCAGCGGGGCCAGCGTGGCGCGCAGCGCTTCGTCGGCCGCGGCCACCACCCACAGGTGCAGCGCCGCCCGGAACATCGGCCCGCCGTAGAGGTTGAGCAGCATGTCGACGACCGGTTCGATCCGCGACTCCCCCGCCGGCAGTTCGGCCGACTGGCGGCGCAGCTGCGACACCTGCACCTCGCCGACGTACTCGACCGCCGCCGTCACCAGGTCCTCGCGGGTGCGGAAATGGTGCTGCGCCGCCCCGCGCGACACCCCGGCCCGCTGCGCGATGACGGAGACGGTGGTGCCGGCCCAGCCGAGTTCGCCGAGGCATTCGACGGCGGCCTCGATCAGCCGCCGCCGCGTGGTGCGGCTGCGCTCCTGCTGGGGTTCGCGCGGGGTGCTCAGGACCGCTCCACCCAGAAGTCGAGCCGCAGATCCTCTTCGCGCTCGCACAGCCGGTACTTCGCGAGGTCGGTGACTCCCTCGGCGGCGAGCACCTCGTCGTCGAGGAAGAAGTTCCCCGTGACGTCGCGGCTGGGCTTGGTCAGGACCGCGTACGCGGCGTCGGCCATGATCTCCGGCTTCCGGCTGCGCTGGGCCACCTCGGCCCCGATCACGTTCCGCACGGCCGCGGTGTCGATGGTGGTGCGCGGCCACAGCGAGTTCGCCGCGATGCCGTGCGCCCGCAGTTCCGCGGA
>NZ_DASZWC010000038.1:0-72136 GCF_035546795.1 Amycolatopsis sp.
GGGGCCCCCGGCTCGGTGTCGTTGGCGCCGTATACGGTCCCGTCCGGATCCACGGCCGTGAGGTCGGTTCCCTTGTCCCCGAAGCAGAAACCCTTCTTCGCCTGGAGATCGAAGGCCACCGGGCCCGCGATGAGGTAACGCCCGTCGACGGAGACCGCCGGTGTCGCACTGTCCTCGCCACGGCAGGGGACGGACGCGAGCACCTGGCCGCTGCGCATGTCGTGCACCGCCCAGATCTCGCCGGCCGGGGACGGCCACTCCGCGACCAGGGACGAGCCGTCCGGGGAACCGATTGCCTTGACGTCACCCGTGGTGGCACCGGCGGGCACGGCGTCGGCGGAAGACCAGCCGCCCGGCACGGAGAACGCGCCGTGCCCTTGCACCACCGGGCCGTTCGCGCTCGCGGCCACCACCTTCTGCTCGTACCGGGCCACCTGACCGCTCGCGGCGTCGAGCACCGCGGTTCCGCCGGCATAGTCGACGAGAACGCGCCCGTCCCGCTGCGCGGCGACGTCGTTGGCCTCGGGAGAGGCGAAATCCCGTTGTGCCGCAACGGAACCACCGGCCGAAGCCACGTCGTAGACGTAGGCGTGCGTCTTGCCGACGACGACCGCGTACTCCTTGCCGTTCTCGTTCGTGACGAACAGCCGCGCATCGGTTTCCGGCACGGGCGAACCGGTCCAGCGCGTGGCGCCGGTCTTCGCGTCCCGCGCCTCCACCTGCGCGGAGTCGCTTTTGTTGGCCAGCAACAGAATCAGCCCGGCCTGCGGTGCGAACGCCGGGTAGTCGAATTCGGTCGATTCGCTGCCTTCGACCATCCAGCCCTTGGTGTTGTCGAACGCCGCGGGCACGGCCTCGGGTGAAACCGTCGCGGCGACAGTGCTTTCCGGCGCCGGCTGCGGACCCGCGCCGGAACTGCACGCAGCGAGGGACACCGCCGTGACAGCCGCCAACGCCGCCACCCTGTACCCGACCACCGAGCCTCCGATCAAACGCCGAAGGCCGGTCCCGCCGAAACGGAACCGGCTTTATCGGAGCTTGAATCTAGGCCGCGACGCTCTTCGGACCCTCGACGGGGTGCGTGACGTGCGCTCCACGGTCGGCAATCCATGCCAACGCCGAATCGGCCTGCCTGCCGTTGACACCGACGCGGAACCGCGCGACCGGGGTGTCGCCGACGCGGGTCAGCCCGCCACCGATGGTCGAGAGCTCCACGTCGAACCGGCTGCCCGCCTCCGGCAGCAGCGCGCCCACAGCGGCGAAGCCGATCAGCACGACATCGGCGAAGCGGTCGTAGCCTGCCGACTGGGCGCGCGGGGTGTCGATCGCCGGGAGCAGCGTGTCGGCGGTGCGGCTGCCCGGATTGGACAGCAGGTCCAGCACACTGCCGTGCTCGACGACCCGGCCCGAGTCCAGCACCGCGACGTCGTCGCAGACGCGCCGCACCACGGCGGCGTCCTGGGTGGTCAGCAGGATCGTCACGCCCAGCTCGGCGCGCGCCCGGTCCAGCACCGTCAGCACGGCACCCGCTTCTTCCGCGTCGATGCCCGCCGTCGGGTCGTCCGCGAGCAGCACGGCGGGGCCGGCGGCCAGAGCGCGCCCGATGGCGACTCGGCGACGCTGACCTTCGGACAACTCGCTGGGCCGCTGCGCCGCGCGCTGGGTGAGACCGGCGAGGTCGAGCAGCCTGCCGACCCGGCTCCGCCGCTGCGGGCCGTCGACACCGAGCTGTTCGAGCGGGGCAGCGACGTTGCCGGCGGCGGTGCGCTCGGCGTGCAGCGGCTGGTTCGCGTCCAGCACCGCGAGCTGCCGGCGCACCTCACGCAATCGGCGGCCGTCCAGGCCCGCCGTATTGAGTCCGTCCAACCGCACGGTTCCGCGATCGGGTTTCTCCTGCAGCGCAACGCAACGGGCGAGGGTGGACTTGCCGCTGTTGCCGGGGCCGACGACGCCGTACAACGAGCCGGCACCGACCTCCAGGCTCACGTCGCGGAGCGCGAGTACAGGCTTTTTCTTGCCAGGGAAGGATTTGCTGAGGTTTTCGACAGTGATCACGAAGGCTCCACAGGACGGGCGCAGCCACTTCCGGGCGCGCCGACGGCGTCAGCGAGTGGACCGTCCGAAATAGACGGTCAGCGAAGAGTGCGGTACGAACTCGACTTGAGAAGAGAACGCTTCAGCGACGACACGCACAGACTGTGCGGCGGCACTCATCGACGACTCGGCGCCTGGTGAGCATTCGCGTGCGATACACAGAATCCTCCATCGATCCTGGCGGTAGCACCTGCCACGGGGGTGGTTGCTGCGACTTCGGCGAGCCAGGTCTCTCAGTCGCTCGGGATGGATACCTCTAGAAGTAGAACGGATGTACTGCGTTTCGCGCAAGGCCCGGGGTGCAGATCACACCCCAGAATCACACGGAAGGCGGCAAGTATTCACGTTCCGCTACCCGGGCGAACTCATCCACGGTAAGTTGCTCGCCGCGCGTAGTCGGTTCGACACCGGCCGCGCGCAGGATCTCCCCGGCGCGTTCGGCGGAGCCGGCCCAGCCGGCGAGCGCGGCCCGCAAAGTCTTGCGCCGCTGGGCAAACGCAGCGTCAACGACCCGGAACACACTGTCACGATCGACGGTGGCGGGCGGTTGTCCGGCCCGCTCGAAGGAAACCAGCGCCGAATCGACATTGGGCACCGGCCAGAACACCGCCCGCGGCACCGGCGCCACCTTGCGGGTCCGCCCGTACCACGCGAGCTTCACGCTCGGCACGCCGTAGGTCCGGCTGCCCGGCCCGGCGGCCATCCGGTCGGCCACCTCGGTCTGCACCATCACCAGTGCCCGCGCGAGCGAGGGCAGTTCGGCGAGCAGATGCAGCACCACCGGCACCGCGACGTTGTACGGCAGATTCGCGACCAAGGTGCTCGGCGGCGCGGGAAGTTCGTCCGCGCGGATCTTCAACGCGTCCCGCGTCAGCACGGTGAGCCGGGACGCCGCCTCAGGCGCCCGCTCCGCGACCGTGACGGGCAGGCGGCCGGCCAGCGTCGGATCGATCTCCACCGCCGTCACGTGCGCGCCGGAGGCCAGCAGCCCGAGCGTGAGCGACCCGAGCCCTGGCCCGACCTCCAGGACCGAATCCTGAGCGGTGACACCGGAAAGCTCCACGATCCGCCGGACCGTGTTGGGGTCGTGCACGAAGTTCTGGCCGAGTTTCTTGGTCGGCCGCACGTCCAGCTCGCTCGCCAGCCCACGGATCTCGGCCGGCCCGAGCAGTTGTGCCACGGCGGAAACTCTACCCAACCTCAGGCGCGGCCCCCGGTGGGCACCGCGCCGTCCGCTTGCCGGGTCAGGCCGCTCCGGCCTTCTTGGAACACACCGGCCACGCGCCCCAGCCCTGACCAGCCTGGACCTTCTCCGCGATCGCGATCTGCTCCGTACGGCTGGCCTGGTAGGCGTGCTGCGCGTACGCGCCGCCGCCGTAGGCGAGCCAGGTGCTGTTGGTGAACTGCAGGCCACCCTCGAAACCGTTGCCGGTGTTGGCGGCCCAGTTACCGGTGGACTCGCACTGCGCGATCTTGTCCCAGATCGCGGAGCCGCTGATCTCCGGCTCCTTGGTGCCGACCCGGATGATCTTCGGCTTGGCGTCGGTGAGCACCTTGACCGAAAGCTGCTCGCGGTTGGTCTCCTGGCCGTTCTTCTTGGTGATCCGGTAGGTGACCAGCTGCGTGCCCGGGGTGCCCGGGTCCTGCACGACCGTCTTGCCCGAGTCCAGGGTGTCGTCGTTGATCTTCTGGACCGGCGGGTCGATGGTCTCCTGCTGGTTGATCACGGAGACACCGGTGCGCGAGATGTGCACCTCGGCGCCGTTGGTGATCTTGAAGTCCAGCCCGCCGTCGACCTGGTCGTCCGGCCCGAGGGAAAGGTTCTGGTCCTTGAGGAACTCCGCCGCGGTGACCGCGTTGGTGCTCACCTGGTGCGGCGCGCTGTCGCCGTCGTAAACGGTGACCTGCTTGAGGGTCTTGACCTCGACGGTGGAGCCCTCGAGCGGGAGCTCGGCGTTCGGCGCCATCGAGAACCAGGCGCCCTGACCGAGCTGGCCGGAAACGCCGAGCTGGTCGAGCGCCTCCTGCACCGTCTCCGCGCGTACCCACGAGTCGCGGGCGACGCCGTCCACGATCAGGTTGAGGTGACGGCCGCGGTCGAGCTTGATGGTGCCGCCGTCGCCCACCGGCGCCTGCGGGGAGGGGGAGAGCGCGTCGTGCTCGCCGACGGTGACGCCGGCGTCCTCCAGGACCTCACCGACCGTCTTGCCGTAGCTGTGCACGGTCTGCGTGTGGCCGTCGACGTCGACGGTGACGCTCTTGTTCATCGCCAGCGCGGCCGCGCCGCCGCCGGTGATGCTGATCAGCAGCGCCAGGACCGAGCCGCGGAGGAACCGCTTCTTCCAGGTCTTGACCGCGGTGATCAGAGCCTTCTCGGGCTCGTCCTGCGCCTCGGCCGTCGCCGTCCGGTCCGCGGAAGCGGCGTCCGGGATGGCGATCGGGGGCAGCATCGTGGTCTCGGCGTTGATCAGCCGGATGAGCTCGTCGACGTCGAGCTCGGCCTCGGCCATCATCTCGTCGGCATCGGGACCGAGAACAGTGCGCACGTCGTGCTCGGTGATGGCCAGCTCGTCGGAGAAGTCCCAGTCCTCCTCCACCGACGGCCAGTCGAGCGTGCCGACCCCAGCGGAGGAGCCGTTGAACCAGCTCATCGTGTCGTCGTCAAGGCGCATGGTGGCCTGTCTACTAGCAGTCACAGCAGGTCGTTCCCTTTCGCACTAGCGGCATCCACAGTCGACGTCATCCCCGATCCCGACCTGCACTGACTTCGACTGCGGGATGTGCTGATCGATTAATCGAGCGGCACGATCACGGGACAGTAACGGGTCCTAGGGGGTTGCGCAAACACCCCCTGGAATCTCGTGACGTCCATCACTCCGCCGAGTGGTGCAAGCGCTTTCACGAATGTCGCAATCCGTTCAACTCGTTGTGACGGAAGGGAGTCGGAACACGCGTTCGGCGTTTCGGCAAGCCGCCGATGCGATTTCTTCGGTCTCCTGTTCGCGCAGCTCAGCGAGGTAGGCCACGGTGTAAGCCGTGCAGTAGGGCTCATTGGGCCTGCCGCGGAACGGATGCGGCGTAAGGAACGGAGCGTCCGTCTCGACCAGGAACTGGTCCAAAGGGACCAATTTCGCCGCCGCCTGCAGCTCGCGCGCGTTGCGGAAGGTCACTGTGCCCGCAAAGGACAAGACGTACCCCGCGTCGATACACCGGCGGGCAATCCCGGCATCACCGGAGAAACAGTGGAAGACCACCTGATCCGGTGCACCTTCCTCGGCCAGGATGCGCAGCACGTCCTCGTGTGCGTCCCGGTCGTGGATCATCAGCGGTTTGCCGACCCGCTTGGCGAGGTCGACATGCCAGCGGAACGCCTCCTGCTGGGCGTCGCGGGGCGAGTAGTCCCAGTAGTAGTCCAGACCGGTCTCACCGACCGCCACGACCCGCTCAGCGCGCGCCAGGCGCTCTATTCCGGACTGTTCCGCAGGGCCGAAATCCTTGGTACGAGTGGGATGTATCGCCACCGCCGCGAACACTCTGTTGTCCCATGTGGACGCTTCAGCGACCCAGCGGGCGGCGGCGAGATCGTCGGCGACCGTCACCACTCGGGTGACCCCGGCGGCCTCCGCGCGGTCGACCATCTCGGCCACGTCGGCCGCGGTGACCGCTCCGCACGCGTCGAGGTGGGTGTGCGAATCGACCACCGGGGCCGGCAGCCGCGCCGGCACCGGCGGTCGCTCCTTGTTATTCGCCACGCTCGATCGGCGCCCACTCCGGGCCGGTCTCGCCGAGCTTCGGGTCCAGCTTCGCGAACAGCGGGGTGGGCTTCGCCAGCGGCTTGCCCACCTCGATCGGCGTGGACTCCCAGCGCGCCTGCTCGGCCGCGTAGTCCCCGGTGATGATCGGGTTCGTCCGGCCGGGAATGTCGAGGTCCTCGACCTCCTGCAGCTCCGGCTGCGCCGCCCACACGCCCGTGCCGCCCAGCGCCTCGTGCACCTTCTGCGCCGAATGCGGCAGGAACGGGGTCAGCAGCGTGTTCGCGTCCGACACGACCTGCAGGGCGGTGTGCAGCACCGCGTCACGCCGCTCCGGGTCGTCCTTGAGCTTCCACGGCTCCTGGTCCGACAGGTACCGGTTCGCCGCCGTGACGACCCGCATCGCCTCACCGGCCGCGAGCTTGAACCGCGAACGGCGCAGGTGACCGCCCGCGGTGTCGAAAGCCTTGCGGGAGAGCGCCTTGAGCTCCTCGTCGGCGGGCGCGGGCTTCGCCGGCGCCGGGATCGCCCCGTTGTTCTTGTGCGCCATCGAGATGGAGCGGTTGACCAGGTTGCCCCACTCGTTGGCCAGCTCGAAGTTGGTCCGGCGGATGAACTCGTCCCAGGTGAAGTCCGTGTCCTGGGTTTCCGGGCCCGCCACGGAGATGAAGTAGCGCAACGTGTCCGGCCCGAACTCGCGCAGGAAATCGTGCACGTAGATGACCGTGCCGCGCGAGGTGGAGAACTTCGAGCCGCTCATGGTGAGGAACTCGCTCGAGACGATCTCGTCCGGCAGGTTCAGCTTGCCGTACGTGCCGAGCTCACCGCCGCGGTCGCCCGCGCCGTTGTGCCCGAGCAGCAGCGCGGGCCAGATCTGGGCGTGGAAGGTGATGTTGTCCTTGCCCATGAAGTAGTAGGCGCGCGCGTCGGGGTTGTTCCACCACTCCTGCCACGCGTCCGGCTGCCCGGTGCGGCGCGCCCACTCCACGCTCGCGGAGAAGTAGCCGATCACCGCGTCGAACCAGACGTAGAACCGCTTCAGCGGCTGATCGCGCCAGCCGTCCAGCGGGACCTTCACGCCCCAGTCCAGGTCGCGGGTGATCGGCCGGGGCCGCATGTCGTCGACAAGGTTCTTGGTGAACTTGAGGACGTTGGGCCGCCAGTCGGTGCGGGTGGACAGCCAGTTGCCCAGTGTCTCGGTGAACGCGGGCAGGTCGAGGAACAGGTGCTCGGTCTCGACGAACTTGGGCGTCTCGCCGTTGACCTTCGACTTCGGGTTGATCAGGTCGGTCGGGTCGAGCTGGTTGCCGCAGTTGTCGCACTGGTCGCCGCGCGCGCCGTCGTACCCGCAGATCGGGCAGGTGCCCTCGATATAACGGTCGGGCAGGGTGCGCCCGGTGGACGGGCTGATCGCGCCGGTGGTGGTCTTGGGCACGACGTAGCCGTTGCGGTACAGCGACAGGAAGATCTGCTGGGTGACCTCGGTGTGGTTGCCCGTGGTGGTCCGGGTGAACAGGTCGTAGCTCAGCCCGAGCCCTTGCAGGTCCGAGCCGATCTGGTGGGCGTACTTGTCCACCGTCTGCTGCGGGGTCAGCCCCTCGTTGTCCGCCTGGACGGTGATGGGCGTGCCGTGTTCGTCGGTACCGGAGACCATGAGCACCCGGTTGCCGGCCATTCGCTGGTAGCGCGAGAAGACGTCCGACGGGACGCCGAAACCGGACACGTGGCCGATGTGGCGGGGCCCGTTGGCATACGGCCAGGCCACCGCCGTCAACACATTGGTGCTCATGCTTTATTAGCGTACGGGGACTGTCAGGTCCGTTTTTGGGAGGTGCTGGTGTCGGCGACCCGGTTGCTCGTGCTCGGCGTCGTGCGGATGCACGGCAAGGCGCACGGCTATCAGGTTCGCCGCGATCTGCTCACGTGGTCGGCCGACAAATGGGCCAACGTGCAGCCCGGTTCGATCTACCACGCACTGAAGAAGATGACGGCCGAGAAGCTGCTGGAACAGGTGGACACCGAGCCGGGTTCCGGCCCGGACCGCGTCGCCTACCGGCTCACGAAGGACGGCGAGACCGAGTTCCGCGCCCTGCTCTGCCAGGCGCTGTCCGAGCCGGATCCCGGCGGGCACGAACGATCCGCGGCGATCGTGCTGATGACCGCCCTGCCGCGTGACCGGGTTGCCGGTCTCCTGCGGCAACAGCTGGTGAAGCTCGAAGCGGACGAGCGCACGGCCGAGCTGCTGGGAGCGGAAGGTGAGGACTCCGGGCAGCCAGAGCACGTGTCCGAGCTGTTCCGGCTGTGGCAGGTGCAGGCCGGGGCAAGCGTGCGCTGGCTGCGGGAGCTGATCGAACGCCTCGAAGCCGGGGAGTACCGGATGGCGGACGACCCCGGACGGTCATTCGGCGAACCTCCGGAGTAATCAAGTTTGACTACGCACCGATACTTCGAGATAGAGTTCGGGGCTCGCTAGTCAAGTTTGACTACAGGGGAAAGGGGATCCCATGATCAGGGCACGCGGTCTCGCGCGGAAGTTCACCGCGCGCGGCCGCACGGTCGACGCGGTCAAGGGTGTCGACATCGATGTCGCGGAAGGGGAGCTCGTCGGCTTCCTCGGCCCGAACGGGGCAGGCAAGACGACGACGCTGCGAATGCTCACCACACTGCTCCGGCCCACGGCTGGAGCAGCGACCGTCGGGGGTTGCGATCTGCTCGAGGACCCGCTCGGCGTCCGCAAGCGGATCGGGTATGTCGCACAGGGCGGCGGCGTCGCGGACGAATGCAAGGTGGTCGAGGAAATCGAACTGCAGGGCAGGCTCTACCGGCTTTCCAAGGCGGACGCACGGAAACGGGGCGCGGAGCTGACCGAGCAGCTCGACCTGTCCGGGCTGGACCAGCGGCTCACGAAAACGCTTTCCGGCGGTCAGAAACGGCGGCTGGACATCGCGCTGAGCCTGATCCACGACCCGAAACTGTTGTTCTTCGACGAGCCGACCACGGGGCTGGACCCGCAGAGCCGCGCGAACCTGTGGGAACACATCCGGCGGCTCCGCACCGAGCACGGCGTGACACTGTTCCTGACCACGCACTACCTCGAAGAAGCAGACTCGCTGTGCGACCGCATCCTGGTGATCGACAACGGCGAGATCGTCGCGGAGGGCAGCCCGGACTCGCTCAAGTCACGGGTGTCCGGCGACGGGGTGACCGTCGGCGTGGACGAGGGGTCCGTGGCGAAGGCCGCGGAGATCGCCGGGCAGCTGCCGGGCGCGCATGAAGTGACCACTTTGGACAGTGCGGTGACGTTCCGGGTACCGCGCGGGGACACCGCGATGCCGGAGCTGCTGCGCGCGCTGGACGCGGCGGGCATCGCGATGGCCTCGATGGAAGTGCGCCGCCCGACGCTGGACGACGTGTTCCTGACCCTGACCGGACGCAGCCTGCGCGACGCCGAAGTGGGCGCGCCGGAACGGAAGGAGGCCGCGAATGTTGCGTGACACCTGGCTGATCTTCCGCCGCGACCTCGCGCTCTCGCTGCGCAACCCGGCCTGGATCATGATCGGCATCATGCAGCCGGTGCTGTACCTGGTGCTGTTCGGGCCGCTGATGGAGAAGGTCGTCAACTCGACGCCGGGCTTCCCGCCGGGCAGCAGCTGGACCATCCTCACCCCGGCGCTGATCATCCAGCTCGCGTTGTTCAGCTCGTCGTTCGCCGGTTTCTCGCTGCTGGTGGACTATCGCAGCGGGGTGCTGGAACGGCTACGGGTCACCCCGGCCAGCCGGGTTGCGCTGCTGCTGGGCAAGGTGCTGAACAACTCGATCCAGGCGGTGGTGCAGGCGATCCTGATCACCGTGCTGGCGTACCTGGTATTCGGCCTGGACGCGCCGATCGGCGGGGTGCTGCTGAGCCTGGTCATCGTGGCGCTCACCGCGATCACGCTGTCCTCGGCTTCCTACGCGGTGGCGCTGACGATCAAGAGCGAGCAGGCTTTCCCCGCGTTGCTCAACGCCGTGCTGATGCCGTTGCTGCTGTTGTCCGGGATCCTGCTGCCGATCACCAGCATCCTGGCGCCGAACTGGCTGTACACGATCTCACGGATCAACCCGTTCACGCACGTGGTGGACGCCGAACGGGCCAGCTTCCGCGGGGACTACACGTTCGACGGGCTGATCTTCGGTGGGATCATCCTGCTGGTGATGGCCGTACTCGCGGTGTTCTGGGGAGCGCGCACCTTCCAGCGCGAGAACGCTTAGCCCGCCGGGAAACCACCTCCTTGGCCGCCGCCGGGACAGCCGCCTTGCTGCTGAGTCCGGCTTCCGTTCTGGGAAGGCTGAACGGAAGCCGGACCACTGCCGGTCGAGGTCGACCGGCCGGCCAACACCCCGCCGGCCACCAGCAGGACGGCGATCAGCAGCAGGGTGAGCTTCCCGATCGGCCTGCCCGCCTGCTCGATCTCGGCCGCGAGGTCCGGCCCGGAAACCGGTTCGGCGAGCAGCTCCTGGGTGCCGGTCAAGACAGGCTCCTTGTTCATGGCGCAGCGCGGCGGCGCGGTTGGCTGGGTAGCTGCCGAAGAACAGGCCGATCAGCACGGACACGGCGAACGCCGGCACGATCGACGAGGGCACCAGCACGGGTTTGCTCTAGACGATGGTGAGCCGGCTGCCGAGCACGCCACCGAGCAGGCTCAGCATGGTCGCCTCGGCGAGGAACTGGCCGAGGATCGCCCACCGGCACCAGCCGATCGTCGCCGCCGATGCGCCCGTCACTGAACCGGACCACGCGTTCGGCGTGCGCGGCGGCGCCGCCCGGAGTAGACCAGCGGAAGCTCCACATTGGACAGTGCACTGGTGCGCGCCACCAGGCTGAACGACTGGAAGACGAAGCCGATCTTCTGGTTGCGCAGCAGGCACAGCTGCCGCTCGTTCAGCGAGCCGACGGCGAACCCGTCGAGCCTGTACTGCCCGGCGGTCGGCGTGTCCAGGCAGCCGAGGACGTTGAGCATCGTCGACTTGCCGGAACCGGGCCCGGCATTCCGCCCTGCCCGCCGGTGCGGTTGCCGAGGTGTTGCTGCTTGGTGGTCGGCGTCAGAACGACGTTGGCGACGGTCGCCTTGATGCTGCTGTCCGGCAGCGCGTTCACCGTCGCGTCCTGGCCCGCCTTCACCCTGCTCACGTCAACCTCGGCGACCGAGGTCGTGACCACCATGCTCGGCATGTTCGTCAGCACGATGAACCCGCTGGAGCTGGAGGAGGTGGCACTGGAACCGGAACTGCCGGAGTTGCTGCCGGTCTGACCGGCCGCGCCGTTGATCGCGGTCACCGTGCCGTCGCCCGGCGCGGTCAGCACCGTCGCGGCCACAGCTTCCTGCGCTTGTTCCAGCGCCAGTTCCGCCTGATCGACCTTCGACTCCAGGGAGGTCGTGCTCTCGCTCTGCCCGCCCTGCGTGCTCGTGGACGACGCCGCGTTGTCGACGTTTTCCTGCGCGACCTCGAGATTGCTCTTCGCGACCTTCAGCTGCGCGTTGGCCTCGGTGACGTCCAGCGTCGCGAGTTTCTGACCCTTCGGAAGTCGACGTTCGCGGTGTAGCTGCTGGCGATGGTGCCGGAGGCGGAAACCGTCTCCGTGACATTGCCGCGGCTGACCGGTGTGCTGCGAGCCTGGGTCTGGCCGCTCACTTCCTCTGCCGGGGCGAACCCCGCGTAGATCCCGTAACCCGCACCGACCAGTAACAGTGCGAGGCCACCATTGATGATCCACGTTCGACGCCGTGTCGTGCGCTTCCTGTGGGTAAGTCCGGTTTCCGGTGTGCGTCAATCCCGCATCCAGGGCTTTTCGCACCTAGAGTGTCGGGAACGTGTTCACGGGGAGTGCGAAGGCGGAGGTTTGACCGAGGACGGTAACGAGCGAGGGATCAACCTGTCGCTGCACGCGACCGTGGCCGATTGGGCCGCGGTCCGGGCCGACGCTGTCCTGTTCGCGTCCATCACCGTCACCGAGAACGTCAACTGGAGCGACGCCGGCGCCGAGCAGCAGATCCTCGCCGCGCAACAGGCCGGCGTGCGCGCGGGAATCCGGCACTATGCCCGCCCCGGCGCCCCGCACGACCAGGCCGAACACTGCGTGCGCCTCGGCAAGCAGCTCGGCGTGTTCGGCCCCGGGGCGCTGGCGCCCGCGCTCGAGGTCGAGGCCGTTGGGGTGACGGACCGGTTCATCAAGGCGTGGATAAAAACGGTGCGCCAGGCCGCGGGGATCCGCCGGGTACTGGTCTACGCGGGTTACGAACACTGGCTGCACGAGCTGCACCCGGACAAGTGGGCCGACTCCGATGTGCTGCTGTGGGTGAGCCGGCACAACGGGATCCCGGGCAGGCCCGGCTGGTTCCACCCGCGCCTCGGCCTGCACCAGCACGACGCGGCGGACGACAAACCGGGCCTGCACGGTCCGATCGGGGTGGATTCCCTGGTCTACCCGTTCACCTTGGCGGACGTGCTGCTCTAGAAGTTCAGCCGGGTGCGCATGAGGAACACGTTGTACGGGCCCCATTGGGACATCAGGTAGTAGATGTCCGGCCCGTCGAGCGCCCACGGGTGCAGGTAACCGCCGTACAGCCCGGGGAACTGGCGGCCGGGGACGGCGATATGGCCCGGCGACCACGGGCCCTCAAGCCTGTCCGCGGTGTGCAGCAGGATCGCTCCGCCGGGGTCGTCGAGGTGCAGGGCCAGCCACTGTCCCAAGTGGACGTTGTAGGCGACGGACAGCTCGCCGACCGGTCCGCGGAGCACCGGCGTGGCGGCGAACTCGTCCCACGTCCAGCCCGATTCGGTGCGATATTCGTAGGCCGAGGCGTCCAGCAGCCGCGCGACGGGCGCCCGCGCGAGATAGGCGTCGCCGTGCCGCCCGTTCGTGGTGCCGAAGAGATAGACGTACTCACCCTCGTGGGCGAGCGCCGCCATCTGGAACGGATCGTCCCGCTCGGCCCGGTTGATCCAGCGGGAGCCCTGCGGTTTCGCCCAGCTCTCGCCACCATCGTCGGAGACCGCGATGCCAGAGTAGTTGGTGTGCCAATGGCCGGGCGGGCCCCATTCACGGACCGACATGTAGTGCACGTACTGGCGCCCGTCGATCGCGAGCCCGGAGTTGGGGATCACCGTGACCTCGTCCCGCCGCCCGTCGCGCGGGATCACCTGGCCCGCCATGCCGTCTTCCCGCGGTACGAAGCCGTCCAGCGTCAAGCCCTTGCTCAGCTCGCGCGTGGTCGAATAGCCGAGGACGTTGCACCGCCAGTCGGCGCTGTTGGGCCCGCCGCCGTCGCCACCCCAGCCCTCGCCGAAGGTGTCGCCGAACAACACGAACACGCGCCCGTCCCCGCCGTCCCACAGGATGCCGAGATCGGTCCCGTACACGGCGAACCGCTGGTCGGTGCGGTTTTCGGAATCCGCGCCGGTCACTTTCGCGATCAGTTCCGTTTCGAGCATGATCTCCATGATGGGTTCGGCAGCGCGGGGTTGCGAGTCGGAGCCTCGCGTCGGCAGCCTTTGTCAGTCCCGCCAAGAGTATTCGTGCTCCGGCCGTCCCGTCGCCCCGTAGCGCAGCCGCATCTCGATCGTGCCCGCCTCAGCCAGCGCGGTGAGATACCGCTGCGCCGTCGCACGGGCGACGCCCAGCTCGCCGGCCACCTCCGCGGCGGACAACGGCCGCGCGGCCTGGCGCAGCTGATCAGCCACCAGGCGTGCGGTGGCGCTCGACTGGCCTTTCGGCGCGGCCGCCCGGTCGTGCTCGTGCGGCAGCCGGAACGCGCGATCGACCTCCTCCTGCGCCAGGTTCCGGTCCTCCCCGAGGAACTGCCGGTACCTGGCATACGCGGTCAGGCGCTCGGCGAACTGGCGCGTGGTGAACGGTTTGATCAGGTAGTTCACCGCCCCCGCCCGCAGCGCCACGCGGACCGAGCGGGTGTCGGTGGCTGCGGAGAGGACGATCGCGTCGGTCTGCAGTTCGCCCAGCAAGGCGAGCCCGGATTCGTCGGGCAGGTACACGTCCAGCAGCACCAGGTCCGGCGTCAGCTCCCGGACCCGCGCCCGCGCTTCGGCGGCCGTGTGCGCGGTGCCGACCACGGCGAACCCCGGCACCTCCTCGACGAAACCGGCGTGCACCCCGGCCACGCGGAAATCGTCGTCCACGATGAGCGTGCGAATCACGAATCCCCCTCCAGTAAACCCGGCAGCGCGGCCACGAACAGCGCACCCCGGTCAGCACCGCCGGCGTCCGCCAGCCAAACATCCCCGCCCCTGGCCGTCGCCGCTTGTCGCGCCAGCGCCAGGCCGAGCCCGTGCCCTGGGGACAGTTTCGTGGACACGCCCTCGTCGAACACCCGCAACTCCGCGGAAACCCCGGCCCCACTGTCCACAACGGACATATGCAGCGTGGCACCCTCCGCGAGCAGCGCGACCTCGACCCAGGCCGGCCGTCGGGTACCCATCCGCGCCGCGTGGACGGCGTTGTCCAGCAGGTTGCCGAGCACCGTGTTCGCGGCGATCGGATCCGTCACGGCGGACGGTACCCAGGAATCGTCCGACAGCTCCAGGCGCACGCCCTTCTCCTGCGCCTGCTCGATTTTCGCCGCCAGCAAAGCCTGCAGGTACGGATCGCGCACCGAATCGCCGACCACGCCCGAGCTGCCGATGGACGTGTCGGTGAGCGTCTGCAGGTACTCGATCGCCTCGCCGTTGTGCCCCAGCTGCAACAGCCCGGACAGCGTGTGCAGCCGGTTGCTGAACTCGTGCCGCTGCGCGCGCAGACCGTCCGAAAGCGACCGCACCGCGTCGAGTTCCCTGGTCAGCGTGTCGAGATCGGTGCGATCCCGGAACGTGAGGACCGTGCCGAGGTCCCGGTCATCCCTGGTCACCGCGCGCGAGTTGACCACCAGCACCCGGTTTCCGGCCACCGCGAGCAGGTTGTCCACCGGCTGCCGGTCTTCGACGGCCTTCCCGAGCCTCGGCGAGAGGTCCAGTTCGGACACTTGAGCGCCGACGGGCAACTGCTTGCCCAGCAACCGTTCCGCCTCGTCGTTGCGTGCCGAGACCCGGCCGCGCGCGTCCACCGCGAGCATGCCCTCGCCGATCCCGTGCAGCACCGCCTCGCGTTCGTAGAGCAGCTCCGTCAGCTCGCGAGGTTCGAGCCCGTGCGTCAGCCGGTTCAAACGGCGGGTCAACAGCGCCGAAGCGCCGACACCGAGCGCGAGCGCCCCGGCCGCGAAAGCCATGCTGAGCAGCAACAATCGCACGAGTTCGTCCACCGGGGCGCCGATCTCGAAGCCGACGCTGACCTCCCCGGCCACCCGATCACCGGACCACACCGGCGTCTTGCTGCGCACGGACAGCCCGAGCGTGCCCGCCTGCACGGAACTCACGACCTCGTTGCCCGCCAACGCTTCCGTCGGGTCGGTGCTCACGGGTTTGCCGATCTGCGTCGGGTCAGGATGCGCGAGCCGGATCCCGTTGTCGTCGGTGATCACCACGAACAGCGCGTGGGCCCGCACGGTCACGGCCTGGACCCGCTGCTCGAGTTCGCCCGCCGGCCGCCGGTCCGCGACGTCCTGGACCACCACCGGGTCGACCGCCACCGAGCGCGCGATGGCCAGCGCACGTTCGCCGTACTGGTCACGCAGCGTGGCCCACAGCAGCCAGCCCACGAGCGCGAATCCCACCACGAGCAGCAGCAGAACCACGCCGATCTGCAGGATCAGGATCTGGCGGGAGAACCGCATCCGGCGGAAGTCGAGCATGGTGCAAGACCATACGCGCTGGTCAAGACCTTGCACAGAATGCGCAAAACGCGGACAACGAGCAGTGCCCACGCGAAACGCGGACAAGCTTCACCTGAGCTTCACCCGATCCTACGGTTCAGCCAGCAACGCGAGCCCCTGTGACGAAGGAGTCACCCGATGGCCCCACCACTGATCGAACTGATCGGTGCCACCAAAAGGTTCCCGAGCGGGAACGGTTCGGTGCACACCGCGGTCCGCGATCTCACCCTCAGCGTGTCCCCCGGCGAGTTCGTCGCCGTCGTCGGCCCGACCGGCTGCGGCAAGTCCACCGCGCTTTCCCTGGTTTCCGGTCTGCAGCCGGCTTCCGCGGGTGAGGTCCGGGTGCACGGCGAGCTCGTGAAGTCCATTCCGGACGGTGTCGGTTACATGTTCCAGAACGACGCCGTGATGCCGTGGCGTTCGGTACTGGACAACGTGGCCTCCGGGCCGCGATTCCGTGGCGCGAGCAAGTCCGCGGCACGCCGCCAGGCCGCCGACTGGATCGAGCGCGTCGGACTCGCCGGGTTCGAAAAGTACTACCCACACCAGCTTTCCGGCGGGATGCGCAAACGCGTCGCACTCGCACAGACGCTGGTGACGAGCCCCCGGATCCTGCTGATGGACGAGCCGTTCTCGGCGCTGGACGTGCAGACGCGTGCGCTGATGCAGGACGAGCTCCTGCGCCTGTGGTCGGGCAGCGACGCGGCGGTCATCTTCGTGACGCACGACCTGGACGAAGCGATTGCCTTGGCGGACAAGGTGATCGTGATGACCGCCAGCCCGGCGACGGTCAAGGACGTGTTCGACGTTCCGCTGTCCCGGCCGCGCAAAGTGGAGGAACTGCGGCTGACCGAGGAGTTCCTGACGATCTACCGCGAAGTGTGGGAATCCCTGCGCACCGAGGTGGACAAGGCCCGCGAAAGGGGTGCTTCCCGTGTCGCTTGATCTCGCCACCGAGGCGCGCGTCTTCGAGTCCGAAAAGGACATTCTCGATCGGCAGCGCAGGACCGACCGCCGTCGCAAGCTGAACACCTGGCTGCTGCGGCTGGGCATCCTGGTGGTCTGGCTGGGCAGCTGGGAGCTGACCGCCACCTACTGGATCGACCCGTTCTTCTACTCGAAGCCCTCGAAGATCGTCGAGCGGCTCGTCGAGTGGTTCACCCAGGGCACCGACTTCGGCCCGATCTGGTACCAGATCTGGGTCACGGTCGAAGAAGCGTTGCTGGGCTTGGTGCTCGGTGTTGTCGCCGGCGTGCTGGTCGGTGTGCTGCTCGGCCGCAGCCGGTATCTGGCTGACGTGCTCGCCCCGTTCGTCAAGGGCGCCAACGCATTGCCGCGGATCGTGCTCGCCGCGCTGTTCTTCATCTGGTTCGGCATCGGGCTGTCGTCGAAGGTCGCGACCGCGTTCGTGCTGGTGTTCTTCGCGGTGTTCTTCAACGCCTTCACCGGTGCACGCGAGGTGGACCGCAATGTGATCGACAACGCGCGCATCCTCGGCGCCAGCCGGATGCAGGTGCTGACCTCGATCGTGTTGCCCAGCGCCACTTCCTGGATCCTGTCCTCCCTGCACACCGCCCTCGGCTTCGCGCTGATCGGCGCCGTGGTCGGCGAGTACACCGGCGCGCAGGCCGGGCTCGGGTTCCTGATCGCCAACGCGCAGGGCACGTTCGACGCGGCGGGCATCTACGCCGGGATGATCATCATCACCGTCGTCGCGCTGGCGGCGGAGTTCCTCATCGGGCAGGCGGAAAACCGGCTTCTGCGCTGGCGGCCGGCACCCGGCGGCTCGGCGGCGAGCGTGATCTGACATGCGCTGGAAGAAGATCGCGGGCGTCGCGCTCGGGCTGGTCATGGTGGTCGCCGGGACGACGGCCTGCCGTGACTCGCGGACACTGAACCTCGGCGACGACGGCACACCGAAGATCAAGATCATGGTCGGCGGGATCGAAAAGGTGATCTACCTGCCCGCGATGCTGACCCAGCAGCTGGGCGGGTTCACGGCGCAGGGCGTAGACGTCGAGCTGCTGAACCAGCCCTCCGGCGCGAACGCGGAGACCGCGCTGCTGGCCGGGGACGTGCAAGGGGTCGTCGGGTTCTACGACCACACCATCGACCTGCAGGCCAAGGAGCAGTGCATCACGAGTGTGGTGCAGATGGCCAACATCCCCGGCGAGGCCGAGGTGGTCGCGACGAGCAAGGCGAACCAGATCCACGGCTCGAGCGATTTCGGCGGCAAGAAGCTCGGCATCACCTCGCTCGGCTCGTCCACCGACTTCCTGACGAAAGCGCTGGCGGGCAAGGCAGGCCTGACGTCCGAGAACTACACGCCGGTGAAAGTCGGCGCCGGGCAGACGTTCATCGCCGCGCTCAACAACGGCGGGATCGACGCGGGCATGACCACCGACCCGACGATCGCGCAGCTGACGAACACCGGCCAGGGCAAGGTGCTCTACGACCTGCGCACCGAGGCGGGCACGCGTGCCGCGCTCGGCGGGCTGTACCCGGCCACGTCGCTGTACATGAACTGCGAGATCGTCCACCGCTACCCGGACGTGGTGCAGAAGCTGGCCAACGCCTTCGTGTCCACGCTGCGCTGGATTTCCCAGCACAGCGCGGAAGAGATCGCGGCGAAGATGCCGGCTTCGTTCGCCGGTGGCGACGAGGCGCTGTACATCAAGTCGATCAAGGACAGCATCGGGATGTTCAACGCCGACGGCCGGATGGATCCCGCCGCGGCCGCCAACGCCCTGCAGGTGCTGACCAGCTACTCGAAGAACGTCAAGAACCACAAGGACAAGATCGATCTGGCGCAGACCTACACGACCGCGTTCGTGGACTTCGCCAAGAGCTGATCTCTTTACCTTTTCTTGACCGTTGCTTGTCCCGTCATCTTGAGACAAAAGTAGCTACTGGTCGGAAATATTCAAATCAATACTGGTAAGCATGAAAAATATTCTCGTCAGGAGTGCCAGTCTACTGAGCGTCGCCGTCGCCGTCACCGGTGCCCTTGCCGGGACCGCGACGGCGGCGCCGACGTTCGGTGCCACCAACTTCTCCGGCGGAAACTGGGGCGGCTACGTGAGTTTCGGTAGCTTCACCACCGCGACCGCGAGCTGGGCAGAGCCCTCGGTCACCTGCAACTCCTCTAACGACCTGTTCGCCCCGTGGGTCGGTATCGACGGGGACGGCTCGTCGACGGTGGAGCAGACCGGCGTGGCGACCGACTGCTCCAGCGGATCCCCCGTGTACCAGGGCTGGTACGAGATGTACCCGGCCGCGCCGGTGTACTACAGCAACCCGGTCAGCGCCGGTGACCAGATCACCGCGACGGTCACCCGCACCGGCAGCAGCAGCTACCAGCTCACGCTGAGCGACACCACCAAGGGCTGGACGAAGACGACCACGAAGTCGTTGTCCGCCAAGCATTCCTCGGCCGAGGCGATCATCGAGTCGCCGACCGACTCGTACCCGAACATCAGCGGCGGGATCAAGTTCACCGGGGTCAAGTTCGACGGCAACAACCTTGCGGACACCAGCCCGTCCGGGCTCGACGCCGACGACCGCGGTTCCTACACCTGGAGCCCCAGCTCGATCGCGTCCGACGGGACGGACTTCTCGATGGCCAGGCACTGACATAATGCCTGCATGCGGCTGACGCGCACCGAACTCACCGGAACGCGAACGCCCGGGGAAGTCCTGCGGCTACTGAGTGTGCGCGCACGCACGCTCGGGGTGGAAGTGGCCGCGCTGTGCGGAGACTGGTTCGGATCGCAGGCAGTGCTGGCGCCCGCGATCCGGACCGAGCCCTCCGAGCTGCCTCAGTTCGAGCGGTTCGACGGGCCGCCGGGCACTGTCGGCGGCGGCTGGTTCGGCTACCTCTCCTACGACCTGGCTGACCCGGCAGGCAGAGCCGGGTTGCTGCCGAAAACCGTGTGGGGCTGGGCCGATCACGTGCTCCGCCTGGACAGGGACGGCCGCTGGTGGTTCGAGGCCGTGGTGCCGGGCGAGCATCCCGACCCCGCGGAGTTCGAGGAACTGCTCTCCCAACCGGCACCCGAACCCGGCTGGCGGGCCACCATCCTCGATCGCCCGCTGCCGCACCACGACACCATCAAGGCCTGCGTGCACGCGATCGAAGCCGGGGAACTGTTCCAAGCCAACATCTGTACCCGGTTCACGGGCCGCTTCGACGGCGAGCCCGCCGCCTTGTTCGCGGAGGGCGTGCGCACACTCCAGCCGAGGCGAGCCGCCTACCTGTCCGGCGCCTGGGGCTCGGTGGTTTCGTTCTCGCCGGAGCTTTTCCTTTCCCGACAAGGGAATCATGTCCGATCCACACCCGTCAAGGGCACCCGGCCACGCCGTGGCCCCGAGGACGAGCACCTTCGCCAACAGCTTCGTGAGTCCACAAAGGACGTCGCGGAGAACGTTATGATCACCGACCTGGTCCGCAACGATCTCGGCCGGGTGTGCGCCGTCGGCAGCGTCACCGTGCCGGAGCTGCTCACGGTGCGGCCCGCCCCCGGCGTGTGGCACCTTGAGTCCACAGTGGAGGGAACGCTCGCCGCCGGTCGTACGGACGAGGATCTGCTGCGCGCCGCCTTCCCGCCCGGTTCCGTGACCGGCGCGCCGAAAATCCGCGCGCTGGACCTGATCGCCGACCTGGAATCCGCCGCCCGTGGCGTCTACACCGGGGCGATCGGGCTGGCGTCGCCGGTCGCCGGCCTGGAGCTCAACGTCGCCATCCGCACCTTCGAAATCCACGACGGCCGGATCGCGCTCGGAGTCGGCGGCGGGATCACCGCCGACTCCGATCCGCAGACCGAATGGGAGGAGTGCCTGCACAAGGCCGCTCCGCTGGAGGCGCTGCTAGCGGCGGGGATCCAGGATCAACTTCCCGACGGTGGCACGCGACCGTAGCGCTTCGTGCGCCTTGCGCGCTTCGGAGAGGCCGTACTCGCCGCCCGGGACGGCGCCGATCTTCCCGGACAGCGCGAGGTCGAACAGCTCAGCCAGCGCGGTCCCGTAGACGTTGCCGGGGAGGGTGAACACGTGCGGCAGCCACATGCCGGAGATGGTCGCCGAATGCCGCAACAGATTGCCCAGCTGCACGGGTTTCGGCTGCTGCCTGCTGGCCATCCCGTAGAACGCGAGCCTGCCGAACGGCGCGAGCGCGTTGATGCTCTGATCGGTCACCGGGCCACCGGTCATGTCGAGCACGATGTCCACCTGGTCGCCGTTGTTGGCTTCGCGCAACGCCTTCGTCATGTCGTCGGCGCGCGAATCCACCGCGACGTCCGCGCCGAGTTCCAGCGCCAGCTTGCGCTTCTCGGCACTACTGGCCGTCGCGATGACTCGGCCCGCGCCCCACGCCTTCGCCAGCTGCACCGCGATACTGCCCACCCCGCCGGCGGCGGCGTGCACCACCACGGACTCGCCGGGCGCCATGTGTGCGTTGCGCCGCAACAACAACCAGGCCGTGGTGCCCTGCACGATGAACGACAACGCGGTCAGATCGTCGACACCATCGGGCACCTCGAACGCCATCGCCTGCTCGGCCATAGCACGCTCGGCGTACCCGCCGCTGCCCAGCAGTGCGACGACACGTCGGCCATCGGCGGCGCGCCCGACCACCTCACCGCCGGGCACCAGCGGCAGCCGGCTCGGCGCGAGGTAGGTGTTCTCCGCCTGATGTGTGTCGGCGTAGTTGATCCCGGCGTGGTCGACCTCGATCAGCACCTGGCCCGCCGCGGCCTGCGGCTCCGGCAGTTCCACATTCTCGAGAACCTCCGGACCGCCGAACTCGGTCACTTGAACTGCTCGCATATCAGCACCCTACCGGTCGGTAATACCCGCCAGTGCAACGAAAACCTGTGTACTCGCCACAGCCCTCCGACGCTAGCTCCGACGGGCGGCGAGGACGGCGTCGTAGAGCTCCTTCTTCGAAACCCCGGCGAACTCGGCGACCTCCGCCGACACCGATTTGAGCCGCTCACCGGCGGCAACCCGCGAGGTGACCTCGGCCACGAGGTCGTGCACGCTGACCTCGGGCGCCCGCGCACCTTCGAGCACCACGGTGATCTCGCCACGCACGCCCTCGCCCGCCCACTCGGCGAGCTCGGCCATCGTGCCGCGCCGGACCTCCTCGTAGGTCTTGGTCAGCTCACGGCACACGGCCGCGCGACGGTCGCCGAACACCTGCGCGGCTTCGCCGAGCGTGGCCGCCAGCCGATGCGGGGACTCGAAGAACACCACGGTCCGCCGCTCCGTCGCCAGCTCGGCGAACCATTTCGCCTTCTCGCCGGCCTTGCGCGGCGCGAAGCCCTCGAAGCAGAATCGGTCACTGGGCAGCCCGGACAACGCGAGCGCCGTCGTGACCGCGGACGGCCCTGGCAGGCAGGTGACAGGCAGTTCCTCGGCGACACACGCGGCGACGAGCCGGTAGCCGGGATCGGACACACTGGGCATTCCGGCATCGGTGACCAGCAGCACTGTCTCCCCGGCGTGCAACGACTCCAGCAGCTTCGGCAGCCGGGCGGTCTCGACGTCCTCGTAGAAGCTGACCACCCGCCCGGCGGGCGTCACCTCCAGCGCGGCTGCCAGCGACCGCAACCGCCGGGTGTCCTCCGCGGCGATCACGTCGGCCTCCGCCAGCGCCGTGACCAGGCGTGCGGAGGCGTCACGGGTGTCACCGAGCGGGGTCGCGGCGAGGACGAGCGGCATGTCGCCAGCCTAGTGTCGGAAGCAGGGAGCGCCGGATTCGACGCAGGCTGGCACGGAACTCACCCGCGCCCCCCTAGGATCAACCCCCGTGACCGCACTGCTGACCCGTCCGCAGCCGGATCCGGTGGAGTCGCTGCGCCCGCCCACCGACCGCGAGGCGACGCTGCTCGGCCGGCCCATGCCCACCGACCGGCTGCGCGGCTGGGTGGTCACGATCGTGCTCGGGGTGCTCGCCGCGATCACCCGGTTCCAGAACCTCGGCTTCCCCACCGACGACGGCACCCCCGTCTTCGACGAGAAGCACTACACCCCGCAGGCGTGGCAGATGCTGCGCAACGGTGGGTTCGAGGACAACGCCGGTTACGAGCTCGTGGTGCATCCGCCGCTCGCGAAGCAACTGATCGCGCTGGGCGAGTGGATGTTCGGCTACAACGGCTGGGGCTGGCGCTTCAGCTCGGCCGTCGCCGGCACCATCATCGTGATCCTGGTGGTACGCGCCGCACGGAGGTTGACGCGGTCCACGCTGCTCGGCGGGGTCGCCGGCATCCTGGTCATCTGCGACGGCGTGCTGTTCCTGCAGTCCCGCATGGGGATGCTGGACATTTTCATCGCGCTGTTCTCCTTCGCCGCCTTCGCGTGCCTGCTCGTCGATCGCGACCAAGTGCGGCAACGCCTCGCCGTCGCGGTCCGGGAGGGCTGGGCCGACGAGTCCCCGTGGGGTCCCCGGCTCGGCTTCCGCTGGTGGCGCTTCGCGTCCGGCGTATGCGTCGGACTGACGTTCGCCGTCAAGTGGTCCGGGCTGTACTACATGGCCTTCTTCGGGCTGCTGATCGTCGGCTTCGACATCGCCGCACGGCGAGCGGCCGGCGTGCAACGCCCGTGGCTGGGCGCCCTGCGGCGGGACGTGCTGCCCGCGCTGTGGGCCCTGGTCGCGATTCCGGTGTTGTTGTACCTGGCCAGCTGGTGGGCGTGGTTTGCCAGCGAGTCCGCAACCGACCGGCACTACACCGAGATCAAGGACATCGCGCCCGGGTTCTGGGGCTGGGTCCCGGCGGGCCTGCGCTCGCTCGGCGACTACTCGATGAACGTGCTGCACTTCCACGAAACCCTGCTCACGCCGAAGAACGACCCGCACCCGTGGGAGTCGAAGCCGTGGACGTGGCCGATGGGCCTGCGCCCGATGCTCTACTACTACGAGTCAGGCAGCTCCACCTGCGGCAGCAACGATTGCGTGCAGGCGACGATGCTGATCGGCACCCCGGCCATGTGGTGGCTGGCGTTCCCGATGCTCGGCTGGGGCCTGTGGCGCTGGTTCTTCCGCTTCGACTGGCGGTATGCGGCTGTGGTGACCGCGTACTTGGCCGGGTACCTGCCCTGGTTCACCAACATCGACCGGCAGATGTACTTCTTCTACGCGACACCGATGGCCCCGTTCCTGGCGCTGGGGTTGACGCTCGGGCTGGGCCAGATACTGGGCAGCGCCCGCCGGGGCTTCGAGCGACGGGGCACCGGTCTGCTCGTCGTGGCTCTGTATGTGGGGCTGGTGGTCGCCAACTTCGCCTGGCTCTGGCCGATCCTGAACGGCTCGTCCATCAGCGGCGCCCACTGGCAGGCCGAACTGTGGTTGCCCTCCTGGCGCTGAGGTTCTCGACCCGGCAGGGCCCGGTCACCCACGCGCCGTCACCTACGCCCCATCAGCCCGCCCAGTCACCCGCGCACCGTCACCCACGCCCCATCAGCCCGCCCGGTCACCTACGCGCCGTCACCCACGCCCGATGAGCCCGCTCTGTCATCTGTGTCATCCAGCCTGCCCGATCAGCCCCGGTCATGCGCCCGCCGCCGGCCAGCTGCGTCGCCAGCGCCGTCGATCGGCTCCGCGTCCCTGCGCCAAGAGCCCGCTCCGTCACCGTCGCCCCCAGCAGCCCGCCCACCAGCCCGCTCCGGCACCCCGCGCCGCCAGCCGCCGCCCCCTCGCTCGCTCACAGTGAACCCGGCCGCGACTCCGTGCCTTTTCAGCCCCGCGGCGGCATCACCCGGGTGTTGGAGCGCTGCGGCTGCTGCCTCGGCACGATCCGCGTCACCGGACCGTCGGCCGACTTGCCCGACCTGGCCAGCCAGCCCTCCACCTCACGCCGCACCGCACTCAGCGTCGGACGGCGGCGAGGCTCGTTGTCCAGCGATGCGACCAGCAGCCGAGCGTGCGCCGAGCGCTGCGGCAGGTTGCTCGCCGGCTCCGCCCGCGCAGCCGCCATCAACGCGGCCATCGGCGTCTCCCGCGTGCCCCGCGGCGGGTAGCCGGAAAGCGCGTAACTCACCGTCGCGGCCAGCTGCCACGCATCGGAAGCAGGGCTCGCGGCGGCGCCCGCAGCCTGTTCGGGGGCAACGAAGTCCGGGGTACCGATCATCATCCCGGTCGCGGTCATCGTGGAATCCCCGCGGCTGCGCGCGATCCCGAAGTCGATCAGGTGCGGCATCCCGCTCGGGTCCACAATCACGTTCGACGGCTTGATGTCGCGGTGCAGCACGCCCTTCTCGTGTGCCGCGGCCAGCGCGCCCGCCATCGTCGCCCACAACCGTCCGGCTGCGACATCGTCGAGCGGGCCCATGCTGTCCACCGCCGTCGCGAGTGCCCGGCCCTCCAGATACTCCATGACCAGTGCCAACCCGTCCGGCTCTTCGACCAGGTCGTACACCCGGACGCAGTTCGGGTGGTTCACCATCGCCAGCGCCCGCGCCTCGCGGCGCATCCGCTCTTCGGTGTCCTGGTCCGGGGCGTGCGCGATCTTCAACGCGACCGTCCGGCCGAGCTGGTTGTCCACGGCCTGCCAGACCGTGCCGAACCCACCGTGCCCGAGCCTGCGGATCCGCCGGTAGCGTTCGCTGCCGTTGGACGTCGACCCAGGTGGCACCGGGACCGGCCCGGGCGCCGCGGCGAGCTGCTGTTGCGAAGGCGCCACTGCGGTCGGCGCATAGTTCTTCTGCGGTGCTGGCGGAGGTGGCGGGGCCTGTTGTGGTTGCGGCGCGGGCTCCGGCCTGCGTTCCGGCTTCGGCTTGTTGATCACTGCCCACGGCGGTGGGCCCACGATCGCCACCGCGATCAGGCCGAGCACGCTCATCGGCAGGAAACCGAGCCACAGGTGCACCGCGGTGTTCGCCTCGACGGACACGCTGAACACCGCGAACGCGACGAACGGCACCCACAGGATTCGGCCCGGCCACTTCTGCCCACGCCGCATCGCCGTGCGCGCCTGCAGAATCACGAAGAACAGCGAAGCCGCAGGCAAGCCGATCAGCGCGCCAAGGTAGTACCCGTAGGCGAGTTTGTTGCCCGAGGGGTAGAACAGCGTCTCGAACACGTTCTGCCCGCTGCCCAGGTAGTCACTCTGCTTGCCGATGAAGTCGCAGTAGCTGCGATTCATCGTGGACAGCTCGTTGGCCGAGAGTCCCGTCCCCTGTCCGGCGAACGCGGACCGGTAGATGTCGGAGATGCCGTTGAACAGCAGCCACGGCAACAAGAACACGACAACCAGCCCGACCGCCGCGATCACACCGAGCGTGACCGCGTCGTAGCGGTTACCCGTGAACTTGCGCATGATCGCCACGATCACCGCGCCCGCGACCGGGAAGAGTGCGACGAGTGCGCCGGCGGCGCTGGTCGCCCACACCCAGTCACCGGGGCAGAACCCCGGCTGGAACAGGGTGTGCGCGAGAGACAGCAACCAGCTTGCGAATGTCACCGGTGCCCCTCCTGCTCGGGTTTGTGGTCCCCCACCCTATTCGTCTCTTGGACGCTGGGCCCGACCGGCGGGTTGCGGTCGGATTCCAGGTCGTCAAACCACTGGTCGCGTCTCGTCCGCTCGCACGCGCCGGTCCGGTAGCACCACCGCGACGAGCAGCGCACTGCCTACCACCGCCGCGACCGCGACGACGGGGCTGTCACCAGTGAACCCGCCCGGGACTGCCGCGGCCACTCCCAGCACGATGACCAACACTATTGTTTTTTCAAGCTACCGTCAGTGCTCGCTCATACACGGATTGCAAAGGCGGGAGCCTCGTCGGCCACGGGGCCGGCGAACTCGCGAGCTGATCGATCACGGCACCGAACCCGCCTCACCCGGCCGGCGTTTCTGTCCAATCCGGACACCACGCCGCATGACCGGCGACGACCCAGGAGGCCGAGCCCGACGTCGTGCGCACTCGCTGGGACAAGATCAGAGCCTGTTGGGCCACGTTTGCGAGGTCAGCACCGCCGTCGCCGAAATCGGCGCCGCCATCCACCACCTGATCGGCAGCAGTTGAGCCAGAATAAGAGAGCACCGGCTCGACGACGAGGAGGGACTGAGTTCTCATGGGTACCTACGCCGAGGAGTACCAGCGCAGCCTGACCGATCCGGAAGGGTTCTGGCTGGACGCGGCCAAGGCGATCGACTGGGTCCGTGAGCCGTCCAGAGCGCTCGACTCGAGCGGCGCGCCGCTCTTCCGGTGGTTCCCGGACGGAGAGCTGAACACCACCTACAACGCGCTGGACAGGCACGTCGAAGGAGGCCGCGGCGAGCAGGCAGCCCTTATCTGGGACTCGCCCGTCACCTCCACCACGCGGACCTATACCTATGCGGAGCTGCGCGACGAGGTCGCGCGGTTCGCGGGCGCGCTGCGCTCGCTGGGGGTGGACAAAGGCGACCGGGTGATCATCTACATGCCGATGGTGCCCGAGGCCGTGATCGCCATGCTCGGCTGCGCGAGGATCGGCGCGGTGCATTCGGTGGTATTCGGCGGGTTCGCCCCGAAAGAGCTGGCCGCCCGGATCGAGGACGCCAAACCGAAGGCGATCATCGCAGCATCCTGCGGGATCGAACCTGCGCGCGTCGTCGAGTACAAACCGATTATCGACGCCGCGCTCGACGCGACCACCCATCAACCTGGCAAAGTCGTTGTGCTGCAACGAGATGCATCCCGAGCCGAACTCGGGCCGAGGGACGTGGACTGGCAGGAACTGATGGCCGGGGCGGCCCCGGCCGACCCGGTACCGGTTGCCGCCACCGACCCGCTCTACATCCTCTACACGTCGGGCACCACCGGAAAACCCAAGGGCGTTGTCCGCGACACCGGTGGGCACGCGGTGGCGCTGGCCTGGTCGATGGGCGCGATCTACGACATCCAGCCCGGCGACATCTGGTGGACGGCCTCCGACGTCGGCTGGGTCGTCGGCCATTCCTACATCGTCTACGCCCCGCTGCTGATCGGTGCGACAACCCTGCTCTACGAGGGAAAACCGGTCGGCACTCCGGACGCGGGCGCGTTCTGGCGGGTGATCGCGCAGCACCGGGCCAAGGCACTGTTCACCGCGCCGACCGCGTTGCGAGCGATCAAACGAGTTGATCCGGATGCTGGCGAACTCGCCGGACATGACCTCTCGAACTTCGAGACCTTGTTCCTCGCCGGCGAACGGCTCGACCCGGAGACTTATCACTGGGCGCACGAAAAACTCGGTACTCCCGTGATCGATCACTGGTGGCAGACCGAGACCGGATGGCCGATCGCCGCGAATCTCCGCGGCCTCGAACCCTTGCCCGTCAAACCCGGCTCGGCCACCGTGCCCGTGCCGGGTTACGACGTGCGGATCCTGGATCAGTCGGGCACCGAACTGCCAGCAGGCCAGGAGGGCGCCATCGCGATCAAACTGCCGTTGCCGCCGGGGACACTGCCCACGCTGTGGGGTGACGACGACCGCTACATCGAGGCGTATCTCTCGCGCTACCAAGGGTTCTACCTCACGGGCGACTCCGGTTACCTCGACGAAGACGGCTACCTGTTCGTGATGGGCCGGACCGATGACGTGATCAACGTAGCCGGTCACCGGTTGTCCACCGGCTCGATGGAGGCTGTACTGGCCGCGCACCCCGCTGTCGCGGAATGCGCGGTAATCGGCGTGCGCGACCAGCTCAAGGGCCAGCTGCCACGAGGATTCGTGGTACTCAAGGCCGGGGTGGAGATCGAGGAAGACACACTACGGGAAGAACTCGTCGCCGCTGTCCGGCGGGACATCGGCCCGGTTGCCGCGTTCCGCCAGGTGTCCATTGTGGACGCGTTGCCGAAAACCCGCTCCGGCAAGATCCTGCGTAAGACGATGCGCGGGATCGCCGAAGGCAGGGACGAGCCCGTGCCGTCCACCATCGAAGATCCGGCTGTTCTCGACACACTTCGGGACATCCTGCAAACCCCCTGATTTTCCGGCCGCGACGTGCATGTTCGTAGCCGCGTGGCAGACTGTTGCCATGGATATTATCTCCATGTACAGTATTTGTCCATGGAGGCAATGACGGGTTACCTGATGTGGCGAGTCTCGACGAAATGGCGCGCCGCCGTGGACAGGGCCGTCGCACCATTGGGGTTGACACATGCCCAGTTCTCCGTACTCGGCGCTTTGAGCGGCCTCGCCCGCAGCGGACAGCGGCCAAGGCAGCGTGAACTTGCCGACTACACGGGCCTGGAGCCGATCTTCGTGTCGAAACTGGCCCGAGCACTGGAGAAATCGGGGTTGGTCGAGCGACCAGCCGACCCGGACGATCCACGCGCCGTCCGGGTCACCCTCACCGAACGCGGACACGAGGTCGCCACCACAGCGATCGACCTGGTGCACAAGGTGCACGCCGAACTGACCGAGCCGATCGGCGGTCCGGAGGCGCCACGCACCCGCGACCTGCGCGAAACCCTGCTCGACCTACTCGGCGAGCACACAGCCATCCAGCACGAAAGCGGAGAAACCATGACCAGAACATTCAACGGCCGCGAGATCAACGCTGCCGCCGTTGCCACGAGAGGAATCCTCGACGACCTGCTCGCCAAGGCCGGGCTGAGTTTCGCAGACTGGGCTGCACTGCGCGCGGTCGTCTCGACACCTGCGACCCGGGTCGACGTGGTCCACAGAACCGCTGCGCAAGGGGTGATCATCGAGCTCGACGCCGAGTATGCGCTGGACACCTTGAAAAACACCGGCCTGGTCCAGTCCACCGGCGAAGAAGTCGCGCCGACCACCAAAGGGATTGAGCTGTTCGAGCGAATCACGGTCGAAAGCGCCCGCGCCGGTGACCAGCTGTTCGATGGTATCGACGAGTCGGAAATCCTGGTCGCACAACGAGTTCTGCGGCAAGTCACGGAGCGTGCGACAGAGGTCCGCGCTCAGCTCGCATGATTGCGCATCAGAGATGATTGGTCTATACCTTCAGGGATCCGCTCCCCTGCCAATCGGAGTGCCCGATGCGTAGACGCGTATCCCTGGCCGCCCTGCTCGGCGCGGCCCTACTTGCTGTCACCACACTGGCCCAACCCGCGTCCGCGACGCAGGTCGTCAAACAGCTCACCGATGTCGTCCCGATTCCCGTACAGGCAAAACCCAACCCCCGGAGCGATTTCACGCTCACTTCGACCACAGTCATCACAGCCGATCGCGGTGCCGCCCAGGTCGCCGATTACCTCGGTGGGTTACTACGTCCCTCCACCGGATATCGACTGCCGGTGGTCTCGCAGGCGCGCTCGTCGGCGATCCAGCTGGAACTCGGTCCGACCGCGCAGGTCGGCGATCAGGGCTACCAGCTCGACGTCGCGAAAAAGAGCGTGACCATCCGCGCGAACACGAACGAGGGGTTGTTCGCCGGAGTACAAACCCTGCGCCAATTGCTACCGGCTTCGATCGAGTCGAAGACGGTGCAGCGCACCCGCTGGGTGGTGCCCGGTGGGCAAATCGTGGACTACCCCCGGTTCGGCTACCGCGGCGCGATGCTCGATGTCGCCAGGCATTTCTTCACCGTCGACCAGGTGAAGCTCTACATCGACCAGATCGCCCAGTACAAGATCAACCGACTACATCTCCACCTGGCCGACGATCAGGGCTGGCGGATCGAGATCAAGAGCTGGCCCAGGCTGGCGACCTACGGCGGCAGCACCGAGGTCGGCGGCGGCACAGGCGGCTATTACACGCAAGAGCAGTACAAGGACCTGGTGGCATACGCGGCGTCACGGCACATCACGATCATCCCCGAGATCGACATGCCGGGGCACACCAACGCCGCGCTCGCCTCGTATCCCGAGTTGAACTGCGACGGGGTGGCGCCACCCCTCTACACGGGGATCGACGTGGGTTTCAGTTCGTTGTGCGTCAACAAGGAGATCACGTACAAGTTCCTCGACGACGTGATCGGCGAACTGGCGGCCATGACCCCGGGGAAGTACTTGCACATCGGCGGGGACGAGGCACAGGCGACCACGCCGGGGGATTACCGGATGTTCATGAGCCAGGTACTGCCGCTGGTGGCCAAACACGGAAAACTCGCGCAGGGCTGGCACGAAATCGCCGAGGCGGACCCCGCGGTCACCGCTGTCCCGCAGTTCTGGGACACCGACGGGCAGGATGACGCGACCGCCGCGGCAGCGGCACGGGGCAACAAGATCCTGATGTCCCCGGCGAACAAGGCCTACATCGACATGCAGTACAACGCGAACAGTCCGCTGGGCCTGCATTGGGCCGGCTACGTCGAGGTGCAGGATTCCTACAACTGGGATCCGGCCACCACGGTTCAGGGCGTCGGAGAACAGTCGGTCGCCGGCGTCGAAGCACCGCTGTGGTCGGAAACCTTGATCACCAGCGACAACATCGAGTACATGGCGTTCCCCCGGCTCGCGGGGATCGCCGAAATCGGTTGGTCTCCCCAGCCCAGCCATGACTGGAATTCCTACCGGGCGCGGCTCGCCGATCAAGGTCCGCGCTGGACCGCGGAAGGGATCGACTTCTACCGGTCACAACAGGTGGACTGGAAGTAGTCCCCGTAGACACTGTCTACCGCTCTTTGATAAACAGGTCTCCAAGGTGAACAACGCATGACGGAGACCCGAATGGCGTTCAAACGATTCGTCGCACTTGGCGACAGCTGCACCGAGGGGCTACATGACCTGTACCCCGGCAGCAAGCGGTATCGCGGCTGGGCTGACCTGGCCGCGACCACCCTCGCCGCGGCCGAGCCCGGCCTCCGGTACGCCAACCTCGGCGTTCGGGGGCGGCGGCTCGACCAGATCATCGTCGAGCAGGTCCCGACGGCGCTGGATCTGCAGCCCGATCTGATCGCGCTGTTCGGCGGAGCCAACGATGTGATGACAAGGAACTTCCGGGCCGAGGTTGTGGCCAAACGGGTGGACGCCGCAGTCCGGATCCTGACGAGGGCAACTCCCGCTGTCGCCGTGTTCACCTTGAGCGACGTGTCCAACCGGGTGCCCGGATTGCTGCGCATCCGGCCCCGGCTGGAAGCGCTCAACGAGGCGATCCGCGCGGCGGCGCACAAATACGGTGCTCTGCTCGTGGATCTGGCGGACGAGGACGTGACCGATCTGCGCTACTTCGGGCCGGACAGGCTGCACCTGTCCGAAGCAGGACACCGCAGACTGGCAGCACATCTGCTGGGCAGGCTCGAGATTCCGTTCGACCCGGCTTGGCTGCAACCGTTACCGGGCGAGCCGCTGCGGCCTGGGCTGCTGGCGCACGCCCGGTGGATGTGGCGGGAGGTGCTCCCGGTTGCGATGACCCGCACTCGGAACTGGTTCGTCGGCCGTTCGCCAGGCGACGGGTTCACCGCGAAACAACCGGAACTACTACCTGTTCTCGCCGATGAAATGAACCCGTGGATCTCAGCAATCCCCGGCAACGCCTGATCTCCAGCGCGGTCACGCTGCTGGCCGAGGAGGGCGTCGAGGCGGTCACCCTCAGACGGATCGCGCGTGTCGCGGGCGTTTCCCACGGCGCCCCGTTGCGCCATTTCACCGGGCGGGCGGAGCTTCTTTCGGCCGTGGCCAGCGAGGGGTTCGCGGAACTGGGCGAGGCCGAATTGCCGGCGGCCACACCGCACGAACGGTTGCTCGCAGCATGCCGGCAGTACCTGCATTTCGCGCAGCGCAACCCGGCGATGTTCGAGCTGATGTTCCGGCACGACCTGGTCGACACCAATGAGCTTGCCGAGGTCAACGACGCGGTACTCACTCGGTTCAGCGAACTGGTGCGGGCCGCTCAGGCCACCGGTTGGCGTGCGGGCGTGGACACGCGCTCGCTCGCGACCTCGTTGTGGGCCGCTCTGCATGGCTTGGCCGAGCTGTGGCTCTGGGGTGGCCTGGCCAAAGGCGAGGTGGACACCACGCTCGACGTCACTCTCTCCGCCTATCTCGGCTAAGGCAGCGAGTGCGGACAAGGAATTCGAGCTGCGGAAGGAGCAACCACTTCCCGCCGTCAGGCACCAGGCAGCGCCGCCCGGATCGCCCGCCAGGCCTGATCGACGTGTTCGACCGTGGTGGCAGGTGCGCCGATCGCCATCCGAAGTAGCACCTGGTCGGCAACCTTGGTGTGACTCAGATACAGCGCACCGGAGTCGTTCACCTTCTCCATCATCGCGAGCGTCTGCTCCGGCGAAGTCCGAAGTGGACGAAAGCAGACCAGTCCGAACGGATGGTGCTCCCACAGCAGGAAGTCCGGGTCGGCAGCCACCAGTTCGGCGAACCGTTGCGCGAGCGACACGCCGGCCCGGATGTGCGCTCGCAGGCCTTCCGCGCCGTACCAGCGGATCACCGACCACAGTTTGAGCGCCCGGAACCGGCGCCCGAGCGGCACCTGCCAGTCCCGGTAGTCGATCACTTGCCCGGACTCACTCGCCTGATTGCGCAAGAACTCAGGCAGGATCGAGAGCGCGTCGATCATCGGACGGCGATCGCGCACCCACAACACGCCGCAGTCGAAGTTCGTGAGCAGCCATTTGTGCGGGTTGGTCGCATAAGAGTCGGCATACTCGGCGACACCGTCGTTGATCCACCGAAGTTCCGGGCAGATCGCGGCCACCCCGGCGTAGGCCGCGTCGATATGCAGCCAGACACCGAACTCGCGGCACACGGCTCCGATCTCGCGGACGGGGTCGATCGCAGTCGTGGATGTCGTACCGACCGTCGCGCACACCAGGGCGGGTTTTCTGCCCGCCGCGACGTCCTCGGCGATCAGTGCATGCAACAGCACCGGATCCATCGCGAGCGTGTCCGGGGCGACGTCGACAACACACACCTCGCTCCCTACGATCCGGGCGGCCTTTTCCAGGGCTGAATGTGTTTGCGAGGACACGTAGATTCGCCCGGGCCTGCCGCTTTTCCGCAATGCCGCCAACACGGCGACCAACGCCGCACTGGAAGCGGAATCCTGAATCACGCCGCCTGCCACGCCATCGGTGCGGAAAGGCAAGCCCAGCAGTTCGGCCAACCAGTCGGCGACAACGGTCTCGAGTTCGGTGCATGCCGGGCTCGTCGCCCACACCATGCCCTGCACTCCCAGGCCGGCGGACAACAGATCACCGAGAATCGCCGGGCCACTGGCATTCGCCGGAAAATATGCGAAGAAGCTCGGATGCTGCCAGTGCGTGACGCCCGGAAGGATCACCTGCTCCATATCGCGCAGCACATTCTCGTACGGCTCGCCCTGTTCCGGCGGATGCGGCGGCAGCATCGAACGCACGTCCCCCGGCTTCGCCTGCGACCGCACCGGCTGCGACTCGATATCCTCCAGGTAGTCGGCGATCCAGTCCACGACCTGCTTCCCGTACCGGCGGAACTCCTCCGGCGACATGTGCCCAGCCATCCGCCCAGCTGATCAGGCCACACCGGTTTTTCGCAAGCGCGGCTCAGCCCACGCCGAGCCGCGCAACAACCGCAACCCATTGAGCGCGACCACGATCGTCGAACCTTCGTGTCCGGCGACTCCCAGCGGCAGCGGCAGAGTGCCGAGCAGGTCCCACGCCACCAACCCCACGATGAAGGTCGCCGCGATCCCCAGGTTCGCCAGCACCATCCGACGGGCACGCCGGGACAAGCGGATCACCGCGGGCACGGTGGTCAGCTCGTCATGCACCAGCACGGCATCTGCTGTTTCCAGCGTCAAGTCCGAGCCTGCGTGCCCCATCGCTATGCCGACGTGGGCGGCTGCAAGGGCAGGCGCGTCGTTCACGCCGTCGCCGACGACCACCACCCGGCCATCAAGCGCCCGGACAGCGGCGACCTTGTCCTGCGGGAACAGACCTGCACGGACATCCTCGATGCCCACCTCGTCGGCGACCCGCTGGGCGGCCGCCGGCCCGTCACCGGTCAACAGCACAGGCGCAAACTCCCGCAGCGAAGCCATCGTCTCTCGCGCGTCCGCGCGCACTCGATCGGCGAGGCTGATGGTGCCCGCCAGTTCGTCGTCGACGTACAGGGCCACGACGGTGCAGCCATCGTCAACGGAATCGACGGGGCGCCCTACGGAGACCCGCCTGCCATCGACCAACGCGCTGACGCCCAGCCCGGGTATCGACGAGAAATCGGTGGCAGCCAAGGGCGCGAGCCCACGTTCCGCGGCCTCCGCGACGATCGCGCGTCCCAGCGGATGCTCACTCGGGTACTCCACGGCCGCGGCCACCTGCAACACCTCGTCGGTCGCTTCCACAACCTTCGGAGTGCCCTCGGTCAGCGTTCCGGTTTTGTCGAACGCCACCCGCGTGGTGCCGCCGAGCTGCTCCATCACCACGGCCGATTTCACCAGCACGCCGTGCCGCCCCGCGTTGGCGATCGCGGACAGCAGCGGCGGCATCGTCGCCAGCACGACCGCACAGGGTGAGGCGACGATCATGAAGGTCATCGCGCGCAGCAATGTCTCCTGCAGAGCCGCCCCGAAGACCAACGGTACGAAGAACAACGCCAGCGTCGCGAGCACAACGCAGACGGAGTAACGCTGCTCGATCTTTTCGACGAACAACTGCGTCTTCGCCTTTGTCGCGGATGCCTCCTCGACCATCGCGACGATGCGTGCCACCACCGTGTCCGAAGCCGCGCGAGTGACTCGCACCCGTAGCATCCCGGTGCCGTTGAGCGTGCCCGCGAAGACTTCGTCGCCCACGGCTTTCGGCGCCGGCACCGGTTCCCCGGTGATGGACGACTGATCGGCCGCACTGGCCCCGTTGACGACTTCGCCATCCGCGGCGATCCGCTCCCCCGGCCTGATCAGCACGACGTCACCGACTGTCAACGATGCCGCATCGACAATCCGTTCGGAGCCGTCCACCAGCAACGTAGCCCGATCCGCAGTCAGGTCGAGCAACCCTCGCACTGAGTCGGCCGTCCGTTGCATCGCCACGGCTTCGAGGGCCCCCGACGTCGCGAAAATGACGATCAGCAAGCCGCCATCGAGCACCTGTCCGATGGCCGCCGCGCCGAGAGCCGCGACGACCATCAGGAGGTCCACGTCGAGCGTCTTCGCCCGCAACGCACGCAGCCCTGCGATCAGCGGTTCCCAACCGCCGGTCACGTAACAGGCCAAATACAGCGGCCATGCCGCGCCGGCCGCGAGCTGCACCGCGACGGCAGCCAGGAAGAAGACAACCGACAGCGCCGCCCACCACACTTCGGGCAGCATCCGCCGACTCACGGCTGGGCGTTCCAGGATGGAAACCATGCCATCGAGCCTACAAGAACAAATGAAGAGGTCTACATATGTTCCTGAATTAGGATGGGTTGCGTGGGTCACGGAGTCGAAGACAGGGGCACGCCTGTCGCATCGCTGGACGCGGAAAGCGCGGCCACGGTCGCCGCGACCCTGCAGGCACTCGCCACGCCGAGCCGACTGCTGATACTGACCCGGCTACGGCAAGGCCCGTGCTCGGTCGGCGAGCTGGCCGAAGCCGTCGACATGGAGCAGTCCGCGGTGTCGCATCAGCTCCGGCTGCTGCGTAACCTCGGCCTGGTCGCCGGGCAGCGCACCGGCCGCAGCATTGTCTACAGCCTTTACGACAACCACGTGGCGCTCCTGCTGGATGAGGCGATCTACCACATCGAGCACCTTCGGCTCGGGAAACCGGACCGGCCTGCTGGCAAAGTGGTGATGTGACCGAACCAGTGCTGGACCTTCGCCCGCCGGCGAATCTGGTCGACAAACGAGCAGTGCTGTTCTGGACCACGCGAGCGGCCCTCGGCTGGCTGGTCGTGCTGGTCGTCGAAGTGGTGTGGCTGCTGCTGGCCAAGGGCGGCACCAGCCTGATCGTGGTGCTGATCGTGACGGTCCTGGTCGCCGCCGCCCACCTGATCGTGATGCCGCAATGGCGTTACCGGGTGCACCGCTGGGAGACCACGCAGCAGGTCGTCTACACCCAGTCCGGCTGGTTCAACCAGGAACGGCGAATCGCCCCGGTTTCGCGGATCCAAACGGTGGACACCGAGCGCGGCCCGCTCGAGCGGCTGTTCGGGCTTGCGAACCTGACGGTCACCACGGCTTCCGCGCGCGGGCCCGTACACATCCATGGGCTGAACCTGGAAATGGCCCAACGGCTGGCGGCCGAACTGGCCACCCTCACCCAGACCAGCGCCGGTGACGCCACATGACCGACCTCCCGTGGCACCGGCTGAGCCCGAAGATGCTCGCCGTGCATCCGGTGCAGGAGGCCATCCGGTTCCTGCCGGTGCTGATCGGTGTGCTGTTCATCGGCCGCCACGGGCAGGGCCACATCTGGAGTTTGATCGGGCTCGGCCTGGCGATCGCCGGCGGGTTGCTGCGCTGGTTCACCACCACCTACCAGATCACCCCGACACACGTGCGCGTGAAGCGTGGGCTCCTGCGGCGGCGCGAATTATCCGTTCCCCGGGACCGGGTGCGCTCGGTGGACCTGACCGCACATCCGATGCAGCGGGTGCTCGGGCTCAGCCGGGTGGTGATCGGCACCGGCCGTTCGGACCGCAGCGACGAGGGCGTGACCCTGGATGCGCTCGCCTCAGTCGAGGCGGCGCGACTGCGGGAAGAACTGCTCCGGCGCACAGAACACGTTGTCACCGAAGAGAAGCCTGCGCAGACGGAGCTTCTGCGCCTCGCCCCGGCTTGGGTTCGATACGGGCCCTTCACACTTTCCGGCATCGCGACCATCGGTGTCGTGGTGGGCTCGCTGGCCAATCTCTTCAATGAGACGCACCTCGATCCGGACGAGTTCGGCCTGCTGAACTCGGTTATCGGCCAACTGTCGGCGGCGCCGCTCGCGTTGGCCGTCCTGGAGGTCACGCTCGTCGCCGCCGTGCTGGTCGCCGTGCTGTCCGTGATCGCTTACATCCTGGCGTTCTGGAACTTCCGGCTGGTCCGTACCGAAGGCACCTTGCACGTCACCCGCGGCCTGCTCACCACCCGGTCGACAACGATCGAGCTGCGCCGGTTGCGCGGGGTCGAGATCAGCGAACCGCTGTTGCTGCGAGCCGTCGGCGGGGCCCGCTGCATGGCGATCACCACCGGCCTGCGTGCCGGGCGTGGCGCCGAGCACGGCGGTTCCGTGTTGCTCCCGCCAGCGCCACTGTCCGAGGCCAAAAGGGTTGCCGGCCAGGTGACCGGTTCGGCTACACCGGCGGGACAGGAACTGATCCGGCACGGACGCACGGCCCACCGTCGTCGTTACACACGCGCTTGCGCCTTCGCCGCGATCGTCACGGGCGCGCTGCTTTTGTTGTGGTGGCTGGCGAACTGGCCGGCCTGGACCTGGCAGACCTCCTTGGTGCTCTTTCCCGTCGGCGCTCTCCTGGCCGAGGACCGGTTCCGCAACCTGGGGCACGCGCTCACCGAAAGACGACTGGTGTTCCGTCACGGCAGCTTGTTGCGTCGCCGCTATGTGCTCTCCTGCGACGGCGTGATCGGCTGGGTCGTACACCGGTCGTTCTTCCAGCGTCGAGCAGGCTTGGTGTCGTTGACCGCGACAACCGCTGCGGGAAGACAGCACTACACCAACGCCGACCTGCCGCAGGCCGAAGCGGTCGCACTGGCAGACGCCGCCGTCCCTGGCTTACTGACGCCGTTCCTCATCCGGCGCGAGTGAGGGCATTTCGCGGATACCGAACTCGTTGCGCAGCACCGATTTCGCCGCGAAGTACCCACACATGCCGTGCACACCCGGGCCGGGTGGCGTGGCCGCCGAGCACAGGTAGACGCCGCTGAGCGGGGTGCGGTACGGATTCCACCGCGGCACCGGCCGGGCGAGCAATTGCCGCAGATCCACCGCACCCGCGGCGATATCGCCACCGACGTAATTGGCGTTGTACTTCGCGAACTCCGGTGCGGTCGTGCTGTGGGACGCCAGCACGGTGTCGGTGAACCCTGGTGCGAACCGCTCGATCTGGCGCCGGATCAGTTCGGTCGGATCGACCGGATTCCCATTCGGCACATGGCAATACGCCCATACCGGTCGCTTGCCGGGCAGTCCCCGTCCCGGGTCCGCGACCATCGGCTCGGAGAGCAGGACGTAAGGCTGGTCCGGAATTATCCCTCGGGTGACGGCGGTTTCACTCGCGTAGACGGTGGCTTGATCGCCACACACATGCACCGTCCCAGCCCGGCGCAGTTCCGAGTTGGCCCACGGGATCGGTTCGGAAACCAGGAAATCCACCTTCGCCACCGCCGGACCATAACGATAGGAGCGCAGTGCCCGCACGTAACCCGGCGGCATCCACTCCGCCGCGAGGTCGAGAAAACCACGCGGCCCCATGTCCAGGAGTACCGCCCTGGCGTCAGCGAGTTCCCGGATGTCGTCGATGGGGCTACCGGTGTGCAGAATGCCGCCGTGGGAAAGGAAATCCTCGACCAGCGCGCCCGCGATCCGGACACTGCCGCCCTGCGGTAGCGGCCAGCCGGTCGTGTGCGCGAGGTGTCCCAGCAACAGGATGATGGCGCCTGCCGACAGACTCGGCAGCCTGCCGATGGAATGCCCTGCGATGCCGGCGAGCATCGCGCGGGCTTCCTCACTGCGGAAGGCATGGCGGGCCAAAGCCGTGCCCTCCGACAGAATCCGCGATGGCAGCGCCCGCAAGGCGGCCGGATCGGTCGGTAACCTGCGCTGATCGGAGAACAACGCATCCACAACACCCTGGCTGCGCTCGATGAGCGGGAGCATGAACCGCCGGTACCGCGGACCGTCCACGCCGAGCCCCTGACATGTCCGATCCAGACTTCGGTAGGCAAGCCCGGCCCGACCACCGTCCAGTGGGTGCCCGTAAGCGATCTCAGGCTGGCACAGTTCCACTCCCCGGCTGGGAAGATCGAACTCACGGAAGAACCGGCCCGCGGCAGCGAGCGGATGCACGGCGGAACACATGTCGTGCACGACATCTCGGTCGAACAATGTCTTTGAGCGCAGTCCACCGCCGAAATCCGGCGCGCTTTCATGGATTTCGACCCGGAGCCCGGCGCGCGCCAGGATGACCCCGGCCGCGAGCCCGTTGGGCCCGGTGCCGACCACGATCGCATCACTGCCCGCCATGACTCCACTATCACCGTGTCGCGGGGCAGGTGCAGGGTTTACCCCACCCAAAAGCAGGGCCAACCCCACTGGCCTGGCCGCTCGGCCGGCGAAGACTCCTCTCCATGGTGACGGTCGAGACGAAACCCGCCGGAAAGTCCCACGTGAAGATCAAACCACCGATGGTCCTGCTTATGGTGCTCGTAGTGGCCTTCCTCGGGTACGCGCTACCGCCCTATTTGGGCCTGGACCCCGCACAATCCCGTACCTTGCCGCCTGACGGAGTGCCGTATTACTACGCGGCGTTGGTGACCCACATCTTTCTCGGGTCCGTAGCGTTGCTGGCCGGTTGTCTGCAGTTGTGGCCTTGGTTACGGCAGCGATACCCGCAGGTGCACCGGTGGAGCGGCCGGGCGTACGTCTTCTCGACCATCTTCGGCGGGCTCGCGATCCTGACAGTCTCCGCGTGCACCTACTGGGGTCCGAACCAGCAGGCGGCGAACACCACTCTGGGTGTGCTGTGGGTACTAACGACGGCCGCCGGCTACGTGAAGGCGAAGAAACGCCGGTATGCCGAGCATCGCGAATGGATGGTGCGGAGTTTCGCGCTCTGTTTCTCGATCATCCTGAACCGGGCATGGACCATCGCCTGCACGGTTTTCCTGGTCTCCGACCAGAACGACTACGCCGAGATGGCGCAAGCGATCGGCGTCGGCTCCTGGTTGAGTTGGATCGTGAACCTGTTGGTCGCCGAGTGGTGGCTCCAGCACACCCGGGTGACGAAACGGGCGCGGTGACGAACTCCGCGAGGTACCGGCTCTCCGCCCGTTCGAGGGCGAGCGGACCGTGCTCGTCAGTACAGCGTTGTGCAGCAGCGCGGATGCGGCCACCTCTGGAGCAGAGATCGACAGTCCGGCCGGCCGGCGACGGATCGGGTGCATCAGCGTCTCCCCGGCGGCTACGGCCGCCCCGCTGAGCACCACTAGCTCGGGATCCAGCAAGGCCCCCGCCGTGGCGATCACCGACGCCACGGGCTCGATCGCCCGGCCGATCACCTCCACGGTCGCCGGGTCCCCGTCATGGGCGAACACCACCGCAGACGAAATTGTCCTTGCCTGCCGCCAACGCTCATCGACGGCGGCCGGGTTGCAGTCGTTCCTCCACCACCACGTCCCAGCCGAATCTCGGTCGTCTCGGTTCTCACGGTGACGGTTGGACGAGGTGTTGCGCGCATCGTGGAAACCTTGCCTGCGCGCGGAACACCGGACGACACAGTCATCCTGTTCACGTCCCGGGACAGGCTCATTTGTTGGAACGCATTGTAGAGTCGGGTGAGGAGACCCGTCATCTCCGCACTCGCTTGATCAACCCGACACAGAACACGAGCACCCACACCACCGCGAGCGCGACGAGCAACCCGCCGAGCGGGTGTCCGTCGTGCAGCCCCGGGCTTGGTAGCGTCCCAAACGGTCGCCACAGCAACGGAACCGCAAGGAGGACAAGCACTCCGCTCACCGCCAGGCCGGTGAGCGCAGGAACTCGCCAATGCGCCGAAGCGATGTGTGCCGTCAACAACCCGACAAAAGGCGCGATGAGCAGATCGTGCAAGATCGACCCCCCGAGCAGCCAGCCACCCGCGACCAGTTGCTGCGTGAACGCGATCTGCGTCAGGAGGAAGATCCCCCACCCGAGCGCGACAAGCCCAGGCAAGGCCAACAGAACACGGCCGGCCTTCGTCCGACCTCCAATCGGGTAACCCATTTTGTCTGCAGCACGCCGGGACGGTTCGGCGCGATGATCCGGCACGGGTACCCGTGGTCGAGACTGAGTACCTCACCGTCGAGCCGGAGGGCCAACAGCGTGACCGGGTCGGCTGTGTGCTCGCCCGGTAACGAACTCCGCGCGTAGATCCCGTTCTTCTCCAACGACGTCACGGTGACGACCGCCCCTGGCCCACTGCCAACGGCACGTAGCAGATCGGGCAACGAGACACCGGTCCATATCGCGGACTGACTCCATCCCTCGACGCACGCTATCGGGAGATCGGCGGTGGTCTGCGGCAACGCTGCCAGTTCATCCAGGGAGAACGAGCGGATTCCCCGGGGAGCCAGGATTTCCAGCCGCCACCCAGGATCGCGTGCAGCTTCGCTCACCCCGGCCGCCACGGCGGTCCGGTTGACGGGCAGTGCCCGGCCTGTCCGCCACGACAACACGGAAACATCTCGCAGCAACGGAACCGTCGCTCCAGCCGTAGCGACGACCGCAACCCCGGAAGCGAGGAAGGTGGTTCGTAGGAATCGACGCCGCGACACTCCTGCCATGTCCGGCTTCCGTTCGCGTCCCAACGCCCGTCGGACCACAGGCAGCTTGACCGCGACATGCACGATCACCGAACCGATGGCAACCCACGCGACCGCGTAGTGGACTTCCGGGAAGTAGAAGTTCCACGGGTAGTTCTGCGCGACGTTGAAAAGCCCAGTGACCAGTTCGAAAAACGCCGAAGCCGAAAGCACCAGGATGGACAACCGCTCCAGCGCATGCACCATCGACCGGATCAGCGGTCGTTGGAATAACTTCGGATAAACACTCCACAATTTCCCCAGCAACAGCGGAATCGATGCGACACCGCTGATCACATGCGCGCCCTGTGTGACGCGGTACAACCAGACCGGCCGGCTCGGCCACAAGAACCACGACGGCGGATGCTGAATGAGGTGACTGATCAGCCCCGTCACAAAGCACAGGCCGAAGCTGACTCCCAGCCACAGCCCGATCCGCGCCGTCACCCGCTCGTCGTGGGCGGAGGACGGAGGCACAACCCTGTTCACATCTGAGACGGTATGTCCGAGGTGGACAGTGCAGAACCCGTACGACGCTTACCGAGTGCTTACGTCACCCGTCGTGTCGGGCGACGAGCGCACGCAACGCCGCGATCTCCTCCGCAAGCGCCTTGCGACCCATGGCTGTGATGTGTACCCAGGTCTTGGGACGCTTGCCGTCATATCCCTTCTCCACCTCGAGCAGGCCGGCCTCTTCCAGCACCGCAATGTGCCGGGACAGGTTGCCCCCGGTCAGCTCGAGGTTTTCGCGCAGATACCCGAACTCGACCCGCTTTGCCTCGGCCGTGATGGTCAGGATGCCGAGCCTGTGCCGCTGGTGCACCAGATCGTCGAGACCAGTCGTGGGGTGCTCACTCATGCCGCGCTCACTGCGGCGCGCAAGCCGGCGACCGTCCCGCCGGCAATCAGAACCACTGCAGGCACTATCAAGTTGTCAAACACCACGGCCGACCCGCCGAACACGTTCTCCATGTTGTACAGATTGGCCACCAAGCCCGCTGCGGAAAAGAGCGCCGCGACCACACCACACAACGCGCTCCGTTCAGCCCAGGCCAACGCCCACACACCGACCGCGATGACCAGCAGGGCACCGAAACCATGTGTGGTAGCCGCGATCGCGAGCTGATCCGCAGCCAGCACCACGACAACGAGACCGACGACGATTCCAGGACGCCAGGACCGCCAAGCGCTCACTCCGGCGATCGCACCACCAGCCACGAACAAGGCGACAGCACTCCAGACCGCCTGCGGACTCATTCCGTTGAAGAACCCCAGAATCCAATAACCGACCAAGGGGACCAGCACTACGAACAGCACCAGGGCGCCCAGCAAGTAGCCGAGATAGACGCCGGTGCGCGCCTGCACCCCCACCCGCAAACCTCGCCATCGGTACCAGGCAAGGCTCGCAGCGGCCCCTACCGCGACCACCGCGATCCAATAGGCGCCCACCTTTTCCGTGGTACCGAACGGCGACAACGGCCCGGACGCCACGCTCGTGTTCCCGTACACCGATGGCGCCGCAAGCACTCCAAAGCCGAACAACAGTAACGGAAGCCAGTGTCCCCGCCTGTCATTCCTCGTCCGACGCCGCAAGGCCGCCATCTCGTCCAGTACTTCGACTGCCCCTGGCTCTCCCATCGCGTAATCCCCTCAGTTCCGTCACACTGCAACTAGGTTTGCACTGCAAACCTGATTTGTCAACAGACTATTTTGCCGCTAGACTCATGAGCATGCGGACGAGTCAACTCGCCCTCAACCTCCCGTCACCGCTGGCCGAACTGCATGACGACCGCCTACGGGCGCAAGGCATCCGACTCCTGCTCAAGCGCGATGACCTGATCAATCCAGCGATACCGGGCAACAAATGGCGCAAGTTGAAGTACAACCTCGCCGCAGCCAAGGAAGGAGGACATCGACGACTGCTGACCTTCGGGGGTGCCTACTCGGACCACATCCGCGCCACCGCGGCAGCTGGTCACCACTTCGGGTTTGAAACGGTCGGCATCATCAGGGGTGAGGAACACCGACCACTCAACGAATCCCTGGCGTTCGCAGTGGACCATGGGATGACACTGGCCTACGTCGACCGGACAACCTATCGCAACAAACCCGTACCGGAGCGGTTCCGGCCCTGCTACGTCCTGCCCGAGGGCGGCAGCAACGATCACGCCGTCCGTGGCTGCGCCGATCTCCCAGCCGAAATCGACGTGGGCTTTGATGTGCTCTGCTGCGCTTGTGGCACTGGCGGCACGCTGGCCGGGGTTGCCGCCACACTCCACGGTGATCAGCGTGCACTCGGATTCGCGGTATTGAAAGGAGCCCACTACCTGAACGATGAAGTGCGCCGCTTACAGCGGGAAGCGTTCGGCGCGGCGACGACCAACTGGATGATCGACCACGAGGCTCACTTCGGCGGCTACGCCAAACGCCCTCACGAGCTGACCGAGTTCGTGGACGATTTTCAGGAGCGGCACGACATCGCACTGGACCCGGTCTACGAAGCCAAGATGATGTGCGCCTTGTTCCGCCGAATCGACGCTGGCGAGTTCGCCGGAACAACAATTGTGGCCGTACTCGCCTGACGCCGCGGTCGGTCAGTGTTTGCACAGGTATGCCGCGGCACACTGCGTCCCGCCTGCTGGGCCCTATCGGGCACCCCACACACTGGTTCTCGCCAGTTGCCCAATCCAGGGCCGTTCACACAACTGGCACCCGCTCCCGGCCGTACGGCCCCGCCCACGGCCGGGAGTCTGGGTAGCCCGGATGGCAGAGTTGGTGGCGCAGGACCACGACCTTCCCCTGGAACGACCGACGCGTCGGTGATCGCCCTGGCTGAGTCGCTGGTCGTCGAGGAGATCGCCACGCCGGGCCGGCGGCACGTCACAGTGCTTCGCCCGCGACACCCGTAAGACTACGTGCCCTCGGAGTAATGCGAAGACGTCGCTGCTCTGCCATCGAGCGGCGCTGGAAGCAACCTTCATGGAATGCGAAACCCGACAATGATCCGCTCTCTGCGGCGGAGACACTCATCGTGGTCATCGGTCTGCGAAAAGGTGAAGTTCTTGACGCGTGACGGTTGTCGCGTGCCCTGCAGGAGCTTGTACACGGCAGACAAAGACGTCAAACTCCGGTGGCGCGGTGCCCGATCGGTGTCGGCACAGCAGCGATGAAGACCCCAGGTCGATCGGCACGAAAGGAACAAGGCAACAACCGAAGGTCGAGCGGACAACGGCCTGGTGCTCATGACCGGCAGACCGATCGATGAGCCAGCCTGCAGCTATGTTGACTCGATCAGGTTCGGAGGGGGCCACTGACCTTCAGGCCGTCACCGTGATCATGGGCGTCGTCGTCGGCCTCACTTTCATGTTCGGCTTCGGCAACGTCCTCAACCTCGCGCTCCGGCTCGGCGTGCCAGCCTGGGTCGCGCCGCTGGTGGCTCCTGCGGTTGACCTTTCGATCCTCGGACTGCTGCTCGGCACCCGTCACTGGCTCTCACCGGTGCCTCGCCGGAGGTCCTGCGGCCTGCTCGCCGACTGCTGATCTTCGCGAGCGTGGTCACGCTCGCGCTGAACGTGGCAGAGCCTCTCGTCGCGGGCAAGTTTGGTAAAGCGGCGTTCGACGCGGTCGACCCCCCTCTTGTTGATCGGTTCGTCGGAGGTCGGCCCTGGCGTCTTGCAAGCGATTGGCGCCACGAGTCGTGTGCCAGCCGCACCCGATATCCGCTGACACGTTGCGCGTCCGGCTCGGGGTAGGGGCCACTCGGGCCCGTCAGCTCGTCAGCTCGTCCGGTCCGAGTTCGAGGAGCAGATCGCCGCCCAGCGAGCCGCGGATGAAGCAGTGAACGACATGCAGGAAGCGGCCACCGTGGCCGCATAACAGACAACTGACCATGAGTGCTTGATCCGGCGTCGCCGGAGCGGTGCTTGCTCTTGGAGATCCAATCCCCTGCATCTGGAGCGCATCGACCATGTAGTCGCGCAGGTCTTGACGTCGTCTTGGGAACCGTGCACGAGCACGACGAAATCGTCCGCGAACCGCAAGTCCGCCCGTTCTGCAGGTTCATCGCCCGACGTCAAGGCGAGTCGGCGAGGGTGTGGATGATCCCCGCCCGGTTGCCGTGGCCCGTGCAGTGATTCATCGAGTGCGTTCAAGGCAATGTTTTGCCCGCAGCGGCGTCAGGATTCCCTTTTGCGGCGTGCCAGCCACCGCACGAAAACGCCGGACGCTGTGTCGTGGTCATGTTGACCTTTCTCGGTTGAGTCGCGCCGACGGTTGCGACGGTGGTGGCAACCGTCGGCGCCGGGGCACGGCACCTGGTAGATCGCCTTCGGAGTCTGGTAGCCGGCGAGTCCCTCGGGGCCCCTTTCGCGGCCGAGCCCGTAGTCGCTGTCGTTGGCCAGGCGGATGGCTTCCTCCTCGTCGGCGTAGGGGATCACCGCGAGGACGGGCCCGAAGATTTCCTCCTGGGGCGATCGTGTGGTTCGTTGTCGACGTCGGCGAAGACCGTCGGCCGCATGAAGAAGCCGGAGCAGAACCGGGTGACGTTACGCAGTGTGGCGCTCGCGCCGTCGACCGCTCCGGCGTCGCGCCTTTCGCGCGCATCTTGTGCGGACCCGACGTTCTCGCCGACGCGACAGACAGCGTCACTCGTGGCAGAAGGTGCTTCCGGCTTTCCGCTCTTCGTTCGCTCAGGACGGCCCGGCGATGACCGCAAAACTGCGGGCCGGTCGACTATGTCCGCACACAGAACCCGGCGTCGACCGGAACAGTCGTACCGGTGACGTACCGCGCGTCGTCGGAGACCAGCCAGAGAATCGTCTTGGTGACGTCTTCGGGATCGAGCAGTGGCTTGGGAAGCGCGTTCTTAAGGCTCCTGGCAAGCCCGGGATGCTCCGAAACGAATTCGTCGAACGCGTCGTTGCGGACCATTGCCGTGTCGACTCCTGTCGGGTGCACCGTATTCACCCGGATGCTGTGTTCCGCGAGGAGGTTCGCATACATGCGCATCAGGCCGACGACTCCATGCTTGGCCGCGACGTAGCCGGCCGAACCGGCCTCCAGATGAGTCCGTAGGCCGCGCAGGCCGGCGGTCGAACTGGTGATGACGATGGAGCCGCCGTCGCCCTGGTCGACGAGGATGGGCGCTGTCGCGCGGAGAGTGTGCCAAGCGCCCGTCAGCATGACGTCGATCGCGTCGTAGAAAGCCCCGTCCCGATCCCCCGCGGGCCCGATCGAGTTCATGATGCCCGCGTTCGCGAGCACGATGTCGAGTCGCCCGAGTTCGGATACACCCCGCGTCACGGCCTCACCAACCGCGGCGAGGTCGCGCACGTCTGCCTCGAAAGCGATCACGCGCCGACCGTACTTCTCCACGAGACGAACAGTCTGATCGAGATCCTCACGGGACCCGAGGCGGTAGGGGACGGTGTCGACCGGGGCGGGAACGTCGAGTGCGATGACGTCCGCCCCCTCAGCCGCCAAGCCCACGGCGTGCGCGCGTCCTTGCCCTCGCGCCGCACCCGTGATCATGGCTACCTTGCCGGAGAATCTACCCATTTGGCCGACTTCCTTCCTGCGTTCTGCCGTGCCCGGCCCGCACGCCGGGCTGCCTGAAAAGCCTGACCGCACTTGACGCCGAGTATCGGGTTCAGACCCCCCGATCCGAGCCCAAGGGATCGGCCGATGACCTCTTTCATGATCTCCGTTGTGCCGCCGTAGATCCGGGTGATCCGCGCGTCGACGAAGGCGCGGGCGATCGGGTACTCGTTGATGTACCCGTATCCGCCGTGCAGCTGCAGGCACCGGTCCACTACCCGGCCCTGCTGTTTGCTGCACCAGTACTTCGCCTTGCTCGCGTCCACCGCGGTGAGGTCACCCGCGTTGAGCGCCCGGATGCAGGCGTCTGTGTAGTGCTGAGCCAGGTCGACCTCGGTGGCGATCTCCGCGAGCACGAACCTGGAGTTCTGGAACGAGCCGGTCGGCTGCCTGAATGCCTTGCGCTCCTTGACGTACTCCAGCGTCCAGTCCAGCGCGGCTCGCGCCGCGGCGGTTGCGGCCACGGCGATGGACAGTCGTTCCTGCGGGAGGCTGGACACCAGCTGGGCGAAGCCCTGCCCCTTCTCGCCGAGCAGGTTGGCCTCCGGCGCCCGGACGTCGGAGAAGCTCAGCTCAGCGGTGTCCTGCGCCGGCTCGCCCAGCTTGTCCAGCTTGCGGCCGCGCTCCAAACCCTCCATCCCGCGCTCGAGCACGAGCAGGGAGATGCCCTTGTGCTTCCGCCTGGGGTCGGTCTTCACCGCAGTAATCACCAGGTCGGAGTTGATCCCGTTGTAGTAGTCGCCGTCGCGGCGGGCGGTCGTGGTGACCGAGGCCAGGTCCGAGCCCGTGCCGGGCTCGGTCATCGCCACCGCGGTGATCAGCTCGCCGGAAACGAGGCCCGGAAACCAGCGCGACTGCTGCTCTGCGGTCGTGTAGTCGCGGAAACAGGGCATGCAGACGTCGTTGTGCAGGATGATGCCGAGACCCGCGGAGGCCACGCCCGCCACCATCAACTCCTCGATGATGACCCTGTTGAAGCGGAAGTCCGGCACCCCGCCACCGCCGTACTCCTCCGGCGCATCCATGCCCAGGAACCCGGACTTGCCCGCGGCCAGGAAGAGCTTACGTGGGACGATGCCTGCCGCCACCCAGGTGTCGAAGTTCGGGACAATCTCCGTGGCGACGAACGCGCGCACGGATTCACGGAACGCCTCGTGGTCGGCGTCGAAAAGGGACCGCTTCATGGCTCCTCGGTCCTTGGGGAGACGCCCTGCAGGTGGTCGTGTGTGGAGGACCAGGGCCCGGGTGTACCAGGGTCCGTCGTCATCGGCCCGCCGATCATTCGCTCGTCGCCGACGCGGGGTAGTCGACTCGGCCTCCGGCGTCGTCGTCCGGGTGACCCGGAGCGTCGTGTTGACCGTCTCCCGGACCAGGAAGCCCGCAACGAGCGTGAACACCACAACGACCATCGCATAGAGCGAAGTCAGCAACACGAACGACCCGGCAGCCAGCCCGGTCAATCCGCAGGTGCCGGGCCTGCGAAGACCCTGGTCTGAATCTGGAACCCGAGTGAGAGTCCGCTGGAGCAGGTGTCGGTGGCGAACAAACTCGGTCAGCATCGGAGTGATGGCGGTGAAGTTGGCAGCGATCAACAGGGCCACCACGGCATGTGCCCATACACGACGAAGTCGTAGCACTCGACGTAGGTCCCGAAGCTTGTGGCGAACAACGCCCGACGACACGACGCGGCGGTCTGCGCATCCGGCTTTCGTGGGACCGACTCCATGCCTTCTCTCCTCTCGACTTGCCCGCCCTCCGCGATCTCGACTAAGCCCGGCGGCTCAGGGTCGCCCGCCCGCGCGCGGCACCTGGACGCGGTGGACGTAGCGCTCCGCCTGCCTGCTACGGCCGTGAACCGGGAAGCGCGTGGAATGCCCGACGGAAGTACAGCGCGGGGATTTCCTCCGACACCGTGGTGGACTCCACGCGTCCGACGAGGATCGTGTGGTCGCCGCCCTCGTGGCGGGCGTACGGGGTGCAGTCGAGGACGACACACGCTCGCTCCAGCACGGGTAGACCGTGCTCGTCTGGCCGGAAATCGGCGTCGGCGAACTTGTCGGCACCCCGCGTCGCGAAGCGTATCGCCAGGTCGGCATGATCCGGGTGGAGGATGTGCACGATCCAGCGGTCCGTTTCGGCGAAGACCGGATGGCACTCCGCGCCGACGGCCAGGCAGACGAGGACCAGCGGTGGATCCATCGACACGGAGCAGAAGGACGTGGCGGTGAAGCCCCACCAGCGCCCGTCCTGCGCGGTTGTCGTCACGATGGTGACGCCACTCGGGAACGACGCCATCGCCTGTTTGAACAGCGCTTTCTGATCGGTGTGAAGGGCTTCGGTTCTGGTCATGAGACCACGCCCTCGCCCAGTGCGTGTTGCATGCGCGCGCGCTTCGTCGCCAGGTAGTGCAGGTTGTCGGGGTTGGGCTCCACCACCAACGGGACCCGGTCGACGATCTCGATGTCGTAGCCGTTCAGGCCGCGGTATTTGGCCGGGTTGTTGGTCATCAGGCGGATCTGCTGGACGCCGAGGTCGTTCAGGATTTGAGCGCCGATGCCGTAGTCGCGCGCGTCGACCGGCAAGCCCTGTGCCGTGTTCGCGTCGACCGTGTCCAGTCCCGCATCCTGCAGTGTGTAGGCGCGCAGCTTGTGGGCGAGACCGATCCCGCGACCCTCATGACCGCGCAGGTACACCACCACGCCGCGGCGCGCACGGCCGATTGCCGCCATGGCGTCCTCGAGCTGTTCGCCGCAGTCGCAGCGCCGGGAGCCGAAAACGTCCCCTGTGAGGCACTCCGAGTGCACTCGCACCAGCACCGGCGCGTCAACACCGGCGGCGTCCTGGTGGACCTCGCCGAGGACGAGGGCGACGTGCTCGGTGCCCTCGGTGACGGATCGGTAGCAAACCGCGGTGAACTCGCCGTACTCGGAGGGAACGCGCCCGGTGGAGAGCCGCTGTACCAATGACTCGCGGTCGCGGCGGTAGCGGACGATATCCCCCACCGAGAGCGCCACCAGGCCGTGCTCTGCGGCGAAGCGGCGCAGAGTGGGCCGCCGGGCCATAGTGCCGTCGTCGTTGGTGACCTCGCCGAGCACTCCGACCGGTTCGAGGCCGGCGAGACGGCATAGGTCGACGGTGCTCTCGGTGTGTCCCGCTCGGCGGAGGACCCCGCCGGGGCGGGCCACGAGCGGGAAGACGTGGCCCGGGCGGGACAGGTGCTCGGGCCGGGTCGCGGGATCGGCCAGAGCACGTGCGGTCAGCATCCGGTCATGTCCGGAGACCCCGGTGGTGACACCCGCCTTGAGGTCGACCGACACCGTGAAGGCGGTGCCCCGGGGGTCCTCGGCTTCCGCGACCATGGGCGGCAGGCGAAGCTCCTCGGCACGCTCCTCGGTGAGGGCGACACAGAGCAGACCACTGGTGTGCCGAATCATGAAACCCATCGCCTCGGCCGTGGCGAACTCCGCCGCCATGATCAGATCGCCCTCGTTCTCGCGATCCTCGTCGTCGACGACCAAAACCATCTCACCGCGTCGCAACGCCCGAAGCGCCGCGGTAACACGTGAATGCTGAGAATCGTGGTCGCTGAACGAACGACTCCGCTCGACGGAGTTCGCCGGACCGTCGGTGGACATCGGCATCACCTCGCGGGTGCATCGTCGGTCGTGGTGGATGCGTCGCGGGTCTCGGCCGGCTCCTCGGCGAGGGAGAGCGCCGCAACCGGACAGCTGCGCACGGCAGCCTCGACCCGTTTGCGCTCACCGCCCGGCACCGTTGACCGGAGAACGATCACCATTCCGTCGTCGTCGACGTCGAACACATCCTCGGCGTCGATGACGCAATTGCCGTAGCCCTGGCACAACGCCATGTCGGCCTGAATCCTTATCATCGGCACTACCTCTCTGGAGTCCCGCGATTTCTGCCGCTTGGACAACCAATATTCGCTGCCGTGCCGGTAGCCGTGAACCGTGGATATCCCGGCACACGCCACCGGATCCCGTCGTAGTTTGTACGGACCCGCGAGCAGAAGTCCTCGCTGCGAATCGGGCACCCCCGGGACCCGGGGGTCCTAGGCGCGCCCGATCCGATTGCCTGCGGCTCAGGGCCGGGTGTCCGCCCGCGGCACCGACACCGGGTGGGTGTAGAGCTCGGACTCCTTCGCCGCCTTCCGCTCCTCCTCGGCGAAGCTGGGCGCTGTGCAGACGAGCAGTGTCCGGCCGTCGGGTCCACCCAACGTGCACGAGTACAGACCGAGCCCGTTCGGCGCACGGACCTCCTCGACGATCCTCCCGCCCGGCGCGACCCGGACCGCACGGCCGTGCAGGGCGTCGGCGACCCAGATGTGCCCCTCGGCGTCGAAGACGCAGCCGTCCGGCGCCAAGTCCGTCCGCACGATCGTCTCGACGGACTCGTAGGACGGCTCGACACCGACCTGGCCCCACAGGCGCCGGTCGGTCAGCGCGCCGTCGTCGGTGATGGTGAACGCGGTGAACCGCCCGCCGAAGGTCTCGGCGACGACGAGTGTCGAGCCGTCCTCGCTGACCACCATGCCGTTCGGGAAGCGCAGGTCCTCCGCGACGACCGTCACGGTGCCGTCCGGGTCGACCCGGGACACCGCACCGGGTGCCGGCTGTCCGCCGCCGAACAGATCGAACCCGAAGGTCCCGACGAACGCCCGCCCGCGCTGGTCGACGACCATGTCGTTGGCGTAGCCCACGGTGTGCGGGGCCAAGTCGCCGTGCAGGCGCATGGTGCCGTCCGGGTTGCGGCGCAGCACCGTCGAGTCCTTCATGGACACGACGAGGAGAGTGCCGTCGGGCTGCCATCCGGTGCCGGAAGGCTGGTTCGGCACGAACGCCACCTCGCTCGTGGTGCCGTTCGGTTCCACTCGCAACACACGATGGGTGTAGAGGTCCGAGATGTACCAGGCGTCATCGTGCCACCGGGGGCCCTCGAAGAACATGCCTCCGTCGAGCAGTTTCTCCATGACCGTTCCTCTCTTTTCATTTTCGCCGCGGCAACGCGACGCTGACGGTGCGCAACTCGCAGTACGTGTCGAGGCCGACCGCGCCGTTGGCGCGGCCCACTCCGCTCTGTTTGGTGCCGCCGAACGGCACGTCCGGCACGACCAGGGCATGGCGGTTGACCCATGCGGACCCGGCGTCGAGGCGGGCGGCGATCGCGGTCCCGGCGCCCACGTCGGACGTCCAGACCGAGGCGCCAAGGCCGAAGTCAGTCGCGTTGGCCGCCTCGACCGCCTCGTCGACGTCGCTGAACGACAGCACCGGCAGGGCCGGCCCGAACTGCTCCTGAGCCACCAGGTCGGCCCCGGGATCGAGCCCCAGCACCAGGGTCGGGGGGTAGAACAGGCCGGGGCCGGGGGACGGCTCGCCTCCGGTGACGAGGGTGCCGCCGGACGCCGCAGCCGAGTCGACCAAGGCGCGTACCCGCTCGAACTGCGGCCGGTTCGCGATCGGGCCCATCGTGGTGGCGGGGTCGAGGGGGTCACCGACGATGGTGGCCTCGGCCAGCCTGGTCAGCGCGCCCACCAGCTGCTCGACGACGTCGTCGTGGACGTAGAGGCGCTTGATGGCCGCGCAGACCTGCCCGCCTCGGTAGAACGCGCCCATGAAGATCTTGGCGGCCACCGTCTCGACCGCGACGTCGGGGAGCACGATGGCAGCGTCGTTGCCGCCGAGCTCGAGCGAGAGGCGCTTCAGTCGCGGGGCGGCAGCCGCCATGATGGCTCGACCGGCCCCGGTGCTGCCGGTGAACGACACCATGCCGACCCCGGGGTGGGCGACGAGCGCGGCACCGAGGTCGTCACCGCCGACCACGACGTTCAGCACACCAGGCGGCAGGACGTCCGCCAGCAGTTTGCCGAGAAGGACGGTCGCGAGCGGCGCGAGCGGCGATGGCTTGAGGACGACGGTGTTGCCGGCGGCCAGCGATGTCGAGATCTTCTCCGCGGCGATCATGATCGGCGCGTTCCAGGGGATGATGGCCGCGACGACGCCGATGGGGGCGCGGTGCACGTGCACCCGCTGCCGGCCGTCGTCGTGGATCACGTCGACCGGCAGGGGTACCGAGGCCCGGTAGCGGGCGAACCCGGCTGCCGCCGCGACCTCGAAGCCGGCGTCGTTGATCGGCAGCCCGGTCTCCAGGGACAGGGTGCGGGCGAGCAGATCCGCGTTGTCGACGAGCACGCCCGCGACCGCCTCGAGCGCCCGACGCCGGCCGTCGGGGTCGGCGGCCCAGGCCCGACCGGCGTGCACCGCACCGTCGACCGCCTCGTCGAGCAGGGCGGGCGAGGCGACGGGACAGTCACCCGCGTTCTCCCCGGTCGCCGGGTTCTCGACGGCGATCGTCGTGTCCGCCTCGACGAGGCGGCCGCCGACAAGCAGCCGGCGCTCCTGGGGGTCGGTGATAGTGGTCATCGGATCGGTCCCTCCGTGGCAGAACAGTCAGGGGTCACCGGGAACACGGCCTGCCAGGGCAGCCGCGACTCGGCATGCCTGCCCAATGCCGCGTACAGGCCGTCGAGGGCGCGGGCCGCCCCGGGCGACCGAGGGGCGCGCTGCAAGGCTGTGATGACTCGCGTCGTCACGGCGTAGACCGCGCCGAGGAGCTGGTCCATCTCCCGGAGCGAGGCGTCACTGGTCGCCGCTCGAGCGCGCAGGGTGGCGCACTCGTCGACGAAAAGCGACGACGGGAGGTACACGAGCGCCTCATCGATCAAGGCGAGCAGCTCGTCGGTCTCGGCGCGCACGAGCACGTGCCTGTTGTTGAGCTCGGTGGCCGCGGTACGAAGCAGCTTCACCGCTGCCCGAACCTCGCCCGCCAGCTCGGCAGGAACCGCCCCGACCACCTCGGTAGTGAGGAACCTCCCGATCTGGTCGAGAGTGTCCAGGCCCGACATCGGGTCCGCGGTCGTCATGGCACGTCCTCTCCGGCGACCGCTCGCAGCGCCCCGGCGAGGCGGTGGTCGACATGGACCATGGCCCGTCCGAGCAGCTGCAGGGTGGGCCGCACCGCACGACCGTCGTCCGGGGCGACGGCGCCGGTGAGGAAGATCGCTGCGAGCTTCACGAGCGCGAGCAGCCGCCAGAAGGCGAGCCTCGACGGCTCGACCGCCCGCCCGCTCACAGCCTCGTAGGCACGCAGGTACGCCGGCTCCGACAGCAGACCGCCGACCAGGTCGAAGCCGGTGGTCCACAGCATCGTCCAGGCCAGGTCCTCGACGGGATCGCCGAGGTGAGCGAGCTCCCAGTCGAGAACGGTGACGACGCCGTCGGAGCCGAACAGCAGGTTGTTGGCCTTGAAATCTCCGTGCACCAACCCCACCGGGCCTGGCGCGGGCGCGTGGGTGCGCAACCACTCGAGCGCCCCGGCAACCAGCGGACCTGGTTCCTTCGTCGCGGCGTCGATTGCGTCGGCCCACCGCTCGACCTCCTGCGAGGGAGCCGAGACCGCTCCCCAGCCCTCCGGGACCGGTGTCGCGTGGATCCGAGCCTGCAGCCGGACCAGCCGGAGCCCGAGCTCCTCCCGGTCGGGTGTGCGCTCCGGGTCGGCCAGTGCCTTGCGGACGTCGACCCCCGGCACCCTGTCGATCACCATGAAGGGCAGTCCGAGGGGTGAGTCCCGCACCTCGCACCAGTGGGGGCGCGGCACGGGAAGACCACGCTCGTGGAGGGCGACCAGCAGATCGAATTCCTGCTGGAGGTCACCGTCAAGGGGACCGTGCTCGAGCTCGCGACGGAGCACGAACCGACGTGTCCCGTCCCCTTCGTGGTCGTGGACGTCCACCCCCCACGTCTCGTGGGAGGCACCCCCGGCCAGCTTGCTGAGCCCTCCCACCCGTACCGGGCGGCCCAGGCAAGTGCCGAGGTACGACTCGACCTGAGCCCGGAGGCCGTCCGTCACGAGTGCGCGCGGCGCAGGCGCGGTGGTCATGAATCGAACCCGTACGGCGGGAACGCACCGAACACCTGCGTTTCGAACGTGCCGTAGCCAACCTCGCCAGTGTCGGTCGTCATGCGGCACAGCACGTGTGTCGGCCCGATCCGCTTGGTCAACGCCTCGTCGCTGAGGTCGAACGACACCGAGTCGACCCAGCTCTCGCCCATGTAGGCGCCGTGCCGCCACGGGTCGGGCCCGCCGTAGCCGGTGCCCGCTCGCAAGTAGGCGCGGCGGAGCGGCTCGAGCGTCACCGTGCGGCGAGACCCGTCGATGTCGCGGAACGAGACCGAGGACCCCTCGAGCAGCTCTCGGTCGGAGTCGAACTTGAGCTCGTGCGCAGGTTCGGACAGCTCACGGAACTCGCCCCCCGCGGGCAGGACAGGCACGTGGCGCACCGTCTCGATCTCGCGTTCCCCCGAGGCATGCTCAGAGATCACGAGGTGGACCGTGCGCTTCTCGAACTGCATCGGCGACCAGATCCACAGCGGCGGCCGCTTCTTGCCCAGCCCGTGAGCTTGGGCGATGCCCTTGGGCTCGCGCTCGAGCCCGATCGACCGCACGCCCCACGACCGGTCCCGGGCCCCCCACCAGGTGTCCGGGCCGACCTCGAACCGCCGCCCGGCCACGGTCACGTGCCCGCTCCACCGCCCGGTCTGGATCAGCCGCGTGCCCTGCTCGATGAGGCGTCCCGCCACCCTGGAGTGCAGGGGCGGCTCCTCGAACGCGGGTACCGAGCCCTCCCACAGGAGGTCGAGGGAGACCGCGTGGTCGCCGGGTGCCACGAAGAACCGCAGCCGTCGCAGCCCCTCGAGGACCTGGAGGTCGACCGGGCCGACGCCGGTGCTGTCGAGCCGGTCGACGCCCAGCTCGCGGGAGGCCCGGGTGGTCGTCTGCGTGTCGCCGACCGCGACCGAGGCGAAGGCATCGATCACGCCGAGGTTGGGGTACACCCCCATGCCGAGGAGGAAGAACACATCGCCGTCCTGCGAGTGGCCGGTCAGGAAGTGCCGGTCGTAGAAGCGACGGTCGCTCGTGCTGGCGTAGCGCACGGGCTCGTGCGTCTGGTGGATCATGAGGTCGTCGGCGGGGCCGATCATGATGAGCTCCGATCTCAGCGGTCGGTGGTGAGGAGCAGGGCGCCTGCGGGGATGCCACCTCCGGAGGTGGCTACGGCCACCTCCACGCCGGGCACCTGACGGGCCCCGGCGTCTCCCCGAAGCTGCAGCACGGCCTCGCCGAGGTTGTCGAATCCGTTGCTGCGGCCCGCGGCCAGCTGCCCGCCATGCGGGTTGAGGGGGAGGGCTCCCCCGGGCCCGATCCGCTCGGCGCCGGCAACGAAATCGCCTGCCTCACCGATGCCGCAGAACCCGAGTGCCTCCAGCCAGCACAGGGCGTTGAAGGTGAACCCGTCGTAGAGCAGGGCGACGTCGACGTCGGTCGGACGCAGGTCCGTCCGGCTCCAGAGGTGCGCAGCCGGTCCGAACAGGTTGGGCTGGTGGGTGAGCGTCCCCTGGTCCCAGGACTGGGGCTCGGTCAGCTGGGTGCCGACGGCCTCGACGCGCACCGGCGGGTGTCGCAGGTCCCTCGCCTGGTCGAGTGCCGACACGACGAGCGCGACCGCGCCGTCACAGGGCACGTCACAGTCCAGCAGGCCGAAGGGCGTGGTGATGCTGCGCGCAGCCAAGTAGTCGCCCATGTCGATCGGATCGCGGTGCAGCGCATCGGGGTTGCGCGCGGCGTGGGCCCGGGACGATATGGCGATCCATCCCAGCGCCTCGCGTCCCACCCGATAGCGCGACAGGTATTGCGAGGCGTAGAGCGCGATCCAGTGGGCTGGGGAGGTGGCGCCGAAGGGGAGCCGCCACTGCCCCTCCCCCTCGATCCTCGCGCCGTTCTTTCGCAGACCGGGGACCTTCTCCGTGCTCACCGAGGTCACACAGAGAACCGTGCGGCAAAGTCCCGACGCCACGGCCAGCATGGCCGCGACGACAATCCCTGCCTGTCCTGGCACCTCGGCGGCTCCGAGGTGCCAGGTCGGCTTGAGCCGCAGCGCATGCTCCAGACCTCGCACGCCACCATCGGACACGCCGGGGAGCCCGTCGGTGCCAGGGTACGAGCACACCCCGTCGACGTCCTGCGCCGCGAGGCCGGCGTCGTCGAGCGCGGCCCGACATGCCTCGACCGAGAGGGCCAGTGGCGTCCGGTTCAGCCGTCGTCCGAAACGTGACCGCCCTACGCCAGCCACCGCGACCTCGTGCTCAAACCGGTCACGGCTCGGGGCTGCCCTGACCGCGACGGAGGGCGCGGGCACCTCGATCGGCTCACCGGCCCCGCCCGATGGTGCGAACAGCGGCAGCCACACGTCGTCGACTTGCGAGAACGTCACGTGCACCGGCAGCCCGACCACGACCTCCTCCGGGCTGCACCCGACGACGTTCGTCGTCAGCCGAAGCCGCGGGTCCTCGGCGAGGGCCACGATGGCGACCACGTACGGCGGCGGGTGCTCCGGTGAGAACTGATGCCGGTCGAGCGTGCAGGCGACGACCGTGCCGCGCCCGGAGACAGGCTCGGGGGCGGGACCCTCGGCACCGCAGTCGGGACATATCTCGACCGCCGGATGCAGCAGGCGCGAACACCCTGCGCACCGTCCGACCCGGAGTGTCCTGTCGGCGCCCGAGGTCCAGAAGTAGCCGCTCGGCCCGTCGGTCCGCGGCAGCGTCGCCGCGGTCTGCATCGTCGTCACTCCGAAGATCCTTCGTTGTGCAGCCAGAGCTCCTGCAGCCCACGGGTCAACAACACCTGCTGCCACCGCAGCTGACGATCGGCCAGCCGCACCCCCGGCAAGCCCGCCACCAGGGCAGGGACCGCGATGCTCGCCTCCAGCCGGGCGAGGGCTGATCCGAGGCAGAAGTGCGGCCCGAACCCGAAGGCGACGTGGGGATTCTCCGCCCGATCGAGTCGGAGCACGTCGGGGTCGTCGAAGACGTCCGGGTCGTGGTTGGCCGCCGCTAGGAGGAGAAAGACCCGCTGGCCCTTGCGCAGGGTCTCCCCCGCGAACTCGGTGTCCTCGCGCATGATCCGGACCACAGCCTTGCCCGGCCCGTCGTACCGCAGGAACTCCTCGACAGCCTGTCGCGGCGCGATCCGGCCGTCGCGCAGGGCTGCCAGCTGCTCGGGGTGCCGGAGGAGGGCGAGCATGGAGTTGGCGATCAGGTTCGCTGTGGTCTCGTGTCCTCCGAAGAGGAGCAGCGTGCACGTGGCGACGACCTCGGCCTCGGACAGGCTCCCACCATCGTCCCGCGCGGCGAGCAGGGCCGAGATCAGGTTGTCGGCCGGCTCCCCCTCGAATCGACGGATCAGGCCGGTGAAATACGCGACCAGCGCATCCATCGCCGAGGTAGCCCTGTTGTAGCGCTCCGGGTCGTCGAGGCCCGCCGACACCAGCGGGGCTACGTCCTCCGTCCAGTGCTTGAAGGTGTCCCGGTCCTCGGGCGGCACACCCAGCATCTCGGCGATGATGATCGCCGGCAGGGGGAACGCGAACTCGGCAACGAGGTCGAACTCCTCCCCCATCGGAATGCCCGCCAGCAACTCGGCGCTCAGCGCAGCGACCCGCTCCTGCATCTTCGCCACCGCACGGGGAGTGAACGCTCGCCGAACCAGGTTGCGCAGCCGCATGTGACTCGGCTCGTCCTGGAACACCATCCAATGCCGGAGCACCTCGAAGGCCTGCCGCAGCAGCGGGTCGGTGTCCGGTGCGGACAGCTTGCGTTCGATGAACGGGGCGATCCGGTCCGAGGAGAAGCGGTCGTCGCGCAGCGCGGCGGACACGTACTCGTGCCGGGTGATCAGCCAAGACCGGTACTTCGGGTCCCAGTAGACCGGCCGTTCACTGCGCAGCGGCGCGAACGCTCCGTACGGGTCCCGGATGGCTTCCTCGCCCATGATGTCGATCTGAGGTGTCGCGGCGGTCATGAGGCGGTCTCCCGGGGCCGCTCGTCGATCACTCGGCGTGCCTTCAGCACCGCCCGTTCGAAGGTGTCGGGCTCGACCAGGGTCACCGGGATCCGGATCAGGCAACGGTGTTTGAGCTCGTCGGCGACCCGCTTGCGCAGCCGTTCCCGGTCTTCGGCGGATCCGTTGAAGTCCGGTGAGATCTCGGCTTCGACGGCGATCTCGTCCAAGTTGCCCTTCCGGAACACCCGGATGCGGAACTCGAGGCCGAGACCGTCGACCCCCCGCAAGGCGTGCTCGATGCCGGAGGGGAACACGTTCGCCCCTCGGATGACGAGCATGTCGTCCGCCCGGCCGAGCAGCCCGCGCGGCATCCGCGGGTAAGTGCGTCCACACGGGCACGGCTCGGAACTCATGAAGCTCCGGTCGTTCGAGGCGAACCGGATCATGGGCTGGGAGATCCGCCACAGGTGGGTGTAGACGATGTTGCCGACCTCGCCCTCCGGCATCAGGCCCGCTGGGTCCTCGGGGTGGACGATCTCCGTCCACACCTCGTCGTTGTAGACGTGCGTGCCGTACATCCGGTCGCATTCGGCGTTCGTGACGAACGGGAACATCTCCGAGGTGGTCCCGGCGTCGCACACCGTGGTGAGACCCCAGGTTTCCAGCAGCTTCCTGCGGGTCGAGGGGATGGAACCGCCGGGCTCTCCGCCGGAGAGGAACACCCGCAACGGCGAGGCCGCGGTGTCGTAACCGAGCTCCTGGGCGACCTCGGCCATGTGCAGCATGTAGGACGGCGTGCCCTCGAGCACGGTGCAGCCCATCTTGTAGATCATCTCGATGTGCCTGCGCGTGTCCGCGGCACCCATCGGGAGCACGGTCGCGCCGACCGACTCCGCGGCGTACAGCATCGCCCAGCCTCCGAAGAAGAGACCGAACGGGAAGGCGAAGTGCACTATGTCGTCAGGGCGGACCCCCGATGCCCAGTGCGTCATCGCGAAGATCTCCCGGGCGTGGTCCCAGTCCTGCTTCGCGACGCCGTACATCGTCGGGGTGCCCGAGGTTCCGCTCGACCCGTGGATGTGCCAGATGTCCGAGCGCTCGATGCCGAGGTAGGACCCGAACGGCGGGTGTTCCGCCTGGTCCGCCACCAGCATCTTCTTCGTGATGACGGGGCATCGTTTCGTGAAGTCGTCGAACGTGCGCACCTGGTCCGGGTGGAAGCCGTGGGCGTCCCAGTGCCGGCGGTAGAACGGCAGCGTGTAGGCCCGAGCCAGCTGCTTCTGCAGCTGGGCCAGGGAGGCGGCCTCACGCTCGGCCGGATCACGCAACTCGCGATCCGGGTTCCAGTACGGTGACGTGGTGGGCATCGGGGGTGTCCTTTGTGGCCGGTTAGACAGTGGCGGGCGACGCGGCGAGCTCGGCGGAGCGCCTGTTCACCTCGGGGATGACCTCCTCGGAGATCAGCCGCAGGCTCTCCTTGACGTCCTTGTAGTCCATGCCGCCGAACGAGACGAGCAGCATCTGCCGGTACTCCCCGCACAGCCTGCGGCGCTCGAGCAGGGTCTCGACCATCTGTTCTGGGGAGCCCTTCAGCTGCAGGCCGTAGAAGGCCTCGAACCCGGCCTCGCGGCCGTACTCGCGCAGCATGTCCGCGCCGGACTGGTAGGACGAGTAGGTCGAGGTGTTGCCGAAGTGCTTCCCGTCGAACTCGTAGTGGTCGACCATCGCCGAGTAGAAGCGCGACAGGTAGTGCCGCATGTGCGAGTCGGCGACCTCCGGGTCGGAGTGGCAGTAGGCGAAGTCGAGCAGAGTGGGCGGCGGCGGCTCGGTGCCCTGAACCTCGCGGTAGCGGGCCCGCCAGGTGTCGAACTGGGCTGCCTGTTGCTCGATCGGGTACTGGTAGTTGAAGCACATCAGGCCGCCGCCGATCTCGGCCATCGCCACCGTCGACTCCGGGGACATCGCGATCGTGAACAGGCGGTCGCGGAAGCTGCGGGACGGCTTCGGGAAGATCTCCCGGCGGGGCTGGCTGAAGTGCTTGCCCTCGTGCTCGATCACGCCGCTGTCCAGGCCGTCAATCAGCATCTGCGCCGCCTCGGAGAACCGCTCGCGCGAGTCGTCCAGGTCGACTTTGAAGCCCTCGTACTCCACGCGGGCCAGACCGCGGCCTACGCCCAGCTGCAGCCGGCCGTCCGACAACGAGTCGAGGATGCTGATCCGCTCGGCGAGCCGCAGCGGGTCGCGATGCCAGGGCAGGATGATCGCCCCGGTACCGAGCTGGATGCGGCTGGTCCGCGCGGCGAGATAGGTCAGTGCCTGCAGTGGGTCGGGCGACTCGCAGTACGGCCGGTCGAAGTGGTGCTCCGGGACCCAGACGGAGTCGTAGCCGAGCTCCTCGACGTGCTCACCGAGGTCCATCTCGGCCTTCCAGAGCTCGTCATCGGACAGCGCGGACCCCGCATTGGCGAAGAGCAACAGGATTCCGAAGTGCATCAGCACACCTCTCTGTGTGTGTGGCGGAGGTTCGATCGGCCGGACAGCCAGCCGGAACGGTGATAAGCGTGACGGCCTCCACTGGAGGGGCCAACCGGGGCGACTACGGCACCTGACGGCCTTCGATGTCCGGGGAAACCACGGACGTGGCGAGCGCCACAGTCACGTATAGTGGCGGCCGAGATCACAGGCGATCCGGCCGAGGAGGCGGTCCGTGCAGTCCACCTCTCCGGCGACAAACGGCCTGATCCGCACGCTCCTCAAACAGACCGACACAGTCGAGACGCTTCTCGTCGAGGACCCGAAGACGGGAACCGCCGTCGTGGTGAAGCTGCTCGACGCGACCGTGGTTCCAGAGGCTGCGCGGGTGCGCCTCGCACAGGACTCCGCGCTCCTGCGGCGACTTGATCTCCCGGGGGTCCTCCCGCCCACGGACGTCGCGGTGGCCGATGGCAAGGTGCGTGTCGTCTCGCCCTACGTCGCGGGAACACCGCTGCGCGAACGACTGAACGAGGGCCCGCTGAGCCTGGAGGAGGCAGTGAACCTGGCCCGTCAGGTGCTGGCTTCGCTCACAGGCGTCCATGCTGCCGGGTTGGTGCACCGCGACGTCCGGCCGGAGAACGTGGTGCTCGACGAGGCCGACGGGGGGCTCGCGAGTGCGGTCGTGGACTTCGGCTCCGCGCTCGCCACGCCGGGAAGCGGGCCCGACGCGGGCCCGGTCCCGACCGGGCTGCGTTACATGGCGCCCGAGCTCGCAGGGGTGCTCGACCGTCCCGTGGACGGCAGAGCCGACCTCTACGCGGTGGGCATCATGCTGTTCGAGTGTCTGGCGGGCGCCCCGCCCTTCGACGGACCCGAACTCCGGGACGTGCTCCGCCAGCACCTGTGCACGCCGCTGCCACCACTACGGACGCTGGGGATCGTGGTGCCCCATGCATTCGACAAGATCCTCCGCCGGCTCACCCACAAGGATCCGGACGACCGCTACCAGTCGGCCGATGCTGCGCTCGCGGATCTCGTTGCCCTGCAGGACGCGCTGCATCGCGGCGTCGGCGAGCCCGAAGTGGCCGTCGGATCCCGGGACTGCAGGCGCACTGTCACCGAGCCCGCCATCACCGGGCGGGAGACCGAGCTGTCCACCCTGCTCGGCGCGCTCGCAGATGCGGGTGCGGGCACGAGCGGGATGGTGATCCTGGAGGCGGAGTCCGGCGGAGGCAAGTCTCGGGTACTCGACGAGCTGGCCAGGCGCGCGACCTCGTCCGGCGCGTGGGTACTGCGCGGCCACGGGGTGGAGCTCACGGCCCAGCACCCGCTCCAGATGCTGGTCGGGGTGGCCGCGGGCATCCAGGCCCGGCCGGACCGGGTGCCTGATCTGGTGGCGCGGCTCGGCGACGCGGTCGGGCCACTGCGCCAAGCCCTGCCCGAGCTGGCCGACGTGCTTCCACCGGCCGACATCCCGCCGCCTCTCAGCGAGGCCCGGTCCCGCGCCCGCAGCGTCGCCGCGCTGGTGACGTTGCTCGACTCGCTCGGTTCCGCGGAGCACCCTGCCCTCGTCGCGCTCGACGACTGTCAGTGGGCCGACGAGCTCACCCTGGAGGTGTTGCAGGCGTGGGCCGCACGGGCACCGGACGAACACCTGGGCCACGCTCTCGTGGTGCTGGCCGCGCGGCCTGGCGAGGGCGCGACCGCACGCCTGGTGGCTGGACTGCCCAGGGCGCGCAGGCTGGCCCTGCCCGCGATGAGCTCGCAGCAGGTGCAGACGATGATCGCGTCGATGGCGGGCGTCGTGCCGGCCCCGGCCGTCAAGGTCATCGACGAGCTGTCCCGGGGAAATCCCTTGATGGTATCCGCCCTGGTCCGAGGGCTGGTCGAGTCGGGAGCGCTGACACCGGACCGCGCCGGCTGGCGCTTCACCCCACCCACGGACGGATGGCGGGCCTCACGCGGAGCGGCGGCCGTGCTCGCCCAGCGCCTCGCCCTGCTCACTCCCGCCACCCGACGCCTGCTCGCGGCGGGCGCAGTGCTTGGCCGGACATTCGACCTCGGGCTGGCTGCGTTGCTGGCGGAAGTGACATCCGAGGCGGACACGATCGTCCAGCAGGCCGTGGCCCGGCACCTGATCTGGCGGCACCCGGACGGGCGGTGCACGTTCGCCCACGACCGGCTGCGTGAGAGCGTGCTGGCCGACCAGGACTCGGACGTCCTCGCCTCCTTACACCGCCGCGCTGCACAACACATCGAGGCGGCCAGCTCATCCCGTGCCTTCGAGATCGCCTTCCACTACGACGCGGCCGGCGCTCCTGAGCATGCGCTCGGATATGCCCTGCAATCCGCGGCAGCCGCGCGGAAGCGGCACGACCTGGAGCTGGCCGAGCGGCAATACCGCATCGCCGAGCGCGGCGCCCGCGAAGCGCAGGCCGGGATCCGCTCCCACGTCGCCGAGGCGCTGGGCCAGATCCTCATCCTGCGCGGCCGCTACGACGAGGCCGCGGCACGATTCGAGTTCGCCCTGTCGCTCGCCGAGGACGACCTCGCGATCGCCCGGCTCGAGGGCCAGCTGGGCGAGGTCCTGTTCCGTACCGACGACCTGGAATCCTCCGTCCGGCACAGCGAGTCCGGGTTGCGCGTGCTTGGCGAGCACATTCCGGCAGGCACCGTTCAAGTCGCGCTAGCACTGCTGGGCGAGACGGTCCGGCGGCTGAGCAGCGGCGGGCTGCGCCGGCGGCGATCGCAGGACCCGGCCGGGCCTCGTGAACGGGACCTGGTCCGCTCCCGGCTCTACACCCAGCTGCAGTACCCACGCTGGTTCCACAGCCGGCGGCTGGATGTGCTGTGGTTGATGCTGCGACAGGTCAACGTCGCCGAACGATGCCCGGACAACCCTGAGTTGGCTCACTCCTACGGGGTCTGGGGCGGGGCGATGACCGTCACCTTCCCGTTCCTCGCTCACACTGGACTGCGCTACGTCGACCGGTCTCGCGATCTCAGCCGGGACAAACACGACCCGCGGGGCGAGGGACACGCCGCGAGCATGCGGACCTGCGTGCTGCTCGGCTCGGCACGCTACACGGAGGGCGCGCGGGCCGGAGCGCGGGCCGCCGAGCTGTTGCAGCAGTTCGGGGACCGCTGGGAGGTGAACTTCGCCTCCCGCAACCGCGCTGTGTGCCTCTACCGGTCGGGCAAGCTGCGGGAAGCGGTCGAGGAGGCGCGTGCCGTGTATCGGGATGCGGCCGCCATCGGGGACGCGAACGCCGAGGTCACAGCTTTGGAAGTGATCGCAAAGGCCACCGGGGGCCAGGTCACGGCGGAGCAGACCGCGCGTGCGCTTCAGCTGCGTGGATCCGACCTCGAGGTGACAGTGGGCGCTGCCGTGGCCGAGGCACTGAGACTGCGCCGCCTTGGCCGGGCGGACGACGCGGTCGCCTGCCTGGCCGAGGCCGCTGCCCAGGTCGGGCGAACCTGGCCCACCAGCACCTATCTGGTGCCGGTCTACTCCTGGCTGGCGACGCTGCTCCGAGAGCTGGCCGAGGGGTCGATGTTGCCCGCAGCTCGCCGCCGGGCGTTGCGGCGGGCTCGGCGCGCGGTCCGGCGGGCGCTGCGGCATGCACGGCTGTTTCCGGGTGAGCGGCCGCACGCCTACCGCGAGGCGGCGCTCGTCGCGGCGCTGCGCGGACGATCGAGGCGTGCCCGCCACTATGCCGACCGGTGCGCCGCCGTCGTACTCGAGCAGGAGGCCTGGGCGGAGCTGGCTGAGCTGCGCACGCAGTGCGCGAGGCTGGAGCTGCCGGGGCCCGCGACTGCGGGTCCCGAGCTCCCGATCCTCGCTGGACGCAACCTCGTCGAGCCGCCCACGGTGGGGCTCGCCGAGCGGTTCGCCTCGCTGCTCGAGAGCGGTGCCAGACTGGCGTCCGCAGCCTCACCACAGGCCGTCAGCGACGCGGTGCGGCAGGCGGCGACCACGCTGCTGCGCGCAGACCTCTGCCTCGTCGGCGGGCTCGGATGCGCCGAGGGCGATTGGCCATGGGCGGACGGCGCCGCCGCGTCCGACGCGATCCGGGCCGTCATCGCGCGCGCCGCGGCTCGACGAGGTCCGATCACGATGAGCGAGCCGTTCGACGCCGACCACGACATCGGTGACGGCTTGGTGCTGGCGGGCGTCCGGTCCCTTCTCTGTGCCCCTGTCCTGGTCCGCGAGGAGGTCACCGGCTGGTTCCTCGTGGCCCACTCGCAGGTCGGCCAGCTCTTCGGCGAGGAGGAGAAGCGGCTGGCCGAGTTCATTGCCCGGCTCGCGGGCGCGGCGTCCGAACGGCAGTTGCTGCACCGTGAATCGCGGCTGCGCGTAATCGGCGCACAGGAGGCCGAGCGCGCCCGGATCGCCCGCGACCTGCACGACGAGCTCGGCCAGGCCCTCACCTCGATACTCCTGCAGGTCCGGACGGTGGAGGAATGCGCAGCCGCTCCGAACGCCGATCTCGGCGCCGCAGTCGTCACCCACGCCGGGGAGCTGCGCGACCTCGTTACCGCCGGGCTCCACACTGTCCGACGGCTGGCGTTCGACCTGCGGCCGACCGTGCTGGACGATCTCGGCCTGGTTGCGGCTTTGCGCCGGCTGGTGACTCTGGCCATGGAGGGCAGCACGGTGGTGCCTCGGCTCGAGGTGGTGGAGCTGGACGGCACCCGCCTGCCCTCCGACGTCGAGACGACCGCATACCGCATCGTGCAGGAGGGACTGACGAACGTCGCTCGACACTCGCAGGCCTCCGAATGCAGCGTCGTCGTGGCACGGGAGGGTGATGTCCTGCGCGTGGTGATCGAGGACGACGGCGTGGGATTCGAGACCGGCGGAACGACCGCGACCGGGCTGGGGCTACGTGGGATGACCGAGCGCGCCGAGCTGTTGGGAGGAGTACTGCGCGTGACCTCCGCACCCGGCGAGGGCACGACGATCGTGTTCGAGGTGCCCCTTGTCTGAGGCGTACCGGCTGCTGCTCTGCGACGATCACTCGATGATGCGGAGCGGCCTGCGCCGCATCCTCAGTGACGTCGCAGATGTGGTCGTGGTCGGTGAGACGGGGACCGTAGCGAAGGCCGTCGAGCTGGCCGGCATCGAGAAGCCGGACGTCGTCGTCATGGATCTCTCCTTGCCGGACCAGAGCGGCATCACCGCCATAGAGCAGATCCACAGGGAGAGTGCGCACAGCAAGGTGCTCGTGTTGACCATGCACGACGATGTCGCCTATCTGCGCGAGGCCCTCGCCGCCGGGGCAATCGGCTATCTCGTAAAGGTGGCGGCGGACACCGAGCTGGTCAGGGCCGTGCGGGCCGTCGCGAGCGGAACCACGTACGTCGACCCCACTCTGGTGACGGCCTTGGTGGACGGCAATGCGAGCTCCCAAAGCCGCGTGAAGGACCCACTCGCGGCGCTGTCCGAGCGTGAGCGCGACATCCTCCGGCATCTCGCGCTGGGGTACACCAATCCGGAGATGGCCACGAAGCTCACGCTCTCGGTGCGCACGGTGGAGACCTATCGCGCTCGGATCCAGCAGAAGCTCGGCCTGCGCTCCCGCGCCGACCTGGCGAGGCTGGCCAGGGAAGCCGGGCTCACGCGGTAGCGAACGGCGGACCGCGGCGCTCACATCCGGTGACCATCGCCGCCGGTCCTGAGGAGATCGGTGCAGGGTTGAACGCGAACACGGTGGCAAGGACGCAGCGGCCGGCACGGCTGTGATTCACGAATCTGTGATGACCAAAGGGAAGCAGCAGCCCGAAGTATGGGAAACGCCGCCTCGCGGAGACTGCGCGAACCCCGACGAGGGCGAGCATCCGCGTTCAGCGAGTAGGTCGCGGCCGTGATCGGGTCTTCGAAGTCGGTGCCACCGCCCGAAGAGGTGCTCGAGGAGCTCGATCATGTCGGTGATGTCATCGGGCTGTTCGGCGCGGAAGCGGGAGGGTAGCGACCTCATGAGCGCTGCTGAACAGGATGCCGATGAAGTCGCGGTCGGCCTGGCGGGCCTGGTTCAGGAGCGCAAGTGACCAGGCCTCCCGCTGGCCGTGCAGCGCACCCGAGCAGTCGAGGCCGCCGAGGAGGGTGCGCTGGGCGGTGAACTGTTCACCGACCGAGACGTAGCGCATCAGCAGGGCTTCGCCGACTCCGCTCGCGAAGCCGGAATCAGCCGGTTCGTGGAATTCAGCAGAACACCTCCTGCCTCTGTCGGAGACCCGCGGCAACTCGATGTCCGCAGCGTCCCCGGACAGGCAAACACCGTCAGTACGGTAGTTGCCACCCCTCAAACTGGGCACCGAGTGTCGCCCGGACAGGCACCGCCCGGGAGCCACCACTCGGTCATGTTCCGCATGCGGACGGAGTGGCTTGCCGCGGCCGAGTCGGTCGAGCGAGCACCTGATGGGTACATAGAAATGATCGACGCCTCGGCGAGGCGAGCCGCGCGAACACGGTTCCGGTGGCGACCCGCTTCGCGTCGATGCAGGGACCTGCGCACCCGGCGTCTCGAAGCGCCTGGCCCACGATGACGACGTCTCCGCGGGGTCGACCGAGATCACTGCGTCGGCATCGAGTCCGGTGATCCGCTGCGCCTGCGCGGTGAACAGCGTCGGACTGGCCAGCACCCCGTCTGCACGGGAGGACAGGGTAGCGAGCGGCCGGTAGAAGCTCGTCGTCCCCGCCAGAAGAGGGATACCTGTCTGGGCGAAGTCGACGAAGGGCGCGGCACCGGCCGGGCGCTGGACTACGTTCGGGCGGGCACACCGCCGCCCTCCAACCGACTACGCAGCTCCGTCAGGGTGCCGGACTGTGCGAGCGTCCGCCGCCCGGCCACCGTCACTCGCGGCCAGTTGACCGTGAGCAGCCCGGTCAGCAGGTCGTCGCCGTCGTGGAAGAGCACGGCGAACCGGTTGTCGGCCACCGATCCCAGCATCTCGTGCCGGCTGCCCGCGCCCATGCGGCCGGCGATCTGGATCTTCCAGTCGTACTGGTCGCTCCACACGTACTCGACCGGCGCATGCGGCGGCGAGTCCTCTGCACCACCGGCGAGGGCTCGCGCCACGACGACAGCCTGTTCAGCGGCGTTGGTCCAGTGCTCGACGCGGACCCAATCACCGTGGCGAGGATGCCACCAGCGGGCGACGTCACCCACCGCGAAGACGTCGTCGACGCCCTCGCACCTGCCCTGGCCGTCGCAGATCACGCCGTCGTCCAGCCGAACTCCGGAGGACGACAGCCAGGTGACCACCGGCTCGGCACCGATGCCGACGACTACGGTGGCCGCGTCAACGATCCTTCCGTCGGTGAGGATGGCGCGCAGCCCCTCGCCGTCGCGGTCGAGCCGCTCCACCGCCGCGCCGAACCGTGTCCTGACGCCGTTGCGGCGGTGCAGATCGGCGAAGTAGCCGCCGATCTCCTCGCTCAGCACACGGGACATCGGCGCGGGAAGGGGATCCACGAGCGTTACCGGGACGCCCTTGGCACGCGCGGTCGCCGCGACCTCGGCCCCGATGAAACCTGCGCCGACGACGAGGAGCGGACCACCGCGGTCGAGGTCCGCGCGCAGGGCGATGGCATCGTCGGCGGTGCGGACGACGTGCACACCTGGCATCGGCCACCATGGCGGACACTTGGCCTCCGCGCCCGTCGCGATCACGAGGCTGTCGTAGCCGATCCGCTTCCCTCCCGCGACGACCACCTCGTGTGCCACCGCATCAAGGGCCACCGCCTCCGTGCCAAGACGGACCTCGATTCCGAGCCGATCGGCTTCGGTGGGGCTGAGCAGCGTGAGGTCGTCGAGCGTCGCGGAGCCGGCCAGGAGGGCCTTCGAGAGCGGAGGCTTGTCGTAGGGCGCCCGGTCCTCCTTGACGAGGAGCACCACCCTCCCCGCATAGTCGGCCCCGCGCAGCGCCTGAGCGGTGCGGACGCCGCCCACGGAGCCCCCGACAATGACCGTGATCGGGCTCATGCGAGACCAGCGCTCTCGGGCTCCTCGGACATCGCCAGCGCGGCGCCCGAGCAGCTGCGAACCGCGGCCTCGACGCGAGTGTGTTGCTCGCTCGAGACCGTCGTGCCGGGGAGAACGACCATCCCGTCATCGTCCACGTCAAACGCGCTGTAACCCTGGCACAGCGTCGTGTCAGCCCGGACCAGCATCATGGCAACGGCCTCCCGGTGTCGGTGCAATCGGTATGCGTCGCCCTTCATGGTCGCGGCCGGGCGGGCCGCGGTGAACCGTAGAAACCCCGGCCAAGCAGGACCGCACTCGCTCGTAGTTTGTACGGACCAACCGCCGGCAGACGCCGGGTAGCGTTCGGGATTCAGCGACGGGGCGACACCTCGCAGACCAGGTCGTGTCCGTCCCCGGCGTCCAGGCGGTACGGAAGGTGGAGCCTGCCGACTTCTACGTCCACCTGGCGGCCGACCACAACCGAAGAGGACGATCACCGATGACCGAACCCCTCCGCGAGCGGACCCGCTGGACCGACGACGGCGGCCTCGCCCCCGCACCCTCGCACGTCCCGAGTCCGGCAACAGCCTCGACCTGGCGATGGCACAAGCGATCCGCGAGGCGTCCGAGCGGATCGCCGAGGGCGCCCACAACCGCAGCATCCGTGCCGCACTGATCGCTGCCGAAGGGACACGCCTTCTCCGTCGGCGGCGATCTCCACTATTTCGCCGACGCCGACGATCGTTCCGCCGCGGTGCAGGCCGTCGCCACGGACCTGCACGAAGCACTCGTCCGCCTGACGACCGCGCCGGTGCCCGTCGTCACCGCCATCCACGCGTTGGCGGCTGGCGGCGGGATCGGGCTCGCGTTGGCCGGCGACATCACGGTCGCGGGTTCCCAGACGAAGTTCCGCATGACCTACACCGCGGCCGGACTGTCCCCGACTGCGGGAAGTCCTGGCTCCTTCCGGCGCGCATCGGCCTGGCCCGGGCGCTGAACCTCACGATGACCAACCGCGTGGTCGGCGCCGAGGAAACAGCTCAGTGGGAATGGCCAGCCGGTTCGTCGACGACGTCGGTTAAGCCCGAGACGTGGCGCAGGACTGACCCGTGGTGCGGCCGAGACGCTCGCGCAATCCAAGCGCCTCCTGTGGTCGTTGGCGACCGTTGGCTTCCCCGGCCACCTCGATCACGATCGCGCGCCTGGTCGATGGCGCCGAAGGCCGCGAAGGGATCGTTGAGTTCCTCGCCAAGCGCAAGCCTCAGTTCCGATGACCGTCCAGGAACGAGCGCCGTCGCGCCTGACGCGCTCGCGGGCCTGGAGCACTATCCCTTCGAGGAACGGTCGCCGATGGAGTCGGCGGCGATGACCTGCGGAACAGGATTGGGCGTGCGGAGCGCCTCCTGAGCTGCTCGGCGCCCCAGGATCAGGTCCGGGTGGTGCACGTCGCCGGCACCGCAGGCAAGGGCTCGGTTTCGGTCTTCTTGTCCGCGATCCTGCGTGCCCACGGCTTCTCGGTGGGAACGTTCCTCACCGCACGTGTACTCCGTGGTGGAACGGTTCTAGCTCGACGGCCGGCCCGCGTCCGTCGCCGACGCCGTCGCCGCGGTCCGGAGCCACTGGCCTCGACCTTTCGCGTGGTCGACGAGTCGGCCTGATCACCGTGCGGGTCTGAGCTTGTGACCTGCTTTCCAGTCGTCGATGTGCGGTGTCGGGCCCACGGTCGATCGGGGTGACTTGTCGAGTTCCACTGGTCCGTGTGGTGTGTCGTCTCATTGGGCTGGTTTGCTGCTGGTCAGGTCGGCGCGGGGAGTGCGGCGAGCCGGGCGAGGGCAGCCTGGATCAGCTCAGCTCAGGGGGCGTGCCTGAGAGTCGGACAGCGGGCACCAGTCCTGACCCGATGCAGCAGCGGCACCGATCTCAGCATTTGCCCCGGCGTCCTGTGCCACAGGATCCCTGCTCAGGCACGGTCGAGCCGTCCTACGTAACGAAACCGACTCAACCCGGCCTCGTGTGTCCAAAATACGTCGGTGGAGCTGAGGGGAATCGAACCCCTGACCTTCTCGATGCGAACGAGACGCGCTACCAACTGCGCTACAGCCCCTTGGTGAAGCGTGGAAAGCATAGCAACCGCCCGAAAGGCGGTCGGAGAGGGGGTTACTCTCCGAC
>NZ_DASZWC010000039.1:0-268210 GCF_035546795.1 Amycolatopsis sp.
GGCCTGGGTGCGGGTGATCTGGCGCTGCTGGCAAAACGCAACCCCCTACAACCACGCTCTGCACGGCGGCGCTCAACACCTCATCGATCAGCAGGTCGCGGCCTGATTCTGATCTAGAGGTTGACACAAGGGGTGTCATGCCACCTCGTTCCGACGGGAAACGAAACCACCGGTATCGTAGCAGTACCGATAGTCCTGAATCTTGTCTTCGACGGCGGGTGAGGCAGAATCCGGTGGTGACCACGCAGCGCAGCCAGGACCCGCGGCTGGACCGTTCGCGCTCGGCGATCCTGTCCGCCGCGGTAGCGTTGCTGTCCGAGGGCGGGTTCAAGCAGGTCACCATCGAGGCGGTCACCGCGCGCAGCGGGGTGGCCCGCTCCACGCTGTACCGGCATTTCCGGAACAACACCGAGCTGCTGGCCGCCGCGTTCCAGGAACTGTTGCCCCCGTTGGGATTGCCGGCGGGCGGCGGCCCGGTGCGACAGCGTCTGCTGCGGCTGGTGGTGGCGCAGGCCGGGCAGATCGAGAGCGCGCCGACGATGGCGGCGGTGGTCTGGATGGCGACGACCGGCCTCTCGGCGGACACACCGGCGGACAACGACGAGCGCAGCAGGCTCGGCGCGCTGCGCGAGCACATCATCGAGAACTATCGCGGCCCGTTCCACACTGTGCTCGCCGAATGCCTGGCCGCCGGCGGCGCACCGTCCGAACGCGACATCGACGAAGCGGCCGCGCAACTGGTCGGGCCGCTGCTGTTCAACGCACTGATCACCAGGCGCCCCAACGACAAGCGGTACTGCGCCCGGCTGGTCGACGACTTCCTCGCCAACCACGGGTGAGGCTCAGGCGACCTAAGTGGACAGTCTGTCGCCTCCGTCGGGAGCTGCGCGCCGGACGCCCTGCCGACGATCTCCTCGGAGCATTGACCGGGTGTGTATGACGATGGCAGGTTGAGTTCGTGGACCTCAGAACGCACGCCGGCCGGAGCCTGCCCGATGACGCCGACCGCGCCACGCTGCTCGCGCGCGTTTTCGACCCCGAGGTCGGCGGTCCTTGCGTTGCCGCCGTCCGCGGCGAGCGCGTCGTCGACCTGACGGCCGTGGCCCCGACTGTCGCCGCGCTGCTGGAACGCGCGGATGCCGTGGCGGTCGCGCGTTCCGCCGAGGGCGGTCGCTCATGGCCGCTCGGCGAGCTGCTGGAGGCGACCCTGTCCGGCGCGGAAACCGCGCGTTTCCTTGCCCCGGTGGATCTTCAGGTGGTCAAGGCGGCCGGGGTCACGTTCGTGCGCAGTATGCTGGAGCGGGTGATCGAGGAACGCGCGGCGGGGGATCCGGCGCGGGCCGGGGAGATCCGCGCCCGCGTCGGTGCCGCCGTGCGGGGCCGGATCGCGCAGCTGCGGCCGGGCTCGGACGAGGCGGCCCGGGTGAAGGAAGTCCTTGTCGCGGAAGGGCTTTGGTCGCAGTACCTGGAGGTCGGCATCGGGCCGGATCCGGAGATCTTCACCAAGGCGCCCGTGCTTTCGGCCGTCGGCACCGGCGCCGAGATCGGCGTGCTCGCCCGGTCGAGCTGGAACAACCCGGAGCCCGAGCTGGTGCTGGCGGTGACGTCGGCAGGCGCGCCCGTCGCCGCCACCCTCGGCAACGACGTGAACCTCCGGGATTTCGAGGGCCGGAGCGCGCTCTTGCTCACCGAGGCCAAGGACAACAACTCCTCCTGCGCGATCGGTCCGTTCCTGCGGCTGTTCGACGAGCACTACACCCTCGACGATGCACGCCGCACCGAGGTGTCGCTCGACATCACCGGCAGTGACGGGTTCGTGCTGCACGGGGTCAATCCGGTGAGCGAGATCAGCCGGGACGTCACCGAGCTGATCTCGCACGCTTTCGGGCCGCACCACCGTTATCCGGACGGGTTCGTGTTGTTCACCGGCACCATGTTCGCGCCGACGGAGGACCGGGACGAGCCCGGCCAGGGCTTCACGCACAAGCTCGGGGACGTCGTGCGCATCTCCTCGCCCGCGCTCGGTTCGCTGGTGAACGTGGTGACGACCGCGGAAAAGGCGCCGGACTGGTCGTTCGGCATCGGGGAACTGATGCGCAACCTGGCCGGGCGGGGCGCGCTCTGACCCCTGCCGCCGACAGTCCGAAGTGGATGATCCTACCCGGGTGTGCTCCTTCTGCGATCTCCGCCAGGGGCGCATACCCTGCGCGTTATGGGCTTGCTGAGGTCCGCGCTCCGCCCTGCCGCGGAAAAGGTGGTCACCGCCGTCGCGGCGCGGGTGGCCGTGCGCAACCACATCGATGACGTCGGCTCCGAGTTGCTGTATGGGCCGGCCGGACGGCTCAACGACCGGACGCTGACCCGGGCGCAGCTTGATCTGCTGGCAGCGCAGGTGCGGGACACCACGGGGGTCGCGGATGCCGTGCCGCATGTCGCGCAGGCCTACCGCATGCTCGTCGGGCTGGAGGGCCGGTGTGTCGGCCGGATCGCGGGCACCACCAGCAACATCCTCGGCAAGCTGGTCGCGGCGCCGCTGTTGCTCCCGGCGCGTTCCAGGCCGGTGAGGGTGCTGGAGATCGGGACCCTGTTCGGGGTGTTCGCGGCCGGGTTCCACCAGCAGTTGCTGCGCTACGGGCACGCGCACGACCTGGTGATCGTCGACCCGCTGGAGACGGTGCAGCTGCAGCCGGAGCGGGAGCGTGCGACGGACCCGTCCGGCACCCCGGTCACGCTCGGCACGCTGCTGGTGAACCTGCGGTTCGGGGGCGTGGATCTCGACCGGGTCCGGGTGGAGCGCGGGTTGTCGAGCGATCCGTCGGTGCGGTCCGCGGTCGGTGATTTCTTCGATCTCGTGATCATCGACGGCGATCATTCCCTGGCGGGAGTGGCCGCGGATCTGGCGTGGGCCGAGCGGATCGCCGCGCCTGGCGCGGTGGTCGTGATGGATGACTATGGCGATCCCGGGTGGCCCGGGGTGCAGCAGGCGCTCGACGCGCACCTGGCCGGGGAGACGCGGTTTTCCTTGCGCGGTGTGGTTTCCACGTCGGCGTTCTTGGTGGCCGGGTGAGCGCCGGCGTCAGCCGGTGACAGGCATTCCCTCGGAGGTGCATGTCGGCAGGCGCCGCCCGGCAACGAAAACCGCCCGGACCGGGTCCACATCCGCACCGAGCACTTCGGCCAGCGGCGCGGCCAGCAACGCCAGATCTGCGACCGCCCCGACGGCAACCCGCCGGGGCGGCCCACCGGGATCGTCCAGCGGACACAGGTACCGCTCAAGTGCCGCAAGGGGCTCGATCGCCTCCGCGGCGCCGATGCGCTGCCCGGACGCCGTGCGCCGGTTCGCCGCGGCGGCGATGACTTCCCAGGGATTCAGCGGCCCGTAGGGCGCGTCGCTCGACAACGCCACCGGAACTCCGGCCGCTACAAGCGAAGCCACCCGGTACAACCCGGGCTGATCCTCCGGCTCGACTTCACGCAGGTAGTCGTCGCCCCGGTCGGCGAGGAAGCCCGGCTGCGTCACCACCCGCACGCCGAGCTCGCGCAGCAACGGAATCGCCTCCTCCGGCACCACGGAGGCGTGCTCGATCCGGTCCCCGGCAAGGGTTCCCGCCTCGTCGAGCGCGGCGGTGAGCAGGAACAACGCCTCCCGGGAAACACAATGCACCGCAACGGGTCTGCCCGCGGCGTGCGCTGCCTGGATGCGCGTCACGAGTTCGTCGATCCCGGGCAGCGACGAGTCCGCGATGACGATCTTGTACGGCCCGGGGTGCCCTGCTTCTTCGATGGGCGCCCCGAGCAGCAGCACCTCCTGCGGCAGGCTGCCGTCCCGCCGTGCGGCGGTGATGATCGAGACGGCGCCGGCGTCGAGGTCCGGGGTCGCGTCGGCCACCGCGGTGATCCCGTACCTGGTCAGCGTGCGGCCCACGACGTCGAGCGCCGGGGGATCGGTGGGCGGGAGCTGTTCGCGCAGCCAGCTGTCCCCGCGCCACACGCGACCGGTGGCCCGGCCGTCGCCATCGCGCTCCACGCCTGGCAGGTCGGCGTTCTCCAGGCCCACGGCGAGCGCGGCCGCGGAGTTGAGCATCCACATCGCGCCGCTGCGGTGCTGGATCCGCAGCGGTCCGGTCGCATACAATTCGTCCAGTTTCCACCGGTTCAGCGGACCGGCGACGCGTTCGATGTAACCGGTGCCGCGAATCCAGCCGTGCCGGTCCGGTTCCGCCCCGGCGAGGGCCGCCCGCAGGCCGTCGGCATCACGCACCTGAGGCGGGCCGCAGCGCACCGAACGCAGCTCGGCTGCCAGCGCCAGCAGGTGGATGTGGGGGTCGACGAGCCCGGGCACCAGCGCGCGGCCCCGTCCTTCGACGACCACCGCGCCGTCGCTGTCCAGCCCAGGACCGATCGCCGTGATCAGCCTGTCCACGATCCGGACGTCGACGGTGGCGCCGTCCACCTCGACGTCGCGCAGCAGATAGCCGGAGCTCATGGCACCGGAATCCTCAACGAAGACAACACTTCCGCGGTGTCGGCGCCTGGCGCGGGCGCTGCCGAGAGCGGCTTCCTGGCGACCGGCGGCACCGCGTCCCACGCCGTTTCCGACGGCGCCACCGGCCAGGGCTCGGGGACCGTGGCGCTCACGACCCCCGCCATCGGGACCTCCCACAACACGCCCCGCCCCGGGTCACTCATCGCCAGCGCCGCCGCTGTCAATCCGGTCAACGGATCGGCGATCGCGTCGCCGCAGAACACCGGCAGCCCGGAGCCGTCCCGCGCGATGAGACCCGACGCCGCCGCGACATCGTCGCCGAAGCCCACCCGGTCGCTGTCCCGGCCCCAGGCGGTGATCGACACCCAGGTGCCACCGTTCGCGACGAACTCCGCGGCGTCCAGCCCGAATCCGGCCAGCGCCCGTGGGCGCGACGCCTCGATCACGATGTCCGCCTTCGCCACCAACGCCTGCAGCGCCCGCCGCTGTGCCGGTTCTCGCGGGTCCAGCACGACCGAACGGGTGCCGCCGTGGAGAAGGTCGTAGAAATCCTTGTTGCCGTAACGCGCCCCGTCCGGCCGTTGTGGCGTCTCGACTTTCACCACCCGTGCGCCGGCCAGCGCCAGCAGGTGCCCGCACAGCGGGCCCGCCCACAGCGCACTGAAATCCACCACCAGCAAATCCTCGACCGGCCGCGGCTGTCCCGGCTCGGGCACGGTGAAAGCGCGCGGCATGCACGAGGACGCCGCCACCGACAACAGACCCGCGCGCTCGTCCAGCTCCGCGCCGGGATGGGCACGCACCCAGTCCGCGAGGGCATTGTCCAGATTTTCGTCGGGCGCACCGCTGATCAGGGCGCTGAGCAGCATCGGGTCATCGGGGCGGGCGTTGGACACCGCCGCCCAGCCGTCCAGGGTGGGCAGCAGCCGGCACGCGCCGCCTGCCGAACAGGCGCCGTGCCGCCGCGCGCCGGTGAACGCCGCGCGCTCGCTGAGCAGGGTGGCGCCGTCGAGGTCGACGCCGCTGGCGGCCTCGATGTGGTCGGTCATCCGCCTGGCCCAGGTCGCCGCGTTGCCGGGCGGCAGTAAGGGTGGGCCGTCCGGATGGCCGGTCAGCCACGCGGCGCCGCTCTCCGCCCAGTCCCGGGCCGCGGTTTCGTCCACCGCGCGATGATATGCCGTCCCCGGTGCCGCCGCCCACCCGTCAGTCCCTCGACCCGGCCGGGTGGCCTGGCGCACGCAGTCCATTGTGGACGAATCGAGGAGTCGCCGGAGGTCGGCCGATCAGGAGCCCGCGGCCGCGCGCACGGCGTCGGCGGCGCTCTGCGGGGTCACGCCCCGGCGCTCGGCGATCCGGCCGTCTGCGACCCGGAAGATCTCCATGAAGGTGAACTCCTCGGCGGAGAACACTGCGAAGATCTCGCCCGCCGCGTCGAAGTTGTTGCCGTTGAAGGCTTCGTACATCCGGTAGGCGAGATCGCGCGCTTCGGTCATGCCATCCCCTTAACGATCGGTCCGCCCGCCGGGCGGAGCTCCTCGCCGCCGCGTCGCGTGCGTTGGGCGAACACCGAGCAGCGTGCCGTCCGCTCCGGGGCCGGCGGCTGTGTCACAGTGGATGCCGTGGACGGTCATCCGCAATCCGTTGCCGACCTGGGCCGCGATCCGGCCTGGCAGGTCAGTACCACCACCGACGGCCGCTGGGTGCTCGCCGAGCGGGAGTTCCGGCACGGCGGGCACCACTGGCAGATCGGGCTGACCCCGGTCGCTCCCGGGGTCGCCGCGGTCATGCTCTGGCGCGACGGTGCGGTCGTCGAGCATGCGCGTGGCACCGAAGCCGAAGCTTGCGCGACAGCCGCGACGTGGCAAGGGCGGTTCGCGTCCGGCTGATCAGGCATCCTGGAGTCGTGGCCTACGACGTGGACTCCGTACGCAAGCAGTTCCCCGCGCTCGCCGACGGCGCGGCGCATTTCGACGGACCGGGCGGCTCGCAGGTCCCGGGCGTGGTGGGCGAAGCGGTCGCCGCCACGCTGGTTTCCGCGGTCGCGAACCGGGGGAGTGTCACCGCGGCCGAACGGCGGGCCGAGGAGATCGTCACCGCGGCTCGTGGCGCGGCCGCGGACCTGGTCGGCGGGGTGCCGCCGGGCATCGTGTTCGGCCGCAGCATGACCCAGCTGACCTATGATTTTTCCCGCGCACTGGCGAAGAACTGGCGGCCGGGGGACGAGATCGTGGTCACCAGGCTGGACCACGACGCGAACATCCGGCCCTGGGTGCAGGCGGCGGAGGCCCGCGGCTGTGCGGTGCGGTGGGCCGGGTTCGACCCGGCGACCGGTGAGCTGCCGGTCGAAGCCGTCACGGGCCTGCTGTCGGAGCGGACGCGGCTCGTGGCCGTCACGGCGGCGTCGAACCTGCTGGGTACGAGGCCCGATCTGGCGGCCATCACGGCGAAAGCCCGTGCGGCGGGTGCACTGTCCTATGTGGATGGTGTGCACCTGACCCCGCACGCACCGGTGGACGTCACGGCGATCGGGGCCGACTTCTACGCCTGTTCGCCGTACAAGTTCCTGGGCCCGCACCTGGGTTTCGTGTCGGCCCGCCCCGCTCTGCTGGAGACGTTGCGCCCGGACAAGCTGCTGCCGTCCACCGACGCGGTGCCCGAACGCTTCGAACTCGGCACCCTGCCCTACGAGCTGCTGGCGGGCACCACGGCCGCCATCGATTTCCTCGCCGATCTGATGCCGGGCAACGGATCCCGGCGGGAACGGCTGGTTCGTTCGATGGCGGAGCTGGAACGGTACGAGGAAGGATTGCTGCGCTCGCTCGACGACGGCCTCAGCGCGATCCCCGGCGTCATCCGCTACGGCGCGCCGGACCGCCATCGCGCGCCGACCGTACTGTTCTCCTTGGCAGAGCACGACTCCGCCGATGTCTACCGGGCGCTCGGCGCGCGCGGGGTGAACGCGCCCGCGGGGAGCTTCTACGCCGTGGAATGCACCCGGCACCTCGGGCTCGGCGACGCGGGCGCGGTCCGGGCGGGAATCGCGCCTTATACCAACGAAAACGACGTGCAGCGGTTGCTGGACGCGGTGGCGGAGCTGGCTTGGTGATCAGTTCAGGATGAGGCGGCTGTCAGCCTGACGGCGTGCAGGTGGGTGGTCCAAGATCATCGGGTGCGTGCGGAAACCATGCCCGATCAGCTGTGGGCCCGGCCTGAGGCGCTGATTCCACGCTGATCGCGGCTACGACCACAACAAAGAGCGGCACCTCGTCCGCCACCACGGCATCATCCCCGTAACCGCCAGCCTCGGCCTGGGCGCCGTCCGCTGGCCGGTCGAAGGCACCTTCGCCTGGCTCGCTCGATCATCTGCCTCCGCAAACTCATGCTGAACTGATCACTTAGAGGTGCTCGTCCGCGGCGTCCAGTACGGCGTCGAGCAGGCCGGGGAAGCGGCCGTTGAGGTCTTCGCGGCGCAACGACAGGATGCGCTCCGCGCCCTGCACCCTGGCCTGCAGGATGCCGGCCTCCCGCAGCACCTTCTGGTGGTGCGAGAACGTGGACCGGCTGATTTCCAGCCCCGCCTCTTCCTGTAGCCGGGTGCATGCCGACTCGCCCTGCTGGGCCAGCGCGCGCACGGTGGCCAGCCGGCCCGGGTCGGCCAGGGCGGCGAGCACCTTCGACAGCCGCAGCTCGCCGACCGCCGGATGGGCCTGTTCCACAACGGCAACGCTCATGCTCCCGACTATACCCTGTTGTTCGATGAGCGTGATAGTGTTCGATGACTTTCGACGTGATCGACAATCATCGAACATCAGGAGCGTGCTGATGCTGCCCGTGATCCTCGCCGCCTACTTCCTGTACGGCTTCGACGGCAACGTGGTCAACGTCGCGATTCCCTCGCTGCAGCACGAGTTGCAGGCCGGACCGGCGGCGCTCGAACTGGTCGTCGGCGGGTATGTGTTCAGCTTCGCCGCCGGGCTGGTCACCGGCGGGCGCCTCGGCGACCTTTTCGGTTACCGGCGGATCTTCCTGATCGGCGTCGCCGGTTTCACGCTCGCCTCCGCGCTGTGCTCACTGGCGCAGAACCCGGGCGAGCTGGTCGGTGCCCGCCTGGTGCAGGGTTTCACCGCGGCCGCCATGGTCCCGCAGGGCCTCGCGCTGATCACCTCGGCCGTCCCGGCCGCCGGCCGGCCGCGGGCGCTGTCCTGGTACGGCGTGATCGGCGGCCTGTCCGGGATCTGCGGTCAGGTGCTGGGCGGCCTGCTGCTGGTGGCCGATGTGTTCGGCCTCGGCTGGCGGATCATCTTCCTGGTCAACGTGCCGGTCGGGCTGATCGTGTTCGCGGGCGCGCTGCGCATGCTGCCGCGTACCTTCACCGGACGCCGGCCGAGCCTGGATCTTGCCGGTGTGCTGGCGATTTCCGGTTCGTTCGCGTTCGCGCTGGTGCCCTTGGTGCTCGGCCGGGATCTCGGCTGGCCGGTGTGGGCCTGGGTGCTGCTGGCCGCGTCGGTGCCGGCGATGACGGTGGCCGTGTGGTGGGAACGCAGGCTGACCGCCGGTGGTGGCCAGCCGCTGCTGGACCTCACGTTGTTCCGCAGCCCGGTGTTCAACGTCGGGCTCGCTGTCAACGCCGCGTTCATGTTGTTCTTCGCCAGCACGGTTTTCGTGCTGAGTTTGGTGCTGCAGAACGGTCTTGGTCTCACCTCGCTGCACGCCGGCCTGTGCTTCGCGCCGATGGCGGTGCTGGCGATGGGCGCGTCGCTCGGTGGGCGAAAGCTGGTGGGCAGGTTCGGCATGCGGGTGCTGATTCTCGGCTGCCTGCTGACGGCTTCGAGCCTGCTGCTCATCGCGATCGGGCTGGGTGGCGGCGGCACGGTCCCGTGGCTGGTGTTCGCGATCGCCTTGATGGGACTCGGCAACGGGCTGATCCTGCCGTCGCTGATCGGCGCGCCGATGGCCGGTGTGGCGCCGGCGCGGGCGGGCGCCGCGTCCGGGCTGTTGTCCACCACCCAGCAGTTCGCGAGCGTGACCGGTGTCGCCGTGCTCGGCGCGCTGTTCTTCACCGCGCTCGGGCCGAACCCCGGCCGGGCGGGCTATGCCGCTGCCGCGCAGCTGACGATGTGGATCGCACTGGGCATCGTGGTGGCGATGACCGTACTGGTCCAAGTGCTCGCGGCTGTCGCTCAGCCGCCGGATTCCAGCTCCGGGCGCCATTCCTTGCCGGAGAAGGTGAACGCGGACCGTTCCGGGGCGAGCACGGCGGGCCGGACACCCGGTGCGGGCCGGAACACCTGATGGCATTCCCGCGTGACCCGCAGGCCGCGCGCGTCCGCCTCGATCGTCACGAGCGCGGCATCGTGTGGGGCCTCGGCGAGCGCGCCCATGCTCAGCTGCAGGATGTTGCCCGCGACGGTCTCGGCCCTGGTGTGCAGGTGCCCGTGCAGCACCAGCACCGGCTCCGGCAGCGAACCCAGCGTTCGCTCCAGCCCCACCCGGTTCACCAGGTCGCCCGCGTACTGCCAGCGCCGCTCCTCGATCGCCGGGCGCAGGCTCAGCACGGGGAAATGCGTCAGCACCACCGGAAGGCGCGCGGGTGCGGGGGATTCCAGCCGGTTGTGGTAACCACCGTCGGCTGACCTGGTGAGGTGGCCCGCGGTGAGCAGCGCCGGGCCCAGCGGCTCGTGCGCCGGCACGCGGACGCGCTCGGCACTCTTGAGGTGACCGGCCAGAAGCTCGTCGTCGGCCGGAGTGGGGCAGTCGTGGTTGCCGGGCACGACGTAGCAGGGCAGCCCGGTCGCGGTCAGCTCGTCGAGCAGGAACCGGAACTCCTCCGGCCTCGCCGACTGGGTGAGATCGCCCAGCAACACCAACGCGTCCGCGCGCGGGGTCAGCCAGCTGAGCGCGTCGGTCAGCAAGGTGCGCGAGTGGCCAAGGTGGACCCGGTTGTTGAAGTACGTGTCGGCGACGCCCGGCTCCGACACGTGGCTGTCGGTCACCACGCCCAGCCGCACTCTTCCGTCCATCTCGGGCCCCTCCGGGTGGAAAGTTATTCCGTCGATGACAGTCTATGGAATATCCTTCGTCATGGTCCGCGCAGGCGACGAAGGGGTCGGGTCTTGACCGAACTGGCATACGAGGCAGCGGTTTTCGACTGCGACGGGCTGCTGCTGGACACCGCCCGTGCCTGGGCGCGGGGGTTCGACGCGGCCGCGGCGCGGGCCGGTCTCCGGCTGGGCGTGCGGGAACAGGCGGAACTCGTGGGCAGTTCCGTCGCGTCCGGGGCGGGCCTGATCGCGGGCTGGGCGGGCGCGCCGGAGCGACGCGAGGAGCTTGCGGACGCGGTGCGCGAGGAGCTGTCGGCCGCGATCCGTGCCTGCCCGCCGCCGGTGTTGCCCGGCGTTCCGGCGCTGCTGCGCCGGTTGCGTGGCGCGCTGCCGATGGGGGTGGCGTCGAACGCGCCCGCGGACGTGCTCGCGGTCATGCTGGCCGGTTCGGGCCTGCTGGAGAACTTCGAGACCGTGGTCAGCGCGGATCGGGTCGTCAGGCCGAAACCGGCGCCGGACGTTTACCTCGCCGCCTGCCGGGAGCTGGACGCACGGCCGGAAAACGTTGTGGCCCTTGAGGATTCGGCCGCCGGCGCGCTCGCCGCGCAGGCCGCCGGGCTGGCCGTCGTCGTGGTCACCGCGAGCGGCTGGCCCGCGCTCGCGCCACTGCCGTGGCCGGCGCGGAACCGGCCGGTGCTGTACGTGACGGCGATGGGCGACCCCGCTGTCGGGCAGTTCGTCAGAAGCGATGTTCCGCCAGCACGTTCGCGGCCAGTGCCTGCGCCGCCTCCGAACGGCCGGGGTCGGTGAGCACGAGGCTGATCAACAGCGCGTCCAGCACCAGCAGATGCGCCAGCCTGCTGGCCATCGCCTCGACGCGATAACGGGTTTCCAGCCCGCCCGCCACCAGCGCCACGTTCGCGACCTCGGTGAGCGGGGTGGTGCTGTAGCTGGTCACGGCGATGATGCCGGCGCCGGCCTCCTTCGCGCCGCGCGCCGCGTCCACCGTTTCGCGCGTCGCGCCGGTGTGACTGACGGCGATCGCGACGTCGCCCGGCCGCAGCAGCCTCGCGCGCACGTGCTGGACGTGCACGTCGGCGGGCGCTTCGGCGGAGACGCCGATGGTCAGCAGCCGGTAGGCCATGTCCTGGGTGAGCGGCGAACTCGTCCCGACGCCGAGCAGCAGCACGCGCGGTGCGGCCCGGAGCAGTTCGACAGCCTGCCCGAGCGCCTTCGGGTCGACGCTGACCGGGGCGCGGGAAAGCGCTTCCCCGCTGCTGGCGGCCAGCTTCGCGAGCACTTGATCCGGCCGGTCGCCGAGGTCGATGTGCTCTGGCGAGCGTTCGCCGACCAGCGGTGCGAGATCCTGCGTCAGCGCTATCTTCGCGTCCTGGAAGCCCTTGAACCCGAGGCTCTGGCAGGCCCGCACGACGGTGCCCACCCCGGTGCCCGCCGCGGCGGCGATCTCGCTGACCGACATCCGGATCACGTCCGAGCCGTGCGCGAGCAGCGCCTGCACCACCCGCGCCTCGCTACGCGGCAGCGACCCGAGCGCCGCCCGCGCCCGCTCCGCGACGGCGCCCGGCACTCGCTGTTCCTCGGCTGGTGTCTCGGTGGTCACCCTCGTTTCCCCTCGTCAAGCCGGCGCACGAGCCTACCCGGGGGGAGGGGGAATGACACGGCCCCGCGCCACGGGTCATGATCGGGGGCGTGCTCTGGTACGTCAGCTACGGCTCGAACATGCACGCCGGCCGCCTGCGGTACTACCTCGACGGCGGGGCCCCGCCGGGCGCCCTGCGCACCTGCCCCGGTTGCCGGGACGCGTCGCCGCCGCGGCGGGTCCTGCCGCATTGCCTGCCCGGCGGGGTCTACTTCGCCACCGAGTCGGAGACGTGGACCGGCGGGCGCGCGTTCTACGACCCGGCGCTGCCCGGCGCCGCCGCCGCCCGGGCGTATCTGGTCACGCCCGGCCAGTTCTCCGACATCGCGGCGCAGGAGATGTACCGCGAGCCGGGTGAGGACCTGGACCTGACCGAGGTGCTCGCCCACGGCCGCCAGGAACTCGGCCCCGGTCGCTACGAAACCCTTCTGTACGTGGGGGAGCGCGACGGTTTCCCGGTGCTGACGTTCACGGCTCCGTGGTCGGCCGCCGACGTGGTGAAGAACCCGCCCGCCCCGGCCTACCTGCGGATGCTGGCGAGCGGGCTCGCGGAGGGCCACGGCTGGACGCCGGAGCGGATCGGCGCCTACCTGGCGGCGCTGCCCGGGGCGGCGGGCGTCTGGTCGGCGGAGGCGATCGCCGGGCTGGTCATGAACGGCGAACGGCGTTCTTGACCGCGAGGGGACATTTCCGCAGACGCGGCCGGCCCGAGCAGCGTTTGTACCCGGTGCAGCAGTTCGGCCCAGCCGAAGGGTTTCACCAGGTACGCGTCGGCACCCGCGGCGAACGCGGCGGCCTTGTCGGACTCCGCATCCCGCCCGCTGATCACCAGCACCGGCGTGGCGGTGTCCCGCTCACGCACGATGCCGGCGAACTCGAGCCCGCTCATCCCTGGCATCTGCACGTCGGTCACGATCAGATCCGGCCGGAACCCGTCCAGCAGGACGATCGCGTGCAGCGCGTCCTCCGCGCCGCAGGCCTCGAACCCTTCCCAACGCAGGCCGCGCACGAGCAGCTCGCGCAGGGTCGCGTTGTCGTCCACGACGAGTACTCCTCGCCTTCGCGCCGGAGTGTCCTTTTCGGACACTCGGGGCGCCGGTGTTGCCATTGTCATGATTTCCTCCTGTCCTGGTACTTCCCAGGGTGCGCTCCGGACCTGGGCGGGGGCCCAGAAACCGCTGGGAGATCGCTGATGGTTCCCGGCCCCGAACCCGGCGCGGGCAGCGCCGAGCCCAGTCCGCCGGACCGGCGCAGCTTCTGCCAGCGCAACCGGGTGCCGGCCAGCGCGGTCAGCACCGACTGGAGGAGCACGCCGTACATCAGCTGCCGGTAGACGATCTGCTGCAACGGAAGCGGCCGCAGCGGCCGCAGCTTCTCTCCGTCCAGCCGGAAGGCGTACACCGCGCCGAGGAACTGGACCAGCAGCATGCCCAGCCAGGCCCCGGCGGTCAGCGCCGGGTTCAGGAAGAACATCCCGTACACCGCGAGCACGTCGACCAGCGGCGCCACCGTGGGCAGCACGACCTGGAACAGCGCCAGGTGCAGCAGGCCCCACCGGCCGATCCGGCCCGACGGGCCGCGCTCGAGCACGGCGCGCCGGTGCTTCCACATCGACTGGATCGTCCCGTAGCACCACCGGTAACGCTGCATCCACAACTGCCGCAGCTTCGAGGGCGCCTCCGTCCAGTTCCTCGTACACCACGCGCCATCCCTTGCGGGACAACGCAATCGTGAGATCGGTGTCCTCGGCCAGCGTGTCGTCGCTGACCCCGCGGACCTCGGTCAGCCCCCGGCGCCGGAACGCGCCCACCGCGCCCGGCACGGTCAGCATGCAATGCAGCTGGTCGTAGACGGGACGGTCGATGTTGAAGCCCACCACGTACTCGATGTGCTGCCATTTCGCGAGCAGCCCGCACCGGTTGGCGATCTTCGCGTTGCCCGCCACCGCGCCGATCGCGGGATCGGCGAACGGCTGCACCAGCCTGCCGACGGTGGTCGGCTCGAACACCGTGTCGCCGTCCATCATCACGATCAGCCCGTGCCGGGCGGCGGCGATCCCGGTGTTGAGCGCCGCGGCCTTGCCCGCGTTCTCCTGCCGGATCACGCGCACCGCCGGGCGGCCGCGCGCGAGTTCGGCGGTGTTGTCGGTGGAACCGTCGTCCACCACGATGATCTCGATCGGATGATCGCTCGCGAGCAGGGATCTGATCGTGTTTTCGACGCATTCCTTTCGTTGTAGGCGGGCACGACGACCGAGACCGGTGCCCGCACCGGTGGCCCCCACGCGAAGTCCGGGTCGCGCCGCTTCTTCTTGTGCCGCCTGGCGAAGACCACCATCAGCAGCAGCCGCGCCACGGTGAGCCCGCCGACGCCGACCAGCGACCAGGTGAGCGTGGTGAGGAAGCCGGTCGACAGGTCGACAGCGGTGACCAGCACCGTGCCGCGCACCTGGTCCGCGGTACTCGCGGTGCCGTTGGCCTTGGCCATGTTCAGCGCGCCCGTGACGTTGGTGAACGTGTAGCCCTCGGCCTTGAGCTTCGGGATCAGCTGCTCCAGCAGTTCGACGGTCTTGCTCCGGTCGCCGTCCGCGTCGTGCATCAGGATGACGCCGCCCGCCCCGTCTTCCGGGGTCGCGTTGGCCACCGTCTGGGCCACGCTCAGGTCGGTCTGCCAGTCCTGACTGTCCAAATCGGTCAGTACGGTGAGGTAGCCGAGGTCGCCGAGCTTCCGCACCTCGGTGTAGTCGTTGTTGTCCAGCGCCTTCGGCGTGGCCGAGTACGGCGGGCGCACGAGGTTCGAGGTGATGTCCGCCGCGCCCGCCGGCGCCGGCTGGGTCTCCGACAGCTCCAGCTCCATCCGCGAGTCCGAAACCTTCGTCAGGTCGGGGTGGGTGAAGGTGTGCAGGCCGATCTCCGAACCGCTGTCCACGACGTCCCGCACGACGCCGGGGTGCTTGGCGATGTTCGTGCCCACCTCGAAGAACGTGCCGGGCACGTCGTTGGCGGCCAGTACGGCGAGTATCTGTTCGGTGGGTCGTCGTCGAAGGTGAGCACGATGGTCTTGTCCGGGACGGCGTAGGAGACCACCGAATCGCCGGTGGCGTCGATGATCGCGCCGCCGCTGAGGATCGAGGACGGTACGGAGGTGGCACTGCCGCTGGGATCGGCGTCCGCGTCGTTGCCGATGGTGGAGTGCGCGATGCCCGAAACGGCGAGCAGACAGGCCAGCAGCACCGTGACGATCCCGGCGGTCGCCGCCTGTTCGAGCACGGGAACTTCCCGGCAGGGCACCGATTTCGCACCGTATGTGGAGGTGACGGGCGCGCATCCGGCGCTGGACCAGTTAGCCGGCACGACCGGACAGCGGGATTTCGTGCTCGCCTTCGTACTGGCGGGTGAGTCCGGTTGTACGCCGACGTGGGGCGCCACCAAATCCCTTGCGGACAGCACGATCCTGCGGGAGGTCACCGCGCTCAAGGCGATGGGCGGCGGATCCTGGGAACCGGCTGTATCGAGCCGGTGAATCACCCAGCGGTCGGCAGCATCCCGGTGAAGCCCGGTGATTTCGCTTGCAGGGGAAGGAGAATCCGGAAGGTCGCGCCTTCGCCGGGCGCAGTGTCCACTTCGGCCTTTCCGCCGTGCGCGGCGGCGAGCGCGGCGACGATGGCCAGCCCGAGCCCGGATCCGCCGCTGGAGCGGGCGCGGGAAACGTCCGCGCGGTAGAAGCGTTCGAACAGCCGCGAAGCGTGCTCTTCGGACAGTCCGGGCCCGTCGTCGGCGACCTCGAGCGAGGCGAACTCGTCGCCGCCGGTGCGCACCCGCACGGTGATCGACGCCTCGGTGTGGTTGACCGCGTTGGCGACCAGGTTCGTCAGGATCTGGCGGATCCGGTGGTCGTCGCCGCGCACCACGGCCGGCCCGCCCGCGCAGTCCACGTCGAGCGAGACACTGCGTTCCGGCGCCAGCGCGCGGGCGTCGTGCACCGCGTCCACCGCCAGTTCCACCAGATCCACCGGGCCGAACTGCAGCTCCCGCTCTTCGTCCAGCCGCGCCAGCAGCAACAGGTCCTGCACCAGCCTGCCCATCCGGATCGACTCGGACTCGATCCGGCTCATGATCCGGGGCACGTCCAGGCTCTCGCTGCCCGCGCCGTGCCGGTACAGCTCGGCGAACCCTCGGATGGACGCGAGCGGGGTGCGCAGTTCGTGGCCGGCGTCGGCGACGAACCGGCGCATCCGTTCCTCGGACTGCCGCGCATTCGACTCGGAGATCCGTTGCGCGTGGAAGGAGGTCTCGATCCGGTTCAGCATGCTGTTGAACGCCAGGCTCAGCTTGCCGACCTCGGTGCGGGTGTCGCGGACGGGCACCCGGTACGCCAGATCCCCGGCCATGATCGCCTCGGCGGTGCGCTCCACCTCGGTGAGCGGCCGCAGGCTGCGGCGCACCAGCCAGCGGGCCAGCACTGTGAACACCAGCAGCACGATCCCGCCGATCAGCAGGTCCAGCAGCGAAAGCCGGCTCACGGTGGCGTCGACCGCGGACAGGCTCGTCGCGACGAAGACCGTGGACGAGCCATCCGAGGCGACCGTCGCGAGCACCCGCCAGCTGCCGTCGGCGCCGTTGGCCGAATCCACGGTGAGCAGCCCGTCGCCGAGCGCGCGGACCTGGTCCGGGGTCATCGCCGGGATCGCCGGGGTCGCGGACTGCTCCTGCAGCGGGGAAGCGATGGTCTTGACCACGTGCCCGGAGGAGTCCATCACCACGACCACGAAATCACTGGGCAGCCGTGGCGCGGAGTTCTGCTGGATCCCGCTCAGTTCGCTCGCCGTCTGGCCGAGCTGGTGCAGCCGCTCGTCGATGCCGTCGAGCAGGTACGAATGCAGCGCCGCGGTGGAGGCGAACGCGACCGCCAGCAGCGCCGCCACGATCAGCGTGAGCAGCAGCACGATCAGCATGGTCCGCAGCGGGACCCGCGCCAGCGAAGTCCGCAGCCAGACGCGGACGGCGGTCATCGCCGGGGCGCGCGCAGCTGGTAACCGACCCCCCGCACGGTGCGCAGCAGCCGCGGCTCGGTGGTGTCGATCTTGCGCCGCAGATAGGAAACGTAGGACTCGACGACCCCGTTGTTGCCGTTGTAGTCGAAATGCCACACCCCCGCGAGGATCTGCTCCTTGGACAGCACCCGGCCGACGTTGAGCAGGAGGTACCGCAGCAGCCGGAATTCCGTGGGGGACAGCTCGATCTGCCTGCCGGCCTTGAACACCTCGTGCGTGCCCTCGTCCAGTTCGATGTCGGCGAAGACCAGCCGCCCGGACGCCGGCACCGCGCCCGGCCCGTCGCTGCGGCGCAGCACGGCGCCGATCCGGGCGATCAGCTCGTCCAGGCTGAACGGTTTGGTGACGTAGTCGTCCCCGCCCAGAGTCAGACCGGTCACCTTGTCCTCGGGCGAGTCCCGTGCCGAGAGGAACAACACCGGCGCCCGCATACCTTCCGAGCGCAGCCGGCGCACCACGTCGAACCCGTCGAGCCCGGGCATCATCACGTCGAGCACCAGCAGGTCCGGGCGGTGGCGGCGGGCTTCGGCGATCGCGGCAGTCCCGTCGGGTGCGGTGGTCACCTCGAATCCGGCGAACCGCAGGCTCGCCGCGAGCAGTTCCACCATGTTCGGTTCGTCGTCCACGACCAGCAGCCGCGCCTGTCGTTCCGCTCGCACCTGCCCGGACTCCCTTCCCAGCTCACCGCCACCCTCGCCGTCGAAGTTGGCAGGGAGTTGGGAAGAGCCTGAGCGCGGGCTGTGAAGTGGTAGAACTGAACGACACGTGCTCGACATGGGGAGTTTGCCGGATGTCCAACCCGCTGGTGGCCCAGCAGCAGGATTCGACCACCGCGGTCTCCGGGGTGTCCTTTTTGGAGGATGCGCAGAGCCTCAAGCAGGGCATCGAGAGCGGCGACTGGGCCTCGACGGTCATGGGCGTGGCCGGCACGGCGATGGACGCGCTGGCGTTCGTCACGGACCCGTTCGGCTCGATCCTCGCCGCCGGGGTCGGCTGGCTGATGGAGCACGTCGGGCCGTTGAAGGAGATGCTCGACAAGCTCGCGGGTGACCCGGACCAGATCACCGCGCATTCGGAGACCTGGAAGAACATCGCGGGGGAGCTGGGCAGCGTCAGCACGGAGCTGGCGAACCAGGTCAACGCCGACATCCAGAGCTGGACCGGCCCCGGCGCGGACGCCTACCGGCAGCAGGCGGCCGAGGTCGCCAAGGTGCTGCAGGGCGCGGGCGAGGCGTGCGAAGGCGCGGCCAGCGGGGTGAAGACCGCGGGCGAGGTCGTGGCGGCCGTGCGGATGCTGGTGCGGGACACCATCGCGCAAGTGGTGGGGCACCTGGTGTCCTGGGCGCTGCAGGTGCTGTTCACCCTCGGCATCGGGCTGACCTGGGTGGTGCCGCAGGTGGTGAACCTGGTCGCGAAGACGGCCAAGGACATCGCGAGCCTGCTGAAGAACCTGACCAAGGCGCTGGGGGAGCTGGGCAAGCTGCTCGGCAAGGCCGGTGACCTGTTCAAGGGCGCGTCGAAGAGCCTGAAGGGGCTCAAGCCGGGCAAGAACGCCACCACGACGAAGGTGGACACGCTGCCTTCAGGCGCGAAGAACCTGGACCCGGTGGGGGACAAGACAACGCCGTCGGGCGCGGGGAACACGGGCAAGACCGACGGGAACACCACGCCTTCGGGCGCGGGCGACACCACGCCTTCCGGCTCGGGCAAGAGCGGCGGCGGTGACAAGTTCGACACCACCGGCGACAGCGGACCGTCCGGCGACGGCACGCGCGGCCTCGGCGACACCACCACGCCCTCGGGCGACCACCGGCCCAAGGACCCCAACGACACCGGCACCACCACCCCGAACCGCGACTGCGTCACCGACCCGATCGACGTGGGCACCGGGGAGGTCGTGCTCACCGAGGTCGACCTGGAGCTGCCGGACCCGTTCCCGCTCGTACTGGAGCGCACGCACATCTCCGGGTACCGGGCGGGGCGCTGGTTCGGGCCGGGCTGGGCCGCCACCGTCGACCAGCGGCTGGAGGTCGACGCCGAGGGCGTCTGCTTCCTGACCGCGGACGGCGCGATCCTCGTGTACCCGCACCCCCGGCCCGGGGTAGCGGTGGAGCCCGTGGTCGGGCCGGCCTGGCCGCTTTCGCAGCGGCCGGACGGCACCTACGCGGTGGCGGCCGAAGGGCGCACGCTGTCGTTCGGCACCCGCTCCGGTGCGGCCTTCGAGCTGGACGCGATCATCGACGGCGACGGTGCCCGGATCGACGTCGAGCGGCACGCGGAAGCCTTGCTGTTGCGCCATTCCGCCGGATACCGCGTCGAGTTGCGCACCGCGCGGGGCCGGGTGAACGAACTGCACGTGCTGAACCCCGTGCACAGCACCGAGCCGGCCGACGTGCTCGTGGTGCGTTACGGCTACGACGATCGCGGCAGGCTGGCCGAGCTGGTCAACTCCTCGGGCCTGGCCACCCGCTTCGACTACGACGACGCGGGCAGGCTGACCGGCTGGCAGGACCGCACCGGCACCTGGTACCGCTACGAGTACGACGCCGAAGGCCGTTGCGTGCGCACCATCGGCGCGGACGGCAGGCTGAGCAGCACGTTCTCCTACGACTCCGCGCGTCGCGCCACCCGGTTCACCGACTCGCTCGGCCACGTCACCGAATACGAGCTCAACGAGCGCCACCAGACAGTCCGGCAGACCGACGCGCTGGGCCACACCACGGCTTTCGACTGGGACGCGCGGCACCGGTTGCTGGCCCGCACGGATCCGCTGGGCCGCACCACGCGCTTCGAGTACGGTGCCGACGGCGCGCTCGCGGTCGTGGTCCGGCCGGACGGCAGCCGGGTGGCGGTGGACGCCGGTGGTCTGGACATCGAGGTCACCGGCGAGGACAGGGTCTGGCGGCGCAGCTACGACAAGCGGCCGGACCCGTTCCAGGAGCCGATCGGCGTGTCGGTCACCGAAGATTTGCCTGTCACCACAACGGTTCCCGCGTCCGAGGGCCGCGCCGGAGAGGTGCCGCGGGACATGTTCGGCAGGCCGACGGCCATGCCCGGCGCGGCCGAGGTGGGCTGGACCATCGAGGGCAAGCTCGCCTGGCGCGCCGCCGCGGATGCCAGGGAGCAGTGGCGATACGACCCGGAGGGCAACGAGATCGAGCACCGCGACGCGGCGGGCAACACGCGGCGCAAGCAATACGGCCGCTTCGGCCTGCTCGTCGCCGAGACCGATCCGGCGGGCGCGCGCACGGAGTACGCCTATGACACCGAATCCCGGCTGATCGGCGTCACCAACGCGCTCGGGCAGACGTGGCGCTACCGCTACGACCCGGTGGGCAGGCTCGTCGAATCGACCGACCTCGACGGCCGCCGCACGCGGTTCGCCTACGACCCGGCGGGCCGGCTCGTCCGTACCGTCGACGCGGCCGGCGACATCGTCGAGTACGGCTATGACGTGGTGGGCAACGTGGTCGAGCAGCGCACCGCGGCCGGGGTCACCACGTACGCCTACGACCCGGTGGGGCAGCTGGTGTCCGCGACGAGCCCGGACGCCGAACTGACCCTGACCCGCGACGGCGCCGGCCGCGTCACTTCGCAGACGGTCAACGGCCGCACGGTCACCTTCGAGTACGACGAGGCGACCCGCACCGTGCGCCGCCGCACACCGTCCGGAGTGGACAGCCGGACCCGGTATGCCGCGGACGGTGCCTTGGTTTCGCTGGAAGTCGGCGAGCACGTGGTCGATCCCCGCGCGCTGGACGCGGGCCGCAGGACCGAGCGCTACCAGCTCGACGCCAACGGCCGGATCAGCGAGGTCACCCGGCCCACCGACGTGGAGCGCTACCGGTACGACGCGCTGGGCAACCTCACCACCTCGCCGCTGGCGGGGCTGCACCGTTACGCCGGCACTTCGCTGGTGCAGGCCGGAGCCACCAGCTACCGTTACGACGCGCTGGGCCGGCTGGTGCACAGCGCCCGTCTCACCCCGGACGGCCCGCGGGAGTGGCACTACGTCTGGGGCCCGCAGGACAGGCTGCTCGGCGTGACCACGCCCGACGGCGCCCGCTGGCGGTACCGCTACGACCCGCTCGGCCGCCGGATCGCGAAGCAGCGGCTGGACGCGGCGGGCGCGGTGACCGAACACGTCGAGTTCGTCTGGGACGGCCCGGTGCTCATCGAGGAGATCCGTACCGGCGGGCCGGCCACCACCTGGGTGTACGACGGAAGCAACCGGCCGCTCGCGCAGGCGGAAACCGCCGCGCAGCAAGGAATCCAGCGGTTCTTCACGATACACACCGACCAGGCCGGCACCCCGGTCGAGTTGCGTGACACCGGCGGCTCGGTCGCCTGGCGCTCGCACAGCACGCTGTGGGGCGCGCCCCGCACCGGCGCTCCGGAGTTCCCCGCGGACACGCCGCTACGGTTCCCCGGCCAGTACCACGACGCGGAAACGGGCCTGCATTACAACGTTTTCCGTTACTACGACCCAGCGACGGCCCGGTACGTCAGCCCGGATCCGCTCGGCCTTGCCCCGGCGCCGAACCCGGTCGCGTACGTGCCGAATCCGCTCGCGGCGGCCGACCCGCTCGGCCTGACCTGTTCGAACAGCACCGGCTCCGCGTCCGCGCCCGCGAACCCGGGGGCGAACACCAACCCGCACCTGGTCAACAGCAGCGGGTCCAAGGGGATGTCGGACAGCAAGTTCAACAAGGACCACGTGATCGACAACCCCGATCTCGACGCGGCCGCGAACAAGTATCTCAACGACGGCAAGAAGAAAACCGATTCCGAGGCGATGGGCGAGCATGGTGCGCTCGAGTACCTGCGGGCCGGCAGCGGGCAGCAGATCCCCGGCGGCCTGCACACCGCCACCGACGCCGCACCGCACAACCTGCCCACCAACCCGGGGCAGCCCTGGTCGCATGCGGTGAAGTTCAGCAGTTCCGGCGTCACGGACGTGGCGCACTGGGACGGCAAGACCCTGAACGTGGTCGAGGCCAAGGGCGGCGGCTCGAAGCTCGGGGAACGGGAGCAGGCGTACTTCCACCAGGACGTGACCGGGCAGCAGGCGTACGACCACGTGACCACCGTGCAGAACCAGAAGCAGCCGTGGCAGCGGATGACCAGCACGTCCGCCATCGACGATCTGAAGAACCAGAACTTCAAGGCCGGTGACCCGATCCCGCAGGTTTTCAACCACAACAACACCGGTGCCTCGCCGGTGCTGCAGCAGGGTTCCCAGGGCTACCTGACCGATATCGGGCACACGATGAGCAAATCGGACCTGCAGGACGGCCGTAACCTGCTGGGCCGGCAGGTCCTGCAGCACCAGGCGAACGGGACGCTCACCTACACCCCGGTGCGCACCCAGGCGTTCGACAACGGGGACGGCACCTTCAGCGTGGACGTGCTCGCGGGGAAGGCGGCGCTATGAGCTACATCCTGGAATTCCGGCGGGCGCGGCCGGACGACGTGGCCGCGGTGCGCGAAGCGCCCACGCCCGAGGCCGTGCGGGAGCGCGGGGAATTCGCCGCTTCGATCGACCACAGTTCCTCGGGCGGCGAATGGTTCCGCCACGAACTGCTCGGCCGCCTCGCGGCCGCGGTGCTCGGCGGGGAAACCGTGGAGCACCTGCTGAACCGCGGTGGGGCCGCCGAGGAGAGTTATCCGAGCGTGGGCTGGCTTTCGGCGGACGAGGTCGCGGCCGCGCTCAACGACGCCGGTTCGCTGCCGGAAGGCACCGCCGCCGAAGACGCCAAGGCGGTCGGGACGATCGTGGACGCCCTGCGCTCCGCGGCCCGGAGTGGGCAGGGCCTCGTCACCGTCTACGGCTGAGCTCCGCTACTGGCGGTAGTTCTCCACCTCGCGCGCCGGGCGCACCTGGGCGCCGGACTCGCTCTCGCCGAACTCGCGCCGGGCGCGCCGCTGGCGCAGCAGGTCCCAGCACTGGTCGAGCTGCTGCTCCACCTGCTTGATCCGGGCCTGGCCCGCGTCGTCGAGCCCGCCGCCGACGGCCTTTTGCCGCAGCTCGTGCTCCTCGGCGATGAGCTCGTCGATGTTGCCGATGATGTCCTTGTCGCTCACGGAAGTCACCGTACCCTCGATCACCGCTGTTCGTGCGGGGTCAACCCGGTGGGGTCACGTTCACCGCCACCTGGACGCCCTCGGTGAAGACGGCCCGAACGCGGCGCAGTGCGGCGGGGTCTTCCAGGGGGTCCCCGTCCACGGCGAGCAGATCCGCGTCGAACCCGGGCGCGAGCCGGCCCTTCCGGCTGCCCAGCCCGCACACGTCGGCGGCCACCTCGGTCATCGCCCGCAACGCCTGCGCGGGCCGCAAGCCGAGCTGGGCCAGCCGCAGCGGCGCGTAGGTCAGCACGTCGTGCGGTTTGGGCGGGCCGATGCCCGCGTCGGTCCCGGCGGCCACGCGGGCCCCCGCCTTCACCAGCCGATGGTGGTTCGCGATGATCAGCGCCATCCGCCGCCGCACCTGGGGCGGCGGGTTCGCGCCGGGAACCGGGGCGATCGCCAGGGTCGCGCCGACCGCGATCTGCCGGTGCGCGATGCGGCGCACCAGCTCGGATGAGGGCACGTCGACCCCGTCGGCGGTCCAGAACGACACGTGCTCCAGCCCGTCCGCCCCGGCCGCGACAGCGTCCACAATGGACTGTGTGGCGTGCGCGTGCACCGTGACCGGCAGGCCGTGCCGGTGCGCCTCGTCGACCGCGCCGGCCAGCTCGGCGCGGTCGAACTGCGCGGTTTCCTGGCGGGTGCCCGGGGTGAGCGTGCCGCCGCTGGCCATGATCTTGATGATGTCCACCCCGTGCTCGGCGTGCTCCCGCACGGCCGCTCGAATCCCGCCCGGCCCGATTTCGCCGCCGAGGAAATGACAATGGCCGCCGGGCACCGTGATCGGCGGGCCGGACGCCAGGATCGTGGGCAGCGTGCCCGCGGTTCCCCGGAGCCGCAGGGCGAGATACCCGCGGTCACCCAGATCCCGCACCGTCGTGATCCCGGCTCGCAGCGCCGTGCGGGCCGCGTCTCCCATGGCACGCAACGCCGCCGCGTCGTCCCGGGCGGCGAGCGCGCCCACCGGATCGGTGCTCGCGTCGAAGGCCAGGTGGACATGCGTGTCGATCAGGCCGGGCAGCAGGGTGGTGCCGGGCAGGTCGACGAGCAGGGCGTCGGGCGGGGGCGGGAAGTCGTAGTCCACGCCGACGATCCGGCTGCCGTCGATGAGCAGCGTCGGATCGGCGAGCATTCTGGTGCCGTCGAAGAGTCTTTCGGCCCTGATCGCGATGCGCATGGTCGTCCCCTCCGACCGTTCCGGCGCGGATGCTCCCAGCCTACGATTGTGTTGGCATTCCACAAAATCGTTGGGGATTGGCCAACAGAATGCCGTTGTTACGCGGATTCCCGTACCTTCACCGAAACCGGCAGCACGGTCCGCCGCGGGGGCAGCGCCTCCCCGGCGAGCAGCGCGTTGAGCTGACGCACCATTTCGCCGACCTGATCGGCCGGGCTCTGGTGCACGGTGGTCAGTGGCGGCTCCATCGTCGGCGCCAGCATCGGATGGTCGTCGAAGCCGATCACCGAGATGTCCGCCGGGACCCGCCTGCCCGCCGCGCCCAGCGCCCGCAACGCGCCCGCGGCCATCAGGTCGCTCGCCACGAACACGCCATCCACTTCGGGTTCCCTTGCCAGCAACCGTTCCATCGCCCTGCGGCCACCGTCCAAAGTGAAGTCTCCCTCCTCGGAAAGCCCGGCGGGATCGAGGCCCGCGTCGATGAGTGTCCGCTGCCAGCCCCAGAGCCGGTGCACCGCCGCCGTCTGGTCCTGCGGCCCCGCGACGGTCGCGATCCGCCTGCGCCCGCGGTCCAGAAGGTGTTGCACCGCAAGGCGTGCGCCGTCCTGGTTGTCGAAGTCGACCACGTGCACCCCGCGGGTGAGGTCGCCGGCCTGGCCGCCGAATACGATCGGCAGCCGCAACAGCCGTAGCGCACGGGGGAGCGGGTCGGCCCGGTGCGGGGCGAAGACCAGCGCGCCGTCCACGTGGCCGCCTTCGAGGAAGCGGATGGTGCGGGCGTGGTCGTCCGGCCCGTCGTTGAACAGCAACACCATCTGGCTGCCCGAATCCGCCAGCGCCCGGTAGCCGGCGCGCATCACCGCGTTGCGGTACGGGTCGCCGAGCAGAACGTCCTCCGGCTCGGACAGTACGACCGCGACCGCGCCGGTGCGCCGGGTGACCAGCGAGCGGGCGGCCTGGTTCGGCGAGTAGCCGAGATCCCGCGCCGCGGCCAGTACGGCATCCTTGGCACGGGAGCTGACGTTTGCGTCGCCGTTCAGTGCGCGCGAAGCCGTGGAGCGGGACACCCCGGCAAAGGCCGCGACGTCCTCCAAAGTCGGCCGATCATCCACGTACTTTCCCTTCCTGCTGGGAGCGCTCTCAACCATATCGCAACTTGACACCCGTCGTGGTCGGCGACACACTCGGTCTCGTTCTGGGAGCGCTCCCAGTTCTCTCCTCGCGAACCCCACTAGCAAGGGAAGAGACGTGCGACATCTTCACAAGGGTGTGAGCCTCGCGATCGGACTGGCGATGCTGGGCGCGAGCCTGGCCGCCTGCGGTGGCGGCGGGTCCTCGTCCGGGGACTCCGGGCAGATCGAGCTGACCATCGGCACGTTCACCGAGTTCGGCTACGAGAACCTGATCACGGAGTACGAACAGCTGCACCCCAACATCAAGATCACCCACCACAAGACCGGCGAAGGCGGCCCGTACCACCAGAACCTGATCACCAAACTGGCCGCGGGCTCCGGGCTGGAGGACGTCGCCGCGGTGGAGGAGGGCCACTTCTCCGACATCATCGACAAGTCCGGCAAGTTCAACGACCTCAACGAAATCGGCCCCAAGGACGTCACCGCGGACCGGTGGCTGCCGTGGAAGTACGAGGCAGGCAAGGACAAGGACGGCAGGCTGATCGGCTACGGCACGGACATCGGCCCGCTCGCGCTGTGCTACCGCAAGGATCTGCTGGCCGCGGCCGGGCTGCCGTCCGACCCCGAAGGCGTGAAGAGCCTGTTCTCCTCCTGGGACAGCTACTTCGCGGCCGGGCAGCAGTACGTGCGGAAGACCGGCGGCAAGGCGTGGTTCGACGCGTCCTCACAGCTGTACAACTCGATGGTCAACCAGCTCGACGTCGGCTATCTCGACCGCAACGACCAGCTGACGATCGAGTCGAACCCGGGCATCAAGGCGGCCTGGAACCGGATCACCACCGCGATCGGCCAGGGCCAGTCGGCCAAGCTCACGGCGTTCGGCAACGAGTGGAAGACCGGCTTCGCGCAAGGCGCGTTCGCGACCACCGTCTGCCCGTCGTGGATGCTCGGCGTGGTCAAGGAGGACGCCGGCCCGGACAACGCGGGCAAATGGGCGGTCACCGACGCGTTCCCCAACGGCGGCGGCAACTGGGGCGGTTCGTACCTGACCGTGCCCAAGCAGAGCAAGCACCCGAAGGAGGCCGCGGAGTTCGCGGCCTGGCTGACCGCGCCCGAGCAGCAGCTGAAAGCCTTCCAGGCCAAGGGAAACTTCCCCAGTCAGGTGCAGGACCTGTCCTCGCCGGAACTGCTGAACCAGACCGACGCGTACTTCGGCGGCGCGAAGGTGGGCCAGCTCTACGCCACCCAGGCGCAGAAGGTGACCAAGGCGCAGTACAAGGGCCCCGGTGACGGCCAGATCCAGGAGAACGTCACCACCCCGGCCCTGCAGGCCGTCGAACAGGGCACCGCGGCGGACCAGGCCTGGAACCAGGTCGTCGACGGCGCGAAACGCATCGTCAAGTGACCCTGTCACCGGTGTGCCCGCCCGCGCGGGCACACCGGTGAGGCCTGGCATGGAAAGGAAGGCCCGGATGACGAGCACCGTGCTCGAACCCCGGCAGCAGGTGCCGCGCGGGGACCCTCCCCGGAAGAAGTGGCGCTACCGGCTGTCCCGCTGGGACGTCAAAGCCTCGCCCTACCTCTACATCGCGCCGTTCTTCGTCGTGTTCGGTGTCGCGGGCCTGTTCCCGCTGCTCTACACGGCGTATGTGTCGATGTTCGACTGGGAGATCGGCGACGACCACCCGAAGTTCCTCGGCTTCCGGAACTACGTCGATCTCTTCGGCGACGGGCAGTTCTGGAACGCGGTGGTGAACACGGTGTCGATCTTCCTGCTTTCCAGTATCCCGCAGGTGATCGTCGCCGTGCTGCTCGCGGCGCTGCTCAACATGCGGCTGCGCGGCCCGACCACCTGGCGCGTCGGCATCCTGCTGCCCTACGCGGCGAGCCTCGTCGCGCTCGGCATCATCTTCAGCAACCTCTTCGGCCCCCGGTACGGCCTGGTCAACGTGATCTTCGAAGGGCTCGGCCTGGACCGGATCGAATGGCAGGCCAACAGGTTCGCCAGCCACGTCGCGATCGCCACGATGGTGAACTGGCGCTGGACCGGCTACAACGCGCTGATCGTGCTGGCGGCCATGCAGGCGCTGCCGAAGGACGTGATGGAGGCGGCGGTCGTGGACGGCGCCGGGGCGATCCGCCGGTTCCTGCACGTGACGCTGCCGATGCTGCGCCCGACGCTGATCTTCGTGGTGATCACCTCGACCATCGGCGGGCTGCAGATCTTCACCGAGCCGAAGCTGTTCGACGCGATGCCGGGTTCGAACAACGGCGGCTCCTCCCACCAGTTCCAGACCGTGACCCTTTACATGTACCAATCCGGCTTCGAGAACTTCGACCTCGGTTACGCGTCGGCGATCGCCTGGGTGCTGTTCCTGCTGATCATCGCGATCGCGGTGGTCAACTTCCTGATCACCAGGAGAATGGGGAGGCTGCGGTGAACTCCCGCCTCGGCAAGCCGAACTTCTTCGTCTACGCGGCGCTGGTCGTGTTCGTGCTGGTGTCGTTCTTCCCGTTCTACTGGTCGTTCCTGGTGGCCAGCCGCGACAGCGGGATGCTGGGCGAGGGTCTCCCGTCGCTGGTGCCGGGCGGGAACTTCTTCGCCAACGCGGCCAGGGTGTTCGACGTGGTCGCGTTCTGGAAGGCGCTGGGCAACAGCGTGATCGTCTCCGGCACCGTCACCCTGACCACGGTGCTGTTCTCGTCGCTGGCCGGGTTCGCCTTCGCCAAACTGCGCTTCCGTGGCAGCAACCCGTTGTTCGTGTTCATCGTGGTGACCCTCGCGGTGCCCACCCAGCTGGGCATCATCCCGCTGTTCATCGCGATGTCGCAGTTCGGCTGGGCCGGGCACCTGCAGGCGGTGATCGTGCCGAACCTGGTCACCGCGTTCGGTGTGTTCTGGATGCGTCAGTACATTGTGGACGCCGTGCCCTACGAGCTGATCGAGGCGGCGCGGGTGGACGGCTGCAGCGTGTTCCGCACCTTCTGGAACGTCTGCGTGCCCGCCATCCGGCCCGCCGCCGCGGTGCTCGCGATGTTCACGTTCATGATGTCCTGGAACGATTTCCTCTGGCCGCTGATCGTGCTCAACGCGGAGAACCCGACCGTGCAGCTCGCGCTGGAGCGGCTGCAGAGCGGTTACTACGTCGACTATTCACTGGTGCTGGCGGGAACAACGCTGGCCACCATCCCGATCCTCATCGTCTTCCTGCTGCTCGGCCGCCAGATCGTGGCCGGGATCATGCAGGGCGCTGTGAAAGGTTAGGCATGTCCGTTCTCGGTGAACGAGTCGCGGCGGGGCTGAAGTTTCCCACGGGCTTCGTGTGGGGTGCCAGCACCGCCGCCTTCCAGATCGAAGGTTCGACCACAGTGGACGGTCGCACCGACTCCAGCTGGGATGCCTTCTGCCGCCGCCCGGGGGCGATCGCCGGCGGGGACACCGGCGACCCGGCGGCGGATCACTACCGCCGCTACCGCGAGGACGTCGCGCTGATGCGCGAGCTCGGGCTCGGCACATACCGGTTTTCCCTGGCCTGGTCGCGGGTCCGGCCGGACGGCGGCAAGGTGAACCCGCCAGGGCTGGACTTCTACGACCGGCTGGTGGACGAGCTGCTGGCCAACGGGATCCGGCCGTGGGCCACGCTGTACCACTTCGACCTGCCACAGGCGCTGGAAGCCGATGGCGGCTGGGCGAATCGCGACACGGCCTACCACTTCGCCGGCTTCGCGGAAGCCGCGGCCGAACGGCTCGGCGACCGGATCCCGTTGTGGTCCACGCTGAACGAGCCGTGGTGCTCGGCGTTCCTCGGCTACGGGTCGGGGGTGCACGCGCCCGGCCGTCAGGACCCGGAGGCGGCCGTCGCGGCGGCCCATCACCTGTTGCTGGCGCACGGTCTGGGCATGGCGGAACTGCGGCGGCACGCGCCGGCGGCGGAGTCCGGCATCACGCTGAACCTGTACCCGGTCCAGGGCCCGGACCCGGAGGCGGTGCGCAAGATCGACGGGCTGATGAACCGGCTGTTCATGGACCCGGTGCTGCTCGGCCGGTACCCCGAGGACGTGCTCGCCGACCTGGCGCCGTTCGGGTTCGGCGAACTCGTGCGGGACGGGGATCTCGGCCTGATCTCGACCCCGATCGACATGCTGGGTGTCAACTACTACCGGGGCTACGAGGTCACGCGCGAGCCGGTGCCGGGCTCGGAGCCGGCGGGCCCGGAATGGATAGGTGCGGGCGAGGTCCGGTTCATTCCCGACCCGGACGCGCCACGCACCGATTCCGGCTGGCAGGTCGAGCCGGGCAAACTGACCGACACACTGGTGTCCGTGCACCGGGATTACCCGCATATTCCGCTTTATGTGACGGAAAACGGTGCGGCGTATCCCGATGTCACCGATGCCGACGGCCAGATCGCCGACAAAGACCGGATAGCTTTCCTGGACGCGCACCTTCGAGCCGCACATGCCGCGCTGGCAAGGGGAGTGGACCTGCGCGGGTACTTCTACTGGTCCCTGCTGGACAATTTCGAATGGGCCGAGGGGTATGCCAAGAGGTTCGGCCTCGTGCACGTCGATTACGAAACACAGCGCCGCACACTCAAACAATCGGCGGATTTCTACGCGAAAGTGATCGCGGCGAACGCATTGCCCGGACTGTGAACGCGGCGGTTCGGCCCCGGTCGCCGAGCAGTATCGCGGCTACCGCGTCGGGGGCCTCCTTCATGGCGTTGTGGCCGGTCGGGAGGACGTGGACACGCCACCCGGGATCGGCTTCGAGCCGGGCGCGCAGCGGGGCGAACGGCGTTTGGTGCTCCCAGCCCGAGCAGTAGACGAACTCGCGATGGGGGATGGGCGTGCCGGTGAGCCGGATCGTCTGCAGGAACGAGGCGAGGGGGTGCGGACGGCGGCGGGGGTCGCCGTTGCCCGGCGGCCGCACGGCATAGCCGCTGCCGGCGGCGCCGGTCGCGAACACGCCCCGGAAATAGTCGTTCGTCGCCGACCAGCACGACTCGCCCTCGCGCGGCACGTAGGCGTCGAGATGCACCAGGCGCGAGATCCGGCCGTCCGCGCGGTCCGCGGCGGCGGCGATCACCATCCCGGCGTAGCTGTGGCCGACCAGCGTCGCGTCGGTGATGTGGTGGCGATCGAGGTGCCGCAGCACGTCGTCGGCGTGCGTGTCGAGGTTGGCGGCCGCGACCGTCGCGGGGTCGTCGCCCGGCCGCAGACCGGTCAGGGTCAGGGCGTGCACGGTGTGACCGGCACGCTCCAGCAGCGGAACCACCGCCTCGTAGGCCCAGGAGCCCTTCCAGCCGCCTGGCACGAGGACGAACGTCGTCATGCGTTTCTCCTTGTCTCGTATGCCATCGAGACAAGTGTCGCCAGTGCGGGGCGTGGCTTGCTACCGGTTGGATGCCAACTGATACCTGTTCGCCGCCAAACTCAGGCGGCGACCGGCGAGGTGAACGCCTCGGTTGCCGGCTCGGGCCCTGGGGACGGCGGCAGTTCGGCGAGCAGCGCGGTCGCGTTGTCGGTGCCGCCGACGGCCAGCGCGGAGTCCACAAGGGACTGAGCGGAATTCCCGGCCCGGCGCACCAGTTCCGCCATCGCCGCGAGCGAAAGGTTCTTGTGCACGCCGTCGCTGGTGAGCAGCAGCCCAGCGAGGCCGCGCACCTCGGCGCGCCCGAAGGCCGTCGCTTCGGCGGTGCGCACGCTGGTGGTCACGATGTGTTCCATCCGCGGTACCACCTCCTCGCCGCGGTCTCGGAAGTACTCCGCCAGCGTGTGGTCCTTCGTCAGGGGCCGCAACGTCGAACGGGTCCAGGCGTAGGCGCGCACGTCTCCGACCCAGCCGATCCGGTAGCCCCCGGCGAAGGGCAACGCGACCACGAGCACGCAGTCGCCTGCCGCTGGGTCCGCGCGGACAGCGCGCTGTGCCGCGAGCAGCGCGGCGATCGGGCCTTCGCCTGGCGGCGTCCGCACCGCTGCGGCGCAGGCGATGCGCGCTGCCCGCGCGGCCGTGTGGTCGTCGCCGACCCCGTCGGCCAGCGCGAAGACTGTTTGCCCGGGATCGCCGTAGGCGCCGACCGCGTCCGCGTTGACGGAGCGCGGGCCCTGCGCGCTCGCGGTGTGCCAGGTGGGGATGTGGGTGAGGGGGTGGATCATGATGCCCTCCTTCGGCCTGTGTCTTCGAGTTTCGTCCGCTCCGCTGTGGCCGTGCTGTGCCGGATGTGAAGTGAACCTGTGATTGCGCAGCGAAGCGGGGCCGGGTGGCACCCGGCCCCCCTTCGCCCGGGACTCAGCTCAGCACGTACACCGTCGTGCCGCCGACGGTGATGGAGCTGTAGTTCGCCTCCACCCACGACTGGATCTGGCTCGACGACGAGTCCGTGCCGCCGCTCATCCCGCCGCCCTGGCCACCGGCGATGTAGTACGTGACCTGCCCGGAAGCCACGTAGGACTGGAACTGGGCCAGCGTCGGGGAGTCGTCGGTGCCGCTCCAGCCGCCGATCGCGATTACCGCCTTGCCGCTGGAGAGCTCCAGCTCCGCCGCGGTCTGTGAGCTGCCGGCCGCCGCGGCCCACTTCGTGGTCGTCTGCGACAACAGGGTGCTCAGCGCGGTGCTGCTGGACGACACGCCACCACTGCGTGCGGCCGCGGTGTCCGAAGTGGACGAAGCGGCCGACTGCCCCGGAGGCGTTCCACCTGTCTGGCCGCCCATCGAGCCGCCTCCCATGCCGCCGCCGATCGCGCTCGTGGTCGGCCCCGAGGTCGGGATCGAACCGGTGTGCGCCTGGCCCGCGGTGGTCACCGCGTATGCCGTGGTGCCAAGGCCGAACACCAGTACCGCCGCGGTGATCAACACGGTCGCCATCCGCCGGAATTCGTGCACCCCGACGGCGATCGCCGTGGCGCCGAGCACACCCAGCGCGGCGATCACGAACTTGAGCCAAGGCAGGTAGTCGGAGCTGCGGTCCAGCAGGATGTAGTCCCAGACCGCCGTCACCGCGATCATCCCCGCCAGCACCGCGCGCGCCGGCACGTTGTGCCTGCCCTGCCACAGCGCCCGCACCGACATCGCCACCAGCGCGGCGATCGCGGGCGCCAGCTGCACCGAGTAGTACGGGTGCACGGTGCCGCTCATGTAGCTGAACACCACCCCGGTCACCAGCAGCCAGCCGCCCCACAGCACCAGGGCCATCCGGGTCTTGTCGGTGCGCGGTGCCCGGCGGGTGAACCACAGCCCGGCCACCAATCCGATCAGCGCGGCGGGCAGGAGCCAGGAGATCTCGCCGCCGAAGGCCGAGTTGAACATCCGGGTGATCCCCGCGCTGCCGCCGAAGCCGGCGTTGCCACCGCCGCCACCACCCCCGGCGTTGCCGTCACCGCCGAAGATCCGGCCGAGACCGTTGTAGCCCAGCGCGAGTTCCAGCAGGGAGTTGTTCGTCGACCCGCCGATGTACGGGCGGCTCGCGGCCGGCCAGATTTCCACCAGCGCCACGAACCAGCCCGCCGAAACGATCACCGCGACCACGGCGCCGAGCAGATGCAGGAGGCGTTTCCCGAGCGAGGTCTTCGCCGCGAGCAGGTAGGCCAGCCCGAAGGCGGGCAGCACCAGGAACGCCTGCATCATCTTGGTCAGGAAGCCGAAACCGACCGCGACCCCGGCCAGCGCCAGCCACTGCGGACTGGCCTTTTCGATGGCGCGCACTGTGCAGTAGGCGCCCGCGACGAGCAGCAGGACGAGCAGCGCGTCCGGGTTGTTGAAGCGGAACATCAGTGCCGCCACCGGAGTCAGCGCCAGGGCGGCCCCGGCGAACAGCCCGGTGACCGGGCCGGAAGTGCGTTTCACCGTCGCGTAGAGCAGGCCGACGGAGGCGATGCCCATGAACGCCTGTGGCGCCAGGACGGTGAAGCTGGAGAAGCCGAAGACCCGGGCGAAGGCGACCGCCACCCACAGAGCCGCGGGCGGCTTGTCGACAGTGATCGAGTTGCCGGAGTCGAGCGAGCCGAACAGCCACGCCTTCCAGTTTTCGGTGCCCGCCTGGACGGCGGCGGCGTAGAAACTGTTGCCGTAGCCGGAAGCGGTCAGGTCCCAGAAGTACAGCATCGCCGTGCCGGCGAGCAGGAGCAGCACGGCCGGGCGCACCCAGGACGGCTGATCACCGTTGCCGAGGAGCAGGCGGCGCGTCCTGCCGTGTCCGTGCGGCGGGGCTCCATCGGGTGCCCGGTGCCGCGGTTCCGTGCGGGGCGGGCCCGTCAGAACGCTGGTCATTGTTCTCTCCCAAGGGGTTTCAGTGGTCCGACTGACGCCGCGGATGGAAGACCCAGCCCCGCAGCAGAACGAAACGGAGGATCGTGGCGGCCAGGCTGGCCGGCACGAGCACGGTGAGTTCGAGCGCGACGCCTGGCGCGGCGAGTGCGTTCAGCAGGGCGAGCGAGCCACTGGTGAGCACCAGCCCGAGGCCGAACACGACCAGCCCCTCGAACTGGTGCCGCGCGGCGCGTGCCGGTCCGCGGATGCCGAAGGTGACCCGGCGGTTGACCGCGGTGTTCGCGATCGCGGTGACCCCGAGCGCGAGGAAGTTCGCCACCTGCGCGCCCATTCCCGTGCGCAGCAACAGGAACAGCAGCAGGTAGGCGAGCGTGCTGCCGATCCCGACCACCGCGAACCGCACCAGCTGGGTGGCCAGTTTCGGGGGCACGCCCGGGGTGGACACGCCGATCGGTTGGCGGCCCAGCTGTGCCCGGAGTTCGCTGACGGGCAGAGTTCCGGTCGCGAAGCCGCGGATCATCCTCGCCACGCCCTTGAGGTCGGCGGTGGCGGTGGCGACGATGTTCACCGAGGAGTCCGGGTCGTCGACCCAGTCCACCGGGATTTCGTGTGTCCGCAGCCCCGCGCGCTGGGCGAGCACGAGCAGTTCGGTGTCGAAGAACCAGCCCGTATCCTCGACGAGTGGCAATAATTGCCGGGCCACGTCGGCGCGGATCGCCTTGAACCCGCACTGCGCGTCGGAGAACCTGGCGGCCAGCGCACCACGGAGAATCAGGTTGTAGCAACGGGAAATGAACTCGCGCTTCGGCCCGCGCACCACCCGGGCCCCCTTCGCCAGCCGCGAGCCGATCGCGAGATCGGAATGCCCGGAGATCAGCGGCGCGACGAGTGGCCCGAGCGCGGTGAGATCGGTCGACAGGTCGACATCCATGTAGGCGAGGACGGGCGCGTCCGAAGTGGACCACACCGCGTTCAGCGCGCGGCCACGGCCTTTCTGCGCCAGGTGCCGGACCTCGACCTCGTCGAACTCCCGCGCCAGCCGCTCGGCGACGTGCAACGTCGTGTCGGTACTGGCATTGTCGGCGACGGTGATGCGGAAGGTGTAGGGCAGGGTGGCCGACATGTGCCCGTGCAGCCGGCGGATGCACGGCTCCAGGTCGGTTTCCTCGTTGTAGACGGGAATGACGACGTCGAGCACCGGCGTGACGGTCCGGGTGTCGACCGGTGCGGTCCCGGGCCGTGGACCGGTTTCGGTGTACATCGTGGCTGTCATGCTTCTACGATCCGTCTCGGTACTGGGGTGTCGTTGTGCCTGCGCTGTGGGCGTTCTGTGAAGAAAGGGACCACCGGCCGGCCACCAACGGAACCGCCGCCCGGCAACGAAACCCAGGCCACCCGCACCCGCCACGGATCGGGGCGGGGGTGCCTTAGCGCGCCCCGCGCGCAGTGCGAAAAAGGGCCCCTCCCCGCCTGTGCGGAGAGGGGCCCGGGGGACCGAAGCTCAAGAACTCAGATCATAAACCGTCGTCCCGCCAACGGTAGTCGCCGTGAAGGTGGCCGCGACCCACTGCGCGATCTGCTCCGCGTCGTCGCTGCCGGAGGAGCCGCCCATCGACGAACCGGTGCCGACGAAGTAGTGGATCTCCTTGTTCTGCACCATTTCCTGGAACTGCGCGAGCGTCGGCGATGGGTCGGTACCGTTGAACCCGCCCACGGCCATCACCGGCACATCCGCCGCGAGCTGGTAGCTGGCCGCCGGGTTCGAACCGACCGTGGCCGCGGCCCAGGTGTAACCGGCACTGTCCTTCTGCAACAGCTGGACCAGCTCCTGGCTCGGCGTGCTCGTGGTGAGCAGGCTGCCGATGCCCCCGCCCATACCGCCACCAGGACCGCCACCCTGCCGACTGGTCTGGCCGCCTTGACCACCCCCGGGCATCCCGCCCTGGCCGCCACCGAACGCGCGACCACCGCCACCGAAGCTGCTGCCGCTGGGCCCCGCAGCGGGAATCGCGCCACTGTGCGGAGTCGCAGCTGTCGCGATGGTGTAAGCCCCGCTCCCGGCCAGCGACGCCACCAGCGCGATGACCGCGATCCCGCGGGCGGCCGGGCGGGGCAGCCGGTCGGCCACCAGGATCCCCACCGCCGCGAACAACGCGAGCACCAGCGCCAGGTACTTCAGCCACGGCACGAAGTCGGTTTCCTTGTCCAGCAACATGAACGCGGTCAGCCCGGTGAGCGCGACCCCGCTGGAGAGCAGCCCCGCGGCCACCGGATGCGCGCGCAGCCGCCACAGCCGCGCCGCGCCCATGCCGACCAGCGCGGCGACGGCCGGCGCGAGTGCGACCGTGTAGTACGGGTGGATGATCCCGCTCATGAAGCTGAACACCCCACCGGTGATCAGCAGCCAACCGCCCCAGACCACCGCCGAAGCGCGGATCGCGTCCGTGCGCGGAGCCTGCCAGCTCAACCAGATCAGCGCCGCCAGCGCGAGCACCGCCGCGGGCAGTAGCCACGCGATCCCGCCCGCCATCTCGCTGCTGAACAACCGCGCCCAGCTGCCGCTGCTCTGCGCGCCGCCGAGGCTGCCGACTTCGTCACCGGTGATCCGGCCGAACCCGTTGTAGCCGAAGGCGAGCTCCCAGATGCTGTTGGTCTGCGAGCCACCGATGTACGGACGGCCGGCGGCGGGCCACAGCTGCACCACCAGGATGTACCAGCCCGCCGAAACGATCACCGCCACCAGCGCGCCGAGCAGGTGCAGCAAGCGCTTTCCGAGCCCGGTCGGCGCGGCGATCAGGTAGGCCAGCGCGAATGCCGGCAGCACGAGGAAAGCCTGCAGCATCTTCGCCAGGAAGCCGAAACCGACCGCGACCCCGGCGAACACCAGCCATTTCGGGCCGGCCTTCTCGATCGCCCGCACCGTGCAGTACGCCGCGATCACCAGCAGCAGTACCAAAAGCGAGTCCGGGTTGTTGAACCGGAACATCAGCGCCGCGACGGGCGTCGCCGCGAGCACCAGGCCCGCCAGCAGGCCGGCGCCGGGGCCGGAGACGCGCCGCACGGTTGCATACAACACGTATACGGAGCCGATACCCATGAGCGCCTGCGGGACGAGCACGCTCCACGAGCTGAGCCCGAACACCCGCACGAACAGGCCCATCACCCACAGCGCGGCGGGCGTCTTGTCGACGGTGATCGCGTTCGCCGGGTCGCTGGAGCCGAAGAACCACGCCTTCCAGCTCTCCCCGCCGGCCTGCGCGGCCGCGGAGTAGAACGCGTTGGCCCAGCCGGAAGCCGAGAGATCCCACAGGTAGAGCACGGCGGTGACCACGAGCAGGCCCAGCAGCGTGGGGCGCACCCAGCGTGGGTCGCCGGGTCTCCCGTGCAGCAGACGGCTCCTTCGGCTCGAGTTGGGCGGACTTTCCGGAGCGGAGCGTTCGGCTAGCACGGTCATGGGTCCAGGGTCCCGGCCACACCTTGGCCGAGGTTGTGCCGTTCCTGTGAGAACCCTGTGGACGTCCGGATCACCTGTCCGGGTACCCGGGGCAGCTCCTCGGTCACGGCGGCGTCGATCGTCAGCACCGCGCGCGGCAGGCGGACCTCGAACTCCGTGCGGCCCGGCCTGCTGTGCACCTCCACCGTGCCGTGGTGCGCGGATACGACGGCGGCGGCGATCGCCATCCCGAGCCCGGTGCTGCCCGCGGCCCGCGAACGGGACGAATCACCCCGCGCGAACCGCTCGAACACGTTCGGGAGCAGGTCGGGCGGGATGCCGGGCCCGTTGTCGGTCACGGTCAGCACGGCGCTCCCGTCTGCCGACACCGCCAGCCGCGTGGTCACCGTGGTACCGGGTGGAGTGTGGTTGCGGCCGTTGGCCAGCAGGTTCGACAGCACCTGGTGCAGCCGCTGCGCGTCGCCGCTGACGGTGACCGGGGCTTCCGGAAGTTCCAGCCGCCACCGGTGCTCTGGCCCGGCGATATGCGCGTCGCCGACCGCGTCCGCGACCAGGCGGGTCAGGTCCACCTCGGACTCCTCCAGCGGGCGGCCGGCGTCAAGCCTGGCCAGCAACAACAGGTCGTCGACGAGCGTGGTCATCCGGGAGGCCTCGGATTCCACCCGGTACATGGCGTGCGCGATGTCGGCGGGCACGCGGCCGTTGGCGCGCCGGGTCAGCTCCGCGTAACCGCGGATCGCGGCCAGCGGCGTGCGCAGTTCGTGGCTCGCGTCGGCGACGAACTGGCGCACCCGGGTCTCGCTGGCCTGCCGCGCGTCGAGCGCGTTGTCGATGTGGCCGAGCATCCGGTTCAACGCGTAACCGACCTGCCCGACCTCGGTGGCCGGGTCGGTGTCGGTCACCGGAACCCGTACGGACAGGCCGACTTCCCCGCGGTCGAGCGGAATTTCGGTCACCTTCGCGGCAGCCGCCGCGACGCGGTCCAGCGGGCGCAACGTCCGGCGCACCACATACGCGCCGACCACACCCGCGCCGATCACGGCCGTGAGCGCGACGCCGCCGAGGATCAGCCCGACCGTCAGCATGGTCGCGTCCGCCTGGTCCATCGGCAGGCCGAACACCTCGACGCCGTTGTCCGTGTTCACCGCGATCACCCGGTAGCTGCCCTCGGACAGGGAAACCGTGTGCGTCTTGCCGTCGGCGGCGACCCCGCGCAGCACCTCCTGGTCGGCGAGCCCCATCGGCTGCGGGTTCGGCACCGGCGAACCCTGTTGCGTGTCCAGGATTTCGGCCTGGGTCTGACCGGGGGAGAACAGCGCGTGCACGGTCCCGGTCGCGGTGCCCAGTGCGTTGAGCGCGTCACCGTGGTCGCGGCCGGGCCCGCCGTTGAAGCTCTGCGAGCGGTTGACGGTGTCGTGCAGTTGTTTGTCCACCTGCTGGGTGAGGAACGCGCCGAGCGCGAACTCGCTGATCACGCCGATCACCAGGCAGACAACGGTGAGCAGCGCGAGCAGAGCCCCGATCAGCTTCGTCCGCAGCGGCCGCACCCGCCGCCGCGGTTCCGCCCGGTGGGCAGACTTCCGCACGTTCATGACTCGACGATGGGCCGGTTTCGTGTGGGGTCCTTGTGTGCTTCCTGTGTAACCGCTGTGTGATTGCGGGACACAGGGTCCCGACATAACTCCCACAGGCTTCACACAGAGCGTGCTCGAAGACTCGGGTCCATGACTACCGAACAGTTGCCCCCGCAGCAGAGCACTCCCGACCAGAACTGGGGCGCGCCGCAGGGCCGCCCGCCGCAGCGCTGGTCCGGCCGCAAGACACTGGCCGCCGTGGCGGTCGCCGTCGCCGTTGTCGGTGCCGGCGGCGCGGCCATCTACGTCGCAGGCAGCTCCACCGACTCCACCAGCGCGCAGGGTGGTATGCAGGGCGGGCCGGGCGGCGGGCAGATGTCCGGCGGCACCGGCGGACTGGCCACGCTGAGCAGCGCGTTGCACGGTGAGTACGTGGTCTCCGATGGCAACGGCGGTTACACCACCGAACTCGTGCAGACCGGCACTGTCACCGCGGTCGACTCGACGTCGCTGACCGCCAAGAGCACCGACGGGTACACGAAGACCTACACCATCGACAGCGGGACAGCGGTCGGCAACAACGCCGACATCAGCAGCATCGCCACCGGCGACACGGTCACCGTGGTCGCCTCCGTTTCGGGCGACACCGCGACGGCCGACACCCTCACCGAGGGCACCGGCCAGGCGAGTGGCGGCACCGGCGGTCAGGCCGGTGGCCAGCAGCAAGGGACCTTGCCGCGGCAGAATTCCGGCCAGAGCGGCAGCGGCCAGACGACAGGCCAGGGCTGAGCCATGGGCACGCGTGAGACCGGGTTGCGCCGCGTGGCGCTGGTGACCACCGGGCTGGCCGTCGCCGGTGCCGCCGGTGCGACGCTTGTCGCCTGCGGGGTTTCCGGCGACGACAGCTCCTCGACCCAGACCTCGACCACTCAATCGTCCACTTCGGACACTCAGTCGTACTCGGGCACGAGCGGGATGTCGTCGAGCGACGGTTCCGCGCACGCGCAGTCGGGAGGATCGTGATGACCGCCCTGCTCACCGGCGCCACCACGGCGCGCTGGCCGGTGTGGAGCACGACCGCCCGCGTCGTCGTCACCGACCCCGCCGCGCTCGCCGAGGCGAAAGCCTTGGTGGAGACGGAACTCACCGAGGTGGAACGAGCGTGCAGCCGATTCCGTCCGAACTCCGAACTCGCGCTCGCCGAGCGCGCCGGTGAGGAGGTCGAGATCGGCGATCTGCTGGCGGAACTCGTGGCCGCCGCGCTCGAGGCCGCACGCCGGACCGGCGGGGACGTCGATCCGACATTGGGTGACGCGCTCGCTCAGCTCGGGTACGACCGGGATCTGCCGCTGGTGCCCGCGGACGGGCCGGCGCTGCCGATCCAGCTGCGGCCCGCGCCGGGCTGGCGGCGGATTCGCCTGGACGGCACCAGGTTGACCGTGCCGGAGGGTGTGCACATGGATCTCGGAGCCACGGCGAAGGCCTGGACGGCGGACCACTGCGCGCGCCTCGTGGCCGGGGCCCTGGGCACCGGCGTGCTGGTGGAGCTGGGCGGAGACCTCGCCACGGCGGGCGCCGCGCCGGCCGGCGGCTGGAAGATCCTGGTGCGCGACCGGATCGAAGATCCCGCGTGCACGGTCTCGGTGCCCTCCGGCGCCGCGATGGCCACCTCCAGCACCAACTCCCGCACCTGGCGTCGCGGGGAGAGGCTGCTGCACCATGTGCTGGACCCGCGCACCTGCCAGCCCGCGCCGCGCACGTGGCGGAGCGTCTCGGTGGTCGCGGATCGTTGCGTGGACGCGAACACCTGGACCACGGCGGCGCTCGTCCGTGGCGAGGACGCGCCCGGCTGGCTCTCCGGCCTCGGCGTGCCCGCCCGGCTCGTGCACCGGGATGGCCGGGTGCTCACTCTCGGCGGTTGGCCGGAGCCATGACCAGCCAGGCATTATGGGACTTCGGGCGTGGTTCCGGCGTGGTGGCGCTGGTGCTGCTGACGCTGACGATGGTGCTCGGCATCGCCACCCGCTCGGGGCGTCCCGCGCCGTGGCTGCCCCGGTTCGCGGTGGCCGAGACGCACCGCAACACCAGCCTGCTGGCCACGGTTTTCCTTGTCCTGCACGTGGGTCTGCTGCTGTTCGACCCGTATGCGCAGCTGCGGATCTTCGACGTGATCTTCCCGTTCGCCGGCGACTACCGGCCGTTCTGGCAGGGACTGGGCACGGTGGCGCTGGATCTCATCGTGGCGCTGGTTGTCACGAGCCTGCTGCGCCACCGCATCGGGCACCGCACCTGGCGCGGAATCCATTGGGCCGCCTACGGTCTGTGGCCCATCGCGCTGATCCACGCGCTGGGCACCGGCACCGACGCGTTCAGCGCCTGGTTCCTCGTGCTCGCGGTGATCTGCGTGGCCGCGGTGCTCGGTTCGCTCGGCTGGCGGCTCTCGGCACGGTTCACCGAACGCCGTGCCGTACCCAGAATGGAGGCCCGGGTATGACGATCAGTCTCACCGAGGTGCAGGGCCTGCTCGACGCGGCAGCCCCCGATCTCGACACGCACCAGCGGCTCAGCGGCCCGGTCCCGTGGCGGCGGCAGCTCGTCCCGGAACTCCGGGAGGCCGGGCTGACCGGGCGTGGGGGAGCGGGATTTCCCGTGTGGCGCAAGCTTTCCGTGGTCGCGCAGGGCAGGTCCGCGGTCGTGATCGGCAACGGCGCGGAAGGCGAACCGGCCAGCAGCAAGGACGAAACGCTCCTGCTCCGCGCCCCGCATCTCGTGCTGGACGGGCTGCAGCTGGCGGCGGAAGCCGTGCGTGCGGCCGGGGCCTATCTGTACGTGCCGGCGGGTCCGGTGTCGGAGTCGGTGCGGGCCGCGCTCGCCGAACGCGTGGCGCGGAACTGGGACGCCATCCCGGTGGCCGTCGTGCACTCGCCGGAGGGATTCCTCAGCGGGCAGGAATCCGCTGTGGTCGCGGCGATCGAGGGCAGGCCCGCGGTGCCGGCCGACCGGCTCGAACTCACCGTCCGCTCCGGCGTCCGCGGGCGCCCGACGCTCGTGCAGAACGTGGAAACGCTCGCGCATATCGCACAGATCGCGCGGTACGGCGCCGGATGGTTCCGCCGCAGGGGCACGGCCGCCGAACCGGGCACGTTCCTGGTCACGGTCAGCGGTGCGGTGCGGACGCCGGGAGTGCACGAAGTCGCGATCGGCACCCCGCTCGACGCGGTGCTGGCGCTGGCAGGTGGGCCGTCGGCCGATCTGCGCGCGGTGCTCGTCGGCGGTTACCACGGCACGTGGGTGCCGGCGGCGAACGTCGGAATCAGCTTGTCCCGCAACGAACTCGGCGCGATCGGCGGTTCGCCCGGGGCGGGCGTCGCGGTCGCGCTCGACACCGACCATTGTGGACTGTCGGCCGCCGCGGACGTGGTCGGCTACCTTGCCGGCCAGAGTGCCCGGCAGTGCGGCCCCTGCCTGAATGGACTGCCCGCGATGGCGCGGGCGTTGCGCACGCTCGCGGCCGGTGAGAGCACGCCCGACGTGCCGGGCCGGGTGGGCTGGCTCGCGGATCTGGTCGACGGGCGCGGCGCCTGTCATCACCCCGACGGCGCGGCGCGGTTCGTCCGCAGCACGCTCGCCGTCTTCGGCGACGAAGTCGCCTGGCACCTGCGCGGCGAATGCGCGGCGAGGAGGAAGAAATGACTGTACGGCTGCACATCGACTGGACCGCCTGCGACGGCCGCGGGCTGTGCACGGAGCTGTTGCCGGAGACCCTTTCCCGTGACCCGTGGGGATTCCCGGTGCCGCGTGACGGCGCGCGGGAGACCGTCGTCCGGCCGGAGCTGAGCGAACACGCGAAGCGCGCCGTCCGCCTGTGCCCGACGCTTGCCCTGCGGTTGAGGGAAAATCAGGCAGGCTGAACGACGTGGAACGTTTCACCGTGGATCGCGTCCGGTGGCACGTGGTGTTCGGCGAGCACGGCCCGCACCGAGTCCGCGAGCGCGGGCGGCACGCACAGCAGCCACTCGTCCACCTTCGCCGGATGCAGCCGCGCGGCCAGCAGCGCGCGCAGCCGCGCGCCGTCGAACGCGCCGGGCTGGTAACGCTCGTCGGAAATGGCGAGCGCCGAGCCGATGCTGTCGAACGGTTTGGCCGTGCGTGCGGGCCGTAGTTCCGGGTCACGTTCGTCGGTGCGGAAATGCACCACCCGCAGCCGCCCCTCGAACCGGCGGGTCAGCTTGCTCAGCTCTTCCGCGAAAAGCGTGTCCGCTCCGCTGCGGTTGACGTAGAGGAGCGTGGCGCGGCAGCGCGTCGCCGTGGCCAGCGCGTGCCCGAGTACCGGCAGCACCGGTGCGATCCCGATCCCCGCCGCGATCGCCACGAAGTGCTTCGTGTCGCGGCTCTCGGGGCAGAGCGTGAACTCGCCTTCGGGCGGCAGCACGTCCAGCTCGTCGCCGGGCGCGAGCGCCGAGGTCGCGTAGCCGGAGAACCGCCCGCCGGGCAGCTGTTTGATCGCGACGTGCAGCTCGTCCTCGCCCGGCCGCGCGAGGACGGCGTACTTCCGCCGCAGCACTTCTCCGTCCACGACGGCGCGCAGCGTCACGTGCTGACCGGGGGTGAACCGGAACTCGTTCCGCAGCTCCGGCGGCACCGTGAAGCCGACGAGCGCGACCCGGTCGAGCGGCCGCCGCACGCTCGTGACGGTGAGCCGGTGGAATTCGCCCCTTCGGGCCGGCGCCGGCGGGGGAGCGCACCACGGTTCCCGGTCGGCGCGCCATCCCTGGAGGTACCGGTAGAACGGCAAGGACGGATACCGGCTGTGCACGCTGCGATAACTGCGCGCGTCCGGGGAGTGGTGGCGCGGGAACCAGTCGAACCACCACCCGCCCAGCAACATGGTCAGCCGCTGCGGCAGCAGGTAGACGATCAGCAGTTCCAGGCCGTGCCCGGTGCCGGTCACCGCGGCGAGCGTGCCGGGCAGCAGCACCAGCATCGCCAGCGACTCCGCCACCTCGGCCTGCGGCCGGTTCGCGGTGCGCTGGAAGTAGGCGAAGGCGTGCCACAGATCGGTCGCCATCCAGCGCAGCGGCAGCTGCCAGCGCGGGCCCCGCAGGTTCCACGGGGTCAGATGCGCCTGCCCGCCGGCCCGGTGCTGCTCCAGATGCAGGAAACGGGCCGCGGGGAAGGACACGAACGCCGAGGTGAACAGGATCGCCACCCGGCCGAGCACGTCGTTGATCCAGGTGAGCCTGCCCGCCGCGTGATGCGAGGACTCGTGCACGACGACGAACAGCCCGAACATCGCGACCACGTGCATCGGGACGGTGACCCACGCCGGGAAGTGCTCACCGAGCGCCAGCCAGACCGCGGACGCGCCGAGGCCGAGCGAGCCGCCGAAGAGCAGCAGGGTGGGCGTCACCACCTCCGGAACCGTCACCCGAAACCGGGGAAGTGCCTGTGCCTCAACGGTTGTCACGTCCGGCTCCTCCGCACGGGGGACCTGCTGCGAAGAAGGTAGACAAAACGAGTTGAAATGTAAACTTCGGCCACGTCACAGCGCGGCCAGCAGGCCAAGGCCGGGGCTGTCAAGTGCCTGGCCTAGACTCGGACTTCGGGCACTAGCGTGCCCGTGCGATCAGCATGACCACTATCCCTGTATGGCTCGAGGAGAACACGTTGAAGAGCACCGTCGAGCAGCTCAGCCCGACGCGAGTCAAGATCAATGTCGAGGTGCCGTTCGACGAACTCAAACCGAACTTCGACCGCGCCTACCGCAAGATCGCCCAGCAGGTTCGCATCCCGGGCTTCCGGCCCGGCAAGGCGCCCGCTCGCGTCCTGGAAAGCCGGATCGGCCGCGCGCCGGTGCTCGATGAGGTCGTCAACGAGGTCATCCCGGCCAAGTACATGGAGGCGGTGCGCGCCGGTGAGGTGCGCACCCTCGGCCAGCCCGACTTCGAGGTGACCAAGCTCGAGGACCGCGACGTCCTGGAGTTCACCGCCGAGGTCGACATCCGGCCCGAGATCAGCCTGCCCGAGTTCGACGGGCTCACCGTGAGCGTGGACGACGTCGAGGTCACCGACGAGGAGGCGGACGCCGAGCTGGACCAGCTCCGCGCCCGCTTCGGCACGCTGACCGGCGTCGAGCGCCCCGCGGAGAACGGCGACTTCGTCTCGATCGACCTGTCGGCCACGGTCGACGGCGAAGAGGTCGAAGAGGCCTCGACCACCGGGCTGTCCTACGAGATCGGCTCCGGCCAGCTCGTCGACGGCATCGACGAGGCGATCATCGGGGCGAACGAGGGCGAGACCAAGACCTTCACCACCCAGCTGGTCGCCGGCCAGTACGCGGGCCGTGACGCCGAGGTGTCGGTGACGGTGCAGAGCATCAAGCAGCGTGAGCTGCCCGAGGCCGACGACGAGTTCGCCCAGCTGGCCAGCGAGTTCGACACGATCGACGAGCTCAAGGCCGACCTGCACGAGCGGCTGGCCCGGATGAAGAAGGTCCAGCAGGGCGTCCAGGCCAGGGACAAGATCCTCGAGCAGCTGCTCGAAGAGGTCGAGATCCCGCTGCCGGAGAAGGTCGTCGAGGCCGAGGTGGAAAGCCGCAAGCACGACGCGGTGCACGACCTCGACCACAGCGAAGAGGCGCTGGCGAAGGTGCTGGAGTCCGAGGGCAAGACCCTGGACGAGTTCAACGCCGAGCTGCAGGCCGACGCGGAGAAGGCGGTGCGCACCCAGCTGCTGCTGGACACCATCGCCGACGCCGAGGAGACCAGCGTCAACGACGCCGAGCTGACCGAGCGCATCCTCTACCAGGCGCAGCGCTTCGGGGTCAGCCCCGACGAGTACGTGCAGCGGGCCCAGCAGTCCGGCCAGCTGTCGGCCATCTACGCGGACGTCCGGCGCGGCAAGGCCCTGGCCTCCGTGGTGCGGAAGGCGAAGGTCACCGACGCGTCCGGCGCCGAGGTCGACCTCGATGAGCTCTTCGGCTCCGCCGAGGAGGAGGCCCCGGCCGCCGACGCGGGCGAGGCCACTGAGACCGAGGTCACCGAGGCTGCGGAGTCCGGCGCGGAAAGGTAAAGCTCTCAGCGAACTTGGGCGGTGTCAGGCATTCTGCGCCGCCCGAGTTCGTTAGGGTCGATTGCAAGATCTCATTGAGTACGAAAGTCCACAGTGGATCTTCTCGCGGGGATCCACGGCGGCGAAAAGGCAGGCAGACGTGACGCAGCACAAGCCCGAGGCGCGGACCAGCACCGCGGGGCTCAACCTGACCGACTCGGTGTCCGAGCGGCTGCTCCAGGAACGCATCGTGGTGCTCGGTTCCGAGGTCAACGACGAGGTCGCGAACCGGATCACCGCCCAGCTGTTGCTGCTGGCCGCGGAGGACTCCGAGTCCGACATCAGGTTCTACATCAACTCTCCCGGTGGCTCGGTCACCGCGGGGTTCGCCATCTACGACACCATGCAGCTCATCGAGCCGGACGTGGCGACCTACGCGATGGGCCTCGCCGCCTCGATGGGGCAGTTCCTGCTCTCCTCCGGCACCCCGGGCAAGCGTTACTCGCTCCCGCACGCCCGGATCCTGATGCACCAGCCCTCCGCCGGCGTCGGCGGCACGGCCTCCGACATCGCCATCCAGGCCGAGGTGTTCGGCAAGTGGAAGCAGGAGCTGGCCCGCATCACCGCCGACCAGACGGGGCAGTCGGTCGAGCAGATCATCCGGGACGGGGACCGCGACCGCTGGTTCACCGCCGAGGAGGCTCGCGAGTACGGCTTCGTGGATCAGGTGCTGACCAGGGAGAACCAGCTTCCGTCCGCCAACGGCGGCCGCTGACCGGGCGCGCAAGTAGGAGAAGGCAATGAGCGAATTTCAGCTTCCGCAGTCCCGGTACATCCTGCCCTCGTACGTCGAGCGCACGAGCTACGGGATCAAGGAATCCAACCCGTACAACAAGCTCTACGAGGAGCGGGTCATCTTCCTGGGTGTCCAGGTGGACGACGCGTCGGCCAACGACGTGATGGCCCAGCTGCTGCACCTGGAGCACGAGGACCCCGACCGTGACATCACGATCTACATCAACTCCCCTGGTGGCTCGTTCACCTCGCTGATGGCGATCTACGACACGATGCAGTTCGTGCGTCCCGACATCCAGACCGTGGCGCTCGGCCAGGCCGCCTCGGCCGCGGCCGTGCTGCTGGCGGCGGGCACCAAGGGCAAGCGGCTCGCGCTGCCCAATGCCCGCGTGCTGATCCACCAGCCCGCCACCGAGGGCACCTACGGCCAGGTGTCGGACCTGGAGATCCAGGCCAACGAGATCCAGCGGGTCCGCCGCCTGATGGAGACCACGCTGGCCAAGCACACCAACAAGACGCCCGACGAGGTCCGCGCGGACATCGAGCGCGACAAGATCCTCACGGCCGAGCAGGCCAAGGAGTACGGGATCATCGACGAGGTGCTGCCCTACCGCAAGGCGTCCGACGGCTGATGATCCACGGCCGGAGCCGGTGCGTGTCGCTGAAGGCACGCACCGGCTCCGGGACCTAGGCTGGCCCGCGCGGCATCGGCCCCGGGGCGGGGCTAGGGTCCGTCGGCCACGCGTCGGAGGACCGATGGTCCTCCCGTCAGGCGCGTCGGGCGGGTACCGTCAGAGGCGGTGCGGAAAGTTCCGCTGTCTCTGGGCGGCGAGGGCAGGTACACGGACAGGTGCGCGATCCGGCGCTCCGGAGGGGACAGGTCAACGGTCATGGCACGGATCGGCGACGGCGGAGACCTGCTGAAGTGTTCTTTCTGCGGGAAGAGCCAGAAACAGGTGAAGAAGCTCATCGCCGGCCCCGGCGTCTACATCTGCGATGAGTGCATCGACCTGTGCAACGAGATCATCGAAGAGGAACTGGCCGAAGCCGGTGACGTGAAGCTCGACGAGCTGCCGAAACCCTTCGACATCCACGAGTTCCTCGACCAGTACATCATCGGCCAGAGCGACGCCAAGCGCACGCTCGCCGTGGCGGTGTACAACCACTACAAGCGCATCCAGTCCGACGACAAGTCCGGGCCGAAGGACTCCAAGGACGAGCCGGTCGAGCTCGCCAAGTCCAACATCCTGCTGCTGGGCCCCACCGGCTGCGGCAAGACCTATCTGGCGCAGACGCTCGCGAAGATGCTGAACGTGCCCTTCGCGATCGCCGACGCCACCGCGCTCACCGAGGCGGGCTATGTCGGCGAGGATGTCGAGAACATCCTGCTCAAGCTGATCCAGGCCGCCGACTACGACGTGAAGCGCGCCGAGACCGGCATCATCTACATCGACGAGGTCGACAAGATCGCCCGCAAGTCGGAGAACCCGTCGATCACCCGCGACGTGTCCGGCGAGGGCGTGCAGCAGGCGCTGCTGAAGATCCTCGAGGGCACCACCGCGAGCGTGCCGCCCCAGGGCGGGCGCAAGCACCCGCATCAGGAGTTCATCCAGATCGACACGACGAACGTGCTGTTCATCGTGGCCGGCGCGTTCGCCGGGCTGGAGAAGATCATCAACGAGCGGGTCGGCAAGCGGGGGCTCGGGTTCGGGGCGGACATCCGCACCCGCACCGAGATCGAGGAGAGCGACGTCTTCTCCGACACCATGCCCGAGGACCTGATCAAGTTCGGGCTGATCCCGGAGTTCATCGGCAGGCTGCCGATCGTGGCGAACGTGACCCACCTCGACAAGGAGTCGCTGGTGCGGATCCTCACCGAGCCGCGCAACGCACTGATCAAGCAGTACAAGAAGCTGTTCGAGATGGACAGCGTCGAGCTGGAGTTCACCAAGACCGCGCTGGAGGCGATCGCCGACCAGGCGGTGCTGCGCGGCACGGGTGCCCGCGGTCTGCGCGCCATCATGGAAGAGGTCCTGCAGCCCGTGATGTACGACATCCCGAGCCGCAACGACGTCGCCAAGGTGGTCATCACCGAGCAGACGGTGCGGGAGAACGTGAACCCGACGATCGTGTCCCGTCAGCCCTCGCGGCGGCGCAGCACGGAGCGTGGCGAGAAGTCCGCGTAATGGGCCGGTAGCCCGGACGGGCTGGAGCCGGGCTCGATAAGCTAGCCGGATGAGCGTTGAGGGGGCTGGTCCCCGCCAGGATGCCGAGAACGGCACCACGGCCGAGGCCGGTGGCGAGGACAAGGTCGTCCCGGAAGGCCGGGGTGACGTGCGCGGGATCAGCGATCTGACCTACCGGATCATCACCCCGTTCCTGAGCGATCCGCTCGTGCACCGGTGTGTCCAGGTGGTCCTGATCGTGCTCACCGCTGTCTGTGTCGTCGCCACCGGCGTGCGGCTTTCCGCGTTGCCGTTGTTGCCGATCCCGCTGTTCGCCGTCGCGTACTACGCGTTGCGCCGGGTGCGGGTGGCTTCGTCGGACAGGCTGCTGGTGATCTGGTCGTCCACGCTGCTGGCCGCGGTCGTGGTCGGGTTCTGGTTCCTGTCGGTCGTCGGCACGTGGGTCGGCTGAGCCGCCTCAGGCCTGCGGCACGTGCTTGCCGACGAAGCTCACCACGCTGGGCACCACGGTCCGGTTGAACGAATCGCCGTGCTTGCCGCGTGCGGTGTACGCCACGGCGGGGTGGGTGGCGGCCATGAACTGCCGCACGCCGTCGATGAACGAGTCCTCGGTGCCGCAGTACACCGCCATCGGGACACCGGCGGTGGCGTCGAGGTGCTTGAGCGGATCCATCGACGCCCATTCGGCCTCGTCGCGGAAGATGCCGCGCTTGGCCATTTCCGTCCAGGACAGGATGAGCGCCGGCGCCAGCAGCGCCAGCGCGCCGACCGGCTGGCGGCGTTCGGCCCGGCGGCGCGCGTAGAGCAGCCCGCCGAACCCGCCCATCGACATCCCGGTGCACGCGAACGGCAGCCCGTCCGTCCCGCCGAGGCCGCGCCGCTTGAGCCACTGCGGGACCTCTTCCAGCAGCATGGCCATCGGATCGTCACCGGGGTGGGCCTGATGCCAGTAGTTGTCGCCGCCGTCGACCGCGACGAACCCGTACGAGGGCGACGCGTGCCGCGCCACCTGGCTGCTCAGCTCGGCCAGCGTGCCGGTGGGCGCGGCGGTGCGGGCGCGTCCGTGCAGCCCGTGCAGCAGCAGCGACATCGGCAGGTTCTTCGGCGGGTTCTTGCTCGGCAGCAGCGTGACGAGATCGACCTCGCGGTTGCGCGCCTGCGAGAACACCCGCTCGACCTTCGCCACCCCGAGCTGGCTCACCGGCGTGGTCGACGTGACGCCGAGCGCGCGCTGCACGGCCTCGCTGAACGGCAGCGCACCCGTCGCGGTGCCCGCCGTGATCCCGGCTATGCCCAGCCCGGAAGCCCCCGCGATCAGCAGCGACCGCCGGCTGAAGCGTCGCGGCCGCGTCCCCTCCTGATCCACAGCGTTCATTGAACCAGCTCAGGACAAGGCGGTGGCCGCCTCCAGCACCCGATGCTCTCCGGTGTAGAGGTTCATGCTCGCCCCGCGCAGGAACCCGACGAGGGTCATCCCGTTCTCCTCGGCCAGCTCCGCCGCCAGCGAGGACGGCGCGGAAACCGCTGCCAGCAAAGGAATCCCCGCCATCGCGGCCTTCTGCACCAGCTCGAACGACGCGCGGCCGGACACCAGCAGCCCGACCTGGCCCAGCGGCACCTTGTGCTCCAGCAACGCCCAGCCGAGCACCTTGTCCACCGCGTTGTGCCTGCCGACGTCCTCACGCACCGCGAGAAGTTCACCGCTCTCGGTGAACAGACCGGCGGCGTGCAGGCCACCGGTGCTGGCGAACACCCGCTGCTTCGCGCGCAGCTTGTCCGGCAGGCCGGCCAGGACCTCCGGGGTCACCGAGAACGGGGAATCGCCTGGGGGGAAACGGGTTTTGAGCTTCACCGCGTCCAGGGCCGCCTTGCCGCAGACCCCGCAGGACGAGGTCGTGTAGAAGTTGCGCTCCACGCCTGTCTCGGGCGGGGCGACGCCTTCGGCGAGCGTGAGGTCCAGGACGTTGTAGGTGTTGCGGCCCTGGTCGTCCACGCCGTCGCAGTAGCGCGCCGCGAACACGTCCTCCGGTGACCCGAGCACGCCCTCCGACAACAGGAAGCCGTGCGCCAGCTCGACGTCGTGCCCGGGGGTGCGCATCGTCACCGCCAGCGCCTTCCCGCCGACGCGGATCTCCAGCGGCTCCTCGGCCGCGAGGGAGTCCGGCCGGCGGCGCTGCCCGTTCGCCGAAAGCATCCTCACCGGTCGTCGCACGGTAACGCGGCCCATGTCCGTTCCCTCCCGAAAATGCTGTCCGAAAGTTCCACAAATGACTGGTGCGCCGACAGGCTTTCGGTACTAGATTGCACTCTCAATCACCAGCCTAGGGGAGCGTCACCGTGGCCGTCACCTTCCTGGACCGTGCGCACACCGTCGCGCCCGCGAACTGGAGTCGCTGGCTCATCCCGCCCGCCGCCCTGTCGGTGCACCTCGCGATCGGCCAGGCATACGCGTGGAGCGTGTTCAAGCCGCCACTGGAGAAGTCCCTGGGGCTCACCGGCACGCTGTCGGCGCTCCCGTTCCAGCTCGCCATCGTGATGCTGGGCCTGTCCGCGGCGTTCGGCGGCACACTCGTCGAGCGCAAGGGCCCGCGGTGGGCGATGTTCGTGTCGATGACGTGCTTTTCCAGCGGGTTCCTGGTTTCCGCGCTGGGCGCGGCCACCTCGCGGTACTGGCTGGTCGTGCTCGGCTACGGGGTGATCGGCGGGGTCGGGCTGGGCATCGGCTACATCTCGCCGGTGTCCACGCTGATCAAGTGGTTCCCGGACCGGCCGGGGATGGCCACCGGGATCGCGATCATGGGCTTCGGCGGTGGCGCGCTGATCGCGTCCCCGTGGTCGAGCCAGCTGCTGGCGACCTTCGGCACCGGCACCGGTGGGATCGCCACCGCGTTCCTGATCCACGGCGTGGTGTACGCGGTGTTCATGTCGCTGGGTGTGTTCCTGATCCGGGTGCCGGCCGCGGACTGGAAACCGCGGGGCTGGGAGCCGCCGGCCGCGAACGGCAACATGCTCATCACGACCGCGAGCGTCTCGGCGGCCAACGCGCTCAAGACGCCGCAGTTCTGGTGCCTGTGGGTGGTGCTGTGCTTCAACGTGACGGCGGGCATCGGCATCCTGGAGAAGGCCTCGCCGATGATCACCGACTTCTTCAAGCAGACCCCGGTCCCGGTGGGCGCCGCGGCCGCCGCCGGGTTCGTCGCGCTGCTCTCGCTGACGAACATGCTCGGCCGGTTCGTCTGGTCTTCCACTTCGGACGTCATCGGGCGCAAGAACATCTACCGGTGCTACCTGGGCATCGGTGCGGTGCTGTACCTGGTCATCGCGCTCACCGGCAACTCGTCCAAAGTGGTCTTCATCCTGTGCGCGATGGTGATCCTTTCCTTCTACGGCGCGGGTTTCGCCACTATTCCGGCGTATCTGAAGGATCTGTTCGGCAGCTTCCAGGTCGGTGCCATCCACGGCAGGCTGCTCACCGCGTGGTCGGTGGCCGGGGTGCTCGGGCCGCTGATCGTGAACGCGATCGCGGACAGCCAGAAGCGGGCGGGCAAGCAGGGGCCGGACCTGTACACGACGTCGTTCTACATCATGATCGGGCTCTTGGTGGCCGGGTTCATCGCCAACGAGCTGGTTCGGCCGGTCAAGGAGCGCTACCACGAGCCGGTGCCGCGGCAAGACGTCGCCGCGGCCGAGGAGGCGGAATGAACGAGGGCCGGCGTCCCTGGCTGATGACCCTGGCGTGGCTCTGGGTCGGGGTCCCCTTCGCCTGGGGGTTGTACGAGTTGATCCTCAAAGTGGTCCAGCTCTTCGGGGGCTAGAAAAGGCCGCCGCCCGCGTGCAGGATCTGGCCGGTGATCCAGCGGGCGTCGTCGGAGGCGAGGAAGGCGACGACGTCCGCGATGTCCCCGGGTTCGCCGATCCGGCCCAGCGGCGTGGCCTCGGCGCTTTGCCGCAGGCGTTCGGCGCTCATCACGGATTCGAGCCCGTCGGTGCGGGTGGAGCCGGGGCGCACGCTGTTGACGGTGATGCCGCGCGGGCCCAGTTCCTTCGCCGCGGTCTGGACCAGTACGTCGGAGGCGGCCTTGCTGGCGCCGTACACCCCGCCGCCGACCCGGAGCGTGACGGCAGCGCCGCTGGAGATCGAGATGATCCGGCCACCGTCGCGCACCCGCTTCGCGCCTTCGCGCAGCACGCCGAGCGTGGCGCGGGTGTTGGTCGCGAAGACCAGGTCGAAGTCCTCGTCGGAGGCCTCGGCGATCGGCGCGAACCTCGCGACCCCGACGTTGCTGACCAGGACGTCGAGCGGTCCGAACCGTTCGGCGGCGTCGAAGAGCCCGCGCAGCTGACCCGGGTCGGCGACGTCCGCCTGCACGGCGATCGCCTTGCCACCCTTGGCTTCGATCCCGGCGACCACCTCGTCGGCCGCGGCGCGGTCGGTGCGGTAGTTCACCACCAGGTCGGCGCCGTCGGCGGCGAGTCGCTGCGCGATGGCGCGGCCGATACCCCGGGAACTGCCGGTGACGAGTGCGACGGTCATGTCGGCCCCTTTTGTCGAGATCGTCGATAGTTGAGATCATGGACTAAATTGGTCGAGGATGTCAACTAAGCTGGAGGGCATGGCGGATCGGGACCTGGCCGGCGCGATGGCGCTCGTGCATCGCGAGTCGAGTGCGCTCTACAGCGAGATCGCGCGGCGGTTGGGGCTGACCAGTCAGCAGACCCAGCTGTTCTGCGTGCTGTCCAGGGAGCAGCCCTCGTTCGGCGAGCTGGCTACGATGCTCGGCTGCGACAAGACGAACGTGACCGGCATCGTGGACCGGCTGGTCCGGCGCGGCTACCTGGCCAGGGAAACGGATCCCCAGGACCGGCGGGTCAGCCGCATCGTGCTGACCGGCGAAGGGGAGGCGCTGCGCCGGCGGATCCGTGCCGAGTTCGCGGACGGGGTCGAGGAACGCTACGCGGGACTGTCCACTGAGGACCGTGCTCTTCTGGTCCGGTTGCTGGGCGCCGCCAAACCCTGAAGCAGCGCACGCCGCGCCGAGTGCACGTGCTCCTCGGCGACGGAGGCGAGCCGCTCGGTGTCCCCGGCGCGGATCAGCTCGGCCAGTTCGCGGTGTTCGTGCGCCACGCGGGCCTGATAGCGGTCGTGCCCGAGCCGGATGCGGTGTGACTGGAACAGATACACCTGCGAACGCACGGCATGCCAGGCTTCGAGCAATCGGCGGTTGCCGGCGGCGCGGTAGACCACCTCGTGGAAGTCGATGTCGAGCGCGAGTAGCCGCGGGCCGTCGTCCTCGGCCGTCATGGCGCCCACCAGCCTGTCCAGCTTGTCGAGGTCTTCGTCGGCGGCGTGCCCGGCGGCGGTGGTCGCGGCCAGCCTGTCCAGTGCGGCGCGCACCGCGTAGACCTCCTCGACGTCGGCCTCGGTCAGCTCGATGACCCGGGTTCCCTTGTGCCACACCGAACGCACGAGGCCCTCGCGCTGCAACAGCGCCAGCCCTTCCCGCACCGAACCGCGGCTGACCTCCAGCGACGCCGCCAGTTCCACCTCGCGCAGCGCGCTGCCGGGCGGGATCCGGCCGCTGAAGATCTCCTCGCGGACGCGGTCCGCCGCTTCTTCCGCAAGCCCGCGACGCTGCGCCGGTCGCACCATGTCCGAATGTTGACATTAGCGGTGTGCCCAGGTCAAGCTGGGGTTATCCGAATCGCAGAGGAGCCGCCTGATGACCCGCCCCGGTTTCCACCTGGCCATCCCGGTCGACGATCTGGCCCGCGCCCGCGAGTTCTACGGCGGGGTACTCGGGCTGCCCGAGGGGCGCTCGGACACGGCCTGGGTGGACTGGAACTTCCACGGGCACCAGGTGGTCACGCACGTGGTTCCGGGCGCCCGCAACGAATCCGGGCGCAATCCGGTCGACGGGCACGACGTGCCGGTGCCGCACTTCGGGCTGATCCTGTCGGTGGCGGACTTCCAGGAGCTGGCCGGGAAGCTGCGCGCGGCGGGCACCGAGTTCGTGATCGAGCCGTACCAGCGCTTCGCCGGTGAGCCGGGGGAGCAGTGGACCATGTTCCTGCACGATCCGGCCGGGAATGCCTTGGAGTTCAAGGCTTTCCGGGATGAGTCGCAGTTGTTCGCCAAATGAGCCGCGGGGTACTCGTCACCGGCGCGGCGGCCGGGCTGGGCCGGGCCGTCGCGCTGGCGTTCGCCGAGCGTGGGGACAGGGTGGCGGTGCACTATCACTCCGACCGTGCCGCGGCGGAGGCCACGCTGGCCGTGCTGCCGGGCGACGGACATGCGCTCGCGCAAGGCGATCTGGCCACAGCGGCGACCGAGATCGCGGACTCGGCCGAAGAGTCGCTCGGCGGTGTGGACGTGCTCGTGAACAACGCGGCCGTCGCCCCGGGCCCGGACAACGCGCACCCGGTCTCCGGCACGGGTTTCGAGCAGTGGCAACAGGTCTGGCGGCAGATGGTCGAGGTGAACCTGCTCGGCACCGCGGATCTCACCTACCGGGTGGCCCGGCACATGATCGCGCGCGGTGTCGCGGGGCGCATCGTGCACGTCGGTTCCCGGGGCGCTTTCCGGGGCGAGCCGGATTATCCCGCGTACGGGGCGACGAAGGCCGCGCTGCACGCGTTCGGCCAGTCATTGGCCGTTTCCCTTGCGCCGCACGGGATTTCGGTCGCGTCGGTGGCGCCCGGGTTCATCGCCACCGATCGCGTCGGGCACAAGCTGGCGGGCGAGAGTGGCGTGGAGTTGCGGGCCCAGAGCCCGTTCGGGCGGGTCGCGGAGCCACGGGAGATCGCGGACGCGATCGTGTTCCTCGCCGAGCCGGGGTCGACGTGGGCTTCCGGCGCTGTGCTGGATCTCAACGGGGCGTCGCATCTGCGGACCTGACTGGTGTGTCGCGCGTTGGCCGGGCAGACGGTATAACGCTTGACGTTATTAACGCGAGTCGTTCACTCTGCGGGTGTGATCAGGTCGTTCGCGGACAAGGACACCCGCAAGCTCTGGGATCGGAGCCGCGTCAAGCGCTTCGAAGCCTTTGAACGCGTGGCGCGCCGTAAACTGGAGATGGTCAACGCGGCCGCGATCCTGACCGACCTCACCGCGCCTCCCGGCAACCGGCTGGAACCGCTCCACGGTGATCGGGTCGGACAACACAGTATCCGTATCAACGATCAATACCGGATCTGCTCCCGCTGGACCGAGGCGGGCCCGGAGGACGTGGAGATCTGCGACTATCACTAATCCGCACCGGAGGACACCACCATGAGCGAGAAGCTGCCACCGATCCACCCCGGCGAGATCCTGGCCGAAGAATTCCTGGAGCCGTCGGGGATCACCCAGCACCGGCTGGCCACGCGAATCCACGTGCCGCCGCGCAGGATCAACGAGATCGTGCACGGCAAGCGCGGCATCACGGCCGACACCGCGTTGCGCCTGGCCCGGTTCTTCGGGACGACCGCCCAGTTCTGGGTTTCGCTGCAGGCCCGCTACGACCTGGAACGGGAACGGGACAAGATCGGCGGGGAACTGGCCGACATCCACCCGCTGGACGAGGGCAAACTCCTTACCGCCTGACCGCCGCGTCGGCTACGAAATCTCGGGCGGGGGCGCGGAGTTGAGCAGTTCGTCGAAGCGGTTCCCGGCATCGGCGGGCAGGGCGCCGTCGCACTCGATTCCCAGGCGCTGCGCCAGATCCCGGGCATACAGCCGGACCGCGGCCTCGACCAGCCGCGCATAGGTGTCCGTCGCGGTGCGGGTGCGTCCGCGCGCGACGATTCCGAGCACCACAACGACGATCGCCGCGGGCCACCACAAGTAGATCACCGGCGCGAACAACACCGCCCACGCGCCGAGTTCGGCAGCGCGCGTCATGCCGGTGCGTGCGGCGGTGATCTCGGTGCGTTCCTGCTCCGGAAGCAGCAGCCACAGGTACGGCCACACGAGCGCCAGGTCGAGGCTGTGGTCCCGCTCGAGCCGCACCGCGACGCCGTTGATCCGGTCACCGCTCCACGTCGGGCGATCCGGGCGTTCCACTGCTATCGACGTCCTGGCGCGGAGCGCGGCGTGCCGGGCTTCGGGGTCGAGTTCGCGGTCCAGCGCCATCGCTTGTGCCGCTTCGGCCCAGCGAGCGCTGTAGTCCCGGTGTGCCTCGTCCCACCGCTTGCGCCGGGCCTCTGTGCCGCGCCTGGCGAACGCGCGCGCCAAGCGTGGCCAGGAATGCCAGCCTGCCGCGAGCACCACCCGCTCGATCGCGGACCCGAGAACGCGCGCCACGAGCCCGACCACCACTGACATCGCGAGCGCCGCGAGCAGCAGCACGACCTGGCCGCCCACGGTGCCGACCACCGGCGCGTGCGCCCAGCCGGTGACCTGACGGACCAGCCGGGGAACATCCAGCGCATGGGACTGCCCGAGCGCGTAAGCAGCCGCCACGACCGCGAGGAACAACGCCCCGGGCAAGGCCAGCAGACCCAGCCACTTGTCGGCGAGGCTTTTGCCGAGCTGACCGCCGAAACCGCCCAGAATCCCGGTCATGGCAGCGTCGCGCGTCGGAGTGGCGAACCGGTCACGGCGCAAACCGCGCTGTGGTCCGGCCAGGCGAAGCGGGTACACGCGTGCGCGGCCCGGGGGCACAACAGCACCGGCTCGTGAAAGCGGTTTCGCTCGAGGCCCGCGAGCGTCGTCGCGTCCCGGTTGCGGCCGAAAACCCCGAGGGCATCACCTGCTTGGCGCAGCCCGCGATGCACGGATTCGAGCAGTTCGGCCGGGTCCGTGCCGTCGCGCAGCGCGGCCAGCAGTTCGTCCAAATGCTGCTCGGCGGTGGAGCCGGCCAGCGAGGCGCGCAGCGGGCCGGCGTTTTCGCAGACATAGGCGACGGCGTCCGCGATCTGTTCCCTGGACCTGTTCGCGCGTCCCACTGGCCTCCCCCGGAACTGGTGATTCCCACGATCCCCAGCGCCGTGAGACGCGGTAATCGTACGCTGAAACATGATCGCCACAAGAAAGGAACGGGATGGGGCGCCGCGAGGACCTGATCGAGCTGCTCGGCGAGTTCCTCCGGCGCATCCGGGATTCGGCTGATCCGTCGCAAGCGTTTGCGCCCAGCGTGCTGGCGGTGGCCGCGGATCTGGCGAGCGAGAACCCGCCGGACGCCGAAGCCTGGTATCTGCTGGGCTGGTTGCGGTGGCACCAGGCCGAGGCGTTGTCCGGAGCGGAACGGCAAACCGCGGCCGAAGAAGCCCTGGGTCTGTTCACCGTGGCCGCGGCCCTGATCGGCCACCTGGAGTTTCCCGCGCCACTGCTGCCCGCGCTCGCGGACCGGGCCGTGCCCGAGCTGGCCGCCGCGCTCCAGCAGGCGAGGCTGAGCGGCGACACCGAGCTGTTCGCGCGGGCGCTCGCGAGTCTCGATCACGCGCTGGCCGCGACCCCGGAAGGGCACCCGGATCTGCCCCAGCGGCTGTCCGTTTTCGGCGCCGCGCTGCTGACGCGGTTCCAGCAGGCCGGTGCTCAGCAGGATCTCGAAGTCGCGCTGAGCGTCCTTCGCCAGGCTGTCCGGCTCGGCTCCGAGGATCGCGGGCTCGACACGTATCTGTTGAATCTGTGCGCGGCGCTCAAGCTCCGCTACGAGCAAACCCACGACTCGGCGGATCTGGACGAGGCCGTCGCCGCCGGGCGCCGTGCTGTTGCGGCCGCGGTGGATCAAGCCAGGCTGACAGCCGCGCTGACGAACCTGAGTGGCTCATTGCTGACGCGGTTCGACGCGACGAGTGAGCCGCGAGATCTGGCGGAGGGAACGGAGACCGCCCGGCGGGCAGCCGCGAACGACCCTCATCAACCGGCCGTGCTGATCAACCTCGCGAAGGCGTTGCAGGAGAGCTTCGAGCACGGCGGCCCGGCTTCGGACCTCGACGAGCTGATCTCGGTGAACCGGCAGGCCGCGGCAGCGGATCTGGCCGATGGACCCGAGCGCGGCGAGGACCTGTCCGGGCTCGTCTTCGCGTTGCTGGATCGCTTCGGCCGCACCAAGAACCCGCGAGATCTCGACGAAGCGGTGGAGCTGGCGCGGGAGGCCGCGGCGAGCGGCGCCGACCGCGTCTACTGCCTTTCGGACCTTTGCGCGGTGTTGTTCAACCGCTTCTCGCGCAGCGGCACGCGAGGCGACCTGGACGAGGCCGCAAGCATCGCACGCGGGGCGGAGCCGGAGTTCCCGCCGGGTGTGCTGCTCAACTTCGCGCACGTGCTCGACCAGCGGGCGCGGGTCGTCGGCGACCTCGATGACCTCGACACGGCGATCAAGCTCGTCCGCCAAGCGGCCGCGGCGCCGCCGCCGGGCCGCGAACGTCCGTACATCCGCTTGCGGGCAACGGGAATCTGGAACGACCGGACGGCTCAGGACGAGCCGGGCCGAGCGGAGGTGCTGCGCCTGCTGTCCGCGTATCTGTTGCGGCGGTTCGAATGGACCACCGTGGTGGCCGATGTGGACGAGGCGATCCGGGTGCGGCGGCAGCTGGCCGGCGACGCGCCGGGCCTCGCGTCGCTCAGCTACGCGCTCAAGGTGAGATTTGTCGTGGCAGGTAAGGCTTCGGACCTCGACGAAGCGCTCGAAACCGGCCAGCGCGCCCTCGCGCTCGACCCTGGCAACGCGCTGTACCTGGCGTCGGTCAGCGACACCCGCAAGCTCCGGTTCGAGCGCGACGGGTCCGGGGCGGAACTCGACGATGCCGTCGAGATGGGCCGTCGCGCGACCCGGCTCTCGCGGGAGCAGGGCGAGCGGGTGCAGGCGTGGGCGAACCTTTCCGGCTTGCTGCGCACCCGTTTCGAGCTGCATCGGGACCCGGCCGACGTCACCGAGGCGGTGGAGGCGGCGCGTCAGGCCCTCGCGGCGGCTGAGGACGATGACTTCTCCCGGCCGAAATGGCTGCTGGCCCTTGCCGAAGCGCTGCGATTCCGGATCCACCGCCTTCGCGATGCGGATGTGGAGGCCGACCGGGCCGAAGCACTCCGAACCGCGATGGAACTCGCGAACTGCGCCACGGCGTCGCCGAGCCTGCGCATCCGGGGCGCGCGGATCGGCGCCTGGCTGGCTGTCGAAGAACGCGTGCCCGGTACCGAAGATCCGGTGCTCGCCGCCGCCTTGCTGGAGACCGCGGTGCACCTGATCCCGGAAGTCGCGCCACGCCGGATGCGTCACTGGGAGCAGCGGGACGCCCTGCCTGCCGCGGGGTTCACCGACGATGCCGCCGCAATGGCTTTGCTCGCAACGGATCGCCCGCCCGCGGCGCGGGCCCAGCGCGCGCTTTCGTTGCTCGAAGCCGGACGCGCGGTGCTGTTGAGCCAACTTCTCGACACCCGCGGCGACCTGACCGACCTCCGGCAGGCGCATCCGGACCTCGCGGCGCGCTTCACCGCGCTGCGCGACCTGCTGGACGCTGACGACGAAACCCACGACGATCGCATCGGTGCGGCGGGGGAGTTGGCGGAGGCGCTTCGCGAGATCCGGGAGCAGGACGGTTTCGCCTCCTTCGCTCTTCCCCCGAGCGCGGACGAACTACGCGCCGCGGCGAGTGAAGGCCCGATCGTCACGCTCAACGTGGCCTACGGCGGCAGCGCACTTCTGCTGACGGCGGACGGGATCGCCGCGTTACCCCTGCCGGGCGTGACCGCGTCCGAGGTGGTCGATCAGGTCAACGCCTTCCACGTGGCGTTGCGCGAAGCGTACGACCCGGCGGCGGACCGGGCCGCGGCGCAAGCCGTGCTGTCCGACGTCCTGAAATGGTTGTGGGACAACATCACCGGCCCGGTGCTCGACGCGCTGGGCTACCACGGGACGCCCGTCGGCAGCGAGCCGTGGCCCCGGTGCTGGTGGGCGCCCGGCGGGTACCTGAGCCTGCTGCCGCTGCACGCCGCGGGCCATCACGACGACCCGGCGAGCGGCCGGACCGTCCTGGATCGGGTGGTGTCCTCCTACACCCCGACGATCCGTACGCTCCGGCACGCGCGTCAACGGCGGGCGGCAGGCGTCCGCCCGGACCGCTCGCTCATCGTCGCCATGCCTGCCACGCCAGGGCTGCCGGAGCTGCGCAACGTGCAGACCGAAACCGAGCTGCTGAGCGGAATCCTGCCCGGTCCGCTCGCGTTGACCGAACCGGAGCGGGATCGCGTGCTGGCGGAGCTGCCGCGCCATCAGCTCGCGCATTTCGCGTGTCATGGCAGCTACGACGCGGAAAACCCGGCGGGCAGCCGGTTGCTGTTGCGTGACCACGAACGGAACCCGCTGACCGTCGGCGACCTGACGGCCGTCAACCTCGACGGTGCGCAGCTGGCCTACCTGTCGGCGTGCCACACGGCGGTGAACCCCAGCGAGCGGCTGCTCGACGAGGCGATGCACCTGGCGGGCGCGCTGCAGGCGGCCGGATTTCCCCAGGTTGTCGGCACTTTGTGGGAGCTGGACGACGAGGTCGCGGTCGAGATCACCGAGGACTTCTACCGCGGCCTTGCCGGCGACGGCGCGCTCGACCCCGGCCGGGCGGCGCATTCGCTGCATCGCGCCGTCCGTGCCCAGCGGGACTGTTATCCGGGCACGCCGTCGTTGTGGGCCTCGCATCTGCACTTCGGCGCGTGACGGCCGTCAGGCCTTGTCGAGGATGATCCGGCGCAGCGACGGCAGGTACCGGACGAACGGATCGCTGCGGAACGACAACGGGCCGGGCCGCAACGGCTGCGCGCCGAACGCCGGGCTGTCCGGCCGGGGCCCGTGGATGCCCAGGGGAGTGCCGTCGCCGGCGTCGGAGGGCGTCGCGTAGACCGGGCCGCCGATCCGTAGCTCGCTCGCCGTCTCGACCCCGGCGGCCGCGCAGCCGAGGAAGACCAGCGCGTCGGCGTCGAGCCCGTGGTCCCGCCCGGTGAGGCCCGCGACGAGACCGCCGTACCCACGGGCGACCACCACGATCCGGGCGGCCTTCTTGTGGCGCCCGAACTGTTTCGCCGTCACGCGCAGGCCGGCGAGGAAACTGGCGAGCCGCGGCGCCGCCGGGACGGCGAATGCCGGGTCCCTCGCCTCCCGCGCCGATTCGGGTGCCACGTAGTCGGCCCAGGTGATGACCGAGACCGAGTCGTCGTCCGGGCCCGCGGCGACCTTGCGGTACAGGTCTTCGGCCTGCCCGGTGTGTTCGTCCAGGGACCGGCCGATACCGGGGATGATGACCACGACGTGGCGCGCGTCGTCCGGGTTGTTGCGCGCGAGGATCACGCGCAGGTCTTCGGGGTGGAAACCGAGCAGGAGCATGCGATCGTTGTCCGGCATCATCGCAGTGTGCCCGGTTCGTCCGGCGAGCGCAGGCGTTTCGGCGAGTTCCACCCCGGTGCGAGCGCAGGGTTCAGGAGCGATGCTCCAGCCGGATGACGATCGCCTTCGACACCGGGGTGTTCGACTTCTTCGCCACGGAATCCAGCGGCACCAAGGAATTCGCCTCGGGGAAGTACGCCGCGGCGCAGCCCCGTGCGGTCGGGTAGGCCACGATCCGGAACCGCTCGGCGCGGCGTTCGGTGTCCGCCCATTCCGACACGAGGTCCACGATCTCCCCGTCGGCGAAGCCGAGCCCGGCCAGGTCGTCGGCGTGCACCAGCACCACGCGGCGGGCGTCCTCGATACCGCGGTAGCGGTCGGAAAGCCCGTAGATCGTGGTGTTGTACTGGTCGTGGCTGCGCAGGGTCTGCAGCAGCAGGCGGCCCTCGGGCACCTGCGGGAACTCCAGCTCGCTCGCGGTGAAGTTCGCCTTCCCCGTGCCGGTACGGAATTCGCGGGAATCGCGCGGCGGGTGGGGCAGCACGAACCCGTCGGGCTGCCGCACCTTGGCGTTGTAGTCGGCGCAGCCGGGCACGACGCGGGCGATGCGGTCCCGGATCAGGTCGTAGTTGCCTTCGAACTCCCGCCACGGCACGGCGTGCTCCTCGCCGAGCACCGCGCGGGCGAGCCGGCAGACGATCGCGACCTCCGAAATCAGGTGTGTGCTCGCCGGCTCCAGCCGCCCGCGGGACGGGTGCACCGAGGACATCGAGTCCTCCACCGTCACGAACTGCGGGCCGTCGGCCTGCACATCCCGTTCCGTGCGGCCGAGTGTGGGCAGGATCAGCGCGGTTTTCCCGTGCACCGCATGGGATCGGTTGAGTTTCGTGGACACGTGCACGGTCAGTTCGCACGACCGCAGCGCCCGCTCGGTCAGCTCCGAATCCGGTGTCGCCGCGGCGAAGTTGCCGCCCATGCCGAAGAACACCTTGCCGCGCCCGTCCCGCATCGCGCGGATCGCGTCGACCGTGTCGAAGCCGTGCTTGCGTGGCACCGGGATGCCGAATTCCTGCTCCAGCGCGGCCATGAACGGTTCGGGCATCTTCTCCCAGACGCCCATCGTGCGGTCGCCCTGCACGTTGGAATGGCCGCGCACCGGGCACAGCCCCGCGCCCGGTTTGCCGATCATGCCGCGCGCCAGCGCCAGGTTCGCGATCTCCTGGATGGTGGCGACCGCGTGCCGGTGCTGGGTCACGCCCATCGCCCAGCAGTACACGGTGCGCTCGGAGTCCGCGATCATCCGCGCTATCCGGACGATCTGGTCGCGGGAAAGCCCGGTGGCGCGGTCGATCCCGGTCCAGTCGAGCTCACGCAGCTGCTTGGCGTAGTCCTCGAAACCGTGCGTGGCCGACGCGATGAACTCGTGGTCGAGCACCGTGCCGGGCGCGGCGTCCTCCCAGGACAGCAGGAGATGCCCGATCGCCTGGAACAGTGCCAGGTCCCCGCCGAGCCGGATCTGCGCGAACTCGTCCGCGAGCGGGGTGCCCTTGCCGACCACACCGCGCGGGCTCTGCGGGTTCTTGAAGCGCATCAGCCCGGCCTCGGGCAACGGGTTGACCGCGACGATCCGCGCGCCGTGCCCCTTGGCCTCCTCCAGCGCGGAGAGCATCCGGGGGTGGTTGGTGCCCGGGTTCTGCCCGACCACCACGATCAGGTCGGCGTTGTGCACGTCGGCCAGGCTCACCGAACCCTTGCCGATGCCGGTCGACTCGGTCAGCGCCGCGCCGGAGGACTCGTGGCACATGTTGCTGCAGTCCGGCAGGTTGTTGGTGCCGAACGATCGCACCAGCAGCTGGTAGAGGAACGCGGCCTCGTTGCTGGTGCGGCCGGAGGTGTAGAAGATCGCCTCGTCCGGGCTCGCCAGCGCCTTGAGGTTCTCCGCGACCAGGCCGAACGCGCCCTCCCACGAGATGGGCTCGTAGTGCGTGCCGCCGTCGCGCAGCACCATCGGATGCGTGAGCCTGCCCTGCTGGCCCAGCCAGTAGTCGGTCTTGCCCGCCAGCTCCGAAACCGGGTGCGCGGCGAAGAATTCGGGCGTGACACGGCGTTTCGTGGCCTCCTCGGCCACCGCCTTCGCGCCGTTTTCGCAGAACTCCGCGAGCTTGCGATGCTCACCGTCGGCCGCTTGTGGCTCGGGCCAGGCGCAGCCGGGGCAGTCGAAGCCTTCGCGCTGGTTGAGCAGGCGCAGGGTGCGCACCGTGCGGCCGGTGCCCATCTGCTCGACGCTGCGCAGCAGCGAAACGGCCACACCGGGCACCCCGGCGGCCCAGCTCTTCGGCTGGTGGACGTCGAGGGAGCCCTCGTCGATGTCTTCGATGGGTGCGTTGCGGGTCACCCCGTCATCCTGCGTCTTCGGCCGCCGAGATTCCAACCCGGGGTTTGCGCAGTCCCTTGTCGAATACCGTCACCGCCAGCAGCAGCACGCCGACCGCGGCCAGCGCCCACGCCAGGTGGTGCAGGCCCGCCGAGGTGGCCTGGTTCCCGAAACACAGTGCTATCAAGGTGGATGCGCCGATCGCGCCCAGGTACTGCGCGGTGCGGAACAGCCCCGACGCGGTGCCCATCTGGTCGGCGGGGGCCTGACTGTAGAGCGCAGTCTGATTGGTCACACTGGTCAGCCCCTGGCCGACGCCGAACACCGCGGCCACGCCGACGAGCGCCACGAACCACGTGCCGTTACCGACGACCAGCAGCAGCAGCGAACCCGCCAGCAGCGCCAGCGAGTTGACGATCAGCCGGACCCGGATGCCGCTGGGCTTCCCGCCGAAGGCCGCGGCCAGCACGGCCACCGCCGACATCGGCAGCAGCAGCGCGCCCGCGCCGGACTCGCTCATCCCGCGCGCGGTTTCCAGCCATTGCACGTAGCCGAACATGATCGAGTAGACGATGAGCAGCGCCAGCGCCTGGCGCAGGTACGTGCGTAGCAGCGGACGGTTGCCGCCGAGCATTTTCAGGTCGATGAACGGTTTACGGGTGCGCAGTTCGGTGGCGGTGAAGACGACGGCCAGCACCACGGCCACACCGAGCAGATACAGGTCGCCGAGCGCCGGTGCCATCAGGAACAGCAGCACGGTCAGCAGGGTCGCGGCGAACAGTAGGATCCCCGGCACGTCGATCCGCGCCTTGGTCAGCGTCGCCGGATCGTCCTTCGGCACCCACAACAGGGCCAGCAGCAGGGAAGCGCCCGCGAGCGGGATGTTCACCGCGAAGATCGCCTGCCAGCCGAAGATCGCGATCAGCGCGCCGCCGAGGGTCGGGCCGATCACCATGATCGTCTGCGAGGACATCGCGAGCACCGACAGCACCCGGCTCGGCACGCCCTGCCCGGCGGCGTCCGCGCGTTTGCGCAACACCGCCATGGCGGCCGGAAAGCCCGCGCAGGTACCGAATCCGAGGAGGACGCGGACGCCGATGAGCCAGTCGAGGGAGAACGACAGCATCCCGCCGATGCCCGCGATCATCACGAGCACCGCGCCGGCCAGCAGCACCCGGCGGGCGCCGAACCGGTCGACGAAGAGGCCGACGACCGGCTGCCCGACCGCGGTGGCCAGGTACAGGGACGTGATCAGCCAGGCCGTCTGCTCCGCGCCGGCACCGAAGGCGTGCCCGATGGGCACCAGCGCGACCGCGATCAGTGTCGAGTTGATCGGATTGAGCACCGCGCCGGCGACCAGTGGGATCACCAGGCGGGGCGTGAATCGGACGGGGACTCGGGTCGCGGTCTGCTGCGACGTGGTACTCAGCGCTCCTTCGTGTTGTCGCGGGCTTCGTGCTCCGCGAGCCGCTGCAACAGCGGTATGGCCTGGGCCAGCGTCGCCCGCTCCGCCGGGGTGAGCCCGGCGAGCCCGTCGGCCAGCCACTCCTCGCGGTGCCGGTGCACCCCGCGCACGGTCTTCGAGCCGAGGTCGGACAGCACCACCACCACGCGCCGTCCGTCGTCGGGGTCACGAGTGCGCTCGAGGTAGCCCAGCTCGTCGAGCACGCCGAGGGTGGCGGCCATCGACTGCTGCCGGACGTGCTCGGCGGCCGCCAGTTGTGTCTGGGTCGCCGGGCCGTCCCGGTGCAGCCTGCCGAGCACGGCGGACTGCGTCGGGGTGAGCACCTCGGCGTTGTCCACCTGCCGCAGGCGCCGGGACAGCTGCCCGACCACTCCGCGCAGCCCGCCGGCGAGCCGGGCGGTTTCCTGCGATACGCGAGCCATATACACAGTCTAAACTGTGAAGTCCGGCCTGGGCAATCTCAGTGACAGCCGTCCTGGGCGGGCATCGGCTTGCCGGGATCGAAATCACCCGGCTCGACGGAATACGACGGTCCGTCGAACTGGCGGTCGGTGAACCCGGGGGAGACGTAGCCCCGCACGGCGTCCGCGCAGCCCACCGGACAGGTGGATTCGTCCAGCCCCTGCGGCCACATCCCGGCGCTCGCTTTCGTGAACGCCGCGGTGGTGCGGAGGACGAAATCCCCTTCCGTGCGCAGGAAAGGCTCGATCTCCGACGGTCCGGTGACCGGCTCGGACCCGGGATCGAAGGCGTAGGCGACGACGAAGCTCACATGCAGGACGAGCTCGCCGGTCTCACCGGGCCGCATCGTGAGGAAACCTTTGAGCCGGGGCGACACCGGCAGCAGGTGGTAGCCATCGGCGATCGTCGTCAGGTAGGGCGCCGCGCTGTCGGGGTGCCGGAGGTCCGGCGCGAGCTGATCGCGCAGGTCTTTCGGCAACAGGGCGAGGTACTTGTCGGTGTGGTCTCGAGCGTGTCGCGATCGAGGAACCCGAGCGTGATCAGCTGCTTGACGCTGTCGATCGCGGAGGAGACCTGCTGCGCGGAGAACGCGCCAGTCTTCGCCGGCGCCGGGGTGCTGAGCCCGGCGATGCCCTCGGCCCAGTTCTGCGCCGGGGTGTTGTCGAACGGCCTGCTCAGGTCCACGCGGCCGAAATCCGGGAGATCGGTCGGCGTGGTCGTGGTGACGGCGGCAGCGCCCGTGCTGGCGCCGTCGTAGTGGTCGGCGGTGGTCTTGCCCCATTCCACCAGGGCGTAGCCACCGCCGACGAGGACGACGAGCACCGCGGCGGCGATCGTCAGGCGTCTGGCGCGTCTGGCCCGGCGTCTGTCGCGCCGGTAGTCCACCCACGCTTCTTTTTCGGCGTGCCGCTGCCAGTCGGGGTCGCGCAGCTCGGGGTGGGGTTCGGGAAGCTCATCGGTCACGCGAATGGATCGACAGTCCAGGCTGTTCGTTACAAACTCCCCACACCGGGCACCTGGCCGCGTTCAACTCAAAGCGGCGTAGGCGATCCGCGCCAGCCCCGTCATGCCCCGCAGGTTCGGGTGGTACGGCGCGGCTGTCGGCTGGATGCTCTGACCGTTGATCCACGCGGCCGGCCCGGCGCAGGCGTCGTGCCCGAGCGACGGGGTGAACGTGTCCACATAGGACGTTGCCCCGTCGGCGGCCGCGGCCTTGGCGATCGCCGTGTTCAGCGCCTCCTCGACGCTGTTCAGCCAGGCGTAGTCACCGTCGGCGAAGGGCAGCACGGCCGGGCAGGTCCCCGTGGGCGGCGCGATGCGCGGGTAGCCGATCGCGAGCACCTTCGCCCGCGGTGCGCGGGCGTGGATCTGGGCGAGCACTGCGGTGATGTTGGCCTGGGTCTGGGTGATCTCGGCCTTGATCGTGTCCACCCCGTCGACCGTGAAATGCCGCTGGCACGGGTTGCCTGCCGGGTCGGAGGCCCGCAGGCCGGGACAGGTGCCCACGATGGTGCCGAACACGGCTCCGTCGTTGCCCCCGATGCCGATCGTCACCAGATCGGTGTCGGCGTGCAGCGCGTTCAGCTGTGGCGGGTTCGAGCCCAGCGTGACGGTTTGCGTCGCCGTCATGTCGCCGGTGTCGGCGCCGCTGCAGCTCACGTCGGTGTAGGAGGGGGTGAGCAGCCGGAGTGCCAGCTGCGCGGGGTAGTTGGCCGTCGAGCGGAAGCAGCCGAGTGGATCAAGCCGTTGCAGGGGGATCAGCGGCCCGGCGGTGTAGGAATCGCCGAGCGCGACGTAGCGGGAGTAGTGCGGAGTGGCCGCATCGGCGGAGAACGCCGAGGCCAGCATGGTGAGGACAGCGAGAACAGCGACGGTGATGCTCCAGCGTGCGCGCATGTTTCTTTCCTAGACCGGTGATACCCCGCCGGTCGCCGCCCGATCGGGTGGAACTCACCCGCGGTAGACGAGCAGATACCGCCAGAACACGAGCGGCCGCACGGTCCGCCCGGCAGCAGCGCCGCCGATTCGCGCGGCGCACCGGCGGTCGTGGCAGGACGTCTGCTCCGCCGTTGAGCCGCTCGCCGGTGGCCAGGCCGGCCGCGCGCCGAGGTTCGGCGGAATCGCCCCGATCCATTTGGCGAACTCCTGTGACGCGCACGGCTTGGCCGGCCCGAGCACAGCCAGGACCCCGCCCGGCGCGAGTGCCCGCCGGAGCTTCGAGACCGTGCCGAACGGCACATGGTGCAGCGAGGCGGGGCAGGAGATGAAGTCGAAGCGGGCCTCGCCCAGGTCCGCCGCCGTGATGTCCTCGTGCCGGTACTGCTCCGGACCGAGCGCACGGGCCACCTCGACGACCTCGCGGTTCGCGTCGATCCCGGTGACGGTCAGCCCGGCCGCCGCCAGCCTGCGCGCGAAAAGCCCTGTCCCGCAGCCGACGTCCAGTAGTGGTGATTGTGGTTAAAGGGCATGGGACCAAGATGCCCGAAACCGCGAACGTAGACTTGACAACCGTGGAAGAGGACTATCCAGCCGAGCTGTCCAGCGGCGACAACTTCGTGGCCGGACCTCTGCCTGACGAGCCCGAGGAAACCGAGACCGTTGACGTCGCGGCGATCGAGCGCCAGGCGCGCCAGGAGCTGCTGCGGGTCGAGGCCGAGCTGAACCAGCGTTGGCCGGAAACCAAGATCGAGCCCTCCCTCGACCGGATCAAGGCGCTGGTCACGGTGCTCGGCGACCCGCAGAAGACGTATCCGGTGCTGCACGTGGCCGGCACCAACGGCAAGGGCTCGACGGCCCGCATGATCGACGCGCTGCTGACCAGGATGGGGTTGCGCGTCGGCCGTTACACCAGCCCGCATCTGCAGCTGGTCACCGAGCGCATCGCGCTCGACGGCATGCCCATCCCGGCGTCGCGTTACGTCGAGATCTACCGCGACATCGAGCCGTATGTGCGGATGGTCGACGGCGCGGGCGGCCCGCCGATGAGCAAGTTCGAGGTGCTCACCGGGATGGCCTTCGCGGCCTTCGCGGACGCGCCGGTGGAGGCCGCGGTGGTCGAGGTCGGCCTCGGCGGCACCTGGGACGCGACGAACGTGGCCGACGGCCAGGTCGCCACCATCACCCCGATCGGCATCGACCACGTCGAGTACCTCGGCAGCGACATCACCGGAATCGCGGGGGAGAAGGCCGGGATCATCAAGCCCGGCAGTGTCGCGGTGCTGTCCGAGCAGGAGCCCGAGGTGCAGAAGGTGCTGCTGGCGCGCGCGATCGAGGTGGACGCCACCGTCGCCCGCGCGGGCAGTGAATTCGGTGTGCTGCAAAGGGAAATCGCCGTCGGCGGGCAGCTGCTGAAACTGCAGGGCCTCGGCGGTGTGTACGAGGAGATCTTCCTGCCGCTGCACGGCTTGCACCAGGCCAACAACGCCGCGCTGGCGCTCGCGTCGGTCGAGGCGTTCTTCGGTGCGGGCAAGGACAGGCAGCTGGTGATCGACGCGGTGCGCGAGGCGTTCGCCGAGGTCGAGAACCCGGGACGGCTGGAGCGCGTGCGCGCGGCCCCGGCCGTGCTGCTCGACTCGGCGCACAACCCGCATGGCGCGCGGGCGCTGGCGGCCACGATCGCCGAGGAGTTCGCCTTCCGGCGCCTGGCGGCGGTGGTCGGGGTGATGGCGGACAAGGACGCGCGCGGCATCCTCGAAGCGCTCGAGCCGGTGGTGTCCGATCTGGTCGTGACGCGCAACAGCTCCCCGCGCGCGATGCCGCTGGACGAGTTGAACGACCTGGCCATCTCGGTGTTCGGCGAGGACAGGGTGGTCGCCGAGCCGAGCCTGGACGCCGCGGTGGAGACAGCGGTGGCGCTGGTCGAGGAGAGCGAAGACCCGGAAGAACCCTTGGCAGGCGGCGGTGTGCTGGTGACGGGCTCGGTGGTCACGGCGGGTGAAGCGCGCACCCTGTTCGGGAAGGAGCCCGCATGACCGAGGAGAAGACCGTCCGGCCGCCCGCGAAGGACCCGATGAAGGGATTCCGCGGGGTGATGTCCGGCGCCCTGATCATGGAGGCGATCACCGTCGGCCTCGCGGTCCCGGTGATCGCCCGGCTCGGCGGCGGGGTCGGCACCGGCAAGGGCTGGACCGTGGTCGCGGTGGCCGTGCTGTGCGTGCTGCTCTGCGGGTTCGTGCGCCGGCCGTGGGCGGTGCCGGTGATCCTCGCACTGCAGGTGGTCCTGGTCGCGTTCTTCTTCCTGTCGGTCACGGCCATCGGCGTGATCGGGTTGCTGTTCCTGGCTTTCTGGCTGTGGGCATTGTGGCTGCGTCGAGACGTCGCCCGCCGGATGGCCGCGGGCACACTACCCAGCCAGCAGCAGCCCGCGGAGTAAACCGTCAGACCGGCAACGCGGCGGCGCCGAACCACTGCCCCAGCGCCTCGCCGAGCCCCGCGCCACCGGCCCACGCGACGAACCCGTCGGGCCGGATCAGCACGGCATTCGCCGGTGGCTCAACGGTTTCGGCCCGCACGTAGGTCACGCGCCCGTGCTCGAAGCCGCGGAGTTCGCCGGTGAAGTCGAGCAGCACCGCACGCCCGGAGCGCATCAGTTCGGCCACCCTGCTCACCCCGTCGGCGCGCAGCGGGAGATCGGGCATCCAGTTGCCCAGCAAGGGATGCGCGGGCGCGTTCAGCTCGTAGTGCACGTCGGCGCCCGCGAGCAGTTCGGCGATCCGCCGCCGGACGACGCCTTCGTCCAGTAACTCGCCGAACAGTTCCCGCACCGCACCGACGTCCGCACCGGGGGAGAGCAGCGTCATCTGCGCCTGGGTCTGCAGCAACACCCTGCGCCCCAAGGGAAGCCGCTCGCTCTCGTAGGTGTCGAGCAGCCCCGCCGGGGCCCGGCCCTGCACCTCGGCGGCGAGCTTCCAGCCGAGGTTGAGCGCGTCCTGCAGACCCAGGTTCAGGCCCGGCCCGCCGACCGCGGGATGGACGTGCGCCGCGTCGCCGACCAGCAGCACCCGGCCTTCGCGGTAACGATCGGCCTGGCGCGCGTTGCTACCCGTGCGCCGCCGCCAGGCGAGCGGGTCGTCCCGCTCGGGCCGGGTGATCGGCAGTTCCCGGCCCAGCACCCGTTCCGCCGCCGCGCGGAGTTCTTCCAGCGTCACGGGAACGTCCTCGGCCACCGGCGGCCGGTTCCATTCGAGCACGCTGACTGTGGCGGGCCCTGGCGTGAACTGGCCCAAGGCGAACGCGCCGCGCGGCGAGCGGTGCCATTGAAGGCGCCGTACCGGGCCGTCCGGGGTATCGATTTCCCCGGCCGCGGTGAACACGGCGGGGTCCACCACCACGCGCCCGCTCAGTGACGTGAACCTGTCGTCACTGGTGCCGGGGAAGTCGATGCCCGCCAGTTTCCGGACGGTGCTGTGCCCGCCGTCCGCGCCCACGAGGTAGCGCGTCTCCAGCGTGCCGTGGTTGGTCTCCAGCGTGACCTTTTCCTCGTCCTGGACGAACGAGAGCACCTCGTGCCCACGCCGGATTTCCGCACCCAGTTCGAGCGCGATCTCCGTCAGCCGCGCTTCCAGCGTGCGTTGCGGGATCGGCAGCACATACAGCGGATGCTCGCCCAGCGACCGCAGTTCCAGCGGGAAGCCGGCGAACTGGTAACCGGGCGCCGGGGTGGGCCTCGCGCCGCCCGAGATCCGTTCGTACAGCCCGCGGTAGTCCAGCATCTGCACCACGCGGCCGACGAGCCCGTTGGCCTTCGGCACGGTGGCCGGCTCTTCGAGCCGTTCCAGCACAACGGTTTTCACCCCGGCGCGGCGCAGCTCGCAGGCCAGGAACAGCCCGTTCGGGCCGGCGCCCGCGATGACGACGTCTTCGGTCATGACGGTCTCTTTTCGTCGAGTTCGAGGTGGATCCGGGAAAGTGCTTGGCGGAGCAGGGTTTCCAGCGGCACCGGCGGATCGGCGCGCAGCCACTGCTCGCCGGCCACCTGGACGGCGAGCTGGATCGCGCCCGAGACCAGCCGCGGCCGCAGGTCCTGTGCGGGATCGGTGCCGAGCCGGTCGGCGACGGCCTTGGCCAGCTCGTCCTGTGCCGTCCGGGAGCTGAGCAGGAATTCCGCTTGCAGGGCTGGGTTTCCCAGCATCATCCGGACCCCGGCAAGCCACGGCTCCCCGGGCGTCCCGGCGTTCGCGTACGGCGTGAGCGCGGCCTTCGTGACCGCGTCCCACAACGGTTCGTCGGCCGGCCGGGCGCGGAGATGCTCGGCGACGCCCGTGGTGCGCTGGACCGCCCGCCACACGATCGCGGCCTGCTTGCTGGGGAAGTAGTTGTTGAACGTGCGCGGGGATACGTTGGCTGCCGCCGCGATGTCCTCGACCCGGACATGCTCCAGTCCGCGCTCGACGGCCAGGTGCAGCGCCGCGTCACTGAGCGCCTGACGCGTTTCCTGCTTCTTTCGCTCCCGCAACCCCATGTCTTCGACGTTAGCGCCAAACTTGCGCGGCACGCAAATTTTCGTGATAGGCAAATCACTGGGTGCGGAGTGGCCCAACAGAGAGCGGCGCTCTCGAAAACAATCGGGTGCTCTTGGAGGATGACCACAAGGCCGTATTCGCCCTCGGCGGGCACATCTGCATCGACCGCGTCTTCGGCTATGGCTTGCGCACCAACGAAGGCCTGCAGCGGGTCACGGCTCAGCGGGCCACGCGGTAGCGGAGGTAGACCACTTTCGAACGCAAGGTGCGGGACTCGACGAGTTCGAGGTTCACCCGGCGCTCGTGGCGGGAAAAGAAGGGACGCCCACCCCCGACCAGTACCGGGCAGACCCTGGCGCGGTACTCGTCGATCAGTCCCAATTCGGCTGCTTCGGCGGCGAGAGTCGCACCGCCGATGGCGATGTCGCCGTCACCCGGTTCGGCCTGCCAGCGCTCGATCTCCGCCGCCAGACCACCGGAAGCCAGGCGCGCGTTTCCCCGCACTGCTGACAAGGTTGTGGAAAACACGACCTTCGGGAGCGCCCGCCAAGTCGCGGCGAATTCGCGCGTCGAGTAGTCGAGCGACGGATTCTGGTCGGTGGTCTCCCAATAGAGCATGGCCTCGTAAAGCCGTCGTCCGAGCAAGTGGACGCCGAGGCCGCGGACCTCGTCGGTGGCGAGGCCGAAGACCTCCTCGTCGGGTGGCGTCCAGTCGAAGGAACCGTCCGGCCCGACGACGTAGCCGTCCAGCGACACGGTCATCGAGTAGGTCACGCTGCGCATCAAGGCCCCCTCAGTGCTGGATCCGGCTCATCGTTGCACGAAATGGCAGCGCACTCACTGTTCGCCGGACCGGACCGGGGTGAGGGCACCCCGGCCGTTAGGCTGCGCTCAATAGCCGGCATTAATCAAGGAGTAACAAAGTCGTGAGTGAACGCACGCTCGTCCTGGTCAAGCCCGATGGCGTGGAGCGCGGTCTCGTCGGCGAGGTCATTTCCCGGATCGAGCGCAAGGGCCTGAAACTGGTCGCGGTGGAGCTGCGGACCGTGGCGCGTTCGGTCGCCGAGGAGCACTACGCCGAGCACAAGGAGAAGCCGTTCTTCGGCGATCTGCTGGAGTTCATCACCTCCGGCAAGGTCGTGGCCATCGCGGTGGAGGGCCCCCGCGCGATCGCGGCGTTCCGCCAGCTGGCCGGCGGAACCGACCCGGTGGAGAAGGCCACCCCGGGCACCCTGCGCGGCGATTTCGCGCTGGAGACCCAGTTCAACCTGGTGCACGGCTCGGATTCGCCGGAGTCCGCCGAGCGCGAGCTGAAGCTGTGGTTCCCGGACCTGTGAACTGAACGGCCGGTCCGGGACGCGGATCGATCACAAGCGTTGCGTCCCGGACCGGCACGGTCCACCATCACCCCATGACCGCCACCGTCGGCGATTTGCCCAAATCCGTGCTGGCTCGTGGGTTCCTGTTGCTGGACGCTTTTCAGACCGCCGATACCGAGCTCACCCTCGCGGAACTGGCCGACCGCACGGGGTTGCCGAAGGCGACCGCGCACCGGCTGGTCGGGGAGCTGGTCCGCTGGGGCGGGCTGGAACGAGCGGGGCAGTCGTACCGGCTGGGCCTCAAGCTTTTCGAGCTGGGCCAACGAGTACCGCGGCGGCGGGACCTGCGTGAAGCCGCCCTGCCCTATCTGCAGGACCTCTACGAGTCGACGCACGAGAACATCCACCTGGCCGTGCCGGACGGCGAGCACACGCTGTTCCTGGAAAAGGTCACCGGGCATCGCTCGACCCCTATCCTGTCCAGGGTCGGTTCCCGGATGCCGGTGCACTGCACGGCCACCGGCAAGATCTTCCTCGCGCTCGGCCCGCTCGCCTATTTCCACCGCATCGCCGCCGCCGGGCTCGCCCGCAAGACCGCGCGCACGATCGTCGCGCCCGGGCTGCTGCGCCGAGAGCTCGATCGCGCGCAGGAGCGGGGTTACGGCGTGAACCGCGAGGAGTCCGAAGTCGGCGTAGCCGCCGTCGCCGCTCCGGTCTACGACTCGCATCGACGGCTGCTGGCCGCCATCTCGATCACCGGCAGCGCCGAGCGACTGGATCTGGACAGGCTCGCTCCCGCGGTGCGCACCGCGGCCTTCGCGGTCTCCCGGGAACTGGCCGGTAGCCGGTAAACCGGTCGAAAACTGTCGGTGCCCCGCCCTAATGTGCACAGCGTGGACGACGAACCGACATTGGTACAGGCCAAGGCGCTCACGAAGCGTTTCGGCGAGTTCGAGGCCGTCCGGGGGATCGATGTCGAGGTCCGCCGGGGTGAGGCCTTCGGTTTCCTCGGGCCCAACGGCGCCGGGAAATCCTCCACCATGCGCATGATCGCCTGCGTCTCGCCGCGAACCGATGGTGAGCTGAGGGTGCTCGGCATGGATCCGGCCACGCAGGGCCCGCGGATCCGCGCGCGGCTCGGTGTCGTGCCACAGCAGGACAATCTCGACAACGAGCTGACAGTCCGGCAGAACCTGCAGGTCTACGGCCGGTATTTCGGGCTGTCGCGGGCGGAGGTCAAGCGCAAGGCCGTGGAGCTGCTGGAGTTCGCGCAACTCTCCGACCGGGCCGAGGCGGAGGTCGAGCCGCTGTCCGGCGGCATGAAGCGCCGGCTCACCATCGCGCGCTCCCTGGTCAACGAGCCCGAGCTGCTGCTGCTCGACGAGCCGACGACGGGGCTGGATCCGCAGGCGCGGCATCTGTTGTGGGACAGGCTGTTCCGGCTGAAGGCCCAGGGCGTCACGCTCATCGTCACCACTCATTACATGGATGAGGCAGAGCAGCTCTGCGACAGGCTGGTGGTGATGGACAACGGCCGGATCGTCGCCGAAGGCTCCCCGGCGCAGCTGATCGCCCGCTACTCCACGCGCGAGGTGCTGGAGCTGCGTTTCCCGGTGGGACAACAGGTTCCGGCCGCCGGACTGGCGGAGCTTGCCGACCGGGCGGAGGTGCTGCCGGACCGCATCCTGCTCTACACCGAGGCGGGGGAGGCGGCGCTGGAACAGGTGCACGCGCGCGGGATCCGGCCGGTGTCGAGCCTGGTGCGCCGCAGCAGCCTGGAGGACGTCTTCCTGCGCCTGACCGGCCGGACGTTGGTGGACTGATGGTCGTTTCCACGGGGCGGGTGGTCGGTTCCTGGCGCGCGGCGTGGCTGCGTGTCGAGGGGAGCTGGGCCTGGTACCGCCGGTACTGGAAGTCCAACCTCTATTCCTCCGGGCTGCAGCCGCTGCTGTTCCTGGTCGCGATGGGCCTCGGGTTCGGTTCGCAGGTGCCGGCCGGGCCCGCCACCGGCGGGCTGTCGTACCTGGAGTACATCGCGCCCGCCTTGCTGGTCTCGGCGGCGCTGCAGACCGCGGTGGGGGAGTCGACGTACCCGGTGCTGTCCGGGTTCAAGTGGCAGAAGGATTATCTCGCGGTCACCGCCACGCCGGTCAGCGCCGGCCAGCTGCTGGGCGGGCACCTGCTGTGGGTCGGGCTGCGCTTGCTGCTGGCCGGCACCGTGTACGCGCTGATCGCGCTCGCGTTCGGGGCCTGGCTCAACGCCGGGGCGATCCTGGTCGTGCTGGTCGGCGTCTTCACCGGGATCGCTTGCGCCGCACCGGTCACGGCCTTCGCGGCGACGACCTTCGACGAGGGTTTCCGGTTCAACGCCCTGTTCCGGTTCGTGGTGATGCCGATGACGTTGTTCGCCGGCACGTTCTTCCCGATCGCGCAGATCCCGCTGGCGCTGCGCTGGCTGGCCTGGATTTCCCCGCTGTGGCACGGAAACCAGCTGGCCCGCGGGGTCACCCTCGGCGGGGTCGGGCCGTGGGCGATGCTCGGTCACTTCGCGTTCCTGGCCGCGTTGCTGGCGCTGGGGGTCGTGCTGGCGCGCCGGTACTTCTACCGACGGCTGGTGGTCTGAGATGACGACGATCGAGCAGCGGCGGGGACTGCTGCTGCGGATCCTGCCGCCCGGGTTGTACGCCGGGCGCGCGAGCAAGCTCATCGAACGTTCGGCGCTCGCGTACTCGCGGATGTGGCTGGTGTTCGTGTCCGGCGTCTTCGAGCCGCTGTTCTATCTGGTGGCCTTCCAGATCGGCTTCGGGAAGCTGGTCAGCGAGGTTGCCGGGCCGGACGGGCGGCCGATGAGCTACGTCGCGTTCGTCGCGCCCGCGCTGCTGGCGTCCTCGGCGATGAACGGCGCGGTCTTCGACTCCACCTTCAACGTGTTCTTCAAGTTCCGCTACGCCAAGACGTACGACGCGATGCTGGCCACCCCGATCGGCCCGCTGGACATCGCCATCGGCGAGATCTCGTGGGCAGTGCTGCGCGGCGGGATCTACGGGGTCGCGTTCTTCGGCGTGATGCTCGCGATGGGGCTGGTCACGTCCTGGTGGGCGGTGCTGCTGGTGCCGGTGGCGGTGCTGGTGGCGTTCGCCTTCGCGGCGATCGGGATGGCCTGCGCGACGTTCCTGCGCTCCCCGTCGCAGTTCGACTACATCCAGCTCGCCGTGATGCCGATGTTCCTGTTCTCCACGACCTTCTACCCGTTGAGTGTCTACCCGCCGCCGCTGCAGGTCGTCGTCGAGTGTTTCCCGCTGTACCACGGTGTTCAGCTGATGCGCGAGCTCGCGACGGGCGCCCTGCATCCCGGTATGCTCGGCCATCTCGCGTACCTGCTCGCCCTCGCCGTGGTCGGCGTCTGGGCCGCCGCCCGCCGCCTGACCCACCTGCTCCTGCGGTGATGGTTCAGCCGGCGGCGGCCAGCGCGCCGGGCAGGTCCACTACGCCGTGCCCGTAAAACCCGTTGTAGCCGGTGTATCCCGCGCAGAACCCGTCCTGCTGCCCGTGGGCGGTGAGGTCGTCGTCGCTCGGGCAGGGCACCGGCCGCGCGCCTTCGTCCAACGCCGCGCGCAGCCCGGAAGGGCCGGGCCCGGGATGCTCGGCCGCTACGGCCGCCGCCACCCCCGCCACGTGCGGGGCGGCCATCGACGTGCCGCACATCCGCGCGTACCCGTCCGGCACAGTCGAAAGCATGCAGTCGCCCGTGGCGCCGCCGGGTGCCGCCAGATCCACCACGCCGAGCCCGTAAGAGCTGTATCCCGCTTTGACTCCGTCCCGCCCGATGGCGGAAACGGCTACGACGTCACGCAATCCGGCCGGCAGCGCTTCGCATCCGGATCGCCCGCGCGCGGTGACGGGGTCAGGCGGGCCGACTGGTTCGACGCCGCCGCGACATCGAGCGTGCCCGCTTCGGTCGAGTACTGCACCGCCCGCGCGAGCGCTTCGCGGACCACGCCGTAGCCCGGGCCGCCGGAGCACGCCAGCCCCCACGGGTCCACGACGAAACTGCTGTTGGTCACGGTCATGTGCCGCCGGGCCGCCCACATCAGTCCGCACACCGTCGCTTCCGGCGTGGTGTAGCCGCTGTCGTCGATCACTTTCACCGACGCCACCCGCGTCCCGGGCACGACCCCGGTGGTCCCGCGCCCGTCGTCCGCGGCGGCGATGATGCCCGCGACGTGCGTGCCATGAGCCGAGGTCGTCGCCAGCCACGCGCTTTCGTCCTGATCCGGCACGCCGGTCAGGCGCCCCGCGGAGTCCTCCCGGTCGATCGCGTGCGCGAGTTCGGGATGATCCGCCTGGATACCCGAGTCGAGCACCCCGGCCACGACGTCCGGGCTGCCTTCGCCCGGTGCGCCGATCGCGGGCAGGTCCCACTGCTCGTCCGTGCGGTCGGCGTGGGCGATGTCTCCGGGATCGGTGGCCGCCAGTCTGGCCCGCGCCGCGCGCTGCCCGGTCCGCGAGCTGAACCTGTCCTCGCCGAACCGGTCCGCGAACTCCGGATCCGCCGAGGTGGCCACCCCGACCGCGATCCGCGGATGGAACACCGAGGTTTCCCCGCAGGTGCCCTCGACCTGCCGGTTCGCCTCCTCCGCGGCGGTATCCTGTGAGAAGACGAGCAGGTACCCGCTGAGCAGGCCCGTTCGTCGTGCAGTCTCGCCGGCCGCGAAGGCGGGCACCGGAACGGAAGCGGCCAGCGCGGCGCAGGCCGCCACCAGCAGGGACCGTCCGCACGCGGACACGTGGACCTCCACCGGGATCGGCAGTACGAGCGGCACCGTAGGCCACCTGCGCGGGAGCGGACAACCGGAACGTCCGTTGTTCGCCCGGCCGGAGGCCGAACGCGCCCGTGAAGCCGGAGAGGACGCGGCGTCGTGGTGCCGTGTGGGATACTCGGGGTGGCCGCCGAGCCGGGATGCCCGCGAGAGCCGCGTGCGATCCGGCTCCGGTGGTCCGGTGACATGCTGGAAGAGCCCCAGGTCGTCGCCGCCCGGCACGGGCGGCTCGACGCCGTGGGAGGCGGAGTGGGAAGCCGTCGGCCCGGCCGGCACGTGATCGAGTTGACCTGCCTTCGGCGGGTGCCGGGAAGCCGGCGCCTTCCGGGCGAGAGAGGCACAGGATTCCCGTCGGCGGTGACCACCCCGGCGGAACAGGACAGGAAGGGGCCCCTGCGCGGCCGCGTCCTTCCAGCCGATGGCTGGCAGACGCGCCCGGGGGCGGAGGAGACATATGTCGAACGCGGAAACACCCGCCGAGAACACCGGCGGGAGCACCGCCACACCCGCGGCAGGCCCGTTGGGTGAACTGCCCGCCAGGGTGCGTGTGCACGCACTGGCGAAGCTGCTCGGCTCCAACAGCCGGGACGTACTGGCGAAGCTGACCGAACTGGGCGAGACAGCCCGCAGCGCGCAGTCCAGCGTGCCGCGCGAGGTTGCCGTCAAGGTGGCCGAGGCCCTCGCCGGGCCGGCCGAAGAGACCGAGAGCGCCGTCGCGGCGCCGGAAGCGGCTGTCCCCGCCGCTCCGGCCACCCCGGAGCAGGCACCGGAGCCGGCGGCCGCCGCCGAGCCCGAGCCCGAACCGCAGCCGGAACCCGGCCGCCCGATGGCGCACGTGCCGGTGTTCGCCGCCCCGTCGCCGGTGTTCCTGCCGCCCGAGCCGTCCGCGGCGGAGCGGCCGGAGCCCAGGTCGAAGCCGAAGCCCGCTGCCGTCGAGGAAGAGCCTGCCGAGCAGGCCGACGCCGCCGACAAGGACTCCGACGACAGTGACGAGGCCGCCGGCCGCCGTCGCCGTCGTCGCGGGCGCCGCGGCCGCGGCCGCGGCAAGGGTGGCGAGGACTCGGCCGAGAACGAGTCGAACGAGCAGGACCAGGCCGAGGACGGCAAGGCCGAGGATGAGGCCAAGCCCGAGTCGGACCCCGAGCGGGACGACAACGAGGACAACGACGACTCGGACAGCTCGAGCCGTCGCCGCCGGCGTCGCCGCCGCCGCAAGAGCGCCGACGACGAGTCCGGCGAGTCCTCCACCGACGACCCGCCGAACACGGTCGTGCACGTCCGCGAGGCCAAGGCCGAGCAGGACAAGGAAAAAGACAAGGACAAGGGCACCACGGTCAAGGGTGACGGAGTGCGCAGCGTGCGCGGCTCCACCCGGCTGGAGGCCAAGCGGCAGCGCCGCCGGGACGGCCGCGAGGCGGGCCGCCGCCGCGCGCCGATCCTGTCCGAGTCCGAGTTCCTGGCCCGCCGCGAGTCCGTCGAGCGCACGATGGTCGTCGCCGAGCGCGGCGACAACACCCAGATCGGCGTGCTGGAGGACGGGGTGCTGGTCGAGCACTTCGTGACGTCCTCGGGCAGCGGCTCGATCGTCGGCAACGTCTACCTGGGCCGCGTGCAGAACGTGCTGCCGTCGATGGAAGCCGCGTTCGTCGACATCGGCCGCGGGCGCAACGCCGTGCTCTACGCCGGTGAGGTCGACTGGGACGCCGCCGGCCTGGAGGGCAAGTCCCGCAAGATCGAGCAGGCGCTCTCCACCGGTGACAACGTGCTGGTGCAGGTCACCAAGGACCCGGTCGGGCACAAGGGTGCCCGGCTGACCACCCAGATCTCGCTGCCGGGCCGCTTCCTGGTGTACGTGCCCGCCGGCGGTGCCACCGGCATCTCCCGGAAGCTCCCGGAGAACGAGCGCCGCAGGCTCAAGGACATCCTCAAGCGGATCGTCCCCGAGGACGCGGGCGTGATCATCCGTACCGCCTCGGAGGGCATCAGCGAGGAGGAGCTGGAGCGGGACGTCCGCCGCCTGAAGGCCCAGTGGGAGGTCATCAAGGAGAAGGCGGACTCGGCCTCGGGCAAGGGCAAGAAGTCCTCCGCGCCGACCATGCTCTATGAAGAGCCCGACCTGCTGGTCAAGGTCGTCCGCGACCTGTTCACCGAGGACTTCGCCAAGCTGGAGGTCCAGGGCTCCGTGGCGTGGGACACGATCAACGCCTACGTCGGGCACGTCGCGCCGGATCTGGCGGACAGGCTCAAGCGCTACGTCGGCAACGGCGACGTGTTCGCCGACTACCGGATCGACGAGCAGATCACCAAGGCGCTGGACCGCAAGGTGTGGCTGCCCTCGGGCGGTTACCTGGTCATCGACCGCACCGAGGCGATGACGGTGATCGACGTCAACACCGGCAAGTTCACCGGTTCCGGCGGCAACCTCGAAGAGACGGTCACCCGCAACAACCTCGAATCCGCCGAGGAGATCGTCCGCCAGCTCCGGCTGCGCGACATCGGCGGCATCATCGTGATCGACTTCATCGACATGGTGCTGGAGTCCAACCGCGAACTGGTACTGCGCCGGCTCACCGAATGCCTCGGGCGGGACCGCACCCGGCACCAGGTCGCCGAAGTGACGTCGCTGGGCCTGGTCCAGATGACCCGCAAGAAGGTCGGCACCGGGCTGCTCGAGGCGTTCTCCACCCCCTGTGAGCACTGCAAGGGCCGCGGTGTGATCGTTTCCACCGAGCCGCAGCGCGCCAACGGCGGCAATGGTGGTGGCGCGCCCAACGGCGGGCATCAGCACGGTCCGGCGGCCGGCTCCCGTCGCTCGCGCAACCGTGGCAAGGCCGAGGAGCCGCAGCAGGAGCAGCGCTCCGACGCCCCGACCCCGGAGCAGCGCGAGTCGGTCGTCACGGCCGTGCAAGCGATGGCGAACGCGGCCAAGCGCAAGCCCGAGGACGGCGAAAGGGGCCCGGAGGAGGACGGCGAGCAGGCCGGCGCCGCCTCGCTGAACGGCCACACGCCGGAGCCCCCGACGGCAGCCGGGGAATCGGAGGCGCCGGCCGCCGAGCCCGCGAAGTCCGAGGCGCCGGTGGCTGAGCCGGCCAAGACCGAGGCCGCCGAAGCGCAGCCGAAGGCCCGGGCCACCGTCACCGGACGGGTGCCGAGGCGGGCCACCCGGCCGGCCGCGGCACCCAAGCCCGCGCCTGTCGAGGAGCCGCCCACGGCCCCCGAGCCCGCCCGTGCCGAGGAGCCCGCCAAGGCGCCTGAGGCAGCACCTGCCGGAGCGCCTGAGGGCGTGCGTGCTGGAGAGCCGCCCGCGGCCCCCGAGCCCGCCCGTGCCGAGGAGCCCGCCAAGGCGCCTGAGGCAGCACCTGCCGGAGCGCCTGAGGCCGTGCGTGCTGACGAGCCTGCCAAGGCGCCTGAGGCCGCCCGTGTCGAGGAGCCCGCCACTGCCCCGGAGGCAGCACCTGCCGGAGCGCCTGAGGCCGTGCGTGCTGACGAGCCTGCCAAGGCGCCTGAGCAGGCCAAGGCGGCGGCGGACGAACCCGAGGTCGAAGTTCCGGCCCCGGCCGTGCGCTCGGCACGCAGGCGCCCGCGCCGCGCGGCCTCGCGCCCCGCGGGCCCGCCGGTGCACGCCTCCGACCAGAGCTGATCTCCGGTTACGCCACCCCGGTGCGGCCGGCGGCCGGGGTGGCACGTAACCTGTATGACGGCCCGCCACTGAGCGGGCTATGGCGCGATTACCGGGCCGCCTCGCGCGGGCCGTGTCGCAAGCCCTCACCCATTGTCGAGTAATGCAGGAGACTTCCGTGTCGGCGTACGCGATCGTCAAGACCGGCGGCAAGCAGTACAAGGTGGCCGTCGGCGACGTCGTCGAGGTCGAAAAGCTCGAGGGCGAGCCGGGCACCGAGCACACCTTCCCCGCCGTGTTGTATGTCGACGGCGGCGAGGTCACCACGGACGCCGACGCGTTGGCGAAGGTCTCGGTCACCGGCAAGGTCGTCGAGCAGACCAAGGGTCCGAAGATCCGGATCCACAAGTTCAAGAACAAGACCGGCTACCACAAGCGGCAGGGTCACCGGCAGAAGCTGACCCGTGTCGAGGTCACCGGAATCAGCAAGTAAAGGAGCTGAGCAGGCATGGCACACAAGAAGGGTGCTTCCAGCTCCCGCAACGGTCGTGACTCCAACGCCCAGTACCTCGGCGTCAAGCGGTTCGGCGGCCAGGTCGTGAAGGCGGGCGAGATCATCGTCCGGCAGCGGGGCACCAAGTTCCACCCCGGCGTGAACGTCGGCCGTGGCGGGGATGACACGCTGTTCGCCCTCTCCGCCGGCGCGGTCGAGTTCGGCGCGAAGCGCGGCCGCAAGACGGTCAACATCGTCCCGTCCGAGGCCTGAGGCCCGGTCCAGACGTAGAGCTTCTCCCACGAGGGGCGGGCCCGGAACATATCTGGGTCCGTCCCTCGTTTGTGTTCGAAGCAGGTTTTCCAGTACCAGTGAAAGGCAAGACATGGCGTCCCGGTTCGTTGACCGCGCGGTGATCCAGGTGGCCGCCGGCGACGGCGGGAACGGTTGTGCCTCCGTGCATCGCGAGAAGTTCAAGCCGCTCGGCGGCCCCGACGGCGGCAACGGCGGGCACGGTGGCGATGTCCTGTTGGTCGTGGACCCGAACGTGCACACCCTGCTCGACTTCCACTTCCGTCCGCACGCCAGCGCGGGCAGTGGAAAGCAGGGCCAGGGCAGCCACCGCGCCGGTGCGGCGGGGGAGACGCTGGAGCTGAAGGTTCCGGCGGGCACCGTCGTGCTCACCGAGGACGGTGAGGTGCTGGCCGACCTGACGGGCCCGGGCACCGAGTTCGTCGCGGCGCAAGGCGGCCGTGGTGGTCTCGGCAACGCGGCGCTCGCGTCGCGCGCCCGCAAGGCGCCGGGGTTCGCGTTGCTGGGTGAGCCGGGCGAGGCCCGCTCCCTGGTGCTGGAGCTTCGGTCGGTCGCCGATGTCGGTCTGGTGGGGTTCCCGTCGGCGGGCAAATCCTCGCTGATCTCGGTGCTGTCCGCGGCGAAGCCGAAGATCGCCGATTACCCGTTCACCACGCTGGTGCCCAACCTCGGCGTGGTCACGGCGGGGGACACCGTGTTCACGATGGCCGACGTGCCGGGGCTGATCCCGGGTGCCAGCGAGGGCAAGGGCCTCGGCCTCGATTTCCTGCGCCACATCGAGCGGTGCGCCGTGCTGGTGCACGTCGTCGACTGCGCCACGTACGACCCTGGCCGCGACCCACTGTCCGATATGGACGCGCTGGAGTCGGAACTGGCCCGCTACACCCCGGCGCTCGGCGGCGAGCTGGGCGACCGGCCCCGGGTCGTGGTGCTGAACAAGATCGACGTGCCGGACGCCGCGGAGCTGGCCGAGATGGTCAAGCCCGAGCTGGAGGCACGCGGGCTGCCGGTGTTCGAGGTGTCCACCGCGAGCCGGAAAGGCTTGCGGGAGCTGACTTTCGCGCTCGGCGCCATCGTCGAGAAGCACCGCGCCGAGCAACCTGCCCCCGAGGCGGAACGCATCGTGCTGCGGCCCGTGGCGGTGGACGACGCCGGGTTCACGGTGGAGCCGGACCCGGAGGAGCCGGGCGGTTTCGTGGTGCGCGGTGTGCGCCCCGAGCGGTGGATCCGGCAGACGAACTTCGCCAACGACGAGGCCGTGGGCTACCTCGGCGATCGCCTCAACCGCCTTGGGGTGGAAGAACAACTCGCTCGCCAGGGTGCGAAGCCGGGCTGTCCGGTCACCATCGGCGGCGTCACGTTCGACTGGCAACCGTCCACGCCGGGCGTCGTGCAGCACCTGTCCGGCCGTGGCACGGACGTGCGGCTGGAGGACCACAGCCGGATCAGCGCCGCCGAGCGCAAGGAAGCCCGCCGTATCCGCCGGGAAGGCGTCCCCGACGAGGTGGAGGACGACGAGGACGACGAGGCGTGAGCGGCACCCGGAAAGCCGTCGCCGCGGCTGAACGTATCGTCGTCAAGGTCGGTTCGTCCGCGCTCACCACGGCGGGCGCGGGCCTGGATGTCGACAGGCTCAACGTGCTCGTGGACGCGGTCGCGGGCCGGATAGCGCGGGGCAGCCAGCTGGTGCTGGTGTCCTCGGGCGCGATCGGTTCCGGGCTCGCTCCGCTGTCGCTGAAGAAGCGGCCCCGCGATCTGGCCACCCAGCAGGCCGCTGCCAGCGTCGGGCAGTTGGCTCTCGCCCACGCGTACGCGGAGTCCTTCGGCCGGTTCTCGCTCACGGTCGGGCAGGTGCTGCTGACCTCTGACGACGTGGTCCGCCGCTCGCACTATCGCAACGCGCAGCGCACGCTCTCGCGACTGCTGGCGCTGGGCGCGGTGCCGGTGGTGAACGAGAACGACACGGTGGCCACCGAGGAAATCCGCTTCGGCGACAACGACCGGCTGGCCGCATTGGTGGCGCATTTGATCGGCGCCGACGCGCTCGTCCTGCTGTCCGATGTGGACGGTCTGTACGACGGGGACCCCCGCGACGGCGCCACCCGCAAGATCACCGAAGTCGCCGGGGATTCCGACGTGCACGGCATCGCGGTCGGCATGTCCAGCTCCGGGCTCGGCACCGGTGGCATGGTGTCCAAGCTGGCCGCCGCGCGCACCGCCGCCGCGGCCGGGATCCCCGTGCTGCTGGCCGCCGCGGACCAGGCGGATCGCGCGCTGACCACAGCCGAGGTCGGGACGGCGTTCGTCGCCGCGGACAGCAGGCTTTCCGCCCGCCGGTTCTGGCTGGGCTATGCGGCCGGCCCCACCGGCCGGCTGCAGCTTGACGACGGGGCCGTCGCCGCCGTGGTGCGGCGGCGACGTTCCCTGCTCGCCGCCGGGATCACCGGCGTGGACGGCGATTTCCAGGCCGGTGACGTGGTCGAACTCGTCGACACCGCACAGCGTGTGGTCGCCCGCGGCGTGGTGGCCTTCGACGCGGGGGAGCTGCCCGATCTGATCGGCCGCTCCAGCCACGAGCTGCCGCCCGAGCAACGGCGCGAGGTCGTGCACGCCGACGACCTCGTCCCGTTCCGCCGCACGTCACCTTAGTTCGCTGCCCTTGGTTTCGGGCAGGGTCAGGATCACCACGAACGCGATCGCCGCCGCCCCGGCCACGTACCAGAAGAACGCGATAGAGGCGTCCGCCGCGGCCAGCGCGCTGATCAGCAGCGGCGCGGTGCCGCCGAACACGGCCACGGTCAGGTTGTACCAGGCGCCGATGCCCAGCCCCCGCAACGTCGTGGGGAACAGCTCGCTCATGATCGCCGGTGCCAGCGAGGACAGGGCCGCGTAGAGGCCCAGCCCGACGCAGAACACCACGACCAGCCCACCGAGCCCCGGACGGACCAAAGTGGACAGTGGCACGATCAGGATCGCCATCGCCCCGGACCACACGAGCAGCTGCGGTTTCCGCCCGAACCGGTCCGACAGCATCCCGTAGGGGTACTGCAGCACGACGAACAGCGCGGTGCCGATCGACAGCGCGAGGAACACGTCCACGTCGCCCGCGTGCCGTGTCTTCACCGCGAACGGCGTGAGCGCGCTGAAGAACGTGTAGTAGCAGAGCGTGGACAGCATGGTGATGCCCACGAGCTGCCCGACCGCCTTCGGGTGGTTCCGCAGGGTGGCCAGCAGCGGCCTGCGCACCCGTTGCGCCGTCGTCTTGCTCTGTTCGAACAGTTCCGTCTCGGACAGGCTGCGCCGCAGCCACAGCCCGATCGCGCCGAGCACCCCGCCCAGCAGGAACGGGATCCGCCAGCCGTAGGAGTTCAATTCCGCCTTGTCCATCGTGCGCGCCAGGACGAAGCCCAGTACCGAGGCGATCAACACGGCCGAACCCGTCGAGATGTAGAAGAACGACGAGTACCGGCCCCGCCACGCGGGCGGCGCTATCTCCCCGAGGTAGGCCGAGGCGTTGGACACCTCGCCGCCCAGTGACAGGCCCTGGGCGATCCGCGCCAGCACCAGTAGTACCGGCGCCAGCCAGCCGACCATGTGGTACGTCGGCAGGATGCCGATCACCACCGAACCCCCGGCCATCAGGCTGATGGTCAGGATCATCGCCGGCTTGCGGCCCCGCACGTCGGCGAATCTGCCCAGTAGCACCCCGCCCAGCGGACGGAAGAAGAACGCCAGCGCATAGGTGGCGAAGGTGTTGATCTGCGCCAGTGTCTCGTTGCCCGAAGGGAAGAAGGCCGTCGCGAAGTAGATGCTGAACGTGGCGTAGATGGTCCAGTCGAACCATTCCAGCGCATTGCCCACGCTCGCGGCGAACAGTTTCCGGACCGGCAGCCGATGCCGGACCGCCGAACCCGTCACTGCTTTCGACTCGGTCATGGGGACCTCCACGCCACTGCCGGTTGGTGGGAGATTGCCACACAACAAGGCGTTTCGGAAGGTCTCCGGCGAATCAGGCGGTACTTGCCAAGGCGAAGGGCAGCACCTCCCCGGCGCCGGCCCGGCGCAGCAACCGGGTGGCCATCGTCATCGTCCAGCCGGTGTCCACCACGTCGTCCACGAGCAGCACCGGACCGTCCACACCGGACAGTTCCTGCTTCAGGCCGGGTGGTAAAGCCAGCCGTGGCAACAGATCCGCGACCCGGAGCGCGCTGTTGGCCCGGCGCGGCGGCTCACCGTGCGCCTCCAGCGTGCCCAGGAAGCGCAGCCGCCCCACCTCTGCCAGCCCTTCCGCGAGACTGGCCGTCAGCCTCGGCCGGGTACCGGACGGCAGCGCGACGACGGCGACCGGACGTTGCTTCCATTCCCATGCCGCCAGCACCGCGACGCAGGCCTGGAACACCGAGGCCGGCACCTCGGCGTCTTTGGCGTTGCTGCCGACGAGCTCGCGGAGCCTGTTACCCCAGCCGACATCGGTGAGCCTGCCCAGCGCACGACCGGAACCCGCCTGCTCGTCCTTCGGGATCCGGCCCGACAAGGGCACGTCCAGCGTGCCCAGCCCGCTCGGCCACTGACGCCGCGCCGCGATTTCGACCCCCGGCCGCTGCAGCCGTTGGCCTGTCGCCTCGACCACGCTTGCCGCGATCTCCGTTGTGCGGCGCTGCCCGGTGCAGTTGTCGCAACGGCCGCACGGCTCCGCGTACGGGTCGTCCAGCTGGCGCCGCAGGAACTCCATCCGGCAGCCGGGCGTCTGCTGGTAGTCGAGCATCGCGCGCTGCTCCGCCGCGCGTGCCTGGCCCACCCGCTCGTACCTTTCCGCGTCGTAGCGCCATTCCTGGCCAGTGGACTCCCAGCCGCCTTTGACCCGCCGCACGGCGCCGTCGACATCGAGCACCTTGAGCACCATCTCCAGGCGCGACCGGGACAGCTCCACCAACGGTTCCAGCGCGGCTGTCGAAAGTGGACGATCGGCTCGCGCGAGAGCGTCCAGCGCCTGGCTCACCCGCCGCTCGTCCGGGAAGGCCAGCGAACTGAAGTAGTTCCAGATCTCTCGATCTTCCTTGCCGGGCAACAGGATCACCTCGGCATGCCGGACCCCGCGCCCGGCGCGGCCCACCTGCTGGTAGTACGCGATCGGCGAAGACGGGGCGCCGAGGTGCACCACGAAACCCAGGTCCGGCTTGTCGAACCCCATGCCCAGCGCCGATGTGGCGACCAGCGCCTTGACCCGGTTCGCCAGCAGGTCGTCCTCCGCCGCGGCGCGTTCGGCGGGATCGGTCTTGCCCGTGTACGCGGCCACCGGATAGCCGTGTTCGCGCAACAGCCCGGCGATGTCGTGCGCCGCGGCGACGGTGAGCGTGTAGATGATCCCTGACCCCGGCAGCTCGGCGAGCTGCTCGGCCAGCCACGCGATCCGTGCCTCCGGGCTCGGCAGTTCGGTCACCGACAGGTGCAGGCTCTCCCGGTCCAAAGTGCCGCGCAGCACCAGTGTTTCCCCGCCGTCGCCCACGCCCAGCTGCTCGGCGACGTCGGTGACCACCCTGTCGTTCGCGGTGGCCGTGGTGGCGAGCACCGGAACCCCTTCCGGCAATCCGGCCAGCAATGTGCGCAACCGCCGGTAGTCCGGCCGGAAATCGTGTCCCCAGTCGGAGATGCAGTGCGCCTCGTCCACCACCAGCAGGCCCGCGCCTGCGGTCAGCTTCGGCAGCACCGTGTCCCGGAATTCGGGGTTGTTGAGCCGTTCCGGGCTACAGAGCTGAGGGGACATTTAAATTCCCAGTGGAGTTGGGGTCCTGAACTGCGAAAACGTGCCGATGGGAGTGGTTGTGGCGGCTCCGGTCCGATAGTGATCGTCTCGCGGCTGCTGGCGCCGATGCGCAATTAGGTCGAGTCTGCGGCACGGGCCGGGATCCGGGCGCGCACGATCAACTCGGCCAACCCCGAGGAATGGGACACCATCTACGAAGAGGTCGATCGCGGCGAGAGGCTCCGCTCCGGAGGCGTGCACGGCTTTGCTCTCTTCTGGCCTTTACTGGGTCGGTTCAGTGAACCTCGCTATTGGCATTGCCAGACGTTGAAGGGTTGCCACGAGCGGCGCACCACCGAAGATCCAACAGTCCCTACGTTCAGGGAAATCCTCTCGACCTTACGGATCCGAGCGGCATGTGCTGGTCGTGGGCGAGCTGGGCGTGTTCGGCTGCCCACTTCGTCTGGGACCATCGAACCGCATTCGAAATCGGACTGGGTGTGGCATCGCTGGCAATCCCAGTCGTCGGTTAATTCGTCGGCGGCACCCTGTTGGCTGATACGGCCATCGGCGCAGTGGTCACGACAACCGCGAGCGCAATTGGAAACGGGCTGTTTTATGCGGATACAGCCCTGTCAATAGCCGACGCGAGATACACTTGCCAAACGGGCGGCGTGGCGGGCTGTGCCGTGAGCGTGGCACGTATCGGCGCCGGAGTAGCTGGTTACGGATTCGCAGCAGGCGCAAAGGCTCTATCGAAGTTGTCCGAAGGTGCGGGCTCTGCGGTAGGCCGGTGGGCCTACCGGCAGGCATCGAGGGGTCTGAACGTCGGCGCGTGGCTGCAGAATATCGCCTCACTAGGCTATTCCATCGCAGGTGGCTGTAATATGTCGGCTGCGGGCGACCGGAATCGACTGGGGTCATGAGTGGCAGTGCGTTGAGGGAGCAGGTGAGATGCCAGACACCAATGAAGAGCGCCCGCTGATTGAGCGCCAGTTGGTCTGGCGGGCACGCATGAAGCTGAAGAGGGTGCGGCGTGAGGGCAGAACGGGGTTGCTTGCCTACTCCGTGATTCCGTCAAGTAACCGTTCCGGTTACCGGTATTTGCGATTCGTGTACGTTCGCGAAGGCGCGCGCGAATTGTATGCAGGGAGCGTGGACAACCGTGCTGTCATATGGACCGACCTCCCGCCCGGTGTCCACCGGCTCACGTTTGTGGTGAGCGATGCGGGGAAGGAAGTCTCGTTCTGGAAGGACATCACGCTGGGACCTGGCCAGATTCTCGCTGTCTGGTGCTATACGACGTATTCGTTCAAGGTATTCGACCGGAATCCCCGGCCGAACCGATGGTACATCGGCGTCCTGGGCGGCCAACCGAAGCAGTGAAAGGCTGAGGGCGGCGGCAGCCGGGACCGGATCGCCGTGGTGGGCCAGCGCGGCGTGGTGAAGGAGTACCTACACTCGCGGCTCACGTACCACCCCAGGATAAGCGCCCGGCACAAGCTCGGCGAGGCGTCTCACACGCGTGCGCGCGGGGAAATCACGGATTTGGCGGGCAAGGCGTGAAGAGGTGGCGTGTTGCGGGATCTCGGTGGTAATCCCCCATTATCGCTCGGCGGCGGGATCACTGTCGCTCGGTCCACGGAGCTGGCCGCCGACCACGTCGAGCTGCAGATCGGCGTGGACGTCCGGCTCCCCGCCGGGGGTGGTGGCGACACCGGCGGACACACAGACGCCAGACCACCAACAGCAGGCCGTCGGGCTACAGAGCTGAGGGGACATTCAAATTCCCAGTGGAGTTGGAGTCCTGAACTGCGAAAACGTGCCGATCGGGGGTGGTGGTGGCCCGAGTGCTCGGCCCTGGGCATCCTGGGTCGGTGCGTGGCAGGTAGACCGTTCGTGTAAGCCTTGTCGCACTGGGTTACCTGGCAGTCCGTTGTTGCGATCGGGTTGTATGGGGGCATGGGCGATCTGGAGCTCCGTGCTGAAGCCGATGCCGTCCTTGCTGAGCTTGTCGGTGACGCAGGGGGTTCGGCGCGATTACGGGAGGATCAGTGGCAGGCGGTGGCGGCACTGGTCGAGGAGCGTCGGCGCGCCCTGGTGGTGCAGCGCACTGGCTGGGGCAAGTCGGCGGTGTACTTCGTTGCCACCGCTCTGCTGCGTCGGCGCGGCTCCGGTCCGACGGTGATCGTCTCGCCGCTGCTGGCGCTGATGCGCAACCAGGTCGAGTCTGCGGCGCGGGCCGGTATCCGGGCGCGCACCATCAACTCGGCCAACCCAGAGGAATGGGACACCATCTACGAGGAGGTTGAGCGCGGTGAGACCGACGTTCTCCTGGTAAGTCCGGAACGCCTTAATTCTGTGGATTTTCGCGAGCAGGTGTTGCCCAAGCTCGCGGCCACGACCGGTCTGCTGGTGGTGGATGAGGCGCACTGCATCTCCGACTGGGGCCACGACTTCCGGCCCGACTACCGTCGGTTGCGGGCGATGCTCGCTGAGCTTGCCCCCAGTGTGCCGGTGCTGGCCACCACGGCGACCGCCAATGCGCGGGTCACTGCGGATGTGGCTGAGCAGTTGGGTACCGGCGTTGGCGAGGCCCTGGTGCTGCGCGGCCCGCTGGAGAGGGAAAGCCTGCGACTGGGGGTGGTACGGCTACCGGATGCCGCGCACCGTCTTGCGTGGCTAGCAGAGCATCTGGACGAGTTGACGGGCTCCGGGATCATCTACACGCTGACGGTGGCCGCAGCCGAGGAGGCTGCCTTCTTTCTGCGGCAGCGCGGCTTCCGGGTGGCCTCCTATACGGGGCGCACTGAGAACGCCGACCGGCTGCAGGCTGAGGCTGACCTGCTGGCGAACCGGGTCAAGGCGCTGGTCGCGACTTCGGCGCTGGGTATGGGTTTCGACAAGCCGGACTTGGGTTTCGTGGTCCATCTCGGTGCGCCGTCCTCGCCAATCGCCTACTACCAGCAGGTGGGGCGGGCCGGGCGCGACGTGGCGCACGCCGATGTGCTGCTGCTGCCAGGCAAGGAGGACGAGGCGATCTGGCGCTACTTTGCCGATAGCGCCTTCCCATCCGAGGCGCAGGTTCGCCAGACCCTTTCGGCCCTCGCCAGTGCGGGACGGCCGCTGTCCGTGCCGGCCCTGGAGGCGCTGGTGGATCTTCGGCGGAGTCGACTGGAGACGATGCTGAAAGTGCTGGATGTCGACGGCGCGGTCAAGCGGGTGAAGGGCGGGTGGATCTCCACCGGCGAGCAGTGGGTCTACGACTCCGAGCGGTACGCCTGGGTCGCCCGGCAGCGGGCGGCCGAGCAACAGGCCATGCGCGATTATGTGCGCACGGCCGAGTGCCGGATGGATTTCCTGCGCCGGCAGCTGGACGACGAGGGCGCGGCCCTGTGCGGGCGTTGCGACAACTGCGTGGGCACGTGGGTCGATTCAGCTGTTTCAGCGGAGATACTGTTAGACGCGGTGCAGGAGCTGGACCGCCCGGGGGTGGAGGTTGAGCCGCGCCGGATGTGGCCGACAGGCATGCCTGCATTGGGCATCGACCTCAAGGGGCGTATATCGGCCAAGGAACAGGCTTCCACCGGGCGTGCCCTGGGGCGGCTCTCGGACATCGGCTGGGGCAACCGGCTGCGCCCGCTGGTGGCCGAGAACGCACCTGACGGGCCGGTTCCCGAGGCTGTCCTGCGGGCTGCGGTGGCGGTCGTCGCCGACTGGGCGCGCACTCCGGGCGGCTGGGCTTCGAACGCCCCGGACGCTGCTGCCCGGCCGGCGGGAGTCGTTGCTGTGCCGTCCGTTACCCACCCCCAGTTGGTCGGCTCCCTCGCCCAGGGGATTGCGCGAATCGGACGCATCCCGTTCCTGGGCACTCTGGCCTACACGGGCCAAAGCGGTGCGCATACGGCGCGCCGCAGCAATTCCGCCCAACGCCTCATGGCGCTGTCCGGCGCCTTCACCGTCCCTGAGGATCTGGCTGGCGCCCTGGCGCGATTTCCAGGCCCTGTCCTACTCCTGGATGACTACACCGACTCTGGCTGGACCCTTGCCGTCGCTGCTCGGCTCCTCCGCCAAGCAGGCAGCGAACAGGTGCTCCCCCTAGTCCTCGCTGCGACGAACTGAGCTTTCCTATTCCCCGTGCAACTGACTCGTTGCTCTGCCGTGGCGGACCTGGCGCCAGCCTCGTGGCCACCGGATTTGGTCAACGCGGCGGCCGTCACCCAAACGGGGTTCTTGGTGTTCTCAACCACGAGTTGGTGGAATGTCGCCCTAAGGCTGCGATGACGGCGCTTGCGCCTGCATCGCGCAGCGCTGCCTCAGCGGGGCAGGTGCCGCTTGTGGGCTGCCCGCAGTGTGAGCGTGATCAGCAGGAACGCGGCGATCAGCGCGAGGGTCGGCAGCAGCTGTGTCATGGTGTGGCGCCACTTCGTTGTGTGCTCGGGACTGGGGTGAGGGTATCGCGGCCATGGCCTTCTAGGACAGCAGGAAGTAGCGCAGCCACAGGTACGGCGCGGCGAGCAGGATGGTGAGGGCGGTGACGATCGCCCCCTTCTTGGTGAATTCCCAGAACGAGATCGGGACGCCTTCGCGTTTGGCGATGCCGAGCATGACGACGTTGGCGCTGGCTCCCACGGCCGTGAGGTTGCCCCCGAAGTCCGCACCCAGGGCCAGCGACCACCACAGCGCTTCGGCATGGGTGGGATTGCCGATTCCCTGCACCAGGTCGGCGACGAGCGGGCTCATGGTGGCGACGTAGGGGATGTTGTCGATCACGCCGGACAGCAGCGCCGACACCACGAGGATCAGCATCACCGCGACGAGGGCGTTGCCACCGGTGGCCGTCGCGGCGAGTTCGGCGAGCTGGCCGATCACCCCGGTGTGGACCAGGGCGCCGACCATGACGAACAGGCCGGCGAAGAACAGCAGGGTCTCCCATTCCACGCTCGCCAGGTAGTCCCGCGGCCGAGTCCGGGAGATCAGTACCAGCACCCCCGCCCCGAGCAGCGCCACCACCGAGGGTTCGAGGTGGAACACCGAGTGCCCGATGAACCCGGCGAACACCGCGGCCAGGACGACGCCGCACTTGATCAGCAGCCGGGTGTCGCGGATCGCTTCGCGCTCGTTGAGGGCCATCACGTCCGCGACCCGCTGCGGGTCGGCGGTGAACGACCCGCGGAACAGCCACGGCAGGATCACGGTGAAGGCCACGAGTTCGATGGCCACGATCGGGGCCATGTTCACGATGAAGTCGTTGAAGGTCAGCCCGGAGCGGCTGGCGATGATGATGTTCGGCGGGTCGCCGATCAGGGTGGCGGCGCCGCCGATGTTGGAGGCGAGGACTTCGGCGATCAGGAATGGCACCGGGCTGATCCCGAGTCGGTCGCAGACCAGCAGCGTGACGGGCGCGATCAGCAGCACGGTGGTGACGTTGTCCAGGAAGGCCGACGCGACCGCGGTGATCAGCACCAGCAGGATCATCACGCGCAGCGGGGAGCCCTTGGCGCGTTTGGCGGCCCAGATGGCGGTGTATTCGAACACGCCGGTGCGGCGCAGGATCCCGACGATGACCATCATCCCGAACAGCAGGAAGATGACGTCCCAGTCGATGCCGGTGTCGTGGGAGTAGAAGATCTCGTCCGAGCCGACCACGCCGAACGCGACCACGAGCCCGGCGCCGGCCAGCGCGGCGACCATTTTCGGGATGCGTTCGGTGGCGATCAGCAGATAGGCGAGTACGAAGACGGTGATGGCGAATACGGTGCTCATCGCACCGCCCCAGGCGTCAGCGCGGGGCCAGTGCCAGTTCCAGCAGGCGGGAGGCGGTGATCACTCCGACCAGGTCGCGGCCGGCCACCACCGCGGCCAGCGGGCAGCGCAGCCTGGCCATCGTCGCCGCGACTTCGACGATGGTGTCGTCGGCCTGCACCGTGGGCACCTCGGTCTTGTCGTCGGGTAGCAGGGTTTTGACGGTCTTGCCCGCGAGCTTGTCGGCGATCCGGTCGGCCATCGACTCCGAGAGCACCCCGGCCAGCGACGGGTCGTCCTGCACATAGCGGGGCACCAAGAACCGCACCACCTGCGAAGCCGGCAGGATCGAGCACGGACACCCCGTCTCGTCGGTGACCACGATGCCAGGCAGCCGGCGGTCGGCCAGCAGCTGGACGGCCTCCAGGGCGTCGGAGTCCACCGTGACCACGGGGAATTCCTCGGCCATCTGTGATGCGTGCATACCGCGAGCCTACGGCGAATCGGTCGGTCATGTCCCCGTTCCCTGATCGTTCTTGTCGTGTTCTTGAGGGGGCACGACCGCGTTGTCCTGGTCGGGTGTGCCGGTCGGCAGGTTGTCGTGTGGTTCGACCCGCAGGGCACGGGCGACAGGTACGTCGGTGGAGGAATGCAGCACGATCGACAGCGCGATCGTCACGGCGACCAGGTCGAACACGGTCTCGGCGTCGGCGATGCCGGACTGCAGCGCCAGCAGCCCGTACACCACCGAGGCGAAGCCCTTCGGCCCGAACCACGCCGCGGTGGTCTGCTCACGCCTCGACAGCGGCGTACCCAGCAGCGACAGCAACATCGCCGCCGGGCGCACCAGCACGATCACGACCACGGCCAGTGCCCAGCCCCCGAGGGTCAGGTGCGACAGGCGTTCGGGGGTGATCAGCGCCCCGAACACCAGCAGCGCGGCGAATTTGGTGATCTCCGAGACCAGGTCGCCGAAGGGTTCGAAATGCTCGGCCGCGACCCGGTCCAGCGTCGCCAGTGTCGCCCCGGCCGCGAACGCGGCCAGGTACGGGTTGGCATCGGTCAGGTGACAGGTCGCGTACAGCAGCACCGCGATCGCCACCGGCCCCAGCGCCTGTAACCGAGGCTCCGCGGTGAGCAGCCGTGTCCGCCACGCGAGCGCCACCAGGGCCGGGATCACGATCCCCAGCACGAGGCCCGCGACCAGTTCGATCGCCACGGTGCCCAGATGTGACTGCTCGTGCGCTGCGGTGGCCAGGAAGATCAGCACGAACGGCAGCGCCAGCCCGTCGTTGAGCCCGGACTCGAGATTGAGCAGCCGCCGCAGCCGCAGCGGCACGTCGGCGCGCCCGACGATTGCCGAGGCGAACACCGGATCGGTCGGCGAGAGAATGGCGCCCAGCAGGAGGGCCGTGGGCCAGTCCAAGCCCGTGAGGAAATGCGCGGGCAGGGCGATCCCGACCATGGTCAGCGGCATGCCCAGCCCCAGTGCCCGGCCCGAGAGCCGCCAACTTTCCCGCAGCGCGGGCAGGCTCGCTCGCTGCCCGTCGGTGAACAACACCGTGAACAGCGCGATGTCCGCCAGCGTGCTCACCAGGGGATCGGTGGGGTGGATGGCGATCAGTCCAAACCCGCCCTGCCCGATCAAGGCGCCGGCGAGCAGGAACAGCAACGCCGTGGACAGCACCGTGCGGGCCGCGATCCCCGACAGGGACACGCTGATCAGCAGCACCACGCCGAATGCGAGAACCAACGCCACCAGGACACTCCCGCTGTAGCCGCCCAACCCGGCCCCGGACCTCGGAGACGGGGTGCCGACCAGACTTCCCGGCGCGCCGCCCGTAAAGATGCCGCAAAGATCGTGTCAAGGTCAAACCGGCAGGCCGTCATGCCGGCGAGCGTCACAAGATCAGCGTCGCCGCGCATGACCCCTGTGTTTGCGACACTGGGGCGGTGACGAGCATCCCGACAGCGGCCGAGCATGCCCGGCAACAGCTTGTCGGCGCGGCCGCAGGCTGCGAAAGCCAGCTCGACCGCTAGTGCGGAGACAATCCCGGACAGGCCCGGGCCCGGGAGATCCTCTCCGGGCTGGCGTGCGCCTGCCGGCGGGCGCTCGAGGTGTTCGAACTGGATCCGACGTTGATCAGCGAGCCGGCCGACACCGGCCGGCTCCAGGGCATCGCCGTGCTGGCCGACCTGGTCTTCCAGGTGACACTGGCGGTGTGCGCGGCGACCGCCCGCGCGACCGGTCCTCCCCGGCACAACGGTGGGACGAGGTCGAGACGCTGTATCAGCGGACCCCTGCGGGTCCCGACGGTCCTCCCCACCGTCATCGCACGGCGCGACCACGCGACCCCCGCCGGGTCGCAGGCCATCTCCGCTGCCCGCCTGGGCGCCCATCACGCCGCTCTCGCCACCGCATCCGCGACCGTCCGCACCGCGCTGAGCGCGGCGTCCTCGGTGCCGCAGCTGGATCCCCGCGTGACCGAACTCGTCGACCTCCGCACCGGCACGCCGACGACCTCGAAGCCCTCCACTTCGCACAGACCCGCACTATGAACACGGCCCTCGGCCTGGGCCACCCTGAGAGCTGATCACTGGCGCCGCATCACCGGCCTCGCCACCAGTGGGTCAAGGGTCCACTGTGGACAACCGTTAGGGGATGCCGCGGCGCACGTCGCCGGGAACGCGGTCGGCGCGCTCAAGGTCGCGACGGTCGCTGGAACGCAGCTGCCAGGGGACGCTGGTAACCATAACGCCGGGTTCGAACAGCAGTCGGCCCTTCAACCGCAATGCGCTCTGGTTGTGCAGGAGGTTTTCCCACCAGTGCCCGACGACGTACTCGGGGATGTAGACGCAGACCACGTCACGGGGGCTGTCGCGGCGCAAGTTCTTGACGTAGTTCAGGACCGGGCGGGTGATCTCGCGGTACGGGGATTCGAGCACCTTCAACGGCGCCTTGATGCCGTACTTTTCCCACTGCCGCTGCAGTTCGCGGGTCTCGGCGTCATCCACGTTGATGGTGATCGCGGTCAGCGTGTCCGGCCGAGCGGCTTTGGCGAAGGACATTGCGCGCTGAGTGGGCTTGTGCAGGGTGGAAATCAACACGACCGCGTGGACCCGGCTGGGTAGCAATGCGCTGGCCTCGTCCGGGGTAAGTTCCTCGCGGACGCGCTGGTAGTGGCGACGGATAGCGACCATGATCCCGAACAACACCGGGATCGCGATCACCACGAGGTAGGCGCCGTGGCCGAACTTGGTGATCAGCACGACCACCAGGACGACCCCGGTGAAGCAGGCACCGAACCCGTTTATGACACGACCGCGGTGGATGCGTCGCCGCTCGGCCGAGGTGGTGGCCGTTTGGAGTTCGCGGTTCCAGTGCCGGACCATGCCGGCCTGGCAGAGGGTGAAGGAGGTGAATACGCCGATGATGTAGAGCTGGATCAGCTTCGTGGTGGAGCCTGCGAACACGTAGATCAGCAGGGCGGCGACGAGGGCGAGCAGGATGATGCCGTTGGAGAAGGTGAGGCGGTCGCCGCGGGTGTGCAATTGCCGGGGCAGGTACCGGTGTTGGGCGAGGATCGAGCCGAGCAGCGGGAACCCGTTGAACGCGGTATTCGCCGCCAGGATCAGGATCAGCGCGGCGGTGGCCTGCAGGTAGTAGAAGCCGACACTGTGGTCGCCGCCGAACACGGCGGCGGCGATCTGCGCGATGACCGTACGCTGCGCGTCGGTTTCGCAGTTGCCGGCGAAACCGACGAGGTCGCAGGTGTTCTCCGCGATCTTGACCTGGGAGACCAGGGCCAGCACGGTGATGCCGCTGAACATGATGATCGACAGGATGCCCATTGCGCTCATCGTGCGCGCGGCGTTGCGACCCTTTGGCTTGCGGAACGCGGGCACCCCGTTGGAGATCGCCTCCGCCCCAGTCAACGCCGTGCAGCCCGAGGAAAAGGCCCGCAGCAACAGGAACAGCAGCGCCAGACTGGACAGTCCGACCTGTTCGGCGTGGATGTCGTAATGTGCGCTTTCGGCCACCGGGGCGTGCCCGAGTACGGCCTGGATCAGCCCGACCGCGACCATGATCAGTACGCCGGCCACGAATGCGTAAGTGGGGACCGCGAAGGCGCGGCCGGACTCGCGTACTCCGCGCAGGTTCATGGCGGTTAGGAGCGCGATGCACACGATGTTGATCAGTACCCGGTAGGAGTTGAGCTCCGGAACCGCGGAGATGATGTTGTCCACTCCAGCCGCGACCGACACCGCCACGGTCAGGACGTAATCGACCAAGAGCGCGCCAGCGACCACCAGCCCGGCGGTGGGCCCCAGGTTGTGGGAGGCGACCTCGTAGGAGCCGCCGCCGCTGGGATATGCCTGGACCACTTGCCGGTAGGACAGCACCACCACGATCAGCAGCACCACCACGGCGAGCGCGACCCAGGGTGTCAGGTGCAGCAGCGCGATCCCGCCCAGGGAGAGAACCAGGAGGATCTCCTGGGTGGCGTAGGTGACCGAGGAAAGCGGGTCGCTGGCGAAGATCGGTAGTGCCAGCCGCTTGGGCAGCAGCTCCTGGTGCAGCTGGTCGCTGCGGAACGGGCGGCCGAGCACCAGCCGCTTGAGTACCGAGGTCGGAGATCGCACGACCGCAGAGTAGGTAAGCCTCCGCTTGACCACCGGGAGCGAGGCATCAAAATTCCGTCAAAAACTTGCGGTCCGCGGGGGCACAGGCCGTTAGGGATGTGTCAAACACCACGAAACCCCGCGCGGGTGTACCTACCTTGTGGACGAACTCCCGACGCACCCTCTGCTCGATACAACGAAGGTGGCCAGAGCCTGATGTTTCACGAGGGCGACCTCGACCCGGTCCTGGCCGACCTCCTGTCCTGTCCCCTGGCGATCATCCTTATCGAATATTTGGCGATCGGGCGGCTATCGCTGAGCGAGCTACGGGCGTTGGCGCGGGCGAGACGGCGGGCGACTGAGGCCGCGCTGCGGGTGCTGGCGGCGCATCAGCTCGTCGCCCGGTGCGGTGTACGGGGCACCTGGGACGCGCGCCCGGAAGCTTCGGCACGGTTCGAGCTGACCGACAGCGGGCGGCAGGCAGCGCGACAGCTCGAGGAGCTCGACGTGTGGGTGACGATCTACCAGCGCTACCTCTACGGCCCGCCCGAGGCCGACGCCTGACTCGCGGGGATTTCGCTGGCCCCGCGGGCGTCGGCGGGCACGAAGATGATGACCATGAGCGCAGAATGCGTCGCGCGTTTCAGTGGCGCTCGGCGCGATGCTTGCCGTCGGTCATCAGCCACACTGGGAGCAGGAACACCAGCTCGCTGGGCAGGCTCGGCATCAGCTGGCCCTCGGTTGCGGCTCCCATCCAGAGATATCGGGTCCACGGACCGTCGCGATATCGGGACCGTGTCTTGAGCTGCCATCACAACTTCCACGACTGCGCCAGGACAATTATTGCACTATGCGATGCTTTCCGCAGGCGTCAATCGGGGTCAAGAGCCTGCGCGCGGCGTGCCGTATGCGGAACCTCGTGCCGGGGCCCGGACCGGCTGAGCGAGCTCGCGCCGACGCTCTGATCGCTCGAGCGTTGCGGCGCAGGCTGTTCGCCGACCTGACGGTGTTCTCGATTCGTCATCGGAATCGCGGTTCGGCGAACAACTAATGGCGCGATCTCCCAGTGTCCACAGTGGAGGATCAACTACTTGGACGACTGTCGTGATGGCCGGTCTCATGCGCGGTGGCGCGGGTGGGCCACGTGGGTCCGAGGGCACAACGGCCATCGGGGTTGGGGCCCTACGTCCCTTGCTGGCGAGTGGGTGCGTCATCGAGGGTCGGAGTGCTGCCGTGAGTGAGGAGGTTGGCCAGTGGTCCGGAAATCGCCCGAGGTGATCGTCGTGGGTGTGGACGGGTCACCGGGAAGTATCGACGCGCTGCGGTGGGCGGTGCGCCAGGCCCGTGCGACGGGAGCCGAAGTGCTTGCCGTGACGGCATGGGAGATACCGGCGACCTTTGGCTATGCACCGTCCTATGACGATGTCGACTGGGCTGCGGAGGCGCGCAAGACCGTGGACACGGCGCTCGGCGAGGTTGCGGAGGGCGGCCACTCGGTGGCCATGACGTCGCGGGTGGCGCGGGGCCATGCCGGCACGGTATTGGTCGAGGCAAGCCGCGATGCCGATCTGCTGGTGGTCGGCAGCCGGGGGCATGGCACGGCAGTGGGGATGCTGCTGGGCTCGGTCAGTGAGCACTGCGTGCATCACGCCGAGTGTCCCGTGGTGGTAGTTCGCCCACGCCGAGCCTGAAGGAGACGGGCGGTGAAGAGCACCCAGGACCTGGCGGCGGCGCCGTTGCCTACGGCCTTGGGCGAACTGCGCACGTCTCGAAGCGGGCTGACCACCGCTGAGGCGCAGGCACGGTTGGCGCGCTACGGGCCCAATGAAGTTCTCGAGCGTCGCCGCCATCCGCTACTGGTGTTCCTGGGGTATTTCTGGGGGCCGATCCCGTGGATGATCGAGGTCGCGCTGGTGTTGTCGCTGATCGTCGAGCACTGGACCGACGCGGTGATCATCGGGGTGCTGCTGGCGATGAACGGTGTGGTGGCCTTCGCCGAGGAGCACCAGGCGGCTGGGGCGATCGCGGCGCTCAAGCAGCGGCTGGCCGCGACCGCCCGGGTGCTGCGCGATGGTGGCTGGTTGAGCGTGGCGGTGCGGGAGTTGGTGCCGGGCGATGTGGTACGGGTCCGACTGCGCGATGTGGCGCCCGCCGACGCGCGGCTGCTCGATGACGTGTCGCTCACCGTGGATCAGTCCGCGCTGACGGGGGAGTCCTTGCCGGTCACTCGCCGCGTCGGTGAGGTGCTGTATTCGGGGTCCGTGGTGGTGCGCGGTGAGGCCGACGCGCTGGTGTACGCGACCGGCGCGGCGTCGTATTTCGGGCGCACTGCGGCGCTGGTGGAGACCGCGGGCACAGTGAGCCATTTCCAGCGGGCGGTGCTGCGGATCGGGCATTACCTCATCGTGCTGGCTCTGGCGTTGGTCGCCGTGACCGTCGTGGTGTCGCTGGCGCGCGGCAATCCGGTGCTGGACACCCTGACGTTCGCGTTGGTGGTCACGATCGCGTCGGTGCCGGTGGCCTTGCCGGCGGTGTTGTCGGTGACCATGGCGGTCGGGGCCCGCCAGCTCGCCCGCCGGCAGGCGGTGGTGAGCCATCTCCCGGCGGTGGAGGAGCTGGGCGGCGTCGATGTGCTGTGCTCGGATAAGACCGGCACGCTTACCCAGAACGCGCTTGCCCTGACTACCCAGTGGTGCGTGCCGGACGTCGGGATCGGTGATCTGCTCGCCACGGCGGCGCTAGCCTCCCGTGCGGAGGATCGGGACCCGATCGACTTGGCGGTGCTGGCCGCGGCGGGGGAGGTGCCGCGCGTCGAGATCGTCCGGTTCGTGCCGTTCGACCCGGTGACCAAACGCACCGAAGCCACCCTCCGCGACGCCGACGGCCGGGGGCGGCGGGTCAGCAAGGGTGCGCCCCAGGTCATCGCCGAACTTTGCGGTGAGGACCCGGCCGTAGCGGAGATGAACCGCCAAGCGGAGGAGTTCGCCACCCGTGGGTACCGCTCGCTCGCCGTCGCCCGCGCCGAATCCGACGGGCCCTGGCGACTGGCCGGGTTGCTCGCGCTGGCCGACCCGCCTCGCGACGATTCCGCCGCAACCGTCACCGCGGCACGCGAGCTCGGCATCGAGGTCAAGATGGTCACCGGTGACCAGGTCGCCATCGGCCGGGAGATCGCCCGCCAGGTCGGGCTCGGCGAGCGGATCGTCGACGGCGCGGCGCTCGGCACCGATGCGGCGGATCCGGCGTTGGCTGCCCAGGTGGAGGAGGCGGACGGGTTCGCGCAGGTCTTCCCCGAGCACAAGTACCGGCTGGTGCGGCTGTTGCAGTCGCGTGGCCACATCGTGGGGATGACCGGTGACGGGGTCAACGACGCGCCCGCGCTCAAACAGGCCGACGCCGGTATCGCCGTCGCCAGCGCGACCGACGCGGCCCGTGCCGCCGCCGATGTGGTGCTGCTCAGCCCCGGGCTGTCGGTGATCGTGCACGCGATCAGGCAGGCGCGGGAGATCTTCGCCCGGATGACCAGCTACGCCACCTACCGGATCGCCGAAACCATCCAGGTGCTGCTGCTGATCAGTCTCGCGATCGTGGCGATGAACTTTTTCCCCGTCACCGCCATCATGATCGTGCTGCTGGCGCTGCTCAACGACGGCGCGATCCTGACCATCGCCTACGACAGGGTCCGCGGCTCGGACCGCCCCGCTGCCTGGGACATGCGCACCGTGCTCACCGTCGCCACCGCCCTGGGCCTGATGGGGGTTGCGGAAACATTCCTGCTGTTCGCCCTCGCGCACTCGGTGCTCGGCATGAATCAGGATCTCATCCGCACCCTGATCTACCTCAAACTGTCCGTGTCCGGGCACCTCACGATCTTCGTGACCCGCACCCGCGGCCCCTTCTGGTCCCGCCCCCGGCCCGCGCACCTGCTGCTCGCAGCCGTCGTCGGCACCCAGCTCGTGGCCACGTTCATCGCTGTCTACGGGATGCTCATGACCCCGCTCGGGTGGGGCTGGGCCGGCATGATCTGGGCCTACGCCCTTGTGTGGTTCGTGGTGGAGGACCGCGTCAAGCTCGCCACCCACGGGTGGCTCGAGCGTCGTCCCGCCCGGCACCGGCGGACCTAGCCTGCGGTGACGGCCTTGTCCAGCCAACCCGGCTGTGACCAGTCGACGCGCTTGCCGTTCACGACGATGGTGGGTGTGCCGAAGCCGCTGCCTTGCTGGCTGGTCTGCCACAGCGATTTGTCGTTTTCGGCGGCGCTAAGGTTCTGCTGGATCTGCCGGCCATAGGTCTTAGTCTGGATCAGGTTGTCGAATTCGGCGCCGCTGACACCGAGCCGGTTGGCGAGGCTGGTGAGCTGGTCTTGGGTCCAGCCCGGGCCGTTCTCGGAGGGTTGCTTCTGGTAGAGGCTGTAGTGGAAGTCGAGGAACTTCTCCGGTACGACCGTGGCGACCGCGAGCGCGGTGTTCGCGGCATTCATCGAGTAGCCGGGTGGGTTGGAGCGGTCGTCGAGCAGGTTGAGCAGGTGGTAACGGACCTTGACGTCACCGGCGGCGAGATGTTTTTCCAGGTCGGGGAAATCGGCGTGTTCGAACTGGCCGCAGATCGGGCACAGGAAGTCCTCGTAGGCGTCGACGGTGACCTTCGCCGACCCGTCACCCACCAGCACAATCGCGCCCGCACGGTCCACGGTAGTCGGATACGTTCCCGACGCGTGGGCCACCGGGATGACCTCCCGGGCCGCTTCGGCTTTGCGGTGCTGTTGGTAGAGCACGCCGCCGATCACGGCCGCAGCCAGCACGACGACCACCACCACGCCGATGATCATCGAGACGCGGTTGCGTCGACCCCGGCGCGCTGAGATGACGGCCTGTTGTGCCTTGCGGCGCTTGCGCTGGGCGTTAGAGGTCGACATGTTCCCGCTTTCTTTCGAGGTGGTCGCCGGTGAGCCAGCCCTCTACCGACAGCAGCGTTCTGGGTCGCACGAGCAGCCAGGCCGCCAGGATGAGGAACCCGAGGTCGCGCAGGATCTCGCTGCCGTAATGGGTTTGGCCGGCGGTCACCTGGCCACCGCCACCGAAACAGCCGCAGTCGATGGCCAAACCACGCGCCCACGCCTGGGCCACGCCGGCGATGTAGGCGAGGAGCAGCACGGCCGACACCGCGGCCACCAACCGGGTGCCGAGGCCGAGCACGAGCAGCGCACCGAGGCCCAGTTCGAGGAAGGGCAGCACGGCCGAGAGCACGCTGGCCGTGCCGGCACCAAAGAGCTGGTAGGCCTGTACGGCGGAGTAGAATTGTCCGGGATCGGCCACCTTGATCGCACCGGACACCAGCCACACCGCGGCCAGGCCCAGTCGCATGACTAGGCCGACGGTGTCGCGAGCCACCGGCGAGAGTGGCGTGATGGTCCACATGAGAATCCTTGTCACGAGGGCCGATCCGCGTGCGCGACATGCCCGCAGTGTGCAACAGTTGCCCAGAGTATAGGTGGCTGCCGTGGGAGGGAAAGACGGGGATGACTCGTCGTCCTCCTGGGGCAAAGCGAGGCGCAATTTCTCGGGCTAGGCGGCTGACGTGGCGTGGCGGGGTGAAGGCGACCGCACGAATGGTGGTGGCAATCTCGGGCCAGCGCGGATCGGCGGGGTTGGTGGGGAAGCCGAGCGGGGGCGCGAGGCGTTTCCAGACCCGGGGGTGCGCCCGCTGGTTGGCCAGCAGCGTGTGCAGACCCGACACCTACCAGCCGGCCGCGCCGACCTTCTCTCAGCACCGGACGGCTCATGGGCATGCGTCTGCCTCACCGACCGCACGGTGACCGAGGCCGGTGACACCCCGCTGTGGAGCAGCATCAAACGTCTACCAACTCTGGGTCGATCTCGCCCGACCTGGCTGGGACCGGTTCGGCTTGACGGTCGGATCCGGCGGCCAACACACGCTGTGGCTGGACGAGCCGGGCGGCGATGACTGCTGGAGGCTTCCCGCAGCCCTAAGTGTCGTCGTGCTCGGCGACGTACGTACCTCGCCGCGGAGCAACGAACACGTAGCCCTCGTTGACCAGGAGCTTGATTGCTTTACGGACAGTGTTCCGGACCAGGCCGTACTCCTGCGCCAACCGTTCCTCGGAGGTGATCGGCCACCCGGGCTTCCAGTCGCCGCGCTTGATCCGGGCCGCGAGGATCGCGGCGAGCTGCACAGACTCCACTTGCGGCGCGTGTCGCGCGATCTGGGCATCGGGGTCGGCGTCGGGAACCACGGTGCGACGCTAGAAGATCAACTAATGGAGTCAACGAGCAAGCTCGTGCATGCACGTGCACGTACGTTCACGCGAACGGCCGATTGAGACTGGCACCGCAGCCGGCGACTATCGAGCGGAGTGTCGCGAACAGCTTCGGAAGTCGAAGCAGTTTCAGCTATCAGAACGGCGAAGTCAAAAATCCGGATCGGCCTATTGAGACCAAGGCCACGAAGAGCGAGGATAGGAAGCCCATGCGCGACCGCGAGTTCTAACAGCTGCAAGCCTGGCCGGTGGCTATCTGTCCCTCCCGCCGGCCCGAGCTGCCGGACCGACCCCCGGGTGCCGGTGGCTCGCCGCGGCGCCCCCGGCAGATGCCGCCATCTCGCCGGGGGCGCTGCCACAGCTCGTCGGCGCGATGTAGGGGCGCGTCGACGATAGCCCCCGGGTCATGCCCTCCCCCGCGATGGCCCGGGGGCCCACACGCCGAGAGCGACTCGGGAGCGACGATGACACAGGCCGAGTGGGACACCGACTCGGAGCTGGCCTTGTACGGCGTCGTGCACCGGATCGTCCGCCACATCGACTGCGGCGCCCACATCTGCCTTCTCACCAAGTGCGGTCTTCAGAGGCCGTGGACGGCGAGCGCGATGGACGTGAGGTGGCCGAGCGAGGGGTGCCCTGGCTGTGGGACCAGTGGGGAGTGAGCCGCATGGACACATTGCCTGCCAACCCACTGTCGATCGAACTGTCCGTTTCGCACCGTCGCCTGTGGTGGCACGTCGCCGACGAGGACGAACAGCCCGAGCGGTGGGATGTGTCCGCCGACATCTTCAAGCTCGGTGTATGCGGCGACGCCGAGCGGCACGTCGCGGACCTCCATTTCCTCGTCGCTGATCTCAGCGGTGAACACAACCTGCTGGACGGCGTGGCCGTCGGGGAATGGGCGCTGGAGTTCATCGCCGAAACCGTCATCGACCCCGCGACCGGCCGCCTGTGTCACGAACTTGAACAGCGCATCACCCCCGGGCCGCCACGGATGGTGGTCCTTCGCCACGTCGAGGTGGCCGAACCGTGGCGTCGGCACGGCCTGGCATGGGTGCTGCTGGCGAGCGCGCTCCACGTCATGGCGCCAACTGCCCGCCTCGCGGCCTGCAGAATAGCCCCCACCGACTACCAGTGCGACGACCGGGTTCTGGCGGAGCTGGAGAGCCTGCGCGCTGGCGTGATGCTGGAAAAGATCGGGTTCGAGCGGTGGCACGAGGTGCACATTGTTGATCCGCGCAACCCCGCCCTCGTTGACGCGGGAATCGACCTGCTGACCCGGTGGTGGCCGCACCGTGACTAGGTCTGACGCGAACCGAAACCGCGACGCTCTGCTTGCCGCGATCCGCCAGATTCCGCTGCCCGAGTTCGACCCCACTGACCCGTTGCTAGAGATCGATGCAGTGACGGACGGGTGGTTGACATGCCGCGACACGGTGATCCATGCGATTGAGACGGCGCCCGACGACGACGACCTGACTTCTGGGGTGCTCGGACTTCAGGAACCCGGGATCATCCCTGGTTATCGCTGGGACGACCACCAGATCATCCTCAGTGGGTGGCGGGTTTGCTACGCGGCTGTACTCCGTGCCATCGGGGATGCCGGGGGAGGCCCCACATCGTGTGGGTAGGCGTGTTCACCGGCTGGCTGTGCCATCAGGTGCAGCCGCACAACGCCACGCGAATCCGCCTTTCCAGTGGGCACGTGTTCGGGCTCGCTGAGTGCGGGGCTGCCTGCGCGCCGCTGCCACACGCCAATGGCCGCGCACGATGCCCGCGATGCTGGCCCCGCGCGCCGGCCCTGCCCCGCCGGGTTCCTCGCGCCGTTCCGCCGCCGCGATCGAAGCCGGGCGGGAGCCCGAACAGTCCGTGGTTTTCCAGCTTCGGAAGGACTGGCGATGAAAAGAACTAGGGAAGAAGCAATCGAGGGTGCCGCGTACCACTTCGCGCGTGCCAAGCAGAAGTTATTCGACCCAGAGCGCACCGTTGAGGAGCTTGCGCGCGCTGCCTACGACCCCGGATACGGTCCCGGCCTGGCCGAGCTTGAGCAACGTATTCGCGAATTTCGCCGAACGGCTGGCCTGGAGGATGACGTGACGTAACAGGGCGCCGCATGCAAGAAAGGCCCCTCGGCGCTGCTACCCGGGAAGCGGCGAGCGCTGGAGGGCCTCGGGGTGGCTACCGTGGTGGGCGGCGGCCGGTCAGGTGTCGATCACCGTGATGGCGCCGTTCTTCACCGCGTTCGCCGTGATGTGCTGCCGATCGCGGCGACCGCCGTGCCGGTGGCCGCGTCATTGATGGTGATCTCTCCGCTCGACTTCTTGAGGGTGAATGCCGCCGGATCACCGTCGTCCACGGTCACCGACGATTTGATGATCAGCTCACTGTCGTCATGGTGATGGTCGACCCGCTCGTGGCCATGCGTCCTCCTAGGTGTTCGGTCAGGTCAAGGCTCAGCGGGTTGGTGAGCACCCCGAGTACCAGTCCGGACACAGTCGCCCTGAGCAACACTTGATGAGGGCACAGGTCGCCGGGATCAGGTAAAAACGGGGTATGACTCGCCGTCCGCCCCGAAGCTCCGCCACACCCGGCCGTACGGGCCGGTCCGCCCAGCGTCCGGCTGCCGATGATGTCGACGCAGTGACAGATGCCGTGCTCACCGCGTCCCGGCTGCTGGTGGCCGTGTCGGCGCGATCGATCGCCGAGGTGGACGAGTCGATCACTATCGCCCAGTTCCGCCTGTTAGTCGTGCTGGAGGGCCGTGGTCCGCTGAAGCTGGTGACGCTGGCGGAGTATCTCGCGGTCAATCCGTCGACGGCCACGCGCATGGTGGACCGGCTCGTCGCGGCGGAGCTGGTCAGCCGGGCTGCGAACCCGGCCTCGCGCCGTGAGCTGGTGGTGTCGCTCACCGAGACCGGGGCGGCCGTGGTGCGGCAGGTGACCCAACGGCGGCGGGCCGAGATCGCGCGCATCGTGGGCCGGATGGCGGTCACCACACGGCAGGGGCTGGTGCGGGCGCTGACCGCGTTCGCCGAGGCCGGTGCCGAGCCCTCGATCCATGAGCAGGCCGAGGCGCTCTGGTTGTGACGCGCGTCGCCTGACCACCCCACCGCTATCAATGCTCACGACAAGTGTTGCATACTGCAACGGTGACGGTGGCTGAAGGTGTGTACGAACGCGGGACGACCGCGGTGCGGGTGCCGGCTCGCCAGTCGGTGGGGCGGTGGCTGCGGGAAAGCTCGACGGGCTTGGCGGGGCTGGCGGTGCTGATCGGTGCCGGGTCCGGGTTGGGGGCGGTGGCGTTTCGCTGGTTGATCACGACGTTCACGCACCTGTTTTCCGGGCACGCGGACTATTCGGCCGCGGGCGGGCAGGCGCATCCGTGGTTTCCAGCGCTGGGGCCGTGGTTCCTGCTGATCGTGCCGGTGCTGGCAGGCCTGGTGTACGGGCCCTTGGTGTACCGGTTCGCACCGGAGGCCCGCGGGCACGGGGTGCCCGAGGTGATGTACGCGGTCGCGGAGCGGGGTGGCCGGATCCCGGCGCAGGTCACCGTCGTGAAAGCGGTGGCGTCCGCGATGTGCATCGGCTCCGGCGGCTCGGTCGGGCGTGAGGGGCCGATCGTGCAGATCGGGTCGGCGCTGGGGTCCACGCTGGGGCGCGCGTTCCGGCTGCCGGAGTCGCGGTTGCGGGTGCTGGTGGCCTGCGGCGCGGCGGGCGGGATCGCGGCCACCTTCAATGCACCGCTCGCGGGCCCGTTCTTCGCGATGGAACTGATCCTGCGCAACTTCGCGGTGGAGTCTTTCGGCGCCGTGGTCCTCTCCAGCGTCACCGCGTCCGTCGTCGGCCGGGCGGTATTCGGGAACACCGCGTTCCTGGATCTGCCCCCGTTCACCTTGCGCAGCCCGGTGGAGTATCTGCTGTTCGTGGTGCTGGGCGTGGTGGTCGGTGGGTGCGGGGTGCTGTTCACGCGGGTGCTCTACTGGATCGAAGACGTCTGCGACTGGGTCTGGCACGGCCCGGAATGGCTGCGCCCCGCTGTCGGCGGCGTGCTACTGGGTGGGTTGCTGCTGGTGTTGCCGGAGATGTACGGCGTGGGCTACCCGGTCCTGCAACACGCGGTCGAAGGCAAATATGTGCTCGGGTTCCTGCTCCTGTTGCTGATCGGCAAGATCGTCGCGACCAGCCTGACCATCGGGATCGGCGGCTCGGGCGGGGTGTTCGCGCCGTCGCTGTTCATCGGGGCAATGGGCGGCACCGCGTTCGGTATCGCCGTGCACGCCTGGCTGCCGGGCCTGACCGCCTCGCCCGGGGTGTACGGGTTGATCGGCATGGGCGCGGCCTTCGCTGGCGCGGCGCGTGCCCCGATCACGGCGGTGATCATCCTGTTCGAGCTGACCGGCCAGTACACGATCATCCTGCCGATGCTCACGGCGATCGTGGTCGCCACCCTCACCAGCAAAGCCTTGCTGCGCGGTGACACGATCTACACCCTCAAGCTCCGCCGTCGCGGCGTGGACCTCGAGCGTTCACCCGAGTCGCGGCGCCTGGCGGGCACGACCGTGGCCGCCGCGATGGAATCGCTGCCCGACCCACTGCCGGAGGGCGCCGTCCTGACTGAGGCGTCGCACGCGCTCGCGGTGTCCGGGCACGGGATCCTTCCGGTGGTCGGGGCGGACGGGACCTACCACGGGTGCGTCACCGCCCGTGCGGTCGCCGAAGCCCTCGCCAGTGACGAGCCAGACCTGGGTTTCCGCAACGCTTCGGATCTGGCCGAGCTGCCGCCGTTGGTGACGTGCGAGTCCAGCCTGGCGGACGCGTTGACCGCACTGACGAACGCTCCCGGTACCGGGCTGCCCGTGCTCTCCACTGACCACGAGTTGGCGGGCTGGATCACCCATCAGAGTGTGCTCGACGCGCTGCACCCCACTGTGTCCGATGGTCGGACCGTGGCAAGCAGGTCCTCCGTGGAGGCCGCCCAATGATGATGATGCGAAATCCACTGCTGCCGGAGTGGCTGCGTCTGGTGTGGGCGGTGCTGCTGGTCGTGGTGGCCTTCGCGCACCTGAGGCACGTGGTCACCATGCGGGGGCAGCGGCGCTGGTGGCATATCGGGCACACGCTCATGGCGGCCGGAATGGCGGCGATGTACCTGCTGCCGCGGATGGATCATCAGGCGCTGTACCGGTCGGGGCTGGCGCTCTACGTCGTCGTGGCGGTGGCGCTCGCCGCGACCACGGCGGCGCATTGGCGCCGGGAGGCGGTGGTCAACCCGCTGTGGGTGGCGTCCACGCTGGATGTGGTGGTGATGGTGTACATGCTCCTACCGGTGCGGACGCCGACGGTAAGCGGAGTGTTCGTGGTGTACCTGGCGGGGCAGGCGGTGGCCTGGGCGCTGGGGCTGTGGAGCCGGGTACCAGCACTACGCCCGGTCCCCGCCGACGGCACGGCAGGCACCGAGCCGGGTGGTTCGGCGACGGTGGCGGTCGGGTTGACCGCGCACTCGTCGCCAATCGTGTTGAGCACGCTGGCAGTGATGGCGGCGAGTATGGCCTACATGCTGATCGCGATGTAGGGGAGTCCGGGTGACACGCGTGGTGCGGCCGGTCGTGCTCGTGGTGGGCCTGGCCGTTGTGGTCGTGGTAGCGGTCGTGGCAGGGGCCTCGCCGTACCGCGCCGTGGGCAACGCCGACCCCGGTCGGCTGGTGGCGATGGGCACGCCGGTCCTGCGGCTGTTGGTGGACGTGGCCGCCGCGGTGTGCCTGGGATCGCTGGCTTTTGTGGTGGGCTGCACCCGGCCGCGGGACTCGGGCGGGGTGTCGGCCGAGGCGTACCGGGAACTGCGGGTCGCGACCCGCGCGGCGATCGTGTGGTGCGCGGGTTCGCTGCTGCTGGTGCCTTTCACCGCCGCGGACACGGCGGGGCTGCCGTTGCCCGACGTCGTCGGTCACTTGGGTGGGTTGCTGGGGGCGATGGAGGAACCGCGGGCGTGGCTGGTCACCGGTCTGGCGCTGGTGGTGGTGTCGGTCGGGTGTGGGATGGCGTTGCGGTGGGAGCCGATCGTGGTCCTGTTCGGCTTGGCGGTGCTGGCGGTGCTGCCGCCGCTGATGACCGGGCATGGCTCGTCGGATGTGGGCCACGACTGGACGTTGGCCGCGCTGGTGATCCACGTGCCGGCGGCTCTGGTGTGGCTGGGCGCCCTGCTGGTGGTGGTGCGCCGCGGGCGGCTGGACGGGCCGGCGCGGCACCGCTACGAGCGGCTGGCGATGGGGTGCTGGCTGGTGCTGGTCGCCTCCGGCGCGGTGCTGGCAGTCGTGCTCGTCCCGTCCGGCGGGTGGTCGAGCGGCTACGGCCTGCTGCTGAGCGCGAAGGCCGGAATCGTGGCCGCGCTCGGCGGAGCTGGTTTCGCGACGCGCCGTCGCGCGACACAACGGCCGGGGCTGTTGGGCGCGGAACTGGTGTCGCTGGCGGCCGTGGTGGCGCTGTCGGTGGACCTGACCCATCTGCCTCTGCCGGGATTTCTGGGCCGCGCCGTCACTACTGGACAGACGCTGCTCGGCTACGACCTCGACGGACCGCCCACACTGGCGCGGCTGGCGCTGGACTGGCGGCCGGACCTGTTCTTCGCGTCGCTCGCCGTGGCGCTGGCCGCTGCCTATCTGGTGGGCATCGCGCGGCTGCGGCGGCTGAGCCAGCGGTGGCCTGCCGGACGCACTGCGGCCTGGCTTGGGGGATGCCTAGTGCTACTGGTGGCAACGTCCTCGGGGGTGGGCCGGTACGCGGCGGCGATGTTCAGCGTGCACATCGCCAGCCACATGCTGGTGTCGATGCTGGCCCCGGCGCTGATGGTGCTCGGCGGGCCGCTGACTCTGCTACGCGCGGCGATCCCGCCCAGGGGCGGCCTGCCGGGACCGCGGGACTGGGCTGAACTCCTTGGTACGTCGCGCCTACTGCGGGCGCTGACGCATCCCGTGGTGACGCTGGCCTTGTTCGCCGGTTCGCCGTTCGCGCTGTATTTGACCGGGTTGTTCGACGCGGCCGCCCGGTTCCACTGGGCGCATATGGCGATCAATGCGTGGTTCCTGGTCGTGGGGTATCTGTTCCTGTGGCCGCTGATCGGCGCCGACCGGGCGCCGCGGCCGCTGCCGAACCTGGTGCGGCTGGGGCTGCTGCTGGCCGCGATGCCGGCCGATGTGGTGTTCGGTGCGGTGCTGATGAGCATCCACCGCGTGATCGGCAACGGGCCCGCCTCGGCCGAGATGTACCAGGCGCTGGCGCTGCCGTGGGTGCCCGACCTGCACGCCGACCAGCGGTTGGCGGGGCTGCTGGCGCTGATCCTCGGTGAGCTGGCGCTACTGGTGGTGCTCGCCGCGCTGGTCGCCCGCTGGGACTCCCGCGAGGACGCCCATGTCCGGGTGCTGAATGAGATCGCCGTGCGGCGCTGAACCGGCATAGCCGGAGGCAGGTGGAAGGGTGGATCGGCTAGTCCAGGCGGATGCGGACCATGGGCAGTGTGTCGACGGGGGTGCCGGTCGCGTGTTCAATGGCGGCGCGCAGGTTCTTCCAGGCACCGGGGTGGCTCTGGATGTAGCGGTCGAGTGCCGCGGCGGCGTCGGCCTCGGTCATGGGCGTAGCCGACGCCGCTGCCGCGCGACGGGGACCGCACCAGACCCGGACCCCGGGGTGGGCTTGGATGTTGCGGTACCACTGGGCGGCCTCGCCGAAGCCGGACACGATCACATACTCGTCGAGCGCGGGCCGGTCGACGACCTCCAGCACGACATAGCGCAGCGCTCCGGTACGGCGGCCGACGTGTTCCAGCATGAGCAGCCGGGTGCCGAACAGGAAGCCGAGGCCGGCCCGGTAGAGGCTGATCGGCGCGCGGACGAACCGCCGGGTCCGCAAGGCGCGGCCGCCGAGGCGGGCGAGCGTATCGGACAGCGTCATCGGGGTCCTTCGCTTTCTGTGGTGGACGGATCGGGTACCGGACGAGATCACCGCGCGGCGCCGAACCGGCGCAACCGCAGGCTGTTGGACACCACGAACAGCGACGAGAATGCCATCGCCGCTCCCGCGATGAGCGGGTTGAGCAGACCCAGTGCCGCGATCGGCAGGGCGGCGACGTTGTAGCCGAAGGCCCACCACAGGTTGCCGCGGATGGTGCGCAACGTGGCGCGGGCGAGCCGGATCGCGCACGGCACCACGTCCAGCTCGGTGCGCACCAGGATCACATCCGCCGCGCCCAGCGCCACATCAGTGCCGGTGACCAACGCCAACCCGAGATCGGCACGGGCGAGCGCCGGTGCGTCGTTGACCCCGTCGCCCACCATCGCCACGACGCGACCCTCGTGTCGCAACCGTTCGATCGCCGCGGCCTTGTCCGCGGGCAGCACCTCGGCGACCACGTCGTCGATGCCGACCTCGGCGGCGACCGCGCGGGCGGTGGCCGCGTTGTCGCCGGTGAGCAGCACCGTGCGCAACCCCAACGCGTGCAGGTCGGCCACCGCCTGTGCGGCATGGGGCCGCACCGTGTCGGCGACCGCGATCAGCCCGGCCGCCGCCCCGTCGGCGGCCACGGCCACGCAGGTGCGCCCGGCAGCCTCCCACTTCTCGCGAGTCTCTACGAGATCAGCAGGCAGGCTGATGCCGTGGTCAGCGAGCAGCCGGACTGATCCGACGAGGATGTCGCGGCCCTCCACCACACCACTCGCGCCAAGGCCGGGCAGCGCTCGGAACCCCGTCACGACAGGAAGTTCGCCGCACTCGGCGCGGGCCGCTGCGGCGACCGCTTGCGCGATTACGTGCTCCGACGCGTGCTCGACCGCCCCAGCCTCCCGCAGCACCTGCTCTCGTGTCGCCGCGGCGGTGACCTCCAGACCGGCGAGCGTGAGCTGACCGGTGGTCAGCGTGCCGGTCTTGTCCAGCACCACGGTGTCGATCGCCCGGGCCGATTCCAGCGCCTGCAGGCTCTTGAGAAACACGCCCAGCTGCGCGCCGCGCCCGGACGCGACCATCAGCGCCGTCGGCGTGGCCAGGCCGAGCGCGCACGGGCACGCGATGATCAGCACCGCGAGCCCGGCGCTGAATGCCCGTTCCGGCGACCCCGCCAGCCCCAGCCAGACCGCGAACGTGCCCACCGCGAGTGTGATCACGACCGGGACGAATACCCCGGACACCCGGTCCGCCAGCCGCTGCACCGCGGCCTTCTCGTTCTGCGCGCGCTCCACCAGGTGAACCAGTTGGGCCAGCTGTGTGTCCGCGCCGACCCGGGTAGCGCGCACGACCAGCCGTCCGCCCAGTGCGATCGTGCCCCCGACCACCGGGTCGCCCGGTCCGGTCTCTGCGGGGATCGACTCGCCGGTCATTGAGCTGGCATCCACCGCGCACGCGCCGTCGGTGACCTCGCCGTCGGTGGCGATCGTCTCGCCTGGCCGCACCACGAACCGGTCACCCACCCGCAACGCGTCCACCGGGATCCGGCGCTCGGCGCCGTCCTCGCCTAGCACGGCGACATCATTCGCGCCGAGCGCGGCCAGCGCGCGCAACGCCCCGCCTGCACTCCGCTTGGCCTTCGCCTCGAACAGCCGCCCGGCCAGCACGAAGATCGTCACCCCGACCGCGACATCCAGGTAGATCGACCCGCCCGGCCGCAAGACCAGGCCCCACACTCCGTCGGTTGGCTGGCTCGCCGTGCCGTGCCAGAACATCGTGTAGACCGACCAGCAGGTCGCCGCGATGATCCCCAGCGACACCAGCGTGTCCATCGAGCTGCCGCCGTGCCGCGCTGCCACGATGGCCTTGCGGTGAAACGGCCAGGCGCACCAGCCCACCACCGGCGCCGTCAGCGCCAGCACCAGCCACGGCCAGCCGGGGAACCGCAGCGACGGCACCAGCGCCAACGTGAACGACAGGTCCGCCATCGGCACACCCACCAGCAGCGCCACCACCAGCCGCCGCCACAGGCCACGGACGCGCTCGGCGGCCTGCCGGTCGGCGGGATCGGCGTCGTCGCGCCGCAGCGGCGTCGCCGAGTAGCCCGCGGCCTCCACCTGCTCCACCAGCCGCTCGACAGGCACGGCGGCCTCGACCGTGGCCCGCTCCGTGGCGAAGTTGACCCGCGCGCTGACCCCGTCGAGCTTATTGAGCCTTCGCTCCACCCGCGCCGCGCACGCCGCGCAGGTCATCCCCCCGATCGCCAGCTCCACCGACCGGGTCTCCACCACGGATGTCATGCGCCGTTCCTGCCAGCCGCGAACTCGTACCGCATGGACCAAGTGTTGCTCAGTGCAATAATCATGGTGTGAGCACCCCCCTTACGTGGCACACGCTGGTGACTGTCTGGGACATGCCCGTCGCGGCGGCCGTCCTTCTCGGCCTGGCGGTAGTGCTGTACCTGTGGGGCGTTCATCGCGCGGACCGGTGGCCGACGTGGCGCACGGCGTGCTTTCTCGCTGGACTCGTGGTGATCGGTGTCGCGGTGGGCGGCAGCGTCAACGCCTACAGCGGCGTGCTGTTCTCCATGCACATGGCCCAGCATCTGCTGCTCATCGCCGTCGCGCCCGTGCTCGTGATCTTCGGGCGGCCGCTGTCGCTGCTGCGTGCCGCCACCGCGGGTCGGGCCCGGCGCGTGCTCGCGGCGGTGGGGCGCAGCCGGATCACGGGCGTCGTGACCCATCCCTTCGTCGCGTTCGCGCTCTACGCCGCGGTCGTCGCGGGCACGCACCTCACCCCCTTCCTGCAGGGCGCGCTGACCCATCCCGGCCTGCACGCCGTTGAGGAAGTTCTCTACCTCGCCAGTGGCTATCTCCTTTTGCTGCCCGTGCTCGGCGACCCGCCCGCACGGGCAGCCCTGTCCCCGTTGCTCGGCTTGATCATGGTGTTCGCCGGCATGGTGGTAGACACCGTTGTCGGCGTCGCCCTGCTCATGACGCCCTATGAACCGTTCCCCGCCTACGCCGCGATCGGCCGTACCTGGGGGCCGGGCCTGGTGGAGGATCTGCACTGGGGTGGCGCGGCGATGTGGGTCGGTGGCGACGTGCTCATGGCCGCTGTGGCGATCATCGTCATCACTCGCTGGGTCAACGCCCCCGACCGAGGCAACGACCTCGGCCCGTGGCTGGAAGCCGCCCGCCTCTCCGCACTCGGCCACGACCCAGCATCCACACAGGACATCGACAACGACGAGGACGCCCTGTGCGCCTACAACGCCATGCTCGCCCGCCTCGCCTCGACTGAACACCGCCAGTCCTCTCGTGACGACTGCGTATGAACGACAGACGTCGCGTGCGGCGGGAATATCGGCGCCGCAAGCCGCTGCCGGCGCTGGTGTTCATCACCGTGCTGGTCGTGGTGGCCGGAATCGTGTGGGCGAAGACGTTCCGTCGCGCGCACGATGTCAACGCCCAGGTTCGCTGTCCCGAACCTGCGACGGTTCAGTCCGGTGCACCGGTGGGCTACACGGCGCTGGACCAGGTCACCCCAGCGCCACCCGGACGCGTGCGAGTGCGCGTGGTCAACGCCACCTCCCGACCGATGCTGGCCACTGGTGTCGCGGCCGAGTTGCGGTCCTGGGGATTCGGCGAGGCGGCTGCGCCCAGCGAGGACACGGTGTACCCGGCCGGCACGTTGACCTGCGTCGGTCAGATCCGATTCGGTACGCGTGGCGCCTCGGCGGCACGCACGCTCAGCTTCCTGGTGCCATGCGCCCAGCTGGTCCGCGACGACCGATCCGATACCACGGTCGCCCTCGCCCTCGGTGAGCGATTCTCCCGCCTGGCACCCACCCCGGCCGGCCACACAGTGCTGGATCAGTTGAGAGGCAGGGGCCGCGACGTCGACGGGCAGCAGACCGACGACAGCGACATACCCCGGATCGCGCGGCAGTTATTCGCGGACGCACACCCTGGTCAGTGCTGAGGCCTCCGACAATCGCAAGATAGTCGTAAGGTTCCCCAGCCTGGCGATCGGGAATGATGTCCGGGGACCCCGATGGTCCCGGTCCTGCCTCCCAAATCTGCCGCAGGACCTGCCACAGGAGTCCGGCCGGTGCTCGGTCGCCCGGCCGGACTCCGCCGCGCCGCCGCCAGGTCCACGGGACCAATATTTGCCTAGAACAACTCTTGCTGTACGCATGAGATATGTGGTCTCGCGCTGTTCCCAGCTCTACGGTCGATGGCGGTCACTAGCGACACGGAATGGACAAGGTCCGCTCATGAACGGGGATCGAGAGGATCCTCCGTTCCACCACCCTCACATGCGACCTCACCCCAGCCGCGAAATCCCTGCTCAGGCCGTGGCGTGAGTAGAGTGCCGGGAGGCGGCTAACCGACCATTGGGGCCGGTAACCTGGGCGCACTTGAGAAGCCTCAAACCTCGGTTAGGCCGGCGCTGCGGGCCGAGTTGTGGGCCCGTTGCGGGGCCGGTGCGACGATCCGGGATTTGGCTGCGTGGTCGGTTCGGTGCGCCTCGCGAAACGGTGGTGCCTCATCTGGTTCGGGCGGGGTCGAGTTTTCGCAGTCTCGGTCTCACCGATGAGGACTTCCGATCACAACAGATGCGGCTACACGTTTACCGGAATTGTCACCACCACATGGGGTGCAGCCGGGTGAAAAGACCGTTGATTTCCAGGTGCTTGCGAGCTCGTAGGGCAAGTAGTGTTCAACTGCAGGTGGCGGAAGCGGCGCATAAGGCAACGACTACGATCTGCCAGGCCGAAGTGGCCGCAAGAGTCGGGAGCACCGTGCGCAAAGTCATGCTGGTTGCAGCGGCGATCATTGCGCTCTGCGCCGCCTGCACCTCACCGAACCTCACCACCGCCAGCAGTACGACTGCCCCGTCGACATACCAATTGATTGAAGCCCAGTCGCCCGCCTGCGCGGCGCAGGGGCAGACCGTCGCCCGCTATCTCGACACCGGGCAGCCGACCAGCCTCGACCCCACCTATGGCAACCAGCGGCAAGACGTGCTCGCGCTGACCGGCGAACAGCGGGCCCTGAAGATTCGCCAGGAAGCCGACCAGGTGATCCAGGGCTGTGACAAAGGCACCGAGACTGGCGGCGGTACGTACCACGCCAACAAGATTCTGACGACGCAACCGTACGAAGCGGTTCGAGCGGTCTACGAAACGATTGGGCAGGACCAGCCCGACCAGGCCTGCGGGCGTTTCGACACCGCGACGCAGGACACCTTCGCTCGCGACGTCGGCTACCCCGACTGTCGCCAGGCGGTGCTCGGACTGCACAGTCAGGTCACGAACGTGAACGACTACGCCGAGTCGATTTTCCCGGAGCAGTACGACCCGAACGCAACCACCATCGCTATCGACTCGTGCGACTTCACGATCAGCGGCGGCCCGGCGCTCGGGGTGTTCACGGTGACCAAGGTCGAGAAGGGGCAGTGGCTGATCACCGCTCACGCGACTGGGCCTCGTACGTGTTCCAGGTAGCGGCTCCAGGGCCGCCTTTACCCTGCCGTTTTGTGACGGACAGTCACGAGAATTCAGTCCGAAAAGGTGTACATGGCCGTTTGTCGCGGGCTTCACGCCGATCATCGTTACCGAATGGAGCCTTGCTGACAGTGGTGTAACGCACGTCATGCCGCCATATGACAAGACGGCGGCGACCCGGCAGCTGGTGCGAGTGGCCTGAGCGCCCAACTGGCATGACCAGGCGGCGATCTCTCTTGGCGGCAGCGGCGGCGCGCCGAAGCAGGCGGGTTGGCTCGCTGAGGCGGTGGATCGTGATCCAACGTTTAGTTGATCCACACAATCCGTTCCGTTTAGTCTCTGCCGGTGACGACAACTATGCCGGGCGAACCGGTCCTCCTCGGCGGTCGGCACAATGGTGTTGGTGTTACCGCCCTCACGGTTGGGGGCGTTGGGGTCGTTCTCGGCGCCATCCCGATCATCGGCCTTAAGACCAGGGCCTTTGGATCGCTGGGCAAGGTACTCGGCCTGATCCCCATCCTCGGCATTCTTGCGATTGTGTGCGGGATCGTCGCATTGACGTTCGGTGCATTCGGCGTGTACCACGCCGGTCAGGACCCTGCGGTTCGGTTTTCCCTACCGATAATCGGACTGATTTTCGCCTTCGGTGCCGCCCTGCTGGGGGTGTGGAGCGTCGTGGTGGTTAACGACAAAATCAGTCAATGGCAGGATGATTGGAAGAACCTCGGTGTGGTTCTGAACAGCGGCGTGCCGCCAGCCGTCCTCCAACCAGCGCTCCCCACGACGACCTATGCCCAGCCGCTGCCCCCTGGCACCGGGTTGGTGACGCCCCCGCTGGCTAGCCCAACGTTCCCACCGCTAGCCACGCCGATTCCTCCGCCAGCTCCGACTTTCGCGCCACTTTCCTACCCACCGCTGCCGCCGACGGTCACACCGCCGCGGGAGTCGTTCGTCATTCCGTCGTCCCCGCCTGGCCCGTACCCGATGACCAGCATGTCGCTGCCACCGCCGTCCCCGGCGCCGACGAGCTGATGTCAGCACACCCCAGCGCGGAAAGCGTAGTCGATCCGAATCGACTCGGGGAGCCCGGGATTGACGGGCCGCGCCGACACCTCAGCGGCCACCACCTGCCACCAGTGGCGCGGCGGTGGCACCGCGGCGAATCCAATTTGGATGGCCACCGGGTGCACCGCGACACTCTGGCGGATTCTTCGGCCAGCCCGGCGGCGCACAGCCGCCGCGACCGACCCGGACCGCGCTCGTTGGGCCGGCCCCGGGCGGGCTTGCGCCAGCATGATCGGTGTCCGGTCGCCGTGCAGCAGTTCGCGCACGATCAGCATCCTCAAAGGCTCACTGAGATCCTCAGCCGCCTGTGGTGGCTGCGAGGGGTCTGCGCTGGTGCAAGGTCAGTTGCCACCTGGATTCGCGCCACACGTAGAGACTGGAACAGCGCAACGGCACCGTGGAGTCGGCTTGGTCGGCGACGGCATCGTAGGTGGCTAGCGTGATCGATTCGGTGATCGGCAGCATTCGCTCGCCGGTGAATCTGAACTGGTGCCACTCGAGCGTGGTCACCCATTCCGCGAGGGCTTCGCGCCGGTGGAAGTACCGTTCAGGCAGGAAGACGCGAGCGTCGGACGCCATGACGTGGCGGTAGACCTCGAGTGCGCGTCCTTCGATGACGGCGCGCCAGCAGGCGTATTCGAGTTCCAGCGGTGTCCGGTCGCTGCCCGGGTTCCGCACCGCGCTCAACTCCCGTCGTCGAATAGCCCATATGAGGCGTTTCGATGATGGAAGCATGATGCAAACTTTGTCCAGGGGTGCTGTCAGTGTTCTCCGGCGCTATGGCTGCCCCGGCTGGACGAGCCCGGTTTCGTAGGCCAGGACGACCAGTTGGGCGCGGTCGCGGGCGGCCAGCTTTTGCATGGCGCGGCTGACGTGGGTTTTCGCGGTGGTCGGGCTGATCACCATGTGTTCGGCGATGTCGCTGTTGGACAGGCCACGGGCGACCAGGGCGACGACCTCACGTTCCCGTGGTGTCAGGACGTCCAGCGTCCCGTGACACGCCGGTTGCGGTGGGCGTGCGATGAACGTGCTGATGAGTTTCCTGGTGATCGCCGGCGACAGGAGTGCCTCACCGCGGGCCGCGATCCGCACCGCGGTGATGAGGTCGGCGGGTTCGATGTCCTTGACGAGGAACCCGGCAGCCCCGGCGCGTAAGGCGTCGAACACGTACTCGTCGAGGCCGTAGTTGGTGAGGATCACGACGTGTACCTCGCCGAGTTGAGGGTCCGCCGCGATCCGCCGGGTCGCCTCGATCCCGTCCACCGTGGGCATCTGGATGTCGATCAGCGCCACGCCCGGTTTGTGCCGCGCGGCAAGGTCGGTGCCGGCGGCTCCGTCGGCCGCCTCGCCGATGACCTCGATGTCGTCTTCGGCCTCGAGGAGTGCGCGGAACCCGGCCCGGATGAGCGGCTGGTCGTCCACGAGCAGCACCCGGATCACCGCGCCTCCTCCAGCGGCAGCGCGGCTTCCACTGCGAACCCACCGCCGGGGCGCGGTGCGGCGACCAGCCGCCCGCCGAGCGCGCTCACCCGCTCGCGCATACCGGCCAGCCCCATTCCCGGCGCGACACGACTGTCGGCCGCTGCGGTCCCGTTGTCCTCGATCCGTACGGTCAGTGCGCCAGGGTTGTAGGTGACGTTGACCCAGGCGGTCGTCGCGCCGGCATGCTTGGCGACGTTGGTGAGAGCCTCCTGCACGATCCGGTACGCGGCACGGTCGACCTCGGGCGGCAGCGGGCACGGCTGCCCCTCGACCTTCAAGGTCGCCGGCGGCCCCGCGGTCGCCGACCGTTCCACGAGGGCCGGCAACCGGTCGAGCCCGGATGTGCCGTCTTGGCCTGGTTCGCGCAGGACCTCCAGCGTGGCGCGCAGCTCCCGCATCGCCTCCTGGCTCGCTTCTTCCACGGCCACCAGAGCTTGCGGGACCTCCTCGCCGTGCTTACGCGCCAGATGCACGGCGACACCGGCTTGGACCTTGATCACCGAGATGGTGTGGGTGAGCGAATCGTGCAGCTCCCGCGCGATCCGCAATCGCTCCTCGTCGGCGCGGCGCAGCGCGACCGCCTCACGGGTGCGCTCGGCCTCGTCGGCCCGCCGCCGCGCCTCGGTGAGGTACGCGCGACGGTGGCGGCTGGCCTCGCCGAGCACGAAGGCGGCGACGAACCAGCCCACTGGAAGGATCGCGGCCTGGACGGCCTGCCCAGCGGGCCCGCTGGACTTCGCGAGATCGGATAGCACGGCGATGACCACCAGCGGCACCGTCACCGCGGTCGCGAGCCGCCGGTGCCCGGCGGCGACCACGGTGTACACCGCGATGAGCACGGGCACCGTCGCGATCGGGCCCGGCTCGGCCCGCGCGGTGTAGGCGAGCACGAGCACCACCGACACCAGCAGCACCGTGCGTGGCGCGCGCTGGCGACCAGCGATGACCAGCGTGCCCGCCAGCAGCAGCCCGTAGTCCAGGACGTCCGGCCGGTGGGACCCGAGGGCGGCGTCGGTCACCGCGAGCGCGGCGACGCCGACCGCGAGCGCCACATCGCGCGCGGGCGCCGGCCACCCCGGTCGTGTTCCATGGGCGAACCATAGCCCGCCCTGTTCGTCGGCGGCGTTCTCCGGCGGTAGTGGATCGCACTACTACCAGCGAAGTAGGACCCGAATCGACCTGCTTCCGGGGTCGCCCAGCGATTGCCTCCCGCCGTCCGATGCGCGAGCTTCACGTTGAGGGCGAGGATCGTCCTCAACGGAACCCACGAGGGGAGCGAAGCCCATGATGTTCGTCGAGGTCCTCTATCCACCGGGCGCGTTGACCGCGGATCAGCGCCACGTGCTGGGTGATCGGCTGGTGACCGACGTGATGCAGGCCGGTGACAGCGGCGCGCCCGAAGCCGTGATCGACGCCGGACGGTCTCTGTGCCATGTGCTCTTTCGCGAGACGACCGACTGGTACACGGCCGGGCACGCACTGGCACCGGGGACGCCGCCCCCGTACCTGATCCGAGTCACGGTGCCGGAAAACTGGCGCGCGGAGATGGGCCCACATCTGGTGAAGGCGTTCACGAAGGTGCTCGCCGATATCGACCAGCAGCCGTCCCGGTTGTATGACGAACCAGCCTGCTGGATTCACGTGCTGGGGTTGCCCGACGGCGTGGCTGGGACGATGGGCCGGCCACTGGGCGAGGCCGACCTGGTCAGGATCATCACGAAACCACACCGAGACGCCCCGCGCTCGCCCAGTGATCTCCCACCGGGAACCGGCCTGGACCCGACCTGCGGGATGACAGTGCCGTTCGAGCATGCCGACGCCACCCTCGACTACGACGGGACTCGCTACGCCTTCTGCAACTCTGGATGCTACGACGTATTCGTCGAAGACCACCAGATCGCGGTGCCACACCCGCAGTGAGCACCAGCCCGTGGCGAACCGGTCAGGCGTCATGTCGCAGCCAGGACGGGTCGCCGTGGCCGTACTCGGCCACGAGTCCCGCCGCGAGCCAGATCAACGCCGGCAAAAGTTCGTCAGCCAGGTCGTCGAGCAGAGCGAGCCGGCTCGGGGCATCGCGGAAACCGACGAGGGTTGCGGCGCGGGCGGCCGCCCGGCCACAGGTGGGGCCAAGAACCTCATGCGCCCAATCAACTGCCCTCCGTTCGGGCTTGGTCACGCCCGCAGTGGCCGTCGCCGCAGTGATCCACCGCGTCAGGGTCAGAAAGGCCACGGACAGTCCAAGCGCCGCAGCATCGGGCGACTCACGGGAGACGGACTGGTCGGCCACGAGCACCCTCTCGGCGAACCGGCGCGCGGGCAGTGGAGAGCAGGCGCGCAAGCTATCCTGGACGGCCTCCAAGAGGTCATCGGACAAGCGCTGTTCGAGCTCTTCGAATGCTACATCGTCGCCGACCCTCTTATGCACAGAGCAATGATTGCACAGAGCAAATCTGCGGTGAAGTGCCGAACCGGTGCCGACGTTGTGGCGGAGGAGAATGCGGTGGCGGGTTGCTTCGCGGGGATCTTTACGGAATCTTTACGGTCGGCGCGCCGGGAACTCTGGTCGGCACTCGCGCCGGGGAGCGGGCACGGGTTCGTCGATGACGGCCGGAGTATGTGGGTGCGTCAGGAATGTGGCCGGAGTCGGGAGGAGGGTGTGTGCCGCCGTCGATTCCGGTGTGCGGGGCGGCGGGTCCGCTCGCAAGATCGGCGGTAACTGCGGACTTCGGGCTGACCCTTGGCGTGCTCGACCAACTCAGCGTTGACGGTGCCTCCAGTGCAACCTAAAATGACTGTCTGGTCAGTCATCTTGGAGGGCTGATGGATCGAGAATCGTTTGTTCGGACGGAAACACCGGCGAGGCGAAGGCGGGCTTGCGCTCTACCGGTAGGGGACACCGCTGGTCCCGGCCGGTGGGTCGCGTCATATATCCGCGTTGTCGAGCACCTGACGCGCGGTTGGGTCACCGTCGTCCTGACCGTCGGCTCATTCGCCCTGGGCGGTGCGCTGCCCGAACGCGCCGGACTGGCCGTTGCGAGTGCGTGGGTATTGTTCCTTGGGACCTACTGTGTGCTGAACTTCTGGCACTGCCGGGAAACTCACTGTGTGGTCACCGGGTGGGGATGGACACCACTGGGCACGTTCGGTCTGACCGCCGCCGTCATGCCTCGTGCGGGCCTGTCCTGGTTCGATGTGACCATGGAGTCAGCGGCCTTCCTGGTGATCCTCGGTGCAGGCTACGCCCTGGAGGCGGTGGTGGCGGCGCGGACCGGGCGGCGGGCGTTGCGGTAGAACATCGTCATGCCGAGGCTCGCCGACACCACACGCTCCGCGCGCCGCGCCCAGATCGTCGCCGCCGCCGTGCGCTGTTTCGCCCGCGCCGGCTACCACGCCACGACGATGGCCGACGTCGCCACTGAGGCCGGCGTGTCCAAAGGCACCCCGTACCTGTACTTCCCGAGCAAGCAGGCGTTGTTCCTCGCCCTCTACGCCGAGTGGGACTGCGGGCTCGCCGACCGGGTCGACGCCGCCCTCGACGCGCTGCCCGAACACGAGCGACGGTCCCCGCGTCGTGTGCTACACACCGTCGCGACGACAGTGGGAGCGCATGTCGTCGACCAGCCCGACACTTGCCGGGTACTGATGGAGGCCCGCACGCTCGCCGCCTACCACCCCGAGATCGCCACCGCCGTCCGTGCCTCTAACACCCGTACTCACGAGCAACTTGAAGACCTGTTCCGAGCAGGTATTGCGGCTGGCGAATGGACCGGCACCACCGACCCCGCCCTCGCGGCCCGCCTGTTCACCGCCACTCTTTACGGGCTGATGGCCGAATGGCATCTGGACCCGCACTCGATTTCTTGGAGAGCCGTCGCGGCAGCCGTGACCAGCACCCCTGCGGCGCGGCGGTGACCGCGTACCGAGCGCCGTGATCGGGTCGGAAATGTCCGCAAGGCAACGGCGGTCGATGCCGTCAAGCCCCGGTGGGTGGTGTCGGTGACAGGTAGCAGGTTCTGCCTGCATCTGGTGTCGGAACACGTGATCATGGTCTCCGCTATTAGCTGGTTCACCGGCCATCGATCGCCATATCCGCGGCCGGCGGGCGTTTCGTCGGCGTCCTCCGTTATGTCGGTAAGGTTTGGAAGAACGCCTGACATTTTCGGGCCCCAGTACCACGATGTCGTTCGGTACTCGCACTGGCCCCAGCGCCCGACGCCCGTGTATTCACCGTCGTGCCGTCGGGAGGGTGCCGACTGCTGGCCGGAAGCGGGTTCGCGGCTCGGCCCCGGATGCTTGGGCTGCCTGCTGACGCGATAGAGCGCGAGGCCGGTGACGTAGGGTCTCGAATATCGTGCCGTGGCGGTGCTATGCGCGGGTTGGTCAAGGTGACGAAGCTTGGTGCGCGGCGTGCGTTATCGACCCGACTTGGTGGCCCGCATCCATAGCACCACGTCCATGCAGCGCAGCAGGCTGATGTCGTCGATCTCGCCGGCCTCGTCGCGCAGCTTGGCCAGGGCTTCCTGTCGGCTCGGGTTGTCGTGGAACCAGGTCCACAGGCAGGCCCAGAAGCTGCTGGGTTGGTCGAGTAGTTTGGCGACCTCGTTGTCGTAGACCGGCAACAGGTGCGGTCGCTTGCGGGCCAGGAGTTTGGTAGCCGTCACCCAGCGGTAGTGGCCGCCGCAGCGGCAGAGCAGCGCCCAGAGGTCGGCAGCCGGTGATCCCGGGGCGTAGAGCTCCCAGGGGGCCTCGGGCATGGCCAGGTTCGTCGGGATCTGGACGAGGAGCTTCGTGATCTCGTCGGCGTGGGTTTCGGTGACGTCGATGGTGACCGCAGGCAGCCGGTCGGCGATGCTCAGGAAGCTCAGTGCCAGCACGTCGGCGGGCGTGACGACGTTCAGAACGTCAGGCGCGTCTCCGCCCCCGGCCAGGCGTTCGAAACGCCTCCCGCTGTACAAGCTCCCAGCTGGGCCATCTTCGTGGAAGTACTGTCGCAACGCTTCGACCGACTCGTCGCGCCAGCCACCGGAGACGCAACGGTCGAGGAGCTGATGCTGCAGTACGTAGGTCTCTGCGGTCGGTTCACTGAGGGAGTAAGCGGTCGACACGTTGTTCGGCTCCTTTGTGGGTGTCTTGGGTATCGTCCTGGCGGCGATGATCGGCATCGAGCCGCTTGTCGCTGGTTTCGCCCGCGTCGTGCGGTGTCGGCTCTTACGGGATGCCGCCGACGGCGGCTACCGCGCTACGAAGCCGCCGCTGGCTGTCGATGAACCACTCGATGTAGGTCGGCCACTCCGGCTGGTTGATGATCGAGCCCGCTCGCCGGTCGCCGATTCGGCAACCTTTCCGCCCGTCCAGCGGCTCGAACGACAGCGTTGTGCCATACGTCGTCTCCAGTTTCTCGCGTGCCACCATGATCTGGTTGAACCGCTTGGTGTTGACTTCGGGCTCGGGATGGCCGAAGTAGATCTCGGAGAGTGGTCCTTGCCGGCCGAACGAGACCGTGAAGTCGACGTACGAGACACCGCTGGGCGCGGGGAGCCAATTTTGTTGTGGTCCCTTGCGAGCACGGGTCCAGGGCAGTCCAGCTTCGCGTAATGCGTCGAGATAGCGGTCCCAGAACTCGGCATACAGCAGATTGCGATCTGTCGTGTTCCCGTCGTGAGAGTGGGTTCGTGTCCGCACGGATTTACCCCAATCGTTGGGTTGCGCCGTGACCCGGAACAAGGGCGCAGGCAGTGAGCCGCCGATGCGCACCGCCGAGACCTCGATGCCGAAGAACCGCGTGTCAGGATCGGTACGGGCATTGAGCCAGTCCAAGGCGGCGCGATGCTCCTCACGGAACTCCTTGGCGACCCACACGACGTTGACTGCGTCGGTCCCGGCAGCGTATGTGAGCAGCTGGCCCAGGTGCGAGTGGTCCGTCGCCTCGAGCTGGTTCTCGATGATGACGCGCTCGTCGGTGCGGAGGTCGGTGCCCACGAGGTCAAGGGAGAAGTCGCCCACCGGATGCTCGGCGGCCGCGATCGCCAGGTCCATGTCGAGCGCTTCACCGAGCGCATCCGCGTTGGCGAGCAGCCACGGCGTGAAATCTCGCGCCTCGTGCAGCCACACCTCGCGCAGGGGCACGGGTTCGAGTCGTCCGAGCCGGGTGGACCCTTCGCTAGCACCTTCTGTCATGTGGGGGAGTGTATGAGCGATGTGTGACATTTCGGGGGTGTCCGCCATGGGGAACCCAGCACTCCGGAAGGCGGGCGAAGGGATCGCGGTGCTGATCTGCGAGGTGTTGGGCGCCCTTGGCGCGACTGCGCCACGGGCGCGCCACCGGTGGGGTGCTGAACTATCGTCGGGGAGCACCCCGATCTCGTTGAGTCCGCTCGGCCGTGGGCGTGTTTGCCAAAGTCCCGGCACTTGCCGAAGACCTGGCGTAGAAGGGGTAAGCGCCTGACGACGCGTTCAACGAGCTTGTTCGTAGCAGAACCAGCTGGCAACGTGCGCGCGTATTTGTGTCGGTGCCCTGCCGTAGCGTTCGGCGCGCAAACCCGCGCTACTGACGAAGCTGACGACATGCGAGCCCTGACGCGAGAGATTCAAAACCCGAAGTCGCCGGTGTATCGCTTCCTGGCGGACCGCTTCGGTAACACCAAAGAAGTCGCGCGTCAGTACCGCGAGGCTGCCGGGCCGCTCCGGATATCCAGCAATGGCGCCAACGCGGGCACGGTCGGAACGGCCGCCGACTGGCTCTTGCGGTTTCTTCTGCACCCCGAACCGGACGTCCACCTAGCGATGGCTGGTGCCGCCAGGTACGTCGGGCCGAAGATGGTGCGCGCCGTTGCTGATTTGGCGACGAGGCTTGGTGCTGCGCCCCGCCCCTACACCGGAGGGATCGGAGTCGCCCCCGGTGATGCGTATGAGCTGGTGCTGGCCGAAATTGCGGATCTGGTTGCCGTGGCCGACCCCGGCGCGCCAGAGCAGCCCGTCGCCTTCACAGGCCCGGTCGTGGGCAACGACAGTGACCCTGAACTGCTGATGCGTGGTTGCTGGGCACTTGCCCTACTCACCGAGGTGTATCGCGCTGGCTCCAGGGCGCTGATGAACAGCCCGCTCGCGCCATTTTACCGCGCCGATGCCGACTCGTCACGTCAGCAGCCGGCTGTGACCGTCGATGAGTTGCTGTCGCTGGCTTCTCCAGCCGCGCTGGAACAACTCGCCCAACTTCGCGAGGTCTTTGAGGCAATCCTGATCCCGCAGCTCGCCGCCCGCGCAGGGCTGTGGGCGCTCGGCCCCTGGTTCGCCGGGTCGCGCCTGATCGGGGGTGCCGATGCTGACCTGATCGCCAGCGGCCTGCTGCTGGACCTCAAGACTGGGCTGGGGAGCAAGCGGCCCGACGGAACCCGGTGGTGCTCGCTGGAGAGAAAGGATCTCTACCAGCTGATCGGCTATGCATTGCTCGACTTCACAGACTCGTACCAGATAACTGAATTGGGCCTCTTCAGTGCCCGTTTCGGGTACTGCGCCACCTGGCCCATTGACAAGTTGCTCGCCGAGTTGGCTGGAGGCCCTGTCGATCTCGCGGCCGCGCGCGCCGACTTCGAGCACCTGCTCAAGAATAAATGAGCGTTTGACCTGTTGACCGAATCACCGGTGCTCCCCGAGTTCGGTGAGCACCCCGGCCTTGCGGAACGTCTTCGCCAGGGCCAGCGCGCGCTTGTCCTTGAAGCCGCCGGCAAAGGAGGCTGTGACGATATGCAGGGGACTGGGCTGTTCGGGTGGTGTTCGCGGGGCCGTCCGGGTGGTTGCCCAGCTATGTGGCTAACGGGTTCGCCGGTCGGTTCGAAACGGCGCATAGGTCGGGATCGTTGCGATATGGGCGCTGCTGGGGAGATTGAGTGCATGTCTGATGGGGGTGACGCGGACGGTGCGAGACCCCCGGTGGGCGTGTCGCCGCGGCGGTGGGAGCTGGTGTGGCGACACAGGCCGGAGTTGGTTCGGATTGCCGCGCGGCGTGTGGGCAACATCCATGACGCGGAGGATGTGGTGTCCGAAGCGCTGGTGCGCGCCGCCCGGTTCGCCAATCTCGAGGACGGCCGTGTCGGTGCCTGGCTGACCGCCGTCACTGTTCGATTGTGCGTGGACCTGCACCGTGCCCGCGCCGTGGAACTGCGCTGGACGTCGCGGGCCGCTGCGGTGACGGCGGCCCCGGTGGACCCGTCGGCGGACGAGCAAGTGTGCGACCGGGCACACGCGGCGTGGGCCGTGAGGGCGTTGGCGAGTTGCCGGCGCGACAGGCCGATGCCCTGCGGTTGCGGGCTCAGGGGCTGTCGGTGCCGGAGGTTGCGGCCCGCCTGGCGGTGACACGCACTACCGCGGAGTCGTTGCTGGCGCGGGCCCGTGTCACGATGCGGACACTGTTGGGGACGCTCGCCGCGACGGTGCTCGTGTTCGGCCGGACCGTGATCACCCGGGCGGGCCGGTACGTCACCGCCCAGCCGGTGATGCTCGCATCGACGAGCGCGGTGGCGGTCCTGGTCACGGTGGGCACGCTCCTCGTGCCGGCTGTAGCCAACGGCACCGGCCTCACAACACCTGCGAACGATCAGCTGACGGCGGCTGGGCCGGCGCGCCCTACGGTGTCGACGACGTCGGCGGAGGGCGCACCGCGACAGCAGGACCTTCCGCCAGCCGCAGCGCCGGTTCCGCGACTCGAGAGCACGTCGGCCGCGGCAGCACCTGGACCGCCACCCTCCTCGAGCCTTCCGGCACTGCCTCCGGCCCCAGTGGTGACGTTACCGGTGACCGCCCCGGCCCGGGCGACGGTCGTCGGCACGGTGATGCCGTCGGCCGTCGTACCCGTCCAGCCTGACGTCGCCACAGACGTGGCGCCTGCGCCCGGCCTGTAGCCCGGCCAAACTTTTTTCATCGCGACCGACTGACGACCGCCCCGGCAACCGTAGAGAGAACGACAGCGCCGTTTCCCTGCGGCGATGAACACGGTGTCGGGAGGTTCCGGGTTGAAGAGACGAAGAGTCCGTCGCGTTGTGGTCCTGGTCGCCGCGGTGCTGGGAGCGTGGCTGCCAGCAACCGCTGCGCCGGCGGTGGCGAGCACGGTGCCCACGGCGTCGTGCGTGGACGGCAACTATTTCGACGGGCTGGATACCCGCTACGCCGCCAGCTACTGCATGAACGCCTTGAACGCCGCGGGTATGCGGCCAGCGGGTTCACCAACACCGACGCGACCCCGCCGCTATCGCAGGAAGGCACCGACGCGATCTTCTACCACGCCTGGCACGCCCTCGTAGTGTGCGCGACAGCAACCGCGTGCACCGCGGTGTCCTCGGCCTTCGCCGGGTCTGATCCAAACAGCACCACGATGACGGGGCTCCTCGGCGATCCGAGTGCCGCCCAGTTCCAGGGGCCGGCCACGGTGTGCTCGGCCGGATTCCCGTGCCGCCAGGTCACCTTGGTCAACTATCCATACGAGAGCCAGATGGCGAAGTTCAACCTGGCGGTGTTCCAGTCCTGCAACAGCGCCCAAGACGGCGCCCTCGGCTACACCAGTCTCGCCACGGTCGCCTACAACACCGGTTTGGTGGGCACGTCATCTCGATGAGAGGATTAGCTGTCAACAGCGCTCGAGGGTGACGAGCCGTGGATGCTCCACTTGCCATTGGAGATCACTTGCACGAGCACGGGGCCACGGAGTGCTACCGTGCCGTGGAACCGGCCGGTCGTGTGCACGGGGACGTCGAGCCCGGCGGAGGCCGACAGCGCGTTGACGTTGAACGTGCGGGTCCCATCGTTGTCGATCACTGCTTTGTGGACTTTGCCGGCGAGAAACACGACTGCATCACCGCTGCCGGATGCGGTGGTCGTGTGCGTCGCCAGTGAGCGCAAGCCCTTGATCGTCAATTTCCAAGGTCCTGCGGCCGTGATGGCAAAGGTGGTGGTGCGCGAGCCGTCGTAGATGTTGATCCACCGGGTACCGAGGTAGGGGCCTGTCGTGCTGATCAGCACCGGTACCGAACCATCGGTTGCCACTTCGACGTCGCCCACGCAGTGACGGCAGTCGAATGTCACGAACCCGAGTTTCGCGGCCAGTTGGTGGTCACGGTGTCGCTGTCGCGGCCGTTGTGGACCTCCGGCGACGGCGAAGCCGTCGAGGCGGCCCCCGGCGTGCCGGTGGAGGCGGTCGTGGGTGAGAGCGGCGTCGTCGTGGGGCGGCTCTGGCTGGGCGTGGCCGTCTGCTTGGGAACCGCCCCGCCGTACTTCTCCACGCTGGTGTGCTCGCTCTTGCCGACACCGGCGACGGTGATGACAGCGAACACGAGCAGCGCAACGGCACCACTCAGGGCGGCGCGGCGCAGCCACCACCGTCGCTCCGGATGGCCCGAGCGTTGCCCAGCGCCATCTCGGCCAGATTCAGTCATCTCTCTCGCGTCCCGATGATCGACACACCGTCACTCGAGAGACACCGGTCCGCGCCCGCCAAGACGCGCTGTTGCGGAACTGTTAGCGATCGCCGCCGTGGCGCCCGTTATGTCCGGTTAGGTTGGCCACGCCGTCGGCAACCGCGCGCCTACCTGACTGGCACCACATTCGTGAGGACGTGGCGCCACCCCATCGTCTCGTGGCCGTCTGTCACCGCGGTGCGGACGCCCCGTACGTGTTCTTCCCCGTCGTGGCATCCCCCAGCCGTCAACCCGAATAGTTAACGGCCATCAAGACGATCAGCGGACAGGAATGTTGCTGGATGAATCCGGAGAGCTTCTGGTACGGCTCGGCGAATCCTACTGAAGTTCGGTCGGGATCCTGATGCTCCTCTGTCGCGTCACGATCAGCAAACCCTGGGGGGCCAGTGGCTGGTCGCGACGGTGACCGCGAGCGGCATTGCGCGTGTTCTCGCGCTACGCCGCACTTCGCGGGGTGCCCATGTCCCGTCCGCCATTTTCGCTGGCCCAGCCGATTCGACCGACCGTGGGCGAAGCGGCCGATCACGCTCACCGTTGCCGCCAGGGTGACGACGGAGCTACTGGCGAACATGGTGCTTCGCGATTATCTTGAGTAAGTGGATAATCCAGAGTACAGTGTCTACATGGATAATCACGATGAGACTGTCCGTGCGGTCATGCGCCTGGCAAGCGAGCGTCCAGACTGGATTCCGGTCCTGCGCGCGGCCTGTCAAGCCGCTGGCGCGGCCGAGGGCTTCGACGGCGAGTTCGCAGGGGCCTGGGTGCTGAGCGAGCTGGAAAAGCTGACGGGAGCTCGTGAGTGGCGACCTGGCCTGCGCACGCTCGTCACCTATGGCCTGCTAACGAAGTCCGGACCTTCCACCCGCGGCGGTCGACGGGCGTACTACCAGATGCGTGACCGCGACGGAGTCGAGTTGGGGTTGCAGGAACTGGACCAGCGAATGACTGGCGATCGCCCGTGATCGTCAATCGCGGCCGTCACCACCCGACTCTCGACTACCTGGCAACTCCCGCCGTGTAAACGATCCTGGCCGAAGTGACGGTCGTGCAGGCAACTTCGGCATCGCACACCGCCCCGAACTCCTCTGCGCACGACCGAGAGCGCCCGGCTCAGCCGTGCATGCGAACTTCAGACGTTCACATGAGTTTTGTTGTTCGGTAGGCGATCGCATTACGGAACCGCCAGGTCGAGCAGATTGGTCTTCTGCGCTCGCCGACGATTTTGGCGGCGACACGGTCGCTGACGAGCCGGGCATCCAGCTCCTCGCGATGGTCGCGCTGCGCAGCGGGCGTAGCCCGGAAACTTCGCGCGTGAGGCAACCTTATGACGGCGTTCCGGCATCTGACTGGGCAGCGACGCGGCGAGGGGAGGTGTGCGAATGGTCGAACCGCGAGGGTTCGAGGAGTACGTACAAGGCCGACAGGACCTGCTCGTTCGTGCCGCCTACCTCATCACTGGTGATTCACACTTGGCACAGGACTTGGTTCAGATAGCGCTGGAGCGTGTCTGGCAGCGCTGGGAGCGCGTGCGCCACGTGGAGAATCTTGACGGCTACGTCTATCGGGTGCTGATGAGGGCGTACCTCGGTATCCGTCGTCGGCGCTGGGCAACAGAACGCCCAACTGCCGACCTCCAGGGCGCGGGCACCGCTCAGGGGGACCAGGACGTGACACTCGATCGACTGACTCTGATGGATGCTCTGGCGCGGTTGCCGCCGAGGCAGCGAGCCACTGTTGTGCTGCGGTTTTACCTCGATCTATCCGAGAGACAAACCGCAGAGGCGTTGGGGTGTGCCGTCGGAACCGTGAAGAGTCAGACCGCGAAAGGGCTGTCGACGCTGCGTGCGGTCATGGACGTATTAGGCGAAGGCAGTCCGAGTTGCTAATCCGACCAAAAGTAGGCGGACCCCGAGCAGTACGTAATCGTCGCTGCGCAAGCGAATAGCCGTGACTGTGGTCGGATTAGTAACGAACAGCACAGTAAGGAGTTGCCATGACTGATCAAAGACCCGAGCACGAGGTACGAGTTGCGCTGCACAGCGTGGCAGACCAGTTGCCTGGCGCTCACGTTGATGTACAGCGGATCAAGGTCCGCGCGAAACGCCGCCGACGCCAATTGTACAGCGCGGCGCTGGGTACCGCGGTCGTGCTTGCCAGCGGTGTGGCCGTATTGCTGACGTTGCAACCACAGGATAACAGTCGGGCCCAGCTTGCTGTTCCGAATCGCGCCACCTTGTGCCCACAGACTATGGACGGATGGAAACGGGGCCCCGCACGACCTGGAATTGAGAAGGTTCTCGTGCCTGCTGACCCAGAAGTAGTAACGATTTGTCGCTACGACACTGTTGCGAGACAAACCGGTGATGTGGGCGGGAGTCGAAATGAATTGCGACTCAGTCGGTTTGGCGATCTATCTCGTGGCCCGCTGGCCGAGTTGGTCTCTGCGTTGAATGCCGCACCGTTGACGAACGAGAAATGTCAGGAGAGTCCGTCCGCGGTGGTCTTGGCTCATTTTCGTTACTCCGCAGGGGCAGATGTGGAAGTGGTTATCAATATGGAGAATTGCTGGAACGCCACAAACGGAGCACGTAGCACTGACGTTCGTGGAATTACAATCCCGGGCTTCATCGATTCGACATCGTAGCCTATGACCTCGTTATGGCAGCAAAGGGTCGATGGATGCGTGGCGGCTGTTCCTTGCGAACAGCCGCCACGCGGGTGTTACTGAATCGGTGATACTGTACCCAATCTTGCCAAGTCGTGATCAGTGTTGCTGATACTCCAGTCTTGGACCTGCCCAGATGTCGAATTGATTGTTACGGTCAATCGGGAGCCCGTGGGCGCCTTGGCTCCCTTAGGGATACGCGCCGCAGGAACGGTGAACTTGCCCGACATTTGGACAACGTACACCGAGTTGTCGGAGTTAACCGATTCACCAGAGGTGGCAGTCGCAGCACGCTGTCGGCTTGTTTTCACGTATTGCATCGCGCCAGGCTGGGACTCGCCGAGCGCACGAGCCAACCGACCTGCGGTCGTGGCCGCCGTTCCGGCCGTCACATCCGCCGGGGCTGCAGTTGCGCTTGAGGGGAAACTGCACCCCTGCGCCGTCTGAGCATGAACGGTCGGACCATCAGAATAGCCGGTCAATATCCCGTTACTATTGTTGTAGAATGGATCATTACTCACGTCGTGCCAGTTGTTGCTCGGGTCGGCGTAGGACCAGCCATAGGTGTCCCCATCGGCCTCCATGTTTGGAGTCAAACTCTCGATGCCGTTTTCGCCTCCGCCAGCAAATGCTCCTACGTCGGCAGAAGTCCCAACCTTCACACTATTGAAGTACACGTCCCAATTGTTGGTGTTTGTGACCCAATAAAATGCGGCCGTGTTATAGGAATCGGTTGAGGCCGGGCCGATGTAGTGCTCGTTATAACTGCCATCAGGCCGACCGTCCGCCCAAAAGTTAAGGAAGCCTTGCTCCTGACCAGGGGAATACCAAAGCGTCCCATCTGTTAAGCCAGATTCCACCCATGTCCAGAGCGCCCGGTTTGTTCCCTGGTTATCATTGGTCGTCATCCACATCTCGTAGTTGTCCCAGTCATTGTTGGGATCAGCGACCGCGAGACAGTATACACGCAACTGAGACCATGCAGCGTTTAGGTATACTGGGTCTTGCCCGAAGATGGGGCCGTAGCCCCCAATAGCGTAGCAATGACCCTCACCGTCGTAGTTGGGACACCCGTCGTAAGCTGATGCTGTTTCGGATGTGGCGACCATACTCGTCGATATGATAGCACCCATCATTGCGATGGACGCAAGGTGTCTTCGATATCTTCGCATGAAGGTTCCCCGTTTAATAGCAAAATTGATAACACGTTAGGTTTGCCCCAGATCACGGCTCCTCAACAGATGATCCTGCTCCGACGTAGCTATTCACGCTGCCCACTGGAAGGGTGAAATTGGGGACTGGTTAACGTGTTGCCTAGCTGACAAAACGGTCATGTTGTCGATGCGTAACGTGACCGCTTGCATCCATTTCTACTAGTCGATGCTCTATTTGCACTGCCGTGAAGTAATCGTCGGTCACAAACTGGAGGCGAAGTTGATGGGTCAAGCCGTCTGGCCACGCAGACCACACCCGCCGGGCGCAACTCCCTCCGTGCTGGCCGTGTACGCAGCCCACTGCACGTGACATACATGTTCGCGACGTTCCCGCCCAGTTCAGCAGGCTAAAGAGCTCAGGATCGGTCGGAAAGCGCACCCGGCGCAGGGTATCCTCGTTCTCGGGCTCGAAGTAGAGCGCGGTGACGTCGTAGAGGCACCGCGAGACATCCCCGGTCGCCCTCGCGTGGGCGAAGCAGGCGGTCGCAACTGGTCGCGGTACTGGGCCGTGGGCACCCGCCTCAGGGTACGTTTCATAGTCGAGTAACGCGCCGGCGCCGTGCCGAGGTCGGCCAGGACCCGTCCGGAATCCAGCAGCGAGGCCGGCTCCACGGTCCGGGCGATCACCAGATCACGGAACGTATCATCGCCCAGCACGTCGAACCCGAGGCCGGCATAGACGCCGGCCAATGCGTCGAACAGCAACCGTGACCCGGCGTTCATTCGGCGAGTTCGTACGGCGTCAGTACGACGGCGGTGCAGAGCGTTGAGTACGCCGGCGGGCGGCAGCGGATCGTCAAGCACGTTGGTTCGGCGCATACCGAGGCCGAGCTTAGGGTGTTGGTTGAGCGTGCCCGTGACCTGCTGGCCGATCTCGGGCAAGGGATGCTCGACCTTGGTGTCGAGCCGACGCCCTGCTTGGCGAGTCTGGTGTCCCTGCGGCAGGCCAGCGGCGGGATGCGCCGACCAGACATCGGGCGTGGGGATCGCTGCATTCTGCACACGCGCGGGTCAGGGCCGAACTCCGCTGCGTGGTGCGATCTCCGGCGCTGCGGACGACCACGTGTTCGTTACCAAGGGCGCCGTTCCACCTGGTACAGGACAGCCGAGTCCCAGGGGCACCGCTAGGGGCTGTATCGAAGTCGGCTACAGCCATTCGTTGATTGCCGCGATGGTCACGGTGGCTTCGTAGCGCACGGCAAGTTTGTCGAACCGGGTAGCCACGGCACGATTGCGTTTGAGCCGGTTGATGCCGCATTCGACCGCGTGACGCTGTTTGTAGATCTCGGGATCGAAGGCCGGTGGCCGCCCGCCCGTGGACCCGCGCCGGCGCCGGTGGGCGTCCTGGTCGGTCTTGCTGGGGATCGTCGCCTTGATCCCCCGCCTGCGCAGGTAACCACGGTTGCCGCGCGAGGTGTACGCCTTGTCAGCCAGGACCCGATCCGGGCGACTGCGCGGCCGACCACCGTCGCTGCGTGGTACCCGGATGCCGTCCAATACGGGAATGAACTGCGGGCTATCCCCACGCTGCCCCGCGGTCAGCAGGATCGACAACGGCTTCTGCCCCTGCTCGCAGCCCAGATGCACCTTCGTGGTCAGCCCACCCCGAGAACGCCCCAGCGCGTGATCAGCAGGTTCACCGCTGACCCCACCAGGCGGCTCGGCCTGCAGATCCCCCTTTTCCGCGCCCCGGCAGCATGCTGATGCGCCCGCGCAGTCGTGGAGTCCACCGACACGTCCCAGGTGATCCGGCCTGCCGCGTCCGCGATGGTCTGCAATGCGGTCAGCAGCACCGCCCAGGTCCCGTCCCGCTGCCACCGCCGAAACAGCGCATACACCGCCGACCAGGACCCGTAGTCCGGCGGGATGTCCCGCCACGGCGCTCCGACCCGGATCCGCCACCGGATCCCGTCGATGAGCTGCCGTTTGGTCCAGCGTGACGGCCTACCCGGACGGCTCGGCGCCGGTAAGAGCGGTTCGAGCACCGCCCACTGCGCGTCGGTCAGGTCGTGCCGCCCCGTCACCGTTAAGGTGGTCACGAGGTCTCCGGTGGTCTCCGGTTTTTCTTGGTCGTTAAACCAACTACCGGAGACCTCGCTCATTCTTGATCACCGACACACCCGGCAGCATGAACTCATGTCAAGCCGTCACAGCCAACTTCGACACACGCCCTAGAGGCAGGCGACTCGAAACTCGGGATACGGGCTCGACGTCAGGGTCGCTCGGAGGCTGCGCCGGTCACTTCGTGATGACGGGAACCGTGGCCGGGCGGCGGGGTGAGCGTGGACGTGTAGTTCTCGCCGTCGACGAGGGGGTTGGTGAGGCTGACACCAGCCTCCGCCATGCGGTCATAGGCCGCGAGGATCAACTCCTTCGTCCGGTAGGTGCCGTGCTTCGCCTCGTCCTTGCGCTTGACGATCGGGAACGTGTCGAGGATGTAGTCGGTATCCTCGCGGGAGATCTCGTAGAGATGGAAGAACAGGGCGTCGAGCTCGGCGCGGATGACGGTACGGCGCTCCTCGTCCCACCGGAACGGGGCGCCAGTGTCACCTAGGTCGCGAGCAAAGAGCGCCATGTCGTAAGCCGTGTAGGCGAGCTCAAGCGCGCGAGTGGCGATGAATCGGTGGTGGATCTGCAGACTATCGGGAAGGAGAACCGGAAGCTGTGCAAACTGAAAGAAGTTAAGATTGGTTCCGCCAAGCTTCTGGCGAAGCATGTAATCTAGAGCGAATGATATGGTGTTTGAATAGAGTAGTACGACCGGTTTGCGTGACGACGGAAGAATTATATTTCCGGAGTCGCCCAAGCCTCCGGCTGGGAAGGCAAAGGAAATGATTGTCCGTTCATCCGTTGCTCGGCAAATCTTGCGAAAGCCAATGATCCACTCACGGTCCCAGCCCTTGGCCGTCAGGCGAGTGGCGACCCCGGCTTCCTCGATATCGTGGCCGTCCTTGTCGCGTCGGCCGGTTGGGATGTCGTCTTCGGATACCCAGTAGCGTGGGAGTACGACGACGTTCGGGTCCTGCTTCTGGCCGTGCGTGAGGTCGCGGGTATTTCCGTGCTCGTCGTAGGTGCCCCAGCGGTGGTCGTAGTGGTGGAGCATCTTCGCCTCGTAAAGCGGCAGCATGAGCTTGCCGCCTTTGGTGAAGCTGTTGCCGGTGAGGGTCCAGCCGTCGGCTCCCAGCTCTTCGCGGGTGTGGAAGAGGTGAGAGTCGTTGGACATATCGAACATCCTCATGAACGACACGTCCCAGGGGTTGCTGCCGCCCTGGCCTCGTTCGTCGGGTTCCTTGATGAGGATGGGGACGCGGCGGTAGATGCCGAGGGTGATTTCGGCGTCGCGGCGGGTGCGGAACACCGGGCAAGTGCCGGTGTTCGGGTTGAGGAGGGTGATCTCCGCGGGTGTCAACGAGAAAGCCTTGCCCACCGTCTCTAGTTCTCCAGGATCTTCGAGGAAGAAGGCGAAATCAATGACGTCGTGTGGGACGCTTGGCCCGGCGACCGATAGGAGACAGAAGGGGTTCCTGTCATCAGTTCCTAAGAAGATCCTGCGTATCTCACGGAAGCTGTAAATCGAGATCAGCGACCGGTTTGCCACCAGGTCCTTGAAGAAGTACTGGGTCGTGGCGTCGGTGGCGATGCCGGTGGGCAGGATCACGCCCATGTGGCCGCGTGGGCCGGTCAACGTGCGATCAGTTTCGGCGAAGACCGCGTAGGTGTTGATATCGCCGCGTCCGGTGAGCGGGTAGCGGCCGCTGATGCGGAGGAAGTGGCTTTCACCTTCGGCCTTGCGCTTGGCGGCTTCGAACTCCTGGTATAGGGCGTTTCGGTCTGGGTCGTTCCTGAGCGCTGCGATGAGGCTCTTGCGAGCGGCAGCGTTTCTCGCTGTGGCGATTTGTTCGTCGCGCTGGGCGAAGAATTCCTGTTCCTGGAGTTTGACGCGCTCCCACGGCGGGTTGCCGAGCACGCAGTCGAAACCGTCGGACCAGCCGCCGGTGTCATCCACCCTCGCGCCCGTCTCGGGGACAGCGAACACGTCGGGGAATTCCAGGTGCCAGTGGAAGAACCGGTACTGCTGGCGCAGGCGGGCGATCTCGTTGTGGGTGCGTTGGGGTGCCGCGTCGGCGTCCGGATCTTGCAGGTTGCGGAAGACTTCCTCTGTGACCGGGAGCGGGCCGTCGGGTGTTTTGTGCCAGAGGAATGCGGCGCACCACGCGTCGGCCACGTGCAGGGCCCGCAGGTACTCGGTCGACTCGGTGAAGTCGCGGTAGGCGGATTCCTGGCGGCGCACGTCGGCGAGGGTGTCAGCCGCCGTGTCCGTGATCTGCTGTAGGCCGGTGGCAAACGCGGTGTTGGAGACCTTGGTCTCGGTGTTGAGGTCGAACAGTCCGCGCTGGCCTTCGCGTTCCTTCTTGTTTTGCTTCTGTAGTGCTTTGGCGTACTTCTTGTCGTCGCCCTCGATCGGTTTGAACGCGTCATCTGGGATGCCGCCGCGCAGCAGTGCTGGGGTGGCGCCGATGAGGGCGTTGCCGCATTTGACGTGCGCGTCTAGGAAGCTCAAGGGTTTGCCGGGTTCGAGGGCTTCGAGCCAGAGCGAGACTTTGGCGAGTTCGACGGCCATGGGGTTGAGGTCGACGCCGTAGATGCAGCGGGCGATGACCTGGTGGAGGGCGTGGCGGACGGCGTCGAGTGTGGGTTCGGGGTTGCGTTCCCGTACGGCTGCTACGCGTTTGGCGATGCGGCGGGCGGCGGCGACGAGGAAGTGGCCGGAGCCGCAGGCAGGGTCGCAGATTTTCAGTGATAGCAGTTCGTTGGTGATCGCGTCGGCGGGGTCGGACTGGTCGGCTGCTGAGGCTGCCTGCTCGCCGCGTTTGACCGTGTCGTCGATCACTGGATCGAGGGTGGAGTTCAGTAGGCACTCGATCAGTGACGACGGGGTGTAGTAGGAGCCAGTCGTCTTGCGGGTGTTGCCCGCGAGGGTCTGCAGTTCGAAGGTTCGGTCGAGGGCGCTGTGCCTGGGGACGAGTTCCAGGAGGGATTCGTAGATGGAGCCGAGTTCCTCGGCGTCCAGGTGCTGGTAGTCCACCGCGCGCACGCGGCGGGAGCCGGTGTCGCGCACCTGGGCGAGGTGGCGCACGGCTGCCAGCAGGTACTCGTTGGAGAGGTTTAGACCGCGTAATGGGGCGTCGGCTTCCGTGCTGTCGAAGATGCCGCCGAGACCGGGTAGGCCGAGTTCGGGTCGCCCGTGCTCGTCGCCGAGCGCGTTGAGGACGATCCGCAGTGCTTGGTAGAGGTCGTCGTGCGCGGTGCCGCGGCGCCGTCGGGCGTGGGCGCGCAGCTTGGCGGTGGAGAAGTAGCGCGTATAGCGCTGCCGGGCCAGGTCGGTCGCGTCTGGTGTGTGGAGGGCGTCGCGGTCTTCGGCGACGAAGAGGAACAGCAGGCGGTAGACGAGCCGCAGCAGCGCGTTGTGCAGGGCGTTGACGTCGAGGTTTTCACGCAGCACGGCGTTGTCGGGGTGGCGTAAGAATCCGGTGCCTAGCGTGGTGATCGCCTGCTGGACCCCGTCGCGGAGCTGGTCGAGCGCGCGGGTGCCGGAGGTGATGGCGTCGAGGCGCCACTTCTCGAGCCAGCAGGTCGCTGGGGATGCGCCGTCGGCGATGGCGAAGCGGGAGACGTGCAGCAGCCGGTAGAGCAGGACGAACTCGCTGAACAGTTCGCCGTCGAAGATGGCTTCGAGGTCGAACTCGATATAGGAGGCAGTGGCGAGCGCGCTGGAGTCGCGCAATAGCCGCAGTTGGCGGCCGTTGGTGATGATCCCCCACAGGTGGGATTCGGTGCGGTTGAGGCATTCCTGCACCAGCGACTGTGGGGGCACGGTGCCCGCGCCGCCGGGTCGCTTGTCGAGCGAGTGGTGCCACCCGGTCAGGTGGATCGGTACGTGGTTCCAGCGGTGGCTGATCTCGAAGGTCTTGGTCCCGTCATCGGAGGTGATGCCGGCGGCGCCGGTGGGGGTCAGCTCGCCGAAGCCGAGTTCGGTGAACAGCGGTGCGAGCCACTGGCTGACGGCCTGCCCGGTGGGGTCCGTTGGGGTCTCCGCTTGAGGCGCGACCGGCAGCTTCGCCCGGAGGTCGGCCCACACGGAGCGGAGGTAGTCCCAGTGCCGTTCCGCCTCGTCGCTGACCGAGCGGGAGCCGACGACGCGGTAGTCGGAGGGCAGGCAGCCGGCGACGTCCTTGCCTTCGGAGATGCGTGCCAGCATGTCGGCGGGCAGCAGGGCGCCGATGGTGTGGACCGCGGAGAACACCTGGTGACGGGCGATGGCGGACATCAGGCGGCTTCTCCCGACACGGGTAGGTAGACGTAGGCGCCGAGGATGTCGGCGGGTATCTGGGCGGTGACGCGCACCCCTCGGACGATCTCTCCTGAGGCGCTGCGCACCCGGCGGTGGGACTCCAGGAGTTCCACGGCGAGCTGCTCACCGTAGGACTCCAGGTGCGTGCCGGTGGCGTCCAGCGCGTCCAGCACACGACGCAGGGTGCGTTCGCCGAATGCCGGGTCGGTGTTTTCGTCGGCGGTCAGGTCCGGCAGCGCCAGGGCTTCGTCGGAGGTCAGCCAGGTGGCGTCGGTGGGCGAGCCCTGGAAGGCGAGCAGCCGCGCGTCCTCGGCCACCAGTTGCCGTTCTCCCGCGCGGGAGGGCAGGGTGAGGTGGAAGCGGTAGCGGACCAGCAGCAGGGTCGTGCGGGTAGTGACCCCGCGGGTTCGGATGACGCCACAGCGGCGGGCCGGGCGCGGCCCGTCCGCTTTGCCGTCGAGCGCGGCGTTGAGGACGTATCCGGCGATGGTGCTGACGACGGGGTCCGTGCGGACCAGAGCGGACTCACCGCGCGCCACCGCGGCCGTGTTGCGGAGTGGCACCTGGCGCCCGGCTTCGACAGCCTCGCCTCCAAGGGCCGGGGCGAGCGCGTCACGGAGCCCACTGGGCGTGCCGCTCAGGTCCGCGGTGAACCCACCCGCGCCGTCGTCGCGCAGGACGGCCTCCAGCGAGGCGAGCGCGCGCTGGACGAAGGTGCGGACCTCGCCTGCGCGGCCGAGGACGTCGCGCACTGCCGCGACCTCGCGGGCGACCTCCTCGGGATGGATGGCGCGCTGGGCGAACCGCGACCGGGAGGTCTTTTCCCGCTCGGCGGCCGACTTCCACTCGGCTTCTAGCGCGGCTTCCTGGGGGTTGAGCGCCTCCAGCTCGAAGAGGCCGGCTTGCTCCGGACGCTGGTTGCGCATCAGCAGCCACTCGACGATCGCATCAGTCACCCCGGCGGAGTCGGCGTCGGGTACCGAGACGGAGATGCCCAGATCCTTGCGGATTTGGCGGTGTTTCTTGATCAGCACCTCGAGGACTTTGCCGTCGATGCCGTTGTCGCTGCCGTAGAGCGTGACTACCCGGACGGTGTCGCGTTTCTGGCCGTACCGGTCGACACGGCCCTCGCGCTGGTCGTGCCGGGTGGGGTTCCAGGCGAGGTCGTAGTGGATGACCGCGTCGAAATGGTGCTGGAGGTTGACGCCCTCGGACAGGCAGTCGGTGGCTACGAGCACGTGCCGGGCCGCGGCGTCTTCACCCGCGTCCTGGGCGAGTTCCTCGATACGTTGCAGGCGTTGCTGCGGGGAGAGCGTGCCGGTAACCGCTCGGACGACGGTGTTCTTGCCCAGTGCACCATCCAGGTGCTCGGCGACGTACTCGGCGGTAGGGATGTAGCGGCAGAACACGATGGGGTGATAGCCCTTCGTGAGCAAGGTCTTGAGGTGTTTGATCAGGGCAGCGAGCTTGCGGTCCTCGGTGGTGCCCTCCAGCTGCTCCGCCCGCTCGGCGAGGTCGGCGAGCCGTGCACCCACGTCCTCGGTCTCCGCACCCGGGGCGACATCGAGGCCTTCCAACGTGTCGCTGTCGGTGGAGTCCCTGACCAAAGGGGCAGCCAACCGGTCGGCTTCCTCTACCGTGGCGGCGGTAGCCGCGGCGGACCGGGTGCGCAGTGTCTGCGCCGCGGCTCGCGGCGAGGAGACCAGGGAACGCAGCAGCGCGATCGCGGACCACCAGGCGATACGGGCCTCTCGCTTGCCGCGGTCGCCCGCTCGGGTTACCCGCTCGCCGGCGTAGGCGATGGCGTCGTCGAGCAGGGCCCGGTAGGCGGGTGAGAGTTGGTAGGTCTCGTCCTTGAAGTAGCGGTCGGCGGGGAAGACGGTGTCCTCGCGCAGGCTGTCGTCGGGCAGCCCGTCCTCCTTGGTGAGGAACTGCCGCACATCGGCGCGCCGGCGGTGGACGAAATGGGCGGCGAGGAGGCGCCGGCCCGCGTCGGAGTCGAGGTCGGCGGTGGCCAGCTCCGGTTTGATTAGGCCGAGTAGCGTGCGGAAGGCACTCTCCTTGCCGCTGTGTGGGGTCGCGGTCACCAGCAGCAGGTGCCGGTCGGCGTCCGCGGCGATGCGGTCGAGCAGCTCGTGCCGCAGTTGGCTCTGTGCCGATGAGCCCTCGTCTGCGACGACGCAGGTGTGGGCTTCGTCCACGATGACCAGGTCGGGGCAGTGCTTGACGAAGTCGTCGCGGTGGCGGGTGGATTTGATGTAGTCGGTGGAGACCACGACGTGCGGGTGCCGGTCGAACAGTGATTGCCCCAGGTCGAGGTTTCGCTCCAGTTTGGACACCGTAGAAGCTAGGACCAGTTCCGCGTCGAGGCCGAACTTGGTCCGTAGCTCCTGCTGCCATTGCTCGGCCAGGGCGGGCGCGCACAGCACCGCCAGCCGGCTAGCGCTGCCTTGGGCGAGTAGTTCGCTCGCGATGAGACCGGCCTCGACGGTCTTGCCGATGCCGACGTCGTCGGAGATCAGCATCCGCACGGTCTGCTGCCGCAACGCCATCATCAGCGGGACGAGCTGGTAGGCGCGGGGTTCGACGGCGATCCCGGCGAGGGAGCGGAACGGCCCTGCACCGGAGCGGAATCCGATCCGCAGTGCCGAGCGCAGCAGGCCCGCAGCGAGCGCATCGCCGAGGTCATCAGCCGACGGGCGTGCGAACTCGGCGCCTTGTACTTCTTCGAGGGCCGGGAATACGGCCGCGATGTCGTCGTCGGCGCCGCCCAGCGGGCGCAGCACGAGCATGTCATCGGCGCTGTCGGGCAGGACGACCCAGTCGCGCCCGCGTGCGGAGACCAGGGAGCCAGGGGTGAAGGTGGTCGGCATCGCTGTGGTGATCTCTTTCCTTGTCAGATGCCCACGCTGGGCCCGAAGTACCGCTGGAACTGCTCGACGATGCCCGACCAGTCGGCGTCGTGCGGGAATCGGACAACGTCCCACCCGCTGTCCAGCAGCCGTTCCTCCGCTTCACGGTCACGCTCGGCGACAGCCGAGTGCTCGTGAACGGGTCCGTCGACGAAGACCGCGACGTTGACGCCGGGCAGCCGGTACACGAAGTCCGGTCGGGCGTACGCCTCGCGCACGAGGGTCTGGGCTTCGTCGGGCAACCGCAAGCCGTGCTCCTTCAGCCAGCTGATGAGCCTGCCCTCCAGACGGGTGTCCGACTGGGCGGTCAGCCGCGCGAGTTGCTCGGTGCGGGTTTCGCCGGGCCCGGTGGTGCGGGTCGGTGCCGCGGCGAAGCGCAGCAGCAGGTCACGCACCAGGTGCCGGTTGATGACCCCGTGGTCCAGCTGGTTGCCGTAGGTGAGCAGGCAGTCGTAGCAGCCGTGGGCGCAGGGGCGATCAGGGTGGGGGCCGCCGAGATCGGTGCCGTCGGTGTCGAAATGGCAGATCGCCAGGGCCTCCGCGGCGGCACGGGCAAGCGCACCCGGTTCGGCCTGCATCCGGCGCAGGACACCGGCGCCGCCTTCAGCGGCTTCGGTGAACAGCATGCGGTCGCGGGGGCCGTCGTCCGGCGGCAGCAGTTCGCTGGTCAGCTCGGAGTCCTCGAGCTCGAAGGCTGCCTCGATACCGCGTTCCAGCGCATACATCAATGAGCGCGCGACGGATTCGTCGACGGGTTCGGCGAGTGTGAGGACGAGGATGTTGCGCCGGTCTTCGACATACGGGATCACGCGTTTCTTCCGGCGCTTGTCGTTGCCGTCGGCGTCGACCACCGGCATCTCACTCGAGTCGCCGGAGGCTTCGGCGGCCTCGCGTTCGGTCATCCACGTCCCGTCGGTGGGGTCGAGCCAGAACCCGTCTGGTTCATCCGGGTTGGCGCGCAGCCGCCCCTTGTTGGTGATGCGCACCGTCGCGGAGTCGCCATAGGACACCGTCGCGAGCACGCCACCGGCTTCGGCCACGAGGGCGTCCTGGCGGCCGGAGCGCGCCCCGTGGTCCCGGAACCGATAGGAGACTTCGAGCCGGAAGCCCGCCCTGCGGCGCTCCTCCTCGTCGGAGGAGATCCGTTCGCGGCGCGTGGTGTAGACGGTGTGCAGCTGGAGCAACCCGTGGGTGGTATCGCGCAGCGGTTCGTCGCACACCTCGCAACGGTCCGCCCGCTGCCGCGTGTCGTGGTGATAGCCGCAGCGGGTACACCGGCGGGCGTCGGCGGTGACGACATCACCGGTCACATCCGGCGGCAGCTGGATCCGTTTGACCTGATACCGCGCGCCCTCGTGGTAGATGAGCGCACCCGGCCCGAACTCGCGGATGGCGAGGAACCGGGGCCGCTGCAGGTAGTCACCGTCGCCGAACCGGCGTGCGCTTGTCGGGATGTAGGCGGCCAGCGGCAGCCGGGGGAAGGAGTAGCCAGGCAGGAAGCCCTCGCTCGCGAGATAGCGGTAGGGGTTGAAGTCCGACAGCACCGACTTGCTGTCAACGCTGTCGTTCTTCAGCAGGTTGAGTTGCGTCTCGGCCTCTCTGCGGCGCCCGACCGCGGCACGCCGGTCCTTTTCGGACAGCGTGTGGTCCAGGACGCGCCGGTTCTGTTCAGCCTGGTCGGCGAGGGCCGCCCGGAACAGGTCCCGCCAGCGGTCGAACGCCCGGTTGAACCGCTCCGGCGCAGCCCGCATCGTGTCCTCGATCCACGCCTCATCCCACCACGTGGTTTTCTCGAACTCGGCGAGAAGCCCGGAGAAGACGGTTCGTGCCGCGGTCACGGCTCGCTGCTGGGCGGTGGTGTCGCCGAGTGCCGCGGTGATGTGGTCGTGCAGGGGAAGGTCGGGATCAGGGCGGCGGGCCTGCTCGTCGTAGGAAATGTCGACGGTCTCCGGGACCGCGCGGCCGAGCTTGAGCCCGGCCTCGGCGAGCCAGATCGCGTGGATGTGGGAGCGCACGAGGTCCTCGTTGGCCAGGTCCAGGCGCGGCGGTGTGACCGCGCCCGCGACCATGCGGTCGGAGCGACGGAAATAGTACTGGTCGTGGCTGTTGCCGGTGGCGCAGTACGTGGTGACCAGCGCCGGCTGCCCGGACCGGCCGGCGCGCCCGCTGCGCTGCGCGTAGTTGGCGGGTGTCGGGGGCACGTTGCGCAGGAGCACGGCGTTGAGTTCGGAGATGTCGACGCCCAGCTCCATCGTCGGCGAACAGTAGAGCAGTTTCAGCTCGGCGTTGCGGAAGTCCTCCTCACGCTTCTCCCGCTCTTCGGGGGGAACTTGCGCGGTATGCTCGCGCGCCGCGAGCCCACCGAGCGCACCGGCCGCATTCCGGTAGAGGTCCCGGAAGAAGGGATTGACGCGCGGGCCATCGCCGCTGGCATAGGTGCGGCTCAGCGGGTCGTGGTAGCCGGTCTCACCCGTTCCGGCACGCCACACCAGGGACGCGGCCGACAGCCGGTACCCCGTGATCGCCGGGCCGACCGGGCCACGGGACCAGCCAGCCCGCTGCGGCGTGGCGGCGACCTCGGTGATCAGACCCGCGGCCGCGAGCACCTTGAGCAGGTCCACGATGATCTGCTGGGTGTCGTCAACCGACAAACCCGACCGGAAATGCTGGCGCCGCAAGTACTTGGCGAACTTGCCGCGGCCGGAGAGGAACAGTCCGGAGCGGTCCACACCCGGGCGCGAGGGGCGAGGATAGGCCGTGCCGACCCGCGGACGGTCGCTCTGGGACAGCACCCACGGGTCGATGAGACGTTCCTCGCTGGCACGCTGCAGCGTGTCGAAGTCCTCGCGGAAGTACTGCACATCAATGGCCAGGGCGCGACGCATCTCATCCAGCAGCACGCGCATGATCTCCACCCGCTGGCCCGGGTCGGCGTCGGCCACCTCCGGCTGGGCGCCCGACCACCGATCCTGCTGTCCGGAGAGCCAGTCGAGGTCGGCGTAGTCGATCACCAGTAGGCCGGTCTGCTCCAGGTTGGGCATCGTGACGCGCCAGCCCCGCTGCAGATCCAGGTAGAGACGGAACGCGACGACGTCGCGCAGGGTCTTGGCGGCATTGCGCGCCAGTGACGGAGCCAGGTCTGCGCCTCGAGCGTAGTCGCCGAGCTCCAGCCCAAGCGCCTCGCTGACGCGGGAGGCCAGCTCCTCGTGGCTGATGCCCTCGTCCCCCGCGTCGACGGCGGCCCGGTAGAGAGCGCCCCGCAGTTGGGTGACCTGGACGAAATCGTTGAAATGCCCGGCCTGCAGCGACGCGTCCTGCCGGTTGTCGACAAACGTGAGAAGCTTGCGGGCCTTCGCATCGAGCGCCTCTGGGGGAACCTCCTTCAGCGAGCGGACGATCGAGGCCGAGATCAGCGAGGTCGCCGACGACCGGCCCTCCTGATCCAAGGTCGCGAGTTTGGCGAAGTCCTTGCCTCGCACCTGCTCGTAGCTGACGCCGCAGTGCAGGCAGAACAGGAACGGGGAGGGCACGAACGCCGCCTGAAGCTCGCCGCGGCCTTCGCGCCCGTACGGGTCCACCGTGATGACCCGGGGCAACCGTGCTTGATACGAACTACGGACGAATGCCTGCCCGCTGTCGTCGAACTCCAGCCACGACTCGGGCAACCGGCGATCGTCGATGGCCTCCTCCAACCGGCGCGGCCACGGATGGTCCGGATCGAGGTACAGGTAGCCGTCCCCCGCGCGCCCGGCGGTGGCGACCGTGTCCCGCCGTGGCTCATAGACCACCCCGTCGTCGGTTTGGGTACGCCACACGGTCAGGTATTCCTGGCCACACTCGCGGCAGAACGCGAGCGGCAGCAGGATCTTGCCGTCCGAACCAGGCTGCACCCGCTGGTAGTCCCGGGTCCGGTGGCGTGTCGCCTTGTCCTCCAAGGTCACGTACACGGTGTCACCTTTGGACAGGAACTGGTGCAGCCGGAACGCGAAAAGCGGACGCTCGGTGACCGGATGCCTGGCCTCCGAACCAGCCTTCAGCGTGCGGCGGATCGCTTCCGCGCACTCCGCTTCGGACAGTCCACTGTCCTTGGCCAGCTCGACCACTGCCTCTTCGATCTTCGCGGGCTGCTGGCGGCTCAACTGGCCCGACTCGTTCTTCAGACCGAAGCGTGTCTCGATCCAGCGGGCGAGGGGGTCTTGCACCAGATCCGCGTAGGCTCGTGGCGGCTCGGCCGCCCGTAGGCGCTCGACCGGCACCGTCTCTGGTGCCTCCTCTGTGGCACGGACCAGGGTCTCGCCGATGACGTTGTCCGGACTGACCTCGGTACCGAAGAGGGTGGTCGCGAGGTCGGCCACGACGGCCCGCTGATCGTCGGCGGTGCCTTCGCTCGCGATCGTGGCGGACGTGCCGACACACTGCAGGCGCTCGGCCCGGCACGCTTCGCGCACACGCCGGATGAGCAGCGCGACGTCGGCGCCCTGTCGTCCACGGTAGGTGTGCAACTCGTCAAAAACGAGGAACTCCAGTCCCTGCGCCATCCTGATCAGGGAGCGACGGTCATCGGGCCGAGTCAGCATCAGCTCCAACATCACGTAGTTGGTGAGCAGGATGTCCGGCGGATTGTCCCGGATCTCCTTGCGCCGCTCGTCGCTCTCCTGTCCGGTGTACCGGGCGTAGGTGACCGGCTCGTGTCCCTTGCCGTAGCCATCCAGCAGGAACTTGTCCAGTTCCTTGAGCTGGCTGTTGGCCAGCGCATTCATCGGATACACGATGATCGCCCGAACCCGCTTCCGCGCCGGCTCGTGTTGACGGTCCTTGAGCACCTTGTCGACGATCGGCACGATGTAGGACAGCGACTTGCCCGACCCCGTGCCCGTGGTGAGCACATAGGACGCACCAGAGTGCGCGACGGCGATCGCCTCGCGCTGGTGCCGGTGCAGGGTGAGCGGACGGCCGTCACAGACCACGCCGCCTTCGCTCTTGCGCGCCTGGAAGATCCGGGCACACTCCGGATGCAAGACGCCCTCGTGGACCAGTTCGAGCACGCTGCCACCCGACGCGAAGAACGGGTTGAGCGACACCCACGGGTCAGGCCACTGGGACTTCGCGTCCAAGTCGTTGTCCACAAAGGCACTGATCCGGTCGTCGCGGATGATCATGCTGCCTTCGGTGAACGACCGGTAGTCGTCGATGAGCTGCTGATGCACCGCGAAGACGTCCATACCGGATCCCGCCCGGCGCGTCGAAACATCCGGTTCGTCGGCAACCCCCGCAGGGACCCGAGCCTGCGAACGCCGGCTCGCCAGAGTCCGCAGGGGATCGAACTCCTCCCAGCCCGAGACACGCGCCTCACCTACCGCCAGCGGCACCAGCGCGTCACGGACGGCGACAGCATCGACCGGCCGATCCGCCGGGTCCTTGGCAAGGAGCTGTTCGATGAGCCGCGCCACGCCCTCCGGGACATCGGTACGAAGCAGACGCACCGGTGGCGGGTCCTCGTGGAGGTGCTTGTAACCCAACTCGTGGGCAGACTCGCTGTGAAACGGCGGCACTCCGGCGAGAAGCTCGAACAGCACGCAGCCGAGGGCGTACAGATCCGCTGCCTGGGTCACCGCCGCGACGTGGAACTGCTCGGGAGCCATGTAGCGGGCCGTGCCCACGGTGACCCCCGAACTGGTAACCTTGCCGCCCTCGCGGTCGTCGATGATCCGGCCCATACCGAAGTCGAGGATCTTGACCAGTCCGCCACGTAGCAGCATCACATTCGACGGTTTCAGGTCCCGGTGCACGACCTTCTCGGTGTGGGCGGCTGCGAGACCGTCCGCGATCTGCGCGCCGAGCGCTGCGACCCAGGCGGCCGGCAGCTGGGGATGCTCACCGGTCAGGTCCCGCAGCGTCCGCCCGTCGAGGAACTCCATCGCCAGATACGGCAGATCGGCCTTATCCCCGCCCCCGTCGATGAGGCGGGGCAGGTTGGGGTGGGCGAGTTTGCGCATGATGCGCACCTCGCGGTCGAACCGCTGCACGGCCTTGTCGTCCGCGAGCGAATCGACCAGCGCCCCGGAGCGGGTGCGCAGGATGAGCTTCACTGCCACCACGCGATCCGCCGAGTCCACGGCCGCGTGCAGGTCCTCGGCCCGGTAGACCTCGCCCATGTTGCCCTTGCCGATGGGGCCGAGCAGCCGGAACCGGTCCGCTACGACCTCCAACTTCCCTGGCACTAGCGACCTCCTGCGCTGTCATCCTGTCACTGATGGTGTCGTTATCGAGCCGTCGCTGTAACGGCTCAGCCGGGTTTCGTGATCGAGGAGCAATCCACCACACCATCTACGAGACCGTCGGTCAGGTGCTGGGCGAGGGCCTCGCCGCGTGTCGCGAGGTGCCGGAGGCCCGTCCCGAAGGCATGGACACGCCGGAGCTGCTCACCGATGCTGCGCTGGGCGCCAATGTCGAGCACCGGGACCTCGACTCGGCGGACATCGATGCGGTGCGAGCCGGACGACGTCGACGCGCTGCGGAGCAGGGATCGCGTGCGCAGGAGCCCGGCCAGGAAGTGCGGATCGACACGGTCGTCGTCGACGCGAAGCAGGTACACATTGCGGCCGAGCACCCACCCCTCGGTGTCGATCACCTCCGCACGCGGCGTGTCACCGGCGATGATCGCCGGTGCGACGACGTCACCCGGGCGCAGTTCGATCACATCCTCCGCGGGTTCGAGGAGCCGGGTGGAGGGCTCGGCTCCGGTGGCGAGGTCCCGGCCGGTCACGACGATCGGCCCCACTGCCTCAGGGTCGTCGGTGATCTCCAACCGGCCAGTCGCCTGCCGCAGGGCGACCGCGCCCGTGCGCGCGAGAGCACCGATCGTCGTGGTGCTCCTCGTCGTGCGTCGACCTGCCCAGACCGAGTCCGGTAGACCCGTGGCCAGCACATGCAGGTCGGCGGCCAGCTCGCTGCTCTGCCGCTGCAGATCATCGGCGTCGAGTGGCACTGGAGATAGGAGTAGATGCCGCGAGGGGGTGAGGTCGACGTCATCGTCGAGGAGGTCGATCACCTCGATGGTCCGTCGCCTGCCCGCGACATCGTCCACCACGCCGGTGCGGCAGAACTCCCGCCACGGCTCAAGGATGGCGCTGCGGAGCGCCCGCCAGTCGGCGCGGCCACGTCGTTCCGGCGCTAGGTGGCCGGCATCGACCAGCAGCACCGGATCCACGCCCGGCGCCGCAGGGCGGCGCAGCACCCACACGTGCAGCGGGATACCAGTCGACATGAGCAGGCCGGCGGGTAGTGCCAGCACCGCCCGTACCGCGCCGGCACGTAACAGCGCCTTGCGGATCGAGCGCCCAGACCGGCGGCTGGCGACACCGGCCGGCATGACCATTACGGCGGTGCCACCCGGTGCCGTGTGCGCGAGACAGTGTTGCAGCCAGCCCAGTTCCGGCTCGGATTTCGGCGGCACTCCGTATTCCCAGCGCGGGTCGATCACGAGGTCGTCGTGTCCCCAGTCCCGGTAACCGAAAGGCGGATCGCACAACACCACGTCCGCCTGCAGGTCGGGGTGAGCGTCGGTCCGCAGCGAATCCCCAGTATCGAGCGACTCCACGCTGGACGAGGTGAACGCCAGGCGCGCACGGGCGAGCAGGGCCACCTCCGAGTCGATCTCCTGACCGTAGATGACCCGCGCGCCATGTCGCGCCGCAGTACGCAGCACTGTGGCCGGACCGCATGCGGGGTCGAACACGCTTCCGGACAGCGGGCCCGCCAACGCCACAACCAGGTCGGCCAGGCCTTGGGGAGTCACGAGATGCTGGCGCTGCTGCCGCTCGAACACCCGCGAAACCAGGTGCTCGACGGCGTCGGCGCGCGCCGACCGGTCAAGCCGATCGACATGCTCCCGCACCCGTGGCCCCAGGTCAGCGCCGTCTGTCAACCCCGCGACGTACGCTGCCAGGCGCGCGACCACACCCGGTACGTTCGCGTCACCACTGCCGGCATCCAGCACCCGCCACAACGACTCCGCAGGCGACGCCGTGAACCTACCCCGTTGACGAAGCCACCGCTCGACATCGGTATACAAGAACCTCGGGCTCGCCCCCGCCCCGCTCACCGGCTCGGGAAAGTCGGGGTAACGACGTCGCCAGTTGCTGACCGCCGCGCGACCCACACCAGCGAGCTCCGCGACATCGGACGCGGTCATCAACGATTCGCCTGACATCCCCACCTCACATCCTTACATGGGGAGACTAGCACATCAGGATCAAATCGTGTTGACTGTGAATTGCTCGCATGCTTAGCATTGGCTGTCAACATATGGTCGGTAGGGAGTTGTGACCTTGAAGTGAGCGCCAACAACCGCCCCCGCCTGGCCATCGACGATGGCCTGCTGGCCGACGCCGTCACAGGCGACCGCCGTGCGGTCGAACGGCTACTTGCCCTCGTCCAGCCGGCAATCATCCGCTACTGCCGTGGACGGCTCGCCACCACGAGCGCCGTGCAGTCGGCAGACGACGTCGCCCAAGAGATCCTGCTGGCGGTGTTCGCCGCTTTGCATCGATACGACGGCGGTGCCCAGGCGTTCGCTGGGTTCCTGTTCGGCATCGCCAGGAACAAGGTCACTGATGCCTACCGTGCGCGCAACCGGGACAAGTCGACACCAGTCGAATCACTACCGGAAACCGCCGACCGCGCGACCAGCCCGGACGAGCGCGTCCTGCGCGACGAGCTGCGGTCCACGCTGGCCCGACACCTCAACGTGCTGACTGAGATCCAGCGTGAGGCCCTCGTCCTCCGGCTGATCGTCGGCCTTTCTCCCGGCGAGACTGCACTGGCGATGGGTACAAGCGCTGGCGCCGTTCGCGTTGCCCAGCATCGCGCCCTCAAGACTCTCCGCCGGTTACTCACCTCGGACTCCGGCTACGTTCTCGAATAAGAAACCTGACAAGACCTTCGATGGCAGGCCCAGTAAGGGGTCCCAAGTCGTGTGGTGTGTACCGAAGGGGTAGCTGGCGCGGTAGATGGCGAACCTCCAGCTGCTTGCGGATGCGTTGTTGTGCAATCGGAACAGCGGCAGCGCGGTGCCGTCGGCGAGTTCTCCTGCGATGTAAGCGTACGCGCCGTGTTGACGCACGTGGACAGTGGCGAGTTGCGGCCAGCGTTCCCAAGCGCGGGCCAGCAGGCGTTGACGTAGCGACGTCTTGGTCGACTCGGGTGGGGAGGCCATGAGCACGATCCTGCCCCGATACCGTCTTGGTCCCATGGCCGATCTTGAAATGAGCGAGTTGGCGGCCGCGAGCCCGTATGTGATCATGCCCGGCGGATCGACAGACACTGGAGGCACTGTCGCGACGCAGTCGTGCCAAGCATCGGCAGGTGTTACGGGCGCGGGTCGTGCTGTTCGCCGCCAACGGGCAATGTAATGCCGACATCCGTCGTGCGCCGTCTTCCTGCAGGTCCGGGCCGGGCGATGCGGGTGGAATCCGAATATACTCGTGTCCGCACACTGGCCTGCCTCGCCGCCTACCGCCTACACAGAGCCCGTGTGCTCGGCCGCTGCGAGGGCCCTAGGCCGACGCCCGCGCTGTTCTGGGGCGTAGACGACGGCGCCTCGCGTCACAACGGGGTGCCGCAGCCTGAATGAACGGCGCGTTTTCCAGTGTCCACATGGTCCACTTGCCGGTACACTCCTCGCGGGCGAACCAGATTGAGATCTACTTCTCCGTCGCCGAACGCATGCTTTCAGTACCCGCTACCACTCCACGGCAAGCCCATTCGACTGGAATGTCCACCAGGCACGACCTCAACCAGTTGCTCACCCGGATCGGCCATCGTGATCGACACCCGCACCGCAACCACTGGCAGCACGAACAACCCGACGAGCTAACGGGTGCGACCGCTCATGCGAGGGACTGACCACCGCCGACACGTGACGTGAAGCACAAGCGCTGCCCATCCGGCGCTCACGGCCTGTACCGCTTCGATCGCGCGGACGCTACCGCCTACGCGTGCTCCCCTGACCTTTCCGATCAATCGAAGCCGCTCTGACAAGCACAGATGCCGTCGGGTCGCCGTCAAGGCAAAAACTCCACACCATGATTCTCGTTGGTGTTTTTACGGCCTAATTCATGGTTCGTGACATCTCCACGGTTCGACACCAATTCGTAATCTTGCACAGGCTAATATTTGCACTTGATCGGGCGACTTCTTCGACGGAACGAGTGCCCGGAAAATTCACCCGATGCCCCGACTAACCGGATTCCCACCGCTGCCGTGCGCGGTGAAACTCCTGCGGCTGCGCGTTTACCGTAGCGTTCACCACCAGAACATGGAAAGGGCATCCCGCGATGGACGAGCACCAAAAGGATGCGCTGAGGCAGGCAGGCAAGCAAACCGGGCGGTTCGGCTGGCAAGTGGCAAAGTTCCTCGGTCGTGCATACGTTCGGCGCATCGCGCTGCTGCTGGCCATCCTGACCGTCGGCCTGATCGTCATCATCGTCATCCGGGTAACCGGTCATGGCAACTTGCTGCAGTCGCAGCCTCCTGTGGCCGCGCCGCCGGTGCCTTCGCCCGCACCTCAGCAACAGACCGATACGCTGTCTGCTGCGCCAGTGCCCACCGAGAAGTCGTACGGCAACCTGAAGGCGTGCGATCCGGCCGATCGCGGCACTGTAGCGGGAATCTTCCAGCACGTCTACGGGGGCGGTCAGCTCTCCGAAATGAACGTTGCCACCGAGATCGAGCCTGGTACGGGCTTGGCGACCTGCCGTTACGAGGTCACCACGTCGGACGGCACCGGCGATCAACTGGGTGCGGTCCTGACCGTCGAGTTCGCGGCTGGCAGCGATGCCGATCAGGTGCTTGGCGCGCTACCACAGCAGTACCCGAATATCACACGCCGCACCATCACGTTCAGCAACCCGACCGACACGTTCGACCCGTCGCTTACCGGCAACGCCGGTGGCAAGCCGCTCACCGCGGACGTCATGGTGGCTGGAACAAACAACCTGCTCTACATGGCCAAGACGCCGAACGGCTACTTCGTGTCCGTGGGCGCGACATCGGACGCGCCACAGACGCCAGCGAACGAGCAGGCTGTTCGCGATGTGCTCGAGCTGACGTACTGGAACCTTACATACCTTGCGGCATAACGGAAACCCAGCGAGGAAGGAGCGTCCTCACGTATTTCAATGGAGCCCTCCGATCTGAGACTGAGCCGTGCGGATTCCGATTAGCACGGTGGCACCCCTACATCAACGACGTTCGCATTTTGACCATCGTTGACGTAATGAGCATTCAGCCAGCCAGTATTCGCTACACCATCGTTGGTTGGGCGCGTGACATTGTCGGCTCGATACCAGAGCGTGTCGTTGTATTTTCCGACGCTATCGCCCCAGCCGTAGCACCGTAGCCGTACTTGCTCGTTCATGTATACACCGTGGCCAGTCACGCGGTCGGTGTCTGCCGTGTGTGGGCTGTCCCGGAACCACACGCCGTCCGGTGGGGTTTCGCTGGTATTCATGACCGTAAACACAGGATTCTGCGGCGCCGGGCGTTGCTGTGAGGTCTGCGGAAGCTCGTTCGCGGACGAACCGGAATTCGGCCGGCTCGTCGGGCTTACGCCAGGACTGCCCGTGTTCGGTGGCGCAGCGGCGGAGGTGTAGCTGGGATCACCCGCGTGCCCGACGCAGGGCCCGGTGAACATACTGAGCGCGACACTGCCGACGCTGGCGCCGATGAGGTGCTGGAAGCAGGGGTCGTTCGTCAGCCCGGCCAATCGCCGAGCGAACTGTCCCGCCCCGGGTTTGATGGAGAAATCGAACGCCCGGAGGATTCACAGTCATGGCGGCACCACGGAAGTACCCGGATGAGTTGCGTGAGCGGGCGACGCGTTTGGCGGTTGAGGCCAGGCGAGACCCGGCGTCAGCGAGTGGGGCGATCAAGCGGATCGCCGACCAGCTCGGCGTGCATCCGGAGGCGTTGCGGACGTGGGTGAAGCAGGCGGAGACCGACGAGGGAACGCGGCCGGGAACGACCACGACCGAGGCGGCCAGGGTCGCCGAGCTGGAACGTGAGGTGCGTGAGCTGCGCCGGGCGAACCAACGGCTCATGCGCGAGATCGGGTTGCGTGGCCTGCTGCGGGACACCTCCCCACGTACGACACGACCGGCGGCGGAGACCGGCAGGCCAGGTGATCTGGTGAAACGTGACTTCACGGCCACGCGCGTGAACGAGCTGTGGGTAGCCGACATCACCTACGTGCGCACCGCCGCCGGCTGGGTCTACGCGGCGTTCGTGCTCGATGTCTTCTCCCGCTTGATCGTGGGCTGGCAGGTCGCCACCAGCCTCTACACGGATCTGGTGCTGGACGCGCTGCAGATGGCGCTCTGGCGCCGCCAGGCCGCCGGTACCGGCCTGGCCGGGCTTGTTCATCACAGCGACCGCGGCGTGCAGTACCGGGCGGTGCGCTACACCCAGCGCCTCGCCGAGGCCAGCGCGGTCGCATCCGTTGGCAGCAAAGGAGATTCCTACGACAATGCCATGGCCGAGGCGTTCAACTCCTTGTACAAGGCCGAACTCGTCCGCAACCGAGGACCATGGCGCGGGATCGACGACGTCGAGATCGCCACCGTCGAGTACATCGACTGGTACAACAACCGGCGCCTGCACGGCGAGCTCGGGCACGTGCCACCCGCCGAGTACGAAGCACTACACGCGATGACCCACCCGGTCACCGCAACCCTGGAAACCAGCTAATCCAGTCTCCACGAAACCCGGGGCTTGACAAACTTCGCGCTCACAAACTTGATGCCCTTGCCGATCAGGCAGGAAACGATCGACTTCCAGCTCACAGACTTCAGACAGACTGCCTTCTTCCCGAGGTTGTACAGCGATGTGAAGGGCGACAGATGGGTGACCCAAACCGTCTGATCTCCGAAGTCAGCGCTTTCGACCGTCCATGCGCCGTCCACGTTGTGTACGACCAAATCATCCGGGCTGGTCAAGGGGATCGTGGCCTGCACCTGACCCGACCACGGCACGTTGATCGACAGGTCGTATTGCCCGCCACTGGTCTCCGCGATGCTGGCCGTGCCATCAGTCGTGAGGACGCCTGCCGGGACGGCGAGGGTGACGCCATCGGCCGAGACGGACCCGCCGTTGTCGACAGTCACCGGCGCCGTGACGACGGGCACAGCGTCCGGCACGGTGCTGTCACCGACGACTCCGCCCGTAGCGGGCGCACTGGTTCGCGTGTTCGTTCCCACCGGACGGTCGGCCAACCCCTCCGAACATGCAGCGAGCGAAACGACCGCCACCAATATGAGACACAAGGCGAGCGGTGCATGGGTACGCATGGCAGGCATCGGCAGCTCCCGCAGTACGGGGCCGTCAACCAACACATTCACCGATCCGGACAACCGTCCGGAAAATGGTAAATCGTGCTGTCGCGAGCGCGAGGCCCTAGCTTGAGTTGTTGCCTTGGACGTCGCCAGAGCTGCAAACGCTGTTACTTTCCCCGTCCAGGCGTTACGCAATCCGCATCGTTGATAACCGAATGTTGCTGCTCGCGAACAGCGACTCGCACCGTGATCGACTGTAGTGCAGCTGCCTCCGCCCGGTTAGCTCTGTGCGGCCGGCCGTTGTTGTACCAGCCGACGACTGCATGACGGCACCGTTGGGCTACGCCGCGCTGGACCAGGTCACCCCGGCGCCGCCCGAACGCGTGCGGGTGCATGTGCTCAACGGCACCTCCCGGCCGATGCAGCCCGCTGGGATCGCGGCCGAGTTGCGGTCCAGGGATTCGGTGAGGCGGCTCTGCCCAGCGACGACCCACTGTACCCGGCCGGAACGCTGCCTGCGTCGGTCAGATCCCGTGGTGCCTCGGGCGGCGCGCAGGCTCAGCTTTCTGGTGCCGTGCGCCGAGCTGGTGCGCGACGACCGCTCCGACACCAGTGTCGACCTCGCCCTCGGTGGGCGATTCTCCCATTTGGCACCGACGTCCGCCGGGCACGCGATGTTGGATCAGTTGAGTGCCTGGGCCCGCGACGGCGACGGGCGGCAGACCGACGACAGCGAGCGCCCCGGATCGCGCCGCCGTTGCTCGCGGGCACGCACCCCGGCCAGCCCGGGAATCGCAAGGTAGTCGCAAGGTTCCTTGGCCCGGGCCTCGGTAATGCTGTGCGTGGGCCCCGATGGTCCCCGGTCCTGCTCCCTAACTCTGCCGCAGGACCTGCTATAGGAGTCCGGCCGGATGCTGGTCGCCCGGCCGGGCTCCGTACTGCGCAGATTCTGCAAAGGTTATATTTGCATGGAGCAAATTTTGCTGTATACACGAGATGTGTGGACTCACCCTGTTTCGACTCTAGCGTCGATGCCGGTCTCCCACGACGCGGAACCGGCGAGGTCTGGACGTGAACGGGGATCGAGAAGACTCCCCTACCACCGTCCCGCCCAGCCGGTGAACGAGACCGGCAGAACTGCCCGTCCGCCGCTGCCCGCACCACAGAGCATTCACCGCCGTGGAGACAACGGTCACGCGAATCCCGCACTCTATCGTCAGACTCTGGTTGGCCTCGGGTTTCATCCCGCTGATCGGGTCACGGTGGTGGTGGGCCGAGGACGACTGCGGGTGACACGGTGCCGGCGAACACTCCCCCGAACTTGTCCATGGCCTGTTGGTCGCCTGCCATCCCGGCGAGTAGCCGGCCGAGTTGCGGTGGTGGTGGTTGCAGGCTGGCCAGTGCCGCGGTGAATTCATACATGGGGAAGACGCGGGTGTCGCGCTGCTGCTGGTAGTGGGTCATCGCCTCGTCGTAGGGCCGGGCGCTGGTGAGCGCGGCGTGGATGGCACCGGCGCACAGTTCGGCGTCGAGAAAGGCGTCGGTCATGCCCTGGGCGGTCACCGGGTCCAGCAGGTATCCGGCATCACCCACCAGTGCCCAGCCGGGGCCGAACGGCCGCCGGAAGTGGTTCGCGACGCCGCTGCCGACGAGGCGCGTCTCGCGGCGGGCTCCGTCGAGCCGGTCGCCGTGGATCTCTTTGAGTGCTCGCAGGTAGTTGCAGTCCAGGTCGTGCTTGACCCGAGTGCGCACGGCGTGCGGCCACGCGACCAGCAGCAGGGTCAGGTCGTCATGGGTGGGGAATGCGGCGAAACCGTTGCCCGGCTTGATCATCCACTGCGCAGCGTCGGTGTCGAAGCCACTCCAGTAGGCGTAGTAGGCGACGCTCGCCTGCGGTGCTGTGCGGTAGGCCGGGGCACCCACCGCCTCGGCGACTCTCGAATGCGCGCCGTCGGCACCGACCACGACGGTGGCCCGTTCGGTGACTGGGGCGGCAGTGTCGCCCCCACGGACGCCGACCACCCGGTCGTCCTCGACGATCAGGTCGTGCACGGTGAACCCCTCGCGCACGTGCACCCCTGCCTGTGCGGCAGCCTCGATCAGCAGTGTGTCGAGCACGGTTCGGCGCGGGCAGTACGCCGCGGCCGCACCGTTGCTTGTGGGTGGCGTGCCGCAGAGCGTGAACGGGCCGAAGTCGAAGGAGTATCTCGTGATCGGTGGGCAGCCGGTGGCGACCAGTCTGTCCCGCAGCCCCCAGCGGTGCAGTGCGGCCACGCCTGGGGAGTGGATGAGGTGTGTGGACACTGTGTCTGCGGGGAATCGGCTCCGGTCCACCAGCAGCACTCGGTGACCCTGGCGGGCCAGCAGCATCGCGGTGGCTGAGCCGGCGCACCGGGCGCCGACAATGATGACGTCGTAGGTTGTCATTGTTCGATCCTCAGCTTGGTCCTGGTGGTCTTCGGGGGTGTGGCTGCGCGGGGTTGCCAGGAGCCGTCACGGGGTGCGCCGGCCTCGATCCAGTTCTTGATCCAGCGCAACCGGGCGTGCCAGACCCGTTTGCCGTGACTGGCGACCACAAAGGACAACGGGCGCAGCAGGAGCGGGACACGGACCGTCCCCCGGGTGGTGAGCCGGGTACCTGCGCCATCCGGCGATAGCAGGTAGCACTCGCTTCCCCGGAACGCGCCGAGACAGAACTCGACCACGATCCGTTCGGGAGCCTCAAGGGCGGTGTAGGTGCAGACCGTGCGCCCGATCCGGCCGAACGGTGGCACCGGTTCGCGGAACTCGAAGCTGGTTCCGACTCCGATGGTGCCGGACGTCGTCCGGTGCACGGACACGCACTGGGGATCGAAGTACCGCGCGTTCTCCAGATCCCGCACCAGGTCGAAGACCTCACCCACAGGTCTGTCGACGGTGATGGTGGATTCGAACTCGGCCATGATGAGCACTCTCAGATGCGGCGGCTAGGGTCATCGGGCGCCTACGGCTGGGCCGGTCGGCGTCTCGTCCTAGCAACGGTGCGCTCCGGGCAAGAGCTGCTACTAGTAAACAATCTGTACCCAGGCCCCGGCTCAGCGGTCGTAGATGCGCATTAGTGCGCCCGACCACTACGGGCGGGGGATCGCGGCGAAGTGGCCGAGCCGGAACCATCTGGGCACGGCACGCACCAGCGGACCGGCGCCCTGTAGCTCCAGCTCGCCGCCGACGACCGCCTCGTGCCAGGGCAGATCGCCGCGCCACACGGGCACGAAAACTCGTAGCGGCGCGGTCAGGTGGACGTCGGTGTCCAGGCCCGGATCTTCGTCACAGATATCGACTTCCGCGCGAGAGAGGATCAGCCACCAGTGTCGCAACGAGACGGTGGCGTCGGGAAAGGTCAACGCCAGCACCGTCTTGTGATCAGGGAGCGCGTCCGTGTTGACGTTGCGGCTCATGTCCCACACCAGGAATGCCGGGTCGCGGTCCTCCTCGGCGAGCGAGCGCAGCCACCGGACCCCCCAGGTGCCGAGCGCCTCCACGACCGGGCGCAGCTCCTCGCCGGCGTCAGTGAGCTGATACACCGGGCCGTCCGGAGTCTCCTGGCGACTGACCACGTCGTGCTGCCGCAACTGGCTGAGCCGTCGCGACAGCAGCGTGCGCGACATCTGCGGGACCCCCCGGTGGATCTCGTTGAACCGGGTGCTGCCCGCCACCAGTTCACGGACCACCAACAGCATCCAACGCTGATCCAGAAGCTCGGCTGCCTTCGCCACCGGGCACAGTTGCCCGTAACTGCTCACCGTGACTCCTCCTCATGCGCCGTCCCGCAGCCTTTTCGATCTTGGTGGTGATCCGGCTGAACAACGTGGTCAAGGCCACGATGACGCAACCGGCGACGGCTCGTCCACCGCCGCATGTTGGAACAGGTCGCCGTAGCCCACCGTGGAGGCGGTCACGGGACACTACCGCCACTAGTTTGAGGCGCGGACGATCACGCTGGCGGGTTCGGTGAACAGCATCAACGGCCAGCTGGTGATGAAGACGAACGCGAGCACCGCCGCGGCGGGACGTGAGTGCTTGCGCCGAGGAACCGCGGCAGGAGCCAGGACAGCAAGGTGGGCACGCCGGGCCTTTCAGTCTGCGGCGGTCGACGGTCGTCCCGGCGAGAATCTGCTTGTGCCGATCCAGTGGATCGCTTGGTGCACCATCTCGCGTGGGCCGGTGAACCGGACGGTCTGTTCCCGGACCGCGTCGAGCCAGCTCGTGTGGCCCAGCCATATCTGGGCCAGCGCGGTGAGGGTGCAGTCGATGCGGATCGCGTCGGGAAGCCCAGGTTTGCTGTGCCGCGCAGACACGTGCTCGGTGGAGAGGACGATCCACCATTGGCGTGGTGGTGGCACCTCGGCGAACCGGACCCGGACGGCTGCTGGCTGTGGCGGTAACCGGGATCGTTCGATCTGCCGGCAGATGTCGTGGACCAGCAGTTGGGGTTTGAGGTCGCGCGATCCGGGCGAGGGCAGCCATCGGCGTCCCCAGTGGCCCAGGTGGTCGATGATCGGTGCGAGGTCGCGGCCGGCGCTGGTGAGCGCGTAGCGGGTGTGCCGCGACGCCTCGACGGAGTCGTCGACCAGACCCGCGGCGCGCAACCGGCGTAGCCGGGTGGACAGCACGCCGGCGGCCAGACCGGGTAATGCCTGCTGCAGGTCGGCTGCGGTCCGGTCCCCGTACAACAGTTCGTGCACGACGAGAAAGGTCCAGGAGTCGCCGAGAATCTCGGTGGCTCTGGCCACCGGGCAGTGTTGTTCGTAGCGCACGATCAAACGTCGGCGAGCGTCATCCGGGAGAGCCGATAGCGAGCCAGATGGTGCAGCATTTCTTCGAGCGCCTCAGGGACGATCTGGCCCTCGAGATCGCGTCTCGCCGCGCGCACCGTCGACTCGACGTGGCCGTGCGGCACGGCTCCGGCGAACTCACGCGAGAGCCGCTCCACGATCTCGGCGACGAACTGTTCCTGACGGTGCGCTTCGGGCATGCGCCTCAACCCCCTGGGTAACTCCACGTTGCTGACCATCTTGGTGGATAACCGGGTGGGTGAACCTGACGACTGCCTGACGATGTTCACCGGCCGGTGGGGACGGGTGGTTCCATGGTCGTCGGGGTGACCGGGTTGACCGGGGTGGTGGAGGTGTCGGGCTGTTGGGCGATCGTCGGCGTGGTGGCCGGTGCGGGCGGGGAGACCGTCAGCTGCTCTGGCTCGTCTTCGGTGGTCACCCCGCACCCGGCCACCAGCGCGGCACTGACGAGCAGGATGAACGCGATCCAGCGTCTCATGTCTTTGCCTCCGGTAGCTCTACCACGAACCGCGCGCCGCCGCCTGGGCGGTCTTCGACCCACACGATGCCGTCGTCGCGTCGCACGTGCTCGGCGACGATGGCCAGGCCGAGCCCGCTGCCGGTGCTCGCACCCCGGCGTCCGGCGTGTTCTCCGCGGGCGAACCGCTCGAAGATGCGTTCCCGCAGCTCCGGCGGCACCCCGGGGCCGGCGTCGTCGACCTCGATCCGTACCCGGCTGTCCCGGCGGGCGACCGCCACCCGGACCGGCCCGTCTCCGTAGCGCTCGGCGTTGTCGAGCAGGTTGGCTACGACGCGGTCCAACCGACGCCGGTCCGCCCACACCAGTGGCGGCGGCAGGTCGACATCGATCGGCAGGGCCGCGGACGCGCGATCAACAACGTGGCGCACCAATTCGGCCAGATCGACCAGTTCGCGGCTGCGCGCGTCGTCCTCTTCGTGGGCGCGGGAGATCTCCAGCAGGTCGAGGACCATGCGGTGAAATCGGTGCACCTCCGCCAACAGCAGATCCAGCGCCTGCCCAGCGGTCGGCGGTAGCCCGCCACGCCGCCGCTCCAGCACCTCGGCGGCGTTGACCATAGTGGTTAACGGGGAACGCAGCTCATGGCTCACGTCCCCGGCGAACCGCGCGTCCCGCCCCACTCGCTGCTCCAACGCCTGGGCCGTGGCGTTGAACGTGGTCGCCAGCGGGGCGAGATCGGGGTCGGCCTGGTCCGGGAGTCGCGCCGTCAGGTCACCAGCGGCGACGCGGGACGCGGCGGCGGTAAGCGCGATCAGCGGGCGCAGCGCCCGTCGGCTGGTCCACCAGCCGAGCACCGCGGCGAGCACGACGCACGCGAGGGTGCCACCGATGAGCAAGCTGCTGAGGAACTTGAAAGTCCGGTCGAGTTCGGTGAGGGGAAACAGCTCCACGTAGAACCCGCGCGCCGTAGCGACCGGTAGCGCGACCGCGAGGACCGGGATCCCACCGACTCGGACCCGTTGCCGGAGCGCTCTCCCCTTCCGCGCCTCGGCTACCAATGCCGCAGGCAGCGCGGACGGCTCGACCTGGCGGCCGCTGGTGAGCCAGCGACCGGACTGGAACAGCAGGATCGTGGAGTCCGGGCCGGTGCTGAACCCGGTCAGCAGCTCGTCGAGCCCACCCGAGCCGGCGCGAAGCGCCTCATCGACCAGGCGGACGTTCACCTCGGCCTGCCAGGTCGCGCTCTGTTCCCGCTGGCTGAGCATGTAGCCCGTGCTCAGCTTCCAGGTCGCGGCCGCGAGCGCACTCACCAGAACCAGCAAGCCCAACCCGAACGCGGCAGCGACCCGCCAGCGCAGCGAGACCCGGCGCCACCTGGTCATGTCGGCCGGCCGATCCGATAACCCCGCCCCCGGACCGTCAGCACCACGACAGGCTCGTCCGGGTTGCGTTCGATTTTCCGACGCAGCCGGCGAATGTGGACGTCGAGCAACCGGGTGTCGCCGAAATAGTCATGCCCCCACACACGCTGCAGCAGCTCCTCCCGGGTCACGACCCGGCCATCCGCCGTCGCGAGCTCGACCAACAGGCTGAGCTCGGTTCGGGTAAGATGGAGCGGCTCTCCCGCGCGCAGCACCTCGTTCTTATCGGGCACGACCCGCAGATCGCCGATCTCGAAGCTCGTCGCCCGCGCGGGACCTCGACGGCGCAGCAGAGCCCGCATCCGGGCGGCAAGTTCGCGGGCCACGAGCGGCTTGGTGACATAGTCGTCGGCGCCCGCCTCCAGACCCTCGATGACGTCATCCGTACTGGTCCGCGCGGTGATCACGACGATCGGAAGATCACCGCGTGACCGCAGCGTCCGGCAGACGGTGAGGCCGTCCATGCCGGGCAGCATCAGATCGAGGAGCACGACATCGACGGGAGTCGCCTCCACCTGCTTGAGCGCTTCCTCCCCGGTGGCCACCGGGAATACGTCGAAGCCCTCGTCGCCGAGGGCCAGGCTCAGCGCCTGGCCGATCAACTCGTCGTCCTCGACAAGCAACACACGGACCCGCATGGGCGACAAGCCTAGGCGGGGATGCTCGGCCCCCTCGCCCCGGTTGAGCGGGGACGGGCAGGCCCTCCTAATGCTGTTCTCGTGGGAGCGGCAGAGCCCGCTTTGTGCTCTGCCTTGTCCGTCCGTGGCCGTGATCGGATGGGATGGCGAGATACCCCAGGGAGAACGCCGTGATCAACACACTGCTCGAGCTACAGCACTTGGCCACGCTGCGTCCGTCCGCGACCGCTTCGGCGGCCGATATCGCCGCCTGGTACCCGGCCAAGTGCGACCTGCACGAGCATCTCGCCACAGAAGCGCACGACGCGTCGGCCGCCGCCCGGAACCGGGAGTTGGCGCGGCGCGCGGGAGCGGGCCGCGTTGCTGGTGCCGACATCCCGGGCCCTGGCGTCGCGTGCCTGGGGACCTCCGGCCGCGCTGCGACAGCGACGCTGTGCCGCGGAGGCGACAGCCGTTCGCCCCACAATTTTTTGCCCTGTTTCCTGTGGTGATTACCGCTACCCGGGTAGCAACGCCCCGTGCGGGTCTTCTTATGCGGCGACGTCATGACCGGCCGGGGTATCGACCAGACCCTCCCGTACCCCCGGCGAACCTCGGGTTGCCTGAGCGCTCCGTCGAGGATGCCCGCACTTATGTGCTCGTTGCAGGGGACGCCTCCGGCCGCATCGCGACGGGCGCTGATCATGGACCGCTTGGGCGAGACACGGAGGCTGGCCGAGATCCAGCAGCGCTTGGCCCGGGACGATCCAGGCCTGGCCCGGGTGCTGGCGACCGGCAGACCGTCCGCCTCCGCCGGTTTCGTGGTCGTACTCGGCAGCGTGCTCGCATCCTTCGCCGCGGGCCTGCTGCTCGCGCTCGGGGCGCACTTCGCGCCGCCCGTCGTGCTCGCCGTCGGTGCGCTGTTCGTCGTAGTCGTGCCAGCGATACTCCTGGCGCGGCGGTTCCGCGCGCGGTGACGGTGTGCCGCCGGAGCTCGGTGCCGGTGAGGCCGGTGAGGGGACGGTTGGCGTCCCGCGCTGCGTGGTGGTCGGGTTCGTCGCCGAGCTCGGCGGGCTCGGTGTCTGCGTGACGGTGACGGTCTCCTGCGTCGTCGTCGGCGGGGCGGCCCGTGTCCCGCCGAACAGGCACCCGGCGGTGGTGCCCGAATCACCGGAAAGGGCGTGTCCTGTCAGGGCTTCGAACCCGGTGACGGCCACCATCCCGATCACGAAGGCGAACACGCTGACGGCGGCGGTCAGGACCCACGTGTTTTCCACCACGGGCGCGGGGGCGGGTCAACCGCCGGGCGGAGGGAGGCGGGCCGCGTGGCTGCTGGCTGGGTTTCTGACGGTTGTTGTGCGCCAGCGGTTCTTCGTCTTGCGTAGCCCCCGCAGGTACAGCTCCTGCCGACCGTTGTCGCGATCCTGGCGAGCGCCGCGCCCACCCACGTGCCTGTGATACCGAGAGCGGAGCCCAGGAGGGCAGTGGTGACGGCGGCCAGCACCGACGCGGCCACTTGTGCAGGCTTGATTCGGGACTTCTCCGTGCGCTCGTCGTCGTCTCGGCCATCGTCACGTTTCCCTTGCGCGGCGGAGTGGCCCTTCCGGCGCGACGGTCGGAAGGGCACCGGGTCCTCAGCGGTTCATCGGTGGCCCAGGTCATCCCGATGAAGGAGACCTCGGCGATCCGCTTGCCCCACGCTGTTCAAGTGTTTAATATCCTGAACATGCGTTCAGTCGCTGATGAGGGTGATCTCACGGCCAAGGCCAACGTCCGCAACGCGGCGCTGCGCCTGTTCGCCGAGCGCGGGCACGACGCCGTCACGGTGCGGGAGATCGCTGCGGCGGCTGGCGTGTCGCCGGCGCTCGTGGTGCATCACTTCGGCAGCAAGGACGGGTTGCGGGCTGCGGTGGACAGCTATGCCGCGCAGGCTTTCGATTCGCTCTTCGAGATGGACGGGCAGGATCTGGCCGAGGCGCTGACCGGGGGAAACGTCGTGTCCCTCGCCGAATTGTTCGCGCGTGCCTTCCCGCATGGCTCGCCGTTGCCCGCGTACCTGCGCCGCCTGTTGCTGGTCAACGATCCGGCGGGCGCGGCGCTGTTCGGTCGTTGGTACGCCCTCACTCGTCGACTGCTCGACGCGATGGCCGAGATCGGCGCCGTCACGCCGGGCGAGGATCCGGCGGTTCGTGCGGCGTTCCTGCTGGTCAACGATCTGGCGCTGGTCTTGCTGCGCAACCAGATCGCCGCCGCGATCGGGGTGGACCCGCTCACGCCGGAGGGCATCACCCGCTGGGCCAAAGAGGTCAGCGCCGTCTACACGAGGGGTGCGTTCGTGGCCGCGCCCGGGGAGGAGTCGTCGTGAGTCAGGTCATCCGTATCCGGGAACTCACCAAGACATTCGGAAAGGTTCGCGCCCTCGATGGCCTGGACCTCACGGTGTGTCCGGGCGAGGTGCACGGTTTCCTCGGTCCCAACGGGGCGGGTAAGTCCACCACCATCCGCATCTTGCTCGGGCTGATGCGGGCCACCAGCGGTCACGTCGAACTGTTCGGCGCCGACCCCTGGCGGGCGGCGGCAAGGCTCCACGGGCGCCTTGCCTACGTCGCCGGAGATGTCGCGTTGTGGCCGGGCCTGACCGGCGGGCAGTGCCTCGACGTGATCGGTGCGACACACGGCGGGGTCGACGAGAAACGCCGGCGGTGCCTGATCGAACGCTTCGATCTCGATCCGACGAAGCGGATCCGTGACTATTCCAAGGGCAACCGCCAGAAGGTCGCGCTGGTGGCCGCGCTGGCCGCGGAGGCGGACCTGCTCGTCCTGGACGAGCCCACCTCCGGGCTCGATCCGTTGATGGAGCAGGCATTCCAGCAGTGCGTGCGTGAGCGACGGGAGGACGGCGTCACGGTGCTGCTGTCCAGCCACATCCTCGGTGAGGTCGAGGTATTGGCCGACCGGGTGAGCATCATTCGCCGAGGCCGGACCGTCACCACCGGCAGCCTCGCCGACCTGCGCCGGCACACCCGGTCGTCGGTGCACGCGGTCACCGTCCAGGAATCCGAAGGCCTGGCCCGCGCCGCGGGGGTGGCCGACTGGGTCTGCGAGCGGCTCGACGGACATGTTGACACCAGGTTCACGATCGACGCCGACCACCTCGACGCGGTGATCGGCAGGCTGCACGCCGCGCGGATCCACACCCTGACCGTCACCCCGCCGAGCCTCGATGCGCTGTTTCTGCGCAACTACGGGGAAGCCCTCGACGCCAGGGAATCCGCCGACGTGCCTGCCGAGGCCGCGCGGTGAGCGCGGGACTGGCCACCATGGCCGGGATCGTCTGGCGTACGCGCCGCCGCGGCATCCTTGTCTGGGTGGTCGTCCTCGCCACGAGCATGATCGGGACCGCCGCCGCCATCGCGGGCCTCTACGACACTCCGGCCAAGATCCGCAGCTACGCGGACGCGGTCACCTCGGGTAGCGCGCTGGCCGCGATCAACGGCCACGTCGAGGGCATCGACAGCCTGGGCGGGGTGATCCAGGACGAGTTCGGGTTCCTGGCCTCGTTCCTGCTTCCGCTGCTGGGCATCGCGCTGATCGCCGGCTCGACGCGACGTGAGGAGGAGTCGGGCCGGCTCGAGACGATCCTCGGTGGCCGGATCGCCCGGCACCAGCCGGCACTGGCTGCTCTCGTCGTGGCGACCGAGGCGATACTCGCAGTGTCCGTTCTGTTCGTCGCGGGGCTGGCCTTCTCGGGGGTACCGATGTCCGGGGCGATCCTCTACGGCGCGGCGCTCGGTGCGCTGGCCTTCGCGTTCGCCGGATTCGCGGCCCTGCTGGCGCAACTCGTGCTGCACGCTCGCGGGGTGTACGTGTGGAGCCTGATCGTGCTGGCCGTGGCGTACGTCCTGCGCGGGGTCGGCGACACGACCAAGACCTGGTTGACGTGGCTGTCTCCGTTGGGGTGGGCGGAAAAGACGGCACCGTTTGGCGACCAGCGGTGGTGGGTGCTCGCCGTCCCGGTCGCCGTCGGCCTTGCTTCGGGCGGTGCCGCCGTGTGGCTGGCGGGTCGCCGTGACGTCGGCAGCGCCCTGTTGCGTGGCGGCGCGGGTCCGGCGCGCGCGACCCGGTTCCGGCGATCGCCGATCGGCTTCGCGGTGTGGATCCACCGTCCGGCGACCGCGGGCTGGCTGGCGGGCGGGCTCCTGCTCACCGGGATGATGGGCGCGCTGGCGCGGCAGTTTCTCGACGCGATGGCAGGCAATCCCGCGCTGGCCGACGCCATGGGCATCGAAGGCGGCCGGCCGCTGGACGGCTTCGTCGCCGCGACTCAGCTCTACCTGGCGGTCATCGGCGCCGGCTACGTCGTCCAGGCGATCGGCACCCTTCGTGTCGAGGAGACTGAGGAGCGCCTGGAGGCCCGGCTCGCCGGCACACTCTTCCGGGTCCGCTGGCTGGCCGCCCATGGCGCGGTCATCGCTGCCGGGCTGGTGCTCATCGTCGTCGGCTCGTCGTTGGTCCTCGCGTTGTCGACCGCGTGGTCGGTAGGCAACACCGGCGAATTCGGCGCAATCATGACCGCCGGCCTGGACTACCTGCTTCCGGAACTGGTGCTCGCCGGTCTCGCGCTGGCGCTGTTCGGCCTGTGGCCGCGTGGCTTCGGGTTCGCGTGGGCCGGATATGGCGTGGCGACGTTCATCGCCTTCCTCGGTCGCGGCCTGAAACTCCCGCCATGGGTGCTCGACATCGCCCCCACAACGCATGTCGGGAATCCTCCGCTGGGAACGGCCGACCCCGGCAGTGTTGTCGGGCTGGCGATCGTCGCAATCGCGCTCGTGCTGGTCGGGTTCCTCGCCTTCCGTTGCCGGGACGTCCCGCGGGCCTAGCCGCAATGCCACTGACGGGCCGCCATCGTGACTGCTGTGTGGGGTGGGCAACTGTGACGGCTCCTGACTGTCCATAAGAGGCGGTCAGCATCGTTGCGGCCTGCGGGAAAGTCGTCCCGTGCGCGTTCACGACAACCAACGGCTGACAGAGCGGCCTCGATCACGAATCGGCGCTTCTGTTGGCGGCCACCAAGAGAGCGATCGCTCCGACCTGGATCACGGCGACGGTGATGATCAGGGCCGGGATGGCGTAGTCGTAGAGGGCGCCGGTGACTTCGCCGCCAATCAGCGTGGCGCCGCCCAGGGCGCCGGCGAAGATGCCGTACGCGGTGGCCCGGCGGGTGCTGGGGACGAGGTCGGCGACGACCGCGCGCAGGGTGGATTCCTGCACGCCGACCGCGCAGCCCCCCAGCAGGGCGCCGAGGATCGTGAGGCCGAGGGTGTTGGTGAATGCCAGCAGCGGCACGGCGGCGGACAGCAGCGGGAGCGCGATGAGGGTGCGGGCGTCGGCCTTGTCGTAGAGCCAGCCGGTGGCCAGGGCGGCGAGCGCGTCGGCAGCCATCGCCGCGGCGTAGACCGGCGGCACCGCCGCGGTTGATTGGCATCGCGCGCGGGCCGGGGTTTCGTGATGGTGGTTTCGTAGGCGATCGGGTCGGGCGCCCGGGCACGCAACCAGACCAGCAGGGCGAGTGCGGCGACGCCGGGACGGCGAGCACGCCGAGGGTGGGGGAGTAGTCGTCGTGGGTCAGGGCCAGCATTCCGGCGACAGTGAGCGGGCCGAGCACCGCGAACCCGCGGCCGCGTCCGACCGCGGCAGTGGCGTGGGAGATCAGCGTGTCCCTCGCCGGTGAGCGGACGGCTTCGCCGATTCGCTCACCGATCACCAGGGCGCACGCGAGAGCCAGAGCAGGCCCGTCAGGCCGAGGACCGGGACGGTGAGGGCGTCAGCGTGTATCCGGCGATGGTCCACGCCCAGAAGCGTCGGTGCGGTCGGCCAGTGGACCGGACACGAGCCGTAGCCCGAGCGCGGCGGCCTCACCGGTGCCGGTGACGACCCCGACAACGAGCGCGGACGCGCCCAGCGAAGCCAGCAATGGCCCGGTGATCGAACGAGCGCCCTCGTAGACGAAGTCCATCAGCAAGCTGACCGTGCCGAACGCGGTCACGAACTGTATGGCTCCTCGGGGCGAGCACGGCGGACGTGATGGTCGTCTCGGCTCGTGCCGCATACCCGAGGTGGCTGCGTAGCGTGATCCCGTACGTGTCGTGGAGGTGGCGGGTGGCGCGCTCCCGGGTGCGATACCAGGCGGGGTTTGTTGTGGCAGTTGTGTTTGCGCTGCTGGCAGTCGTCGGCGTGATCGGCCCTGGACTGGAACTGGTGACGGGCGACTTTGCTGGCTCCGACACGCCGAGCACGGATGCGGTGGTGCTCGCGGTCGCGCTGCTGGTGTTGGTGGCGACCGTGTGGGCGGTGGTGCACACTGGGCGTCGCCTCCGGAGATTGGCCGTCGAGGCCCACGTCCTTGGTGCCGGTATTCGACGACCCACTCGACCCTCCCGGGCCAAGCTGATCACAGCCTTGACGACGCAAATTCTGGTACTTGGCGGCCTGATCGCCGCCGCGATTGTCATGCGTGCGAATGGCGCGTACTCGGCGTTCGTGCAGCGCGACGGTCTGCCGGACAGCGGGATCGCGCAACAGGTGAACAGTATCCAGGTCAAATCAGGCTGGAAAACTGAGATCACCGTTGCCCTGGCGCGCCCGGTCGGCTCGGTGGTGACCACGGTGATCCATTCCCCCGACAAGACGTCCCTGCATGCTGGGCAGACGGTGTCCATGCTGCTCGACCCGCACAACCCCGCGTACTCCGAGCTTTCCGGCGATCCCGCTACCAACCCGCACGAATGGCTCTTCCCGGCCGTCATCGCTTGCCTGCCCGCAGCGGCCTCGCTTGCCATCGGCGGACGCGTCATCGTCGAACTCCGGAGGTCCCGCCGAGCAAGCGGGGCAGCAGTACTACCCCCCAACTGAACACGGCATGTCAGTCCTCATACGGAGTCGAACAACCAGTGCGAACCCCGTCTGCTGCTGCAGTTCAGCGTCAACGGTCGGAGCAAGGTACCGGGCGCAGTGCCCGAAACGGCAGCCAACAAGCCACGGTGACGCTCGCTGACAAAGCGGTCAATCACGAGGTGACTCTCTCGTACACCTACCGGGTACTCGTCCAGCGCCATGGCCACCTGCTCTACCTCGACGTACCGCGGCCAGCCACGGGCGTGCGGGTGCGACTCGACTACACAACGGCCGGCATCCGCCGCGTGAACGTACTCGACTACTTCGCCAGCCCGGACACGGCTCGGTGTCGAGCAGTCACCTGCGCGGCCGCGCCAGCAAAGACAGTGGACGTTAGCTTCGACGGTCAGGTGTTCCCACGAGCGGGGTCGCGTTCGTGTGGATGCTGGAGGAAGAGCTGGCGTGACCTATCTATCAGTGACGACCGGTCCATCGGACGGGGCGCGTCACCACCGAGTTGTGTCGGTGCCCAGCGCTATCGTTGAAGCACTCAGTTTGAGTGACACCGTTCGTGACCCTGCTGTCACGCAATGGCACGAAAGGGTTGAGCGTCAAAGCGTATGAAGACCAAACGGGGATCGTGTGGCTGCGGGCGCACCTGGTTCAACGTCGGACTCGTCGCGACGCACCGTGGCCACCAGGAATGCGTCACCTTCCATCAGATGACACGCAGCCTCCAAGGCGGTCATGGCGATTGCTTCGCCGAGCTTATGGATGTACACCTGCCCGACCGGCGCAACCCTGACCAGCTCGGTCACGCGCCGCCGGCTCAGGAGAGCCGGGTATGAGACTCATATCGGCGCGTATCCGCGGCTACGGCCGCCTCGTCGACTCCAAGGTCAACCTCGACGCCAAGGTGATCGCAATTGTCGGACCCAACGAGGCCGGCAAAACGACTCTGCTGAAGGCCCTTGCTCATGTCGATGGCAAGGATGCAGTGCCTGTGCCGCAGCGCTCCCGTGCTGCCGAGGTTACGGATGAAACGCGCATCACCACCTTCGACTACGTGCTCGACGACGCGGACAGGGACGTCCTGGCAGATCTGGATCTACACAAACAACCGACCCGTGCCTCCATCGCGCGAACCGCGTCGGCCCAGAGACTCACGGTGGATATCAAGCCCCGACCTGCGAAGTCGGTCGTCCCTCTCCAAGGCGCCATTGCCGCGCTCAAGGCTGGGCACGCGAACGATGATCTCGACGGCTGGATTGCTCTTGAGACGACCTACGCCGACCCGGCCTCTGACGCTGCGCGCGATTACCGGACCGAGCTGCAGTCGGTCATGGACGCGGTCGACGGCGCGGTTGCTGAGCCAGGCACAAGTATTTCAGACGAGGCGGTCGGGCTCGCCGAGTCCCTTCTCGGGGCGACGCTTGAGGGCGCGGGCACTAATGAACTGCGCACGGCACTCGAGACCGTTGTCAGCTGGGCCAAGCGAGAGGACCCTGGACAGGTGGCCCGCGACCGGATCTGGCAACGGTCGCCGGACTTCATTCTGTTCAATGAGGCCGATCGCTCGATCCAGTCGGCCTACACGTTCGATGAGAATCTGGTCGCTAACCCGCCAGCCGCGCTGGTCAATCTGGCTGGCACCGCATCGCTCAACCTTAAGGACTTGCTTGGCTTCGTGAGATCAGCCGACGTCGCCCGACGACGCACCGCTATCGTGCAGGCGAACAGGCGCATGGATGCCATCTTTGAGCAGGCGTGGAAGCAGTCGCGGCTGTCGGTTCACTTCGAGATCGATGGCGACCAACTTCGCATCGAGCTCATGGAAGACGGCGATAACGTCACCGTCTTCGACGAGCGCAGCGCCGGCCTCCGTATGTTCGTGGCTCTGATCGCGTTCCTTAAGACCCACGGCTCCGACCGAACGCCGATCCTCCTAATCGACGAAGCAGAGAACCACCTCCACATCGACGCACAGGCCGACCTCGTGAACATGTTCGTCACCCAGGAGCACGCCGTGAAGGTCATCTACACGACCCACAGCCCGGCATGCCTGCCGCCCGATCTCGGGACCGGGATCCGCACCGTGGTTCCGCGAGAAGACAACTTCCAGGTCAGCGATATCAAGAACAGCTTCTGGCAAGGGTCGGCAGGGTACTCGCCGCTCATGCTTGCGATGGGTGCCGCGGCTGCAGCGTTCACGCCTGCCCGCAGTGTTGTCCTCGCTGAGGGGGCGACGGAGATGATCCTGCTTCCAACGCTCGTGCGTGCCGCGACGGGTGAGTCTGAGTTGCCGTACCAGGTCGCTCCGGGCCTTTCGGAGGTGCCGAACGATTTCCTGCCCAAGTTGGACCTGGAGGCCGCCCGTGTTGCCTACCTCGTCGACGGCGACGATGGCGGTACAGCGCTACGCGCGTCTCTCGGTGACGTCGGCGTGCCGGAGAGCCTTATCGCCGACGTGGGTGTGCCTGGCATCGAGAACCTGCTCGATCCAGATGCCTACCGCGAGGCAATCAGCGCGCTGCTGCCCGAGTGCAATCCGACGCTCGCCGCTGATGCCGTGCCTGCGCTTCCTGTCATAGACGCCGGAGTGGATGGGTCATGGGCGAACTCGGCAACGGCATGGATTGAGGGGCAGGGCCTCAAGGCTCCCTCGAAGGTCGCGATCGCCAACTGGCTGGTTGAGAACCACCGGGCGGTCCCCAGTACTGATGGCGTGGCCCTCTTGAAGAGCCTCCATGGGCGGCTCCTGAACGCGCTAGGCCACGAGGACGCGTGACGTGGCTGATCTGGACAACACCACGAAGCGGAAGCTTGAGTCGATCTTCGACATGAGCGGCGGCTATGTGCTCGACTTCAGCAACCCCCGCTTCGCCGACTTCGTCAAGACTGCGATTGACATCGATCCGTACGAGAAGTATCCGCCGGCCTCGAAGGCGGTGCTGCTCCGCACCATCTGGCATCAAGAGCCTATGCCGCTCGTCGCCAAGCTCAACCTCGAACTGTTGGAGCACTGGCGGGTCGGCAAGCTCATCGCGGGCGAGGAACCCGCTCCGTATCAGATGTCGCTGCACGACGAGCTTAAGGCGCAGTTCTCCACACCTGTCGGCACGGCGGCTCCGGCTAGCATCGAGTTCCTTACGAAGGATTTCAGCGCGATCGACCTCGACGCCCTCCCGCAGGCGTTGACTTCGCGGGATGTGGTTGAGGTCCGGTTACGCGAGATCGATGCGTGCATTGCTTCAGAAGCGCCGCTTGCCGTGATCTTCCTTGTTGGCAGCACCCTTGAAGGTCTGTTGATGGAGCTGGCGATGGCGAATGCGGCACAGTTCACGGCAGCTTCGTCCGCCCCAAAAGATCGTGGCAGAGTCCGGCCGATCACCCAGTGGCGACTGAGCGACCTGATCGCTGTCTCGCATGCTTTGGGCATCATCGGCGCCGACGTCTTGAAGTTCGCCGACCACGTGCGAACCTTCCGCAACTACATCCATCCACGGCAGCAGCTGGCGGAAGGTTTCGAGCCTCGAATCGAGACTGCCAAGATCGCTCAGCAGGTACTTCGAGCTGCGCTCGTCGATCTAGAAAAGCTAACGACTGGGCCGGGAGCGTAAGCGATGTCAGTGGAGAGCCGGTATGAGGCGGTTGTGGCAGTACGCCAGGCTTTGGGCGCCGCCGCGGCGGGGCTCAATGAAGCGTTCGAGCCTGGGGAGCTGGCGTTTCTGGCGGTGACCAGCAAGGCCGAACTGCCTATCCGGGACCGGTTGGCATGGCGCGTGGCTCAGGATCTCGGCGAGGCGTTTGTCGTGACACGCGAGTGGCGGCGGGCAGACCTTGCGATTTTGGCGGGCTCCAACGTTGTCGCGCAGGTGGAGGCGAAGGCTCTTTACAGCTTTGACGTACTGCGGGAAGCGGGACGGCGGAAGTATCTGGGCTACCTACGTGCAGACCGAGCAAAGATGCAAGCGCTGGCTCCCTCAGATCGGTACCTGCTTTCGGTCATCACCGACGTTCGTGGGGAGATACGCCCCGAACTCAAGCGCCATGTCGTTAAGTACGCACCTGGCATCATGACTGCTGCGTCCAGTTACGGCGCGGACGCTGTGCGCTCCTTGGCAACGGCGCGTTGGCTCGAGGACGTGAAAACCGAATTCGGCGAAACAACCGTGATACACCTTGATGGCGGTCAAGTATGGGGGCTGGATGTCAACGTCGACGTGTTCTTGACAGGGCCGCTGGAAGAGGGATAGTTCATGTCTAGTTTTCCTACTGATTCTACAACATCCGTCACGCTAGACCCGCGTGCACTGCTTGCGGAATGGGCCAACGCCAACGACGAGTGGGTACGACTAGTTGTGTCGGAAGTCATCGTCTCTGGGCGCCCCGTAGGTGAGAGCACCATCGATCGCGCATACCAGTTGTTCCGGCAAGAGAAGGCACTCGACGAACGGAGTATGCCCGAGGTTGCCGCACTCAGCACAGAAGCTCGCCAGGACGAGGCTGCGCCACCGCTGTCGATTGTCCGACTCTCAGAGGTGCGAGGGGTTAACGCTCTCGTCCCCGGCGCTGTAGTCGAACCGCACGAGGGGTTGACGATCCTTTACGGAGAAAACGGAACGGGCAAGACAGGCTACTCGCGCATCTTTAAGGCGCTTGCCGACAGCCGAACAGCTGACGAGATCCTCGGGGATATCAATGCGGAGGCGTCGGATGAGCAGGGCGCCAAGATCGAGTACAAGCTTGGCGACCAGGAGGAGGCGCTGGCATGGGCTGGCGAGCGTGGTATATCGCCGTTCACTCGGATGTCGATCTTCGACAGCCAGGGTGTGACGACTCATGTCGACGACGACCTTGACTATGTTTACGTCCCGGCCGCTCTTGCACTGTTCAAGCACGCTATCTCCGCTACCCAAGCGGTCGCTGCTCGCATCGATGGCGCGATTACAGAGCTTGGTACAGGGAACTCGACACTCCTCTCACGGTTTCCCAAGAACTCCTCTGTCTACCCCTTGATCGAGACACTCGGCGCCTCCACTGATCTAGATAGCCTTAAGGCAAAGGCGTCCATTGACTCGAGGGTCGATGAGAAACTGGACGGGCTTCGGCAGGCTGTGGCTGCCCTGCAGTCGAACGCGCTCGGCAACCAAATCACTGTTCGCAAGCGAGAACAGCGTGTGCTTGAGCAGGCAGTCCAAGCGGCCGAGACGCTGCTTGGCTTCGATGTGAGCGCCTACAACCAGACCGCACAGAAACGAGCGCAGCTCGCGGCAGACTACGAGACATTCCGCAACGAATTGTTCGCAGCCGCTGACCTGCCCGCAGAGCCCGAAGAGACGTGGGACGCGTTCATCGCAGCGGGTGAGACGTACCGGCAGCACCTCATTAAGGTTGACTCGCACGATGTCGACCGTTGTCTGTATTGCCGTCAGACTCTGGCTGACCCGGCGCGCGACCTCCTCGCCAAGTACTCGACCTACCTTGAGGACAGAATCTCGTCGGATATCCGGGAGGCCGATACGTCGCTTGCTGCGTCCAAGCGATCGATCGCCCTCATTTCCAACGCCGAGGTGTCGGGATTCCTTGAGGAGTTTTTACCTCGAGACGACAAGCCCGACTTCTTTGCAGCGGTGCAAGCCATTGAGCTCGCGAGAGTGACCGTAGCGGACGCAACAGAGAATGGCCGTCCCGTTGAGCTCGATCTCGCCACTGCCGTGGCAGCCCACAAGTCGGCGGTCGCGGGCGCGTTGACCAAGGTGACCGCAGACATCGACACGTTGGAAGAGCAGTCGAAGAACCGGACAACCGCCCTTGCAGAAAAGCAAGCAGAACTCGCCGAACTGACTGCAGCGGCGGAGCTGACTCGCTCGTGGTCGACCATCGAGACACAAGTCAAGAATGCTAAGGAGACCGATCGGCTCAAAATTTTAAGGAAGGCGTTACCTCAACTTTCACGGGGTGTGACTGAACTCTCCAAGACGGCGAGCGACCAACTGATCAACCAGAGCTTCGACGCCCTGTTTCTCGAGGAGTGCGAAGCGCTGCGAGCGCCGCTGCTCAAGGTTCAGTTCGTCGGGCGCGAAGGTAAGGCCCATCGACGCAAGGTATTGAGCGGTCGACACAAGCCGTCCAAGGTGCTTTCTGAAGGCGAGCAGAAGGTGCTCGCGATAGCGGACTTTTTAGCTGAAGCCAGGTTGGCTGGCATCACAGCGCCAGTGATCTTCGACGATCCGGTATCTAGCCTCGACCACCGGCGCATCAACGAGGTCGCTCAGCGGATTGCTAGCCTCGCACACGACAACCAAGTCATCGTCTTCACCCACGACATCTTCTTCGCCACCACACTGTTGGCACTCTTCGAGAAGTCCAAGCGGTGCTCTTATTTCCAGGTCACCGATGAAGACGGGAAGGGCAAGGTTGCTCGCGCCACGGGGCCTCGCTCGGACACTCTGAACTGGTTCAAGGCAGAGATCAACCGAACAATCGAGGCCGCGAGAGGTCAAGACGGTGAGGCGCGAGCTGCGCTCGTCCGACAGGGCTACAGTCTGCTCCGCTCGTGGTGTGAGGTGTTCACTGAGACCGAGCTTCTGCGGGGAGTTACAAAGCGCTATCAGCCGAATGTCGTGATGGGCAAGTTGGAGGAGATCAACACGGAGAAGCTGCCGGAGATGATCGCCAAGGTCAACCAAGTGTTCGACCTTGCTTGTCGCTTCATGGAGGGCCATTCGCAGCCGCTTGCGACGCTTGGCGTGAGCGCGACGCTTACGGGGCTCGAAGGCCATTGGGCTGAGCTCCAAGCGCTGAAGAAGATGAACGAGGGGACGTAGCCGAGCCGTCGTTCTGAACAGTGCAGCACGGGCGGTGCGGCTGCTGAGGAGGATGCATTGTCTATGCGTTTTTCGCTGGATGGCGAGCGCTTCGAGCTGACACCTGAGCTCGTCCGGCGATGCCTTGCCGGCCAAGCCCCAGAGGATATCCGTGAATACTGGGTAGAAATCGACGGTGTTCGCTGGCCTGTCAAGCAGGTGATTGGGCTGGCGACTGGGGCCAAGCGTACCCGATTCCAGTCTCAGGATTCGCGTCGGTGGCTTCGGAACCTTGGCTTTCAGATCGGCACTGGCGCATCGAGCGGCGCCACGGTTGGGTCGGCACCAAGAGTCGGATCATCGCCGCGACAGCGATTCGATCCCGGTGCCTGCGAGGTTCTGGAGTCGCTTGAGCTCCAAATCGCGTTCGAGTGGCTCAAGGCCGGGAAAGTGTCGCTCGATGCGGCTGGTTTGCCACGTTTCCCAGTTCTTCCGCGGATGCCGGGGCTCTACCGCTTTGACTTCGGGATCGACGAGGACGGCGTGCGGAGCCTTTACATTGGCGAGTCTGTCGAGCTGGCCCGTAGGGCGAGCAACTATCGCAACGCCAAAACCGATCGCAGTCGTCAGCGAACGAGTCGGCGGATCCACAAGGAGATCGTCGAGCACCTGACGGCAGGTGGCACCATCGAGTTCGCTATTGCCACGGAGGTCCATCTGGAAGACGGTCTGTCAGCCGATCTGCGCCTCAAGTCGGCGCGGCGCTTGGCTGAAAACGCCGCGGTGCTGTCAGCGCAGACAGCACCTTGCGTCCGGGTGCTGAATATTGACGCCGACCTTGACCAGAGCGACTCCGACGACTAATTGGTCGTCGTGAATGCTGTTTCGGTTCCGGCCCGCCGCAATGTTGAACGAAATTGCTCCACCCGAGGGACAAATTGTATAATCTGGCCATGCAGGCACAGAAAGCAATTGATAACTTAAAACAACTGAAGACCGAGGCCGAACAAGGCGCGATGCGGCGAAACTCCAGCGAGTTCGTAGCCCGGAAAAGCAAGGTACGCTCGGTTCTGATCGGGGCGCTCGGCAAGGACCATCACACTCTTGCCACGTTTGACGGCGTTCGATACAGCCTTTCGATGTGGACCGACAGCACACCATCTTCTGCTTTCGACCAGGCATTTCAACGAGCGCTGCACCGAGCCTGCGGAGTTATCGAGGCGGCAATCTTTGAACTCGAAGACGCGGGCACCAGTGACGATGCCGTGGACGAAACCGCCTTCGACCCCGAACTCTGGAGTTACGTCCAAACGCACATCCAGAACGAGGATTGGCAGGCAGTAGCAAGTCAGACTGCAATTTTCGTCGAGGACCGCTTGCGCCAGTGGTGCGGCGATCCGAAAGGGCGGAACGACGAGACGCTGGTCGGCAAGGGCCTTCACGCCAACGTCTTTGCGAATGACGCCCAGTACCGGCTCGGCAAGGAACCGAGCGAGTGGGAGGGCTGGCGGGGACTAGGGATGGGCTTCGCCCAGGCACTCGGCAATGTCGACCGTCACAACATTCAACGACGGGACGATGCCAAACGCTATGCGTTGGGCGTCCTGGGCCTCGGCAGTCTCATCCTGACCCAACTCCGCTACCAGCACGGTCAAGATCTTCATGGCGCGTAAGCACCGGTCGCGTTGCGCGATTACAGCCGGTGGTCGGGATTAACACGTCCGTCGAGGCGATCCGCCGGTCCGTACCCATAACCTTCGCGGCTTACTCTCGATCCGACCGGTCACAGGCTTTGCCCTCGCTTGTTCAACGCCTTCCACACGGTGCTCCCACTCACTCCCAACTCCCGCCCGATCTGGTTGATGCTGAGCCCCTACTCAGCGAGTTCCTTCGCCCTTGCCACCCGCGCTGGCGTCATCTTGACCGCCGCTCGCTTGGCCACACCAGCCCGCTCCAGGTGCCGATCAACCGTACGGCGGTGTACGCCGTAGCGCTTCGCTAACTCCCGTTGTCCCGCTCCTCGTCGGTACGCCTCGACCAGCTTTGCCACTATCTTCTGGCGACAGCATGCGGCACTCACGCACATCGGTGGCAACGACTGGATCAGGATCGACGGCTGCGACCTGCGGCTTTTTGCCGCCTCAGCTTGGTCGAGCGCCTCGAACAGCCGAAACAGGGGTCCACGTCTGTTTCAAAGCGAGTCACGGAGGCGCGCGGACCGGGTCTATCCCGTGCCAGAGCCGATCTTGAAACAGTCCCCGCGGACCAAGGTCGTGGATACCCTCGTCGGCGTCACGCTGCTCATGACGCCCCGCGAACCGTTCCCCGCCTACGCCGCCATCGCCCGCACCTGGGCCTGCACTGGGGCGGCGCGGCCATGTGGGTCGGCGGCGACATCCTCATGGTCACGATCGCGATCATCGTGATCAGCCGTTGGGTATCAGCAGCCGACCGCGGCAACGACCTCGGCCCCTGGCTGGAATCCGCCCGCCGCTCCGCACTCGGCGGCGACCCAGCGTCCACACAGGACATCGATGACGACGAGGACGCTCTACGTGCCTACAACGCCATGCTCGCCCGGCTCGGGTCGTCGGAGCACCGGCCTGGTCGGGGTGGCCGCCCGTGACCGCCGGACAGGTATCGCGGCTAGTGTGTCGCTGTCGGCAATCGTCCGATACGGACCGTGCCCGCTCTGGCGATGTGGCCTATCCAGGTACTAAGCAATAGTTGTTTGATGCAATACTGCGCGCGGCGGCGTTGTCGATCTGGCCCGCGGCGCTCGTCGCCGCGGATCCTTCCATGCGCTGCTTGCCATACCGCACAGGTGGCGGCTGTCCTGGTTGACGGGACAGCGCGCCAGGTCAAGGAAGGACAGCACCGCAGATGAGTCAGATTCTGGACGCGCCGCTGGTATTCGGGCTGCTGCCCGCGGTGCTGTCCGGTTTGGGCGGCCTGGCCGGTGTGGCGCTGCTTGCCCGGCGGTCCCGGAGCTGGTGGACTCGGGTGGTTCCCGGCCTGGCCGCCGGCGCGGCGATAGCGTCCCTGCTGCTGGCGTGGGTTGTGGACGAGGTGTGGCGGCCGTTCCCGGACTCGCTGCCGTGGCGCGTCGCGGCTTGGCTCGGTGTGGGATTGTTCGCGCTCGCGTTGGCTGTCGCGTCGTTCTGGGGGAGCACGTGGTGGCGGCGTGGCGGTGCCGTGCTCGCCGCGCTGCTCGTCGTGGGTACGTGCGCGGTGAAGATCAACGCCTTTTACGGCGAGTTCCCCACCCTGCGCACGGCCCTGGGGCTCCCCACCGCTGACGAGGTGGCTTTCGCACAAAACGCGGCGTGGGTCTCCTCGCCGTTCCGCGGCCGCCCGGGGCAGCCGCTCGAGGAAGGATGGGCGCCGCCGGCGACGATGCCCAGCCACGGCGTGATCAGCCAGGTGTGGATACCGCCCACCGTATCCGGGTTCGCCTCCCGCGACGCCTACGTCTACCTGCCACCGGCGTATCTGACCCAGCATCGGCCCTTGCTGCCGGTGGTGGTGCTGCTGCACGGGCAGCCGGGAGCGCCGGTGGACTGGGTCGCAGGCGGGCAGATCGCGGCGATGATGGACGCGTTCGCTGCGGCCCACCACGGGCTCGCCCCGGTGGTGGTCGACGCCGACGACACCGGCACCGAGATGGGCAATCCGCTGTGCCTGGACTCCGCGCTCGGCAACAGCGAAACCTACCTGACCGTGGACGTCCCGAACTGGATCAAGGACACTCTCCAGGTCGACCAGGACACCCGGCATTGGGCGGTGGCCGGATTCTCCTACGGCGGCACGTGTTCGCTTCAGCTGGCGTTACGTAGGCCGGACCTGTATCCCACGTTCATCGACATCTCAGGCCAGACGGAACCGACGCTGGGGGACAGGGAGCGGACCGTGAACGCCGCGTTCGGCGGGGACGAGGCGAAATTTCGCCAGGTGAACCCGTTCGACGAGCTGGCGGCGCGAAAGTATCCCGGCACCGCGGGAATGATCACCGCCGGACACGCGGACAGCGAATATCTGCCGCAGCAGCAGAAGGTCTACGCCGTGGCCTCGAGCGCCGGACTGGACGTCCATTGGCTCGAGGTCCCGGGCGGGCACACCTGGCAGGCATGGGGGGCTGGCCTGCAACAGTCACTGGACTGGCTGGCCCAGAGAACGGGACTGATCGCGTCATGACCACGGCGGCGGACTTCTGGCTCCGGGCCGCGCGAACTGTGACACGGCTGCGGTTCACACTGGGTTTCGTCATGGTGTTGTGGGTCGTCGGGCTAGCGACCGGGACCCTTCACTCCGGTCCCGGCGTCGCGCTGCGGCACGCGGCAGGGTTCGGTCTCCCGGCCCTGGCCCAGGGACATTGGTGGAGCCTGGTCAGCTCGGCGCTGTGGGCCGGCGGGCTCCCGCAGTATGTCGGCGTCACGGTCATGATCGTCGTCTTGTGCGGGCTTGCCGAGCGCCGTATCGGCAGCGCGCGTGCCGCGGTGGCCTCGCTGGCGGCCTACGGTGCCGGCGCGCTCGGGTCGCTGGCCGTGATGGCAGCAGGAGCCTCTACGGGCGATCCGTGGTCCCGGCGCCTGGCGACGATGGTGGTGTTCACCCCGTCGGCGGCCGCGTTCGGCGCGGGCATGGCAGCGAGCGCTGCGCTGCCTGCGGTGTGGCGCCGGCGGTTACGGTTGACGCTGATCATCACGATGGCGATGCTGACCCTCTATGCTGGCGTGTTGCAGGATCTGATCCGGCTGTGCGCCGGGATCTGTGGGCTTGCCCTGGTGCCATTTGTGGTCCGCCGCGGCGAACGTGGCGCCGGGCTGGGGCCGTCGGTGGTGGAGGCCCGCCTGCTGATCGCGATGGTGGTCGCGGCCTCGGCGGTCGGGCCGCTCGTGGCGACCACGCCGCAGATCTCCGGCAATCCGCCGCTGTCCATCCTGCAGTACCTGCTCACCGCGCCACATCCCTCGGCCACGGACGTGACGCAGATGTGTGCCGATCCCGCCACTTTGTTTGATTGCGGCCAGGTGCGCGCCCTGGTGCGGCTGGACGGGCTCGGACCGGTGATCCTGTCGGTCATCCCCGCGCTGGTCCTGGTGGTCATGGCGGAAGGGCTGCGTCGTGGCCGCCGCTTCGCCTGCTGGGGCGCGTTCGCCGCGAATGTGACACTGGCTGTCCTCGGCATCGTGCTGCTGCCGTCCGAACTGGCCGAAGTCGCCCCGAGATCGCTGCACGAGTCGGCCACCATCGTGGTGCCGCTGCTGCAGCCGGTACTCGTCGCCGGGCTGCTTCTGGTGTACCGGCGCAAGTTCGACGTGCGGGCGCCGCGAGGCGCTTACCGGCGGCTGGTGCTGGCCGTGACCAGCGTCCTGGGACTGTCCGCGGCGACTTATGTGGTCGGCGGCTACCTGGTGCGCGGCCAGTTCGATCCGTCGCCCACCCTCGCGCAGATCCTCGCCGACCTGCCTTCACGCTACGCGCCGCCTGGTTACCTCGGCGAACTCCCGATCACCTTTCTGCCGCAACGGGGCGCGGCGGTCGCGCTCTACGGGTGGACCGGTGTCCTGTTCTGGGCGGTGGCGTTAGTTGGCTGCCTAGTGACGTTCCTCCGGACCCGGGTCGACACCCGCCCCGACGGCAGAGCCGAGGCTCGCGCGTTGCTGCGTCGCTACGGCGGCGACCCCACCGCGCACATGATCACCTGGCCGGGACACCACTACTGGTTCTCCGACGACCGCAAGGCGGTCGTGGCCTACCGCGTGCGAGCTGCCGTAGCTCTCACCACCGGCGGACCTCTCGGCGCCCCGGCCTCGCTGACCACGGCCGCACGCGAATTCGCCCGGTATTGCGCGTCCCGGGGGTGGACGCCGTGTTTCTACGCCATCACTGACGATGTTCGCCTCGAACTCGGGGCCGAATGGAGCACCCTGCAGGTCGCCGAAGAAGCCCGGCTCTCGTTGCCGGCGCTGCAGTTCCGCGGCAAGAAGTTCCAAGACGTCCGGACCGCCCTCAACAAAGCGAAGGCGCTCGGCATCCAGGCACGTCGCATTCGCTACCGGGAAGCACCGCCGCACTTCGCCGAGCAGATCCTTCAGCTCTCCCAGGACTGGCTGACGCACAAGCAGTTGCCGGAAATGGGTTTCACCCTGGGCAGCGTCAACGAACTCGACGACGAGGACGTGTGGTGCCTCGCGGCCATCGGCGCCGAGGGGACACTCCACGGCGTCACCAGCTGGCTGCCGGTGTGGCGCGACGGCAGAGCGATCGGCTGGACGCTGGATTTCATGCGCCGGTCCGCACACGCGTTTCCCGGCGTGATGGAATTCCTCATCGCCTCCATGGCGATCTCCGCACAAGCCGAAGGCGCGGAGATACTGAGCCTGTCCGGGGCACCGCTGGCCCGGATCGGCCACCACCGCCAACACGACCCGCTGCAACGGATCCTTGATTTCGTCGGACGGCGTCTCGAACCGGTTTACGGATTCCGCTCACTGCTCGCGTTCAAAGCCAAATTCCAGCCCCAGTACCAGCCGATGTTCATGGCATACCCCGACGCCGCCGCGCTACCCCGCATCGGCAGCGCGGTAACGTACGCCTACCTGCCACACATGACCCTCCGGCAAACACTCCGGCTGGTCCGGACAATGTTCGCCCACGTTCCGCGAAAACCCTTGGCCCGGACCGACAGCGGCACCTTCTAATCCCGGGCTGCATTGCTTGCACTCGGAGTGTGCTTGCTTGGGGGTAGCGAGATCACGGTGCTGCCGCCCAAGCCGAGCCCTGATCCGGTTCGTGCACGCCACCGATGCGGCGGGTGCCGGCCAGCGGCGCGCCATCGCGGACATGATCGTGCGCACCAGCGTGGAGCATCTACGGAGCTGCACCGACGAGGACTCGGCGGGCCGCATAGCGGATTTCCTGCGTGGCCCGGCGCGTTCACCAGTAAGGCTACCGGCGGTCGCCGTCCTCACACCGGGGGTGGCCGCTCCCGCGTTACGGCACATCGGTACAGCCGAATGTGTCATGTGGTGCTCGCCGTCGACGTCTCCTCGTCAAAGACGGCCCCCGACTTGTAACCGTTGCGTTTGGCCCCACGCGTAGCTCCGCGCGGTCCTTTGTGGAGCAGTGGTGGGGCGAGGTCCGAGTCGTGCTGGTGAGTTCGCGCAACCGTGCAGGTCGAGGTTGCGCCCGCCTGCGACCACACTCAGGTGACCGACGTCCTGGGGTGGCTGTGGCTTCCCTGATAACCCTCTCGCGGGTCACGGGCGGGCGAACCTTCGACGCCACCTGCGATAAGCCGAAGTTGTGGCCGTGGCGGGCAACACGTGCCTGCCGAACTGTTCAGGTGCCTGCCGCGCTGGCCGCGAGACACCGCGTCCGGTTTAACCACCTGGCTGGGCTGGCCCCCTGGTGGCGCTGGCGGCTTGGTATTCGCGGGTGGCGGCGTCGAGGGCCGCGAGGGCCTGTCCCTGTGCGGCGAAGTCGCCGTTCTGTTGTGCGGTGCGGAGCTGGTTGAGCGCGGCCTGGATGTCGGCGACGGCCTTGTCGAGCGCGGGGTTGCTACCGCCGCTGGCCGCCGGGGGTGCTGTGGTGGGGGAGGGGATGATCGACGGTGTCGTGTTCGGTGTACTCGGCTGGGCTGGCGGGGTCGCCGCCTGGTTGGCCCCGTTCCCGACGACCTGTTTCAGCGCGTCGGCGAGGGTCGAGGCGAAGCCGACCTTCGAGCCGTAGGACACGAGTACGCGGGCTAGCTGTGGGTAGCTGTTCTGGTTGCGTTGCTGGATGTAGACCGGTTCGACGTAGAGGAAGCCGCCGTCCAGTGGCAGGGTGATCAGGTTGCCGAAGATGACGTTGACGGACTGGTTGCTGAACAGTGTGCGCTGTTGCGCGAAGTTCGAGTCGCTCTGGAACCTGTTCTGCACCTGGACCGGACCGTCGACCTGGCTGTTGCCGGCTGCGGTCGTCGGTAGTCGCAGCACCCGGATCGTGCCGTAGTCGCGCGGATCGGACGACACCGACATCCAGGCGGCCAGGTATTGCCGTTGCAGTGCGGTGAGCGGGCTGGTCAGCTGGAACTGCGCCGATGATTCGCCGGGCACCTGGGCGAGTACGTAGTAGCCGGGCTGGTTGGCCAGGGCGGGCGCGTTGGGGTTGGTGCCGCCTTCCTGTGTCGGGTCGTGCGGCACGTTCCAGAAGGTGTTGGTGGTGTAGAACTCCTGCGGGTCGCTGACGTGGTATTTGGCGAGCAGTTCGCGCTGGACCTTGAACAGGTCTTCCGGATAGCGGAAGTGTGCCCGCAGATCGGGCGAGATGTCCGAACTCGGCTTCACGGTGCCGGGGAAGACCTGCTCCCATGCCTTGAGCACCGGGTCCTTGTCATCGACGGCGTAGAGCGTCACCTTGCCGGTGAACGCGTCGACGGTGGCCTTCACGGAGTTGCGGATGTAGTTGATGGTGTCGTTGGCCTGCCTGGCGGTGCCCACCAGTGAGTCCTCGGTGGCCTGCCCGAGGCGGGTCTGTTGTGAGTACGGGTAGTTGTTCAACGTGGTGTAGCCGTCGACGATCCACTGGATCTTGCCGTTGACGACCGCCGGGTAGGGGTCGCCGTCGACGGTGAGCCACGGGGCGACCTTCCGCACGCGCTGGCGGGGGTTCCGGTTGTACATGATCTTCGAGCCGTCGCTTATGGCGCTGGAGAACAGGATGTTGCGCTCGCCGAACTTCGCGGTGAACGCGAGCCGGTTGAACCAGTTGTCGATCGGTACGCCGCCGCTGCCGTCGTAGTGGTAGTTGCTGTTGGACGCGCTGTCGTACTCGCCGGGTGCCTTGCCGGGCTGGCCGCCGACGATGGCGTAGTCGTTGGTCAGCTCCCCGTAGTAGATGCGCGGCTGGCTCACCGGGATCCCGGGCGCGGTCGGGTTGGCCGGATCCAGTCCCGCCCCCGAAGGATTGTGCGTATCACTGACCACCGCGATCGGATATCCACCGTCACTGTTGGCGCCTGCCACGGCACGGTCGATCGTGTTGGCCGGGGCCGCGGCAAACCCGTTGCCGTGGGTGTAGACCATGTGTTTGTTGATCCAGTTGGTCTGGTTGCCGGTCAGGTTCGCGGTGTTGATCTCGCGTGCGGCGACGATGTAGTCCCCGACCTTGCCGCCGATGGTGTACCGGTCGATGCTCAGCTTCGCTGGGAAGCCGTAGACGTTCTCGCGGCCGACGCGCTGGGTGAACGTGGGCGAGAGGATGTTCGGGTCCAGCAGCCGGATGTTCGGCACTGTCGCTGTGGCGGCGCTGATGGAAGCGGCCGTCGCTGACCCGGCGCCCGAATAGTTTTCGTACTGGACGTTGTTGAGGCCGAAGGCGTCCTTTGTGGCCGCCATGTTGCGGCTGATGGACAGCGCTTCCTTCTGGTTGGCGTTCGGTTTCACCGAGAACTGTTCGAGGATCGCCGGCCACGCGGCGCCGACCAGCACGCCGGACAGGATGAGCAGCACCAACGCGATCGCGGGCAGCTGGATGTTGCGCAGGAACGCCCCGGCAAAGAACGCGATCGCGCAGATCGCGCAGATGCACAGCAGGATCAGCTTCGCCGGCAGCACCGCGTTCAGGTCGGTGTAGGTGGCACCGTAGAACAGCGGCGCGTTGCGACTGGAGAAGAGCAGGTTGTAGCGGTCGAAGAAGTATTCGACCGCTTTCAACAGCACGAAAAGCCCGGCCGTAACGGCCAGTTGCACCCGCGCCGCTGACGCGAGCTGCCCACCCCCGCCCGCCAGCCGGATGCCGCCGAACAGGTAGTGCGCGATCAAACCGGCGACGAACGACAGCGTGATCGCGACGAACAGCCAGCCGATGAGCCATTGGTAGAACGGCAGGCTGAAGGCGTAGAAGCCGATGTCGTTACCGAACTCGGGGTCGGTCTGGCCGAAACTGGTGCCGTGCAAGAACAGTTGCACGCGCTGCCAGTCGCCGTTCCCGGTCACGCCTGCGATCAGCCCCGCGATGACCGGGATCCCGATGCCGAACAACCGGATACGGCCGACGACAGCTAAACGGCAGCGCAGAACCGGGTCGTCGGCACCGGAGCCGGAGGCGAATGCCGGCCGGGTCCGGTAGGCGATCCACAGGCTCAACCAGAGGCTGCCGCCGACAAGCAGGCCGATCGCGAAGAACAGCACGATGCTGGTGACGACGATGGTGTTGAACACCTCGCGGGCGTGCACCTCGCCGAACCATAGCCAGTTGATGTAGGCGTTGAGGAGTGCCGCGCCGAGCAGTAGCGCCAGGACGATCACGGCGGCGATGCTGAGCAGGATCCGGCCGCGGCGGGACAGCTTCGGCAGGCTCACAGCAGGCCGACTGCCCACGACACCACCTCTGTCCTCGCCTCGCCCCCTTGACGGTCTCCACCGTACGCACCACGGCGTGGCCCGCTCAGCGTGCTCCACCGTGCACCGTGACCAGCCCAGACGGCCCGCATAGTTTGCACTAGACAATCATATTATAGTGCAATTGTTGCCTCGGGTGTGGGATCGTCAGGTGTCGCGCCGGACCCGGCGGTCAACGAAGGAGAGGTGATGGCCGGTGGAACGGCCTACGGTGGCGAGCGATCCGGTACGCGCGCCGCGGTCGGTGTCCGACGCGGCTGGGCATGTGGCCGGCTGGCTGCGCGGCAACCAGTTCGGGCTGTTCTGCGTGGCGATCGCCGTCGGAGTGGGCGCCGGATTCGGCGCGGTGGCGTTCCGCTACCTCATCTACGGGTTCACCTGGCTAGCCACCGGGCACACCGAGTTCGGCCAGCAGGGCTGGGTCGCCAGCGCACACCTGCCCTGGCTGGGCATCGGGTTCTTCGTGCTCATCCCCGTCCTCGGCGGACTGCTGTACGGGCCGCTGATCTCCCGGTTCGCCCGTGAGGCCCGCGGCCACGGTGTACCGGAGGTGATGATCGCGGTCGCGGAGAACGGCGGCCGGATCCGCCCACAGGTCAGCGTGGTCAAGGCGCTCGCGTCCGCGCTGTGCATCGGCGTCGGCGGCTCGGTCGGCCGGGAAGGCCCGATCGTGCAGATCGGTTCCGCCCTGGCCTCCAGTCTCGGGCAGTGGGTGCGGATGCCGGAGAACCGGCTACGGGTGCTGGTGGCCTGCGGTGCGGCCGGCGGGATCTCCGCGACCTTCAACGCCCCGATCACGGGAGTGTTCTTCGGCGTCGAGTTGATCCTGCGCGAGTTCTCCATCGAGGCGATCTTCACCGTGATGCTCTCGGCGATGCTCGCCGACGTGATCGCCCGGATCTTCCTCGGCTCCGCCCCGTTCTTCACCCAACTCCCCGCCGGGATCGCGCTGCACCACATCTACAACTACCTACTGGTGGCGGTGCTGGCCGTGACCGCCGCGCTGATCGGGCTCGGGTTCAAGAACATCCTGTACCGCATCGAGGACCTGTGCGACCGGGTATGGCGCAACCGGCCGGAATGGGCGCGGCCCGCGGTCGGTGGCGTCGTGCTCGGCCTGTTGCTGCTCGCCGTTCCCCAGTTGTACGGGGTGGGCTATCCGGTGATGTACGCCGCGTTCGCCGGGCACTATGCCTTGTGGTTCCTGGTGATCTTGGCGGCGGGCAAGATGATCGCCACCAGCCTGACCATCGGCATCGGTGGTTCCGGCGGCGTGTTCGCGCCGTCGCTGTTCATCGGCGCCACCTCCGGCATGGCCTTCGGCGTGATCGTCGACCACCTGCTCGGCCCGGCCGCCGGGCAGCCCGCCCTCTACGCGATCGTCGGCATGGGCGCCGTGTTCGCCTCCGCCGCCCGCGGCCCGCTGACCGCGCTGGCCAGCGTCGTGGAGATGACCGGCGATTTCACTCTCACCCTGCCGGTCATGCTCGGCATCGCGGTGTCCACCACCGTATCCCGCGCGATCAGCTACGGCACCATCTACACCACCAAGCTGCTGCGCCGCGGCACCGACATCGACCGCCCCGCCCCCACCCACGCCTTCGCGGACCTGACCGCCACCGACGCCATGCACCAGTTCACCATCCCCCTGGATATCACCCACCGCATCGATGCGGCAGACACCGCACAGGGCGACGGGCACCGAGACTGGACAGGCCTGCTCGGCCCGGTCACGCGCGTCCGGGAACCCCAGGCCGTGTTCGGCAACGACAGCCTCGCCCAAGCCCTGCGACAACTCGTCCTCTACGGCCGTGACGGGCTCCCCGTGATCGACACCGATGCCCGTCGCGTCCAGGGCTGGCTGACCAACCAGAACGTACTGCGGGCCGTCGCGACCCAACTCACCGCCGCCGAACCGGACATCGCCGCCGGCCACCAGGCCGCCGAATGGGCCGAACCGCACGGGCGCGCCGCCGAGCACGACCTGCACAGCCAACTCGCCGGCTACCGCATCGTCGAACACACCCTCGCTCCCGACTCGGCCGCCGTCGGTCGCACCGTCGGCGACCTCGACTGGCCAGCCGGCCACCTACCCGTATCCGTCCTGCATAACCGCCGACTCATCGACGCCGAACCCACCATCCGGCTCGCCGCCGGCGACCGACTCAACATTCTCGTCCCTGCCACCGACAACACCCGGATCGACAGCACCGCCGCCAACAACCCGGCCGCCGGCCCCAGCAGTCCGAGGGCCGCCCGCGACCCCGCATGAACCCACAGCTACAGCAACGAAGGGAGGCACCCAGCATGATCTGCGAGTACGGCATGGAGACCTACCGCTTCACCTGCCACCACTGCGACCACACCTGGACGATCGAGTACCAGGTGCGCTATGCCACCGACAGCGAAGGCTCACCCTGGACATTTCACTATCGCGAAGGTTCCCCGGCGGCAAGCCCGGTCGCCGGCACGATCGTGTGCGACCACTGCCGCCACACCCACGTCGGCGCCCACCTCGACGCTCGCCGCTACCTACCTGCGCGGCAGCCCGACATCGAGCCTTCCACACCCAACTGACCCGCGCGGCCCGATCCAGGACCAACGACCCATGGCTACCCGCGACCCCACCGCGAGTTCCGCCCGCGTCGCCACCGACCCGGACGCGCTCACCGACGCCCTACTGACCGCCTCGCGCGTCCTGATCGCCCTCTCCGCCCGCACTATCACCGTCATCGACGACCCGATCACCCTGCCGCAGTTCCGGATGCTCGTCGTACTCAGCACCAACGGATCGCTCAAACTGTCCACATTGGCCGAGCACTTGACCGTCAAACCCTCCACCGCCACCAGGATGATCGACCGCCTGCTCCACGCCGACCTGGTCAGCCGGCACACCAACCCCCACTCCCGCCGCGAAGTCCTCATCGCACTCACCGACAACGGCGCTCAGGTCGTCACCACGGTCACCGAGCAACGGCGGACCGAAATCGCTCGGATCGTAGCCCGGATGCCCTACAAGCACCGCACTGAACTCGTGCGTGCCCTGGAGGCGTTCAACGACGCCAGCGGTGAACCCCCCGTCACCGAAAGCAGCCCCGCCTGGCTATGAGCACCACGTCCCCCGAGGGACGCCGCGATCACGTCGTGGTCGTCCTCGGCAGGGGGCTCACCTCGTGCGCCGGTGGTGCGCTTCTTCTTCTCCTCCTTGGGGGCTCAACTGACCTCACGTCGTCAGTCGATACAGGGCACGCCGGTGGCGGTGATCGGACCGGCCGGCGGCGGGGCCGGCTGGGCCGGTTGCCCGGTCGTGCTCACCTGATAGGCCGCCGGCGCGACGTCACCGTGGCTCCCCGGCCCCGCGTAGTCGCCCCCGAGGTAGACCCGCACGTGACCGGATGGCAGGGCGGCATCTGGCACCAGCGTGATACCGCCGCCCAACGCGCGGGCCACGGCGCCGGCACTGGCCTGCATCCCGCGGGCGTAGTCGATCGTGCTGTGGCCGCGGGCGGTGGAGGTGACGGCCCGGCCCTTGGTGAAACCGCGGACGGCCAGGGCGTCTAGCACTTTGGTGGCCAGGCCGGTGGCGCCGTTGGCGTTGTACACGTCCACGGTCGCCGCGTCGGCGGCGGACTGCCCATTGTCACTGCCGGGTGTAGGCGTGGTCGACGGCGCCGGATTCGCGGCGACGCCTGTGACGTTGTGGGCGATGAACGCCTGTACTTGCTGGGGGTCTACTTCGACGGCGTCGCCGTCGTCCGGGGTCTGCATGGAGATATTGACGACCGGGATCGTCTCGAACTGGATGTTGCCGCCGGTGATGCCCTGAAGTTGCTGCGCGAAGCTGATCAGGTCCCAGTTCTGGTCGACCGTGATCGATTTCTGGATCGCGCCGATCAGACTGTCCAGTTTGGCCGGGTTGGTCAGGGTGCCGGCCGACAGCACGGACTTGGCCATCGCGGCCAGGAACACCTGCTGACGTTTGATCCGGTCCAGGTCGCCCTGCGGCAGGCCGTGGCGTTGCCGTATGAACGCCAGCGCGGTGGTGCCCTGGATGGTCTGGATGCCAGCCGGGAAGTTCGCCCCGGAGAACGAGTCGCTGGTGGCGTGGTTGAGGCAGACCTGCACCCCACCGATGGCCTGGCTGATGTCGTAGAACCCGACGAGGTTCACCGCGGCGTAGTGGTTGATCGTGAGCCCGGTGAACTGTTCTACGGTCTGGATGGAGTTCTTCGCACCGGCTTGCGCGGCTCGAAGCCACAGCTGCGCGCCGGTCACCCCCTGCGCTTGAAGTTGCTTGAGGGCCGCGGTCTCGGCGTAGGTGTACGCGGCGTTGATCTTGTGCATCCCGTAGCCACCCGCGAGCCGGACGTAGGAGTCGCGCGGGATGGAGACCCCGACCGCCTTTCCGCCGCCGGCGGGAAGGTGCACTACGATCATGGTGTCGGTCGCGTCGGCGCCATCAGTGGCCGACCCGGCGTGCAACTGGCTGAGCACCGCGGGCGGGATCGGGTTGCCCTGAGCGTCGACCCGGGTGTCGATCCCGACCAGCAGGATGTTCTGTGGACCGGCGCTGCCTTGCGCGCCGGGATCGATCACAGCGGCCCGGCTCAGGCCCCCGTCGGCCTTGTTCAGCACCGCCCAGCCGTAGCCCAAGCCACCGAACACCGCCTGCGACACCACGGCGACCAGGGCCTGGCCGACCCGCCGTGCCCGGAGCGGCCTGCGCGCGATCGCCTGCTGTGGCCGCGGTTGCCGTGGCCCGCGGGCCGGGCTCGGTCGCTGGGCACGACCAGGCACCCGGCCTGGCCTGGAGCGCGGCGGGATGGCATCCGATCGGCGCGGGCCACGGGACCGATCGTGCATCTCACGACCTCCCGCCTCGTCGAACCGGCGTACCCCACCCACTTGCCACTTACCACTCCTGGCGCCGGGGAGGCCGCCGTGCTGGGGCTTGCGGTGGGCGGCGCGTTGGCGGTCGCGACTGCGGCCGGTTGACTCGGGCGTCGAAGAGCACGAGTGCGGCCGCGAAAGCGACTCCGACTATGCCGATCCACGCGTTTCCGGCCATGACGGCCAGTCCGACGCCCACGATGAACAGCGGGCCCGCGGCGATCCAGCAGAACGGATCGACGCGGCCGAACTGTCGGCCGGTGCCCCGGTTTCGCGGTGCGCGTTGGGCAGCCGGCGGGGGCGGCTGCTGCCTGCGCGGCCGCTGCCCCGTCGGGGGGACGTTGCGCGGTGGGTAGGGATCACGCCGGCCTTGGCGTGCGGCGCCAGGGTGAGGTTGGTGATGGTCGTACGTCATGCCACCAGCTCGAATTCGGCGTTGACTGTGGTGGAGGCGGGTAGCGGCCGCCTCATGAGGTGCCGGATGGTGGTGACGGCAAGCAGGGCGAGCGCGGCGAGTTGGTAGGAGCTTCCGGCGATCTTTTCGGGCACGGACCACACCGCGGGGTTCTGGGGCATCCAGTAGTGCGGAGCCAGCCAGATGATGGCGACGGCGATTCCGCCGGTGAGCAGCAGCGGCGCGTGGTGACGCCGATAGCCCTGGAACAGCACGACGGCCGCGGTGGGCAGCGCAAGAACCCATTGGTGTGACCAGGAAATCGGTGCCACGAGTTGCACGCCGGCGGCGTTCACACCGAGCGCCAGCGGCAGGTTGTGCTCGGCGACCGCTCGTTTCGTGCCTAGCACGGTCATGACGCCGACCGCCGCGACCACGAGCAGGCCGGTCACGCTTAGTGTCGCCCCAGAGATACCGAGCTTGGTGAGGCTGGCGAACGCCGATTCGTTGGCCAGCGGGCCGCCGATGCGCATGTCCGTGGCGTGGAAGACCCGGTTGGTCCAGTAGAACCAGGAATCGGCCGGCGCCAGCACGGCGGTGAACGCGGTCAGTGCCACGAAGGTCAGCGCGCTGGTGGCCAAGGCGCGGTAGTCCTTGCGGAGCAGGAACAACAGGACGAAACCGGCTGGGGTCAGCTTGATCGCGGCGGCGATGCCGATCAGCATTCCGCGGGGCCAGCGGGGATTGGGTACGAGGCAGTCCAGTGCGACGAGCGCCATCAGCAGGACGTTGATCTGCCCCCAGAAGATCGTGTTGGCGACCGGATGTCCCACGACGAGAACGATCGCCGCGGCGGCGACGGCCCAGGGCTTGTGCAGCAGCGCGCGCAGCCGCGGCGTGCTCGCGCGGTAGGCCAGCACGAGCGGGATGAGCGCGAGCACGGTCGCCGCGCTGAGCAGGCGGAACCCGATCCACGGCGGCACGAGCCCGAGCGGGAGGAACAGGACCGCGGAGGACGGCGGATAGGTGTAGGGCAGCGGACCCGCGATCGTGGAGACGGGGAGCTGGGTGTAGATCGAGTGTCCGTGCAGGAAGGTGAGCGCGCCGAGGCGATAGATGTCGGCGTCGCCGAGATCCTTACGCATCGCGTGGGCGATAGCCAAGAGCAGGACGAGCAAGGCGGCCGCAGGCAGCCACACCCGCAGATATGTGGTCTTCACTGGGATTCTCCGGAGGTGTCAGGGTGCTGCGCCAATGGTCGCCGGTGGTGCGGATGACGCGGTGCCGGTCGTGCTGGCGCAGGTGATGAGGCAGGTCGGAGTGGGCCTGCCGCTGGTGTGGCGCGGCCGTGAGGACTCGGTGGGCGTCGGGGTGCCGGTCGTGGTGGTCGGTGTGCTGATCGGACTGGGGGGTGCGCTGGTGGTCACGTCGGGCGTCGGGGTCGGCGCGGTGGTGTCGGCCGGTGGAGCACCAGGGAAGGCTTCGACGGGTTGGCCGGCGAGGTAGGTGTCCATGAAGTCCTGCCAGATATAGCCGGGTTCTTCGCGGCCGTAGACGTCGTAGCCGTGGTTGCTGCCCAGCCCGTTGTGGTAGTTGCCGTAGATCGGCGCTGGCTGCTTCTTGTTGCCGAACCAGACCGAGGTGACGACCTGCGGGGTGTAGCCGACCATCCAGGCTTCGGAGTTGTGCCCGGTGTCGTTGAACTGTGCGGTGCCGGTCTTGGCGGCGTTGGGCCGCCCGCCGCGTAGACCGTCCATTGAGGAGGATGCGACGTCGGTCATCGATGCCGTGACTGTGCGGGCGACGGTGGCGCTGGTCGCGGCGTCTCCGAACGCGGGCTGGGCCTGGGTGTCGAACTGGTACATCGGCTGGCCGGTGTTGTCGATCACCTTGGCGACGAAGTGCAGCGGCAGATACTTGCCGTCATTGGCGAAGGTGGCGTAGCCCTGGGCCTGGTCGATCGGCCGGACCGGGTACTGGCCGATGGCGATACCCAGGTTGGTGGTGCCGGTGCCCTTGCCGGTGGCCGGGTCGTCGTTTTGCAGTGAGTCGAAGGTGTCGCCGAGTGAGGAGGTGATCTGTTTCGGGATCCCGGCCGCCCACGCGGCGTTGCGGATGGTGTCGACGCCGACCTGCGCCCCCATCCGGTAGAACACGGTGTTGACGGATTTCGTCATCGCGTCCTTGACGGTGATCTGGGGGGCGCCTTCGCCGTCGGAGTTGTGCACGAGCTGCCCGTCGATGGTCTGGTTGTCGCTGCCGTCGTAGACGGTGTTCAGCCCGATCTGGCCCGGCTGCGCCTGCAGCGCCGCGGCGAAGACGTACGGTTTGAACGATGAACCAGGCTGCTGGGGCGTCTGCGCCAAGTCGTATGAGGTCGAACCGTCTCCGCCGTAGTAGGCGACGATGCCGCCGGTGGCGGGGTCGGCCGACACCAGCGCGGCTCCCTCGTCGGGATACTTGGCGTCCGCGGCCATGATCTTTGAGACGGAGTTTTCGGCGTCTTTCTGGGCGTCCGGGCGGATCGTGGTGTAGATCTTGGCGCCCGAGCGGGCCAGGTCCTGTTCGGAATAGCCCCTCTGGTTCAGCTCGGCCATGACCGCGTCCACGAGGTAGCGCTGGTCGGGAGCGCGCTGGCCGGTGGTGTGCCCGGTGTCCGGCAGCGGGGTTGGGAAGGCGGCCGAGTCGAATTCGGCCTGGGAGATCCAGTGGTTAGCCAGCAGTCGCCCCATCACGTAGCTGTAACGCTGGTGTTCGTAGGCGGGACTGTTCGCATAGCCGGGCAGCTGCACGAGCCCAGCCAGTAGCGCGGCCTGCTCGGTGGTGAGCTTGCCGACGTCCTCGTTGAAATAGGCTCGCGCAGCGGCTTTGATCCCGTACGCGCCCCGTCCGAAGTAGACCGTATTGAGGTATGCGGTGAGAATGTCCTGTTTGGAATAAGTTCGGGTCATCTTGTACGACTGGACCACCTCGACGATCTTCCTGCCCAGCGTCGCCTGGTCGTTACCGGTGGCGTTCTTGATGTACTCCTGCCCGATGGTCGAACCACCACCCGTGCCGCCACCGAGGCGGTTGAACACGGTGCGCACGATCGCCTTCAGGTCGAAACCCGAGTTGGTCATGAAGGTCTCGTCCTCGGCCGCCATCTGCGCGTTCTTCATCGACGCCGGGATCTCGTCCCACGTCGCGAGCTGCTGACCGTTCGGTGTCCCTGTCGTGGTGCCCAGTACTGAACCGTCGGAGTAGTACAAGGTGACCGGCTGGTTCTCGCTCGCCGCGAGCGACGTCGGATCCGGCACATTCACGAACTGATACATGACGATGAACGCCACCACCGGCCCCAGCACGGCGAGTCCAATGAGGACGTACAGGGTGCGCCGCACCCGGCGCCACGCGATCCGGCGGCGCGCGCCATCGGGAGCGTGGAACCGCCCCGCGTCTGGGCGTGGGGGCGGATGCCCGGCTCTGTCGTCCACCAATCGTTCTCCTGCGCCGCGCCAAGCGGCCACGAAGCGCCGCATGACCATGAACTTCTACAGTGACTGTAGTAGACGGTGTGTGAAACCTGTGTCGGCCGTGTTCCTGGACGACCTCGACAACGCACCGTTGCCTAATATTGCATGGAACAACTATTGCATAGAGCTGGACACGCCAGGCGCGACACGGTCGATCTCCCGGTCAGCACTGCGTGGTGTGGGCACCGGCCAGCAGGCTGGCGGCCAGCTGCGGTCCCGACTCGCCATCAGATTGGGGGCCGCTGGTCGGTTGGGGGTGCTGCCGCGCCCAGGCAGCCAGCTGGTTGAGGATGCGCTGCGCGTTGGCGCTGGGTGCCACGCCGGTCAGGTTGGTGCCCAGGGCGAGATCGACCGTGCCGTCTCGACGGTTGTCCCGCACGAGTTGGGTGCACGGCACGACCAGGCTGAGGGTGCGGGCGGCGTCCTCGCCGTCCAACCCGAACCGGATCTGCCCCACACAGTTCATGTCCCCACGCGGGTAGTGCGGATCGTTGCCGGGTGGTGCGGCCAGGGTGAACCCGAGTTGCTGCAATTGGGCGCCGACCAGGGTGGCCAGGCCGCGTTGGGTGCCGGCGTTGAGTACCCGTACCCGGATTGTCGACGCCGGGGCCGGTGTAACCGTGTCCAATCCGGTGTAGGGCAACGGCTGCCAGCCCGCGTCCGCGGGCATCGGGCAGCGCACGCGGGCGTTCGTGTCGGCTGCCCGGCCAATCACGGTGATCCACACCACACCTGCGGCCACGGCAAGCGCTACCAGCAGCGCGACGACACGCCACCGGCGGCGCCGACGACGCGCGGCGTAGGACGAGTCACGGAACCGGGCCGTCATCGTCGGTCACCGGGGACGGAGTTCGCAAAAGGACAGTGCGCCAGGTGCATGATCACCGCATCGATCTGACTATTGGGTGGCGCTGCTTGGAGGGCGGTGCCGGTAGCGGCGCACCAGCGCCCGAATGATCAGGGCGACGATGAGCACGCCAACGGCAATGCCCAGGTAGGTCTGATAGCGCACCGCCAGCGGGTAGATGGTGTTGATGTGCGCTCCGGCGAGGTCGCCGAGGCAGACCCAGAGGCCGACCCAGAGTGCGGCGCCCAGCGCGTTGTAGGCGACAAACTTCGCCCATCCCATGCCGGTCAGCCCGGCGATGATCCCGTTGGTCTGGCGCAGTCCCTCCACAAACCGCGCCACGATGATGATGCCGCCGCCGTAGAGGGTGAAGAGCTGCTCGGCCGTGCCGATCCGCTCCGGGGTGAGCAGGATGTAGCGACCGAACTTCTCGACCAGCCGCCGCCCGCCGACCCGGCCGATCAGGTAGCCGATGTTGTCTCCGACCACTGCACCCAGGAAACCCAGCAGCGCCACCATGACGAGGTCCAGCCGACCGGCGCCGGCGTAGATCGCGCCGACGATCAACACGGTCTCGCCCGGGACGGGCACGCCGAAGTCCTCCAGCGTGATCAGACCGGCGATCGCTGCGTAACCGTAGTGATCCAGGATCGGCGCCAGGTCGGCCAGCACGCCCGGCAACATCGGTGGCACCGGTGCCGATGCCGCGAAGGCCACAGCCTCGGATGTGCCCATCATGATCGCGTGCTGTTGCGGTGCACAGGCGGCGCTGCGGGCTCACCAGCGCCGGAACTCACCGTTACCGTTGCGGGCACGCTGGGCAGCTGGGCGGCCTTATGGTGGTTGCCGGTGGCGATCTTCGCCCCCGGTCTTGACGCGCTCGAGGCCGCGGCGACCAACGGGCGAAGCGGGGTCCGGCCCAGCAGCCGCACCAGCCCGATGAGGACTTTCCGGAACAGAACCCAGCCGAGAACAACCACCACCGCGCCGACCACGAGCCCGGCGGCGACATCCTGCGGGTAGTGGGCGGCGATATAGACCCGTGCGAACGCGATCAGGACCGCCGCGACGGTGGCGATCCAGGCCAGCACCCGGCGACGGGCCAGGTACAAGCCGGCGGCGACGGCGCCGGCCATGGTGGCGTGGTCGCTGGGGAAGGAGAAGTCGGTCGAGCGGTCGGCCAGCACCAGCAGACCGGACATCGCGGTGTAGGGACGGGCCTCGTGCACGGCACCCACGATCGGCTGGTTGATCCCCACAGCCAGGATCGTGCCCACGACGGCCCACACCGCCGCCGCGACGCGGGCCGGATCCCCGGCGCGGCGGGCCGTCCACGACCCGGCCAGCAGCAGCACTGCGAACAGTGCCACGCCGTAGGTGGCATAGCCGTAGAGCACGCCGTGCAACCACGGCGTGGCACGGGCGAAAGCATTGATGGAGCGCAGCAGCGCGCCGTCCACGCCATTGGCCGGTGGCGTCATCGGCGCGGTGCCGATCAGGAAGGTCGTCATCGTGGCTCCCGGTTGATCGTGGTGGCCTGCTCGTCGCCAGCGTTCGGGGCGCCGCGGCCACCGCGGGTCTTGCGGGCGCGCCACAGTTCCAGGCCGACTGGGATGACGGACACGATCACGATGAGCGCGATCACCGGCAGCAGGTACTGGTCGATGCCGGGGATGCTCGACCCGAGTACGTAGCCGGCCAGCGTTACGCCGATCGACCACACCAGCCCGCCCGCGATCTGCCAGAGGGTGAAGGTGCGGGTCGGGACCGCGAGGATGCCGGCCAGCGGGTTGAGCACCGTCCGCACCACCGGGATGAACCGGGCCAGCACGATCGCCTTGGCGTACCCGTAGCGGGCGAACAGCACGTCGGCGCGCTCCAGCCCCGCATGCAGGTGCCAGTTGCGCACCCGCGCGACCAGCGCAGCGCCGCCTCGGCGGCCCAGCATGAACCCGACCTGCGCCCCGCTCAACGCCCCGGCCACGGCCGCCAGCAGCACCATCGGCAGCGACAGGTGCACCGTCGCGGTGGCGCTGGTGGTGCAGAACAGCCCGGAGGTGAACAGCAGCGAGTCACCGGGCAGGAAGAATCCGATCAGCAGACCGGTCTCGGCGAACAGCACCAGGAATACCCCGAACGCGCCCAGGCTGGATAGCCAGAACGAGGCGCCCAACGGGTTCCCGGCCCCGGCCGCGGCCGCGACCCACAGCGGGTGCGCCGCGAGAGGCGAGATGCCAGCGGATACGGTCATTCGCGATCTCCTCGGACAGTGTGCGTCAGGGGCAGCACCCCCTCAACTACTACGCCGTTTGTAGAAGTTCTACACTCACTGTAGATGACATGGTCAGGAGGTGGCATGGGTGTGGCCCCACGACGCGACCAGGAGCCTTCGGGACGCCGCCGAGCTGGTGAGCTGTCTGGGGAAGTACTGGAGATCCTTCGGAAATCCGCCAACGCGTTGACCCCGGCCGACGTGCAGCAACAATTGACCGCCAGGGGAGTCGGGCCGTTGGCCTACACCACGGTTGTGACCACCTTGTCGCGGCTGCACGAGCAGGGCCTCGCTGAGCGGTTTCGCACTGGCCGCGCGTATGCCTACCTCGCGGTCGCGGACTCGGCGTTGGCGGCGCGCCGGATGCGGCGGGCACTGGACGACCACGACGACCGGGATGCGGTGCTGGCCAGCTTCGTGCAGGACCTGTCGTCGGACGACGAACGTCGGCTCCGGACGCTGCTGGCCCAGTTGGACGCCCGCGACGGCGACCGGTAGACGAAGGGACGCCCGGCTATGCATGTCGCGGTCTACCTGCCGCTGGTTCTTCCGCTGCTGGCGGCAGTCTCGACGCGGTGGCTGTCCGCCCGGCTCGATCCCCGCGTCGCTACCTGGCTGTTCACCACAGCGGCGGTCGGGTTGGCCACGGCCAGCGGCGTCGCCTTGACCGCGTTGGCCGCCACCGCGGTGGGGCAGATCCCGTGGCTGGCCGCGATCGGTGACTGGTCGGTGCGGGTGCTGCGGCGCGATGACCCCGCCTCGCTCACCGTCTCGCTGATCGCCTGCGTGCTGCTCGCCGCGGCGTTGACGGCCGGCGGGCGCGCCCTGGTCCGCCGCCTCCGCGCCCTGGCCGACGCCGCCCGCACCGCACACCGCCTGCCCGTTGACCCGGTGACGCGGGTCGTCGTGCTGGACGATCCGGTGCCGGATGCCTATGCGCTACCCGGCTTTCCGGGGCGGATTGTGGTGTCGACCGGCATGCTCGATCAACTCGACGAGCGGCAGCAACGGGTGCTGATCGAGCATGAACGCGCCCACCTCCGTTGCGGACACCACATCTTCGTCACCGCGGCGTATCTGGCCGCGGTGACCAACCCCCTCCTGCTGCCGCTAGCAGCCGCGGTGCGGTACTGCACCGAACGGTGGGCCGACGAACGCGCTGCCCACGCCACCGGAGATCGACGGCTGGTCGCCCGCACCATCGGCACGGCCGCACTACTGACCCACCGCCACTCGGCCCCGCCGGCCGCCGCGCTGGCCATCGCCACCGGCCTCACCACCGGCGTAATGGGCCGACTACGCAGGACCGGTCCGGTCCCACGACGGGTCGCAGCACTCCTGACCGCGCCGCCCCCGACGCGTCGGCTGTTGCTAGCCCTGGCGTTGGGTGTGCTCGCCCTGGCCACCGTCTCCAGCCTGGAAGCCGCCCGCGATGTGCACATCCTGTTCGAACTCGCACAGGCAGGCACCCGTCGAACCGCGTGATCGGCTGGCTGGCCCGCCCAGCCACGTCTCACAGGACTGCCTTTGCGCTTTGTCCGCTGTGGACGGCGGGCCTGAGATAAACGCGAGCTGAACGGCCCGTTGCTGTGGACGACGGCGAGGTGAAACCGGCCGCTGGCCAGCAAGGCAAACGGTCACCTCCCTGTTCGGTCCCCGAGCACTCGTACTACCGTCGCGGCAGCTTCTACAACTGCTGTAGTAGCTGAGTGGAGTGTGCCGCACCCACCACCGCCGTGGGGGTGCATGGAGGAGTCGGCTATCCCGGCTCCAATCGAAGGGTTGCAGTGAGCCGATGTCTGCGTTGGCCTATCCGGAAATGATCGTGGTCGGACTGTTGCAGGGCGTCAGCGAGTTATTCCCCGTCTCCAGCCTGGGGCACAGTGTGCTGGTCCCGGGGTGTCAAACTAGGGACACGGGGTTGATCGGGGGCAGTTGGGCACGGGATCTGGACATGTCGGCGAAGGGCTCGCCGTATCTGGATTCCCTGGTGGCCATGCACGTCGCGACGGCCGCCGCGTTAGTGGTCTTCTTCTAGCGGGACTGGGTGCGCATCATCGGCGCCTTGTTCGGCTCAATCCGCCACCGGCGGATCACAACACCGGACGAACGGTTGGCGTGGCTGCTGGTGGTCGCCACGATCCCGGTCGGTATCGCCGGGCTTGCGCTGGACAATGTGATGCGCGAATACCTCGGCAAACCCGTGCCCGCCGCGGTGTTCCTCGTGCTCAACGGGATCGTGCTATTCACCGTCGAACGTCTCCAGCGCACCCGCGAGGCGGCCACGGCGCCCGCGGGATCGGGACCGGGTGCCGCGTCTCGCCAGGACATCGGTGAGCAGCCCACTGCGGTCTTGCCAGCGATGACCTCGTCTGGGGTAACACGAGACCCAGCGAACCAACCGACTACCCGGATGCGCGCGGTGTCCGCCGAGGAGGCCAGCGATGCCCGGCTTGCCCGGTTGGGCTGGTGGGAGGCCATCGCCGTCGGGGCATGCCAGATCCTCGCACTGCTGCCAGGGGTCAGCCGCTCCGGTGCCACGATCGCCGGAGGCCTGCTACGGGGCCTGCGGCACGACGACGCGGCGCGGTTCGCGTTCCTGCTGGCCACCCCAGTCATCGCCGCCGCCGGGATGCTGAAAGTTCCCGAGCTGGCGCGCCCGGAGATGCACGGTGCGATCGGCCCCACCCTGGTGGGCAGCCTGGTCGCCGGGGTAGGCGCGTATTTTTCGGTGCGGTTCCTGGTCTGCTACTTCCAAACGTCGGTGACAACTGTTGCCACGACGCTGACCGTCACGACGGCGACTGTCGCCCACGTGCGCGCGGTCCACAGGCCAAGCAGCCCAGGCCGGCGATCACACAGTAGATCGCGAACAGGGTCAGGGTTCGGGGTGCTTTCGCCCCGGAAGCGGACGCGCTCGACGCCGACTTTATCGCCGGTGACGGCGCTCGCTGAAAGTCCCCAGGGGTACTCGTCGAAACTCCCCAGCTGGGGTGTGCAGCATAGCTCGGGTTAGCGGTGGAGTGGGTTCACTCCGTCGGGTGCTGCCAGCGGCATCTGTGGCCGGGCGGCTTCGGGTGTGGTGAGCAGGGCGACGATGGTGACCGGACCGCCGCAGTGCGGGCAGTCGCGTTGCGCTGCCAGCTGCGGCAGCGGCCCGGCTGGCGTGGGCGGGGCGGCGGCCGGAGGCGGCGGCTCGAAGGGCCTGCTCGGGTGGCTGGTGCGTTCGACCTCGCGGCGGGCCGCGGCGGTGCGTTTGCACTCGCGGGAGCAGTAGAGGCGGGTCTTGGCCTGCCGCCCGGTCGCGATGAACGCTTCCCAGCAGATCGGGCAGGTCTTCGGGATCGCGTTGGTGTTAGGAGACATGCGCGTTCACCGCCTTGCGGAGAGTGTCCGATGTGGACTGATGGGAGCGGAGCCGGTAGGAAGGGCCGTCGATCCCGACGACGGTCGCGCGGTGCAGCAACCGGTCCAGCATCGCCGCGGCGACAGTGGCGTCCTCGAAAGCCGTTGCCCAGTCAGCAATCCCGACGTTCGTGGTCAGGATCGTGCTCGATTTGAGGTAGCGCTGGTTGATCACCTGGAACAGCGCGGAGGCGCCGTCACCGGGCAGCGGCAGGTAGCCGAGCTCGTCGATCACGAGCAGTTTCGGGCCAGCGAAGAACCGCATGCAGGTTTGCCACCGGCCCTCGACCGCGGCCTTGTGGCAGCGGGCGGCGAGATCGGCGGCAGTGGTGAAGTAGACCCGGTTTCCGGCTTCGACCGCGCCGCGGGCGAGCGCGGTGGCGAGCATGGTCTTGCCGACTCCGGGCGGGCCGACGAACAGCACGTTCGACGCGTCATCCAAGAAGCGGAGGGTGGCCAGGTCTCGGATGAGCTTCTCGTCGACGCCAGGCTGAGCGGCGAAGTCGAAGTCGGCCAGAGTCCACGGGTCCGGCAGGCAGGCGAACCGCAACCGGCCGGCCAGGCGGCGTTCCTCGGTGGCGTTGACCTCGATCTCCAGCAGCCGCTCCAGCGCGGCGGTCAGCGACAGGTTCTCCGCGCGAGCGGCGTCCAGGATGCGCGGGAGGGCTCCGGCGGCGTTGTCGAGTTTGAGGTAGGAGAAGTGCGCCCGCAGTTGTTGGTAGCGGCGGGCTTCGCTCATCTGTGGCGCGGATTTGTTGGCAGACAACAGCTTTCAGTCCTTCCGGGACTCATCAGTGGGTGCCCTGTCGAGCCTCGCGGCGGTGGCCGCGTAGGCGGACAGGTCGATCACGACGTGGGCCGCTGGCCCCGCCGCAGACAGGCCGCGCAGTCGTGCCGCTTCGGCCAGCGCCGCCGCCGAAGGCGGGCGGCGGGTCTTGTGGGGGCAGGGCCGTTCGGTGCTAAACGCGCCCAACACCGCCCGCTCCAGGGCCAGCACGTGCCCGTCGTCGCGGACCACCCGGCCCGCGCCATCCGGGGCGCGGTGGTGGATCGCGACCGTCGCGCCGCCGGTGGTGACGATGCGCAAGACATCGGCGCCGAGTCGATGCCGGACGTGCACCTGCGCCTGATCCAGACCCGGTGGAACGGAATAGTGGTTGCCACGAAAGGAAACCAGCGCCTGCGCGGTCACCACCCGCATCACGTCGAACTCGGCCGGGAACACCACCCGCGGCGCCGGCCGCAACGACTCGGCCTCGGCCAGGACACCGACCGTGGTCCGCTGGCCGTCGTGGGCCCGACGGCGGTCATCGAGCTTGAGTGCGAGGCGGTCCAGCCCAGCTTGGGCCTGCGCGATGGTGGTGTCGTCGGCCAGGGTGCGCCACCAGCGTTGCGCCGCGGAATGGTTGGCCTTCTCGACCACGCCCTTGCGGTTGCCGCGCCGCGGCGGGCAGAGCACCGAGCGGACCCCGTAGTGCTTGGCGACCTGCGCGAACGCCTCACTGATCCGCCCCGTGGACTGGGAGCAGACGGTCGCCATCCGGTCGAACCGCCAGACCTGGGTAACCCCGCCCAGCTTGCGGACCACCGTGTCGAGGGCCTCGACCAAGTGCGGGAAGTCCTCCGCGTCGGCCAGGACCCCGCGCCACCGGCTCGAGTGCGCCAGCGCACCCACCAGCAGGTGCGCCTGCCGCCCCACGCCCCAGGCGGCGGGCGGATCGGGCAGTTCTAGCCAGTCGAACTGGGTTTCCTCGCCCGGCGGGTGCTCAATGATCGCCACGTCGCGGCCTCGGGCGACCTGACACGGTTCGCAGTGCGGGCGCAGCTCATAACGGCGCAGCGCCCGGGTGAACGTCGAGTAGCCGCCCCGATACCCGAGCTCGGCGATCTCGTCCAGCAGGGTCGAGGCCCACAGATGCGGATCGTCGGCCAGCCTCGCCCGGCAGTAGGCGACGAACGGCTCGAACGGGTCCGGGCCCGCCGGCTTGCGCCGCCCCGGCTCCCGCTCGCCGGACAGATAGCTGCGGATCGTCTTCCGATCACGCCCAAGATGACGGGCGATCGCCGAGATCGACCAGCCCTGATCGCGCAGCGCCTGCGCCTCCACGTCTTCCTCCAGCGAGAGCATCCACCCTCCAGCCACGAACCGCGGTGATCAACACCGCGAACCGTCGCCCGAAGGCCGTTGACCAGCGCAAACGACGCGCCGACAAGACACCCCAACTGGGGAATTTCAGAGAGCACAAGTGGGGAAATTCGGAGAGCGCCAACATTTGGCTAGTACCCAGCAACTCGGCGAGGAAGGGTCGGTCATTGCAGGCGAGGGTTCCAGCTCTACGCTGCGCGCAGCGGATCGATTGGTCCGTACCTACGGGGGAAAAATAAGTGACTGGGTCAAGAAGAGCAGCACAGCGTACCGCGCGCGCAACTACAGCCGGATTCAAACCCGCTGGTATGAAAATACCGCCACCGGGTGCCGGGTAGAGCAGAAGACCAATATCTACTGGGATCGGGCCAAGTAGGGAACATGTGTTTGCACTCCGAGAACACGCAGGGTATACACCGCCATATGCGACGAGGTCCGGAGCGGAGGCTCATCGACGCTACGTGTGCCTACCTGAATGATGTGGAGGCTTTCGAAGCTATCGTGACCGAGGCGATCAACGTGCTTTCTGTATCGGACCCGCCGCCGTCCGCAGCTGTGCAGTTGGCCAGTCAACCGACAACCTCGACGCCCGGGCGGGCAGATGTTGAGCCGTTGATCCAAGAGCTGTACAGTGAACTTTTCGTACAAGAAATGATGCCAACGCAGCAAAGGGCACATGCCGCCCGGTGGGTGGCCCAGAATCTCATCGATGGAAACATTGATGCCGTTGCTGCGTGCAACAGGCTGGCGAGCATTGCAAATGCTGATCCCAGGATGCTTCCGCATCTCGCAACCTTCGTATCGCTCATGAGTGATTTTGCGGAGAGCGGCCCCAGCGATGTTGATCTACAAAGGGTCGCCATTACTGAATCGCGTCGACTGATCGAGACGTTTTCGAACGGCGAAAATTTGTGGTGTGAAACGAGTTTGGATGATACTATCTAGCGCGATCGAACACGAGCGACCCGAGGTAACCTATCGATTACTAGACTCAGTGCCGACCACTTGTAGGAGCCTGCGTGTCAGAGTTTCCAGCCCTCCTTCAGGCAGCGTCGTGAACCACGGCGAATATGTGGAATTTCCGGCCGACGAGCGGAAATTCCTCGTTTTCCCGGCGCATACTGAAGCGAGCCCGACAGGAAGGTAGCGCGGGCCTGCTGGCCTATGCGCTCATTCCGGGAGGAAGCACTTCGTCCCGATGGATGTGACGGCTGCGACCCTGCAAGCCGTTCTCGTGGTCCGTGCCCTGCTGCCCGGTTTCCAGGCGAGACGGGGGGGCCCGTGATCGCTGATCGCGTCCTCGGCCGAAGTCGCCGAGCCGTCCGACCATCGATAGTGCTGCAGGACGTGCAGCACATGCCAGCTCTCCGGTGGGAAGGACTTCGGCTCGCTGGCTGTACCGCCGTCGTAGTCCACGTCTTGGCGAGCCCACCGCGATGCCCTCAAGGTCGGATCTTCACGGTTGTGACAGGTATGGCGGTGGAAGGTCACGTTCTCTCCCGGAGTTTTCCGCCATGACCGCTGGCCATCGGCGGTCGCCGCGACACGTGCGACGACGGAATCGGCGGTCATGATCGCTCGGATTTGTCCGAAGTAGCCTGTTTCACTCGGTGCGGCTGGGTTTGGTGCGATGTTGGACATCGACCGGTGACACCCGAGTCACTGTTTTGCAGTGAGCAACAGTTTGGCTGTGCATGCGATCGACTTGATCGCGGCCAATGGATCTGTTGTGGAGGAATAGCCGTGCCGATACCTGTTGCCGAGGCTCTCAACGATCAGGCTAACGCCGCTGAGGGCAAGATCGCCGACCTGCGCGCGCCGGGCCGCTACCTCGTGAGCTCCGCTCTGGCGGGAGCCTACATCGGGGTCGCGGTCGTGCTGCTGCTCGCGGCCACCGGACCGCTCAACGCCGCCCAGTCCCCGTGGACGAAGCTCGTGCAGGGGCTGGTGTTCGGGATCGCGCTGACCGCGGTCGTGTTCGCTGGGGCAGAGCTGTCCACCGGGAACATGATGACGATGGTGCAGGGCATGATCGCCCGCCGTCGTGGGGTCGGCGCAGGTATCGCCGTCATTGCGGGGTCGTTCGTCGGGAACCTTGTTGGCTCGGTCGTGTTCGCGTGGCTGGTGCACGAGAGCGGCGTGCTCACCGCGGGGGCCACGCCCGGGCATGCCGCGCCTGCCGCCGCGCTGCTCGCGAGCGTGGTGAAGGCGAAGGCGGCCGAATCGGGCACCATGCTGTTCTTCCGCGGGGTGCTGTGCAACTTCCTGGTGTGCCTCGCAGTGTGGATGGCGGTGCGATCCAAGTCCGACGGCGCCAAGCTGGCCGTGATCTTCTGGTGCCTGCTGGCGTTCATCAGCTCCGGCTTCGAGCACGTCGTGGCGAACATGACGGTTTTCTCGCTGGGCATGTTCGAGCATGTACCCGGTGCGACGATTTCGGCGTTCGCGGGCAACCTGTTGCTCGTCGGGCTGGGCAACCTGGTCGGCGGCGGTCTCCTCGTCGGCGCGAGCTACGGCATGCTGGGCCGCACTCAGCGCCGACACAGCTCCGGGACACCGGCCGATGAGATGAGTGGCCAGCTCGAGCCGGTGACGGGATGACGGTGGCCGGATGGAGGCCCTTGTCTACGGGAGGTGGTGGTCGAGACGTCGTAGCAGTGCGCCGAGCAGGCCGTGGCGGTGCCAGCCCTTGCGGATCACCAGGTTGCGGACCGCGTTGATCCGCGCGCGAAGCCGGGCGGCCGGGCTGGGATGCTGGTCGTCATGGTGTCGCCGCGCGCGTCGCTGGAGCCACCGGGCGCAGTTGAGGCAGACGCCGACCTCGGGGTGCGAGCCGAGGCGGACGAGTTCGGTCTCGAGCTTGTCGTTGCCGCAGCACCAGCAGAAGGGTGTGACTCGGCCCCGGGTGTTCTGCGCGGTCTCGGGCTTCATGATTTACCTACCTCGGTGTTCGTGGGCCGCTGGCGCGACCAGTCGAGGAGTGCGTTGAGAGCCACGGTAGAGCACTGGTCCCAGTGGGGGATCGGCGCCGGCGTTGGCCACTCGGCTGGTCGCCGCGGTGAGGTCGTTCGCTCTTGTGGGGTGGCGCGCGTGCCAAGCTACCGGTCGTGTCTCGGATTCGGATGTGTGTCGCGGGTGATGGATTGCTCCTGCTGCGGGGAGGCGCTGGGGACAGTGCGTTCGTGGGGCTGCTGCCTGAGTTGCGCGGCGGCGGTGTGACCTGTTCCGTGCGAGGGCGGCAGACGGGCGCGGCCGATTGGCTGGACATCCTGGTGGCGGGTCTCGGCTCCGGCGGCGCGCTGACGGTGCTGGCCGAGATCCTGCGGCGGTTTGTCGACCGCAATCCAGACGCCGAGATCCGTGTCGAAGCGCCTGATGGCACGAAGATCATGACCAAGGGGGCCTCCATCGACGACGTCGAACGCACGATCTCCCTCGTGCTGGAGCTTGGTGCCGCACGGGAGCGCGATGCGGCTGCGGACAGCGGGTCGCGACCGGATGACGGCCAGTGAGGAGTGACGCCCCTCCGCATTTGGCAGCGCTGACCGAAGTGAGCAGCGCGGCCTTGCCCAGCTGGCGACTTGCATGGCTGCAGAGTGTCGGCGCGCTGACACTTCGGCTGCGCCACGGTGCGGCCGATGGTGAAGTGGATCGCACGTACCATCACACGACGTCGGGCGGGACTGGCCGGTGGTGCAGCGGAAGCGGTATCGGGACGAGGTGTTCGTGGAGTACACCAAGAGTGTCTGCCCGGTGTGCAAGGTCGTGGTAGACGCGCAGGTCAACATCCGCGACAACAAGGTGTTCCTGCGCAAGCGGTGCTGGGAGCATGGCGAGTTCGAGGCGCCGGTCTACGGTGACGCGCAGGCGCATCTCGGCTCGGCCCGGTTCAACAAGCCGGGCACGATCCCGCTCACATTCCACACCGAAGTCAACGATGGCTGCCCGTCGGACTGCGGAATGTGTCCGGAGTACAAGCAGCGTCCCTGACTGGGGATCATCGAGGTCAACACGAACTGCAACCTGGACTGCCCGATCTGCTTTGCCGACTCTTGTCATCAGCCCGGCGGGTACGCGATCACCGTGGAGCAGTGCGCGCGGATGCTGGACGTGTTCGTCGAGTCCGAGGTCGAGGTGGTGATGTTCTCCGGCGGCGAACTGACCATCCACAAGAGCATCCTGGATTTCATCGATCTCGCGCAGGCTCGCCCGATGCGTAACGTCAACCTCAACCTCAACACCGACGGCATCCGGCTGGCCACCGACAAGCGGTTCGTCGCGCCCTGGCCGAGCGCAACGGCCGCAACGGCAAGTCGATCAACATCTACCTGGGTTCGACGGGTTCGACGAACGCACGCACCTCGAGATCCGGGGCAAGGACCTGCGCGAGCGCAAGCGGTAGGCGCTGGACAACTGCGCCGAGGCCGGCCTGACGGTGACCTTGGTGGGGGCGGTGGGGCGGGGGCTGAACGAGCACGAGCTGGGTGACATCGTCGAGTTCGGGCTGGCGCATCCGGCGGTGAGGTCGGTGTCCTTCCAGCCGGTTACCCACTCCGGGCGGCACGTGGAGTTCGATCCGCTGACTCGGCTCCCAGCGTCCGCGCGCTGGCCATCGCCGGGGTGGACGTCGTCAAGTACCAATAGATCAGCGCACGAGTTCCGCGGGTGGGGGAGAGGCTTTGGGACCCCATCACGCGCGTGGGGTGACTCGCAGTGCCTCGGTGATCTGCTCGGTGGTGAGCATGCAGGGGCTGATGTAGTAGAGGACGGACCCAGGTGGCAGCTCGGTCTGCCAGTCGGGGTTGACGATGAGCCTGCCGCCGCTGCGTGCGGCGAGCATGGTGGCACCGTGGCGGCGGCCGAGTGCGGTCCGGCACTGGTCAACGAGCACGGGGCCGAGCGACTCGGGCAGCGTGACCATGTAGGTGTTGGCGCCACCGTAGGTCATCAGCTCGGCGTAGACCTCCGTGATGCCCGGCGACGCAAGCTCCTCGGTGATCATGCGGGGCGTGTGCCACTGCACGCAGCGGATGTGCTCGCCGACGTAGTGCAGCAACGACGCGCGCCCCATGTCGCGCAGCGCCACCACCACGTGCGGGCTGGTGCTGACGTGGTCAACGGCCAGCGCGATGGCGAGCGCCTCGTTGTCGTCCCTGGCGTCGACCAGCACGGCCCGGGCCCGGTCCACGCCCGCCCGCCGCAGCACGGCGTCCTCGGTTACCTCGCCGCGCACGAAACCGACCGGTCGCTCGGGCATCGGGTGGACCGCGCTGTCCTCCCACGTGCACAGCACGACCTCGTTGCCGTCCTCGGCGAGCAGTTCGGTGACGAGCCGCTCGGTGCGGCCCGTCGTGTAGCCGATCACGACGAAGTGGCCGGACGTAGTGATGGAGCCGGAACCCTGCATGCGCCGTCCTCTCGCTTGTTCGAGCACCGAGGCCATCTTGGTGAACACGGTGGTGAGCGTGACGATGCCGCCGACGATGACGTACGCTCCAACGACGTGCCCTGCCGGGGACTGCGGGTAGAAGTCGCCGTAGCCGACCGTGGCGGCCGTGACCACGAAGTACCACCAGTAGTTGCCCGGTTGCGCCAGTTCGCTGCCGGGCTCGGTGAGCGCCATGAGCGGCCAGCTCGTCACGAAGACGAACACGATCACTACGACCGGCGTGGCCCAGCTCTTGAGCACCCCGAACCGCGCGAGCATCCTGGATAGGAAGAACAGCACCTTTCTCTCCCCGGGTGGGCGACCTGCGTCACCCTACGAGGCGGGCGCTGATGTCACGCGGTCGGGCTCTGAGCCTGGGCGTTTCGGCGCAAACGGAGCGAACTCGTCGGCGGCGTACCGCGGTCAGCCGATGCGCCACCAGGAGCGCCGCACCGAGCATCGCCCTTGCATTCTGGCGTCTGGGCGCTGGCCACCGCCGGTGTCCCGCGACACGCAGGGCGGCCGGTTGTGCGACTCCAGCGCACGGCTGATCCCAGCACGACCTCCTGACCGAAACCTCGATCCACATCGGTGCGCTCAAACGGCGGCGGACTGGCCGCGACGCGATCGAGCGCGGGGCGCGGCGCAGACCCAGCGTGCGCAACCCGCATCAGCCTTCCGCGACCTCGATGTCTTCGGCGTCGATCTTGCGGCGGGCCAGCCGGTAGCTGCCGAGCACCAGCGACGATCCGCGATATCGAAGGGCAGTCCCCGAGCTTCTTTCCTCGATACAGAACGCGGATGCTGCCATCAGCGTCCACAATGGCCAAGCCCGGTGCCTGAATGGGTGTCCCGTGATACGGCCCAGGCGGGCACCTCGCGGCCTTCGCGTAGTTCCACCACGTCGTCGGGTTCTGGCTGCCGTCCACCACGGATCCCGCCACGACGGGCGTGACGTCCGGCATCTCCATGGTGACCGTCGGCATCGGGATCGGGCTCGTGATGCACGTCCTGGTGGGTGACGTCGTGATATGAGGCTTCGGTGGGCATGGGGGCACTCGGGTAGCGTTCCAGCCGGCTCCGGAACGATCGCACAGGTGGTGATTACGATCGGACAGGCAGTAACCGGAAGAACCCGAGTGCTCGGCATCTCAGCAACGGCCGTGTTGGCGGTGCTGACGGGTTGGACGTTCTTTCGGGTCGCTCCCGACACGTCTGCCGCACCGCGACCGGCCCGACCGGCTGCCGTCACGAATAACGGCGTCGGTGCGGCACCGGCCGACGTGGGCACCCGGGCTGTTGTGGTGAATCACTGCCCCCCGAGCGCGGCTGCTTGCGTCGACGAAGAACTCCGGATCAGCTGGCTACAGCAGAACGGCAAGATGATCTACGGTCCGGTGCCGGTCATGCCGGGCACGGCCGGGGCCCCCGACTCAGTGGCTACCCCCGAGGGGGTGTTCCGAGTGCAGTGGAAAGACGCGCACCACGTCAGTTCCGAGTTCGGCGAGCCGATGCCCAACGCGGTCTTCTTCGCCCCCGGCGGAATCGCGTTCCACGAAGGAAGCCTTGTGTCCAGCTCACACGGCTGTGTCCACCTTTCCGCCACCGACTCGGCTCGTTACTACGCAGCCCTCCCGGTCGGCGCGGAGGTCGCGGTGTACTGAGACCAGGGGCGCGCGCCCCGTACGGTGACTCGCCAACACAACGGCCCGGACATCTCAGAATGGCGTCGGGCCGGTGTCGGTAGCTGGTGGTTCGCCGCTGGCGTCGCTGACGCCTTCAGCGCGCGGACGAGTTCCGAGCGGTATTCCGCGGGCATCCGGGAGACTATGTGCGCGATCTCGGCGCGCCGCTGTTCGGTGACGGTGGCGACGACGGTTGCGCCGTTTGCCGGTGAGCTCGATTAGGTGGGATTCCGGGTCGGCGTGGGGTCGCCACACGTGGTGACCCCACGCCGCCGGGCTGCCGTCTGCGGTCGCGGGACGAGCATGCTGATCCGGTCACCGGGTGCCAGCCGCAGCGCGGCATCGGCGTCGTGCAGGTGCCGGTTGTGACCGGTGGGCCAGTCGAGCTCGCCCAGTGCTTGGCCCACGGCGGCCGACTGAGGCGTGAGGGTGCGCTCGACAACGCGGTAGCCGGGGAGTTGGGTGTGGGGGTCATGCTCGGCCTGGGCGCCGTGTGGGTCGGCCCATTCGGCTGCTTGCTGGCCGGCAGTGATGGCGGGTTCGGCGGCCAGCTGCGTGGAGACAGCGCGCATGACGTTCTGGTTGGTCAGCCAGCCCTGGACATGCCAGGCGTAGGTGTCGAGCGAGGACCGGCAGGCCGTCGCGCCCGAAGAGGACCAGCTGCCGCACGGCTTGGGTGAGGCTGTCGTTGGCGAAGATCGCCTGCGGTTCCCGGACGCGGGTGATGGGGCCGAGTAGCGCTGTCGTGTCAGTCGGTCCAGCGCTTGCGCGCGTGTCCGCCGGCGGAGTGATCTTCGGTCCGCACGCGGGAGGTACTCGTGGGCGCGGCGAATTCGAGGAGCCCGTTGCGGAGACGCACGGTGCCGTGTGCGCCGGTCAACTCGTAGGAGCTGGTGCGGGTGGTTCCGTACCAGCTCAGCGTGATTTCGGCCGTTGAGCCGTTCGCGAGCCGCAGACCAAGCTGCGCGGCGTGATCGGCACCGTTGGCGCCGGTCGTCAGGGTGCAGCTGACGGAGGTGGCTTGCTGGCCGGTGAGGTGGCAAGCGAGATAGCAGGCGTGCGGGCCGTGGTCGTAGAGGATGCCGCCGCCGGCCGGCCCTATGGGCACGGTTTGACGACGTCGTCGCGGTGCCAGCCACGGACGGCTCTCCGGTCCTTCGGTTTCGAGCGAATGGCGGTGGTGCGCTGCCTGCCGCGTTCCGAGACGAGGCCAGACGCGCAGGCAGGATCGTTCTGATGGACGTCGGCACCGATCCTGCGAAAAACCGGCGAATCGTTATCCTGTCCATCGCGTCCCAGAAATCGCGCGCAGGGTGATGATCGCGTCGGTGACGTGCACGATCACGTCGGCGGGACCCAATGTTCGATGTCGGCGGTGATGGCCGCGTCGTCTCGCAGGAACATCGTCGGCACATCGCGGTGAGCGACATGACTCACGACCGGCGCGAGTCCGAGCGTGCGAACCTTCCACCGCACGTTGATCTCGGTCACGACCTGACTGAGCCATGTGTCGGTCAGCGACCGGTCCGGTACGTTCAGCTCATGGACTCCAACCCGCCCTCCGAGCCGACGCGGTGGACCATCCACGGCGAACGCTTGATCGATGACACGCGCCGCCTTCGCCTCACCGTCGCTGATGTCGAGTTGCCGGACGGCGTGCGGTTCGAGCAGTACGTCATGCGGTCGCCGAAGGCGGCGATGATGGTCGTGCTTGACGATGCGCGGGAGAACGTCCTGATGATGTGGCGGCATCGGTGGATCTTCGATCGCTGGGTGTGGGAATTGCCAGGGGGCTACGTCGATCCTGACGAAGAACCCGCCGTGACGGCGGCCCGCGAAGTCGAGGAAGAGACCGGCTGGCGTCCACGCACCAGCGAGCCGCTGGTTTCCTTGCAGCCGAACGTCGGCATGGCGGACGCCGAGAACCTGCTGTTCCTTTCGCGTGGCGCCGAGTACATCGGTGACGCGGTGGACATCAACGAGGCGGAGCGCATCGCCTGGATTCCACTGAACTCAGTGCGCGAGCGCATCACGAAGGGCGAGATCCTGGGCGCGTCCTCGCAGGTCGGCCTCCTCCACGTGCTGGCTTTCCCGCCGGAGTAGTCAGATCCGGGGCGTGGAGATCCCGACCTTGTCCATCTCGCGGTACAGGGTGCGAACCTCGGTGGATGGGAATGGAGCGAGCCGCCGGGCCACGTCGGTGAGATACGCGGTGGCGCGAACCGAGCGCACCTTTCCGGCCATCCGCACTGCCTTCATGCCGTAGCCACACGCCTCGTCGACTCGGCGCTGGTCGGCCAAAGTCGAGGCGACAAGAGCCGTGTTGAACAGCTTCCCCCGGTCATAGCCGTCGCTCATGTCCAGAGACCGGCGGGCGAACTTCTCCGCCTCCTGGGCCACGCCGAGGTCGCGGAAGGCGTGGGCGAATTTCGCGGCCATATAGGAACCGTCGAAGTAGCTCAGCCAGGCCGGCATGTCGTTGGGGTTGACCTGTTCGAACGCTTTCTCCGCGCGGCGCAACGCATCCAGGCATCCGTGCTGGTGGTTCTGCATTGCGAGCCCGTGTGCTTCCATGACCGCAGACTCGGCGCGCAGTGCCGGCAGACCGGCCCGCACGGCGGACTGGTGCGCGGCGAGGGCAAGGTCGACAGCCGCGTCGCCGCCGCCGAGGAACGCAGCATGGTGGCTCATCGCGGCCAGCATTTCCCCGGCGAGTGCGTCGTCCTCGACCTCCTGGCACATCCGCAGCGCCTCGCGCAGGTGATCGCGGCCGTCGTTGGCGTGCCCGACGTCGTAGGCCATCCAGCCGGCGAGCTGCCGCAGCTCGGCGGCGGCCGCGAACAGTTCGCGCCGCGGCATGCCCACGATGCGGGTGTCGTCGAGCATCGGCTTCACGGTGGACTCGAAGTAGGTGTTGAGCGCGGTCCGGCTGTGCCCACCGCCGTACCGGTTGTCCGCCGCCCGGAATGCCTTGGTCATCTTGCGGATGTCCTCGACATGGGGCAGTCCCACGGCACCGCCCGCGGGGATGGCTGTCGTGCCGGCTAGGAGGCTGGCACCGACGGCAACGGCGCTTGCGCCTGCGGACCTGAGAAATTTCCTTCTCTGCACATCATCTCCAGTTGTCTCACGGACAGCCGGGAGCTTAGGCGTCGGGTCGGCGACGCCGTATCTGTCGGAGTGTTGCGCTGAAACGGTGAACCACAGGTGTTCCTGTGGTACGCGAAGGATCTGGCACCAGCGGTCGAGCTTGGCCAGGTCGGTAACCGGGGTCGATGCCCGTTCGATAGCGCTCACGCGGCCCTGGGCTATGCCGAACCACTCCGCGACGGTGGCCTGCCGAATCTGATGTGCGCGACGGTACGCGCGCAGCAGCCGACCGAAGTGACGGGCTGTGATCGCTTCCTGGACATCCGATTGGTCCCAGAAATCCCCGCTGGGCTGAGGCACGTCGCCCGTTCCAGCGGCGAGTGCCGCCGCCTTCATACAGGGACTGCACTGGTCGTCGCGGTTGTCTGCGGCGAGCGGCGCATCACAGCTCCGGCAACGCCTGCGGTTTCGCGATGAGGTCACGATCGTTCTCCGCTTGCTGGTTGTGTGGGACAGCATACCGTGCGTTGCACACCCGGCTGACCAGCGAATATCTGCCTAACAGATATCTTTAGCTCGGATATCCCTCGTTGTGATTGGTGATCTCGCTGAGATGTCGGAGGCTTCCCGCATCACTTCGGACAGCAGGAGGCCACGATGGGCTCGAAGGCGGTTCCGCCGGCGCTGCCACCGGCGGGGACGTACCCCTGCCGCACTACAACCGGGTTGCGTCGGACGATCAGCGCGCACATCACGGGTGACCATGCGGTGATCATCGCGCCGCTGCCGGCGGCAGAACTGAGCGCGAGCGAGGCTGACGCGCTCGGACAGCAGCTCATCGCGCTCGCTCGGCACCTGCGACTGGTGGAGTCGGGAGACGTGATCCCGATCCATCGAAACCAGCCCGGCCGCGCCGGGTAAACCGGCGGGCGACGCGCCCCCGGACAGCCCGCTGGACTCCCGCATCGTCCCAGGCTGTGTCCGCCCCGAAAGCCCGACCGGCCGCCCCGGCAGCCGCAGGCTTGGGCGCGTCGCCCGCCACCCCTCAGACAGGACGTCGGGGTCGCCGACACCCCCTACTCGCGCCCCGGCGTCCGTCCACATTCAACATCGCACGGGGAGTGCTGCGAGATGACGGTCAGGTTGAGGTTTCCGCGCCGGCGACGAAGTCGTGACGAGCGCGAAGCGATTGAGCAACAGGCGGCGGTCCTCCGCGCACTCAGGATCGCGAACGGTCTCGCCGGCGTGCCTCGGAGGAAACGATGAACGTTCCGAAGTCCGAGATCGACCACCTGGCGGACACGGTGACGTGGGAAGAAATGGACATGGCCGCGTTGCAGGTTGCCAAGGTCGCCGGGTTCGTGCTCCGTCGAGAAGTCGGGGAACAGTTGACGATCTCACGATCGCAGCACGGGTACATCGATGTCATGGTCCTCAACACCAACGGGAAGCCCGAATCGGATGCCATGCGGTTTCGGGGCGAAGACTACCCGATCCCGGTGGGCCTGCTTCCGATTCGCAAAGTCGTATCGCACGGGTACCTCACCACCGTGGTCCACGAGGTATTGGCGGAGTGGCCAGAGCGTGAGTGAATGACAGCGATGCTGCGTGGTTGGCCGTATGGAACATATTCGTTCACCAGGTTTCCATCGGAAACGAGGAGCGCTTTCACGCGGCCGGACGCACTTTCGGATGTGCCGATTGCGGCGCCCCGTGTATTCGCGTCCCATCGATTCCCGCCGGCCGATTGTGGTGCCCGAAGTGTTGGCCGGACAGATCATCACCGTTGCCGACGCGGACACCACGGCAGCCTTCGGTCAGCCCCGCCGATGTGGATCAGGCGGTGATCACGGCACGTGCTGAATTGGCTAAACGCGTGTTGCGCGGGTTACAGCGACACCGATTTCAAAACAATGCGCCGACCGAACGTGGAGAAGGAGTTGACGAGTAGTGCACGAGTTGATCGCAAGCCCATTCCTGGGCGATTACCTGGTAACACGCCCGGATAGTGAGCGCGGCGTGAAGATCCCCTTCCGTCGCTATCAGGAGCTGGCATCGTCGTCGACCGGCGACACAGTGCCCGGCTGGTTCGCCGACGCGGCTCAGCGGGCGTGGGGACTTGACGTGGCGCAGCGAACGGTCGCTGGGACCGTGCTCGTCCGTACGGAGTCGGCGTACCGGTTCGGCCGCGCGAGCTACGAACTCAACCTCGGCTGCAACTACGACTGCGAGCACTGCTATCTGGGGCTGAAACAGTTCTCCGGCCTGCCCTGGGTCGACCGCGAGAAGCTGCTCCACATCATGCGGGACGCCGGTGTGCTGTGGCTCCAACTCACCGGTGGCGAGCCGCTGATCGACAAGCTGTTCCCGCAGGTTTACGAGCTGGCCTGGGACCTGGGCATGATGCTCGGGATCTCGTCGAACGGTTCCCGGCTGCACAACTCCCAGATCCTGGAGCTGCTGACCACCAAGCGGCCGTACCGGTTGACCTTGAGCGTGTACGGCGCGACGGAGGAGAGCTACGACGGGCTCACCCGGCGTCGCGGGTCGTACCGACTGTTCCGGCGCGGGCTCGCGGCGGCGGTCGAGGCTGGGCTGCCGATCAAGCTGAACATCGTCGTCGCCCGGCACAACGACCACGAGGTCGCCGCGATGGAGGCGATGGCCAACGATCTCGGCCTGCCCTACCACGTGTTCACCAACATGAGCCCGACCATCTACGGCGGACCCGAGAGCCTGCCGGCGCAGTCGCAGGAGTTCCAACGCCGGCGCAAGCCGTTCGGCGGCTGCGGCGCCGGCGTGACCTTCTTCCACGCCGACCCCCACGGTGTGGCCTCAATCTGCAAGGTCGGCCGCAACCCGTCCGTCGACCTGATGACCGAGGGCATCGAGGGGCTTCCCCGGCTGTCCGCCATCGCGGATTCCCTGCACACCCGCACCGGCGGCTGCACCGGCTGCACGCTCTCCGGCACCTGCTGGGTGTGCCGTCCCCTCGCGAAGTTGTACCAGGAGGCGAAGGCGCCTCTGGGTGCGTACTGCCAGCACGGACGGGAGGGGGTGAACGTATGACGGCCATGATGATCGACCTGAAGCCGCCGGGTCCGGCGGAGACGGACGACGAGATCCAGATCATCGAAGATCTCGAAGCTCTCTCAGAAGAGGGCCGCTGCAACTGCGCAGCGAGCGATGACAACCCGTACTAGTCGGGCTCACTCGTCGGGCCGGTGTCGGCGTGGCACACGTCGGCACCCGGCCGCCCGGTTAGCCTTCATTCCGCATCCATCCCATCCGGACCCAGCAAGGGACAGACGTTCATGGCCATCCCGCGTATCGACTGGCAGCAGCTCCCCACCCGGGTCCACGACGCCGTCGAAGCGCTTCTCGGCTCAGTCAAGGCCGCTAAGACGGTCGGTGATGGCCAGAACTCTGCGATCGCCACGATCCTCGACGTCGAAGCGGGACGGGTCTTCCTGAAGGGGCTGCGCACGGACACACCCGCCGTAGTAACCCAGCAGCGCGAGGCCGCGATCAACCCGCACGTGCGCGCCGTGGCCCCGGAGCTGCTGTGGCGGATCGAGATCGCAGGCTGGGATCTGCTCTGCTTCGAGCACGTGGATGGCCGACGCGCCGACTACACGCCCGGCTCGGCAGACCTACCCCGCCTGGTTGCCACCATGCGCCAGCTGGCGGAGCTGCCCTGCCCAACCCTGCCGCCGGTCTACTTCCGGCACGCCGAGCTTCGCTGGGCCGAGGTGATCGAGGACCCCGAGGCGCGCGAAGTGCTGGCCGGCGACACCATCCTGCACACCGACTACAACCCCACGAATATCCTCGTGACCGGCGCCGGCGACATTCAGATGATCGACTGGGCCTGGGCGACCAAGGGCGCGGCGTGGGTCGACCCGGCCAGCCTCGTACCCCGCCTGATCGCCTGGGGACACAGCCCGACCACCGCCGAAGAGGTCGCACGCGAGTGCCCGGCCTGGGTCGAGGCCGACCCAGCGGCGATCGACGTTTTCGTCGCGGCGCTCACCACGATGTGGAACGAGATCGCCCAGGATCAACCGGACGAGGACTGGAAGCAAGCGCTCGCGCAGGCAGCCCGGGCCTGGAAGGACCACCGATCGGCGGCTCGTCCCACCGTGCTCGTGTAGTTCCGTGATCGACAAGCTAGCCGCACAAGTCCTCACCGTTGCCGACGACCTGGCCTCGCCGGAGCGACCTATGCTTCCTCGATCTTCAGCGCCTCGATCATGGGCTGCATGACCTGCTCGGGTGGGACGTCCAGGGCGGCCAGGATGCGGGTAAGCGTCTTGACCTTGGGCTCGATCATGCCACCCTCGATGTAGAGGTAGTTACGTCGTGAGACGTCGGCCAGCGCCACCAGCTCGTCGACGGTCAGGTCGCGTTCCTCCCTCGCTTGAGCGAGAGCGCGACCGAGGGCCACCAGCACCGGGTCGGTGGGGCGTCGGGCGCGGCGGGACGGCACAAGATCAAATCACGACAGATCAACCGGCGCTTGTCAGTGCTACGTGTAGCATTTTTTCATCACATGTGAGACCCTCATCACTGTGTGGGTACGAAAACGCTGCCAGTTGACATCGTCTTCGGATCGGGCACCGCGACGCCGAGGGTGTGACCTCTCATCGTTTTCGCAGGTCACGTCGCCCCGGTCCAGCCTGATCCGGTCGGCGAAACTCGCGACGTCATGCGCGGTTCATTCGGGGTGGCCTCCGATGCTTCATCTGCGCGGTTGACGCGCCTAGGACCTGCTTTCGACCAGTGATCACGAGGAGGGAGTACATAGCGCATGACCTTTATCGGGCGTAGCGCGAGCGACGCCAGGTACCAACCGCCACCACGCATTGCCCTGTAATCGGGCGCTCAATTCCCAACGAATCTGAGCAAGGGGTGAGTACGGGGCATAGTGACCTGAAAGGTTAACGCTATGACCTCTATGACCGCAGCATCCGATAATGCGCCTTCCGGCATTGGAAACGGAAGTTGGGAAAGTCGGTGTCTCTGCGCAGGTTGTGCGATTCCCCCTGATTCCACGCCGGTAGGTGAGTTGTGGTATAGGAACAGTGACGGCGAATATTTCTGTGGCCAGTGTGCTGTGGATGAACAACTGGCCCCGGAGCCATATACCGGACTGGCAGATCTATTAGACCTCGAACTCATTCAATGCGACTCGCTATACAACAATTCCTCTCCAAAGGACGTTCATGACTGTAAGACTATTACCGGTCGACGAGAACCGTAATACGAACATCCTCATTGCTCTTGCCGCCCACGGGCAGGACGGCAAAATCAGAATAGAATGGAATGATACCGTTGAGACCGGAATGGTAAGGGGCGTCCGCTTTGGCCTTGTGACGTATTACGAAGAGGTGGGAGGCCCAGTAACCCTGCACGCGATGCCAGCCGAGCAGGTTCAGGAGTTCGCGGCTGAACATGCGCTGACAGGTCCGGACATGATGATTCTCCCGAGCTATATTCCTATGCTGTGGCGGAGAAACTAGATGTCTTCGCATGCGAGGTGTAGCACGAGGCTCGCCGGGTGCGTTTGTCTTCATTGGCGGCCCGGCAATCAAGGACCCCCAGCGTCGATTCTCCCCCTAAGCGGCGCTGGGGGTTCTCCTGAGCTGGGGGTTGGTACAGGCACAAGGGGCGACAATGGAGCAGCCTGACAATCTCGGTTCAGCCGTCGCCGAGTTCGACCAACTCCTTGCCGAAGTCGGCGACAATCTTGACGCGACAGTCGGCGCCCTTAGTGTCTTGCTCCAAAAGCATTCCCCGGAGGTGTCTGCGGCGCAGATGGCGACAGTTTTGGACGACGGCCTCGCGAGAGGGCAAATGAGCCAGACGGACCTGGTGCTACTCGCTTCCCTTGCGGTAACTCGACTGGCGATGGACGTCGTTCGCGAAGCGCCGTCGTGGGAAGAGCTGCGTTCTGTGTGGAACGAGGTAGGGGAGAGATGATGCAGGACTTGTACAAGCAGCTTGACGTGGCGCGCGCTGATCTTGGGGACCTTGTCGATGTCGCACGTCGCAGGTTGAAGGAGCAGCCCGACGCCCAGCCCGAGGACTTGTTCGCCTTGGTGCGAAGCAAAGTCGATATCGATTGCAGCGGCTACGACCAACAACTCCTCGATACCATGTGCGCCGCCATCGTCGAGCTAGCCAACGTGCCCTTCATGGCCGACGAGTGCACGGAGGCGTGCCGAACTGCCCTCAAGCGGGTTGACATTCCGGCGACCGTGGTCACGCACGTGTCGTACATGAGCATCGTTAAGAACCCCGACTCCACCGCGGACTTCGACCGCGGAGCCAGGGAAAAGGTACTTCACGCGGTTTCCGAGGAACTCGGTGATGCCGCAAAAGTGTTCGACAGCAAGGACGCCGTTTGGGTCAGATGGCTGAAACGCTGGTAGGGAACCAGTCCGACCGCTCGACCCTGCCGCGTTGTCTTCCTAGCCAAGCGGCCCCACCAGAGCAGACACACGGATGGACTGAACGCTCTGCCGTAAGGAGCCAATGTGTCGCATGAGGACTATCTGAGAATCAAGGATGCGTTGCGGGCCGGGATTGTTGCCGAGGTGGCTCAACCTGCAAACGACGAGGAGCAAGAGCATCGCAGTGAGTCGCCGAGTGGGCAGCGTCCAAGGTTGGCTGACGCGCCGGATTCCGAAGGTCGTCGCTGTGTTGTTCCTGTCGTCGGCCGCGGGCAGCGAACAACCTGATCATGCTCCACAGTGGACTGAATCTCGGCGTTCGGTCGCGACGCGCGCGGTCAGCCGCTCGTAGCAACATACGACCCGAATTAGCGACTCGGAACCTTGGGCTAGGCGGGCGGTGGTGTGCGTCCACCGGCCCGATAGGGGCCTGCGAGCAGGGCCGCGCCGTCTGCTGTGAGTTGCTGATGGAAGGCCTGGACTGCCGAGTAACCCCAGAGGGCTTGAGCGAGTTCGGGATGGGTTGGAGACTCGTCGGCCGCGGTCTCCGCGCTGGCCACGGCCTCCCTGAACAGGCACTTGCCACGGTAGGGATAGCCCGATGCGAGTGCCGCCTTGTGCACCGTGTCCGTGGCGGCCTCCCAGTCTGCATTGTCGATGGCCCGGCGAGCGCACAAGATCTGCGTGAGGCACGAGCGGGGAAAGCGGCGCGCGGACAGCGCCGACAGTGCGAGTTGCGTGCGGGGACCGTAGAGGGTGGTTGGGGTGAATGGAGATGGCAGACACACCTGCCGCCAGGGAGCCGACAGGAGCTCGTAGTCGGTCTTCGCCGCGTGGTCGCCGGCGAGGATCGCCAGGGCTGTGTCGTACAACGGGAGCAGCCCTGCCACGTACCGCCCGAGCCGCAGATCGGTGGCGAGCCTGTAGGGGCTGGCGATGATGTCCACGGGATCCCCGGTGGTGGGCGGCTGCGGGAGCCCGAAGGTGTCGGCCCAGCGCACCCAGCGAGATGCCACCCGACCGTGCAGGAACTGCAGCGCCTCGATGACCCTATGGCGGGCCTGCTGCCGTCGGACGTCGTCGACCCACACTTCGGCCAGCCGAGCGAGCTGGTCGAAGGTCAGGGAGGCGACCGACGCTTCCATTTGTAGCCACTCGAGACCACGCGAAAGTGCCTGTACGTAGGCACGGCCCAGGTCGTCGCGGCTGCGACGACCAATTGCGCTCATTGAAAGCCTCCAGCTGGACGGAATCGGCCCGGCGACTGGTCTCGAACCTTGCGTACCTGCGTGAGCTTAGCCAGCCAAGGCCACGACGGTGTGCGCATCGCCGTTGCCGACGTGTCGTAAGGCCGGAAGCCTCACTAGGTCGGAGGATGCCGCCGTCACACGCTCGCAGACGCTGGAGCGGTGAGCACAGCGGCGAACGCGCCGATGATCAGGAACGGTCCCAGCGGTAGGGAGGCATTGCTGGCGCTACGACCACCCGCAGCGCGCTGAACGAGTAGGGCGAGCGCGGCGGCGACCCAGCCGGAGAGCGTGCCGGTGGCCAGCGTGGTCCAACCCAACCAGGCTAGGGCGCAGCCGAGGAGACCACCGAGCCGGAGGTCGCCACCGCCGAACTGCCCAGGGATCGCCACATAGAGCGCGCCGTATAGCGCGAGGATGACGACGGTGCCGGTGAGGGCGCGCAGCAGCGCAGCAAGGTCGTGGTCGAGCCCCGCAGTCACGCACAGCAGGGTGATCATGCCGCCTGCGCCGGTCAGGATGAGCGTGGTCGGTAGCCGGCGGATGGCCCAGTCGATGGTGGCCAGTGGGACGCTCACCATCGCCAGCCAGGAATAGGCGAACAGGGGCAGCTGGGCGCCGAGTCGCCAGGCCAGCAGCGCGAACAGACTGCCGGTCGCGACTGCGCCGGCCAGCTCGAGGAGTCGCCTGTGGTCAGGGCGGGGCATCCATCGGCGGGCGAGCACCTGCGCGCCGGCGCCGATGACGGCCCCGGCCAGTGTCCACGCTATGACACCAACACTGGTCATGGTTGGCCTGGACTGGGTTGACAGCGACGCGCGACGGCCACGACACCCCTCATCGTTTACTCCCTGTTGTTGGCTGAGCGCGGACGATGAGATCTCGACGTTACACCGAGTGCTTTCACCCTAACGGGGTAGTTCATTCGGCTGAACATTTGCTTGAAAATGCCTTTCCGACTCCGAAGTCGGCACATGGGGAGCTTGCAGTCGGTAGGGGGGCGCAAGGTAGACGTGAAGACCGTCACAGAGTAGATCGGAGGGGATCTACCGTCCTCCGAGTCTGGGGTGTGGTCATGGTGAACAGCCATCGCCGAGGTTCCGGCGGGCACCTGCGCGCCTGGACCATTCTCGTCGCAGGGGCCGCGCTGCTCGTGACCGCGTGCAGCACGAACAGTGCCACCGGGCCGAGCACGGCCGGGCCGACTGTCAGCGCTTCGGAGACGACCAGCGCCGCACCCACAACGGTATCCACAGCAGATGAAGCCCGCCAACAGGCAACAGCCGCATATATCGGGATGTGGCAGGCGATGGCGAAGGCCGGCGTGACATCCGACTGGCAGTCACCCGACCTCGCGAAGTACGCGACCGGCGATGCGCTCGGCGTGATCTCCCGCAGCCTGTACACGGATCACCTCAATGGCGTGGTCACCAAGGGGGCGCCTACGAACAACCCCCAAGTGTCCAGTGTGGACCCGTCAGGCGATCCGACCACGGTCATGATCTCCGACTGCGGCGACAGCACGAACTCGCTGAAGTACAAGGACGGACACCTGCTCAACGACACACCTGGCGGAAAACGCGCGATCACGGCGGAGGTCAAGAAGCAGCCCGATCGTGCGTGGCGTGTGACCCGGTTCGCGGTAGAGGGGCTGGGCTCATGTGCCTGAGACGCGTAGGCCTTGTTGCTGGCCTGACGTTGGCCGTATTAGTGGCGAGTGCGGTTCCTGCCCTCGCCGACGATATCTGGGGTTCCACCGATTGCAGCCAGTTCCCGAACCCTGGTTGTGAGCTAGGGGCGGGCAAATACCCCACGCCCGGTCCGAGCAACCAGGGCAACAGAGACAGCAAACCGGGCACGTCGGGGAACGGGAACCCGAGTACAGGTCGGGTCGATGCCGGTGGCGACAAGATCATCGGTGGCGATACGAATCTCGCCCAGTGCAATTATGTCCGCAGTGACTTCCAGTGGCCGCCGCCGGGTGGTGTTCAGCCGGCTTCCTACACGGTTCCAATGCGGTCCGGCACGGTGACTGTGCAACCTGCTGTGTTCGCGGTCGCTGGCCCGCGTCTGGCGCAGGTGCAGCCGCCGTCGGGTGCCTGGTACGTGTACAAGTGCACCAGTCCGGGTGTGGCCGACGCGATGTACCGGCCGCCAGTGTGGATCGCGGACGGCCAAGCCAGCCCCGTACCGCTGCCGTCACCGGCCGAGCTCGCGGCCCAGGCGAGGAACCAGTTGCGGCTGCCGTCGCCGAAGATCGAGGCGAACCCGGTCGGCGACCAGTTGGTGAACCTGCCGACCTGGCTGTGGCTGGACCGCGGCAGCTGGGGCGAGGTGTCGGCGACCGCGTCGGTGCCGGGTGTGTCCGTGACGGCGGTGGCCAAACCGACTTCCGTGAGGTGGTCGATGGGCGATGGCGGCTCGGTGACCTGCACCGGGCCGGGTACGTCGTTCCAAGCTGGTGGTGCTCCGAAGAGCGCCTCGCCGGATTGCGGTTACACCTACCGCACGTCGTCGGCCGGTCAACGCGGTGAGGCGTTCGGCGTGACCGCGACCGTGAACTGGACGGTGACCTGGTCGGGCGCCGGCCAGGGCGGCGTCTTCCCGAACATGACCACGTCGGCGTCGGTCGCGTTCCGCGTTGCGGAGAGCCAGGGCATCGCTACCGGATAAGCGCTCCTGTTCCGCCCGCCGGGCGGAACAGCCACAACGAAACACGCAGTCACGAAAAGGCTCGTCGAGGAACACATCACGTCGACGCGTCGCGATGGTTTCTTGCCTGAAGGAGGTTGATGGTGACGACTTCGGTTTCGACCGCTCAGAACTCGTCGGCGAAGGACGCGTTGGCGAGTGCGTGGAGTGGCCGCGATGGCACCGGCAAAGCCCCTTCTCGCGTGAGCGGCACGAATCGGCGCCGGAGCGTACCGCACCTGCTGCTCGGTGTGCTGCTGGTGGTGGCGTGTTCTGCGGGCGGAGTGCTGGCCGGGATGCAGTTGGGCGACCGCGAGAACGTGCTGGTGTTGGCTCGTCCTGTTGCTGTGGGGCAGGTGCTGTCGGCGCAGGATCTCGCGCAGGTGAGCATGGCGGACGACTCCGGAACGGACGTCGTCCTGGCATCCGCTTCGTCCACAGTGGTGGGACAGCCGGTCGCGTTCAGTTTGCCCGCCGGCTCGTTGGTGACGCGTTCGGTGCTCGGCTCACCACAGGTCCCGGCGCGGGGCACCGCGATCGCCGCGGTGGGCTTGAAATCCGGCCAGTTCCCACCCGACCTGACGCCTGGCACTACCGTTCTCGTGCTTACGACCCCACCGCAGGGCGCCACGACGGGAACGCAGAACACACAAACCTCGGCCTGGACCGCGGTGGTGACCGGCATCGTCACCCGCGAGACCGAGCAGACCACAGTTGTGTCACTGCAACTGTCCGAATCGGACGCTCGGGTGTTGGCCTCGGCACCCGCCGGACAGCTCAGCGTGGTGGCGATCTCGGGAGGTGGCCACTGATGCTCGTCGCAGTCTGTTCGCTCAAGGGATCTCCTGGCGCCACCACGCTGGCGACCGCGCTGGGCGCCCGCTGGCCGGCGCGCGAGAATCCGATCCTGGTCGAGGCCGACCCCGCCGGCGGCGACCTGATGGCCCGCTTCCGCCTAGCCGACTCGCCGAGCCTGGTCACCCTCGCCGTCGCGGCCCGCCGCAGCACCGACCCAGGGCTGCTTGCCCAGCACACGCAACAACTTCCCGGCGGCTTGTGCGTGGTGATCGGACCGGTCGGCGCCGAGCAGGCCCGCTCCGTGCTGGTCGCGGGCGGGTCCACCCCACTGCGGCGTGCCGCCGACCAGCCGGGCACGACTGTCATCGCTGACTGCGGCCGGGTCGACCCGGACTCGCCCGCGCTGCCCATCATCCGGAGCTCCGACGCGATGCTGCTGGTGGCCCACCCACACGATGACGAACTCGCCCACGTCGCGCTCAAGCTGCATGACGCCCAAGGTTGGTCGCGTCGGCCCTGTTTAGTGCTGATCGGCGACGGCCACCCCACCCGAGAAGTCTCCCAAGCCTTGGGGATCCCGGTGATGGGGCGCGTGCCGCGCGACGACAAGGCCGCCGCCGTGCTATGTGGACACGCCAACGGCCGACGCAGCCCCGCCACATCCAAGCTAGGTCAGTCCGCCGCCCGGATCGCGACGCTGACCCTGGCGCACTGGGATGCCAGCCACCGCAACAGCACCGGACCGCACGTGGCGCATCCACAGACGACGGGTTCCGGCGCACCGAGCGTCGGCACGGCTCTGCAGTCTCTTGGCCCCCAGGCACGAAACGGCACTGGAACATGAGCACGCACGCCTTCGACGACCCACTGGTTTCGCACACGTCAAACGGGGCCGACCCCCACTCGGACCGGCTAAGCCTGCCCGGCCCGGCAGAGCTTCCGCACCGACCGAGCGGCGAAGTCGCGGCCGTGGTCCGGCTGCGGCAGCGGCTGCGCCAGGACCTGTCGGAGAAGCTGAGTGAGCGCATCCGGGCTGACGAGAGCGCCGGCCGCGCCCCGATGGGTGGGCAGCAGCGTCGCCAGATGGCGCAGCTGATTTTGCAGGATGCTGCCGAGGCCCACGCTCGAGCGGAACTGAAGAACTCGGCGGACGGCGGGATGCTGGTCGGACCGGAGGTCGAGCAGCGGGTGATCACGGCGGTGCTCGACGAGGTGTTCGGCCTCGGCGGCCTGGAGCCGCTGCTGGCCGACCCGGAGATCGAGAACATCAACATCAACGGCTGCGACCGGGTGTTCGTCCGCTACGCCGACGGTCGGCGAGCCCGCCTCGCGCCCGTGGTCGGCTCGGACACCGAGGTGGTCGAGCTGATCCGGGACTTGGCCGCCCGCAGCGGCGTGGAGGAGCGGCGCTTTGATCGAGGGTCGCCCATTGTGAACTTCCAGCTTCCGACGGGGGAGCGGGTGTCGGCGGTCATGGCGGTCACCGCGCGGCCGTCGGTGTCCATCCGACGGCACCGCTTCCGGAACGTCACCCTGGCGCAGTTGCGGGAGATGGGGACGATTGACCTCGCGTTGGAGTCGTTCCTAGCTGCGCTGGTCCGGGCGAGGCTGAACGTGCTGGCCACCGGCGGCACCGCGATCGGCAAGACCACGTTGTTGCGGGCTCTGGCCTCGGCGATCCCACCCTGGGAACGCCTGATCACCATCGAAGACGTCTTCGAACTGGGCCTGGGCGAGGACGCCGACGCGCACCCGGACGTGACCGCCATGCAGGCCCGCGAGCCCAACCTGGAAGGCGTCGGCGAGATCTCGCTGTCCGATCTGGTGTGGCAATCGCTGCGGATGAGTCCGGACCGGGTGATCGTGGGCGAGGTCCGCGGGCCCGAAGTGATCCCGATGTGCAACGCGATGAGCATGGGTAACGACGGCTCCATGGGCACGCTGCACAGCAGCTCCAGCCGTGGCGCCTTCCTCAAGCTGGCCGCCTATGCGGTGCAGGGGCCGGAGCGGCTGCCGGTGGAGGCGACCAACCTCCTGGTCGCCAGCGCCCTGCACTTCGTGGTGCATCTGGACAAGCCACGGGATGATCCGAGCAAGCGGGTGGTGTCCTCGATCCGCGAGGTCGTCGACGCCGATGACCGGCAAATCGTCTCGAACGAGGTTTGGCGGCCGGGCCCGGACCTGCGCGCCGTGCCGGGCGCCCCGCTGCGCACCGAGACCCTCGATCTGCTCGCCGCAGCCGGCTACGACCCCGATCTCGCCGAGCGCCGCGACGGGTGGTGGCGGCCATGACCACGACCGCGGCATTGTTCGGGCTGCTCGGCGCCGGTCTGGCCGCCGGCATCTTGCTCATCTGGACCGGGCTGCGCGGCCGTCCCCCTCGCGGTGCTCCGGCTCCGTCGCGGTGGCGCACGTGGTGGGCTGCGCACCACGACCGCAAGTTCGTGGGCGCTCTAGTGGGCGCTGTGATCACCGGTTTGGCCGTTGGCGCGGTGACCGGCTGGGTGGTCGGTGCCATCCTGGCCGCGCTCGCGGTCGTCAGCCTGCCTCGAATACTCGGAGCCGGCAGCGATCACAAGCGCAAGCTCGCACGCATCGAAGCGATCGCGTCGTGGACGGAGATGCTGCGCGACACCCTGGTCGCCGCCGCTGGTCTGGAACAGGCCATTCTCGCCACCGCCCCGGCCTGCCCGGCGGCGATCCGCGAGGAGATCCCCGAGCTGGCCGTCCGGTTGGAACGCGGCGAGCGCCTGGCGCCGTCGCTGCGCCGTCTCGCCGACCAGCTCCACGACCCGACCGCTGACTTGGTGGTCTCCGCGCTCGTGCTGGCCGCCGAGCACCAGGCCCGCCAGCTGGCAGACCTGCTCGGCGAGTTGGCCGGCGAGGCCCGCGAGCAAGCGTCGATGCGGATGCGGGTCGAAGCGGGGCGGGCGCGCACCCGGACCAGCGTGCGGGTCATCGTGATCACCACGCTCAGTTTCGCAATCGGCCTGGTGCTGCTCAATCGCGGCTACCTCGCCCCGTACGACACCGGGTTCGGTCAGATCATGTTGCTGCTCGTCGGGGCGCTGTTCGCTGGTGCTTTTGCTTGGCTGGCGAGGATTGGGCGCCTGCGGGAGCCCGAGCGGTTCTTGACCGAACTGTCCACGATCCGCACGCGCAACACAGCTGGTGATGTCGGTGACCTGCTCGCCGAGAAGGGAGCGTCCTCGTGATCAGCGGTCTGTTGTGGGGCGCGGGGCTCGGTGTTGGGCTGTGGGCGCTGGCGGTCTACCTGTTCCCGCCGCGGCCACCGCTACGTACCTTGGTCGATCGTCTCCACGCGACGCCCACGCCGCCGCCGATCGTCGCAACTGACTCCGACGGCTGGGTGCGACGGGTCGGCAAGCCGTTCATCAAGCCACTGGCCGCCGTCGGCTTGCCGAACCGCAAGTTGCGCAATGACTTGGCCGTGACCGGCAAGAGCGTCGAACACCACTTGGCAGAGAAGGCGACGCTGGCGTTGACAGGGCTGCTGCTGCCACTACTGATGCAACTGTTGCTCGTTGTCGCGGACGTCAGTGTGGGCTGGGGGGTTCCCGCCGTCGCGAGCGTCATCTTCGCATTGGGTGGATTCTTGCTTCCGGATATTGCGGTTCGGCAGGAGGCCGAGCGGCGCCGCTCGACGTTCCGGCATGCGTTGTCGGCCTACCTCAACCTGATTCGGGTCCTGCTGGCCGGCGGCGCCGGCGTCGACGGCGCGCTGTCCGACGCAGTCAGTATCGGCCGCGGCTGGGCCTTCCAGCAGCTACGCCGCGCTCTACTCACCGCCCACATCACCCGCGCCACCCCGTGGACCACTCTCGGTCAGCTTGGCACCGAACTCAACGTGCACCAGCTGTCCGAACTCGCTGCATCGGTCAGTCTCGCCGGCACCGAAGGCGCTCGCGTACGGGCCAGCCTCGCCGCCAAGGCGGCGGCATTGCGCATGCGCGAACTTACTGATGCCGAAGGTGAAGCCCAGGCCGCGACCGAACGCATGAGTCTTCCGGTGGTGATGCTGTTCGGTGGATTCCTTGTCTTTATTGGGTTTCCAGCTCTCGCCAGCGTGTTAGGAGGGTTGTGAACTGTCCATATCGGACCTCGAACCTTACGGGAGGCAGTGATGTTCACTGAAGTCCAGATCCTCCTCGCCCGCATCCGGGCCGAGCTGGAGCGACTGCACCGCGACGACACAGGATACTCGACCGAAGCGGTCGTGGTCACGGCTCTGCTGGCGGCGCTGGCGATCGCCGTCATTGCGATCATCGCGATCAAGGTCACTCAGCGTGCCAACTCGATCAGCTTCTAAATCAGTGACTGGCACGCCGAAGAAGCGTGAGTGTCCATATTGGACCCACGTGCGTCACTCCCTGTGCCGACTGCGCACGGATCAGCGGGGCGCCGGCACGGTCGAACTCGTGATCGCCATGCCCCTGCTGTTGCTGCTCATCCTGCTCATCGCGCAGTTCGCGCTGTACGAGCACGCCACCCACATTGCCCAAGCGGCCGCATCCCAAGCGCTCTCCGCGGCTCGAGTGTCCGGTGGCAGTGCGGCGGCGGGCAACACCGAGGGGCAGCGAATCTTGACGCAACTGGGAAGTGGCCCGCTGCACGCTACGTCGATCAATGTCCAGCGAGGCAACAACCAAGCCTCCGTGACGATCAGCGGAGAAGTACTCAACACCATTCCATTCGTGACGGTCACGGTTCACGCGGAAGCCGTTGGGCCCGTTGAGAAATTCACCTCAGCGGTCGATACCGGAGCAGCGCCATGACCGCGGTCCCCGACCTGCCAACCTTCGCGGCCGCGGTGCGTGCCCGGGTCCGTCTCCTGCACCGCGACGAACGGGGATCGGTCGCCGCAGAACTTGCCTTACTCACGCCGCTGCTGGTCCTGCTGCTGTTGTTCATTGTCTTGTGTGGACGGATCGCGGACACCGAACTCCGGATCAACGATGTCGCCCACCAAGCCGCCCGCGCCGCCACCCTGGCCCGCACCACAACACAGGCCACCGCGAACGCCCAGTCCACCGCCAGCGCGGCGCTGGCATCGGCAGGAATCACCTGCCACTCCTTGACGGTTTCCACCGACACCCAAGGGCTTAAGCCTGGCTCCACAGTGACCGTCACCGTTTCCTGCAGCGTCGGACTCGGCGACTTGACCATGCTCGGCGTCCCGGGTACGCGCGTGTTCCGGGCGAGCTTCTCCTCACCGGTCGACGTGTGGCGCGGCACAACCACCCTCGCGCGGGGAGCAGGCGGGGGATGAACGCAACCGTATTACTGCGACGCCGCATGGGCCGGCTGCGCGAGGACCAGAACGGCCGGGTGACCGCGTTCGTCGTCATCCTCGTCACCGCGATCCTGCTGTTCGCCGGCCTCACCCTGGATGGCGGTCTCGCTCTGGCCGCCAAGGTCCGCGCGATCGGTGAGGCACAGGAAGCCGCTCGAGCCGGTGCCCAGGAGATCGACCTGGCCGCTTACCGCGCCAACGGCGCCCTGCGGCTGGCGCCGCAGCAGGCCAGTGCAGCCGCCCGCGCCTACCTGGCCGCCGCGGGCCACGCTGGCACCGTGTCCGTCGCCGGCGACACGGTGAACGTGACCGTGACAGTCAGCCAATCCACGAGGCTGCTCGGACTTGTCGGCATCGACTCGCTCACGGTCACCGGAACAGGCCAAGCCCAGCCGCAGCGCGGAATATCCGGACCAATCCCATGATCACGCGCTGCCGCTCGAATTGGATGCAGCGTATCAACGGAGGAGGACAGCAGCATGGCGACAATCGAGGAGATCGCACGTCGCGTCGAGGAAGCCGACGCTGCCCGCAGCGCGAGGAGGTCCGCCGCGGCGAAGCGGGTCGGCGAGCTGGCCCAACAACGTGCCGATGTTGCCGAGCAACTCGGCGACATCGAGCGAGAACTCGGCGACGTACTCGCGGAATCCAGTGACGTCATTGAGATCGACGAGCTATCCCGGTTCACCGAACTACCGGCCGCAGACCTCGCCCGATGGCTCGACGCCCGAAAGACGAGCCGCACCAAACGCAAGCGTTCCACAGCTGGCGCACCTGCCACGAAGAAGGGCGCGAACGAAGGACCCGCCGGAACAACGAGACCGGCGGCACGCCAGGCGACCACGGCGCCAGAGCCCGCCATACCTCGCGCCGACACCGTGACCACGCCCGCGCGGGTGACTGCGGCGGCAACATGACGGCGGCCGGCCGCTGCGACCGGGCTGCCGGAAGGGCATCCACCCGACCATAAGTCCCGTACTGCCAAGGAATCGAGCACGAATGACCGCATACACTTCTCCACGGAAGCTGACACGGGGCCGCTACGCCGGGCGGGTGCTGACCGTCGCGTTCCGGTTTGTTGGCCGGGTCGTGCGCGGCGTACTTGCCGGCATCGTGCTAGTAGCTCTGGTGGCCGGTCTGCCCTGGGCCCTGGTGCGCTTCGTGGGCTGGCCCCTGCCCGACCACATCCCGACCCGGGACGAAATCGAAGCCACCCTGCTCAACCCGATGAGCGCGCAGTTCCTCCTGGACGCCCTGGCGTGCCTGTGCTGGGTCGTGTGGTTCTTCTTCGCCGTCGACGTGGCACGGTGCGCCGTCGACGCGGCCCAGGGCTTCGCGTGGCCGGAATTCCGGCCGACTGGTCCCCTGCGGGGAGTCGCCGCGGCGTTGATCGGCACCGTCGTGCTCACCGTGCTGGGCAACCGGACCCCCACCGCGCCGCCGACCACCGCGGCGGTGCTCAGCAGCGACCTGACGCCGATCGCGGTTACGGCCCCGCTGCATCCCAGTCCAGCACAGCCCTCAACCGACACACCGCAGCAGGCCACGATGACCCTCGACTGGGCCGCACCGGCACCACCGGGGAAGGTGGTGGCCACCGAGGAGGTTCGTCTCCCACACCCCGAAGGCGGGACAGTGGTGTACGACAGCCTCTGGCGGGTCGCCGAGCGAATGTTCGGCGACGGCAACCGCTGGCCCGAGCTCTTCGCACAGAATCGGGGGGTGGTCCAGTTCGATGGTCGGGCCCTGACCCAGCCGCACCTCGTCCGCCCCGGCTGGAAGATCACCGGCTACATCCCCGCGCCCGCCCCGCCAGCTGTACAGCTACCCGTCGAGCAGCAGCCACCGGTCTCACCGAGCCAGCCATCGAAGACCGCCAGTCCCACGCCAGCCGCCACCCCGCCGCCGGCGCGGAGCGCCACCCAGGCCCCGGCCAGCGGCTCCAACACGGGCGCGCACACTGGTGAGCAGGACAGTGCCCGGCAGCCCGGCCTGGACCTGCTGACGGGTGTCTTCGTCAGCCTGCTGCTGGCTGGCGTGATCAGTGCTGCCGCGGTGTCCGTGCGGATTTGGCGTCGTCGCCGCTACCGCATCGGCAGCGGCGACCGCTCCGACCTCCGTCGGCCGATCGCTCCCGTGGTTCGTGCCCTGCGCGCCGCCCACGACAGCGACGACGGTACGGCCAACCTCGACGACCTGGATGTCGTAGAGGCGACGCCGCCTTCACCGGTGAGGATCCACATCACAGACGCTGGCAAAATCGAGCCAGATGACCAGCCCGTTGGCGTGCCTGCGCGAGTCGGCGTGCGCGGCGGCCGCGAACTCGCGCTCAACCTCGCCAGCACCCGTGGTCTCGGCCTACTTGGGCCCGGCGCGACTGCCGCCGCCCGTGCGCTCCTGCTGCATCTGTTGGCCCAGCACATCCAGGACGGCGCGGATGTCCGCGTCCTGTTGCCGGCGCCCGACCTGCCGCTCATCTTCGACAGTGCCGATGTCGCACGTTTGCCGTCTGCGGTCAGCGTGGTCAATTCCCTCGACGTCGCCTTAGACGAGATGGAAACGGAACTGGTCACCCGGACCCGTCACCGCGTTGACGAAACCACCCCACGACCCCGGTCGGGCACGCTCGTCCTGCTCGGCAGCCCGTCCGCGTATGCTGAACGCCGGCTGCAGGCCGTTATGGATAACGGCTCCACCCTCGGTATGGCCGGCGTCCTCCTCGGCCAGTGGCGCCCTGGTGCGACCGTCCGCGTCCGCCCCGATGGCATGGTCAGCGCGACCAGTCCCGGTCTTGGCGACAGCCTGTCCGGAACCCGCCTGTTCACCCTGCCCGCCGCAGACACGACCGAGCTGCTCGCTGTGCTACGCGAGGAGGAAGGACCCGCCGACCATGCACCGAAACCAGGTGAAGATCGCGGTAAGCCGTCGTCCGCTCTCGGTGACGCGCCCACCGATGTCGCTGTCGACGAGCCCCACCCGTCGGACGAGAACGACACGTTCGATGAACTCACACGGCTGGAACTGACCGAACGGCCGGACGACACCGGGCGCACCGAGGCGGAACCGGCGCCGCGACTGCGGGTGCTCGAGGTACAGCCCGCGCCAGTCGAGATACCGCCCAGCTCCGCGCCCCCGACACGCATGGCGGGCGCTGGCAGCAACGATGTTCACACCATGGGTGACAGCCAGGACCGAGTTAACGCGGCGTCCTACGGATCGCCGATCGAGGAACGCCAGGAGGACGTGCGAGTGTCCGAGCCCTCCGTGACGCCGCCGCTGGCGCTGCGCGTGCTCGGACGAGTCGAGCTGGCGTTGCGCGAAGACGGAGCTGCTCGGGAGCTCACCGGGGCGTTGACCCGCAAGCAACGCGAGGTCCTTGTCTACCTCGCCCTGCATCCCGACGGTGCGCGCCGCGACGCGATCAACGACGCCGTGTGGCCTGATAGTCCAATTTCCCGGCCCTTCAACAGTTTCCACAACGCCCTGTCGACACTGAGGCGGGCGCTGCATCAGGCCACCGAGGGCAGAATCGGCGAGATCATCATCCATGACGACGGCCGATACCAACTCGACAGTCGTTTTGTGACGACCGACTACGGGCGATTCCATGCCGCCCTCGGTGCCCGCGGCGGCGCGAGGGACGCCGAGCGTATCGACGCACTCCACCAGGCTGTCGCCCTGTACACCGGTCACCTGGCCGAGGACGTGACCTCCTACTGGATCGAGGCCTACCGCGAAGCCACGCGCCGCGATGTGCTGGACGCACTGGGCATCCTCATTCGCGCCTACAGCGAAAGCAGGCCGGACGCGACGCTCGCCCTGCTGGAGAAGCTGCGCACCCTCGATACGTACAACGAAGGCGTCTATCGCGACATCATCCGTACCCAGGCCCGGCTCCGCCAGCACGACGCGATCGGGCGAACGCTGGCGCTCCTGGTGAGCACCCTCGACGAATTGGGCCAGCACCCGAGCCAGAACACGGTCAACCTGGCCAAGTTCCTACAACGGCAGGGCACCGCGGGCCGCTCACCGGCCGCTGGTGGTGCCGCCGCGAGCTGACCAACCGTGCGGAGACCTATCCGGTCACGGATGTGCGTCCGGCTCGTCCGCGGGGGCCAGCTGGGGATTCACGGCCTTGTCCTCGCGCTCCTTGGCCCGCGCGCGCCGCGCGTGCTCAATCAGGTCGGCGTGCTCGTCGGCCCACTCGGTCATCGGCAGCGCCCTGTCCAGAACCTGCACCGCGGCCGGCGTGATCTCATAGAGCACGGAGCGCGGGAATACCGCCGGCTCTTCGAACCTGCGTACCAAACCGCTCGCCGTCAGCCGCAGCAACGTGCCGCTCAATACCCTACTCTGCAGACTGCGACGACCACCGGACCACGGATCGAACCCGCTCGCCTCGTCAATCGTGGCCAACAGCTCCTTATAGTGCAGTGGTCCTGACCGCAATGCGACAAGAATATCTGGTATCCACTCCCCGTTCAGCAGATGCCGAAGATCGTGCAGCCGCTGCAAATAGCTCGTGTCCCCGGTTACCATCCTTGCACTCCTACATGTATTTACTCGGATCGCTCGCACCGTTGACAATTCCGAACCTGTCAAGGTCGGAAATGGAGTGCCTCCTCTCCGCGATTCGACGATGTAAACTGGGCGAGTCACCTGCCGCCTCTGTTGATCAGCGCCAGGACCCTCCAGGTTACGCCGAACGGAGGAGCGTCTGCAGTGTGGTTCTACCTAGTACAAGCTGGTAAAACTACTCATTGTGGCCAGTTAGTAGATCAACACTACAACTGGTAGTCGTCGCCAGGTGGGGTTTCCTGGCGAGTTACCTGGCTACGGTCCTGTCGAGCTGCCTCCTAGGCGGGTAGACCCCTGAGCAGGCGGTTCGCCCCTGTCGGTCGATGCGCGGCCCCTACCGATGCTGCGGCCGACTCGGTAGCCGGCAGGCACCTGAATAGTGGGTTGGTGGGGTGTGCGGCGCTGGTGGTTAGCAGGCTCTGTGGGAGTGATTTCGGCATTATTTATTGCGTGGTTCTGATTCCGTGGCGCCGTTTCTTTCTTCTCTTCCTCTCATTTTTTGACCATTGGTCCCTGTCGACTCGTTCCGCTCGGCAATCGGCTGCGATGTGCCAGAGCTGCTGCCGCCGACGGGGAGTCTCCTGATCGACAATTGTCGGCTGTCCGACAGGTTTCCGAGCTTTTGCGCAGCAATAGGAATTTCCGGGGAGAATGCGCACAATTTAAAGGTCACGGAATGGCAACGGTACAACACGACACTTGCGATATGTATTGTTACAATGTATTGTAAGACATGTAAGCAAGACGGACCGGGGAAGCGGTCAAGGTAGGGCGTGAGGACCGGGCACGACGTCCCGCGAGCGAACTACCGCAGCTGCCACTCTTGCGAATGTCGCGTGTCTTACATGAATTCCATGGGCCCGTTGGGCCCAGTTGATGACAGAGCGAATAGTCCACGTTCCTTGCGTGATCAGCGCTTGTGAGTGCTAGGTGTGCTTGCGCCGTCCGTCCACGGATGGAATGCCGCCCCTAAGCGCATAGGCCAATGTCAACCAGCAAGGTCCGATAAGAGGTCAACGAACGTGCAGAGCGTTCACCGCGTAAGCGGGACAGATTAATGGGGCTATTCGACGTGCTCAAAATGGCACGGCAAAGCGTGACGGGTGTGGATACCGAGATCACGCGTCAAAGCACCGGACCCGTGGGGATACCTAGGCGAGCGTGACTCACGCCATGACCCTAGAGAAAACGTCGTGATCCAAAGGATGACAGGAATGCGGCGGGGACGGACAGCGCGGCCTAGTGAGAGTAGGCCACACATATCAACGAACAGGTTGCAGCACGGCTGATAGGCAGAGCACGTGGATATGTTCCGCCACTGCCAAGAATCGACCGTGCGACACTCTACTTAGGACGATACGGCCTGGTAGACACGATGGCCACCCGTACATAACGAGATTGCCGGAAACAGGCACTCGTACTTGTCGCGCTTGAGAGTTCCTTTGCGTGCCATATTTCGGGTGTTCGGGTTCGATTCCCGCGCGTATCGCTGTGCGCAATAAAAGTTTCGTGTCGCGCACTTCCATTACAGGCGAACCCTGGCAGGGACCGCAATTCCCTGCCAGGGTTCTTGACATATCAGAAGGTAGCTCTGCTATGCCCGCCACAACTATAGACCCGGTCACGTGCTCCGAGTGCGGGGACCCGGTTTCCGAGGTGCGGTCAACCGTCGGCGGTGCCGACATCTGCACGGACTGCGCCAGCGAGAACTACACGTCGTGTGACCGGTGCGGCGACTACGCGTCATCCACCGAGACCACCGTTGACGGCAACGAGATCTGCGATCGGTGCGCTCGCCGGTATTTCACCGAGTGTGATCGGTGTGCACAGATGAGCCCCGATCACGACACCGAAACCGCTGCCGACGGCTCCAACGTCTGCCTCTCGTGTGCCAGCGACGCCTACTGGCGTTGCGAGGGGTGCGATGAACTGATCGATTGCGGCGACTACTGCTCTTGGTGCGAGGAGAACCTACCTGAGTCGTCCGACTTGATCTACAACTACAGCTACAAACCTGAACCCAAGTTCCACGGCACAGGACCGCTATTCCTGGGGCTGGAACTGGAAATCAACACGTCCGGCGGCTATCTGACCGACTGTGCCGAGACAGCCATGTCCAGCTTGTCATCTCTCGGGTATCTGAAAGAGGACTGCTCGATCGATCATGGTTTCGAGATCGTCACTCACCCCATGTCCTATGACTGGGCAATGGATCATTTCCCCTGGGACATGCTGGCCAGGCTCGAGCGAGAGGGCTGCGATGCGGACGGCAACGGGTTGCACGTCCATATCAGCCGTGCCGCGTTCACCTCACCCTGTCACGTCTACCGGTGGATGAAGCTCTTCTACCGCAATGCCGACGAGGTGACCACCGTCGCCCGGCGCGTGTCTGACCAGTGGGCGGCGTTCGACGCGACAGCCAGGAAGCACGTCAAGGATTACGCCAAGGGCGCCAAGGGCGCCCGCTATCAGGCAATCAATACCCAAAACAACGACACATTCGAGCTGCGCGTGTTCGCGAGCTCGCTCAACCCGCAAGAGGTCAAGGCAGCCCTGGGGCTGGCGGCCGCATCCGTGGAATACACCCGCGATCTCACGGTATCCGACATTGCGCGAAACGGCGCATGGGAGTGGATGCCGTTCGTGGCGTGGCTGAATGACCACCCCGGGTATGAGCCGTTAAGCCGAGAATTGGAGGACCTTTCATGTGTCTGCTGAGTTTCTATCCAGCCGACGTCATGCCGGATACCGACGCGTTGTCCAACGGGGCATACGTCAATGACGACGGCCATGGCTTCGCGATCGTCGCAGGCAAGCGCATCATCGTGCGGCGCGGTATGGATGCCGAACGGATGGTGGCCGAATTCGCCCGTATCCGCAGCAAGCACCGCAGCGGCCCGGCGCTGTTCCATAGTCGTCTGGGTACACACGGGACCCTCACGAAGGCCAACTGTCACCCGTTCCGCCTCGGTCACGACAGCCGTACTGTGCTGGCTCACAACGGCATCCTGCCCAAGTCAGTCCAGCCGAAGAAGGGTGACAAACGTTCCGATACCCGCATTGCCGCAGAAGACTTCTTGCCGCGAAGCCCGTTCAACTTGTTCGACTCCCAAGGTGCCCGTGACGTCCTGGCCCGATGGCTCACTCGCTCGAACAAGATCGTGATCTTGACCGTCAACCCACGCTACCGGCACAACGCGTACATCCTGCACGAGGAACGCGGCATCTGGGACAATGGAATCTGGTATTCCAACAGCGACTACCGTGGCGTTGACCCGACTTGGGCCACACCGGCAGAATGGGAATCGTGGCTGGCCCAGACGGAGCACGACCAATGCCTGACATGCCGCGAAGTCGGCGTCATTGACACAATCACGAGGTTCTGCCGAGTGTGCGGCACCTGCGATGACTGCGGTGAAGAAGACGGCCATTGCGTGTGCTACATGCCAACGACACTGGCCGATCACGCCCATCGCCGCGACCTCGCCCATGACACGCTTACCGGATAGTCGTCACGCATCGGCGAACCACCGCCGGATGACCAGCATCGAACCCAACCGCACGCGGCAGTCGGCGGTGTGACGACGTTCGGCATGTCCCTGATTGTTGCATGAACGCCACTGGGTCAAGTGCCCTGCAGAGTCGTACCGAGTCCTTTTGTTGTTTAATGCCGCTCGGGCGGCTGGCCCTTGACGGGCGCAACCGCCTGAGCCATTTCACACGAACGGCTATTGTCGTAACCACCTCCTGCAATTCTTCGTGTTCCCACCGCCATGGTGGCCGCGACAGGGCCGCCGCACTCGTCACAAGCGGTCGTCTGTCGAGGTGCCTGGCTCGCCAACGGTGAGGGACCCGGCGACGGCACGCGTGTGCTTACAGCGATCGCCGGCACTCGCACACCCGCGACCTCACCGACGGGAACACGAGCGCCGGAGGCGCCCAATAGCGGTGTCCCAGGTCGGGACGATCCGTCCTGCCCTGGGAGCGGCACACCACCTCTTTTCGTGAGTGAGGAATCTGCGTCCACGTCGGCACGCGTCTCGTGGGCGAGGCACGTGCCCGGCTCGGCGCACCTCATCTCGGAGTGCTAGCCCAAGGTGTCTCGTGATACGGTCCCGGAAGACGCAATACTGGGGAGCCACGCCTCCCGGCCCGCAACAAGGAGGCCGCGTGAACCAGGAGGAACACCTCGCCAAGCTCCGCGCCCGCCGTGCGAGGGTGGACGCCATTCAGGGCGCGCTGGAAGCCGTTCGCGAGCTCGAGGGCATTCTTCAGCGCATCCGTGAGCTGCTCAACGTGCAGCTCACGGCTGAACGTGCCCAGCGGCGCGGCGAGATCAAAGAGGCTGACAAGGCTGGCGTGCCCAAGACGCGGATTTCCCGTGCGGTCGGGGTCAACCGCCCCAACGTCTATCTCATCCTCAAGGACCAGCCCGACGACGAGGAGTAGTTCGCCATCGCTAGCGGATGCCGTGGTTGCCACGAGCAGCTCCGCTGTTTCCTGGTGGCTGGCGTGACGCCGTAAGCCATAGTGACCGCCACACAGGTATGAGCGGGACGGCGAGGTCATCCCTTCCGTGTAGCGATACCCCGGACACCGTACGGCTCGAATTCAAGACCGACTATGCCCCGACGCGCCGGTGTCGCGCGTGCGGAGAGGAGCTGACCGAAACGCCGGACGGCTTCGAGACCGCGTCGGGTGTTATGGCATACGTCGACCTTGAACCGCTGGCCAATACCGACAATGGCCACGGCGACGGCCCGCACGATCCGGACGGTATCTCGTTGTCCAGGTGCAACAGTGCCGCAGTCCACGCCGACGAGTTGGGATCCCGTCACGGCGTCCATTTCAGTCAGCGACGCACGCGGTGTTTTGCCTTCACCGTCCGAGATAGGGGCAAGGACGCCGAGGGTGACCTTGCCGGATACCTGATCCTGCACACACCCCGCGTGCCGGACAACCGTTGGCGCGCATCGCCTTGACACCGCTGCATGACGGGACCTTCGGCGTCGGCCCCTATACGCCACGCCGCCGCCTCGCGCGCCTTCTCGCGCGGCCTGATCACACCGACATCACCCCTTTCCCACGCTTTACTACTGATCCGAGGAGATACCCACGATGACTGGCACTGCCCGCACCGCGCGTGCCCCGCACGCGAGCCCGACTAACCGGATAGGCTTCACCACCGACCGCGCTAGGCTCGCTGACGCACTCACTGCGGTGGGCCCGGCGGTGCCCAAACGGCCTGCCGTACCGATTCTCGGGGGCGCGCTGCTCAACGCCCATGATGGTGGGCTCACGATCAGTGCGACCGATTACGACACCGAGGTAACCGCCCGGCTGTCCGGCACCGTACACACGACGGGAGCTCTGCTTGTTGATCATCACGAATTCGCGAAATTGCTCGCCGCGCTGGTCAAAGGCACGCGTAAGCGCGATGCGGACCGACTCGCGGTAACTGTGCGCACTGCCAACGACGACGGCACCCCAGTAGTTGATCTTGCTGGTTACACCGTGCCGGTCACGTCCTACCCGGTCGAGGAATACCCGACCATTCCGGATCCTGGGTCCGCGCTCGTGCACGTTGACCGGGAGACATTTACCCGCGACATGGCGCGTGTGCTGGTTGCGGTGAGCAAGGACAGTACATGCCCGATGCTCACCGGCATCAACCTCGAGCTCACCCCGGGCACGGTCACGATGGCGGCGACCGATCGCTTCCGCGTCGCCGTCGCACCGCTTCCCGCAATATCGCGCACAGGCTTCGCGAACTCGCACGCGTTAGTACCCGGACACCTGATCCCATCCGTGAAGAGGTTCAGCGGTGACCGTGTTCGTATCGCGCTGGACGACGTTACCGACCCATCACTCGTGTCGTTCACCAGCGACGACGTCACGGTGTCCGTTCGTGCCTTGCGTGACCAGTTCCCGGACTACCGGCAGCTCATGCCCACCACGGCGGCAGGCACTGTGCATACTGAACGCGCTGCGCTGCTAGCTGCCACATGCCGCGCGGCCGCCGTCCTCGGCGCGAAACGGGACCGCAGCGGACACGTCGCGATGACCGTCACCGCCGAGTCGATAGCGGTCGCGCCCGTGCTTGACGACCGCGCCGACTCGGTCACCGCACCGCAGCATCCGGCCACTGTCGCGTGGAATTATTGAGGCGCAAACATTCTGGTTCAACGCCGCATATCTGGCTGACGCACTAGACAGCTTCACCGGCGACACCATCACGCTGCATACCCAAAGCAGCGTGAATCGCCCGGTGCTGATTACCGACACCGAGGACGGGCTCGCCGACACTGCGGCGTTCCGCCATCTGCTCATGCCCGTCCGCGCACCAGCAAACTGAGGAGAGAAGCTATGCACGACAACGCCGACGACCCCGCCGTTCCGGCAACCGATCCGACGGAAACTGGTCCGACGGAAACTGGTCCGACGCAGAGGTCAGGCCGCGTTGACGCGGCTCTGTGACGCCGTGGACGCACTCACCGAGGTGAACTATGCAGGCAGTGAATTCGAAGGCCTGATAGACGAACTGGGTAAGGCATTCGGCCACTACCGCTGTCTGATCGACAACTAGTCCCGCGTCAAGCGGACGCGAGCATGCCCGATGCCGAACGTCACCGCATTCACGCTGGAGTCGCCTGACGGAAATGTTGATGACGCGCTCCCGTGCGGCTTCTACCCCCGCCGGAGCAGCGCTACCAGACCTCCAAAGGACACGATATGACCACCCGAATTCTAGGATGCGCCGAACTGTATGGCCGCTTGCGTCACGCGGTCAACCAGATGGGCGCCCAACGACGAACCCAACCTACCGCCGACGCGGCAACCCCCTACTTCTCTGAGAGCAGTGGACCGTTGGATCTCCACGGGCATGTGCTCTCCCGGCTCGGTGTCCCCGCTGACAAGATCAGGGTACTGGGCGTCGACGGAATCGATTTCGCCTACCCTGCGTCGGGATTCACACTCACGGAGAAGGCGGCCCGATTGGCCCGATTCTCCCAGGAGTTCGAAGAGTCCTGGACCTGGGGTGACGCCGCGCAAACCGCGGCCCGGCTAGCTCACCAGCTCGACGACACCTCGGACGATCGCCGACTCGGTGACGTCGCCCTGCTTGCCGTTCTGCGCCATGTCGCCCGCCAGCATCCGGCAGAGATGACACCTCTCCCGGGCTGGCTGCCCCAGGACACCCCGCTCTTCATCAACGGGTACCCAACCACATTGCTCGGGCATGCCGCCGCCGACCTGCGCGTCAACGCGATCACCGCATCCTACCTGGCGGAAACCAACGCCGTGGACCTGTTCCGCGTCCTGGGCTGGCAGCTCTCAACCCGTGCTGAGGCCGTGGCGGACACCGTGCAAGAGCACGAGTCCCACGGCGCGAGCTGGCCGGACGCGGTCGCCGCAGCTGAACGGCTCTCTGTCGGGCACCTCGGCCGGACGCAGTGGGACCGATGACAGCACACAGCCACGCCGCCCACAAACGGGTCATCACCCGCGGCCGCTTCGAAAGAGCGATGGCGGAACACGACCGCGACGAGCGTCCATAACGAAAACCCCGAGGGCGCCCCGGCGTACGCCTGTGGTTGACGCCAATCAACGCACCTTCAACTGGGCCGTTGCGCATGCGTGTCGGACCAACCCTTCCGGGGTTGTCCGATGAGCTCCCGCAACGGAAAGAAAGGAAGCAGCAAGAAATGACTATCGAACGTGTAATGATCCTCAGTGGTCACATTGATCAGGACACCGCATATCTGGTCGATGACTACCCCTACGGCTATACGCTCCGGTGTCAAATTCGCTACTGGGTGGAGACTGCCACCCGAGGCGCGGCCAAGGGACAACAGCGATTCGTGTCGCAGACCACGAATCCTAAGCGGCCCGGAGAACCGTGGAACAAGCCCAAGGCCAGCACCTACGCGAGCCTCGTCGTCATGTACTTGGACGAAGTCGAGCACGTGAAGTCCTTCCACGTGGCCTACCACATTGGCCCCGTGGGAGACGCGCGGTTCCGGCTCATGGGTCTGTATGACCAGCTCGATGATGCGACGCGAGCGAAGTACGACCAGTTGCTCAGGATCGCTCAGGCGTACCCGGACTCCTGGAACGGCTTCGACACGACGGTGTCCGCGCTCGCCGCACACATCGGCCGGCACGGGGACGCTCCCACACTCGATAGTGCCGTGTGGACAGACGACGATGGTCGACGTCACTACGTCGGCGACAACCCCGACGTGTATCTCACGCTGGCACGCCAACGAACCGGTGATCAGAAATGACCGCGGTCAGCCTCACGAGCCGTACGCAATCTCGCTGCGTTCGCTGTCGATTGGAGCGCTGAAGAGGGCGGGAACTGATACCAACTCGTCAACCCGCGCGGTTCCAAGACGCTGTGGTTCAGCATGCCACAACCACACCGCTCGGCCCGAACTCCGCATCGGCGGCCACAGCAACGGGCGCGTACGGACACCAGGCAGCGCCCAGCCGTCCAACCCTCGGTCGGGCCTGGCGCGGGTATTCGCGTGACCGCCATTGATCAACCATGCAGCGTCGCGCACGGGCCGGTGCGCGCGTGCGCGACCCCACAACCCCTTGGAGGACAGGAGAAAGGACCATGACAGACCTCATCGTGCCCCCGATTCCGTTGCCGCTACAGCACATCCCTACCGCGGGTGGCCTGGTCGTGCCCTGGATCACGCCGCGCACGGCCGACGGTCGATACCTGTTCGGCTCGGTCGATCGAGACCGGATGCGCCGCGCCTTGCTGAACCGGTGGTGCGGAGTGTGCGGCCAGCCGTTGGAAGACCGCGCGGTGCTGATGATGCGATTGTCCGATCTGCCGCGACAGTGCACGAGCGAGCCGGCGCTGCACCCCTGGTGCGCCGCCTACACCAGCGAGTCCTGCCCGATGATCGGCGGACGACTCGATCGCTACCGTTCGTCCCTGCCGCGCCTGGACGCGAACATGCTGCCAGCACCCGACGCATCCGCCCGCCAATCCGCTGCCGCCGAACCATGGTTCGCCGTCTGGCTCGTGGGCTATCGAGTCATCACCGACCATGGCAATCTCGCCGCCTCCTACAGCGGCATGAAGCCGTTGCGTATCCGGCCCATCACTTGGCGGCTCCCCAGCATCCTCTAACCACAACATCACCGGCAGCGCCGATCCCGGTACCGCCTGTGTTGCGCGGCTGAAAATGCCGATGGATCAGGCGTTCACTGTGCCGACCGGAATCGGTGTCTTCGAGGATCCGACCTGGTCAGCCAGATGCTGCTTCGGCGCCACTGCTCTCCACCGCGGCGGCCGCCCAGGCCCGCAGAACCCCACCGAATCTGCCCTTCCAGCCCATCCCAGGAGTTGATCATGCCATCACGCGACGAGCTGCGTGCCCGCCTGTTCCTGCTGCGCGCGGCCGAACCACCCGCACCCGCCATCCATCACTGTGTCGCCGTCCACGGGCCGGTCGACACCGTCGCATGCATCCGGGACGGCACCGCCCCCAGCGCCGTGCTCGGCGAGGTCACCCGGCCTGACGCGCGGATAGGCGACGACCTGCAGGCCATCGGCAACGGCTCGGCCCGCCTGCTGACACCCGAAGACGAAGATGATTGGCCGTTCGGACGCCTGACTGGCCGTGGTACCCCGCTTGCCTTGTGGGTGCGCGGCAACGGAGTCCTGACCGAGCTCACCCGCGCTGCGGTCACAGTCACGGGCTCTCGTGCCAGCTCGGAATACGGAAACATGGTCGCCGCGGACATCAGCCACGAGCTCGCCCGAGCCGGGGCGACCGTTGTCAGCGGCGGCAGTCTCGGGGTGGACGAAGCCGCGCACCGCGGCGCACTGGCCGCCGACGGCCGGACAGTCGTCGTCCTGCCCTGCGGCGTCGACCAGATTCACCCGTACCAGCACGCTCGCCTCTACCAAACCGTCATCGACCAGGGTGGACTGCTGGTCAGCGAGTACCCGATCGGCGCGCCACCGACCCGAACCCGGTTCCACGCACAGTGCCGGCTCCTGGCGGCGCTCACCTCAGCGACCGTGATCGTCGAGGCAGGGTTGCGCAGCGGCGCGCTCGCCGTCGCCCAAGCCGCAAACGAACTGGGCCGGCGGGCCTACGGCGTGCCCGGACCCATCCATTCGGCCACGTCAAAGGGCGTCAACGAGCTGCTGCGCACCGGCTCCGCCACGGCGGTCACTGCTGCCGAACACATCAACTATCAGGAGGGACTGCGATGAACGGCCCCGATCAGTTCCAGACTGCTCTGACCGGCCTCCAGCTCCCGGACGAGTGGCAGATCGCTGTGGTGATCCGCCCGCGGCGTCGCAGCGTCGGCCTTGAGGTCAGGCCCGGCGGCGCCGTCGCGGTGCTGATCCCGCCGACGGCCGACCCCGAGCAGGTCGCGCGGTTCGTCCGCAGCCACCGTCGGTGGATCACGGAGAAGGTTGGCACGGCCGCTCGGCTGGCGCCTGACCATCCGGTCAAGGAGTTCGTCGACGGCGAGAAGTTCGACCTGCTCGGCCAGCGCTACCAGCTCCACCTCGTCGACGCCCCGCCCGCAAGCGTCGAGCAATTGCCCATTGTCAAAGCGGACCACGTCCTGTACGCGCGGCGACAGCGACCGGAGGAGGTTCGCCGGGCGATCATCGGGCTCTACCGACAGAAAGGTCTCGCCTGGGCGAGGCGAGAGGGGCGCCGGTATGAGCTGGACGGCCGGATCGAGGACCTCAGCTACGCCGTGCGTGACCTCGGCCGGCGTCGTTGGGGCATCTACGAGAGGCCGCCCAAGCACACGACGACCCTCCACTGGGCCGTGTTCGGACTGCCGATGCCGCTCATCGAGTACGTGCTGGTGCACGAACAGGCCCACGCCACTCGGCCACCAGGCCGCGCTCACGGACCAGCGTGGCAGCGGCAGATCGACTCGTGGATGCCCGATCGGCAGCAGCGCAAGATCGAGCTCGCCGAGGCCGGCCGCCACGCGTGGCTCGGCGACTGGAAGCCCAGGTCATGACCGCACGCGGTGACTAGGTTCGTATCGGACCGGACGAACCTCTACCAAGCTGCTCGAAGGCAAGGATGCGGCTCCGAAGCGTGAGACCGTTTCGCGCATCCGCGAAGGCTGGTGCTCGACCGTCGGCTGCCTTGTCGCCGACCTTTGCACGAGCGCAACGTAGGCGCAGAATCAGCAAGAAAGCGCAATTACGGACGAGAACCCACACGAGAATCAACACTCGGACGGCTCGCTCCCAGGTAGTCGTCTCCGTCCCAATGCACATTGGCCACCTCGATCGGAACGTTGAAGGTGGGGGCGTTGATCATCTTTCCCGCGCCGATGTACAGGCCGACGTGGTGGACTTTGCCAGCGGTGCCGTAGAAGACGAGGTCGCCGGGCAGAAGCGGCTGGCCGGCCGGTACGAGCGGTCCTGCGTTGTACTGGGTTTGCGCGGTGCGGGGCAAGGAGATCCCAGATGAGTCGTAGGCTGCTTTGGTCAGGCCGGAGCAGTCGAATCCGGCGTCTCCGCTGGCTGGGCCGTTGCCTCCCCAGACATACGGTAAGCCGATCTGGTTGCACGAATATGTGAGCGCCAACGCGGCGGTCGGGTTTGGTGCCTGGATGTTGTTGCAGTCGCCTGTCCCGACGGTGGCGCAGGTGGCACCCTGGACGGCGGCGATGACTTGGTTTGCGTCCTGTTCGTGTTGGGAGTATGCGGTGGGCGTGCCGGAGCTTTGCACGGTTTGCGCGGCCTGGTCGAGACTCATCTGCTGCCATGCTGGCACGGCGAGTAAGTGTTGGTAGAACTGGGTGGCGGCGTACGTGGGATTCGTGATCTGTTCGGCTGTGCCCCAGCCTTGGGACGGGCGTTGCTGGAATAGTCCGAGGCTGTCCCGGTCTCCATGGTCGAGATTGCGCAGCGTGGATTCCTGCATGGCCGTGGCGACCGCGACGACCCAACCTCGCGCCGGGACCCGCATTTGCTTGCCGACCGCGACGATCGTGGCGGCGTTGGCCAGCTGTGCGGGTCCGTAGCCGGCCACGCTGGTGGAGGAGCCGGCGCCTTCCGGGACGCAGTTCACGCCGCTGCTATCGCCGAAGACAGCGCTGACGACAGCTTGGCCGGCGCCGCCGACGAGGATGGGGACGGCGATGAGCGCCGCGAGGGCTGCGATGGCGATCTTCACGGAGTCACCTCCGGATGCGGTAGGTGGGTTGCAGTGGTGGCAAAGGCGGGGGCGGAGCCAGTTCGGCTCGCCCGGTCGTGCTGAGGGCGGGGGCGTGTGTTGGCGTGGTCGGCGGGGTTGGCGGGTGGGGCCACAGCCGGGCCAAGTGCGCGAGGCGTAGTCGTCCGGGTTCCCGCGGATCCGGTCCGGGCACGGGTAGCCACCGCTCGGTGGCAGGGGTGTCGTCGCTGGCTGTCGAGATCAGGTCGGCCGCGCTGGTGGCGAGGGGAACCAGGGCGGGGCGGTCCAGGGCCGCGAGCGCGGTGGCCAGGGCACGCCTGGCGGTGGTCTCTCGCCGCGCGGTGGGCAGCCACACCAGGACAGGGGTGGCGATGCCGGTGGTGGCGGCGAGTTTCTCGTAGCCGGACAGTTTGCTGGCGAGCTTGCTGAGGCTTTCGGTACCGAAGTCGAACTCCAGGAAGAACTCGACCTCGTCGCTGCCCTCGCGCCAGCGGCCGTAGGCATCGGGCCTCACGATGTCGCCCCAATGCCGCGCACACCGTAGTTCCGACCACCACGCAGTGAGTTGACAGACCGATGCGGGCACGCGGCTGCGGGCTACCAGTGCGGTGAAGAAACCGTTGACACCCACCGAGTGGGCGAGCCGCAGGGAGTGGGCGATGCCGATGGCGGCCTCGTGCCGGTACCCCAGATCCTTAGGGGCGAGACCGTCCTCATAGGCCAGGGCGACCGCTCCCGCGACGTCCAGCACGTAGTGCATCGGGGCGGTGCCAGAGCTGACGAAGGGCTGGAACCGGTCGACGACCCGCCAGCAATACAGGTCCCGCAGCCGGTGGTTGGCCGCGCGGATCGTCGGCCAGGCCAGCTCGACAAGCTGGTGCGTGGTGCAGACCTTGTGCTCGAACAACATGCGCGCCAACCAGCGATCCCGCGGCGTCAGGTGTGCGGCGAGCCGCGCGTGGTGCTCGGCGGTGGCCGCCGCACGCGGCGTGGGCCGTTGGGGCAGGTGCCCTCGCAGTGCCCGCTGAGGAGTGGAATTCGTGATGGTCATGGGATTAGACGCCTCCAGATCTGGCGCGTAGGATTCGGCGGAGCGGAGCACGAACGCATGCGGGATCATCGGCGTGAGCCCGCATGCGTTGCGGGGCAACGGGGTTGAGCTTCAGGCCACGCGTCGCGGATCCACTGTGGTCTGTCCGGTGCCGCTGTTCGCGCTCTTCGTGTCAGCAAGCGGTGGGCGTGTGTTGACCCTGGCCGCCTTGCGGATGGCCTTGGCGCGTCCGGGAATCGCGGGCGGGAGCTTCTCTGTCACCGAGGTGAACGGGGGCCCTTCCTCCCCGTTCAGGACGAGGCGGGCTGCGACGTGGTAGACGCCGAGGTTGGCCAGGTCGTGATCATTCAGCCGGGGAAGGGTGTGTCGCGCCAGGCGCTTGGCGTCTTCGGGGCTGGCGTTGAAGAAGATCTTCGACCGGGCGTTGGTGGAGATACCTTCCTCCAATTCGCGGGGCAGCTGTCCGAGGTACTGGTGCGCAAGCGTCATCGACAATCGATAGCCGCGGGCCTCGGCCAGCATGTCCTCCAACGCGTAGGGCAGGTTGAGGAAGTTGTGGCACTCGTCGATATACAACCCTGCGTCTGGGCGCTGGCGTTGCGGAATCCGCGCCCGCCGGGTGGCGGCTTGCCAGGTGCGGGCGACCACGATGGACCCGACAAGCCGGGCGGTCTCCATGCCGAGCGCGTCTTTGGCTATTCGCACCAGACAGATCCCGCCATCGAGCACGTGATCCATGTCCACAGTGGAAGGTCCACCGGCGATCGCTGCCCGCACGAACGGGCGCAGCAGGAACCCGCGAACCTTGTTCATCAACGGCGCGATCACCTGCGCCCGGCTGGCCTCGGACAGCTCGTCGTACCAGGTCCAGAAACCCTTCAGAACCTCATCGTCGATCTGATCCACGGCGCGAGCCCGGTACGCCGCGACGGTCAGCAGCTTGGGCAGCTCGACCAACGTGGGGGTGCCCGGTAGCGCGGTCAAGGTGAGCAGCCCGGCGCGGAGGATATCGTCCGTGCGCGGTCCCCACGAGGAGGCGTACACCCGGGAGAAGATCGACACCAAATTGTCCACCGTGCGGGCCTTATCGGCGCCCTCCAACGGATTCAGGACCGGTGGACGCGCGCGGGAGTCGGCGTCGAACAACACCACCTTCTCTCCGAGACGCTCGGGCAGCCGCATCAGGAGGTCGCTGATGAGATCACCCTTGGGGTCGATCACCACCAGACCGCGCCCGGCCTCGGCGTCTGCCAGGATCATCCGCGCCATCAGCTCGGATTTGCCGCTACCGGTGGCGCCGAGGATGTGCACGTGGTGGCGGGCGTCGGCCACCCGCAGCCCGACCGACCGGGAGTGCCCGGAGTCGGTGACCCCGAGCGGCTTGGTCTGCTCGCCCGTGGTCGCAATCCCCGGTGGCGGCGGCACCGCCTTGGCGCCGGCCCGCTGCAAACCGGGCACGGCCTCGTCGACCGGCAGGTGGGCGATCGCGGCCAGCTCCGGGATCGACAGCAGATCCCCCTGGCCGAGACGCCGCTCGGCCAGCACGGCGTCCGGGTGGCGCACCCGGACGCGCCGGTAGTAGTTGTGCTCGCTGAAGGCGGCGAACGCGCTGGCGATGGCGTGCGCCCGGCCCCGCACCGCATCCCGCACCGGCGCCACGCCCTCGGCGGGGGCGTCGGCGGGGAGCGTGGTGGCCACCGCGTAACGGACCCGCGTTTCGTACTGGGAGCCGCGCTGCTTGGCGACGATCACGCGGTCCTGAGCGGCGAACTCCAGCGACGTCTGCCGATCCAGGCCAGCACTCGCGCCCGGTGATGCCGGGCGCTTCGGGCTGGGGCCCGGCGTGATCATGTCCAGTAGCCGCCCTACGAGACGGGTCGAGGTCCCAGTGTGCACGTGCCGGGCCGCCCGCCGTGCCTTGCTGACCCGGCGGCCGGTCACCGGACGCGCGAGGATCTGCACGCACGCGCGCTCGGCGATGCCGAGCCCGACCGGGGCGCCCAGCAAGGCACGGATCGGGTCGGCCGGGTGGTCGCTGCGGATCGGCAGCGCCTCGCTGCGGGCCAAGCGCAGCTCGCCTCCGGCGGCGACGATCCGCCGTCCCCGCGGCGCGGTGACCGGCAGGGGTGGGCGCGCCGGGGTGGTGCGGGTATGGGCGCCGGGCCAGGCCGCTTCCACGGCCCGCTCGACCATGCCGGGCGGCACGGTGCCGGGCACCCAGAACTGCAGCCGCAGCCCGTCGTGGGAGAAGACGAACTCGAACGCCAGATGCGGTTGTCCGGTCAGGCGCCGTTTCCACGCCGGTCGCAGCAGGCCAACCAGGTTGGACCACACGGTGACCGCTCCCGCCGGGTCCACCGTCGGTGGCGCTAGGACGGTCACCATGCGCGCGTCGGTGGCCAGCCGGTCATGGCAGCGCCGCCGCCACCACTGCCGCGCGAGGACGAACCCGACACTGGCCGCGATCAAGACCGGGCCGGCGACCGGACCCCATGCGAGGGCCCAGTCGTGGAGGTGGCCGAGGACGGCCTTGACCGCGCCCCACGGGTCGCGCAGGTACTCACCCAGCGGGGACGACGTCACTGAGGGCAGAGCGGAGACAACCCGGCTCACCATCGGGCCGAGCGAGACAAAGACAGGCATAGGGACACCTCCTGAGGTGTCAGGACGAAGGAGCGATGAACCGTCGGCAGCGCTTGGCCCAGGGCACGGGGTGGTTCAGGCCGCCCGCGGATGATCGAGACCGGCGTCCACGCCGGCAGGTACCGCGGTGTTGTCGGTAACCAGGCGCAGGTGCCGACGGCGGCGGGCGGCGCGTTCGCCGTCGACCTCGGCTTGCCAGGAGCGGAACGTGCGCCCGCGCAGCTCTTTCACGAAGTGGGGCATCCGATTGGCCGGCACCCCGACCATCTGCGGCCCGAGCACCGCGAGTAGGTCGGACGCCTCCTGGGAATGCCAGCCGGCCGCGCGGATGGCGGCCTCATCGGGAAAACATCCGCGACGCGATCCACTGCCGGGTCGAGGGCGGCATCCTGGGTACCGCCGTAGGAATAAACCCACAGAAAATTCGGCGGCGGTTCCGGCTCGACGAGTCGGCGAAATCGGCTGACTTCTTTGGTATAGGCGTAGAAATTGACCTCCGGCCGGGCGCGCATTGCGCGAAGCCAGGCCAGCGTGTACGAGTCGGAGAAAAAATCGCCGGAATCGTGTAATCGAACCCAAGATCCGTTAAACTTGCGTGCCCTCAACTCGGCGATCATGGCGCACTCCCATCCGGCCGGATCGTCGAGAAAGAACATCAAATTTGCGTGATGTTTCGCTCTGACTACGGGCCAGGTGTAGGTTCCGTGCGCGTAGCACACTTTCGCGCACACCCCCGCGCTGGGACACGTGTTATAGGATCGCCCGTCGGGTAGTCGGCCGGCCCAGGCGGGCAGTGACCAGTTCCAGGCTCCGATCTTTTTCATCTCGCCGTTCTGTGTGAGCAGCCGGGCAGGACGCCGAACAGTTCCGGAAAGAGGCTGGACTGTGGGCATGAGTACCCCTTTGAATGTGAGTGGGCGATCGCGGAGATAATGCGTAGGAATGCGGATCGTGGTAGCGTTAGGCTGCGTCGAGTTCGATATGCGAAGCGCCGTCATCGTTGAACGCGTCCGCGATTCCGGTATCGTCGTTAGCGTCGAGCTCGACGAAGGAGGTCTCGATTCCCGACGAGGTATCGGAATACATGACGAGTTCCGCTGGGGAACTCGTGGCCAATTCGTGCTCGACCGGTGAGGCGATGGATTGGAATGCGACCCTCTGCGTCCCGGTCGACAGCAATCCTTGACCCCGATCTGCAGAGAGCAGGAATTGGCGCTCGCCCATGGAGAGATCGAAGGTGCGGGTGATCTCGTCGATCGCCTGCGAGGCTTGCCTCAGCAGAACCTGGGTTGCCGCATTCGCCACAACAGCTTTTCCGAGGTCCGAGCCGAGAACGTCGGCGGTGTCCTGAGTGGACACCGTGAGGCCTGCCCAGTGCTTCCGGCTCGCCTTGGCCATGCGGAACAGGAACTCCGCTCCGGCGGGCTGCTTCATGAGCAGCCAGGCTTCGTCGACCACGACCAGGCGTGGCTTGCGGATGGCCGGATTACTCACCTGCCGCCAGACAGAATCCAGGGTCAGCAGGGTGCCGATCGGTTTGAGTTCGTCAGCGAGGTCCCGCAGCGAGAACACCACCAGGTGACCCTCGGGCCGGGTCGAGGTTGGCCCCGAAAACAGCCCGGAAAAGGCGCCCATGACATACGGGTGCAGCCGGTTCGCCAGCTCGACACCAGCCGGGTCACTGATTTCGGCGAGGACCTCGGTGAGGTCGGCGAGAAGTGGCGCTGGGCGGGTCCAGGTTCGTGGATCCGAGGTGATGCCGACTCGTTGGTAGGTGGCGGTGATGGCGCGGTCGAGCGCGGCTCGTTCGGTCGCGGCGGGCTCGCTGCCCAGCAGTACCGAGATGACGGTGTGTAGGAACAGCGAGCGGCGGATGAGGGCGTCGCGGGGCGCGGTGCGGCGGCCGTCCGGGCGGGTGTGGATCGGCAGGTCCATCGGGTTGAGGCGGACCTGCTCGGCACCGAGGTGGACGTAGGTCCCGCCGACTGCGTGCGCGAGGCGGGCGTACTCGTCCTCGGGGTCGATGACGTGGATCTCGATGCCGCGGTACAGCGAGCGCAGCAACTCCAGCTTGACCAGGTAGCTCTTGCCCGCTCCGGAGCGGCCGAGGATTACCGAGTTGTGGTTGTCCAGTGCGAACCGGTCATGGTGCACGAGCCCTTGGGAACCGACGTTGAACCCGTACAGCACCCCGTGGGGTGCCGACACCGAGGCCGGGTCCGGCGGCGGCAAGTCCGGGCTGGTGAACGGGAACGCCGCCGACAGCGCGGAGGTGTCGAAGGTGCGGCGCATGCCGACCAGGTCCAGACCCAGGGGCAGGGTGGTGATCCAGCCTTGCAGGCTCCTATATGTGGTGGGCTTGCAGTCCAGCAGCAGCGACGCCGCCAGCGACCGGATCGCCGCGACCTCGTCGCCGAGGGCTTCCTCGCTCGGGGCGTGCACGGTCAGGTAGAGCCCGAGCCGGTACAGCTTGCCCTCGCCGCGTGCCACCCGCGAGGACAGGTCGTAGGCGTCCTCGGTGGCCGCTTCGACCTGGGGATCGATCAGCCGGCCCTTCTCGCTGGTGTGCCGGCGGCCGGACTCTAGTTTCGATAGCTGCTTTTTCAGCCGGTTCGCTGCGGTGACTGGGTCGATCGGCTCGATGTGCAGTGAGACGTCGACCCGTCCGGGGTAGGTCAGCAACGGTTGCAGCCAACCGGGCTGCACTTCGCGGGGATAGCCGGTGACGGCGAAGGAGGCGACCCATTCGCCGCCGACCTCGAGTGCGCGGGGACGGACGGAGATGGCGTCCGGGGTGAACGCGCCGGCCCGCCCGAGCGGCGGCTGCGCGGCCGGGGTCTTGCGGCGGCGGCGCTCGGCTTTGGTCTTCATCAGCGGTACCTCGCCACGGAGTTGTCGTAGTCGTCGGTGTCCTCGGCGTCGTCATCCCAGGCGTCCTCGGCCTCGGGCAGCTCGTCGGCGGTGAACACAGAGCGGCCGAACGCGCCTGCGTCCCAGCCCTCGTCCGGGGCTGTGGTGATGACCTCGTTCGAGCCGGCCAGCCCGGCGCTCGGCGGGATCAGCGAGTCGGGGTTGCACGCCGCGGCGAGCACGGCGGTGGCCTGCCCGGCATCGAGCGGGTTGACCGTGATCCCGGAGGGGGACAGCAGCTCGACCGCCTCGCCGAGCCGGCGCACCAGTCGCGCCTCGGCGGCCCGGCGGGTGGCCTCGTCGACCGGGCCGGTCGGCTTGGCGGCCTTGTGCTTCGCCGACAGTGCGGCCAGGAGCGACGCGCCGCCGAGCCCGTCGGTGGGACCGGCGGTGTGGAGGGGTTCGCGCAGGATCAGCAGCACCTGCCGGCGCAGCAGGTCCGTGGCGCGGCGGAGCTGGTCGAGGTAGTCGGCGTGCTCCCGCGCCGCCTGTTCCAGGGCGGGGTGCGGCAATCCACCGGCCTGCTCGCGCAGCTCGGCGATCTGTCCGGACAGGTCCAGCCGTTCGGCGCGGATCAGCACCTGCACGGGCGCGGTCAAGCTGTGCAGGTACCGGCCGAAGGACGCCACCAGGCTTTCTTGCTCGGCCGGCGTGCGTAGGCCGAAGTTGATGGTCGAGCACACCGCGACCGCGGCGACGCCGTCCTTGCCGAGGTCGATGACTCCGGTGTCGGTGATTCCCTCGGCGGGCAGGCGCAGCGCGGCCGGCGACACCGTGGAGGCCGCGGCTGTCGTCCGCCCCTTCTTCGCGCCGTTGCCGTCAGAGGTGACGTGGTTGCTCAGCCACTCTGGAGCGGGGCGGATGCCTTCCGGCGCGGCCACCTGGTGTCGCGGGCTCATCCGCTGCCGCAGCGCGGCCAGTACCAGCCGGTCCAGGCTGATCCCGTCGCGCTGGCCCAGCGCGAGGTACGCGGCGGTGACGCCGATCGGGATTGCCACGATCAGGAACACCGCCAGCGGTACGAACTCGCGCGTGATGGTGTAGGCGCCGTAGAGCACGATCCCGGTGACGGCGAGGATGAGCAGCTGCCGCGCGGTCAATGGGCCGACGACGCGGTCCTCGCGGTCGACGTCGGCGGGTATGCGTATCACCGGCTGGTTCACCGCGCGTCACCTCGGCCGGCGGGTGGGGGCGGGGGTTTGGGCGGGCGGAACGCGACAGGCGGGACAGACGGGGTGCGGGCATGGGCGTCGCCGATCTGCGGTTCGGGATGTGCCTGTCGGAACACCGGCGTGCTTGGTGCCGGCGCGGACGGCTTGACCGGTTGGGACAGGTGCGCCGGTTCCGCCACTGGTGCTGTGAACCGCAGGTGTGGCGGAACCGAGGCCACCCGGATCGGTCGCGCCGACTGTTGACTCGCGCCGCGGCGCGGTGCGCCGGGCGCGCGGAACTGGGGTGCCGCCACCGGGCGGGGTTCACCCCGAGACCGGGATGACGATGCTGACGGTGGCGTGGTCGCGGGGCTGGGAGCGGAGCTGAATTCGGGCATGGGTGTTCCAGGAGTGGGTGGGGTGACGGCGGGGTCGTGGGTGGTTTCCTGCGGCGTGGGCTGCAGGAACCGCGGTGCCTGCGTGGGCGGGCGGGATTGGCGGGTCGCGCGGGCGCGCTCGGCGTCGCGGGTCTGCTTCAGTCGCGTGGCGAGCATCGCGGGAGTGGGCGCCAGCCGCGGCTGAGCTGGCCACGGCGGATCAGCCATCGCCGCTCCGCGACCAGAGCCTGTCCCGCCGCTGCCGCGGGCCGCACCGGCGGCACCGGCCTTGCCGAACGCGCCCGCCTTGCCGGCGACCATGCCGAAGGTCTTCGCCGCGATGTAGGCGCGGGCCAGGCCGCCGAGGAAGGAACGGCCGGAGCCGACCTTGACCGCGGACAGCAACCAGAACGGGATCTTGAACAGGATGACGAACAGCGCGATCGCCGCGACCAGCGTGCCCAGCGCGGACAGGGTGGAGCCGAACAGGTGCACGCCGCCGGAGAGGAAGGTGCGGACCGCGGTGATCAGCACCAGCGCCTGGGCGAGCTGGATGGCGAGCACGCTGGTGATGGCCTTCCACCACCAGCGGGCCAGCGGGTCAGTGTGTGGCAGGGCGTGGCACATCAGGAACAGGGGCGCGCTGATGATCAGGATCAAGGTGATAACGATCCGGACCGCGTAGACGATCAGCAGGCCCAGGCCGAGGACGACGAGCACCAGGCCGACCAGGATGATGAACAGTCCGCCGTTCTGGATGCCCTGGACGGCGTCGGTGAGCGTGGCGCCGAGCGAGGGCGGGTTCACGCCGCTGCCGAGCACCCCCAACGTGAGCGCGTTGGCCAGTTGGATGAACTTGTCGGCGAAGAACAGCGACAGTGCTGAGGCGCCGAAGGCGATGGGGATCCTCGGTCCGATCTCCTTGATGGAGTAGCGGGCCTGGATGCTCTCGTGGCTCATCACCACGATGCCGCCGATGAGTACGAACAGGCCATAGGCGGCGAGGACGAGCTCCCAGGAGTTGTTCCACAGTTCGCCGATGCCTGGCAGGGAATCGAGGGTGGGTGTGGACAGGGCGGTGTGACCAATCAGTTCCAGGATCGGTGAGAGCGCGGCGTTGACCACGTCTCGGAAGACCCCGTTGATCGCGTTCGCGACGCAGCCGCTGATGTTGGTGATCCCGCAGTCGGCGTCGCCGCTGCCGCCGCTTGTGCCGGGCTGTTGTTGCCCCGTGCTGGGCGGGGGCGTGGTGGGCTGCGGGATGCAGTCCGCCGGACGGGGTTGGCCGGGCGGGATGTTCGTGCACGTGCTCGGCGCCGGTGTGATCGTGGTGGCCGGAGGGGTCGGTGTTGGAGCTGGCGCGCACGGGATCGGGCGCGGGTCCGGCCCGGCACACGGATCGGATGGACTTGGTGTGCTCGGCTGGGCTGCGGCGCTCGCCGTCAACACGCCGAGTAGGAGCACGATCAGGCTCAGCGCCAGCATCCAGCCCGCGCGCCGCCGCAGGGCCCGGTCGACGTCGGCTCCGGTGACCGGGGCGACCTTCACCCGGTCCGCGGCGGCAGCGGTCTTGACCGGGCCGCCGGACGGGCGGTATCGGCGGACCATGGGCGGGGCGCTGGCGGCGACCATCGCTCAGGAACCCACGATCCCTTTGAGGATCTCCACGACCAGCGGCGCGAGCGCCGCGAGGCCGTAGCCCCACCCCGCGGACTTGAACGCGGTCTTCGCTTTCTCGACCTCGCCGGGGTCGCCGCCACCCATCACGTAGCGGACGCCACCGATGCTTAGGAACACCGTCGCGAGTCCCGCGAGGATGCCCATGATCCAGTTGCGGACGTTGTTCAGCACGGTGGTCACCGAGTCCGCGAGCGCGAGCACCACGGTGTCCGCGTGGGCCGAGGACGCGGTCAGCACGAGCGCCAGCGCCGCCAATTCGACAACCAACAACGCCCGCGCGGACCTTCGCGCGCGCCTGACCCGAGCACGCCCGCGCGGCCGAGTCATCGGATCTGTCGAGGGGTGCGGCGCGGTGGACCGGCGGGGGCGAGACCGGTCCACCGCGCCGGCCCGCGCACAGGACGGGGTGCTGATGTGCGGCGGGCCATCCAGGTGGCTGATGGAGCGCGGACGGCGTGTCATGCGCATCGAGAGACCTCCGAAGAACGGGAAGCGGGTGGGTTTCCCCTGCACCCCTGAACACCGGATTTCGGGTCCGTTTTGGACATGAGGCGGCGAACTTTGCGCGCGCGAGCTCCCCGCCGGGCGGACACGGACAGTGACGGATCGTCGGCGTAGTGGTGGATGGCGACGGGTCGCGAGAGCGCGATCGCAGTGGCCACGCGGTCGGTCAGGGAGTCGGCCGGGTCGTCATCGAGCGCGTCGTCGCGCAGGTAAGTGAGCAGTCGGGCCTCGGCACGTTTACGGGTCTTGTACGCCGCCCACAGGGGCGTCTGGTTGTGAGCCGCCCAGTCCGACAGCACCACGTTCTCCAGCCGGGTAGTGCCGATCAGTTCGGCCTCGGCCGGGGTCAGGACTGCGTCCGCGACGGCACGGGCCAGAACCAGATCCGGATGCCCCCACGGCGGGTGCGGCGGGGCGGAGCGGAAGCCCGGCGCGACCGGAGTCGGACCGGCCAGGGCTTCGGTGAGCGCGTCGTGGCCGGACCGGTAGGCGGCCCACCGCAGCCGCAGCATGATGCGCGGCCGGCGCACGTCGATGGTCGACAGCGCGGCCAGGAAGCCGCGCAGCACCTCGGCGGCCAGGTCCGCCGGATCGCCGGGGAACCGGGTCGCGAGTGTCGTGGTAACCGAGGTCAGCGCCGGCAATGCCGCCCCGGTCGCGGCGACCGTCCAGCGCGCCCCCTCGGTTCGGGAGCGCAGCACCAGATGCGCCCACACCGCGTCCCGCGTGGCTTGCGTGCAACGCCGGGCCATCAGGTGGTCACGCACCTCGTCCAGCGGCAGACGGCGAGACGGCAGGCCAGGAAACAACCGGCCGTCCACAGAAATCGGATCCGGGCCCGTCACCAGCCAGGTGAAGGCGCCGCGCGCGATATCCAGCGAATTCACGGGCGAGGTGTTTTCGGAGTGGCGGGACCACGGTGTTGCAGCCATGACACGGCTCCCTGATTTTGAGGCGGAGAGAACGCCATCAGGAAGCCATACTCGCTACTACTTAAATACTAACGATTTCTGCTAAATGATCTTCCTTGAGCTACTAATTCATTACTAATTCACCGTCGGTCGCCGATTCGCGTCAAGTGGACCAGCAAGGGGGTGGGCGATCTCCGGTGATCACCTTTAGTAGTGTGTGAGCTGGGGTTTTAATGTTGATCTAGTAATTTGATGGTGACCATGGCTGGACTCTGACCAAGGCTGAACAAGATCTTTTAAGCGATCAACTCCGACAGTGAGAAAAATCTTGGAAAATGTGCCGGAAATGTGGCTGAGTCCGACACGGGCGCGGATTCGGACATCGCGTCGCCGCTGGAGCGCACAATAGCCCAGGATTTTAGGGGGCAGGATCTCGATGCTTTATCCACGGGTCGCGAAAGAACGTCGTCGTGGTGTGTCCAAAACGGGGCTGAAAAAGGGGCTTCAGGGGTGTTAGTGCAAACACCACCGACCCGCCCAGGAGCCACCCATGATCCGCGGCAACGGCACAGGCCACGACGGCGCAACCTCTGGTTCCCCCCACACGCGGCGTCCCGAACGGACTCGTGGCTCGGTGTCCCCGCTGGGGCGAGCGCGCCGCCCGCGAACACCCCGACTGACACTGCGGCACCGGCCCCTGTCCACGGTCTGGCCCTGCGGCCAGGGCGAGCACCGGGACGGCACCGGACTGCTCGCCGACTGGCTGCTGACCGCCGTGGTCAAGATCGTCACCACCTACACCGAACCCGGCCAGCGGGTCCTGCTGCTGGCCTCACCAGGCGGCTCCCTGCGGACCGCATCCGCACCGGCGGAGGTCGGTAGCGGGCGGGGTCACGGCCCGTACGCCGGACTGCAGGAGGCCGCATGGACCGTGGTCCGACTTGGGCGCGGCATCCAGACCTACACGGCCGGTCCGATCGAGAGTCCGACTGCCGACGGCATCGCCGAGCGGTCCATGCCGCCGGTCCATGCACCGGAGTCGGACGGAGACCTCGGCCGCACTGACCAGGATCCCGTCAGGGGCGGCCGGTCCGGCCCGCGCGCCGCGATCGCGTCGGCCAGCGGGCCAGCGGCTGACCCGTCGGAGCGCTTCGACCTGATCATCACGGCCGTCGACCCGCACGCTCCGGGTTGGGTGCACGCCTGGGATTGGGATCGTCTGCTGGCCTTCCATGGCACTCTCGCGGTCGTCACGCATGGTGACCATCGTGCGGGACGGTTGACCGATCCCACCGGGGCGCTGGTACGTCTTATCCAGCAGACCGGGCTGACCTATCGCGATCACGCTGCGCTGCTGTGGGTCCCCGTCCGGCAGGACGCGTTGGACATCGGCGCGGGCTCCGCCACCGGTTGCCTAGCCGCCCCGGGTAGGGCAGCCGGCGCGCCTTCAACTCCCGCGCGCGTGCATTCCGATCTGCTCGTCTTCACCAGGTTCCCGGCGGCCCCCACCACCTCGGCCGACACGGAGACCTCCGATGTGTGACGGGGTGGTCGGTTCCGGCCCCCGTTACCGGCCGGTGGGGGAGGAGCCCGCCACGGCGGCACTTTCGGTGTGGCCGACCGGGCAGCACGACGAGATCAGCCAACTGCGGGACGGCGGCTACGTGGCGGACACCGCAGCCGACACCGAGCGGGTGGTGCCCGCGGTCGCCGCCAGCGCTATCGCGGACTACAGCACGCCGGGTGAGGTCGTGCTGGACCCGGACTGCGGGGCGGGCACTGTCTTGGTGGAAGCGCTGCGCGCCGGTCGGCACGCCGTCGGACTCACCCCGAATGCCCGCTGGTGGAACACCGCGCGCGCCAACGTCACGGCCGCCAAGCGGCACGGGGCATGGCGGGATGGCTGCGTCCTGGACGGCGATCCGCGACTGCTGGCCAGCGTGCGGGCGGCCGGGATGGCCGGTCGCGTCGGACTGGTGCTCACCGCCCTGCGCCCCCGCGCCGGCAGTGTCGTTGATGACGCCGATCCGGCGCACGCGATGGCCAGGCTGACCCACGCTCTGCGGCAATGCCGGCCGTTGGTGCGCCCCGGCGGGCATGTCGTCATCACCCTTCGGCCGTGGCGGCACGGCGGGGCGCTGCTGGACCTGCCGAGCCGGGTGCTGGCCGCCGGACAGGCCGTGGGGTTCCTCCCGGCGGCGCGCTGCGTGGCCATGTTGGGTGAGCTGCGCGGCAGCCGCGTGGTCACCCGCGCGTCGCTGGCCGAGCGCCGCGCCGCTGCCCGCGACCGCGCCGCCGGCGTGCCGACGCTGCTGTCGGTCCATCACGACGTCCTGGTGTTCCGCGCCCCCGCCCTGGCCGAGCCAGCCACCCTCGCCGCCGGGGAACCCCCGTCTCTCGTTGTCTCGGCACCGCCGCGGCCGCACGCGACCGACGCCGGCACCGATGCCGCCCGCGACGGTTGGGTGCGAGCCGCATGAGCACACGCCTGTACTGCCGGGACTGCGGCTGGAACCCCCGCTTCCGCCGCCAGCGTGCTGCCCTGCGCGCCGCGCGCCGACACCGTTGCCCTCCCGGTACGCCGCGCCCCCGCGGCGAGATCGCCCACCGACCCGGCACCGAGCACGCCGCCCAGGCCCCGTCACCCCGCGACGAACAGGACCCCGACATGATCGAGCGCACCCAGCCCGCACCGGATGCGGTAGCCAGCCCGGCACCGGGGGGCGCGTTCGCCGCCCGCAGAGCCCGACGAGTGCTGGCACGGATCCCGACCGTGGCCTCGCGGCGACACCGCGGGCGCCGCCCGGTGTCCGACACCCAGGAGCGCCTGGCCGTCGCACAAGCCTCGGGTGGCCGACTCGGTTCCACCAGCAGACAACTGTCCGGGCGCGAGCGCAGCGGCACCGGTGGGAATATCGCATCCCGCGCTGCGAGCGTCGTGTCCCGGCGGGTGCGTGCTGCGGTGCTGGCCGAGTACCACGCCGAGAACACCCGTCGCGCCCGCGACGCCATGGCCGAGCTGGTCCGCGCCGGCTACACCGGGCGCCAAGTCCGCGGACGCCGCGTCGCGGGCCGGGCCGTCGCGACCCGAGGAGTGGATGCGCTCAGCGCCCGGCGCGCACCAGCCGCTGGTGGACGACGCGACCTTCGCCCGCTCGCAGCACCGCGCCCCCCGCCGCGACACCACCGGGTTGGGGAGGGCCGCGTGATGCGCCCGCCTTACTTCACCGATTCCCAGGTCAGCCTCTACACCGGTGATGCCGTCGAGGTGTTGTCCGAGCTCGCCGACTCGTCGGTGCACTGCGTGGTCACCTCGCCGCCCTATTGGGGGTTGCGCGACTACGGCACAGGCACCTGGATCGGCGGGCGGGCTGACTGTGCGCACTCCACCGGCCGCGGCACCAATCAATTTCAATCCCATACTCAGTCACGTGACCCGGGGGCCGCCTATCCCGCCTCGCCCGCGCACCGCGGCGGGAATCCACGGACCTGTCTGCGGTGCGGGGCGGTCCGCCAGGATCGGCAGTACGGCTTGGAACCCACGCCCGAGGCGTATGTGGACACGATGCGCGCGGTGTTCGCCCACCTGCGGCGGGTGCTGGTCGACACCGGCACGGTGTGGCTCAATCTCGGCGATTCCTATAGCGCCGACCCACCCGGCCGCACTCGCGACCCGATGCGGACGAGCACGCTGTCGGGGCGGGCGGCCGCGGCACCGCTGCGGGAATCGGTCCGCCACGCTGGCGTGCAGCGCACACGCAGCATTCCCCGCAAGAACCTCGTCGGCATGCCCTGGCGGGTCGCGTTCGCCCTCCAACACGACGGCTGGATCCTGCGCAACGCACTCGTCTGGCACAAGCCCAACGCCATGCCCGAGTCCGTGCGCGACCGGCTGTCCAACCGCTACGAACTGCTGTTCCTACTTGCCAAGCAGCCCACCTACTGGTTCGACCTCGACCCCGTTCGCGAACCCCTGAGCCGCCCCGAGGCACTCACCGAGGGGGTCGTCATCGGCGGCAGGAAAGGCCGGCACGGCGGGATCGACGCCACCGCCCGGCGACGTGGCCACACCGTCTACGGCACCTCCGGCAAGTACCGGGACACGGCCGCCTTCACCGGCCATCCGCCCGGCCAGGCGATGCGCCCCACCGGCCACCACCACACCGCTGCGCATCCCCGCGGCAAGAACCCCGGTGACGTGTGGTCGATCACCACCCGGCCGCTGCGCGCCGCGCATTTCGCCGCCTTCCCGATCGAAATTCCGCTGCGCTGCATCGCGGCCGGCTGCCCACCGCACGGCGTCGTGCTCGACCCGTTCAGCGGCGCGGCGACCACCGGACTGGCCGCCCGTCGCCTGGGCCGCGGCTACATCGGCATCGACCTCAACCCGGACTTCCACGACATCGGCCTGAACCGGCTCGGCCTCGCGCACGGCGACCATGCCACGCCCACCCCAGACGACTGGAGGGCCGCCGCGTGAACACCACCGAAACCCGGGACGCCACGCGGCCTCAGCGTCGACCACCGACGTCAGCTATGTGCGCGCCCGTGCACCACGCCGGGCCAGGCCCAGCCGCCCACCACCGCGAGCCCGACCTCATCCTCTACGTCGGGGACGCCCTGCGCATCCTGCGCCGGCTGGGCGAGGGCACGGCCGACTGCGTGGTGACCTCCCCGCCGTACTGGCGCCTGCGCGACTACGCCACCGGCACCTGGAAGGGCGGCGACCCTGCCTGCGCACACCGCGCCGAGGACGAGCACCTGCTGGCCTCGGTCAGCCAACCGCGCCGCTGTCGACGGTGCGGCGCCACGAGCGTGGATGGCCAGTACGGGCTGGAAGCCACCCCCAGCGCCCACATCGCCGCCCTGCGCCGAGTCTTCGCCGCACTCCACCGGGTAGTGACCTCCACCGGGACGGTGTGGCTCAACCTCGGCGACAGCTACTCCACCAACTCGGACGGCTACTGGTGCACGCAGCCCGGCCAGGATCGCCAACCCCGCTTCCGGCCCACGGCCGACGTGCCGTTCAAGAACCTGGTCGGGATGCCGTGGCGAGTCGCCCTCGCGTTGCAGGCCGACGGCTGGATCCTGCGCAACGCGATCATCTGGCACAAGCCCAACGCCACCCCGACCCCGGTCCGGGACCGCCTGGCCTGCCGCCACGAACTGCTGTTCCTGCTGGCCAGGCAGGCGCGATACCACTTCGACCTCGACCCCATCCGCCAACCACCCCACCGCGGCACGAATCCCGGGAAGAACCCGGGGGATGTCTGGTCGATTCCCACCCGACCGCAGCGGCATGGCCACCCCGCCGCGTTCCCGATCGAGCTGCCCCTGCGCTGCATCGCGGCCGGCTGCCCACCCGGTGGTGTGGTGCTCGATCCGTTCAGCGGCACCGGCACCACCGGACTTGCCGCCCGCCGCCTTCACCGCCGCTACATCGGCATCGATCTCAACCCCGCCTTCCACGACATCGCCCTCACCCGCCTGGCCGCCGACCACCCGGTCGCCAGCCCCGGCCCGACCCGGAGCGCCGCATGACACCCCTTGTGTCAACCTCTAGATCAGAATCAGGCCGCGACCTGCTGATCGATGAGGTGTTGAGCGCCGCCGTGCAGAGCGTGGTTGTAGGGGGTTGCGTTTTGCCAGCAGCGCCAGATCACCCGCACCCAGGCC
>NZ_DASZWC010000040.1:0-135388 GCF_035546795.1 Amycolatopsis sp.
AGGAGGGCGCATGAGCGGGCTCGCCGGGCGGGCCGTCGTCATCACCGGCGCCAGCCGTGGCGTCGGGCGGCTGCTCGCCGAGTCGTTCGCGGAATCCGGTGCGGCGCTGGGCCTGCTGGCCCGGGACGGGACCGCGGTGAAGGAGCTGGCGAACCGGCTGCCGGTGGAAAGCGTGGCCGTCACGTGTGACGTGTCGCGCCCGGACGAGGTGGCCGAGGCGTTTGCGACGGTGGCAGGCTCGCTGGGCCGGATCGACTCCGTCGTCGCCAACGCCGGGATCGCGCCGGCCTCCGGCCGGGCACACAAGCTGAGCCTCGACTCCTGGCGCGCGGTGCTCGACGTCAACCTGACCGGCAGCTTCCTCACCGCCTGCGCTGCGCATCCGTATCTCGCCGAGTCCGGTTCGGGGCGGCTGGTGCTCACGTCCTCGGTGATGGCGCGGCTCCCGCGTCGCGGGGTGAGCGCCTACGCCGCGTCGAAGGCGGGTGTCGAGGGGCTCACCCGCGCGCTCGCCGCGGACTGGGCGATCGACGGGATCCACGTGAACGCCGTCGCGCCCGGCTTCCTCGACGCGGGCATGGGTACGGCGTTCAGCGAAACGGGCCGGCTGCGGGATCAGGTGCTGTCCCGCACGGTGTCGGGCCGGTTCGGCGAGCCCGGTGAATTCGCCGAAGCGGTCGGGTTTCTGGCGGGATCCGGCTCGGGTTACCTGACCGGGCAGGTGCTGGCGGTCGACGGCGGATACGGGCTGAGCTGATGGCTGTCGCGGTGGGGCCGGACACCGGGCGCCGGTGGCAGGCCATCGGGGTGATCGGGCTGGCGCAGCTGCTCGTCATGATCGACACGACGATCGTCAACATCGCCCTGCCCTCGGCGCAGCGGGCGCTGGGCATGTCCGACGGGACCCGGCAGTGGACGCTCACCGCGTACACCCTCGCGTTCGGCGCGCTGCTGCTCCTGGGCGGCAGGCTCGCCGACCGCTGGGGGTGCCGGACCATCCTGATCGTGGGCGCGGCCGGGTTCGCGGCGATGTCCGCGCTCGGTGGAGCCGCGACGGGCCCGGCGATGCTGATCGCCGCCAGGGCCGGGCAGGGTGCCTTCGCGGCCCTGCTGGCCCCGGCCACGCTGTCGATGCTCGCGGTCACGTTCACCGGTGTCCGCGAGCGGGCACGGGCGTTCAGCGTGGTGAGCGCGATCGCGATGTCCGGGACCGCCGTCGGCCTGCTCGCCGGCGGTGCCCTCGCCGAGTACCTCGGCTGGCGCTGGTGCCTGTACGTCAACCTGCCGCTCGCGGTCGTGACCGCGCTCGGCAGCCGGTACGCACTCACCGATCTCCCCCGGCACCGCGGAATCCGGCTGGACTGGCCGAGCGCGGCACTGGGCGGGGCCGGGTTCGCGGCACTCGCCTGCGCCTGCTCGGGCGTGGGTGGTGCACTCGCCGGTGGTGGCGGGGTGCTGTTGCTGGCCGGGTTCGTCGTCCGGCAGCGGACCGCCGCGAGCCCGCTGCTCCCCCTGCGCGTCATCGCCGACCGCGGCCGCGCGGCGGCTTGCCTGTCCGTCGCGGCAACGGGATTCGGCATGTTCGGGATGTTCCTGCTGCTGACCTACCAGCTGCAGGTGGTGATGGGTTTCCGCCCGCTCGTGACCGGGCTGGCCTTCCTGCCGTTCGTGGCCGGGAACGTTGTTGCCTCGACCACGCTGACCAGGCGGCTGCTGCCCGTCACCGGTCCTCGCCCGCTGCTGGAGGGCGGCATGATGCTGCTGGCCGCCGGGCTCGGGCTGCTCACCACACTCGCGCCGGATTCGTCTTACTGGGAGCTGTTGCTGCCCTCGCAGGTGCTGCTCGGCGCCGGGGCCGGGTTCGCGGTGCCGACCGCGATCAACCTCGCCACCACCGGGGTCGGGGCCCGCGACTCCGGGGTGGCTTCGGCGTTCGTCACGACCTCGCAGCAACTGGGCGCTTCGCTCGGCACGGCGGCGCTCAACACCGCCGCCGCCGCAGTGGGTGCGACGGCGCACGGCTATGCCATCGCGGGCGGCTGGGCGGCGGGCGTGGTCGCGATCGCGGCGCTCATCGTCGGTTTTCTCCTTCGCGCACAACATCGGGAGGCTGCAGCATGAAGTACGAAGTGGATACTTTCCCCGGCATCCGGGTGCCGGTGGACGAGGAAACGAGCCTCGCCGGGGATCTCTACCGGCCACGCACCGCCGAGCCGGTGCCCGGGATCGTCACCTTCCACTATGGACGGAGGACACTGGGCGTCCGCTGTTTCCGGTTCTTCGCCGAAGCGGGGTTCGCGACGCTGGTCGTGGACTGCCGCGGCATCGGCGAATCCGACGGGATGCCCCGCGAACCGCTCGACCCGCGCGAAGGCGAGGACGGCGCGGCGATCATCTCCTGGCTCGCCGGGCAGCCTTGGTGCACCGGCGAAATCGGGATGTGGGGGTTCTCCGGCGGCGCGGCGCTGACACTGCTGACCGCGAGCCGGCGCCCGCCCGAGCTGAAGGCGATCGTGCCGGTGATGGGCTTCACCAGCTGGGAGCGCGACCTGGTGCACCCGGGCGGGATCCGCGGCGGGATCGGGTTCTACATGCTGCCGTGCATCGAGAAGATGCTCAACGACTTCCTCCCGCCGATGCTCGGTCCGGACCTGGAGGTGCGGCGCAAGGTGTGGCGCGAGCGCGCCGAGGTGATGGACTCGTGGATCGCCGACGCCTGGCGCCACGGCCCCGGAGACCCGGACTGGCGGCCACGGGACGTGGACACGAGCACGATCGCCGCACCCGCATTGTGCATCGGCGGCTGGCTGGACCTCTGCCGCGCGACGATGCTCGACACCTACCGGAAGATCGCCGCGCCCAAGAGCCTCGTCGTCGGGCCCTGGCTGCATGATCTTCCGGAGAACGCCGCGCTGGCGCCGGTCGAGTCACTGTCGATGGCCCGCGACTGGTTCGGCGGCTGGCTGCGCGGTTCGGGCTCGGAAACCGGTGTCCGAGTGTACGTGCAGGGCGAAAACCGCTGGGCGGAGCCGGAAACCTGGCCACCGCCGGCCCGCCGCGTGACCTTCTCCGCCGCGCCCGGGCGCGGGCTCGTGCCCGGCGCGGCCGAGGTCGTGGTGAGCCGGCTGACCGATCCGACGGCGGGACTGCTCGGCGGCCTGTGGACGATGCCGATATCGGACCTCGGCTATCCCCTCGACCAGCACGACGACGACCAGCGCTCGCTCAGTTTCAGCACCGCGCCACTCGCGGAGCCGTTACGGATCACCGGAACCGCGCTCGTCACGCTCGAACTGGCCGACGTGTCGACCGTGCGCCGGTGCGTGGCGAAGCTCGCGGACGTGGACGAGCAGGGCCGGTCGACGGTCATCGCCAACGGGCTGTCGGCCGAGCCTGGACAGCCGATCACGCTCGATCCGTCCTGCCACACCGTGCTGCCGGGGCATCGGCTCCGGCTGGTGCTTTCCGACGGCGACTTCCCCCGCCTGTGGCCGGCACCGGCGCGGGAGGTACTCGGCATCCGGGCCGCGCGCGTGGAACTGTCCATTTCGGACACTCTGCCGCCGGCGGAGCGGCCCTACCCCACACCGGCGCGGGACCGGGGCATGCTCAAGTTCGCGCAGCGGCCGGTCTGGCGGATCTCGCGTGATCACGTGGCGGAGGGGGTCACGCTGGAGCTGAGCGCGAACCAGCGCAGGCTCTACACCCCGGACGGCGCGCGGATCTCCGAGCGGACGTTCGGCGCCACCGCACGGGTCGGGATGGACGACCCCGCGTCGGCGTCGATGACGGTGCACGCCGGCTTCCGGCTCGAAAGCGAGGAAGGTGAGGAAGTCGTTGTGCGCGCCGGGATCGCAATCGACGGCGCGGAAGGAGTGGCCACGGCGGAAACCCTGATCGACGAGCGGCCGGTGGTCCAGCGCGAGTGGCACCTGGGCTAACGGCTCTCCTCCCAGCGACGCGCGAAGGCGCATCGGCCGTCGACCTCGACGCGGCCGGTCACGGTCACGGTGCTGTCGGTCAGCCGCAGCTCCGCGCGAACCGCGACCGTTTCCCCGTTCGCCAGCAGGAGGTTCGCGGTCGCGGTGCCCTCCACCACGGCGTCGGCCTCGGCGCCGTGGTGGACGCGCGCGGTCAGCTCGCGGCGCATCTCCAGCCGGTGCGCACCGTCCGGTGTCGGCCCGGCGACCATCCCGCCCAGCGTGACGGCGATCCCGTCGTCGATCAGATCGCGGGTGACCGTCCACACGGGACGTTGCTCTCCCGCGGCCGGTACGGGCTCGGGCACCGGCAGTTCGGCGGGCACGAACTCGTCGATCACGGGCAGGGTGACCGCCACGCCCCGCACGCGGAGCCCGGGTGCCGTGACCGGCCACAGCCGGGGAAAGTCGGCGGTACCGACCGAAATCCGCAGCCGGTGCCCGGCCCGGACCGCGTAACACGTCGGCGCGCCCGCGCTGATCAACGTCGAGCGGTCCTGCTCGTCGACGTCACACAACCGCGCCGTGGCTTCCGACACCTCACCCCGGACCGTCACCGTCGGCCGCCCGGCGATCACCAGTTCCTGCCGCAGCGGCGCGCTCGTGAAGGTGAGGCTGCGCAGGTCGTCGTCGTGCTGGTCCAGCGGAAGGCCGAAACCGCTGGTGGGCAGTCCCCACAGCCCGCTCAGCGCACCGGCCGTCGGGTCGGCTCCGCCTTCCGCGATCACCCCGGCGCAGCTGCCGGGCCCCGGCCGGAGCACGGGATCGCCCTCGGTGGCGAAAACCTCGTCCCGGTGCGCGGGCGGCCAGGAATCGAGCGACTGCCATCCCGGCGACGCGCCCTGGCGGTAGACGGTGACCGGCGGCTCGTCCATCAGCCCGGTGTCGAGGCCGCTGAGCCAGTGCTGCCACCAGCGCAGCGCGAGCACCCGGAACTCGACCGGATCGAACGGCGACGCCTCCGGCGTGGTGTGCATCCACGGCCCGGCGAGGAGTTTCTTCGGCGCGCCGATCCGTTCGTAGGCCCGGATCGTCGCGTCGCAGAACAGGTCCCGCCAGCCCGCGACGACGAACGACGGCACCGAGATCAGCTCCGGGTCCACCACCCGCCGCCGCCAGACCGGGTGCTCCGGCTGGTGCCGGAACAGGTCCAGCACCCAGGGCTCCGCCGTGTGCAGCCGTTCGCGCCAGCGCCGCCGCGCCACCTCCGAGCCGTAGTCGTTAACCGGCGGCAGCAACTGGTTGAGGAACGTGTCGAGCCCCCACTGCCCGAGCGAACCGAGGCCACCGCGGCGGCCGCCGGGGTGCACGAAATCGAGTTCGGGGTCGAGCATCCCCATCACCGGCATGATCGCCTTGAGCGCCGGAGGTTTCCGTCCCGCCGTGCGCAGGGACAGGATCGCGCCGTAGGAATGCCCCCACATGCCCACGTTTCCGTTGCACCAGGGCTGTTCGGCGGCCCACGCGACGGCCGCGACGCCGTCGTCGGCTTCGCCGGGGTCGAATGGCGGCCGCTGCCTGCCGTCCGAGGAGCCGGTGCCGCGGAAGTCGACGAGCACACTGGCGCAGCCGCGTTCGGCGAACCAGTGCGCGGTGGGCCCGTTCGCGAGTCCCGCGCCCGCGTCCTTGCGGTAGGGCAGGATCGTGAGCAGCGCGGGCACCGGGCCGGCGTCCGCCGGGCGGAAAACGTCGGCGGACAAGGTCACGCCCGGCTCCGCGGTCGGGATCCGCACGTCCCGCCGGACCTCGACGAGGTGCCGCGCCGGGCGGACGGACAGGATGTTCCTAGCTGGCATGTTTCCTCGCAAGCAGAGCAGGGACGCCGGGCTGGGGTTCCCCCGTTTTCTCGCGTTTCCGGCGCTGTGCCACGGGATCCGGCACCGGGGCCGCCGCGAGCAGGGCCCGGGTGTAGGGGTGGCGCGGCGTTTCGCAGACCTGCTCGACCGGGCCCGATTCGACGATCTCGCCGCGGTACATCACCGCCACCCGGTGCGCGATGTGCCGGACGACGGCGAGGTCGTGCGTGATGAACAGGTAGCTCAGCCCGAGATCCCGCTGCTGTTGCTTCAGCAGGTTGAGCACCTGCGCCTGCACGGACAGGTCCAGCGCGCTGGTCGGCTCGTCGCACACGATCAGCCTCGGCCGGACGACGAGCGCGCGGGCGACGGCGATCCGCTGCCGTTGCCCACCCGAGAACTGCGCGGGATAGCGCTGGGCCGACTCCACGGGAAGGCCCACCCGCCTGAGCGCCTCCGTGACGTCCTCGCCGCCCTTGCGCTCGCTCAGCGTCTGGCCGACGGTCCGCCTGGGGTTCAGCGAGCCGTACGGGTCCTGGAAGATCGCCTGGATGTCCGCGGTCAGCGCCCGGCGCCGGCCGGCCGTGGCATGGGTGATGTCCTCGCCGTCGAAGAAGATCTCGCCCGCGGCGGCCGGGACCAGGCCCAGCACCGCGTTGCCGAGCGACGACTTCCCGGACCCGCTCTCGCCCACCAGGGCGACGGTCTCCCCCTGACCGACGCTCAGGTCGATGCCGCGGACCGCGGTGAGCGCGGACCGGCGGCTGCGGCGGTACTGCACGGTCAGCCCGCGGAGCTCGAGTAGAGGGGTCATCGCACCGCCATCTCGTCGGAGTGGATGCAGCGGCTCACCCGGCCGGCTCCCAGTTCGGTGAGCAGGATCGGGCCGGTACCGCATTCGGTTGTGGCATAAGGACATCTGGGCTGGAAGTGGCAGCCGGGCGGCCAGTCGGCGGGAGCCGGGACACTGCCCGGGATGGCGGGCAGCAGGTCACCGGCCGGGGCCAGCCGCGGATTCGCGGCCAGCAGCCCCTCGGTGTAGGGATGCCGTGGCGCCGCGTAGAGCTCCTCCACGCCTGCTTGTTCGGTGACCTCGCCCGCGTACATCACCAGCGCCCGGTCGCACAGGTCCGCCAGCACGCCCCAGTCGTGGGTGACGAGGATGATCGCCATGCCGAGCCGGGTGCGCAGCTCGCGCAGCAGCGCGAGAATCCCGGCCTGCACGGTGACATCGAGCGCGGTGGTCGGTTCGTCGGCGATCAGCAGCGCCGGTTCGCCGGCCAGCGCGAGCGCGATGGACACGCGTTGCGCCATCCCGCCGGACAGCTCGTGGGGATAACGACGGGCGACGTCCGCGGGCAACCGGACCAGCTCCAGCAGCTCGGCGGCCCTGGCGCGCGCGTCGCGGCGCGGCATCCGCCGGTGCCGCCTGATCACCTCGACCAGCTGGCCGCGCACCCGGAACGAGGGATCGAGTCCGCTCAGGGGTTCCTGTGAGACCAGCCCGATCCGCGAGCCGCGGATCCGGGCCAGTTCCCGGTCGGCGAGGCCGATCAGCTCCTGACCGTCGAAGACCACCGAACCCGACGAAACCCGGCCGGAACCGGGCAGCAGCCCGAGCAGCGCCCTCGCGGTGACCGTCTTGCCGCAACCCGATTCGCCGACGATCCCGACCGCTTCCCCCGCCGCCACCTCGAAGCTGACGTCGCGCACGACGGTGGTGCCGAACTCGATGCCGAGTCCCTTGACGGACAACAAGTTCCCAGCCGCACGCGGGGCCGCCGCAGGTGACCGGGACAGACCGTCCCAGCGCACCGGTTCCGGCCGGGACCGGCCCACGGTCAGATCGCGGACGGCGTCACCCAGCAGGCCGAGCGCCAGCACCGTGAGCGCCAGGATCCCACCCGTCGGCACGAGCAGCCACGGGTCCTTGCTGATCACGTTCGAGGCTTCGGCGACCATGTTGCCCCAGCTCGGCCCCTCGGTCTCCGGCCGGGCGAGCCCCAGGAACGACAACGCGCTCTGCGCGAGCACGGCCGCCGCCGCGAACAGCGAGACCTGCACGATGATCGGCCCGGCGAGCCTGGGCAGGATGTGCCGCAGCATGATCCGGGTTTCGGTCAGCCCGGACAGCCGCGCCGCCTTGACGTACAGCTCGTTGCGCAGCGAGATCGTCATCCCGCGCACGACCCGCAGCAGCAGCGGGCAGCTCATCACCCCGAGCGCGACCATGGCCGCCGCGTCATTGCCGGGGAACACGGCGAGCACCATGAGCAGCACGATGATCCCGGGCAGCGCCAGCAGCAGATCGCCGAACCGCCCGATCAGCCGGTCGGCCCAGCGGCCGACGAACCCCGCCACCACCCCGAGCACGACGCCGAGCACGGTGAACACGGCGACGGCCACCAGCACGTCGAGCAGCGTGTACCGGGTGCCGGAGAGCAACCGGACCAGCACGTCCCGGCCGAGCCGGTCGGTGCCGAGCCAGTGCGCCGGGGCCGGCCCGCTCAGCGCCGCGCCGAGGTCCTGCCGTTCCGGGTCCACGCCGGTCAACGGCACGACGACCGACACCACGGCGAGCACGCCCAGGAAGCACGCGGACGTAAGCCCGAGTGGTTTGCGGAGCAGCCCGCGCCACACGCCGCGCGCCGGATCGGTGGTGGTCATGGCGTCCGCGCCTTCGGGTTGAGCAGCCGGTAGGACAGGTCCACGAGCAGGTTGGCGGCCACCACGACGATCGTGAAGCAGAACGCGATCCCTTCGATCATCGGCAGGTTGTGCCCGCTGCCGGCGGCCACCGCCTGCTGCCCGAGGCCGGGGACGGCGAACACCGATTCGATCAGCACGGTGCCGCTGAGCAGGTTCACCAGCAGCAGGCCGAGCACGGTGACCACCGGGACGGCGGCGTTGCGCAGCGCGTGTTTGTACACAATGGACACCGTGGACAGGCCGCGGGCGCGCAGCATCGTGACGAACTCGCCCGAGAGCACGTCGGCCATCGAGTCCCGGGTCTGCTTGGCCACCACGGCCACCGCACCGGCCGACAACGTGACGATCGGCAGCGTGATGCACGCCAGCCAGGCCGCGGGGCTGGTCTGCGGCGAAACGTACCCGCTCGCGGGGAAAGCCACGATCCGCACCGCGAGCAGTTCCACCAGCACGAGCGCGAGCCAGAAGTTCGGCATCGCGAGCCCGGCCAGCGACACCACGTCCACCAGGCGCCCGGTCCAGCCCGCCCGCCGCGCGCCGGTGATCCCCAGCCAGACCCCGAGCACCCCGGACACCAGCACGGTGCCGAGGATGATCGAGAGGCTGGGCACGATCCGGCCCGAGAGCGCCTCGGTGACCGGCTGCCCGTTGAACAGGTCGGTGCCGAGGCTGCCGTGCACGAGGTTTTCCAGCCAGTGCCAGTACTGCACCGGCAGCGGCTGGTCGAGGCCGAGCAGCCGGCGGGTCTGCTCGTACTGCTCCTGGGTGTAGCCGGTGCTCTGTCCACTGAGGATGGACTTCGCGGCGTCACCGGGCGCGAGTGACACCAGGACGAAGGTCAGCCCGGTGACCACGAACAGCAGCACCACCGAGGAACCGAGCCAGCGCACCGTCTCCCTGAGCATGCCCCTCACCCGGCCGGCTGGATCTCGTACAGCGACAGCAGCGGCGCCTTGGCCGAGGTCGCCGCGCCGGACACGGATTTCCTCGCGTAGAAGGGAAGCGTCGTGGTGACCACCGGGACGAACCACGCCTGGTGCGTGAGCTGTCCGAGGATCTGCTGGTCGAGCTTGTCCTTGTCCGGCCCGGAGGAACGCGCGGCCTGGTCGTAGAGCGACTGGAGGGTGGCGTCCTGGGTCTTGAACGGGTTGTAGGTCGCCGGTGGCAGGAACAGCGCCGGTCCTTCCATCCACACCGGCAGCTGCCCGAACGCGGTCATGAACGCCGGGAACTTCGCGCCGAACGCGTCGGAGGTGTACTCGGTCGTACTGGCGTAGTCGGTGATCTGCAGCTCGACGCCGATCTCCTTCCACTGCTGTGCCAGCGCCTGCGCCACCAGGTTCATCTGCTGGTACTCGGGCGTGACGATGCGGAGCGGGAAACCGTTGGGATAGCCCGCTTCCGCGAGCAGGCCCTTCGCCTTGGCCACGTCGTGCGGATACGCGTTGTCCAATGCCGCGTCGTAGCCGTACCCGCCGGGCACGGTGATCTGGCCGGCGGGCTGGGCGTTCCCGCCGAACAGCGCGGACGCGATCGCCGCGCGGTCGGTCGCGTAGTTCAGCGCCTGCCGCACCCGGACGTCGGACAGCGCTTTGGCCAGCGTGCCGTCCCGGTCCGCGAGCACGACCCCGTTCCACAGCAACGGCGCGGCCGCGATGGTGAGCCCGGCCTGTTTCGCGGCGTCCATTGTGGACGCGTCGCCGACCGCGACGTCGGCCTGCCCGGTCTTGAGCGCGTTCAGCACCGACTGGCCGTTGGTGATCACCTTGAGGACGACCCTCTTCCAGTGCACCGCGCCCGGGTCGTAGTAGTTCGGGTTCGGCACGTAGGTGTAGTGGTCGCCGGTGGTGGTCTGCGCCGGGTCGAGTGTGTAGGGGCCCGCGCCCGCTGTCTGCGTGCCGAGCTGCGCGGCCGCCTGCAGTCCCTTCGGGCTGATCACACCGCCGACGAGGTAGTCCTGGGTCAGCAGCTCCGGGAAGTTCGGGTTCGGGCTGGCCGCCGTGACGGTCACCGTGAGCGGATCGGTGGCGGCGAACGTGTCGCCGGTGAAGAACGGGGCGAGCTGGCCGTGCGCGGCGGTGATGTAGGTGAAGTGGTCGACCACGTTCTGCGCGGTGAGCTCGCTGCCGTCGGAGAACTTCACCCCGGGCCGCAGATGCAGCACGAACCGGGTGTTGCCGGTGCCTTCGTAGTTCCAGGAAGTCGCGAGCCCCGGCTGGAGGGTGCCGTCGGAATGCCGGACGACGAGCGGTTCGTAGGCCAGCTGCTCGAACCAGGCGTCGTTCTGTTGCGCCTTCGCGGGATCGAGGCTTTGCGGCGGGGCGATCGTCACCACCGTCAGCGTGTCACCGGCTTGGCCGCCGGACTGTGCTTCCTGCACCGCACCCGCGCACGCCGTGGTGCCCAGCACTACCGCCGCCGTCAGCGCTATTCCCGCTCTGCGCCGCACGGTCCGCCCCCGGCCGAACCCCGTGCGAACCTCAACCCCCGCCTGCCGATCAAAGCGCACGACGTCCTCCTTCGACTCATCGTTGAGCCAAACGCCTCAGGCGGAACAGTTCACCCGAGATCGCCTTGGGTACTGATGAAGGTAAAATAGTACCCAAATCAGTGCTGACGCAAGAGTCGGCCAGTGAAACTTTGTGCTCACGCCCCGGAACCGTGCGAGCGCGCACGGTTTTGGGAGATAAGGAAAACTCAGCCAGGCGGTGTTTTGTTGGTCAACGCCGCCAGCACGAGGTCGCTGACTTCGGTGAAGGCGTCGCCGGAAGAAAGGCCGGTGCGGGTGAGCAGTTCGCCGTGCTGGATGCCGTCGATCAGCAGCGCCACGGCTTCGCCGACGAACTCCGCGTGCACCGCGCGGAAGCTGCCCGCCTCCACGCCTTCGCGGATGTACTCACGCACGCGCTGCGCGGCCGCGGCCGAGTTGGTCGCGTAGATCTCGCGGGTGGCGTCGTGCGTGACGAGGTCTTCGTAGCAGGCACGCGACATCTTCCGCATTTCCGTGCCGACGCCGGCCAGGTACACCGCGATCCGGGTGGACGGGTCGTCGACCTCCGCCACCCGCTTCTCGGTGCGCGCCGTCGCGTCACGGAAGAAATGCTTGATGGCGCTCGTGACGAGATACTCCTTGCTCGACGAGATCGCGTAGAGCGTCGACTTCGAGCACTGCAGGCGCGCGGCGATGTCGTCGACCGTGAGCCGGGCGAACCCCTCGCTCAGCACGATCTCCTGGATCCGGCTGAGCAGCTCGTCGCGCCGGGCGTCGTCGATCCGGCGGCGCCGGGGCGCTCTCGGCTGCACCGAGTTCGGGCTCGTCCGGGCCACGCCTGCCCCCTCACGCTTGGGTACCGGTCTGGATACGTCTGGACACTACAAGGTACCCGCATCCGCGCCGGGGAACCGGTTTCCGTCTTGTCAGACACTAATTGGGGTACTAATGTACGCCTGACAGTACCGACCTGACGCGAAGGTGACGGACAATGTCGACCCCCACCGCAGCTCCGCTCGATCCGGTCGCTCACGTGCACGACCTGGTCCAGCTGTACGGAAGCCCGGAATCGAGCGTCGCCGGGCTGCTTTGCGACCGGTACCCCGCCGAGGCCGTGGCCTACACGGTCGTCGAGCCCGACCTGTCCGCGACGGTACTCACCTACGGCCGGCTCCGCGCGGACTCGGAACGGTTCGCCGCCGCGCTCGCCGGGCTCGGCGTGCGCCCCGGTGACCGGGTGGCGACGCTGATGGGCAAGAGCGCCGGTTATCTGGTGGCATTACTGGGAATCTGGCGTCTCGGCGCCGTGCACGTCCCGCTGTTCACCGCGTTCGCCCCGCCGGCGATCGCCCTGCGGCTCACCGGCTCGGGCGCGAAAGTGGTGCTCTGCGACGAGGCCCAGCGCCCCAAACTCGCCCCCGGCGAGGAGATGCCCGCCGACCCGCCGTGGCGGATCGTGGTGGCGGGCGGGCAGGCCCCGGATCTCGACTTCGACGAGCTGCTCGCCGCGCAGGAACCCGGCTTCCCTGCCGCCGCGCTCGGTGGCGAGGCACCGATCGTGCACATCCACACCTCCGGCACGACGGGCAGGCCGAAAGGTGTCGTGGTCCCGGCGGTGGCGATCGCCGGGTTCCGCGCGTACGTCGAATACGGCATCGGGCTGCGGGACGACGACGTCTACTGGTGCGCCGCCGACCCCGGCTGGGCCTATGGGCTGTACTTCGGCATCCTCGGGTCGCTCAGCGTCGGCGTGCCGAGCATGCTGCTGCACGCCGGGTTCTCCGCGGAGCTGACCTGGCAGGTGCTCAAACGCTTCGGCGTCACGAATTTCACCGCCGCCCCCACGGTTTACCGGTCGCTGCGTGCCTCGGGCACGCCCGCGCCCGGCGGGCTCCGGCTGCGCAGCGCCTCCAGCGCGGGCGAACCGCTCACCCCGGAAGTGAACGACTGGGCCGTCGGCGCGCTCGGCGTGCCCGTGCACGACCACTACGGGCAGACCGAGGCGGGCATGCTGATCAACAACCACCATCATCCGCGGCTGCACCGCCCGCTGCGGCCCGGCTCGATGGGGCAGGCCGCGCCGGGCTGGTCGGTGCGGGTGCTCTACGACGACCGTGACCAGGTCGCCCCGGCCGGGACGCTCGGCCGGATCGCCGTCGACACCAGGACCAGCCCGCTCGCCTGGTTCACCGGCTACCAGGACGCGCCGGACAAGAGCTCGGCCAAGTTCACCGCGGACGGCCGCTGGTACCTGACCGGCGACGCCGGGATGGTGCGCGCCGACGGCTACTTCCAGTTCTCCTCGCGCGACGACGACGTGATCATCATGGCCGGGTACCGGATCGGGCCGTTCGAGGTGGAATCCGTGCTGGCCACCCATCCCGAGGTGGTGGAAAGCGCTGTCATCGCCGCGCCCGACGACGTCCGGGGCGAGGTGCTCGAAGCCTACGTGGTGCCGCGGGACATGCGGCTCGCCGGCGAGACGCTGGTGGCCGAGCTCCAGCAGCTGGTGAAGACGAAGTTCGCCGCGCACGCCTATCCGCGCGCGGTGCACTTCACCGAGGCACTGCCGAAAACGCCGAGCGGGAAGATCCAGCGCTTCCTGCTGCGCGACCGTCGTCGCGCGGAGCTCCCGGTCGCCCGCCCGTGACAGCGATCGAACTGGCACCGGTGCTGGTCGAGCAGACCGGGAGTGTCCGGTGGATCCGGCTCAACCGGCCACGGGCGCGCAATGCGCTGAACCCGGAGCTGATCGCGGCGCTCGACGCGGCGATCGCGGCGGCGATGGCCGACGAGGAGACCAGGATCGTCGTCATCGCCGGCGCGGGCCCGAGTTTCTGCGCGGGCGCGGACCTGCGCCATCTGCTGGCGCTCGCCCGCTCGGGTGAAGACCCGGCCGCATTCCTCGCGAGCATCTCGGACTGCTTCTCCCGGATCGAGCGGGCGGCCAAGCCGGTCGTCGCGGCGGTGCACGGGCACGTGGTCGCCGGCGGCCTCGAACTGGCGCTCGTGTGTGACGCCGTGGTCGCTCGCTCCGGCACCCTGATCGGCGACGGCCACGTCCGGCAGGGCCTGCTGCCCGGCGCCGGCGCGAGCCTGCGCCTGCCGCGCAAGGTCGGCGAGCCATTCGCCCGGTGGCTGATGCTCACCGGTGAACTCGTTGCGGTGGAACGGTTCCTGGCCACCGGGTTCGTGTGTTCGGTGGTGCCGCCGGAGGAGTTCGAAGGCCAGGTCGAGGCCGTGGCGGCGCGGCTGCTGGCCGCCGGGGACGGCACGCACGCCCGGGTCAAGGAGCTGCTGGCGCACCGGCCCGACACGGACGACGCGCTGGTTCGTGAGCTGCGGACGTTCGGCGAACACTGGCGCGAGCACGGCGTCGCGGCGAGTCTCACCGAGTTCGTCGAACGGGGCAGGAAAGGCTGAGGTATGCGACGCTACGAAAACCGGGTCGTGCTGGTGACCGGCGCCGGCCGGGGGCTGGGCCGGGCGATGGCGGAACGTTTCGCGGCCGAAGGCGCGAAACTGGCGCTCTGCGACATCGACGAGCGTGCCGTCAAGGAGACCACGGCCGGCTGCGCGACCGAGACACGTCCCTCCATTGTGGACGTCACGGACGCGGCCGCGGTGGACGGCTGGATCGCCGGCACCGCCGAGGAGTTCGGCCGGATCGACGTACTGGTCAACAACGCCGGGGTGATCCGGGACAACCGGCTGGAGCGGATGACCGACGACGACTGGGAAACGGTCGTCGGCGTCAGCCTGCGCGGGATGTTCCACTGCTGCCGCGCCGCTTTCACCGCGATGAAGGCCGCCGGCTACGGCCGGATCCTGTCGCTGTCCTCGATGTCCTGGCGCGGGAACTTCGGCCAGGCCAACTACGCCGCCGCCAAGTCCGGGGTGATCGGGATGGCGCGCACGATCGCACTGGAGGGCGCGCGGCACGGGGTCACCTCGAACGTGATCGCCCCGGGGCTCATCGACACCCCGATGCTGGCGTCGATGAACGCCGCCGCCCGCGCGAAACTGGCGGCGAAGGTCCCTCGCGGGCACATCGGGGCACCGGCCGACATCGCCGAAGCCGCCGCGTTCCTCTGTTCGGAGACCGCGGGCTACGTCACCGGGGTCGTGCTCGACGTGGACGGCGGGATCGGGATCGGCTCGTCCGTCCGCTGACTTACAACAGGTCGTTTTCGTACGCATACAGCGCAAGCTGCGTGCGGTCCCGCAGGCCGAGTTTGCGCAGCACGCGGGAAATGTGGGTTTTCACCGTCGACTCGGCCAGCGTCAGTTCGGCGGCGATCTCGCTGTTGGACAGGCCTTGCGCGATGAGCCGGATCACGCCGCGTTCCCGGGAGCTGAGCAGGGTTCCCGGCGTGGCGACCCGGCGCTGTTCCACGGTGTGCTGCCGGTAGTGCGTGAGCAGATGCCGTGCGAACGGTGGCGAAATCCACGCTCCGCCACCGGAAACGGCGCGGATCGCGGACAGCAGCTGATCGGGGTCCTCGTCGTCGTCGACGAAGCCCTGGACGCCCGCGCGGACCGCCCGCGGCAGGTCGGCCTCGATCCCGCGGGCGGAAGTCAGGAGCACGGTGGGCAACGGCGCGCAGACGGCATAGCACGCTGAAAGTGCCGCACTGCCGGGTTGCGCGTGCAGGACGACGACATCGGGCCCGGCCGCCGAAATGCCCTGTGCGAGCCGGTCCGCACGCAGCTCCGACTCACCGGCCCAGTCGACGTCGGGCACCGTGTCCAGCAGATGCCGCAACGCCTGCCGGATCAGCACCGACTCACCGGCGACCAGCAGCCGCGCGGTCACGGAGCCCGGTCGCGCGCGGACATGACGGAAACAGGCACTTCGCCCCCCGGTGTCGTGGTTCTCGCCGATGATCGGCGACGCGCCACGCCGCACGCCCCGTGCGGACATGGTGCACCGGGGCCGCGGCCCGGACAGCCGCCAGCCGGGTGAACGCGGCTCAATGGGGCCGGATGCCGTCGACGATGACCGTGACGACCGTCTGTGCCCGCGCCTCCCACTCCGCTTCGGGTATCCGCGACAACGCTCCCAGCAGCAGGATGACGTCCGCCGCGGCTACGTCTTCGCGCACTTCGCCGACGGCCTTTCCCTTGTCCAGCAACATTTCGAGTGCTTGGTCGAGCCGATGGTGCCGGCCCGGGCAGAGGTCCTGCCACGCCGACGCCTCGATCGCCGCCAGCACACCGCGTTTGACCCGCGCGTACTCGACCAGGCGCGCCAGCCAGCAGATCAGCGCCCGCAGTGGAGGATGCTCCGCCAGCAACGGCGCGACGGCGTCGACGAGCTGGGTCAGCTCGTACCGGTACACCTCCGCCAGCAGGTGCTCACGGGTCGGGAAATGCCGGTACAGGGTGCCTTGCCCCACGCCCGCGGCCTTGGCGACCCGGTGCAGTTTCAGCTCCGCGGCCGCACCGTTGGACTTGCTCAGCTCGGCGCGCGCGGCCTCGACAATCCGGTCGCGGTTGGCGACCGCGTCCGACCGGCGCTCACGACCGACCACGAGACGACCTCCCCGACGACAAAGTGGACAACTGTCCGATACGGTGGGTTCCGATAACCGGACAGTTGTCAGCTTAAAGCAGGAGACGTCTCGATGAGTATTGACGGCAAAATCGTCGCGATCACCGGAGCCAGCAGCGGGATCGGCGCGGCCACGGCGCTGGAATTGGCAGGCCGGGGCGCGGCCGTCGTGCTGGGCGCCCGGCGCACGGACCGGCTCGGCTCGCTCGTGGCGCGCGTCCGGGCCGAAGGTGGCCGCGCGGAGATGCTGGACGTCGACGTGACCGACCGCGCCGACCTCGACCGGCTGGTGTCGCTGGCCGTGGACCGGTTCGGGCGCCTGGATGTGCTGGTGAGCAATGCCGGAGTCGCCCGGATCGCGCCCGTGGCAGACCTCGACGTCGACAGCTGGGACGCCATGATCGACGTCAACCTGCGCGGCGTCCTGCACGGTATCGCCGCCGCGCTGCCGGTGTTCCGCGCACAGGGCCGCGGGCACCTCGTCACCACGGTTTCGACGTCGGGCCTCAAGATCGTGCCGACGCAGGCTGTCTACGCGGGCACCAAGAACGCCGTGCGCACGCTCCTGGAAGCGCTGCGCCAGGAGTCCACCGACGGCGTGCTGCGCACGACCGCCATCTCGCCGGGCTTCGTCCGCACCGAACTCGTCGACCACGTCGAAGACCCCGCGCAACGCGAGCAGGCCCAGCAGGCGATGGCCACACTCGGCATCAGCCCCGACGCCGTGGCACACGCCATCGCATTCGCCATCGAGCAGCCCGAGGACATCGAAATCGGCGACCTCACGATCCGGCCGACCAGGCAGGGCTGAGCAGACGCCGTGCAGGCTCGACCGAACGAATCCGCGAGGCAGCGCGCGGCAATTCACGCGCCCTGCGCTGTCAGTACCACGGCTGGACTTTCGGCACCGACGGCGCCGCGGCCGAGGCCGGACTCGGACTCGGCCGGGTCACGCGCACCGAGTCCTACCGCGGATTCGTCTGCGCGAACACCTCTTGCTCGACCGGCTCGCGCGGCTCTCCCCCGAGGGCGAGGTCGAACTGACCGGCGGCCGGCTGCGGCACCGAACCGGGCGGCTGTATCGACTGTGGAGCCCGCGAAGCGGTCTGCCCGCAGTCGGAGATCTTCTTCGACGAGGAACTCCCTGCCGCGCAAGCGATCTACCGGACCATGAACGCCGAGTTCTTCGCGGGGACCGCCACCGGGGACCATCCCGCGGTGGCGTCCCCGCCGCACCGGGCCCGACTCAGCCAAGCACCGCGACGGCCTGCACCTCGATGAGCAAGCCCTCCACCGCCAGCCCGCACACCAGCGTCGTGCGGGCCGGCCCATTCGGCCCGAAATGCCTGGTGTACCGGTCATTCCAGGCACCGAACCACTCCCGGCCGGCGAGGAAACATTCGAGCCGGAGGATTCCTTCGCGACCGGAGCCGGCTTCGGCGAGCACGTCGTCGAGGTGTTCGAGCACCCAGCGCGCCTGAGTGTCGAAGTCCGTGGCAAGCGGTTTCAGGGTGCCGGGATCGACGGCGGCGATCCCCGCCGTGGCCACGATCCCGGCACCGGCACCGAACGACGCGAACTTCACCGCTGCCCCACCAGCGCCGGCCCGAAGTCGGAGATCGTGGGTACGCCGGCGAGGATCATCAAGGTGCGCAGCTCCTCGGCCAGCAGCTCCAGGGTCCGCCGCACCCCGGCTTCGCCGTTCGCCGCCAGGCCGTAGATCGCGAGCCGCCCGAGCACCACGACGTCGGCACCCAATGCGAGCGCGAGGAACACGTCGGCGCCGGTGCGCACGCCACTGTCCAGCGCGATGGGCACCCGGCCGGCGACCGCGGCAGCCACCTCGGGCAATGCGTCCAAAGTGGCCGGTGCCGGATCCAGCTGCCGCCCGCCGTGGTTGGACACGAGGATCGCGGAGGCCCCCGCCTCGATGGCGCGTTCGGCGGCTTCCGCGGTCAGCACCCCCTTCGCGATCCACGGCAGGCCGCACCGGGCGGTGGCGTCCGCCAGCCTTGCCCAGTCCCACGCGGGTGCGCCGTGCGCGATCAGCTGGGTGAACATCTCGGCCACGCCCGGTGTTCCGGCACCGGCCGCGTTCCCGGCGAAGAACTCCAGATCCGGGTCGAACCGGTTGATCCTGTTGCGCACACGGAATCCGGCCGTCGGGCAGTCCACCGTCACGCACAACGCCGAGTAGCCGGCTTCGCGTGCTCGCCCGGCACCTTGCCCGAAATGGTCGAACGGGTGCAGCTGCGCGATCCGCGCCGCCACCGGCGCGGCCTCCGCCACGCGCTCGAAGGAATATGTGCCGGCTTCCGGCACGATCGACGCGGTGCCACAGGACTCGTTCGCCCGCGCGACGGCGAGGTGCCCGTCCGGGTGGAACAGGCCGTCGCCGCCGAACGGCGCGGTCAGCACCGGCAGCCCGAGCGGGATCCCGAGGAACGTGGTGTCCGTCCGGGGCTCGCTCACCCCGCTCATCGGCCGCGGCCGGATGACCCGGCGTTCGAACGCGGACCGGTTGGCACGCACCGTGGTTTCGGTCCCGGCGCCACCTTCGAGGAAGTCCGCCACCGGGTCGGGCAGCGCGTTCAGCGCCGATTCGCGGATCTCGGGGAGCGCGGCGAAATCCACATCCCGCGGGTACAGCGAGTCGATCGTGGTCATCGTGCCTCCGCGGTGGCGGCCAGCGGCGCCGGGGCCGCGGTCATCGTCGAACGGCGGCGGCCGTAACCCAGGTAGAGCGCGATCCCGGCGACCAGCCAGACCCCGAACCGCAGCCAGGTCAGCGGCGCGAGCGTGGTGGCCAGCAGGACACAGCCCGCGAGCGCGAGCAAGGGCACCACCGGCACCCACGGTGTCCGGAATGGACGGTCCCGGCCGGGTTCGACGCGCCGCAGCACCAGCACCCCGACGGACACCACGGCGAAGGCGAACAGCGCGCCGACGTTGACCAGCTCGGCCACCACGTCGATGGGCACGAACCCGGCGATCAGCGCGGCCACGGCGCCGAGCACGACCGCGATGCGCAGCGGGGCACCCCGGCGGCTCGTCCTGGCCAATGCCCCGGGCAGCAGCCGGTCCCGGCACATCGCGAACATCAGCCTGGTCTGTCCATAAAGGACCATCAGCAGACCCTTGGTGAGCGCCACCACCGACGCGGCGAGGATCAGCCCGCCCGTCCAGCCCAGGTGCAGCGCCTTGAACGCGGTCGCCACCGGTGCGTCGTTGTTCAGGGTGGGATAGGGCGAGACACCGGTCAGCACGGCGCTGACCGCGATGTACAGCACGGTCGCGATGAGCACCGAGACCAGGATCGCGAACGGCAGGTCACGGCGAGGGTTGCGGCTCTCCTCCGCCGAGGTCGCCACGACGTCGAACCCGAGGAACGCGAAGAACGCCATCGCGGCCCCGCCGATGACGCCACCGGTGCCGAACGGCGCGAACGGCGCCCAGTTGGCGGCCTGGATGTGCGGCACGCCCACCGCGATGATCACCAGCAGCACCGCGACGGTCAGCACCACGAACGCCTTGGTGACCCGCGCGGTGAGCCGGACCTCGCCGGCGAGAATGGCGACCACGACGGCGATGATGATCATCGCGGGCAGGTTCACGATCCCGCCGTCCGACGGCGACGCCGTCAGCGAATGCGGGAGGGCGAGGCCGAACAACGATTCCAGCGCGGCGCCGAACATCCCCGACCAGCCGATGGCGACCGCCGCTCCACCGACCACGAGTTCGAGCAGCACATTCCAGCCGACCAGGAACGCGGGCGTCTCGCCGAGGGTCGCGTACGTGTAGGTGTAAGCGCTTCCCGAAACCGGGACCATCGCGGCGAGTTCCCCGTAGCAGAGCGCGACCAGGACGCAGACCACGCCGGCGAGCACGAACGACAGGACGATCGCCGGGCCCGTTTTGGTGGCCGCGACCACGCCGGTGGTGACGAAGATGCCGGCGCCGACGATGGTGCCGACGCCCATCGCGGTGAGGTCGAGCCTGCCGAGGCTGCGGCTTAGCCGGGCTTCGCCGCTCGTGCTCGCGGCGATCGTGGCCTCGGTGCCGCGGCGGCGCCAGCGGGTGGGCGGGGACAGGGTTGGCATGGCGGGTCCCTTCTGCGTGAGGACACGGAAACAAGACCAGAGTCGAGAAGAACTTCTCATCTCTGCTGGCAGAGTGCGCCCCGAAGACATCCAGGTCAAGGCACGACATGGGAAGTTATTCTCGCTTTAACATCGGGCGATACGATCACCCGGAGCCGAGAGGGAGAACCGAATGACCCTGCGCCGCGACACGGCCCGGACCCGGGACAGGCTGCTCGACGCCGCCGGCATCCTGCTCGCCGAACGCGGACCCGGGTTCAGCCTGCCCGACCTCGCCCGCGCGAGCGGGGTCGCGACCGCCACGGTCTACCGGCATTTCGAGGACGTCCGCGACGTCCACCACGAGTTCTACTACCGGCTGGTCGACGAGCTCGTGGCCGAGCTGACCGCGGTACCCGGCAACGGCACCGGGCGGTTCACCGAGATCTGCGCGCGCTGGGTGAACCTCGCGCTGCAGTGGGGCCGGGCGGCCACCCGGATCCGCAGCTCCGAGGGCTTCCTCGAACGCGTCCGCGCGGACGATCCCCCCACCTCCGCACTGCACGCCGCCCTCGCGCCGGTGGTGGGAGAACTCGCCAAGGCAGGCGAAATCCCGCCGCAGGACACCGACTACGCGGTGCTGGTCTGGATAACCCTCTTCGACGAACGGGTGATCGTCGACCTCGCGGCGCTCGGCTGGCCCGCGTCCCGGATCTCGCACGCCCTGTCCGGATCGGTTCTCGCGGCGTGGCAACAGAAAGACGCCGCCGGAATCACAGTCCACACCGGACGCCGTTGAGCAGGCTGCGATTCAGCGGCAGCACGTCCACCTTGCCCACGGGCCTCGCCGTTCACCGACAACACCGCGGGCAGTCCCCGCCCCGCCGCCTCGCACGCCCCACGGGCGGAAGCACTGCCCTTCTAGCCCGCGCGCGAGCAGCCGCGCGCCCTCCTCACGTACGCGGAAACTCAGTTCGAGCCCGCAGCCGCCACGCCACCGCCCGGCGCCCCCGGAATCGGGCACCAGGCCGGTGACGGTGAAGTCGCCGGTCGCGCCGAGTTCAGCGGCTTCCTCCCCCGCCCAGCGCAATGGCCGGCGCTCGCCGCGGCCTGCCCGCCAGACCCGGTACTCCGCCGCCAGCGTCTCAGGCGTGAACCGGCTGCAGCAGGCGGCGTACTTCAAAGCCCGCAGTTCGACCGTTTCCGGCGCCAGGTCGCGCTTGAGCTCGACCACGACCAAGTGCCCGTCAGTGTCGAACGCCAGCACATCGAGCCGGTCCCGCTCGCGGCCACGCGCCGACGACCAGCGGTCACACTCGCTGGTGATCACCAGCAGCCCGGGGCCCAGCATCACCGGGTGCGCGAGTACCCACTCCTGCAAATGCCCGCGCTCCTTCAAACCGGCCTCGGCCAAGGTGATCGGCGACGCACGCTTGGCCGCGGAACCGGCGACCTGGTAAACGAGCTCGTCCATAAAACCCGGACCCTACAACGTCCCACTCGGTCGCCGGTCGAGGCTCAGCGCCGGTGTCTCAATGTGAGACACGATCCCGCGCCGCGGCCGCCTACGTTGGTGGAGCGGCGGGACCGCGTCGCGTCGGCGAGCGCTGAGGGCGGGCACAGTGACGAACGCGATTGACGGGCCGGCCACGGTGCGGCGGCTGGCGAACCCCGCCGCACAGGCGCTGGCCGACCTGGCTTCGATCTTCAACGACCTGCAGACTGTACTGCGCTGTTGCGAACACCTCGTCGAGCAGCTCGCCGGGCGGGGCGACGACGTGGTCATCGAAGGGGTCTGGACCACGGCGCTCATCTCGTACGCCCGCTGCTTCACCGGCGGGAACCGTGGCATGGGGCTGACCGAGAAGGACGTCGAGGCGACGGCGCTGCCCGGCGAGGTGCTGGAGTGGCACAAGGTGCTGCGCCGCCTGCGCAAGCACTACGCCGACCCCGGGCAGAACCCGCGCGAGCGGTTCGAGGTCGGCGCGGCCACCGGGCCCGATGGGAAGGTCAGCGGGATCGCCATCACCTCCACCCCCCAGCCGCCCCTCGACGAGGTCACCGTCCGGCAGACGGGCGCGCTCGCCTACCGCCTGAGCGCGCTGGTGGACGAGCGCATCACCGAACACCAGCAGCGCGTCCTCTCGGCGGCGAGCGCGATGTCGCCGGAGGAGCTCGGCAAACTCCAGCTCATCGACCTGGGCGAACCCGCGCGGGACTGACACCGTGTTCGAGACGTAGGATGTCCTATGTCTCGCCACGGAAGGAGTCCCATGCCGCCACTCCGGGCCGAAAACCTCACCGGCGTCTGGGGCAGCGTGCTGCTGCCGGTGAACGCCGACGACAGCATCGACTTCGGGCGGCTCGGCCAGGTCGTCGACGCGCTGCTCGGCTCCGGCGTGCACGGCGTCTACACCAACGGCACCGCGGCCGAGTTCTTCACGCTCACCGACACCGAATATGACCGCCTGCACGAGCTGGTCGCCGAGCGCGCGAGCGCCGCGGGCGTGCCGTTCCAGCTGGGCGCGAGCCATCCGAGCGGTCAGCTGTCGCGCGACCGGGTGCGCCGTGCCGCCGCCCTGCGGCCCGGCGCCATCCAGATCGTGCTGCCCGACTGGCTTCCCTTGCAACCGGACGAAACCGTCGCCGCCGTGCGCGGTCTGGCCGGCGCCGCGGACGGGGTGCCACTCGTGCTGTACAACCCGCCCTACGCCAAAACCCAGATCGGGCCCGCACTGCTGGAACGGCTCGCGGACGAGGTGCCCCAGCTGATCGGCCTGAAGGTGCCCGGCGTCGAGGCGACCCGGCACCTGTGCGACCGGCTCGCGGTGTTCGTCGCCGGCCACACCCTCGCCTCGGGCCGGCTCGAGGGCGCGGCGGGCTCGTACTCCAACGTCGCGTGCCTGAGCCCGGCGGGCGCCGTGCGCTGGTGGGACCTGATGAGCACCGACCAGGCGGCCGCGCTCGACCTCGAACGGCGGCTGCGCGAGTTCATCGCCAGGCACATCGTTCCGCTCGGCTTCGCCGACCCGGCACTCGACAAGACGCTTGCCGCGATCGGCCGCTGGGCGCCGATCGGCACACGAGTGCGGTGGCCGCACCAGTTCGTGTCACCGGACGCGGTGCCAGCCCTGCGCGCGGTCGCCGAGCAGGCCCTGCCCGAACTGCTGGCCGACCCCCTCAGCGCGAGGATTACCGCCTGACCGGGTTCAGGCCGCCGAGGCGGCCTGCCTGATGAGCTCGGCCACGACCGGCGGCTGTGACTCGGAGATCGCGTGGCCGCCCCCGGCCACGACCGGGTCCTCGGTGGTAACCGGATACCAGCTGGGGACGAGCCGCACGCTCCGGGGTGATGTCACCGGCGAAGGAGTTATGGAACTTCTCCTTGTCCACCACCGGATAGCCGTCCCGGGTCGGCAGGTCGTAGACCTGCCGCCGGCCCGGTCGGCCACCGACGAGATGTCCGCCATCCGGCGGAACACACTGCGCCGGACAGCCGAAATCCGCCACCGATTTCCCCGCCGGCCGTCTCGCACGGTGGCCTCGCCGCCTCTCACCGTTGTGGACGGGATGGCCAGCCTGCGGCACGCGATCGAGACGACACCGATTCCCGGGGCACCACCTCGGCTTTCCCACCAGGGCGCGGCCATCGGGCTCGCGCTGCTCGACACCTCGTTGCGGCTCAACCACGTGCGCCGGCTGACCGAGCGGCTCACCGTGGTGGAGCACGGCAGCGCGCGCCGCATCACCGAGGTGGACGTCGGGCTCAAGCTGCTCGACGAAGGCCAGCGCCAGGCGGCCGCCGGGCTGCAGGACCTGCTCGGTCACGAGCACGGCGTCCGCACCAGCGCCCCCGGCCCGCACCGGCAGTCGCTCTGGGTGCCGCTGGCCCGGCTGCCGCGCCGTGACGTGTCACCGGTCGACGTCTACGACAGCGCCGGGCGGAAGCTGCCCCGCCTCACCCAGCACGAAGCGTCCCGGCTCATCGCGTCCGGGCTTTACCTGCTGCTGCGCGGAATCCTCTCCAGCGACGAGCACGCCCAGTCGGCGAAACAGGACCTCAACACCTTCCTCTTCCAGGTGCACGAACCGCGCTGGCTGGTCCAGCAGGCTCTGCTCACGCTGCTCACTGAGCGGAACCATCCGGACGAGGAGTTCGTCCTGCCGCCCGCCGCGGGCACCGTCCCCGGCTACGGCAGGCAGTGCCGGGAAATGGCACTGCGCATTCTCGACGACTACGCCGATCTCCTCGTCGAATACGCGCAACTGCTCGACGTCGCGGTCCGCGACTACCTGCTCGTGGTCTCCCTCGACGATTCGGTCGACGAACACCGGCTCAGCTACGAGACCCCGTTGCACGTCGACGCGAAAGCACCGTGGTGGACCGACCAGTGGCAGCGGCTGCTGGCCAGCCGCCGCGGGTACTTCGTCGGCTACGAGACGACGGTCCCGGCCACGCTCAAGTCCTACCACCTGGTGGCCAGCACCTCGCCGGAGGCCGAGATCGGCCGGATGTACCTGTCCACCGACTCCGACCGGCATCTGGTCGACGGGCTCGCCGCGGACCTGCGCTCGCTCGCCGAACGCAAGGACGCCGCCACGCTCGAGGAATCCGGCGGCGCCACGCACAAGATCCTGGAACTGCAGGCACAAACCGTGCTGCGCAAGCTGGCCGATCTGCTGCGCCGCCGGAAATGGGAGGCCGGCCAGTCCGGGGTGGGACTGCCACCGGAAAGCCTGCCCGCCTGTCATGATCTGGCGGCGGCGGCGACCACGGGCGACGCGGTGCGGACGGAGACCAACGAGCTCGACAATTCCCTGTTGCGGCATCCGCAGTTCACGGTCGAGAACCTGCGCGCCGCCGCCGCCGAGCTCCTCGACCGGGATTTCGGCCGGGATCTGGTGCTGGTCAGCACCGTCACCGACAACGAGGCCCGCGCCTACTGGCGCCGCTCGGGCAGCGGCGACGTGCGCGGTGAGCAGGTGCACGTGCGGGCCGGGCTGGTGCTGAAGGATTCCACGAAATCGGGACCGCTCAACGTCATGATCTACGCGCTGGCGGTCGCGATGGTGTCGTTCGTGCTCGGCTGGCTGCTCGCGCACAGCCCGTGGCCCTACGGGCGGGAAGCCACGGAAGCGCTTTCCCACATCGGCGACGGACAGTCCGTGATCACCATGCTCCTGCTGGTGCCAGGGTTCCTCTACACGCGGCTTTCGCTGCCGCCGCGGCGGACCGTGGTCGGGTATCTCGGCACCCTGCCCAGGGCGCTCGGCCAGCTCAGTATTGCCGCCGCGGCCGCATTCGCCGCTACCATTGCGACACAGAGCACTGGCCGGATCGTGCAGATTTCGCTGACAGTCGCGGTCGGGCTGCCGGTGCTGACCGCGCTGCTGCTGCTCGGCCAGCGCTCCTGGCACGAATCCGCCGTGCCGCTGTCCCGGATCGGCGTGCCGCGCTGGGTCGGGGCCGGCGAGCGCAAACAGCGGCGCCCACGGGACGCCAACGTCCGGTTCGACTCATCTGGGGGTAGGGATGGCGCTTCTGCCAGGGGACCCGCGCGCATCGATCCGCAACGTGGCCGACCTGGCGAGAGCCGGCTTCGAGATAGCCCGGCGGCCGGTGACCAAAGTGGACTTCGAGGTGCACCACGTCCGGGCCCGCCAGGGCTACCTGCGCGAGCTCGCCGCCGGCTCGACCTTCCTGGAAGCGGTCTGTTCCGCGACCAACGGCGCCGGCGTCGTGATCGGGACGCGCACCCGCAAACCGGTGGACGGGGCTGAAACCGTCGAGGCCGACGACGGGCCGCAGCGCGCCGAACCGCCGCAGCCCACCGACGACGGCTGGATCTTCCGCCAGGCCGCGTGGCCGAATCCCACGTTCATCTACGAATCCGCCCAGACGTTCGAAGGGCTGATCGGCATCGACCCCGGCGCGCGCGAGGTCGGTGACTGGCACGGGCTCGCGATCCGTGATCTGACCAAGGAAATCGCGGAGGCGGCCAATCTCGGCGGGGCGCCGCTGCTCACGCTCCAGTGCCCCGCGCAGCTGCCCATCATCGTGAAGACACGCAACCACGATCTGCGCACCCGCAAGGAGATCGCGGCGCCGTGTGCCTCGCTGGCGGTCCGGTTCTCCATCGCGCTGCGCGACACCTCGGTGGCCAAACGGTTCGAGCTGAGCGACCGGATCCACGAGCTGTGCGAAAAGCACGGGTTCAGCTTCTGGATCGCCGACACGCGACCGGCGCACCGCCCCGGCAACTGGTTCGAGGTGTGCCACGCCGACGGCCAGTTCTCCCCGCTCTACAACGGCGACATCCGCTCGCGGCAGCGGATCAGCACCTGCCTGCCGGTCACCTTCGCCGGGCCCGCGCGGATCGGGTCGACGCACGCGATCGTCTCGTTCCTGCAGCGCTACCCGCAGGTCGGTGTCGTCGGCTGCTCGGGCAGCACACTGGCGGACCTGGCGTTCGTCCACCTGCAGCTGTCCGTGCAGGGCGTCGCCGCCGAGCGGCTGAACCGGATCCTGGGCAAGCTGCTCGGCGAGCAGTCGACGCCGGCCCGGCCGCGGAAGCTGCTGCGCGAACTGTTCAACCGGCTGGGCCTCAAGCCCGACCCCGTCGAAAGCGGCCCATCGGCACCGGATCCGGCGATCGACTACCAGAGCTTCGCCGGGCCCGCGTTCGCCTACCGGCCGCATCTCATGCCGGATTCGCTGGCGGTGTGGATCTCCTGGGAGATCGCCCGGCAGGACCGCAGCCTCGACGCGCCGCTGGACTGTCTCTACCGCGCGATGGCGAAGGTCGTGCCGCGGCTGTCCGGCGAGCAGGAGCCGCGTTCACTGGGCGACGTGGCGACCGTGGAGTACCTGATCTGCAGGGCGACCGAACAGTCCGTGGTGCGCGGCAAGGCGAAGCTCGCCGTGCCGCGCACCGTGCTCCGCTGGTTTTCCACCGGAGGCGCCGAGCCCGCGGCATCGAAGCTGTGCGTCTCGCTGGAGGAGGCGTGGAAGTCGGAGGTCGAACAGTCCGCTGTGGACGGTGTCAGTGAGCTGACCGTGGCCTGGCGGGAGTCCTGGCTGGGGCACTGGACGTATTCGTGACGACGGAGCCGGACAACCGCACCGCCGTGGCCAACGAGTTTTCGGGCCAGGCACAGACCGTGGTCCAGGCCGGGCGGATCGAGCACGTCCACTTCCACCTGGCGAACCCTCCGGCCGGCCTCGGTGGCGCGCCACGGACGATCGCCGACTGGAACCCGTTCGATCTGGGGGTGCACCACTCACTGGCGGTCCGGTCCCCGGGCGAAGACCTGCCCGAACTGCCGCGCTACTTCCGTCGCGGCCACGACGACGAGCTCGACGGCGCGCTGCCGGACCCGCCACGCAGTGTCGCGATCGTTGTCGTCGGGAGTTCGTCGACGGGCAAGACACGCACGCTTTACGAGGCCGTCCGCCGGTATGCGGCGGTGCGCCGGTGGCCACTGAACTATCCGCAGGACGCCCGGAGCCTCGACCAGGCCTTCGACGCGGGGCTGGTGGCGCCCCGGACCGTGTTGTGGCTCAACGAGACGCAAGAGCATTTGTCCGGTCTGCACGGCGAGTCCGCGGCCGCAGGGCTGCGAGCGCTGCTCAACGGCAGCATCGCGGGGCCGGTGATCGTGCTCGGCACGCTGTGGCCCGAACACTGGGACGAGCTGACCGCCGAACCGCGCGGCGGACGCGACCCCCACCATCACGCACGTCAGCTCCTGCTCCACCAGGTCCGGCGGATCCGGGTGCCCGGCCGGTTCACGGCCGCCGAAATCGGCGGGCTCGACGGCGGTACGGCGGATCCGCGGCTGCTGTCCGCGGCCGAGGGCTCCGTGAGCACCCGGCAGGTCATCCAGACACTGGCCGGTGGCCCGCTGCTCGTCGACCGCTACGAACACCCGCACACCGCCACCGACCGGTACGCGACGGCCGTGATCGCCGCGGCGCTGCACGCGCGGCAGCTGGGCCACCACAATCCCTTGCCGCACAAGCTACTCCGTGACGCCGCCCCCGCTTACCTGAGCGAGGACGACCACATCGACCTGCCCGCCGGCTGGTTCACGATGGGCCTCGCCCGCGCGCTGAACGACACCGTGCACGGCGTGACCGCCTTCCTCCCCCGCCGGACGCGGCCCGGCCCGGGGCCGGCGGACGCGTACGAGCTGCACGACTACCTCACCCAGCACGGCGCGCACGACGGAAACGCCCCGGCCAGGACGTGGGAAGCCTTGATCTCCCACGCCCGCACCCCGGACGATCTGCTCCGCGCGGCCAACCGCGCCGCCGGTGAACTCCGGTACCACTACGCGGAGCGGCTGCACCGCGCGGCGATCGACGCCGGAGCCACCCGGCCGCCGGACGAGCTGAAGGAAATGGTGCTCAAACGCGCGCAGCTGGAGCAGTTGCGTAGCCTCGTCGCCGCCGGGACCACCCCGGCGCGGCTCGATCAGGTCTTCTACGAGCGGGTGATCGACCGGCTCGGCACCCTGCCGCCGCGTCAGCGGGCCGCCTTCGTCCTGCGGTACATGGAAAGTCTCTCGGTGCACGAGATCGCCGCCACCCTGGGCACCGCACCGGCCACCTCCCGCCGGCACATCAACGCCGCGCTGGCCGCGCTCCGAACAGAACTCGCCGCGGCCACAAATCCTTGACCGGCACCGGAACTTTTCAGGACTCCCGCGGCAACCGCCGGGCCACCGGCTGGACGTGCACCTCGTCCGGCCCGTCGTAGAGCCGCGCTTCCCTGGCGTGGCGGTACATCCGTGACAGTGGCGTGCCGTCCGTCAGGCCGGCGGCGCCGTGGACGTGGGCGGGCGGAGTCCGATACGGAGTGCCACCGTCTCCGCCGTGCGGTTCCGTCCATCGAGCCGCAGCCGCGCCACCTGCACGACGTTGCCCGGCCCGGCGGTGGCGTAATGGTGGAGCAAACGTCCCTTGCTCGCCGACATCTCGGTCCAGCCGTCGTGCACGCCGAGGTAGCTCACCGTGGATTCGCTGAACCCGCCCGCGGCGGCCAGCGCGCTCGCCGCCTCGCCATCGGTGGCGGCGAGCGCGCCGTCCTGCGGGAAAGCGCTGTCCGCCGGGGTGGAGGTGGTGTCGGCGCCAGGCGCCGCTCCACCGTCCCCGGCCGGCTGCGCCTCGGCCGTACCCGCCGCCGTTCGCCGGAACGCAATCCGAAAACCTGAAATTCAGTCTTATGGGCAGTTGCGCGCGAAATGCCGCCGATCCGGATTGCAGTGGCCGGGAGCGCCGCCGAAACTCGGGGAATGGCAGAGAGCTTGTTTTCGGACGAGGACGACGAGCGCGAACCGCGGTTCGGGCGGCAGCTGCGCGGCTACGGGCGGCAGGAGGTCGACGAGTTCGTGCGCAAGCAGCGCACGCGGGCCGCACGCCAGGCCGAGGCATTGCGCCAGGCCGAAGAGAGGCTGGCCGCGCTGAACGCCGACCCGTCGGTACCGCTCGAAGTCGTCGGCTCGGGCGGGATCGGGGCGCGGGTCGAGCGGATCATCGCGCAGGCCGAAGCCGAGGCCAAGGAGATCCGGGCACAGGCCGCGAAGGAGGCCGCCGAGTCCCGCGCGGAGGTCGAGGAGCAGGCCGACCAGGCCCGCCGGCACCGTGAGGCCGCGGCGAAGGTGTCCGCCGAGGAGGCCCGCAAGATGATCGCCGACGCCGAAGCGGAGGTCGAGCGGCTGCGCGAGGTGCGCAAGTCGCTGCTGGGCCGGCTCACCGAAATCGGCGACGCGGTGGACGACATCACCGGGCGCGGCAAACCCGCCGCGCCCAAACCCCGTGCCCCGCTGGCGAAAGCCATGATGACCGGCACCGAAAAGGCCACCAGTTCGCCTTGACCGCCCGGGATTCAGCGGAGCGCGGGCAGCCCCTCGATGATCGCGGCCAGCATCCGTTTCATCGTCGGCTCGAACGGCAGGCAAGCCGCGGCCACCTCGGGATCGGTGGCGTAGAGCCGCCGCAGCACCTCGGGCGGGTTCGCGGCCGGGTACAGCAGACCCGCGAAACCGGCCGCGGCGCCCGCCACCTCCGCCGCCTCCGCCGCGGTGAGTTTCGGGTACACCCGGGCGATTTCCGCGCCCACGGTCCCGGTCATGCGCAGCATGCCCAGTTTGAAGGAGCGCGCGGCGGCCGGTGAGACATTGTGCTCCAGCGTGGTCCCGCTGTGGCTGAGCAGATCGCAGAACAACGGCCGCGCCGCGAGGGTTTCGGTCAGCGCCTCGACCAAGCTCGCCCGGTCGGTGACGGCCGCCAGCCGTCGCAGCACCGCGGACTGCCAGTCCGCCGATTCCTGCCCCGCCAGTTCCAGGTAGATCTCCTCGCGGGTGGCGAAGTACCGGGCCAGGTTGGATTTCGCGAGCCCCACTTCCGCCGCGACACTGCCGAGGCTCACCGTGCGCACCCCGTCGCGGAGCGCGAGTTCCCGCGCGGCGGCCAGGATCGCCTCGCGCCGCTGCTGCTTGTGCTCCGGGCGCCTGGCCCGGAGAAACGCTCCCTGAGACATATCTCAGCCATCATACGATCATCGTTAAGCGAACGCTGTTCTCTTGTTAACTGAACACCGTACTGCTAACTTCGGCTTCATGGCGGACACGACATTGCGGGTCAACGGGACCACGCACCGGCTCGACCTGGAGCCACGGGTGAGCCTGCTCGACGCGTTGCGCGAGCACCTCGGGCTGACCGGCACCAAAAAGGGTTGCGACCAGGGCGCCTGCGGGGCGTGCACCGTGCTGGCGGACGGCGAACGGATCAACGCCTGCCTGGCACTGGCCGTGCAGTACGAGGGGCGCGAGATCACCACCATCGAAGGGGTGGCAGACCCGCTGCAGGCCGCGTTCGTGCGCACCGACGGCTTCCAGTGCGGCTACTGCACCTCCGGGCAGATCTGCTCGGCGCTCGGAATGCTCGCCGAGCACAAGGACGGAGCGCCGAGCGCGGTCACCGAACCCGTCACCGAAACCCCGGCGGAGCTGACCGACGAGGAGATCCGCGAGCGGATGAGCGGCAATCTGTGCCGCTGCGGCGCCTACAACGGCATCGTCGACGCGATCAAGGAAGTGGCCGGATGAGATCGTTCTCCTACGTCAGCGCGCCGGACGTGCCCGCGGCGCTCGCCGCCGTCGCCGGCTCCCCGGGGGCGAAATTCCTCGGCGGCGGCACGAATCTCGTCGACCTGATGCGCCAGGACATCGAACGGCCCACGACCGTCGTCGACATCACCCGGCTGCCGCTGACCGGCGTCGAGGAACTGCCGGATCACACCCTCCGGATCGGCGCGCTGGCCCGCAACAGCCAGGTCGCCGCGCACCCGCTGCTGCGCACGCGGTACCCGGTGCTGGCGCAGGCCATCCTCAACGGCGCGTCGGCGCAGCTGCGGAACATGGCCACCATCGGCGGAAACCTGGTGCAGCGCACGCGATGTCTCTACTTCTACGACCGCGCCGCCGCCTGCAACAAGCGCGAACCCGGCGCCGGCTGCGCGGCCGTCGGGGGCTTCACGCGCAACCACGCGATCCTCGGCGTCAGCGAGCACTGTCTCGCCGCGCATCCCTCCGACCTGTGCGTCGCGCTCGCGGCGCTCGACGCGACGATCGAGGTGGAGAGCACGCGGGGCGTGCGGCGCATCCCGGTCGAGGAGTTCCACCGGCTCCCCGGCGGCACCCCGCAGGTGGAGACCGCGCTCGCCCCGGACGAGTTGATCACCGCCGTCGAACTGCCACCGCTGGCGGCCGCCTCCCGCTACCGGAAGGTGCGTGACCGAGCTTCCTACGCCTTCGCGCTCGTCTCGGTCGCCGCCGCCCTCCGGGTGGACGGCGACCGCATCGGCGAAGTCCGGCTCGCGCTCGGTGGCGTGGCAACGAAGCCTTGGCGGGCAAGGGAAGCCGAGCGGGTACTGCTCGGCGCTCCGGCCACCGCCGAGTCGTTCGCCCGGGCCGCCGACGCCGAACTGGCGGCCGCGGCCACGACGCCGGAGAACGCGTTCAAGGTCGGACTCGCGCGGCGCACGATCGTCGCGACGCTGAGCCGGCTCGCCGAGGAGTCCGCATGAGGACTGCGTGCAGGTCCGAATCAGCAAGCGCCATGCCGGCCAACGACACTGCCGCGGCTTGCCGCGTCCTGAAAGGTAGGGCCGCATGACCATGCTCGGCAAACCGCTCGACCGTGTCGACGGCGGACCGAAGACCACCGGTGCCGCGAAATTCTCGGCCGAATACCCGTACCCGGGCCTGACGCACGCCGCACTGGTGCACGCCACCGTCAGCCGCGGCCGGATCACCGGCATCGAGACCACGGCCGCCGCGGCGGTGCCCGGCGTGGTGGCCGTGCTGACCCATCACAACGCGCCACCGTTGAAGCCGCCGCAGAAGGTCAGCCCGCTGAACCTGGCGACGCTCGTCTCCGGCAGCTCGGTGAACTACCTGCAGGCCGACGAGGTGCACTGGGACGGGCAGCCCGTTGCCGTCGTTGTCGCCGAAACCCTCGACGCGGCAAGGGAAGCGGCGTCCCTGGTGCGGGTGAGCTACGAAGTCCTTCCCGCCATTGTGGACTTCGCCGCCGAAGAGGACAACGCCAGGCCACAACCGAACAGCCCGATCTCGCAAGGCTTCGCCAAGAAAGGCGACGCAGAGGCCGCGCTCGCCGCGGCGGCGGTCTCGGTCGACCTGCGCTTCACCACTCCCCCGTACCACCACAACGCGATCGAGCCGCACGCGACCACCGCGGTGTGGGACGGCGACCGGCTCACCGTGCACGACGCCACCCAGTCCCTCGACTGGTTCCAGCGCCACCTGGCGCGGCGGTTCGGTATCCCGGTGGCGAACGTGCGGATGCTCGCGCCCTATGTGGGCGGCGGGTTCGGCGGCAAGGGCTCGATCTGGGCCGGCACGATCCTCGCCGCGCTGGCGGCGCGGGCCACCGGCAGGCCGGTCCGGCTGATGCTGACCCGCGAGGGCGTCTACCGCACGGTGGGCGGGCGCACGCCCTCCACGCAGCGGGTGGCGCTGGGCGCCGGGGCGGACGGGAGGCTCACCGCGCTGATCCACACCAGCGTCGCGCGGACCGGCCGCACCGGGGGCAACCCGGAGCAGATCACCTCGCAGTCCCAGCACCTCTACGCGGCCGACAACATCCTGCTGCGGCAGCACATCGCCGAGCTGGACCTGGTGCCGAACACGGCCATGCGCGCACCCGGCGAGTCGATCGGGACCTTCGCGCTGGAGTCGGCGATCAACGAGCTCGCCGACCGGCTCGGGGCCGATCCGATCGAGTTCCGGCTGCGCAACGAACCGGCGGTGAACCCGTTGGACGGCAAGCAGTTCTCGCACCGGATGCTGCGCGAGGCGTACGAGCTGGGTGCGCAGCGGTTCGGCTGGGCAGCGCGCAGCCCGGAACCCGGGTCGATGCGGGACGGGCGGTGGCTGGTCGGGATGGGGGTCGCCTCGGCCTATCACCCGTCGTGGCAGTTCGCCGCGAACGTCACCGTGCGGCTGTCCGCCGACGGGAACGTGCTGCTGCGCTGCGGCTTCCAGGAAATGGGCATGGGCGGCGCCACCGCCCAGGCGCAGATCACCGCGGACGCGCTGGGTGTGCCCTTCGACGCGGTTCACGTGGAGTACGGCGACTCCACGCTGCCGACCGCGCCCGGCGCCGGCGGCTCCATGCAGACGGCGAGTGTCGCCGGCAGTGTGCTGGCCGCCTGCGCCAAACTGCGGCGGGCTCTCCGCGCGGGCGAGGGCGACGATCTGCCCGAACTGGTGCGGCGATCGGGAAAGTCCTTTGTGGAGAGTGCCGTCGGTGCCGACACCGGCCTTGGCCGCGCCGCCGGGCAGGTGCGGTTCCTCGGCAAGATGCTGCGGGACCGCCGTCGCTGGGTGAAAGCCGCCGCCGGAGCGCATTTCTGCGAGGTGCGGGTCGATCCCGACACCGCCGAGGTGCGCCTCTCGCGCTGGCTCGGGATGTTCGACGTCGGCCGGGTGATCAACGCCAAGACCACGGCGAGCCAGCTGCGCGGCGGGATCGTGATGGGCATCGGGATGGCGCTGAGCGAGCACACCCTGGTGGACCCGCGCACCGGGCGCATCATGAACCCCGGGCTCGGCGAGTACCACGTGCCGGTGCACGCCGACGTGCCGCCGATCGACGTGTCCTGGCTGGACGAACCGGATCCGACGATGCCGCTGGGCCTGCTCGGGGTCGGCGAGGTCGGGATCACCGGCGTCGCGGCGGCGATCGCCGCCGCGGTGCACCACGCGACCGGCAAGCGCATCCGCGACCTGCCCATCACCCTCGACAAACTGCTGTAGGCCGGCGTCCGAAAACCGCGTGAGAAAGGGGCCGCCGCCCCGGTAGCGTCTCGATCGTGACGACGACTTCGCCCGCACCGCCGGCCAGCCGGTACCGGTTCAGCGCACTGGCCGCGGTCGCGGTGACGGTGCTCGCCTGGGCGTCCGCGTTCGTGGCCATCCGCTACGTCGGCGCCTCCTACGAGCCCGGCGCGCTCGCGCTGGGACGGCTGCTGACCGGCTCCCTCGCGCTCGGCGTTTCGCTGCTGTCGAGCCGCCGCTGGGTGCGGCCGACCGCGCGCGAATGGGCGCTGATCGCGCTGTGCGGACTGGCCTGGTTCGGGATCTACAACGTGGCGCTCAACGCCGCCGAGCACCGGGTCGACGCGGGCACCACCGCGATACTGGTCAACATCGGCCCGATCCTGATCGCGCTGCTGGCCGGAGTGCTGCTGCACGAAGGGTTCCCGCGCTGGCTGGTGATCGGGGCGCTGGTCGCGTTCGGCGGGGCGGTGCTGGTGGGGACGGCGACCAGCGACGGTTCGGCGGATCTGGCCGGCGTGCTGCTGTGCCTCGTCGCGGCGGTCACCTACGCGATCGGTGTGCTGGCGCAGAAACCGGTGCTGCGCAGGCTGCCCGCGCTGCAGGTCACGTGGCTGGCCTGCACCGTCGCGGCCGTGGCCTGCCTGCCGTTCGCGCCCACGCTCGTCCACGACGTGTCGGCCGCCCCGCCGGTGGCCACCGTGTGGCTGGTCTACCTCGGGGTGGTGCCGACCGCGCTCGCCTTCAGCACCTGGGCCTACGCGCTGGCGCGGATCAACGCCGGGCGGCTCGGCGTGAGCACGTACGCGGTCCCGCCGATCACGATCGTGCTGGGCGCGGCGTTCCTGGGAGAAGTGCCGCCGGTGCTGGCGCTCGTCGGCGGGGTGATCTGCCTGGCCGGGGTCGCCCTGTCGCGGCGGCGCTACTCCGCCGTTCGTCGCTGATCCGACCACAGCCACGGCGGAAACAGGTCACTGAGAGCAGATCGCCCGCGGCTGCGTATCCGCCTACTTCCGGTCGGATCAGCGACCTGCAACACTCGCCGCATGGCCAGGAACTCGTGCCCGTGCGGACTCGGGCGACCCTACGAAAGCTGCTGCGGACGGCTGCACCGGCACGAGGCGGTGGCCGCCACCCCGGAGGAGCTGATGCGTTCCCGCTACAGCGCTTTCGCGGTGGGCGACGCCGGATACCTCCGGGAGACCTGGCATCCCCGCACGCGGCCGAAGACGATCGACCTCAGCGGCCAAGCCGCCGAAGAGTGGACCCGGCTGGAAATCCTGTCCACCTCGGGCGGCAGTGCTTTCCACGTCGAAGGCACCGTGGAGTTCCGCGCGCACTACCGCGCGGGCGGCGAAGAGCATACGCAGTACGAGCACAGCACCTTCGTCCGCGAAGACGGCCGCTGGTTCTACGTCGACCAGCTGAACTAGCGGCCCACCGCGCCCGGCGGCAGACTGGCCCGATGGCCGGAGACAACGAATTCCCCGTTCTGCGCCAGACCGTTCTGGACTGCCCGGACGCCCGCGCGCTGGCCGAGTTCTACCGGCGGTTACTGGGTTTCCACTACCGCCATGGCGACGAACCGCCTGCCGGGGGCGAGCCGGACACCCAGGCCGGCGAGTGGCTGGTGCTGCGCAATCCCGGAGGCGGCGGGCAGCTGGCGTTCCAGCCGGTGCCGGGGCTGCCGGAGGCGACCTGGCCCGAGGGCCCGGTGCCCCAGCAGCTGCACCTGGACCTGGCGGTGGGGTCGGTAGCGGACCTGGACCGGCAGCACGAGCGCGCGATGGCGCTGGGCGCGCGGCTCCTGCAGGACCGGTCGGACGATCCCGTGGAGCCGCTGCGTGTCTACGCCGATCCGGCCGGGCACCCGTTCTGTGTGTTCGTCTCCCCGGCGGTCTGAACCACTTGTTCCGTCGCCGCCGCGAGCGAGGCCGCCGCGAGGTCCCGCAGCCCGTGCAGCCGCGGGATGTCCGCGGCCCTCGTCAGGTCGGCGTGGATGAACGTGAACTCCGCGACGCCGAGGTTCTCGAAGTACCTGCGCAGATAGGGTTCCTGGAAATCGAACCCCGCACGCGGGCTGTGCGGCCCGTAACCGCCGCCGCGCGCGGCGACGATCACCACCCGCGTCGCGGCCAGCAGGCTCTCGCCGGTGCCGGGGTCGGTGAACACGCCGGGGAAGGTGATCCGGTCGATCCACGCCTTGAGCGTGGCGGGCACGGTGAAGTTGTACATCGGAGTGCCGATCAGCAGGACGTCGGCGGCGAGCACCTCCTCCACCAGCGGCCCGGTCAGCGCCCACTCCCGCTCCTCGGCCGCGCTCTCGGTCAGTTCACCGATCTTGTCCCTCGGCACGATGCCGCTACGTTCGACGCGGGTGCCCAGCGTCACATATGCCGAGGTCACGAGCGGTATCGGGTCGGCGGCCAGGTCGCGGTAGCGGTAGCCGGCGTCGCCGTGGCACTCGCGCCAGGCGGCGGCGTAGCGCGCGGAAAGCCGCCGGCTGACCGAGATCCCGCCAGGGCCGGGGCTCGAGTCCACATGCAGCAGGTTCGTCATCGAGGTCACCTTCGCCGGTTCGGACACGTCGAAGAAGTGACGGCGGGCGCGCGCGAAAGGTGACCATGGACGAGTTCGAAGCACACCGGGGCCGGTTGCGGGCGGTGGCCTACCGGATGCTGGGGTCGGCCACCGAGGCCGAGGACGCGGTGCAGGAGGCGTGGATCCGCTTCCACCGCACCGATCTCACCGAGGTCGGGAACCTGGCGGGCCGGCTCACCACCGTGGTTTCGCGGATCTGCCTCGACCTGCTCCGCGCCCGCGACGCACGCCCGGAGGATCCGGTCGGCGAACTGCCGGAGGGGGCCTGGGACGCCGATCCGGAACAGGAGGCCGTGCTCGTCGACTCGGTCGGCCGCGCCCTGCTGGTCGTGCTCGGCACACTCTCCCCCGCCGAGCGGATCGCGTTCGTGCTGCACGACCTGTTCGCGGTGCCGTTCGACCAGATCGCCCCCGTCCTCGACCGGACCGTGGTCGCGACGAAGAAGCTCGCGAGCCGCGCGCGGCGGCGCATCCAGGGCAGCCCGACGGCTCCGGCCGCCGAACGCGCCCGGCACCGGGCGGTGGTGGAGGCGTTCCTCGCCGCCTCGCGCACCGGTGATCTCGACGGGCTGCTGGCCGTGCTCGCGCCGGACGTCGTACGCCGTGCCGACGCCTCGGCCCTCCCGCCCGGCCGGGCAACGGTCGCCCACGGCGCCGACATCGTGGCGCGGGAGACGGCCGGCTTCGGCCGCCGGTCCGCCTTCGCCGCCACGGCGCTTGTGGACGGTGCCGTCGGCGCGGTGGTCGCGCCGTTCGGAAAACTGCTGATAGCGCTTTCCGTGACGGTGTCCGGCGACCGCATCACCGGCTACGAGGTGATCACCGGCCCGGACCGGCTGCACGCGCTCAGCATCGCCCTGCTCGACGATTTTCCGGTTGTCACGAACGAAACACCGCACTAGGCCATCCGGCGGTATCGAGCACACATTATCGGCGCATTTCTTGACACGCCCGACGTGGTTGCGGTCACACTGGCCTCGTCGGAGATCGAGGAGGCTTGCCGATGGTGCGGCTCGACGGTTTCGGGTGTTTCTACTGCGGGCTGCCGGTTCGGTTCAACGGGGCAAGACATCATCCCGGGCAGGTGGTCATCGAGCACGTCTCCCTCGCGCCGCCCGGCCCCGACGGGCTGCCCGATCTGAAGGTCCTGCACCGCTTCTGCTCCCGGGTGATGCGCTGCGGGCACGAGTCCTCGGTCATGCTGCGGCGCGCCTGGCTGGGCTGGGCCACCGGCGAGTACGAGTCCTGGCAGCGGGAAAAGCGTTACGGGACAAGGCATTACCTGCGCCTGGGGGTGCATTCGGGCGGCACCCTGTTCCGGAAACACTGGCGCGTGCGCAAAATGCGCTGCGCCGCGTACGCCTGCCGCTACTACACGGCCTGCCACCGGCACGGCGCGGCGGCGGACCGGGCCGGATCCGCCACGCGGCCGGGCTACCTCGGGGTCACCTGAGCACGGCCCGCCCCGGAGCGACCAACCCGAGTTTGCGGAGGACACGTGCTTGTTCGAATGATCCTTGGCGTGCTGATCACGGTGGCGGGACTGGCTTTCGCGGGCAGGCGGGCCTGGTGGCTGTACCGCCTGATGCGGTCCGGCCAGCCGCTGCACGGGCGCACCGACAACCTGCGGGAACGCGCCACGGCACAGCTGGTGGAGGTGTTCGGTCAGCGCAAACTGCTCAAATGGTCCATCCCCGGGCTCGCGCACTTCTTCACGTTCTGGGGTTTCGTCATCCTCGCCTCGGTGTATCTGGAGGCCTACGGGAGCCTGTTCGACGAGACCTTCAGCATCCCGTGGATCGGGCACTGGGCGGTGCTCGGTTTCCTGCAGGACTTCATCGCCGTCGCGGTGCTGGTCTCGCTGATCACGTTCGCGATCATCCGGCTGCGCAACGCACCCGAGCGCAAGGCGCGCGCGTCCCGGTTCTACGGTTCGCACCTCGGCGGCGCGTGGCTGATCCTGCTGATGATCTTCAACGTGGTCTGGACGATGTTCCTGTTCCGCGGTTCCTCGGCCGCGGCGGGCACGTTCCCCTACGACTCCGGCGCCTACGTGTCGCTGGGCCTGGGTAAACTGATCGGCCTCGCCGGGCACGGCCCGGCGGTGGTGCTGGAGGACGTCGGGCTGCTGCTGCACATCGGCGTGATGCTCGTGTTCCTGGTCATCGTGCTGCACTCCAAGCACCTGCACATCTTCCTGGCGCCGCTGAACGTGACCACGAAACGGATGCCGGACGCGCTGGGCCCGCTGCTGCCGATGGAGTCCGGCGGCGAGCCGATCGACTTCGAGGACGCCGACGAGGACGCGATCTTCGGCCGCGGCAGCATCGAGGACTTCACGTGGAAAGGCATCCTGGACTTCTCCACCTGCACCGAATGCGGCCGCTGCCAGTCGCAGTGCCCGGCGTGGAACACCGGGAAACCCTTGTCCCCCAAGATGGTCATCATGGACCTGCGGGACCACCTGTTCGACACCGCGCCCTATCTGATCGGCGGCAAGGACTCCGCGGAACGGCCGGAAACGCCGTTGGTGGGTGAAGGCGGGGTGATCGAGCCAGACGTGCTGTGGTCGTGCACCACCTGCGGAGCCTGCGTCGAACAATGCCCGGTGGACATCGAGCACGTGGACCACATCGTCGACATGCGCCGCCACCAGGTGCTCATCGAAAGCGCTTTCCCGACCGAGCTGGGCACCCTGTTCAAGAACCTGGAGAACAAGGGAAACCCCTGGGGGCAGAACAACTCCGAACGCCTCGACTGGGCCGGCGACCTCGGGTTCGAGGTGCCCGTGTGCGACGGCACGCTCGACGACGCGGTCGAGTACCTGTTCTGGGTGGGCTGCGCGGGCGCGTTCGACGACAACGCGCGCAAGACCGTGCGCGCCACGGCCGAATTGCTGCATCTGGCCGGGGTGAGCTTCGCGGTACTCGGCGACGGCGAGACGTGTACCGGGGACCCGGCACGGCGCTCCGGCAACGAGTTCCTGTTCCAGATGCTCGCCCAGGAAACGAAGGAAACGCTCAACGCGGTGTTCGAAGGCCGCGAGCCCGCCGCCCGCAAGATCGTCACCACCTGCCCGCACTGCCTCAACACCCTGGGCCGCGAGTACCCGCAACTGGAGGGCCACTACGAGGTCGTGCATCACACGCAGCTGCTGAACCGGCTGGTGCGCGAGCGCAAACTCGTGCCGGTGGCCCCGGTGCCGGGCACCACCGTCAACGGGGTCGGCCCGGTGGAAGGGAAACCGCTCACCTACCACGACCCGTGCTACCTCGGGCGCCACAACAAGGTCTACACCCCGCCGCGCGAACTGGTCGAAGCCACCGGCGCCACGCTGACCGAGATGCCGCGGCACGCCGACCGGTCGCTGTGCTGCGGCGCGGGCGGGGCGCGGATGTGGATGGAGGAGAAGATCGGCAAGCGGATCAACCTGGAGCGGGTGGACGAGGCGCTGGGCACCGAGGCGGGCACCATCGTGACCGGCTGCCCGTTCTGCAAGGTGATGATCACCGACGGCCTGGTGCAGCGGCAGAGCGAGAACGTCGGTGAGGACGTGACGGTGCGAGACGTCGCCCAGGTGCTGCTGGAGTCGGTCACCCGGGAAGGCGCACCGGCACCGGAGCCGTCGGCGCCCTAGCTCTTCCCCAGCCCCGCGATCAGAAACCCGACCAGCCGGCGCGCGTCGTAATCGGGATCCTTTTCCGCGCCGATGCAGAGGTTTCCGACGGCGTGCAGCAGCTCCAGTGCTTTGACATCGCCCCGGATCTCACCGGCGCCGGCCGCGGCGCCGAGCAACTGGGCGCAGACCGGCAGGAGACGGTCGAGGAAGTAGGAGTGCAGTGTGCCGAAGCCTGCTTCGTCGGAACGCAGCACTCCGGCGAGGCCGTGCTTGGTCACCAGGAAATCCACGAAAAGGTTGACCCATTCCCTCAGCGCGGCGTACGGCGTCGCGCTGCTCGCCAGCAGCGCGGGCCCGGCTTCGGCGCACGCCTGCACCTGGTGCCGGTAGACGGCGATGATGAGTTCCGCCCTGGTCGGGAAATGCCGGTAGATCGTGCCCATGCCGACCCCGGCCTTGGCCGCGATGTCGCGCACCGGCGCATCCACGCCGGAGGTCACGAACACGGCGGCGGCCGCGTCGAGCAGGGTCTCCTGATTGCGCCGTGCGTCCGCCCGCCGGGGCCGGGCCGCAGGGCTCCCGCACTCCTTGACCACGCCGCTCCCTTCCCCGCTTGCCAAGCGGAGCATTGTTCCGTATCGTTTGCGGAGCAAGGTTCCGCTTGCATCCATGATGCCAGAGCGGGGGCCTGCGGCCAAACCACACGGCAATGGAGGCACCACGGTCATGCAGTACCGCACATTGGGCCGTACCGGGATCCAGGTAAGTTCACTCGCCCTGGGCGCGATGAACTTCGGCAGGAACGGGCGCACCACTCAGGACGACGTCACCGCCATCATCGACGCCGCGCTCGAAGGCGGGATCAACCTCATCGACACCGCCGACTTCTACAGCGCCGGCGAGTCGGAGCAGCTGGTCGGCAAGGCCATCGCCGGCCGCCGCGACGACATCGTGCTCGCCACGAAGGCGGGCCTGCCCATGGGCGAGGAGCGCAACCACCAGGGCGCGTCACGCCGCTGGCTGGTCACCGAGCTGGACAACAGCCTGCGCCGCCTCGATGTCGATCACGTCGATCTCTACCAGGTCCACCGGTGGGACCCGCGCACCAGCGACGAGGAAACGTTGTCGGCGCTGACCGATCTGCAGCGCGCCGGGAAGATCCGGCACTTCGGCTCCTCGACCTTCCCGGCTTACCGCATCGTGGAAGCGCAATGGGCGGCCCGCGAACATCACCTGAGCCGCTACGTCACCGAGCAGCCGAGCTATTCGATCCTGCAGCGCGGAATCGAGAGGGACGTATTGCCGGTGACCGAGCAGTACGGGCTTGGTGTGCTGGTGTGGAGCCCGCTGGCTTCGGGCTGGCTTTCCGGCGCGGTGCGCGAGGGGCAGGAGATCACCACCCACCGCGCGACGCTGCTGCCACAGCGCTTCGACCTCACCGTCCCCGCCAACCGGGCCCGGCTCGACGCCGTCGAGCAACTGGCCAAGGTGGCCGACGAAGCCGGCCTGACCTTGATCCAGCTCGCGCTCGGGTTCGTGACCGCGCACCCCGGCGTCACCAGCGCGCTCGTCGGGCCACGCACGCTCGAGCATCTGCAGTCGCAACTCGCCGCGGCCGACACCGTGTTGTCCGCTGACGTGCTCGACGCGATCGACACGATCGTCGCCCCCGGAGTCGACCTCGCCGCGCACGAAAAGCTCGACACCCCGCCCGCGCTGCTGGACCCGTCGCTGCGCCGCCGCTGACCGGGAAGGGAAGCCCGCCATGCCAAAACCCAGCTTCGGCATCGCGACCGCGCCGATGCAGGTCGGATACCAGGACGTCCAGCGAGTGTGGCGCGAAGCGGACGCCATCGCGGAGATCGAGCACGCGTGGCTGTTCGATCACCTCATGCCGATCGGCGGCGACCCCGACGGGCCCATTTTCGAAGGCTGGACACTGCTTTCGGCCCTCGCCGCGCAAACCGGACGGGTCCGCCTCGGCCTGCTCGTGACCAGCAACCGGTTCCGCCCACCCGCGATGCTGGCCAAGATCGCCACGACGGTCGACATCGTGTCCGGCGGGCGGCTCGACTTCGGCATCGGCGTGGGCTCCCGGCCCAGCGCCCCGATCGCCCGCCGCGAGTACGAGGCGCATGGGCTGCCGTTCCACGACACCGCGCACGCCGTGGGCAGTTTCGCCGAAGCCTGCACGGTGATCCGGCGGCTGTGGACCGAGGACAAGCCGTTCGACTTCGACGGCACCTACCACCGGCTGACAGGTGCGTTCGGCAATCCGAAGCCCCTGCAGCGCCCGCATCCGCCGATCGTCATCGGCGGCCGCGCCGCCGCGACGCTGCGCGTGGTCGCCGAGCACGCCGACGTGTGGAACATCCCCGGCGGCGACATCGCCGACGTGATCAGCCGCGGCGCGCTGCTGGACCGCTACTGCACCGAAATCGGCCGCGATCCCGCCGGGATCACCCGCTCCATCCACCTGCCGGTGTCCTACGACGAACCCGGCAGCACGAGGGAAGCGATCAAGGAGGCCCTCGGCGCCGGCTTCCCGCACGTCGTCCTCGGCCTGCCTTCGCCGTTCCCCGCCGGGGTGGCGCAGTGGGCCGCCGACGAGCTGATCGGCAAGGCGGCCGCGTAGCACTCAGCGCTCGCCCGTGGGCGGCAGGTGTCGGCCGTTACGATCCGCCGCCCCCGGGCCACCGGCCCAGCACGGCGAGAACGGGCCCGAGGGTTCGAGCCCGGCTCCCGCACCAGGCCGTGCGTCCGGCACACCGTCTCGTACAGCGCGTCCAGGTCGTCCACGCCGCCCCTGCGGAGCCAGTGATCGACCACGGCCGAGTTGGCGGACTCCAGCATCGCCGCGAGTACACCTGGCTGGACATCGGCCTCGGGGTCGGTATCGAGGGATTGCGCGAGCAGCGTGGTCAAGGCGCCTTGCACTGCTGCGGCGTTCGCCGTGCGCCCGACGCATCGCCTCGGGCGCGGTCGCGGCTGCCTTACCCCACCTGAGATAGGTGGTGAGCCCGTTTCCGGGTCCCGCAACGGGCCGAGTTCGGCGAAGGCCTGAAGCGCCGTGGCGTTGCTCCTTCGCCGGAAGTCGAACTCATCGCAACGGCACTTTCCGCCTCGGGCCACGGGGATGTGCTGCCTTGGTACCTCGCTCTCGGTGCGGGTCTCGGCCTGGTAGGCAGCCTGCTCATCAGAAGGGGCGGCCTGCGTGACGCGCCCGAAAACGCGCACGCCGATCTACCGCCGGCACGCTCCGAGGCCGACGCTCCCGCCGAGTGACGTCGCCCGGCCACTGGCGGCGCCGCCGCGGGTGGCCGGGCCACGCCCTGGAGCCCGGCACATGCTCGCCGATCGCTTGAGCACCTGTCCACAGTGGACGAAGGGCTTGTCGATTCCGGTCACCAGCGCAGGATCCGGCCGCGTCGCCACACCCGGGTGGCGCAGGACGTTACGAATGCTGTCCAGCCGCTGGTTGCCTTCTCCGCGATCGCCTGGTGCGGCGCTCGCACGATCGAGCGCGGCCCGGCTGTCGTGCGGCGGAATCGACTGGCCGGCACCGTCGCGTAACCGACCGCGGTGGACACGTCAGTGCGCCAGCGCCGACGAGGCCATCGGGACGATCTTGTCCAGCGCGTAGGTCAGCCCTGGCACGGTCGCGCTCGACATGGCGCTCGAGATCGTCTTGTCGGAGAACACGATCGAGCGCCCCGCCTTGACCGAAGGAATCGTCTGGAACAACGGGTCCGCGGTGACCGAGTCGGCGGTGACGCCGATCGGGAAGATCAGCGTGAGGTCGGCGTCGAGCAGGTCGAGGCGCTCGCTGGAGACCGGGACGGAGAAGCTGTCCCCGGCCTGGGCCTGGATCTTGGGTGAGTTCGCGAACCCGAGCTTGGTCATCAGCTCCACCCGGCCGTCACCGTTGACATAACCGCCGTAGCCGTTCGTCGTCTTGGAACCGACGGCGACCGTCTTGCCCTTGAACTCGGGGTGCTGCTGCGCCGCCGCGGTGAACTTGGCTTCGAGACCGGACTTGAGCTTGCCGGCCTGCTCGGTGCGGCCCAGCGCCTTGCCGACGAGGTCCAGCTGCTGTTCCCAGCTGGTCAGGTAGGCGCTCGCGCCCGGCGGGATGCTCACCACGGGCACGCCCAGCTTGCTGAGCTGGTCGTAGCGGTCCCGCTGCCCGCTGGCGCGGGTGTCCAGGATCAGGTCGGGGTGCAGTGCGGCGATCTGCTCCATGTTCACGTCGAGGGTGCCGAGGATCGTGGGCGCCGTGGTGTAGCGCTGGGTCATCCACGGGCCGAGTCCGTCGCCGCCGAACGCGAGCCAGTCCGCGGCGCCGACCGGCTGCACGCCGAGCGCCACCGCGGTCTCCGCGTCGCCCCAGCCGAGCGCGACCACGCGCTTGGGCTCGCTCTTCACCGTGACGTCGCCGAAGGCGGTGTTGATCGTGACCGGGAACGCCCCGTCGCCGGAACTTCCCGTCGCAGCACCGTCCTGGGTCGAGGTCGTCGTCCCGCAGCCCGCGAGTACCAGTACGAAAAAGCCGAGCAGAGCCCACCAAACGCGCTTCATCAAGCCCATCCTTCACCTTTAGCTTTGCCTACCCTAACCAAGGTGCGGATGAACCGATAGGTAACTTCGATCACCGAGGCCGGCGTCAGTTCACGGCGCTGCGTCGTTCCACGAAAACCGTGTCGTGCCAGATGCCGTCGCGCTGGGCGACGCGTTCGCGGATGCCGATGGTGCGGAAGCCGGCGGCGTGGTGCAGGCCGATGCTGGTGCGGTTTTCGGTGAAGATCGAGGTTTGCAGCGTCCACAGTCCGTCCTCGTCGGCGGCCATGACCTGGTTACGGATCAGGGCTTTGCCGATGCCGCGGCCGCGGTGGCCGTCGGCGACGTAGATCGAGGTTTCGGCGACGCCCGAGTAACACTCCCGTGTGGACACCGGCGTCGCCGCCGCCCAGCCGACGACCTCGCCGTCGAGCTCGGCGACCCAGCGGTGGCCGGGCAGCCATTTCGCGTCGAGGGAAGCGCGGCTGGGCACGGTGGTTTCGAAAGTGGCGATGCCGGTGGCGATACCTTCGCCGTAGATGCGGCGGACCGCGGGCCAGTCCCCGGCCCGCAGCGCACGAACGTCCACATCGGACGGAACGTCGCCGGGGCAGCAGGGCCGTGGCGCGAGCAGCCCCATCACCGCGTCGGCGGCGTGCGGGAGCCCGGCGCAGCAGGCGGCGTTGATGGTCACCAGCGTGGCGGTGCGCTCCTTGTGCACCTGGACGAATCCGACGTCGGCGAGTTTGCGGACGTGGTGGGAGCAGGTGGACTGGCTGATGCCGAGGATCCCGGTCAGCGCGCCGACGGTCATCCCGCGCGGCGCGGTCGCGACGGCGTGCAGCATCCGCACCCGGGTGGGCTCCGCCAGGCACGCGAACCAGTCCGCGTAGGTCGCGGCGTCGGTGTCCGGCAGAACCTGGGTGACGGGAGTCGCGGTCGGCATGAACCCAGTATCGACCGGAATCGATGCTTGCGTCAATCGATGACGGTCGATACAGTCCGAGCCTCGGTTAATCGAGCCGGATCGATGAAAGGATGCGGTATGAGCGAGCTACCCGTGGTCGTGGTGGGTGCCGGACCGATCGGCTTGGCCGCCGCGGCGCAACTGCTCGAGCGTGGGCTGGAGCCGCTGGTGATCGAGCGCGGGGCGCAAGCCGGGGCCGCGATCGCCGAGTGGAACCACGTGCGGTTGTTCTCCGCCTGGCGGGAGCTGGTGGACCCGGCGGCCGGGCGGCTGCTCGCGCCGACCGGCTGGCAGCGGCCGGAGCCGCAGGGTTATCCGACGGGGCAGGAATGGGTGGCCCGATATCTACGTCCCCTCGCCGCGACCCTGGGTGGGCGGGTGCAGCTTGACACGGAGGTGGTCGGCGTCGCTCGACGTGGCCGGGACCGGGTCGTGGACCACGGCCGGGAGACCGAGCCGTTGACCGTGCACGGGCGCCGCGCGGACGGTACCGAGGAACTGGTCGCCGCCCGTGCGGTGATCGATGCGTCGGGCACGTGGCGGACGCCGAATCCGCTCGGTGGTGACGGCCTGCCGGCGGTCGGGGAACGGGCCGCCGCGGACAGGATCGCTTACCACGTCCCGAATCTGGAGGACGTGGAGGTGCGGGCGCGGTATGCGGGCAAGCATGTGGTGGTCGCGGGCAGCGGACATTCGGCGTTGACGGCACTGGTCGCCTTGTCCGGTCTGGTCAAGGAATCTCCCGCCACGAGGGTCAGCTGGGTGCTGCGCCGTGGCGCGGTCGGAAACACCTTCGGCGGTGGCGAGGCGGATCAGCTTCCCGCTCGCGGTGCGCTGGGGTCGCGCGCGAAGGACGCTGTCGACGCCGGTGTGGTGTCGGTGGTGACGGGGTTCCGCACCGAGGCGGTCAGTCGTGACACCGGCGGCAGGCTGGTCTTGTCGTCCCCGCAGGGGAATCGGGTGGAGGCGGTGGACGAAGTCGTGGCCGTGACCGGATTCCGGCCGGACCTGTCGTGGTTGTCGGAGGTGCGCCTGGAGTTGGACGCGACGTTGCAGGCGCCGGTCGCGCTGGCCCCGCTCATCGATCCGAACGTGCATTCCTGCGGCACTGTCTACCCCCACGGCGCCAAGGAGTTGTCGCATCCGGAGCCGAATGTCTTCCTGGCCGGGATGAAGAGCTACGGCCGTGCCCCGACGTTCCTGGCGATGACCGGATACGAGCAGGTCCGTTCGATCGCCGCCGCACTCGCCGGCGACCACGAGGCCGCCGGGCGAGTGGAGCTGCAGCTGGCGGAGACCGGGGTGTGCGGTGGCGCCGGGCTGTTCGACGAGCCCGGCGGCGGCACGCCGGCCGCCGGGTGCTGCACGCCGGAGTTGATCTCGCTGTCGGCGCCGCCATCCCGGCACTGAGGCGACGAGTGACGGGGGCAGGGACGATCGAGCAGCCCGGCGGCCGGGCTGCGCCGGGTCCTGGTGACCTTGTGCGCCACCGAAATCACCAGCTGGTGCGTCCTCTACTTACGCTTTTCCCGTTCCGGCCGGGAAGACCGGCTCGACGACCGGTGGTCCGCGGCGGCCGTGACCGCCGGGTTCTCCCCCGGGCAGCTGGTGACCGCGTCCGCGGGGATCATGGTGGGCCGGTGGCTGGATCGTCATGACCCGCGCCGGCTGATGACCGGCGGCTCCGTACTCGCCGTGCCGGCGGTGGTAGCGCTCGCGGCGGCGCGGAACCTGGTGTGGTTTCTCGCCGCCTGGGTGCTGATGGGACTGGCGATGGGTGCCACGCTGTACCCGCCCGCGTTCGCCGCGCTGACCCGCTGGTACGGGCCGCGGCGCGTCGCCGCGCTCACCCTCGCCGCCGGGCTGGCATCGACCGTCTTCGCGCCCCTCAGCGCATTCCTGAACGCGCATCCGGGCTGGCGCCACGCCTACCTCGTGCTCGCCGGAATCCTCGCGGTGGTCACGATTCCCGGGCATCTGTGGGGACTGCGCGGCGCGTGGCCCGGCCCCGCACCGCACGAGTGCGCGCGGCCCGCCGAACACCACGACCCGGGCCGGGCCGCTCGATCACGGGCGTTCCTGTTGCTGGTGGTGACGTTGAGCCTGGCCGCGTTCACCGCCTACGCGGTCGTGGTCAACCTGGTGCCCCTGCTCACCGAACGCGGCCTCACCCCGGGGCTCGCGGCCGTCGCGTTAGGACTCGGCGGCGCCGGGCAGGTCCTCGGGCGGCTCGGCTACACCACCCTCGTCCGGCGAACGAGCGGGCGCGACCGCACCGCACTCGTCGTCGGCGCGGTCGCACTCACCACGGGGATTCTCGGTCTCCACACCTCCGCGCCGGTCCTGATCGGCGCCGCCGTGATCGCCGGGGTGGCGCGCGAAGTGTTCACCCTCGTGCAGGCCACCGCCGCTCACGATCAGCATGTCACTCGCCCCGTGGGCCGCGGCCGCGATCGCCGACGGCCCCGGCGGTTACCCCCATACCCGGCACTGTCCTGAAAGGACATTGATCATGCCTGACGCGCGCCGGCGGGTTTGACCGCGCGCACGATCGCCGAGTGCATACCCTCGGCGATCTGGTGAGTCGGGGTGATCTCGATGTCGGTGAATCCGGCGGCGGCGAGGCCGTCGCGGTATTCGGTGTACGAGAGAGCACCGGCGATGCAGCCGACGTAGTCTCCGCGCTCGGCCCGGTCCGCCGCGGTGAGCTGGTCCCCGGCGACGACGTCGCTGATGCCCAGCCGCCCGCCCGGCGTGAGGACCCGGAACATCTCGCCGAACACGGCGGGCTTGTCGACCGACAGGTTGATCACGCAGTTCGAGATGATCACGTCAACACTGTTGGCAGGCAAGGGAATCGCCTCGATCTGTCCGTTACGGAACTCGACGTTGGCGGCCCCGGCCTTGGCCGCGTTGGCGAGCGCGAGTGCGAGCATCTCCTCGGTCATGTCAAGCCCGTAGACCTTCCCCGCCGGGCCGACCCGGCGGGCGGAAAGCAGCACGTCGATACCGCCGCCCGAGCCGAGATCGAGCACGGTCTCGCCTGCCCGCAACTCCGCCACGGCCAGTGGGTTGCCGCAGCCGAGACTGGCCAGCACCGCCTCCGGCGGCAGTGACGAACGCTCCGCCTCGTCATAGAGACCGCCCGCGAGCTCGGCGCTCTCGGTGGAGCAGGACTCGCCGCTGCAGCACGACGCGCTCTCACCCGCGCTCGCCGCCTTCGCCGCGGCGGCGTACCGGTCGCGGACCTGCTCCCGCAACCGCTGGGCCTGCTCGGTCATGACACTGCACCTCCGCCGATAGGGACAGCGTGACCCTTACCTCGATGGACGTCAAGATAGAAGTTTGTTTAGATAGAGGCATGTCGAAACAGTTGCCGATCGTGGACACCGGCGCCGAGTGCTGCTCACCGCTGGTGCGCGAGCCGCTGTCGCAGGCGCAGGCGCTGGAGTTGGCGCGGGTGTTCAAGGCTGTCGGTGACCCGGTGCGGCTGCGGTTGCTGTCGCTGATCGCCTCGCACGAAGGTGGCGAAGCGTGCGTCTGCGACCTGACCGATCCGTTCGACCTGACCGGCCCGACGATCTCGCACCACCTCAAAGTGCTGCGCGAGTCCGGCCTGATCACCGGAGAACGGCGCGGGACCTGGATCTACTACCGCGTCCAGCCCGAGACCCTGTCCCGTCTCTCGGCCGTGCTGATGCCCGCGTCCGTGGTGACCGCGTGAGCACCACCGGCACGGCCGCGGCTTCGACGAATGTGGTCGCGAAGCTCTCGGCGCTGGACCGGTTCCTGCCGGTGTGGATCGCCGCGGCGATGGTGCTCGGGCTGTTCGCCGGACGCTGGATTCCCGGACTCGGATCAGGCCTGAACGCGGTCGCCGTCGACGGGATCTCACTGCCGATCGCGCTCGGGCTGCTGGTGATGATGTACCCGGTGCTGGCGAAGGTCCGCTACGACAAACTCGACTCGGTGACCCGTGACCGCAAACTGCTGTGGCCGTCGCTGATCCTCAACTGGCTCATCGGCCCGGCCCTGATGTTCGCCCTGGCCTGGCTGCTACTGCCCGGCCTGCCCGAATACCGCACCGGCCTGATCATCGTCGGCCTGGCCCGCTGCATCGCCATGGTGATCATCTGGAACGACCTCGCCTGCGGCGACCGGGAAGCCGCCGCCGTGCTGGTCGCGCTCAACTCGGTGTTCCAGGTGATCATGTTCGGGGTGCTGGGCTGGTTCTACCTCTCGGTCCTGCCCGGCTGGCTCGGCCTGCAGACCACGAGTCTCGCCGTGTCCGGCCGGCAGATCGCCAAGAGTGTGCTGATCTTCCTCGGCATCCCGCTCGTCGCCGGCTACCTGACCCGCCGCCTCGGCGAACGCGCCAAGGGCCGGGCCTGGTACGAAGCCCGCTTCCTGCCCCGGATCGGGCCGGCCGCCCTCTACGGACTGTTGTTCACCATCGTCATTCTCTTTGCCCTGCAAGGACATCAGATCACCGGCAGACCCTGGGACGTCGTCCGCGTCGCAGTGCCACTGCTCATCTACTTCGCGCTGATGTGGGCCGGTTCCTACGCCTTCGGCAAAGCCATCGGACTGAACTACGAACGCACCACCACGCTCGCGTTCACCGCCGCCGGCAACAACTTCGAACTCGCCATCGCCGTGGCCATCGCCACCTTCGGCGCCACCAGCGGCCAAGCGCTCGCCGGTGTCGTCGGGCCCCTGATCGAAGTCCCCGTCCTCGTCGGCCTCGTCTACGTCTCCCTCGCCCTCCGCCGCCGCTTCACACCCTCCACAGTGGAGTCACCATGAGCCGCCACGCCGTGCCCGAAGTGCTGTTCGTCTGCGTCCACAACGCCGGCCGATCCCAGATGGCCGCCGCTTTGCTCGACCACCACGCCGCAGGCCGCGTCACCGTCCGCTCCGCAGGCTCCGCGCCCGCCGGCACCATCAACCCCGCGGTAGCGCAGGTAATGGACGAACTCGGGCTCGACCTGACCAAGGAGTTCCCCAAACCACTGACCACCGAAGCGGTCCAGGCCGCGGACGTCGTCATCACCATGGGCTGCGGCGACGCCTGCCCCATCTTCCCCGGCAAGCGCTACCTCGACTGGCAACTCGACGACCCCGCCGGCCTGCCCGCCGACCGGATCCGCCCGATCCGGGACGAGATCGACCGCCGGGTTCAGGCCCTGCTCGCCGAGCTCGTCCCGGCCACCGCCTGAACCACGGCCCCGTCGCAGCAGTCAAAGTCGCTTTGCGCCGGACCATTCGCGCAGGAACCGCTCGCGCAGTTCGTCGCCCCGCCTGGCCGAACGTTCGTGCAGCACCCCGAAAACGAAAGCCTCGCGCGGCCCTGTGCTCCCAGCGACTTCGCGCATCAGTTTCCGCGCCTCGACGAGATCGTGGTGCTCGCCCAGTGTCCGCTGCACCGTCTTGGCCCCGCGACGCCAGTCCCGGATCTTCCGCCCTGACACCGGCCGCACGACGTCCGCCGCGTACCGCGCCAGCTTGGCCTTCTTGCGCACCGAGTGGAGCGCGGAATCCGGCTCTTCGGCCTCGTCCAGTTTGCCGACGGCCTTGACCAGCTTGCGTTCGGCACGCTTGAGCGCGCTTCGCAGCTCGCTCCGCGCGGGCTCTTCGGCGTGCTCGGTCAGCGGCGGGTTGGCCGCCAACTGTTCGAGTGCGCCGAGCAACGCCGCGTACCGGCCGCTGTCGAGCGCGGCGGCCACAGCCGCCTGCGCCTCCGACTCGGCACGATCGAAATGCGCGGCGACGGCGGCGCGCGCGCTTCGCGTCTCACCCGGCAGCCCGGCGAACTGACCTGTCACGCGCTCGCGCAGGACTTCCAGATCACGAACGTCGGAGAGCACCCGGCCCAGCCATCGCAGTTCCCCGGCCAGTTCGCGAGTGCGGTCCCGGTCGAGCACGCGCCGGAACGACCTGAGCGTGCTCCGCAGGCGCCGCAAGGAAACCCGCAGCTGGTGCACCGCGTCCTCCTCGCGCCGGCGGACCCCGATGTCCCAGCGCCGGACCGCGTCGACCTGCTCACGCAGGTACGCCACGACCACCTCGCCCGCCGTGGAGCGGCGCCCCGGCTCCTCTTCGCCGGCCAGCCAGTCCGACAACAGGCGCCGCAGTTTCGACGGCCAGTGCCCCGGGCGCGCCCCGGCTCGGGTCAGGGCGTCGCTCAACGTGTCGAGCAGCTCGGGGCTCGTGCCTTCGGCGAGTTCGACCTCCAGCTCACGCCAGCCGTCCAGGCGCAGGGCGCTGCCGGCCTTCTCACCGGTCACGTGATCGTCGGTGAGCACGGCCAATCGCCGTCCGGCCGCGTTGCTCAGTTCGTAGCTGTAGCGCTCCGTCTTCAGGCGGGCGATTTCCGCTAGCACACCGCCATTCGCGTAGTCCTGGACGCGGGCGACGAGTTCCTCGGGCAGTTCGTCACCGAGTGGTAGCTGGTACTCCTCGCGGGCGCCGTCGGCCGCAGGCACCTTCAGATGCCAGCCCTCGTCCCCGCCGCCGGAGCGCCTGCGCACCGTGACCCCCGATCGCAGCAGGCGGCAGTCCTCGGTGTCGTAGTAGACCGCGTCAAGAATGACGCGCTCCGGTTCGTGCTGCGCCGCGACCGGCCCCACCCCGGTCAGATCGGGCACCGGACGGCCGGCGTCGAGATCGAATTTCCGTTCTCTCTCCACAAAAGCCGAAGCCATCATGCACTCCGGATGCCCCGCTGCGCGCTACCGAAACGTGCCGCCGCGCGCGCTTCGTCGGACCAGGCCCGCACAGCAGGTCCGGATCGCTTGCCGCGCAAAAGATCAGGCCGATCGGCGGATGTGCCGGCGCGGGTTCGAGCCGGTGCACGTCGACCGCCGGGCCAGGCCCGCGGGCGGCCGAAGCGGCGAGCAGAGCGACGCCGAGCCCGGCCGCGACCAGCTCCCGGATACTGGCCGCGCTGTGTGTCTGGAACTGGACCCTGGGCTTGAATCCTGATGCGGCGGCAAGGAGGATCCCGTGCAGGCCGCTCCCTTCGGGCAGGCAGACGAACGGTTCGTCGCGGATTTCGGCGAGCGAGGCGGCGCTGTAGCGTCCCGGCGGAGTGATCAACACGACCTGTTCCGGGACCAGCGGCTCGGCGACGTACTTCGCGGACAGGTCCGGGTGGATCGGCCCGAGCACCACATCGACGGTGCCTGCGTCCTGTTCGCCGAGCAGCCGCGCGATCAGCCCGGTGCGCAGTGCGAGCGTGACGCCCAGGTACGCCCGGCTGAACCCGGCCAGCAGCTGCGGCAGGTCCAGCGCGCCGAGCACCTGGGTGACGCCGACACACAAAGATCGGCGCAGCACGGCGGAAAGCTCGTCGAGATCGGCCCGCACCCCCTCGACCTGGCTCAGGATTTCCTTGCCCGGCCCAGAAAAAGCCGTCCCGCGGCGGTCAGTTCCACGCTGCGGGTCGTGCGGCTGAGCAGGCTCGTGCCCAGTTCCTGTTCCAGCCGCTTGATCTGCGCGGAGACCGCCGGCTGCGCGATCCGCAGCGCTTCGGCGGCCCGGCTGAGCCCGCCGCACCGTACGACCGCCTCGAAATAGACCACCTGACGCAGCTCCATCGGGTTACTGGTCCGACCGGAAGTAGGCGGACACCAACCGCAGCGGGCCTGCCCGGAGAAACCCATTTCCGCCGTGGCTGTGGTCGGATCAGTGACGATCGGCACAGTATCGTGATCCGTGCTGGTAGCGAGCGCAAGATGCTCTTGGACTTATGAATGCGCGCGGGCCACGCTGGGGCTCATGCACCAACGACAACTCGCCGAGCTGACCACCTCCGCGCTCGGCCTGGGCTGCATGGGCCTTTCCCAGGGCTACGGGCCGGTGGACGAGAACGACGCCGTCGCGCTCGTCCGCGCCGCGCTCGATCAAGGCGTGCGGCTACTGGACACCGCGATGAGCTACGGACAGGGGCACAACGAACGGCTCCTCGCCCGCGCGATCGACGGCCGCCGCGACGAGGTCACACTCGCCACCAAGTTCGGCATCGTCCGCACCGGCGACGGGGTCAGCCTCGACGGCAAGCCCGGGCACGTGCGCGGCCACTGCGACGCTTCGCTCTCCCGGCTCGGCGTGGACGTGCTCGATCTCTATTACCTGCACCGCGTCGACCCGGCCGTCCCGATCGCGGAGACGGTGGGCGCGATGGGGGAACTCGTGCGCGAGGGGAAAGTGCGCCACCTCGGCCTTTCCGAGGTGACCGCGGAACAGCTGGCCCAGGCCGTGACGGCGCATCCGATCACGGCCGTGCAGTTCGAATGGTCGCTGCTGTGGCGCGATCCGGAACTCGAGCTGATTCCCGCGGCCAGGCAGCTGGGCGTGGGCCTCGTGCCGTACAGCCCGCTCGGCCGCGGGCTGCTCACCGCCACCCTGACACCGGAGACCGCCGGGGACAGCGCTTTCCGGCGCCACGATCCGCGGTTCGGCGCCACGATCCGCGGTTCGCCGGCGGTGAACTCGACGCCAATCTCCGCCAGGCACAAGCGCTACGGACCATGGCGGCCGACCGCGGCGTGACGGCGGGCCAGCTGGCGCTGGCGTGGCTGCTCGCCCAGGGCGAGGACGTCGTCCCCATCCCCGGCACCCGAAACCCGGCCAGGCTCGCGGAAAACGTTGCGGCAGCGGATATTTCGCTCAGCCCGGCCGACCTCCGCAGCCTCGGCGCGACCACCTGGTCAGGCGATCGCCAGTCGTTCGCCGCGCCGGCCACGGCCCGCCGCGTATAGGCCGTTATACGCTCGGCCCGTGGGTGAGAATGTCCGCATGACCGACTCCGCGCCCGCTCGCACCCGCAACCGGTGGGGCGAGGGCGAGCGGCTGCGCGGGGAGATTCTCGACGCCGCCAGCAGGCTGCTGTCCGGGCTCGGTGGCGAGGACGGGCTGACCATCCGCGGCGTCGCCCGCGAGGCCGGGATCGCCCCGGCGAGCATCTACCAGCACTTCACCGACCGGACCGCGCTGGTGCGCGGCCTGCTGGAGCACGAGTTCGGCCGGCTGAGCACGGCGATGCGCGAGGCCGACGCGGACACCGACCCCGCCGATGTCGTCGGCCGCGTGCACGCCCAGCTGCACGCCTACTGCGCGTTCGCCATCGAGAACCCCGGCCATTACCGCCTGATCCTCAACAACGCGACCGGCAAGACGCCGGCCGGGCCCCGCGGGCCGTTGACGGAGGTCATCGCCATGCTCACGGCGGCTTTCACGCGTTGCCTGGAAGCCGGGCACCGGCTGCGGGTGCCCAGCGAACGGGCCGCGATCCTGGTGTTCGTCGGCACGCACGGGCGGGTCGCCCTGCTGCACAGCAACCCCAGCGAGCGCAGTGCCCGGTCGATCCACCCCTTTGTCGACGAGCTGCTCTCGCTCGTTTTCGACTGACCGGTTTTTCCCTTTGGCACCAAGAAGAACTACGCCAAAAAGGTGGACTCGCGCGCTGTCGTGGCCAGTTTCCCACCGGATTGCCTAACATATGTTCAGAAAGTCCCCGAACATTCGTTTGGTAACTGTGTGCAGGAGGTTCGGTGCCCGAAACGCCCACTTTCCCGATGAGCCGCGGCCAGTGCCCGTTCGACCCGCCGCCCGAGCTCGCCCGGCTGCAGACCGAGGCACCGGTGTCGCGCGTGCGTTTGTGGGACGGCAGCACGCCCTGGCTGGTCACCCGGTACGAGGACGTGCGCGCGGTGCTGGCCGACCCGCGGATCAGCGCCGACAGCGACCGCCCCGGCTATCCGCACGTCACCCCGGCCTCGGCCGCCCGCCGGAAACGCGCCAAGGCGTTCATCAGCCAGGACGACCCGGAGCACGCCGCCCGGCGCAGGCTGCTCACCGGCGATTTCATGGTCCGCAGGATGGAGGCGCTGCGCCCGCGGATCCAGCACATCGTGGACGAGCTCATCGACGCCATGCTCGCCGGGCCCAAGCCCGCCGATCTGGTGGAGGCGTTCGCGCTGCCGGTGCCCTCCCTGGTGATCTGCGAACTGCTCGGCGTCCCCTACGCCGACCGCGCGTTCTTCCACCGCGCCAGCCGCACGGTCATCGCCAGGGACACCACGTCCGAGCAGGCCGTCGCGGCCACCGAGCAACTGCTGGACTACCTCGCCGATCTGGTTCGGGCCAAGGAAAAGGACCCGGGCGAGGACCTGTTGAGCCGGCTCGCGGCCGGGCAGCTGCGCACCGGTGCGATGACCGCGGAAGAGATCGCCGCGATGGGCCAGCTGCTGCTGATCGCCGGGCACGAGACCACCGCGAACATGATCGCGCTGGGCACGGTGGCACTACTGGAAAATCCCGCCCAGCTGGCCGAGATCCGCGACACCGGCGACCCGAAGGTGATCGCCAACGCGGTCGAGGAACTCCTGCGCTACCTCAACATCACGCATTCCGGCCGGCGCCGGGTCGCGACGGCCGACCTCGAGATCGGCGGGCAGCTGATCCGCCGGGGCGAGGGCGTGATCGCCGCCGGCGACATCGCCAACCGCGACGATTCCGCGTTCCCCGAGCCCGACCGGCTCGACATCGGCCGCAAGGCCCGCCACCACGTGGCGTTCGGCTACGGGGTGCACCAGTGCCTCGGCCAGCCGCTGGCGCGGATCGAGCTTCAGGTCGTTTACGGCACCCTTTACCGTCGCCTGCCGGGCCTCTCGCTGGCCGTTCCACTGGCGGACCTGCCGTTCAAACACGACATGATCGTCTACGGCGTGCACGAACTCCCCGTCACGTGGTGAGGAGGACCGGATGAAGGTGACCGTCGACCAGGACCGGTGCGTCGCGGCGGGGCAATGCGTCTTCGCCGCCGGTGAGGTGTTCGACCAGCGCGACGAGGACGGGGTGGTCGTGCTCCTGCAGGACGCTCCCCCGCCCGCGCTGCACCCCGAAGTCCGCGAAGCGGCGATGGTGTGCCCGGCGCTGGCGATCGCGGTACACGAGGACTGACGTGTTCACGCGCGACGCCGGCGCAGAAGCGTGCGGAGCAGCCGGAACGGTCCGGCGAGCAGGCCACGCAACTCCGCACGCGCCAGCTCCGCCGGGAAGTCCGCACCGCGGCCGGCGTTGCGCGCCGAGCCCCGGGAAAGCAGGTGCGACACACCGAACCGAAGCCGGCGCAGCACAGGCAGCAACTCTCCCGGCCTCCGTCCGATGTAGACGGCGAACAGGGAGAACAGCCCGACGCCGTACCCGTGGAGCTGGCGGGTCAGCCCGTCGAGGTCTCGCCGGTGCTCGTGCCGGACCAGGGCGTCCGGGGAGTACACGAGGACGCCGCCGCCGCGGATGTGCCGGATGAACAGCTCCAGATCCTCGCCGGACGCGGTCGGATTTCCCGGCCCGAGCAGCGGATCGCAGCCGCCGATCCGGCGATACTCGCCGATCCGCCACGCCATGTTGTTGCCCGAGCCGAACAATCCCGCGGCGAACGGGTAAAGCGCCGGGACTTCCCTGTCCCCGGCCGTGAACCTGCGGCGGCGGAAGCCTTTCCCGAACCCGCCCCAGTTCTCGAACCAGCGTTGCGCCGGGGTGTCCAGCGCCAACGGGAGCACGAGCCCGGTCACGCAGCCGACGGCCGGATCGGCGAACTCACGGACCAGCGCCACCAGCCAGTGCGGGTCGGCCACCGCGTCGTCGTCGGTGAAGACCACGATCTCGCCGCGAGCCTCCGCGGCACCCCGGTTGCGGGCGAGGCTGACCCCGGGCCGCGACTCGGCAACATACCGCAACCGCGGATCGGTCGTGGCGAACTCCTTGAGCAGCAAGGATTCCGGCCTGTCCGGCCGATTGTCCACAAGCAACACTTCCAGCACCGGGTACTCCCCCGCGAGCACCGACGCGGCGCACCGGCGCAGCTCGCCGACGCGGCCGGCCGTCGCAATGACCACGCTCACGGACGGCTGCGCGCCGGCAGGGCCGGCCGTGATCGGCGGAAGGTCACAACTCACGGCACGTAAGGGTTTTTCGTCCACGACGCCCTCGTGCACCGAGAGCTCGATCTCACCCAGCACGTGGCGCCCGGACCGGATGAGCACCCTCGCCGCGGTCGCGCCCGCGGGCAGCCGCGACAAACGCAGCTTTTTCCCGGTGACTTCGAACTCCCCGATCGCGACGGGGCCGGTCTGCTGTCGCGTCATAGGCGGGCGCGCTGCTCGTGCATGAGCAGACTGTAGTCCGCGCGGGTGTCAGATCCGTGTCACCGCCCAGGGCCCGGGATCAGCGCGCGTTCCAGTTTTCCCACCAGCCCGGCGAAAACCCGCCGCTCGTCGGCGCTCAGCGCGGCGACCGACTCCGCCTCGTGCTCCAGCAACCGCCGCACGGTTTTCTCGATCAGCCGGTGCCCTTCGCCGGTGAGCCGCACCGCGACCGCCCGCCGCGACGCGGCCGACGGGGCACGCTCGACCCAGCCGGAAGCCTCGGCGCGGGCCACCCGCTGCGAGACGGCGCCAGCCGTGACGAGGGTGCGCTCGGTGATCTCACGCGTGGTCAGCTCGTACGGCGGCCCGGCGCGGCGGATCACGCTGAGCAGGTCCAGAGTGGACGGATCGAGCCCGAGTCCGGCGAGGGTGCGGCGCCGGTCGTCGGCGAGCACCTTCGCGATCCGCCAGATCGGCGTGATGATCCCGATCGACTCGGTGCGCACCCCCGGCAGCTCACGGTCCCAGGACCCGGCGATGTCCGCCGCGGGCCAGGTGGAGACCGAGTGCACCGGGTACTCGTCCTTGGACATCCCGCTTCCTCCGATGTTACGTTTAGCGCTAAACATAGCATCCGGAGGGGCGTCAATGACACGAATCGTGCTGGTCACCGGCGGCAGCAGCGGACTGGGCAAGGCGGTCGCCGCCCGGTTCCGGGCCGACGGCGCCACGGTGGTCATCACCGGGCGCGGCGAAGAGCGGCTGCACGCGACGGCAGCGGCGCTGGACGCGCGCCCGATCCGCTGCGACGCCGCCGACCCCGCGCAGGTGGCGCGCCTGGCCGCGGCGCTGCCGGAGCTGGACGTGCTGGTCAACATGGCCGGCGGCAACACCGACTTCACCCGCTCCGGCGGCGACTCACTGGAGGACACGCTCGCCGCCTGGCGCGCGAACCTGGAGGTCAATCTGCTCAGCGCGGTGCTCACCACCACGGCCCTGCGGGGCGCGCTGCGGCCGGGCGGGTCGATCCTCAACGTCGGCTCCATCGGCGCCGAGTACGCCGGGTCTTCCTACGGCGCGGCCAAGGCGGCGCTCGCGGCGTGGACCGCCGGGCTCTCCGCGCAGGTCGGCCCGAAGGGGATCACCGCGAACCTGATCTCCCCCGGCTACATCGCCGAAACCGGGTTCTTCCACGGAAAACTCACCGACAAGCGGCGGAGCGCGCTCATCGCCGCGACCCACGACGGGCGCGCGGGGCAGCCGGACGACATCGCCGAGACCGCGTTCTTCCTCGCTTCGCCCGGCGCACGGCACATCACCGGCCAGACGATCCACGTCAACGGCGGGGCACACACCACCCGCTGACTAGTTCGCGGGCACGCTGCTGTCCACCGTTTTCCGTTCCCGCAGCAGCGCGGGCACACGCCGGTCGGCGAGCCGGGCCAGGACCGCGAACACCACGGCGATCAGCACGACGAGCACCGCGTTGCGCAGCGCCGAACCGAGGCCGATGCGCGTCACGTCGAGGAACGGATACGGGTACCAGTGCGTGAAGGCGCCCTGCGCGAAGATGTAGACCAGCCAGATCACGGGCCACACGAACGCGCCCGCCACCGTCGCCCAGCTCATCCCGTACCGCGGGCCCAGCACCAGCCAGCCCACGACGAACATCCATGGCGAGACATAGTGGAAGCCGATCGTCGCGGCCAGCGCCCAGCCGGTCAGGTGCACCTGCGGCGCGAGCACGAGGTCGTAGACCACGCCGGTGATCAGGATTCCCAGCAACGCGTCGAGCCGCACCACCCGCCAGACCGGGCCGTCGAAGAACGGCCGCGCCGCGAGCACCAGCGAGGCCGCCAGCACGAAGAGATTGCTCTCGATCGTGAAGTAGCTGAACAGCCGCCAGATCCGGACACCGGCGCCCGCCACCGCGCCCTGCCCGGAGTTCGCGTCGGCCCCGCCGGTGAACAACAGCACGAGCTGGATCACCAGCGAGACCACCACGACGACCGCGATGAAAGCGTGCCACCACCGGGAAATCCGCACGGCCACTGCCCCCTCCTCCGTTCACCGGACTGCCCGGACCTTAGCCCGCACAGCGGCCGTGCGCCTGCGGACGAGGACTACACCCGCTGCCGCCGCACCCACCAGATGCCGATGCCCAGCGCGGCGGCCGCATACAACGCCAGCACGCCGAGACCGGACCACGGCCCGATCGCGGTGTCGTAGCGGTGCACGGTCTGCTGGATGGCGAACCCGGCGGCCGGGGTGATCCGCTCGAGCCACTGCGCGGCCGCGGCGGGCAGCGCGGTGCCGATGATCCTCGGCAGCAGGAGCAGCACCAGCGCCGTCGCGATGGCGACGCGCCGGCTCCGGACGAACATCGCCACGCCCAGGCCGAACACCCCGGCCAGCGCCAGCAGCAACGGCGTGCCCAGCACGGCCCGCAGCACCGCCGGTTCACCGAGCGAGGGGACGAAGATTCCCTTGCCGCGCACCAGTTTCGCGCCCAGCAGGTAGCCGCCGAACGCGGCCGCGAGACCAGCGGCCAGTGCGGCGGCGGCCAGCGCGGCCGCCTTCGCCGCGAGCACCGGCCCCCGCCGCGGCACGGCGATGAACGTGGTCCGCAACAGCCCGCCGCGCGACTCCGCGGAGAACGTCAGCACGGCGAGCGCCACGATCGCGACGAGCCCGATCATGATGCTGGACAACAGATCCCGCGCCCGGTCCCCGGTATACGGGGTGAGCCCCAGATCACCCGCGGCGGGCACGGTGAGCACGGGCCCGTCCGACGCCGGCGCGCTCCACGGCGGCAAGGTCTGCGCCAGTACCGGGGTCACCGCCACGTTGTCGAAAACGGCGGGTACCGGCCCGGTCCGCTCCTCGATGGTCTCCCCGCCGAGCCCTCGGCTCACCGCGATCGAACCCGGGGCGGTGGCGAACAACCCGGTCTCGATCCGCTCCCCCAGCCCGTGCACCGTCATCACGCCGAGCTGGGTCCAGGTGGCCCCGTCCGCCGATTCGTACCCGGTGATCAGCGCGTCGGTGCGGGTGAGCTTCAGCCAGTGCGCGTCCGCGCTACCGGTGGCTTCGGTGCCGAAACCGGTCTCCAGCCGCGTTCCCTGGCCCGGAGCCACGGCGATCGCCGCGTACGGGGAGCCGGGTTCGGTGCCCGCCCGGACCATCAGCCCGGCTTCGGCGCCGGTGTCCTTCTCGTTCTGCGACACCAAGCGCGCGACGAGCGTGCCGTTGCCGGTCATGGTGCGGTGCAGGAAACTCGCGCTGTCCGCGTACTGCCCGAGCGGGCCGGCGGTGTGGGCGTCGCCGTCCCGCGTCGTCGCCGCGGCCACCAGGAGCGCGGTGCCGATCGTGAGCACCGCCGCGGCCACGATGGTGAGCAGCCAGCCCGGCACCGTGCGCAGTTTCGTCCACTCCGCCCGGAACAGTTGCGGGAACCCGTCGTTGCCACGCGGGAGGGAACTGCGGTAGCTCATGCGGGCACCTGCTCAGCGCTCTTCCTGGTCACTTCGAGATACGCCTCTTCCAGCGACGGCTGATGCTCGCTGACCCCGGAGAACGGCACGACCCCTTCGCTGAGCACGCTGACCACGCGGTCGGCGGACAGCCCAGCCACGGTGATCGCGTCCGTACCACCGGCCGTCACCGTCGCCCCGGCGTGCGCGAGGACGGTGATCGCCTCCTGCCGGTGCGAGGTGTGCACCGCGACCAGCCCGTCGGAGGCCGCCGCGAGCAGGTCGGAAACGCTGGCGTCGGCCAGCAGCCTGCCGCGGCCGAGCACCACCAGCCGGTCCGCCATGCCGTCGAGATCACGCATGGCGCGACTGGAAACCAGCACCGCCCGGCCCTGCGCGGCCAGCGACCGCAGGAGGCCGCGAAGCCAGCCCGCGTCGTCCACCGACAGCCCGTCGAACGGCTCGTCCAGCAGCAGCACCGGCGGATCGCCGAGCAGCGCCGCCGCGAGTTCCAGGCGCCGCACCATTCCGGGCTCGAGCCCGCCCGCGGCGCGTTTGGCCACCGGGGTCAGGCCCGTCAGCTCCAGCACCTCGGCGACGCGCGCGGCGGGCAGCCCGTTGGACTGGGCCAGCCAGCGCAGGTGGTCGCGGGTGCGCCGGGCCGGATGCGGACAGGCGCCGCCGAGCACCGCGCCGGCCTCGCGCAGCGGGGCGCGGAGGTCGCGGTACTGGCGGCCGCTGATCAGCGCCATCCCTCGATCAGGGCGTTCCAGGCCGAGGAGCACACGCAGCGTGGTGGTCTTGCCCGCGTCGGCAGCTCCCCCGAAGCCGGTGACGTGACCTGGGGAAACGGTGAACGAAAGATCGTCGACGGCCACGACGGGGCCGTAGTGCTTACGCAGCCCGCGTACCTCGATGGTGGCTTCCATGACCGAGAGACTACGAACCCCGCCGGGAAGCGCTTCCCGGTCCCCGCCCGGTTCTGGCGAAAAGGACCCCCAACGGCACCCGGAGACCCCCAGAATGACCGGATGAAGGCAATCCGGGACTGGCCGCTGCTCGACGGAATCGTGCTGGGTGTGCTCGCGACGGCCGAGGCCGTGCTTCGCGCGGGTGACGTCGGCGCGGTCGCCGTGGTACTGGGCCTCGCCGCGACGGTGCCACTGGCCTTCGCGGCGCGCCATACCCTCGCCGCCCTGCTCACGATCGTCGTGGCGACGGCGCTGACCTCGTTGTGCTACCGGGGATTCCCGGCGGTCACCGGCCTGCTGGCGCTGGCGGGGGTGTGCCTCCTGCTGGTGCGGGCCCGGATGCGGCAGGCACGCGCCCGACGAGACGAGCGGGCGGCGGTGCGGGATCGTCTCCGGGAACTGACCGTGCGCGGGGAACGCGCCCGGATCGCGTGGGAGCTGCACGACGTGGTCGCGCACCGGGTCTCGCTCATCTCGGCGCGGGCCGAAGCCGCGCGGCTGAGCACGCCCGAACAGGCCGGGGCCGGCCTGCTCGCGATCGGCGAGACGGCGCGGATCGCGTTGCTGGAACTGCGACGGCTGCAGGACGTACTCCGTTCGGACGCGGGCGACGAGCCAGTCCGGCCGCGGCCAGGGCTCGGCCAGTTGCTCGAACTTCTCGACCACACAAGGGAAAGCTCCGGGGCCGACGCGCGGCTGATCGTGTCCGGGCTGGTCAGCGCGCTGGATCCGGGGGTGGAGCTGACGGCCTACCGGATCGTGCAGGAGTCGCTGGCCGGCGTCGACGGCTCCCCGGTGGATGTCGAACTGCGCTTCACCGGCGAGGATCTCCGCGTGCTGATCCGGGAGGCCGGGGCACTGGCCCCGGACAGCCCGGAACTGCTCGGCTTACGCGAGCGCGTGGCCACCGTCGGCGGAGAGCTGCGCACCGGCCCGGCGCCGGGCACGAGGTTCCTCGTGGAGGCGCGGCTCCCGGTGGCGTGAGTCAGCCGATCGCCGCGCGCACGAACTCCCCCGGCCCGGTCCCGGCCCGCGCGAGCACGGTGCCGTCGGCGGCCCGGATGCTGGAGCGGCCCGACGCGGGGTCGAAACCGCCGCCGGTCGAGCCCGCGAAACTGGCGACGGCCACCCAGACCCCGTGCTCGGTGGCGATCCGGTGGGCGCGCTCGTCCTGCACATCCCCCTCAGTCATGAGCTTCGCCGTCGCCGCGACGTACGCGTCGATGCCCAGCGCCGCGGTGTCCGCCGCGTGCGCCGGCACCCCGGTGTCCTTGCAGATCGCCAGCCCCAGCCGGAAACCGTCGACCTCGACCACCGCCGGCGCCTCCCCCGGCCGGAAGTATCCGGGCTCCGGCCCGCCGAGGTTCATCTTGCGGTAGGCCACCGAAACACCGGCGCCGTCGATGGCGAACAGCCCGATGTGCGGCCCCGGCACGGGCGCTCCGGCCAGCGCGAGCGCCCCTGTCTCCACGCAGGCCGCCACGATCGGCCGCAGCCTCGGGTCGCCGGGCGCGATGGGTTCCGCGTCGAGTTCGTAGCCGGTCAGCGACAGCTCGGGGAAGACGACCACGCGCGCCCCGGCCGCGCGCACCAGCCGCGCATGTTCGGCCGCGTTGGACTCGACGTCGTGGGAGATCGACAGTGGCTGCGCCACGGCAAGGGTGAGTGGGTCACGCACCCGTTCAGGATGTCAGCCCGAACAGCGGCAGGCACGCGCTCAAGCCCTCGATCTCGACCTCACAAGGGCTGCGCCAGTCCGCCCGTGCGAGACGCAGCCGGTGCTCCACGGTCAGCTCGCCGCGCACGACCTGCCGCTCCACGCCGTCCTGGCGATAGCCGAGCTTGCGGGACACCTCGTAGGACGCCACGCTCCCCGCGAACGCCGACGACACCGCCTCCTCCGCGCCCAGCCCGGCGAACGCCAGCTCCAGCACGGCCGCACGCATCTCGGTGCCGATGCCCTGGCTCTGGTGCGCGAGCCCCAGCCACGAACCGGTGTGCACCTCGCGGGTGATCGCGAACTCGCGCGCGCCGACGCTCTGCCTGCCGACCGGCTCACCCCGGCGGAAGACCGTCAGGTGCAGCTCCCAGCGCGCCGGCTCCCACGCGCCGAGCCACCGCCAGTGGTGCTGCAGCACCGAACGCGCCACGTCCTCGGGCGGCTGCTCGGTCCACGGCACCCGGAACGGCAGCACGCCCGGCTCGTGCACCCCGGCCGCGGCGACCTCACCCAGCGCCGCCAGCTCCTCCGGCCCGGGCAGCCGGAGCTCGAGCCGCGGCGTACGCAAGCGCAGCCCCACCAAGGGAAACCGGTCCACCAGCACCGGCCCCATGGTGCCGGGTGCGCGCCCGCGGCGGCAACGGTTTCAGCTGATGTTGACCATCCACGAGATGCCGAACCTGTCGGTGCAGTAACCGAACTCGTCGCCCCACATCTGCTTCTCCAGCGGCACCGCCACGGTGCCGCCCTCGGACAGCTTCTCCCAGTAGCCACGCAGCTCGTCGCCGCTGTCCCCGCTGAGGCTGACCGAAATGTTCGTGCCAGGGCTGTACTCCATTTCGGGCGGGGTGTCCGCGGCCATGATCGTGTACCCGCTGCTGGTTTCGAGCATCCCGTGCATGATCCGGTCCGCGTGCGGCACGTCGGGCTGCCCGAACTCGCCGAACGTGTTCAGCGTCAGGGTGCCGCCGAAGACGTCGCGGTAGAACTCCAGCGCCTGGCGCGCGTTGTCCCGGAAGCTGATGTACGGGTTGAGTCGCGAGGACATGGCAATCTCCTTCGATCGGCCTTGCCGGTTCATCGGAAACGATCAGTTCGTGGTTACAGAAGTCCGAAGTGGACCTGCGACGATCACCCCCATGGTCGACCACGCCTACACCGACGAGCGGCTCGCCGCGCTCTACGACGCCCTCAACACCGGCCGCGCCGACGTCGAGTTCTACCTGCCACTGATCGCGGCCGCCGAAGCCGTGCTCGACGTCGGCTGCGGCACCGGCACGCTCCTTCACGAAGCGCGCCAAGCCGGGCACACCGGCCGGCTGCGCGGCCTCGACCCGGCGCCCGCGATGCTCGCCAGGGCACGCGAACGCACCGACATCGAGTGGCTGCCCGGCGATCTCCGCACGGCCCCGCAACCGCCGGGGTTCGATCTGGTGGTGATGACCGGGCACGCGTTCCAGGAGCTGCGCACCGACGACGAGCTGCGCGGCACGCTGGCCGCCGTCCGCGCCGCGCTCCGGCCGGGCGGCCGGTTCGCGTTCGAAACCCGCAACCCTGCCGCCCGCGCGTGGGAACGCTGGACTCCGGAGCACGCAAGGGAAATCACCGTCGGTGGCGAGACCGTCCGGGTCACGCACGAGGTCGGGACGCCGCCGGGCGACGGGCTCGTCCGGTTCACCGAAACCTTCACCGGCGCGGACTGGGAAGACCGCAGTACGAGCGTGCTCCGTTTCACCGGCGAAGCCGAACTGGACCGCTTCCTCGCCGAGGCCGGCCTGCGCGCCGTCGAGCGGTTCGGCGACTGGGACCATGGGCCGGTGACGCCGGACAGCCCCGAACTCATCACAGTCGCGACGGTGGTCAAACCCGCCGTGGGTCGATAACCTACTGAGCGATCGATAAGTACTTGTCGAGGAGGACAACGTGAAGGTTTCCGACGGTGTGGCGCTGGTGACCGGCGGCGCCTCGGGGCTCGGGCTGGCGACGGTCCGCGCACTGCACGGCGCCGGCGCCAAGGTGGCCATCATCGATCTGCCCACGTCGGACGGCGCGAAGATCGCCGCGGAGCTCGGCGACTCGGCGGTGTTCACCCCCGCCGACGTGACCAGCGAATCCGACGTCACCAAGGCATTGGACACCGCGGCCGGACTCGGTCCACTGCGGACGGTCGTGAACTGCGCCGGCATCGGCAACGCGATCAAGACCGTGAGCAAGAAGGGCGCCTTCCCGCTGCCCGACTTCACCAAGGTCGTCACCGTCAACCTGATCGGCACCTTCAACGTCATCCGGCTCGGCGCGGAACGGATCTCCCACAACGAACCCATCGGCGAGGAACGCGGTGTGATCATCAACACCGCCTCGGTCGCCGCCTTCGAAGGCCAGATCGGCCAGGCCGCCTACTCCGCGTCCAAGGGCGGCATCGTCGGCATGACCCTGCCGATCGCCCGCGACCTTGCGAGCCTGCGGATCCGCGTGGTCACCATCGCCCCGGGCCTGTTCCACACCCCGCTGTTCGCGGCGCTGCCCGACGAGGCCATCGACTCGCTCGGCGCGCAGGTGCCGCACCCCTCCCGGCTCGGCGACCCGGCCGAATACGCCGCGCTGGCCAAGCACATCGTGGAGAACCCGATGCTCAACGGTGAGACCATCCGGCTCGACGGCGCGATCCGGATGACGCCCCGGTGACCGCCTTCGACACCCTGCTCGAAAAGCACGCCCACCACGTCGGGCTGCGCGACCGGGTGCTGCGCTGCCCGATCGCCACCGGCGCGGCGGGCAACTCCCTCGACGCGGGACGGATGACGAGCGCGACCGAGCTGCTGCAAGCGGTCGCCCAGGGCGAAACGAACGCCGTCGGCGCGGTGCTGGTGCACAGCGAGGGCGCCAACTTCTGCACCGGTGGCGACGTGAAGGCCTTCGGTTCGGCCGAGGACCCCGGTGCGTTCGTCACGGAGCTGGCGAGCACGTTCCACGAGTTCATTCTGGCGGTGACCGGCGCGCCCGTGCCGGTCGTCGCCGCCGTCAGCGGCTGGGCCGCGGGGGCGGGCATGAGCATCGCGCTGGCCTGCGACATCGTGGTCGGCGGGCCGGGCACCAGGTTCCGCCCGGCCTACCCGTCGATCGGGTTCTCGCCCGACGGCGGCATGTCCTGGACCCTGCCGCGGATCATCGGGCCGACCCGCGCGCGGGACCTGCTGCTCACCGACGGGGTCCTCGACGGCGAGGAAGCCGGCCGCCTCGGCGTGCTCAGCCGGTTGGTCGCCGACGACAAGGTGCTCGCCGAGGCCGAGGAGATCGCGGGCGGGCTGGCCAAGGGCCCGACCGGATCACTGGGCCGGATCAAGCGCCTGGCCTGGGAATCGACCGGCCGGGACCTGGCCGCGCACCTGGCACACGAGGCCCGCTCCATCGGCGAATGCGCCGCGAGCCCGGCCGGGCGCGAGGGTGTGCGCGCCTTCGCCGAACGGCGGCCCGCCGACTACTCCGGCTCCTGGTGAGCCACCCGATCAGAAAGGAAACGAACGTGCCGGGACCCTTGGAGGGACTGCGGGTGGTCGAACTGGCCGGGATCGGGCCGGGCCCGCACGCGGCCATGGTGCTGGCCGACCTCGGCGCCGACGTGGTGCGGGTCGAGCGCCCGGCCATGGACTTCGACCCGACCGGCGAGCACCCGGACTTCCTGCTCCGCAACCGGCGTTCGGTCGCGGCCGACCTCAAGTCCGCCGAAGGGCTGGCGCTCGCGCGGCGGCTGATCGCGAAGGCCGATGTGCTGCTGGAGGGCTTCCGGCCCGGGGTCGCCGAACGGCTCGGCCTCGGCCCGGCGGACTGCCACGAGCTCAACCCGGGGCTGGTGTTCGGCCGGATGACCGGCTGGGGCCAGGACGGGCCGATGGCGCCGCGCGCCGGGCACGACATCAACTACATTTCGCTCACCGGCGCGCTGCACGCCATCGGACGCACGGGTGAGCGGCCGGTGCCGCCGCTGAACCTCGTCGGCGATTTCGGTGGCGGGTCGATGTTTTTGGTGGCCGGCGTGCTGGCCGCGCTGTGGGAACGGCAGCGGTCGGGGCTCGGGCAGGTAGTGGACGCCGCGATGGTCGACGGCGCCAGCGTGCTGCTGCAGATGATGTGGGCCTTCCGCGGCGCGGGCAGCTGGAGCGATACGCGCGGCGTGAACCTGCTCGACGGCGGCGCGCCCTACTACGACACCTACACCTGCGCGGACGGCCAGCACATCGCCGTCGGCTGCCTGGAGTCGCAGTTCTACGCCGAGTTCCTGAAAGGGCTCGGCCTCGACGGCGAAGACCTGCCGCCGCAGACCGATCGCACGGGCTGGCCGGTGCTGCGCGCCCGGTTCACCGCGGTCATCGTGAGCAAGACGCGGGACGAATGGGCCAAGATCTTCGACGGCACCGACGCCTGCGTCACCCCCATCCTCACGTTCGCCGAAGCGCAGCACAACGCGCATCTGTCCGCACGCGGCACACTGGTCGAAATCGACGGCGTCCCCCAGGGCGCGCCCGCGCCGCGGTTTTCCCGTACCCCGGCGGCGAAACCGACGTCGCCGCGCCCGGCGGGCGCCGACACCGAAGCGGTGCTGGCGGACTGGGACGCTTAACCGTCCAGTTCGTCGATGAGGCCCCACTCCAGGGCCGTCGTCGTGTCCATCGGGCGGCCCGAAAGCGCGAAGAACAACGTGCGCCAGCGGCCTACCCGGCGCGGGATGCTGACCGTGCCGCCCGCGCCGGGGATCAGGCCCATCCCGACCTCGGGCAGCCGGAACGTGGTGCCGGGCCGCGCGATCACCCGGCCCGCGAACGCGGGCAGTTCGATCCCCGCGCCGACACAGCTGCCGTGCACGTGGACTTCGGCCTTCGCCGCCAGCCGGTGCAGCAGCAGCCCGGCCCCGCCACGGGTGCGGACGAAATGTGCGGTGGTGAGGTCCGGGGTGGTGCCGAACTCGTCGAGATCGCCACCCGCGGAAAACGACGGCCCGGCGCCGGTGAGCACCACCCGCTCGATGCTCTCGTCCAACTCGGCCAGCCGGAGCGCCTCGACCAGAGCGTCACGCACCTCGCGGCCGTAAGCGTTGCGCCGCTCGGGCCGGTTCAGCGTGATCGACAACTCCGCCCCCGCCCGCGCCACGCGCACCGGCTCGGCCGACGGCGGCGGCAGCGGGCGTGGGCCGCGCCCCTCCAGCCACCGCGCGAACTCCGCGCCGCCGAGCAGGGTCGAGTAGGCGAAGGACTCCAGGTCCAGGGCGGATCCGACGTCCACACCACCGGCGCGCAACACCTGGGCGAGGACGAGTGCGGCTTGCGGATTCGCTTGTGCGGCCTGGCGAAGCGCCTCCGCGTCGGCTTCCGGGTCTGCCGAGACGACGAACTCGGGCCCCGCGACCGTGCCGGGCGGGACCAGCGTGACGTCCAGCCGGGCGGCGAGATCGGGCCGGGACGCGTCCGGGGCGAGGCCGACCAGGATCCGGTCCCCGCGCGGCGGCGGGTTTGCGCCGACCACCTCGAGCGGTTCGTCCAGCAGCGCGGAAAGGTCAGGGCCCATAGCTGGCAAACCTTACCAACGCGCCGGTTTACGACACCGGCCAAGGCGGTGCGCCTCGAGGGCCGGCGCCGAGTGTCCACAATGCACGGTCCGCCGGGCCGGATCGGTTTCGCTGTGGCAGGGTGAGGCCGTGCCCGCCCGGATCCTTGACCGGCTGACCGACTGGACCGTCGCCGGCCCGCTCATCGCCGTCGTCGCGCTGGCGTTGAGCTGGGGCCGGAAGCTGCCCCTGCCGCTGGTACTGCTGGTCGCCGTGTGCCTGGCCGCCGCCGTGCTGGCCGCCGTGCATCACGCGGAGGTCGTGGCGCACCGGGTCGGCGAGCCGTTCGGTTCGCTGGTGCTCGCGATCGCGGTCACGGTGATCGAGGTGGCCCTGATCGTCACCCTGATGGCCGGTGGCGGTGCGAAGACTTCGTCGCTGGCGCGGGACACGGTCTTCGCCGCCGTGATGATCACCTGCAACGGGATACTCGGGTTGTCCCTGCTCGTCGGGGCCTGGCGGCACCGGGTGGCCGTGTTCAACGCCGAGGGCACCGGCGGGGCGCTCGCGACGGTGGCCACCCTGGCGACGCTGAGCCTGGTGCTGCCCACGTTCACCACCAGCCGTCCCGGCCCGGAGTTCTCCCCCGCGCAGCTCGCGTTCGCCGGGGTTGCCTCGCTTGTGCTGTACGGGCTGTTCGTGGCGATGCAGACCGTCCGGCACCGCGACTACTTCCTGCCCGTCGAGCAGGGCGGCGACGAGCACGCGGCGCCACCGAAGGCCAGTGCGGCCTGGTTCAGCCTGGTCTTCCTGCTCGTCGCGCTCGTGGCCGTGGTGGGTGACGCGAAGGTCGTCTCGCCCGCGATCGAGGACGGCGTGAGCAAGGCCGGGTTGCCGCAGGCTGTCGTGGGTGTGGTGATCGCCTTGCTGGTGCTGCTGCCGGAAACGATCGCGGCCCTGCGCGCGGCGCTGCGCGACCGGGTTCAGATCAGCCTCAACCTGGCGCTGGGCTCGGCGATGGCGAGTATCGGGCTGACCATCCCGGTGATCGCGCTGGCCTCGATCTGGCTGCCCGGCGCGCTGCTGCTGGGCCTGGACAGCACGCATCTGGTGCTGCTGGCGCTGACCGTGGTCACCGGCGTGCTGACCGTGGTGCCCGGTCGCGCGACGCTGTTGCAGGCCGGGGTGCATCTCGCGCTGTTCGCGAGTTTCCTTTTCCTGGCGGTCAATCCCTGACCGGGGGAACGCGCGCCCGGCGTGGGGAGGTCGCGGAGATCAGTAACGGCGACCGGGAAAGGTGCGACGCAAGAATGTGCACCGGAGACGATGCCGGACAATCACGAGGAGTGAGGAGCATCGGCGAATGTCCACCCGAATACCGCACCGGGAAAGCTTGTTGGCCGCTTGTCCGGTGCCGAACCGGAGGGCATCGTGGTGAAATTGCCCCCTGCTCTTGATCGACACGCCGTGCCCTACTCGAAGACGGGAATCGTGGCACACAGCACGCAAACTGTGCTTGTGCGCGCCCGAGCATCCGCAGACGCAAGCCGGAGATGAACGGAATGGACACTCCCACAGGACGGCGCATCGAGGAGATCTCCGCCGCGCTCGCCGACCCCGAAACGTGGCTGGAAGAGATCCGGCTGGAACGCACCCGGGCCGAGGCGAAAGCCACGAACCTCGTCCGGGAACACCGGGTACGCAACAAGAACGACGCCCACGCCGGTTCGGCGGGTTAAGCCAGCAGTTCCGCGCCGAGTGTTCTCATCTCGGTGACCAGCACCTGCATCGCCAGGGTATCGCTCGTCGGCACAGCGGACCCGGCCCTGCTCCTCGAACTGGCCAAGGTGACAACGCCGGTGATCAGCGAGCGGTCCGGGTCCTCCAGATAGACCGGCACGGAGAGGAAGGACTCCCAGCGGGACCGGTAACGCTTTCCGCCGGTCGTCGGGTGTGGTGGTTGCACCTCGTCGAGATCCACGTACTGCGGTCTGCCTTCGGTGAAACACCGTACCGAAGCCTGTCCGGAATCGAGCTCGAGTTCGGTTTTGCGCAGCAGCCCACGCCCGACCAGCACGCCCATCGAACTGCCCCAGAGCGCGAGCCGCCTCGACTTCTCCGGGTTCCACCGAGCCCAGATTTCCAATTTCACCAGTTCCACACCGTCGATTTTCTCGTCGCCGAGATCCCATCTCCGCCGCAGATCGGCGGAAAAATCGCGAAGCCGGCCGAAGGCGTCGTCGATGAACGCGTCATTGTCCGACCGCGCTTCCCAGTCCTCCCACCAGTCCATCAACCGCCGGCCATAGCTACGGCGTTCGTACCCGGCCGGATCGACGAGATTTTCGCAGACGATGAGCTCTTCGAAGAACTGCCCGATCTGCACTTTGAAATCCGGGACCAGGCCGATCAGGCCGAGCAGGCCGAATCGTCCTCGCAGATGCTTGAGCAGTGCCGGAACGTGGTGTCCGGGATATGCGGCCAGCCCGGTCGACTGCATCGGCATGAGTACGTAGCGAGGCTTTCGCGTGCGGGTGAGCGCGAACGCGTCGATCAAGGGTGGATCCGTGAGGCTCGCCCCGACCACAAGGACCGCTATCCCGGGCCGGTCGATGAGATTCATCAGCCGCGCCACGGTTTTCCCGCGATTGTCCGCGTAGTCCGCTTCGTCGAGAACTATCGGCCCGGTCACCCGGTCGTTGGGCGGGATCCGGCCGTGCAGGTACACCAGGCGCACCACCCCGAGTTCCGGCGCGGTCGGCTGTACCTTCGTGCGCGGACTGGAACGCCCCAGTGTCTCCACATGGAGTCCCGGTCGCGGTTCGTCGATGGCCGTGAGCCTTTTCAGCTCGTTGTCGATCGCCTGCTCGATGTAGGTGTCGTAATTGGTGGTGGTGATGGTGATCCGTTTTCCGGCGCGCGCGGCATTGACCGCATAACGGGAGAGGGTGTCCACGAGCCTGCCGCCTTTCCAGGTATTGCGGCGGTACAGCTCGGCCCGCAGCGCCGAAGCGATGTAGTCGAGCTGAGCGGCTTCACCCGGATACCGTTGGACGCAATGCTGTCTGAGGACGGAGGCCAGCCGTTGCGGATTGCCGATCGCCCGTTCCAGTTTCACGAGATCGGCATCCTCGATATAAGGCCTGTTCTCGTCGTCCCTCGGCCGCAGGGAATGCATGATCAGATCGGTCCAGCCCAGTCCGGTCCGGTCGATGGTCACGCCGGCGCCGCAGTAGAGCACCACCTCGTCGTGCCCGGCCAGCTCGACGAGCGCCTTCTTGATCTCGCCGCGATGGAAGAATTGACTGTCGCTGCGCCGGAAACGGGCGTCGTCGAGCGTTGTCACGTGTTCCGCTGCCGTCATCTCGCCTCGATGATCTTCGACCTGGCACCATTCGACTGCTGCTAAGTCGTCGCTCGCTGTGAGAGTGGCGTTACGGCAGTGCCCCGAAAAGATGCCCGTCCTCGACCCGCACCGGGAAACTACCGCGACGGCGGCCGTTCACCGGCAGTACACCGGCGCCGGGACATCAGCACGAGCGCGCCCGCGAGCACCAGCGCGCCACCGGAGAACGCGATCGGGAGCACGTCCACCCCGGTCGAAGCCAGCTCGATGATGACCGTCACCGTCCCGGTGTACGTCGCGCCGGTGGGGTCGACGGCGGCGTAGTGGATGGTGTCCTGGCCCATGAACCCGCTGTCGGGGATGTAGGTCAGGCTGCCGTCACGGTCGACGGCGACGGCGCCGTGCACCGGTTTGCCGGCATCCGTGGCGGTCAGGCCGTCCGGCAGCTTGATCACCACCGGGGTGCCCGGCGGGGTGGAAACGGTGGTGCCCGGCGCTTCCCGCACCACCGGCGGGGCGGTGGTCCAGGGCGGGGTCGCGGCCGGGCAGGCGAGCGTCAACGCCACGCCGGAAGTGTCGGCCGTGGCGGACACGGCGCGTCCGGCGGCCGGGCCCGCGGTGTCGCCCCCGGCCGCGTCGGCCGCGACCTGGTACCGCCCGGCGGCGATGCCGGTGAAGCTGTAGGAACCGTCGGTGACGGTGGCATCGCGCACGGGCGATCCGGTGGCGTCGAGCAGATGCACGGTGGTGGCCGGGGCGGGTGCGCCGCAGTCGGTGCCGACCGTGCCGCTGATCGTCACGGGCAGCGCGGCCAGCCAGATCTGGTAGACCGGGATGCCCGCCTGCACCGAGAAGGTGAGCGTCAGCGAGCGCACCGGCACCGTGGGCCGGAACCAGCCTGACGCGCCGCCGGTGTCCGCGACATTGCCGGTCAGCGTCGCGGTCCGCTGATCCCAGCGCGGGACGTCCGTGAACGGGCCGGGACCGGCGCAACCACCCGGTTTCGGCGTGTTCTGGCAGTAGTTGAACGCGCTCTGCCAGCCGAGAGCCGCGGTGGGCAGTGCCGCGCCGTCCGCGTCGGTGGCCGCCACCCGCACCTTGTCGGCGTCGACGTCACCCAGCGCGAAGCCCCAGCCCACGGGGGTGGGCGCGGCGAACGTGATCGTGGTGACCGACGGAGCGCCGCCGGCGGCGGCGCGCGCGAAGAGATACTGCTGTCCCTGCGAACTGCCATAGGCTTCGCCGAACGGCGTCGACGAACCCAGGAAAGCCGAGGTGGCAACGCTGGTCGAGGTGCTCGTCGTGGTGAACTTCGCAGCAGGGAACCCGGCGAGCGGCACGGTCACGGTGCCGGTCTTGTCCCACTGGCCGTAGCCCGAGCCGTCCGGCGCGGCCGCCGCCGATCCGGCCGGCAGGCCGAGCGCCACCGCCCCCAGGACAGCGATGTGAACGAGGCGGCTGAGCGGCATGGCACGACACTCCTGGCTGGCGGAGAAGCGGCGGAACTCCACAACCGCATCAACGTAACCAGTGGTCCAGGCCATTCGACGGCCGCAACACGCCGTCTCACCCCATCGTGGAGCCGCACTCACCCAGCGGATGGGTCACCCTGCGCGGATCGGCCCGGCGGGAGGTGAGCAGGTCGTAGGCCGGCATCGTGACCCGGCCCTTTCTTCGGCGCGACAGCGCACGCCACCCCCGCCCCGATCGCGCACTGTTCAACGGTCGACGGCGCTGGGGACCGGTTCGGTGGCGGGGGTTGCGTTGCCGGGTCACCGAAAGCTGAGCGCGGCCGCGAAACGGTCCAGTGATTCCTTGATCTGCGGTCGCCGGACGGGCGCGGATCGTCGTACTGCGACAGCAGGACGTGGGCGTCGGCCGGCAGGCCCGAGATGCGGCCGAGATACTCCCGCACCATGCCCGCCACCGCTTCCGGGGTGAAGCGCCGGAATCCGGGCAGCCGGGCCATTTCCGCGGCCCTCCCGTCGTCCAGCGCCGGTTTCGCGCAACGCGCGAACGCGCCATCCAGAACCACCGGTGAGTCTACAGTGGACAGCCAGGTCCAGGCCGCGTGCACGTCGTCGAGCGGGACCGGCTACCGGCACCGGCCAGGCGGTACCCGGCCGAAAGCCCGGACACCCCGGCAGGCGCCTCGCCCATGTCCAGCCCACCCCGTGCGAAAACTGCCGCCGTGCGCCCGCGACAGCGTGCCGCTGCTACAGCCGCGCGGGCGGCAAGTGCGTACCGGGACGGGCCCGTGCGGTCCGTCGAGTTCGCTGTAAGCCACGACGACGCAGGGATCGGACCACTCCGCCGGGCCGGACGAAAACTCCCCCGCGCGCTGCCGGGCGTCGATGCCCTGCCGGCTGCCGCCTCCTCGGCCTCAACGTCGCGGGCGGTGAACCACGAGTCTGCGCGCGCTCACCCGGCGGCGAGCCCGCGCAACAGCGGAAGGTACACCTCGTCGACCAGTTCGGCGATCGTCTCCGCCGAAACCCGGCTGCCGCACGTGATGGTCTCGTTGCGCACCAGGTCCAGCGGCACCATCGCCACCCGCGGCGAGATCTCCACCGGCGGCAGCTCACCACGCTCGGTGGCCGTGCGGACGACGGCGCGCACCGTGTCACCCAGCGGCGCTCCCCGCAGCCGTTCCCGCAGCAGCCCGGCGACCTCGGGATGCCGGAAGGCCTCCCCCATCACCCCGGCGATCATCTCCGACATCATCCGGTCGGCGCGGCGTGCGATGCGGGTGAACAGGACTATGAGGTCACCGCGCAGGCTGCCGGTGTCCGGCGGGCTGGGCCGGCGCGGCAACTGCCTCTTGGTCCACGCCGCGAGCACGAGCTCGGCCCGGCTGCCCCAGCGCCGGTAGATCACCGGCTTGCTGGTGCCCGCTCTCGTCGCCACCGCCTCGATGGTGAGCGCGTTGTAGCCCACCTCGTGCAGCTCGTCCCAGACCGCGTCGAGAATGGCCGACTCGAGCTTTTCCCCACGGCGGCGGGGCTTCGCCTGCTCAGTCACCGGCACCTCTAAAATACGTTGCGTTTCCTATTGGCCAGGTCTACATTACCCCATATTAGATACGTTTGGTTTCTTCCTGGGGGACACCCTTGCTACTTCGCCTCTTACGCACCCACCTGCGGCCGTATCGCCGCGAGCTGACCTTCGTGCTGATCCTGCAGCTGGTCGGCACCATCGCCTCGCTGTACCTGCCCGGGCTGAACGCCGACATCATCGACAAGGGCGTGGTCCGCGGCGACACCGGCTACATCCTCTCCACCGGCGGCTGGATGCTCGGCGTCACGCTGGTGCAGGTCATCTGTTCGGGCAGCGCGGTCTACTTCGGGGCCCGCGCGGCCATGGGTTTCGGCCGCGACGTGCGCGCCGCGATCTTCTCCCGCGTCGGCGGGTTCTCCGCCCGTGAGGTCAGCCGGTTCGGCGCGCCGTCGCTGATCACCCGCACCACCAACGATGTGCAGCAGGTGCAGCTGCTCGTGGTGATGGTGTGCACGCTGCTGGTCGCCGCGCCGATCACCTGCGTGGCCGGGATCGTGCTCGCGCTCGGCGAGGACATCGGACTGTCCTGGCTGCTGCTGGTGTGCGTGCCCGCGCTGCTGATCTCCATCGGTTCCATCGTGATCCGGATGGTGCCGCAGTTCCGCCGCATGCAGGAACGCATCGACGAGGTCAACCGGGTGCTGCGCGAGCAGCTGTCCGGCATCCGCGTGGTGCGCGCGTTCGTCCGGGAGCCCGCGGAGACGCGCCGTTTCGCCGACGCCAACCGGACACTGACCGGCACAGCGCTGCGCGTGGGCCGGTTGCAGGCGCTCATCTTCCCCACCGTGATGCTGATCCTGAACGCCTCCAGCGTCGCGGTGCTGTGGTTCGGCGCGCACCGGGTCGACACCGGCGAAATGCAGATCGGCTCGCTGACGGCGTTCCTGAACTACCTGATCCAGATCCTGATGGCCGTGATGATGGCGACCTTCATCTCGATGATGATCCCGCGCGCCGCCGTCTGCGCCGAGCGGATCGAGGAGGTGCTCGACACCGACTCCTCCGTGCTCCCGCCCGCCGCACCGGTGCGTGAACTACGGCGCAGCGCGGAGCTGGAGCTCTCCGGCGTCGAGTTCCGCTATCCCGGCGCGGCCGACGCGGTGTTGCGCGACATCTCCTTCCGCGCCACGGCGGGCACCACGACGGCGATCGTCGGCAGCACCGGCGCGGGCAAGACCACGCTGGTCAACCTGGTCCCCCGGCTGATCGACGTCACCGCCGGCGCGGTGCGCGTGGACGGGGTCGATGTGCGCGAGCTGGAACCGGAACTGTTGTGGAGCAAGGTCGGGCTGGTGCCGCAGCGGCCGTATCTGTTCAGCGGCACCGTCGCGAGCAATCTCCGCTACGGCAATCCCGACGCCACCGACGAAGAACTGTGGCAGGCGCTGGAAATCGCGCAGGCGACGCAGTTCGTGTCCGAGATGCCCGGCGCGCTCGAAGCACCGATCGCCCAGGGCGGCACGAACGTCTCCGGCGGCCAGCGGCAGCGGCTCTCGATCGCGCGGGCGCTCGTGCGCCGCCCGGAGATCTTCCTGTTCGACGACTCGTTCTCCGCGCTGGATCTGGCCACCGACGCGGCCCTGCGCGCCGCGCTCCGCCCGCACACCGGTCAGGCGGCCGTCATCGTCGTCGCGCAGCGCGTCTCCACCATTCTCGACGCCGACCGGATCCTGGTGCTGGACAACGGATCCCTCATCGGCGACGGCACCCACCACGAACTGCTGGCGACCTGCCCGACCTATGTCGAGATCGTGGAGTCCCAGCTGACCCCGGAGCAAGCAGCATGAGGACTGCTCGCAGCTCCGAATCATCAGACACCATGCCGGCCGACGCGAAGACGCAGCCACGGCTTGCCGCGTCCGACAAGGAGTGCGCATGACGAGCACTGAAAACAGAACACCGGCGGCGCGCCCTGGGGGCGGTCCGATGGGCCGGGGCATGCCCGGGATGGGCATGCCGGTCAGCAAGGCGAAGAACTTCGGGCCGTCCGCGCGGCGGCTCGCCGGCCGGATGCGGCCGGAGCGGATCAGCCTCGCCGCCGTCGTCACCCTCGGGGTGGCGGCCGTGGCGCTGTCGGTCGCCGGGCCGAAACTGCTCGGCGAAGCCACCGACGTGATTTTCGACGGGGTGCTCGGCCGGTTGCGCGGGGTGCCCGGCGCGGGCATCGATTTCTCCGCGCTGGCGGGGAAACTCGGCTGGGTGCTCGGGTTGTTCGTCGCCTCGTCGCTGTTCGCGTACCTGCAGGGCCGCCTGCTCAACGCCGTCGTGCAGCGGATCATGTACAGACTGCGCGCGGACATCGAGGCGAAGCTGCACCGGCTGCCGTTGCGGTACTTCGACGGACAGCCGCGCGGTGAGCTGCTTTCCCGGGTCACCAACGACATCGACAACATCTCCACCACGATGCAGCAGACGCTCAGCCAGCTGCTGACCTCGGTGCTGACCGTGCTCGGCGTGCTGGTGATGATGCTGGCCATCTCGCCGCTGCTGGCCCTGATCGCGATCGCGGTCATCCCGATTTCCATCATCGTGACGGCGCGGATCGGCAAGCGCTCGCAAAAGCAGTTCATCGCGCAGTGGAAGTACACCGGCACGCTCAACGCGCATATCGAGGAGGCGTTCAGCGGGCACCAGCTGGTGAAGGTGTTCGGCAGGCAGCGTGAGTCGGAGGAACAGTTCCGGCGCCGCAACGACGACCTGTTCGGCGCCGCGCTCGGCGCGCAGTTCGTGTCCGGGCTGATCATGCCCGCGATGATGTTCCTGTCCAACCTCAGCTACGTGGTGGTCGCGGTCGTCGGCGGGCTGCGGATCACCTCGGGCGCGATGACGCTCGGCGAGGTGCAGGCGTTCATCCAGTACTCGCGCCAGTTCACCCAGCCGCTGACGCAGGTCGCGTCCATGGCGAACCTGATGCAGTCCGGGGTCGCGTCCGCGGAGCGGGTGTTCGAACTGCTCGACGCCGAAGAGCAGGAGCCCGACGCGGCCGACGCCGAGGTCGCTCCGGAGCGGCACGGCCGGGTCGAGTTCGAGGAGGTCAGCTTCTCCTACCGGCCGGAGCAGCCGCTGATCGAGGACCTGTCACTGGTCGCCGAACCGGGTCAGACGGTCGCGATCGTCGGCCCGACCGGCGCGGGGAAAACCACGCTGGTGAACCTGATCCTGCGGTTCTACGAGCTCGGCGCGGGGCGGATCACGCTCGACGGGGTGGACATCACCAAGCTCAAGCGGGAGGACCTGCGCTCGCAGATCGGCATGGTGCTGCAGGACACCTGGCTCTTCGGCGGCACGATCCGGGACAACATCGCCTACGGCAGGCCGGACGCGACCGGGGAGGAGATCGTGGCCGCCGCGAAGGCCACGTTCGTCGACCGGTTCGTGCGCACCCTGCCCGAGGGCTACGACACGGTGATCGACGAGGAAGGCAGCAACGTCAGCGCCGGGGAGAAGCAGCTGCTGACCATCGCCAGGGCGTTCCTGGCCCGGCCGTCGCTGCTGATCCTCGACGAGGCGACCAGCTCGGTGGACACCCGCACCGAAGCGCTGGTGCAGCACGCGATGGCGGCGCTGCGCACGTCCCGCACGAGCTTCGTGATCGCGCACCGGCTCTCCACCATCCGCGACGCCGACCTGATCCTGGTGATGGAGTCGGGCCGGATCGTGGAGCAGGGCACGCACGACGAGCTGATCAAGTCCGAGGGCGCCTACCACCGGCTCTACTCCGCGCAGTTCGCCAAGGCCGAGGTGTCCACAGTGGACTGATCACGCGGCGCCGAACCGGTCGCCCCACTCGTGCAGCCGCGTCCGCAGCTCCGGTGGCGCCAGCACGCGGAACCGGGCGCCGGTCATCCCCAGCGCCATGATCGGCCAGTCCAGGGAGTCGGTCGTCATCCGCACCCGGCAGCGGGTGGCGCCGGCTTCCTCGACCGTGCTCCACCGGCCGATCCGTTCGCGCACGGCCTCCGCCGGGGCTTCGAGGACCGCCTCCACCCGGTACGGGTTCGCCTGGCTCTCCAGACCGGCGCGGACGAACTCGGCGGCGTCCGCGGCGGGCAGTTCCCGCGGCCGGAACCGCGCGCCGGTCGTCTCCGGGGCCGAAAGCCGGTCCACCCGGAACCGGCGCCAGTCGTGGCGGTCGAGGTCGTAGGCGGCGAGGTACCAGCGGTGGCCGAGCGCGACCAGCCGGTGCGGTTCGACGTGCCGGCCGGACTCCCGGCCGCCGGCCGCGGTGTAGGCGAACCGGAGCCGTTCGTTGTCCCGGCAGGCCAGCGCGACGGTGGTGAGCACAGCGGGGTCGACGCCGGCGTCCGCGGAGCTGCCCCAGGCCGCCGGCACCGTCATCGCGCGCAGCGCGTCGACCCGGCGGCGCAGCCGGGCCGGCATCACCTGCACCACCTTGGCCAGCGCGCGTACCGAAGATTCGGCGATCCCCTCCACCGCACCCTGCGTCGCGGCCTGCAGCCCGACCACGAGCGCGACAGCTTCTTCGTCGTCGACCACGAGCGGCGGCAGCGCGGCGCCCGGCGCGAGCTGGTACCCGCCGTCCACGCCACGCTGCGCCTCGACGGGATAGCCGAGTTCGCGGAGCCGGTCGACGTCCCGGCGCAGCGTGCGCACCGAGACCTCCAGCCGGGCGGCCAGCTCGGTGCCCGGCCAGTACCGGTGGGTCTGCAACAGGGAAAGCAGGCGCAGCGTCCGGCTGCTGGTGTTCGCCATGTCCTTCATTCTGCCCCGCATTGAGGACAGAAAGTGGCCGCTATGCCCGATAGCTTGGTTTTCAGACCCGACGAGGAAGGTGAGCACGATGACCGCACCCGAACCGACCACCGGCGAACGCGCCGACATCCTGGACACCCTGGCCAAGGCAAGGCATTTCCTGCGCTTCACCGTCCGCGACCTGACCGACGAGCAGGCCGGGCGCCGGACCACCGCGAGCGAACTGTGCCTCGGTGGCCTGATCAAGCACGTGACCTCCGTCGAGCGGAGCTGGGTGGACTTCATCCTCGAGGGCACCAAGGCGATGCCGGACTTCACGGCGATGACCGAGGCGGACTTCCAGCGCCGGGCCGAGGAGTTCCGGATGCTGCCGGGCGACACGCTGGCCGGAATCCTCGCGGAGTACGAAAAAGTGGCCACCCGCACCGACGAAGTGGTCACGACATTGGCCGATCTCGACGCGCGGCAGACGTTGCCGAAGGCCCCGTGGTACGAGGGCGTCGCGACCCAGTCGGCCCGCCGCACACTGCTGCACATCGCGAACGAGACCACTCACCACGCCGGCCACGCCGACATCATCCGCGAGTCCCTCGACGGCGCGAAGACGATGGGCTGAGCCGCGGGCCGCCGGGTCAGCCCCAGACGCGTGAGGCGAGCCGCACGGTGAGATCGAGCTTGCGGCGCTGGTCGTCCCAGGTGAGCGGGTTGCCCTGCACCTCGGAGGCGAACCCGCACTGGGGACTGACCGCGAGCCGGTCCAGCGGCACCTGGCGCGCGGCTTCGTCCACGCGGCGGGCCAGCGCGTCCAGGTTCTCCAGCTCGCCGCTCTTCGTGGTGATCAGGCCCAGCACGACGCCGACGCCTTCGGGCACCTGGCTCAGCGGCCCGAACCCGCCCGCGCGTTCGGTGTCGTACTCCAGCAGCCAGTGGTCGACCGGCAGCGAGGCGAACACCTCCGCGGCGATCGCGTCGTAGTGGCCCTCGTTGAACCACTGGCCCCGGTAGTTGCCGCGGCAGATGTGCATACCGACCCGGACCCCGCGTGCGCGCAACGTTTCCACGATGGTCCGGTCGGCCTCGACGCACCGGCGCAGCAGCTGCCGCGGGTCGATACCCTCGGCCTCGTACATCGCGATCATCCGGGGGTTGGCGAAGCTGATCAGGCAGGGCGCGTCGATCTGCACCTGCGGGACACCGTCGGCGGCCAGCGCCTCGGCCTCCTGCCGGACGATCGCGGCAAGGTCTTCGACGATGTCGGCGCGGCTCGGGTACTGTCCGTCGCTGACCCCGGCCTGCCAGTTGGCGACCACGAAGTTGGTCACCTCGGGCACGGAGATCTTGAACGGGCCGGGCGCGTGCCGGGCCAGGATGCGCGCCTCCCTGGCGGTGAACCGGTCACGGTAGGCGAGCTTGCCGCCGATGAGCTTGAGGATCTCCCCGTCCTCCCGCGCGGTCTCCCCCGACTGCCACTCCAGCGATGGGGCCTGCTCGACGAAGCCGTCGGAGTTTTCGGTGAGCCGGCTCATGAAATCGGTGCGCAGGTACTCCCCGTCGGTGTAGCCGCCGATCCCGGCGTCCCGCTGCAGCCGCAGCGCCGCCACGATCGACTCCTCCTCGATCCGGCGCAGCTCTTCGAGGCCGAGTTCGCCTCTCGCGTACCCGGCCCTCGCCCGCAGGAGCGGTTCCGGTCGCAGCAGGCTGCCCACATGCGTCGCGCGGGGAAATTCGTCCATGAGCGGAACGTAGCCGGGCGCGTCCGCACCGGGCTGTCAGCCGGCGGCCGGTGGTGTCGCTTGTGGACGGACAGCGGTACGGGAGCGGTCCGGGGCCACTGTGCTCAGTGGCCCTCCACCAGGCGGGCCAGGTTCTCCAGCGACATCCGGGTGCCGGTCTCGTTGTCCTCCGGCGGGACCGCGTCCGGCAGGCCCTCGTGCGTCATGACGATCTCCGTGCCGCTGCCCGCGTCGGTGAGCGAGGTGGTCATGGTCATCTCGCCGCGCAGGGCTTCGTCCCCGGTCTCGAACTCGATCACCTCGACCACCTTCTCGTCGGGCACCAGCTCGGCGAAATGACCTTGGTAGGTGTCGGTCCGCGCGCCGGACTTGCCCGCCTGGCCGGGCGCGTCGTAGGTGAGCGAGACGCGGAAGCGACCGCCCTCGCGGGCGTCGAACTCGTGCACCTCACCGGTCATCCCGTCCGGGGCCCGCCATTTCGCGACCGCCTCGGGGTCGGTCAGCGCCCGGAAGACGTCGGCACGAGCGGCATTGACGTACCGGGACACCCGCGTGGTGTACATGCGGGCGAGCCTAACCCGAACCGGCGTCCCCCGGCCGGATTCGTGCCGAAACCGTGCCGGAACGGTGCGCACCGTGACGAGCGATCACCGGACGTGCCGGGCTGTGACATTCGGGCCGCCGATGAACAAGTGCCGTCCTTTGTAGACGAGCCGCGCGGCTTGGCGAGAATCCGCGTGAAGGTGGCGATCTCGCCGCTTCCGGCGTGCGGCCGACGACCCTAGCCTGACGGAAGCGCAGTCACGCCAAGGGAAAGAGCCGCCACAGTCATGCTCTACGTCATGCCAGTCGTCATCGCGATCTGTTACGCCGCACTGATGTCACTCGTCCGCGAGCCGCACCGGCGGAAGGTCAACGCGGTCGTCGTCGCCGGGGCCGGTGGCGCCTACTTCAGCTCCGGTTCCTTCGGCGCGTGGGAGATCCCGTTCTCCGTGCTAGCGCTGTACGTCGCTTACCGTGGGCTGGAGTCCTGGAAGTGGATCGGTGCCGGCTGGCTCCTGCACGCCGCCTGGGACGTCGTGCACCACCTCAAGGGCAGCCCGATCCTCCCGTTCGCCCACGACTCTTCGCTGGGCTGCGCGATCTGTGACCCGGTGATCGCCATGTGGTGCCTCGGGGGCGGCCGGACGCCGCGCGAACTCGTCCGCGGTCTCCGGACGACAGCCCGGAGCCAGGCCGCCCGAGTGCTTCGCTAAGCGAGACCGTCCTGCTGTCCATAGTGGACCGAAAGCGCCGCCACTTCGCCGTAGTACACGGCGAAGCCGCGGCTCTCGCACAGTTCTCGCGCTTCTCGCAGGTGAATGACGGCGGCCTCGTCGTCACCCAGCTCGCGATACGCACGAGCCAGGCCCAGCAACGCGCGCGCCTCGAGCGTGCGGAACTCGTGCTTCCGCGTCAGTTCCAGCGCCGCGAGCCCATGCCGGACAGCGGCCCCGGCATCCCCGGCGTCCAGCTCGACCCAGCACATCCCGGTCAGCGTCTCGGCCACGTCCCACGGCGCCTCGACGCGGTGGGCGACCGCCAGCGCCTCCCGCTGCCGCTCCCGGGCGCTCTCGACCAGCCCGAGCGCGCTTTCCGCGCGGCCCAAGGCATTCAGGGCGCGCACCTCGGCCTCCCGGTGCTCGCCGCTGCGCGCCAGATTCATGGCTGTCCGCGCCAGCTCCCGCGCTCGCTCGTGATCCCCTTGATCGCCACGCGCGAGGCTCGCCCCGGCGAGCGCGAAGGCCTGCCCGAACGGGCTGCCCAATTCGCTGTGCACGTCCCTGGCCCGCAGGAACGCCGCTTCCGCATCGGCCGGTTTTCCCTGTGCCAGCAACACGAGCCCGACCGAGACGAGCAGAATCCCTTCGGACGAAGGCAGGTTCATCCGCCGGCCCAGCTCCAGGGCCCGGTCCAGGCTTTCCCTCGCCTCCAGCAGCTGCCCCGCCTGCCAGTAGACGTACCCGAGATTACCCAAGACCGTCAGCTCCCCGGCCTGGAACCCGCGCGCGTGGTGGATCTCGCCGGCCTGCCGGAGGTAGCCCGTGGCCTCCGTGAGCCGCCCGACGCGCCGCACCGCGATGCCGAGCGCGGCCAGCGTCGCCGCCTCCGCCTCCCGCCAGCCGTCCGCCCGGTGGGCCCGCACGGCCCTGGTCAGTGCCTCGATGGCCCGGTCCATTTCGCCGTGGATGACCAGCGCGTTCGCCACGCTGTACTGGACCAGGGCCGCCAGCCTGACCTCGCCACGCCGCCGCGCGGCCGCCACGATGTCGCCCGCGATCTCCATCCACGCGGTCCAGGTTCCGTAGCCGTGCCCCATGATGCGGACGTTGTCGACGAAATACCAGGCCAGCGGGAACGGGCCGGAGGCCACCGCCTGCCGGAGCGCCGCGAAGATGTTCACCTGCTCCGTCTCGACCCACGCCGAGATCGACTTCGCGTCGGCGAAGACGTTCCCGTACGAGGTCACCACCTCGCTTTCGCGCGGCAGGCGCAGCGACGAGGCCAGCGGCGCCACGGCGGAATCGGTCGTGGCCACGTAGAACTCCACCAGCCGGCGCCACGGTTCCGTCTGCTCCGCGCTGTCTTCCGCCCGCGACTTCCCCAACGCGTACTCGCGCACCAGGTCGTGGAAGCGGTACCGGCGCGGGGCGTGCTGCTCCAGCAGATGCGCCGCGGTCAGCATGTTGAGCCTGCGCGAGATCACGTCCACCGGCAGGCCGGTGACCGCGGCCGCAACGGCGGGCCCGAAATCCGCCCCGGGAATGACCGCAAGCAGCCGGAAAGCCTCCCGCAGCTCCGGGGAAAGCGCGTGATAGGAGGCGTCGAAGGCACGGATGACCGTGCTGTCCTCCGCGCCGTCCAGCGTGAGCGCGTGCAGCCTGTCGCCCGAGGAGAGTTCCGCGACCAGATCGGTGATCCGCGGCTGCGGCGCGGAGCGCACGTTCGCCGCCGCGATCTGCAAAGCGAGCGGCAGGTGCCCGCACAACGACGCCAGCGCTGCGGCCGCGTCGGCCTCCGCCGCCACCTGCGCCTCGCCCAGCGCGCCGCGCAGCAACGCCGCCGCGTCCTCGTCCGGCAGGACGTCCAGCTGCACGCACCGCGCCCCGGTGCGCACGACCAGCTCGTTGAGCCGGTGCCTGCTGGTGACCAGCACCGTGCCCGACGGCGGCAGCACCTCCAGCACCTGTGCGGCGTCGCTGACGTTGTCCAGCAACAAAAGCACGTTCTTGTCCGACAGCAGCGACCGGTACCGGCCCGCCTTCGCGTCCGGACCCGAAGAGGCCCGCTGTGGTTCGCCCAGCGAACCCAGCAGCTGTTCGAGCGCGAGCGCCGGGGTCACCGGGGCGCGGTCCGCGTCGAAGCCCCGCATGTTCACGTACAGCTGGCCGTCGGGGAACCGCGCGCGCACCCGGCGTGCCCAGTGCACCGCGAGCGCGGACTTGCCCACCCCGGCCACGCCGTGCAGAAGCCACACCTGCACGCCCGTCGCCCGCTGGCCCTCCAGCGCTTCGTCCAGCTCCGCGAGCTCGGCGGCGCGACCGGCGAAACCGTTGGTGCCATAGGGAAGTTCGGCGGGCCGCACGGGCCGCGCCGGCTCGTCGCCCCCGCGCATCCGCAGATACAGCTCGCGCAGCCCCGAGCCCGGCTCGATGCCCTGTTCCTCGTCCAGGCGCCGCCGGAACTCCTCATACCCGGCCAGCGCCTCCGCGGGCCGGCCGGCCTGCCGGAGTGCCCGCATCAGCTGGGCACGGAGGCTTTCACGGAACGGGTAGGCCTCGCAGGCGGCGCGCAGTTCGCCGATCACCTCGGCCCGTTCCAGGCTCAGCTCCGCCTCGAAGAGCTGTTCCATCGCCGCGACGCGCTGCTCGTCGAGCGCCGGCACGAACCGGCCGCGCAGCTCGTCGTTCGCCCCGCCCAGCGGCTCGCCCTGCCACCACGACAGCGCCTCACGAAGCCGGTCCGCGCCGGCCCGCGCCTCGCCCGCGGCGATCTCCCTGCCCGCCAGCTCCACCGCCTCGCCGAACTCGGCGAGGTCCACCGCGCCGGCCTCGATCAGGTAACCGGGACTGCGGCGGACGATCGCCTCCCGGCCCAGCGTCTTGCGCAGCTCCGAGACGCGGACCTGCAACTGCCCGCGCGCGCTCACCGGCGGGGAGTCCGGCCACAGCAGGTCGATCAGCTGCTGGTCGGGCACCACGGCGCCGGGGCGCAGCAGCAGCGCGGCCAGCAGGGTCAGCTGCCCGCGCCCGCCGAGGGCGATCGGCTCGCCGTCCCGGAACGCCGCCACCGGCCCCAGCAACCGGTAGCGCACCGCGATTGGCTCGAACGACATGGTGTTCCTGCTCGGCTCGGGACCCGGCCGCCGGTTCGGCGGGCGCTTGATTGTAGCCAACTCAGGGTGCCGGATCGGTTCGGCGAGACCGGCGCCGGTTCAGTCCGAAATGGACACTAAGGCCAATTCAGCTCACTGCGGTCGATACGATCCGCCACCCGGTTCAGCCAGGCCACGTCGTGGCGGAGGCGGGAGGCCAGGAAATGCCCCTCGATCATGTGCAGCTCCGCCACGCCGGAACGCCGGAGCACCTCGCTGGTCGCCCGCAGGTCTTCCTTCAGCTTCCCCGCGCGTTCCCGCAGCAGGACGGCGGCGTGCTCGCGCGGGAGGACGCCGAGGTAGGCCAGCGCGATCGCGAACTTGGGGTCGGCGTTCGGATCGGCCTCCAGTAGGTGCGCTTCGACCCGGCGCGCCAGCTCGGCGAGACCGGCCTTGGTGAGCGTGACCGTTTCGTCCAGTTCGACGAGCCCTCGCCGCTCCAGCGTGCCCACGAGCGTATAGACGGTCGAGGTCTTCACCCGGAGAAAGGCATACCGGTCGCGCAGCTCGGCGAACAGCGCGTACTGGTGACGCGGGCTTTCCGCGAGCAGGCCGAGCATCGGCAGGACCAGCGGGTTGTCCATGGCGTTCTGCGGCACCGGGCCATGGTAGCGCGAAGTGTTCGTATACGAGTACGGTCCGCGGGCAAATGTTCGTATACGAATAGGAGAGCAGCATGGTCACCTTCGGTGTCTGGCCCGGTGTCGTCGACCGCGATCTCGTCCGGCTGGAGACTTTCATCGACGTGCCGCCCGAGGACGCCGCCCGCACCACCACCGCATTGCGGGAGCTGGCGGGCGCGGCCGAGCGGTTCTACGTCCGGTCCTATCGCGGTTACGACATCGACGGGCTCGCCCGCCCGGCGACACCGGTGAGCTTGGCGCCGTACGTCGGCGAGGGCCGGGTCGCGGATCTCGTCGCCGGTTACAGCAGCTCCGAAGCCGATCCCGATGGATATGCGCGCTGGGCCGCCGCATGCGTACGCGAAGTCGCCGAGCTGGGCGGCGGCAAGGTCCAGGTCTGCGAAGAACTCAACGTCGGCCTGCCCCTGGACGGCGGCAGGCCCGGTTGTTTCGACGCGTTCGCGGCCGGGCTCGTCGCGGCGCTGGACGAGCGCGACCGGCTGGGCGCCGACGTGCTCGTGGGGTTCAACGCCGCCGTCACCATGCCCGGCGATCCGTTCTGGTCCACCGTGCGCGCGCACGCCCACGAGGAGACACTCGCCCGCATCGATTTCGTCGGGCTCGACTTCTTCCCGGACGTCTTCCGGCCCGTGCCCGCCGAAGGGCTCCGGGACGCGGTCCGGTTCGTGCTGCGCACGTTCCGGGAGTCGGCGACCGGGATCGGCATCCCCGCGCGCGTTCCCTTGCACGTCACCGAAACCGGCTGGCCGACCGGCCCCGAACACAGCGAGGAACGACAGGCGCAGGTGCTCGGCGAAGTGGCCGGTGCCGTGCTGGAGCTGGCAGCGGAACTGAACGTGGACACCTACGAACTGTTCGGGCTGCGCGACGGGAACAGCAGCGGGCCCCGGATGAACCGGTTCGGCCTGCTGCACGACGACTACACCGCCAAGCCCGCGTTCGACGTGGTGCGGCGGCTGATCGCCACGCACAGTCCACTCGCGACAGTCAGCCGTCCATCCACGCCAGCGGATCTTCGATGAGCCGGGCGATCACGGTGCCCGCGGCGCCGCGCAGGGCGGCGTCCGGGTCGAGTTTGGCCTGCCGCACCGTGAGCCCGGGGCCGGTCCGGTCCAGCACGCGCTTCCGAAACGGCTCGCCAAGGCTGCCCAGCCACCCGCCAAGGACGATCGTCTCCGGCGCCAGCAGGGCACGCACCGGGAGCAGCGCCTCGGCCAGCGCGTCCGCCGCCCTGTCGAGCGCGCGCAACGCCGCCTCGTCCCCCTGCCGGACCCGGGCGGCGAGCGGATCCTCGTCGCCGAGCAGCCGCGAGGGCCCCGGGCCGTCGAGCCCGGCTGCGGCGGCTATCGCGGCGCGCCCGGCGTAGCGGTCCAGGCAGCCGTGCCCACCACACGGGCACGGCTCGCCACGCCGCCGCACCCGCACGTGCCCGAGATCCCCGGCCAGCGGCACGGCCGGGTCGAGCGCCGCGAGGCCGATCACCTCCTCGCCGCCGAGGTACAGCCAATCCTGCGCGGCACCGGCCTGGTACTCGGCCAGCGCGGCGCACGCCACCTCCCCGGCCGCGAACACCTCCACGCCGAACAGATCGACCGCGCGCAGTTCGGCGCTCACCAGCGCCCGCAGGTCGACCTCCCGCCAGCCCAGCGCGGGTGCCCACGTCAGCATCGGTTCCCGGCCGCCGCGCACCACGCCGCCGACGGTGACCCCCACCCCGGCGATCAGCCGGCCGGCCGCGGTCGCGTCCTCGAAAAGCCGCCGCAGCACCGGGCGGGCCGCACGCGTGGCGGCTTCCGGTTCCAGGCCCGTGACCTCCGTCCGGCGCACGCGGCGGGCGACCGGCCGCCCGGACAGGTCCACGACCACGCCCGCGATGTGGTCCGCCGCGAACTGCAGCCCGACCGCCACCGGCCCGTACGGGTCGAGCACCAGCCGCCCGGCCGGGCGGCCCGGCCCGTTCCCCTGCCCCGGCCCGAGATCTCGCACCAGCTCCGCCGCGATCAGGTCGTTGACCAGCGAAGACACCGTGGCCTTCGTCAGCCCGCAGCGCCGCGCCAGCTCGACCCGGGACACCGGGGCGGAGCGCGCGATCAGCCGCATCAGCAACGCGACGTTGTGCCGGTGCGTCGAGGCGGGCCCGGCACCGGCGGCAGTCGTGCTCACAATTGGTAAGTTTACTGAATTTACGAATTCTGGCGAGAGCGAGGCAGGCCCGGGTAGACAGGTGCCGATCACCGAAAGGCGGACACCATGGCAGAAGTCAGCTACCGGCAGGCCACCCGGCTCTACCCCGGCTCCCCGCCGGTGCGCGCGGTGGACAGTCTCGATCTGGACATCGCCGACGGCGAGTTCCTGGTCCTGGTCGGCCCGTCCGGCTCGGGCAAGTCGACGGCGCTGCGGATGCTGGCCGGGCTGGAGGACGTGGACGAGGGCTCGATCGAGATCGGCGGCCGCGACGTCACCAACACCCCGCCGAAGGACCGCGACATCGCGATGGTGTTCCAGTCCTACGCGCTGTACCCGCATATGACGGTCGCGGAGAACATGGGTTTCGCGCTCAAGCTCAAGCGCATCGCCAAGTCCGAGATCAGCCGCCGCGTGCGGGAAGCGGCGGCGATGCTCGACCTGACCCCATACCTCGACCGCAAGCCCAAGGCGCTCTCCGGCGGGCAGCGGCAGCGCGTCGCGATGGGCCGCGCGATCGTGCGTGAACCCGCGGTGTTCCTGATGGACGAGCCGCTGTCGAACCTGGACGCCAAGCTGCGCGTGGAGACCCGCGCCAACATCGCCGCCCTGCAGAAGCGCCTCGCCACCACCACCATCTACGTGACCCACGACCAGGTCGAGGCCATGACGATGGGGCACCGGGTGGCCGTGCTCAAGGACGGCGAGCTCCAGCAGTGCGACACCCCGCGCAACCTTTACGAGCGGCCGAAAAACGCCTTCGTCGCCGGGTTCATCGGCTCCCCGGCGATGAACCTCAAGACCGTGCGGCTGTCGCCGGAGGGCGCGCAGCTCGACGGGCTCACCGTGGCACTCCCCCGCGCGACGATGACGGCGGCTCAAGACGCCGGCGTGGACACCGTCATCCTGGGCCTGCGTCCCGAGTCACTGCGCCTGGCGGCCGCGGGCGAGCCTGCCGCGAAGCTGACCGTGGAGCTGGTCGAAGAGCTCGGCGCCGACGCGTACGTGCACGGCTCGATCCGCGTCAACGGCCAGGACGAACGCTTCGTGGTGCGCGGCGACGCCCGACGCCCGCCGCGCCTCGGCGAGACGGTCGAGGTGGCGATCGCCGAAGGCGACGAGGTGCACGCCTTCCACCCCGAAACCGGGGAAAGGCTCTAGTTCCGGCCGCCCCGGCCGTCGCTCACCGCGGCGGCCGGGGCGCGCTTTCGGTTCACGTCGGCGACGGTGCGGAAGCCCAGGTTTCCACTGGAGGAGTCCGGCGTGTTCGCCGTGCGGGCGGCCACCCGGTAGCGGTTGCAGTAGGAGTCGTGGCACAGGTACGAGCCGCCGCGCATGGCGCGGTGCGTCCCGGTCTCGTCGAACCAGTCCGCACACCACTCCCACACGTTGCCGGCGACGTTGTACAGCCCGAAACCGTTGGGCTGGAACGCATCCACCGGCGCGGTGCCGAGGTGGCCGCCCTCCTCGGTATTGTGCACCGGGAACCGGCCCTGCCAGATGTTGCACCGGTGCTCCCCGCCCGGCATGAGCTCGTCGCCCCAGGGGAAGCGGGCCTGGTCCAGCCCGCCGCGCGCGGCGTACTCCCATTCCGCTTCGGTCGGCAGCCGGGAACCCGCCCAGGCGCAGTACGCCAGTGCGTCGTTCCACGACACGTGCACCACCGGGTGCTCCGCCCGTTCGTCCACCGAGGAACCGGGCCCCTCCGGCGCGGCCCAGTAGGCCCCGGAAACCCCGCACCACCACGGCGCCTGCTCCGGCCGCGGTGAATCCTTGCGCAGCGGCCCCGGTACGAACCTGGCGAACACGAAGGTCCAGCCGAACCGCTCGGCCTCGGTGCGATATCCGGTCGCCTCCACGAACTCCGCGAACCGCGCGTTCGTGACCGCGTACGGGTCGATCGCGAACGGGCCGACGGTCACCGCGCGCACCGGGCCCTCGCGGTCGTCGGGGAACCCGTCCGCGTCCTCGGTGCCCATCCGGAACGTCCCGCCAGGCAGCACTATCCTGCCCGCGGTGCCGGTCGCCGGGCCGGACACCGCGGCCACCGTGGACTCCCCGCCGGAGCGGGAGGGCGGACAGCAACTGGACACGATCACCCCTCCTTCACCTGCACAGTAGCCGCACCGCGCGCGGTGTCCGGCGGCCCGGTCCGGCACACTCCGACCGTCCATCCATTTTGGACAGTGCCCGTGCCGTCTCACCCGATCGTGTGATCCCGGCCGCAATGTCTCGACGAAACGGATAATTCGGGCACGATGGTGGGCAACAAGCACCGCGCAAGAGTCCGTGAACGACTGACGACATCCGGGGGTGCCGTGGCCGGGCGTTCCAAGGCCGCCGTCGTGCTGCTCGCCCTCATGTTCGCCGTCCTGCTCGCGCACACCATCCCGGCCGGCGGGGCCGAAGCCCAGCTCGCGGCGCCGGTCACCAGCACCGATTCCGAAGGTCGTGGCCCCGCCGGTCACGACCCGTCCGCGCCGGACATCAGGGTGCGGCCCAGCACCCCCGAGCGTGCGGATTCCGCCCCTGTGCCACCCCGCCCGGCGCGATGGGCGCCGCCACCGGAGAAGCCGCCCGCATTCGAGGCCGCGGCGGTCTCGGCCGCGCCGGCGCTCGAACTCCTCTGCGTGCATCGCTGCTGAGCACAAGTCCCGCACCGCGCCCCTTTTCGCACTCTCCACAAAGGACTTGTCTTGGCTGCCGAACACCTCATCGATGCTGCCCGCACGTTCCGCTCCCGCATCACGGACGCCGACTACGCGCCCCTCGCCGAAGGCCAGCGGCCCGCGATGCTGTTCATCAGCTGCTCCGACTCGCGCGTGATGCCCGCGCGGCTCACCGACGCCCGCCCCGGCCAGCTGTTCGAGCTGCGCACAGCGGGCGCGATCGTGCCGCGCTACCCCGGCGGCAACGCCTGCGGAGTCAGCGCCACCATCGAGTTCGCCCTGACCCAGCTGGGGATCCGGCACATCGTCGTGTGCGGGCATTCGCACTGCGGCGCGGTGGCCGGGCTGCTCTCGGCCGGCGGGGGCACCGGGCCCGCGCTGTCCCGCTGGCTGCGGCAACCACATCTGTCGCGCGTGCGGGACACCGGGGACGACCGTTCGCTGCGCGGTGCCGTCGAGGACCACGTGGCCAACCAGCTGTCCGCTTTGGACAGTCACCCGCGGGTCCGTGACCTGGCCGCATCCGGCGAATTGACCGTCGACGGCTGGTACTACGAGGTGCACACCGGCGCGGTCACGACGTTCGACCCGGCCACCCGCTCCTTCCGGCCGCTCTGAGCGGCCGGCCTGCTCCCCGTGCCGGCAGTGCCGCCGCGCGCCAACGACATCGAGGAGTCCTCATGCCCATCACCTTGCCCCGCAAGGAAAAACTCAGCCAGTCCCTGCGCCCCGACCTGACCGCGTCGGTGGTGGTGTTCCTGGTCGCCCTGCCGCTGTGCGTCGGGGTCGCGGTCGCCTCCGGCGTGCCGGCCGAGCTCGGCATCGTCACCGGCATCGTCGGCGGGCTGGTCACCGGGCTGTTGCCCGGCAGCAGTCTCCAGGTCAGCGGGCCGGCCGCGGGTCTGACCGTGATCACGCTCGATCTCGTCCAGCGGCACGGGCTCGCCGGGCTCGGCGCGGTGGTGCTCGGCGCCGGGCTGCTGCAGATCCTGTTCGGCGTGCTGCGCGTCGGCCGCTGGTTCCAGGCGATCTCCAGCGGGGTCGTGCAGGGAATGCTGGCCGGGATCGGCGCGGTGCTGATCCTCGGCCAGCTCTACGCCGCCCTGGACCGCTCGGCCCCTGGTGGCGCGCTGGCGAACCTGACCGGTCTGCCGTCCCTGTTCAGCGGTGCTTCGGCGGCAGCCGGTGGCATCGCGCTGCTGACCGTGCTCGTGATCGCGCTGTGGCCGCGGGTTCCCGTGGTGTCGAAGTTCGTCCCCGCGCCGTTGGCGGCCGTGCTCGCCGCCGTCCTGGTGACGGTGATGCTCGGCCTGCCGGCCGCCCGGCTCGAGGTCGGTTCGCTGGCCGACGTGATCCAGCCGCCCGGTTCGGCGCAGCTGACCGGGCTGGTGGACGGCACGTTGATCGGCAGCGTCCTGGTGTTCGCGCTGATCGCGTCGGCGGAAAGCCTCTTCAGCGCGGCCGCGGTGGACCGGATGCACACCGGCCCTCGCACGAAGTACGACAGCGAACTGATCGCGCAGGGCGTGGGCAACACCGTATGCGGGGCGCTGGGCGCGCTGCCGATGACCGCGGTGATCGTGCGCAGTTCGGCGAACGTCCAGGCAGGCGCGCGCACGCGGCTTTCCCGTGTACTGCACGGAGTTTGGCTGCTCGTGTTCGTGGTGGCCGTGCCGCAGGTGCTCAACGTGGTCCCGGTCGCGGCGCTCGCCGCGCTGCTGTTGCACGCGGGCTGGAAACTGGTGTCACCGGCGAAGGTCGCGCAGGTGTGGCGGACGCATCGGGGCGAGGCCGTCGTGCTGCTCGTGACGGCGGCGGCGATCGTGGCCACCACGCTGTTCGAGGGCGTGCTGATCGGGGTGGTCGCGGCACTGGTCAAGACCGCGTGGGAGCTGTCGCATCTGCAGGTCCTGGTGACCACCGGCGACGGTGCCACGCGGCTGCGGCTGGCCGGGCACGCCACGTTCCTGCGGGTGCCCCGGCTCAACCGGGCGCTGGAGGACCTCCCGCCGCACGGCGAGGCGGTGATCGACTGTGGCGCGCTCGGCCACTACGACCACGCCTGCCAGGAAGCCGTGCGGGAATGGATTCAGCGCCAGCGCGCGCACGGCCGCACCATCACCGTCATCCCCCCGGCCACGAGCTAGGCGGCCACCCGCGCCGGCGTGTCGGCCGGAGCCGGCCGGTCACTCCACTCGGTCCGCTCCGGCGCGGCACGGCGGCTTCGCCTGCGCCGCAAGACAAATCCGACGAGGCCGGTGAGCGCGCACAGGCACGTGGCCGCGGCCAGCGCCGGCAGCGGGCCGGGCGCCAGCGCGCCGCCGGTGTAGCCGATCGTCACGTAAGTGCCCGTCCACGCCGCCTCCGCGACGAACGCAGCGCCAAGGCAACGGCGGCCGGAAAACCGGCTCAGCCCCGCGGCGGCCGCTCCCGTCGCCCGCCCGCCGGGGACGAACCGGAGCGCGATGAGCACGGCCGGGCCGTGCCGCCCGAGCCGGCCGGCGGCGCTCTCCGCGACCCGCCGGAACCGGCCGCCCCCGCCCCGGCCGGTCCGGCGCCACAACCACCTGGCGGCCAGGTAGACGGCGGCATCACCGGCGAGCGTGCCGACGAGCACGGCGCCCGCCACGCCCGGCAGCACCATCCGCCCCTGTGCCGCGAGCGCCCCGCAGGCCGCGACGATCGCCGCGTTGGGCACCATCGGCGCGGCCGTGACCAGCACGAGGAACAGGTAAAGCCAGAGCGGGACCGCGCCGCCGGTGGACAACAGCTGGTGGACGTCCACTGGCGTTCCCCCTTGCTTGTGGATCTTCCGGCTTCAGACTGCCGGGTCAGGAGCGCCCGCGACATCCGGATAACCCCCGTGTCCGGGCCGGGTGCTCCCCCGGCTGTTCCTTCAACCGGTGGACGCCGTTCGGACACGGGGGTCTGGCCGTCGAGCAACCGGACGAGCTTCGCGGTACCGGTCGACCACGCCGACCTCTTTGTGGCCCAGCGCAGGGAAATGCTCGGCGACGAGCCGCCCGCCTTCGTAGTCGTCCCAGGTCACCGCGGGTCGTGCCGGGCGCCTGGCTTCGGCAGCGTCCAGTGTGGACAGTGTTTCAGCCCAGGAACAACGGAATTCTCCCCGCGGAAGCACCCAGTTCGGCCCGCTCGGTTCCGGCCGGGGCCCGTCGCCCGGTGGCGATCAGCAGCGCGTCCGTGTCGGACCACGAAGCCGGGAACGTCGTCCCGGCGATCGTCTCCAGCATTTCGCGGACCCGGGCGAGGCATTCGGCCGGCGGCCCGGGCGCGTCCGGGAGGCAGGCGATCAGGTCGAGGTGGTGCAGGGTCCACTCGAGCACGTACGCGGAGAGGTAGCCGCCCGCGGTCAGCACCATGTCCTGGGTGCGGACCCACCGGCCGCGGTCGGCCAGCCCGGCCGCGCGCCCGGCGGCCGAGCCGACATCGTCCAGGTGGAACTCGAGCAGCCCAGGCTGTTCGTACGCGGCGGCCAGCCGCACGATCAGCGCGTCGAGCGGGTCGTCCCCGGTCGGGGGTGTATCGGAGACCTGCCAGTAGGTCACGGCATCGTGGGTGGGCTCGGCGTCGGCGGGGGTGACGAGGGTGATCAGGACGTCCTGCGCGTCGATGACCAGGTGGCACACCAGGTCCCGGACCAGCCAGCCCGCACACCCGGACGGCCGCGCGAAGTCCTCGTCCCGGAGCCCGGCGACGGCGGCACGTAATGCGGTCCACGAGCGCGCGAAGAGATCCACCGCCGGAAAATACCAGCTAAGCAGGCAAACCCCGGTCTTCGACCACCCGTTTCATGACCAGCGTCGAGTTCAACCGCCGCACCCCGGGCAGGGCCGACAGCACATCGTCCTCGAGCCGCTGATAAGCCGCCAGATCAGCGGTCAGTATCCGCATCAGATAGTCGGGATCACCGAAAAGCCGTTGCGCCTGAACGACTTCCGGCACGTCCGCCACCGCCGCCTCGAACGCCAGCAGCGTCTCGCGATCTTCCTGGCGCATCGTCACGAACACCAGCGCCTCGAACGTCAGCCCGAGTGCCCCGGCGTCCACCACCGCGCGGTAGCCGCGGATCGTGCCGTCGCGCTCCAGCTCCCGCAGCCTGCGGTGACACGGCGAAACGCTGAGCCCGACGCGCGCGGCCAGCTCCGTCACCGTGAGCCTGCCGTCCTGCTGTAGCGCAGCAAGGATCTTCCGGTCCAGGGCATCCATGCGAAATATTCTTCCACTATCGCGTTCAACAGTGGTGAAACTTGGCAACACTTCCGGCGGTCTCCCTCATAGTCTCCCTGCCAGAGGGAGGTGAGGGCCGATGGCCACCGGGTCGATACCGGCATTCTGGGTGGTGGCGCTGCTGCTCATCGCGGTGCCCGGCGCAGACTGGGCGTTCACGGTCAGCGCGGGCCTGCGCGGGCGTTCGGTGCTGCCCGCGGTCGGCGGCCTGATGCTGGGGTACACTGCGATCAGCGCGGTGGTCGCCGCCGGGGTCGGTGCAGCACTCGCCCGGACCCCCGCGATCCTCACTGGACTGACACTCGCCGGTGGCGTATACCTGCTGTGGCACGGCGGATGGACAGCCGCACGACCGTCCACACCGGACACTCCCGGCGCACAGTCCGGGACGGGCGGACGGATCCTGCTACGCGGGTTCGGGGTCAGCACACTGAACGTCAAGGGTCTGCTCGTCTTCCTGGCCCTGCTCCCCCAGTTCACCGACCCGCGCGCGAACTGGCCCGTCGCGGCACAGCTCGGCGTGCTGGGGCTGGTGTTCGTGCTGACCTGTGGCGCGTTCTACTGGCTGCTGGGCACTTTCGCCCGTGGCATCCTGCGGTCCCGGCCGGTCGCCGCCCGCGCCGTCAGCCGCGTCTCGGGCATGGCGATGGTGGTGATCGGGCTTCTCGTGATCGTGGCACGTCTGGCACAGTCGACCCGGTGAGCACCGGAGGAACGACGACGAAACCGATCCTGGTCACCGGCGGCACCGGCACGCTCGGCCGGGCGCTGGTGCCGCGGCTGCGCGAAGCGGGGCACGACGTGCGGGTGCTCAGCCGCCGCCCCGGCACGGGCTACACCGGCGACCTGCTCACCGGCTCGGGGCTGGCCGCGGCGCTCGACGGCGCCGAGGTTGTCGTGCACTGCGCCACCACGCTGGGCAAGAGGGATCTCCCGGCCACCCGCCGCCTGCTCGACGCGGCCGCCGGGACCACCCATTTCCTGTACGTGTCGGTCGTCGGCATCGACGACTTCCCGCTGCCCTACTACCGGACGAAAAAGGCCGTGGAGGAACTGGTCGCCGCGTCCGGGCTGCCTTACACGATCCAGCGCGCAACCCAGTTCCACGAGCTGGTGGCCACCCTGTTCTCGGGCCAGCGGTGGCTGCCCGCGCTCTTCGTGCCGGCCGGGGTGCGGGTGCAGCCGGTGTCCACGGCCGACGTGGCCGAACGGCTCGCCGAACTCGTCGCCGGAAACCCGGCGGGCCGCGCGCCCGATCTCGGCGGGCCGGAGGTACGGCCGGTCGCCGGGCTGGCCCGAAGCTACCTGTCGGCGACCGGGCGCCGCCGCCCGATCGTGCCGGTTCGCTTGCCCGGCAAGGCTTTCCGCGCCTACCAGGCAGGCAGGCACCTCGCACCGGGGCACGCGGACGGCCGGGTCACGTTCGAAGACTTCCTGATGGAGCGGGGCTAGCCTGCGAACTCGTTGCCTGCGCGCGGGATTGTGGTTCCGCACCGCGCTGGAACTCGTCCTCGGTACGTGGATTCCGCGTTCCCATCGGGGTTTTCGCGCTGAGCGCTCATTCCGGCCACCCTGCTTTCCTGACTACGGAGCCGCGAGGACCACGCAGAGCGCGGCGACGGCAGCACCCTGCAGGACAGCGCGGAGGTTGATCACGCTGTCCCAGCGGCGCTGCAACGCGCGCGCGTTCTCCGGGACGCGGTCCTCCATCGCGGCAGCGGTGAGCCGGCGGTTGATGGGCGCGTTGACGGTGAAGTAGATGGCCAGCCACACCAGCAGGATCACCGCCGCCGCCCCTGCCGCGATGGTGGCGGCCCATCTCTGACCGAACGCGCTCGCCACGGCGGTCAGCACCGTCGCGACGACGCTGAGGATGCCGGGGAGCGGGAAGCGGCGGTCACCGTAGTAGTGGGTGAGGCCGGTGATCTTCACCAGCATCCGCTCGTCCACGCGCTCCAGCGCCGGGCGCATGACCAATGCGCCCAGCGCGTCGGTGCCGTAGATGATCCCGGCGCTGAGCACCGCGACGATGGCCAGTACCTGGCTGACGAGGTTCATGGTTCTCCCTTTCGGTTCGGTGCCCCGAGCCTAATACTATCGACGCTTGATTGTCTAGCATTGCTATATTCGACGCCTGGGCCGAGCCAGGAGTAGGCGAAGAAGGGCTCAGCGCCCGACGATCACGGTGAACGGGCCCACGACCTGCCGCACGAACCGCGGCGAGTCGAACAGGGCCGGGGCGAACGGCACGTCGTCCACCCGGATGTCGGGCGTGCGCGGGAAAACGTCGGTGACGACGCCCATCGTGAGCGTGCCGCCGTGGTTGCGGAGCACGAAGACGTTCGGCGGCGTGCGGGGATTCGCCGCCAGCCGGGCGAGCAGTTCGCCCGAGCTCGCCGACGATGCCCAGTACCGGATGTCCTCGTTGCGCGTGTTGTACTCCGCCAGCGGGTTCGCGTACTGCGCGCTGGTGTGCTGATAGCCCCAATAGGCCTGATAGGACAACAGATATCCGTTCGCCGAGAGCACCACGTCACCCTCCGGCGGGCGCCCCGACAGCTGGTTGATCGTGGCGATCAGCTGACCGGACCAGCCCCGGTCTTCGGCCGCGTCATGCTGGCCTCGCGCGTTGAACCCGGTCGGATACGAATCGGACTCGGCGGTCTGGATCCCTTCGCGGACCCCGTCGGACACGCTGATCTGCGCCAGCGCGACCGCGGCGGCGCAAGCGAGCACCAGCCCGGCCGTCGGCAGCTGCCGCGGCACCAGCCGCAGCAGCTCGACCGCGGCGAACACACCGGCCACAGCCAGCGTGACGTCCAGCGGGATGATCACGCGGAACGCCAGCAGCGTGGTGTGCGCGGCGAGCGCGAGCGTCGAGAGGGCGTACCAGACGTACACCAGCGCGGTGATGGTCAGCAGCGCGAACGCGATCGGGTTCTGGCGCGCGCGTAGCAACAGCCACACCACACCCGCGAAGCACAGCACCGCGAACACGCTCGCCGTGCTGAACGGGAACGGGAACGCCGCCGACAGCCCGGGCAGGTGATGCGCGGCCGTGTTCGTCTCCCCCAGCCCGCCCGCGAGCAGGAACGGGCCCCACGTGACGAGCGCGAGCGGCACGGCGACCGCGGCCGCCACCGCAAGCCGGCGGACCAGCGGGGCGATCACCTTCTCGCCCCGGCGTGCCCCGGTCACCCCGGCCACGATCGCGAGCACCACGACCACGAAGACCCCGAAGAAGAAGTACAGCGTGTACGTCATCGCGGTGAACCCGAGATACCCGCCGATGACCGCCAGCGGCCCGAACCGCACCCGGCCGGGGGCACGCAACGTCAGCCACGTCAGCACCGCCACCGGCGGCAGCCACGCCGACGCGGGCCAGGAATAGGGTTCTTCCAGGCCCTGGGAGATGAACCCGGTGAAGATCGTGGCCACGGCCAGGAGCAGGGCCATCCGGCGCTTCGCGACCAGGCTCCACAACGCGTACGCGACCACCGGCGTGATCGCCACCCACATGATCGAGTAGGGCTTGTACGCCACCCAGCCCTCCAGATGCGCGAGCCCGGCGAACCGCCCGCCGAGCCAGAACCAGCCCGCCGGGTAATAGGTCGGCATACCGGTGTAGTTCATGTCGGCCAGGCCCGGCCCGGCCGTCATCCGCTCCATGAACTGCAGCCGGAACGGGTTGTCCACCGAGGCGCCGTTGAGGAAGTATTTCGTGCCCTGCAAAGGAAGTGCGATCATCAGCGTGGCCAGGCCGGACAGCGCCGTCCACGTGGCGGCCGCCTTGAGCCACCCCGGCAGCCGCAACCCCTTGCGCCACGCGAGCAGCGCGAAGACGACGACCACGACCACCGTGCTCGCCAGCGCCATCAGCGCCTGCGGCACATACGTTCCCGGGTCGATGTGCAGGCGGTTGACGGCGAACTGCACGACCAGGCTGACCACCGCGGCCACCGCCGTCCCGGCGACGAGCCCACCCGCCCAGCGGCCCATCGCGGGCCCGGTCTCCGGCGGGGCCACGGCCGGCCGGTTCAGTTGCGCGGTCAGGACGAGCTCCAGGCGGTGCGGCACGCTTGGGACGTCACGGGACTGTGCTCCTCGCCGGTGGCTGTATCGGGAACCGGTGGTGATCGTACCGCCGCGGGTTTCCGGCATGGCCGGTGAGCGCGTTACTAATCCGACCAGAAGTAGGCGGACACGCATCCGCAGCCGATCTGCTCGTAGAGACCTGTTTCCGCCGTGACTGTAGTCGGATTAGTAACGACCGGCACAGTATGTTCACAGCAAGCCGCTCACCGGAGAGCCCGGTTGTCCACTGTGGACGGCCACGGCCCGCACAGCAGAGGAGCACGACGTGGATTTCACCGAGGAAACCGCCGTCACCGCCGTCCGGGACAGTTTCGCCGGCACGGCCGACCCGCGGCTGCGGGAGCTGCTCGACGGGCTGGTCGGGCACCTGCACGCCTACGTCCGCGAGACGCGTCCCACGCCGGCGGAATGGGAGTCCGCGATCGGTTTCCTGACCGAGGCCGGGCAGAAATGCGACGACACCAGGCAGGAGCTCATCCTGCTCTCCGACGTGCTCGGGGTGTCGATGCTGGTGGAGACGATCAACGGCCAGGCGGACGGCACCGAGAGCACGGTGCTCGGCCCGTTCCACGTCGTGGCGTCCCCGCCCCGCGAGAGCGGCGACAACATCGATCTCGTCGGTGGTGGCCGGCCCTGCGTCGTGACCGCGCGCGTGGTGTCGACCGCGGGCGAGCCGGTGCCCGGCGCGAGCGTGGATGTGTGGCAGTGCAACAAGGACGGGTTCTACGACGTGCAGCAGCCCGGGATCCAGCCACTGGGCAACGGGCGCGGCCTGTTCGCCACCGATGCCGAGGGCAGGGTGTGGTTCCGCACGGTGGTGCCGAGCCACTACCCCATCCCGGCCGACGGTCCGGTCGGGCGGTTGCTGCGGGCCACCGGGCGGCATCCGTTCCGGCCTGCGCATATCCACTTCATCGTGGCCGCCCCCGGCCACCGGACCCTGACCACGCACATGTTCGTCGCCGACAGCCCGTATCTCGACTCCGACGCGGTGTTCGCGGTCAAGACGAGCCTGGTGGTGGACTTCCGGGAGATCGACGACGAAGCGCTGGCGGAGCGCTACCAGGTGTCCGCGCCCTTCCGGCTCGCGGCCTTCGACATCGTCCTCGAAGCGGCCGGCGAGGTGCCCACGCGGCCGGTGGCTTGAGAGCGCGGGATGGGTTACCGCGCCACGGGCTTGCCGGCGAGTCCGCGCCACAACCGCAGCAGCCGGTCGGTGCATTCGCCGGGGTCTTCGGCGCCGGCCAGCAGCCACGCGTTGATGATCGCGCCGGAACCGCCGGTGACGAAGATGGCCAGATCGTCCAGCGCCTCGCCATCCTGGTCCGCGCCGGCGAACCCGCGCACGATCTCCCGGTTGACCGGCGCGAGCACCTCGGTGAGCGCGCTCGTCAGCGCGAAGGCGCATGAGCCGGTGAGCATCGCCCGGTAGAACGCACCGTGCCGGGCGAAATGCCGGACCGCGGCCAGCACCGCGGGCCGCCCGACCGGCGGCCCGGCCCTCACCGTGTCCAAGGGCAGTTCGCGCCGCACCAGCTCCAGCGCGGCGGCCACCAGCAAGGCGTCCCGGTCACCGAAATGCAGGTACACCAGCTGCCTGCTGACGTCGGCCGCCTGCGCGAGGTCGGTGATCGACACCGAGGTGCTGCCGCGCTCGGACACCAGTCGCACGGCGGCGTCCAGCAGCGCCGTGCGCGATCGCAGCACGCGACGGTCCTGGCTGCGCGGCGACGCGATCCGGACGGTCATCGCACGTTTATATACACCTGTCAAAAAATGAGCAAGTGTTGTTCAGCGGCCCTGGATGGGGAGCGCGATGGTGATGCGGGCGCCGGTGGGCGCGACGTTGCGGGCGGAGACGGTCCCGGCGTGCCGGGCGACGATCTCGCTCACCAGGGACAGGCCGAGGCCGTAGCGGCGCCGCTCGCCTTGGGGCGAGGGTTCGGACGCGAAGCGGGTGAACAGGTTCGGCAGTACCGCCTCGTCGATACCCGGCCCGTCGTCGGTGAAGTCCAGCCGCGCGCTGCGCCCGGCGCGGGCCAGGTCGATCCGCAGCTCCCCGGACGCGTGCCGGATTCCGTTGTCCAGCAAGGCATTCACCGCCCTGCGCAGGCCCGCCTCGTAGCCCTGCAGCCAGATCTCGGCGCCGGGTTCGAACAGCAGCCGCACCTCCTGCTGTGACGCGGCGGGTTCGGCGGCCGCGACCGCGTGCCCGACGAGCGCGTTCAGCTCCACCGGAACGCGCGGGATCTCTTCGCGCGGATCGGCGGCCAGCAACAGATCGTCCAGGATCGCGGCAAGCTGGCCCGCGTCGTCGACCAGACCGTCCACAGCGGACTCGTGCTCGGTCTCGCGCAGTTTGCGCCGCAGCAGCTGCGCCCTCGTGGACAGCAACGTCAGCGGGGTGCGCAGCTCGTGCCCGGCGTCGGCGACGAAACGTCGTTGCAGGGCAAGGGATTCCACCAGCGGGGTGACCGACCGGCGGCCCATCCACGCCCCGGTCAGCGCGGCCAGCAGCAGCCCCGCGAGCCCGGCGAACGAGAGCGCCTGCAGCAGCCGGTCGCGCTCGTGGTGCGCCGTGCGCAGGTCCAGCGCGGCCTGCACCACCGCGTTGCCGTGCACCTCGGTGCGGACGCGGTACTCGTATCCGTGCACCTCGTAGTCCCCGGTCGCCGCCGCCCCACCCGCCGCGACCCGCGCCAGCTCCTGGCGGTCGGGCAGCGCGCGCGGCAACCCGGGACTGGCCTGCAGCTTGCCGTCGGAAGAGATCACCAGCCAGGCGCCCGCGGGCGGGTCGCTCACGTCGTCGGCGCGGGCGATCGCCGCGGCCAGCAGGGAGTCCTCGTCGTCGTGCTGGCTGCGCAACACGGCCAGCACCGCCACGACGATCAGCAGGACCACCGTCACCGCGACGGCCAGCGCGGACTGCAGCGCCACCCGCACCATCGTCCGGCGGACAAGGCGCGCTTCGGCCGGGCCTGGCTGCCGGCTCACCGGCTGTTGCCCAGCTGGTAGCCACGCCCGCGCACGGTGTCGACGATCCGGCGCCCCAGTTTGCGCCGCAGGTAGTGCACGTAGGTGTCCACCACGACCTCGCTCTCGGCCTCCCCGAAGACGAGCCCGAGCAGCTGCGACCGGGAGAACACGTGGCCGGGCCTGGCGGCGAGGGTGGCCAGCAGCGCACACTCCCGTTCGGACAGCCGCACCGGATTCCCGTTGTCCGGCAGCACGTTACGGGTGTCCAGCTCCAGCCGCCCGCCGGGCAGCGGGAGCGAGCGCGCCACGTCGAGGTGCCGTCGGCGCAGCGCCCGCAACCGGGCCAGCAGCTCGTCGACGTCGAAGGGCTTGCCGACGTAGTCCTCGGCCCCGGCGTCCAGCCCGGCGACCCGGTCGGCCGGGTTGCCCTGCGCGGACAGCACCAGCGTCGGCGTGACGACACCCTTGCCGCGCAACCGGGCCAGCAGGTCGAGGCCCTCGATCGCGGGCAGCCCGCGGTCGAGCACCACCACGTCGTAGTCCCTGGTCAGCCCGAGGTGAAGACCGCGCTGGCCGTCCGCGGCGGTGTCGACGTCGTACCCCTCCTCAGTGAGCAGGATGCGCAGCATCGTCAGCAGCTGCGGGTCGTCCTCGACCAGCAGCACGCGGGGCGCTCCGGTGGCAGTCACTCCGGCATTGTCCCGCCCGCGGGGTCGCGCACGATCAGGTCATCCAGCTCCGGTGACCAGCGCACCCGGCGGGCGTCGTCCACGGCCAGCACGAGGCAGCCGGGCTGGGCGTGGGCCCACCCGATCCCGTCGCGGCCCATCGCGAAGGCCGCGGTGGACACGGCGTCCGCGGTGGTCAGGTCGGCAGCCACGACGGTCAGGCTGAGCAGCCCCCGCGCCGGCGAGCCGGTCCGGCCGTCGAGCACGTGCTCGCCACGCTCGTAGGCGCCCGACGTCGCCACCGCCTGGTCGCGCACGGCGAGCACGGCACACACCTGTTGCGCGTTCTCGGGGTGGCGGATGCCCACCGACCACAACCTCCCGGCGGCCACCAGGTCGCCACCCGCGTTCAGGCAGAACGACCGGATCCCCGCCGCGCGCAACTTCTCCGCCGCGCGCTGCACGGCCCAGCCCTTGACGATGCCGCTCGGGTCGAAACCCCGGCCGGGCAGCCGCGCGCGGAACGCCCCGCCGCTGCGCAGCTCGTAGTCCTCGCACAGCCGCGTGATCTCGGCCAGCTCCGGGCTGTCCGAACCGAGGCAGACCTCGCTGTCCGGCCGGAAGGGGCTGAACCGGCGGTCCGCCTCCCGCAGCCAGTCGAACGCGACCTGCCCGTCGCCCGGATCCCGGATGTCCAAGGACACCGGCATACCCATGATGTGCTCGACCCGGCGCACCGGCTCAGCCCCGCGCGTCGATCGCGGCCTGCAGCGACTGCACGTAGGCCTCGCTGGTGATGGTCGCGCCCGACACGCTGTCGATCTTCGCGCTCTGCGCCCGCAGCGCCTCTTCCTTCAGCGTCGGTTCGGCGTTGCTCGCGATGCGCCGGCTCCGCCGGTCCCCTGGCTCGGTGATGATCCGCACGTCGGTGATCTTGGTGCCGCTGAAGGTGACCTGCACCTGGTAGGGCCCGAACTCGGTGTCCACAGTGGACCCGTTGACGACCTGGCCGCCGCCGCTGCCCTGGCCGGCCGGGGAAGCGGGAGCGGCCGCGGGCGCGGCGCCGCTGGTCGCGGTGGCGCTCGGGTGGTACCGCAGCAGCGGGATCAGCCCGGCGATGGTCAGCATCACGACGATCACGACTCGGCGCACGGTGTTCTCCTCAGGCCGCGAAGGCGAAACGTTCGGTGTGGCACTGGGTTTCGGGGACACCCAGGCGGCCCAACGTGCGGCACACCGCGTCCGTCATCCCGGGCGGTCCGCACACGTAGACGTCGCGGCGACGCACGTCCGGTACGAGCGCCGCCAGATGGTGCGGGCCCATCATCGGGCCGTATTTCCCGACCGCGCCGGAGGATCCGGTGACCACGTGCAGCCGGGCCCCGCACCAGCGCGCCAGCTGGTGCAGCTCCCCCGCCAGCACGGCGTCGCCCCGAGTGCCGGCGCGATAGACGACCACGATGTCGTCGCGGGCGTGGGCGAACTCCTCCAGCAGGGCACGGATCGGCGTCACCCCGACCCCGCCGGCGATCAGCAGGACATGCTCGCGCGTACGGCGTCGCGCCGTGAAAGCTCCGTAAGGTCCCTCGATCAGCACTCTCGTGCCGGGCCGGACTCCTTGCAGCCACGCGCTTCCGTCGCCGAGCGCCTTCACCGTGATGCGCAGGTGCTGTCCGTCCGGCATCGCCGAGAGCGAGTACGGATGCGCCTCCCACCACCGGTTCAGGAACCGCCACAGGAAGAACTGCCCGGCGCGGGCCGGCAGCCGGCCGAGGTTGCGCCCGCCGATCCACACGGTGACCACGTCCGCGTTCTCCCGCACCACCGACACGACCCGCAGCCGGTGCCGGAAGTTGCGCAGCAGCGGCAAGCCCACCCGCGTGAGCGACACCGCGCCGAGCGCGCACCCGTACAGCGACCACCAGTAGAACCGCGCGACCGGCGAACCCACGAAGTCCTGCCCGATCGTGACCTGGTGCAGGAAGCCGAGCAGGACAGCGAGATACGCGTAGAGGTGCACGAAATGCCAGGTCTCGTACCGCATCCGGCGACGGGCGCGGCGCGCCGACGTGACCGCCACCGCAATCAGCAGCACGGTGGCCACGGTCGCCTTGAGCACGTCGTCGGTCTGGAACACGAGCGTGCCGATCTCCGCCGGCACCGGGCTGTGCTCACCGGCCGCGTAGCCGAGCGTGATGAACACGACGTGCGCGAGGACCAGCCACAGCACCCAGAACCCGCTCCAGCGGTGCCAGGCGGTGAGCCGGTCCATGCCCAGCCGGGTCTCCAGCCAGGGCAGCCGTGCGATCAGGAACAGCTGCAGCACCAGCGCGATCGCCCCGTAGAGCCCGGTCAGCCTGCCCAGCGCGGTGAGCAAACCGCCCGGCGCGGCGAGCTCTTCGAAGCCATGCCCCAACACGAACAGGTCGGTCGCCCAGGCCACGTTCAGGGTCAGCAGCGCGACCAGCCAGTGTGCGGGTTTCACCTCATCGAGTCTCGGCCGGTTTTCTGGGTGAAATCTTGGAACCCGGGCCGCCGCGGATCACTCCGGCCGCCAGGGCAGCACCTGGCCGTCGCGGATCAGCTCGCCGTACTGCTCCGGCCGCACGGGCTCCGTCACCAGCCGCACGAGCGGCCCGGCCGCCTGCGCCGGTGTCGCAGCATCGCTGACGTCCCACCACGCCGCGGAGGTCGGGGTGTTCAGCATCCCCGGGCAAACGGCGGCGACGAGGATGCCCCGGGCCAGATCTTCCTCGCGTCGCTGCCTGGCGAGCGTCCGCACCGCAGCGACCTGGAAGACCTTCGACGGGATGTTGACGAAGCCCGGCCACGCGCCGCCGCGGGCACTGCCGTCGCGCACCGCGTCGCGCCATTTCGCCACCTCAGCGTCCACTTCCGCCAGCGACTCCGGCCGCTCGAACCTGGTGTGCAGCACCGGCGCGACGTAGGAGAGGGTGCCCAGCGAACTGGCGACCACGATCAGCCGCCCGTTGTCCCGCAGCAGCGGGGCGAAGGCCCGCAGCACCCGGGTGGTGCCGAAGTTGTTGACGTTCGCGTACTCGTCGACAAGCTCGCGCATGTCGTCCTCGGGGCCGATCCGCATGACGGCGTTGCCGAAGACGATATCCACCCCGCCATGCCGCTCCCGCACCGTCGCGGCCGCCGCGTCGACACTGTCCGAATCGGACACATCGAGCAGCATGGTGCGGATCCGGGGGTCGAGGCCCTCGGCGATTTCCTTGAGCCGCACCGGATTCCGTCCGGTGAGGTATACGACGTCCCCGGCGTCCAGCTGCCGCGCAAGCTCCTCGGCAAGCGCGAAACCCAGGCCCTGCGTCGCGCCGGTCACCACTGCCACACGCACTTTTCGGTCTCCCTGCTCTCCGGGGTTTTCGTGACACCCCCGAGCATGCGCGCGTCCCGGCCGGCGGTCACCACCTGGCGCGGGTGGCGGTGATACCGGTACCGGCAGTACCACCTTCCTGCCGACCGTGTCTTCCCGGACACCAGCACTTGCGCGCGGCGATCGCACGGTGCCGGCCGGTCACCTCTAACCTACGAGAGGAGGTGGAAAACTTGGCCAACCGCAAGGACAGTGATTTCCTGCCGGGCGGTGGGAGCGGCAGCCGCGACGCCGCGCGCGCGGTGCCGTGGTCGCTGCGGGTCGCCGCGGCGGTGAGCTGGCGGTTCTTGCTGGTCCTCGCCGGGGTCGGGGCGATCGCCTGGGTACTGGGTTATCTCGCGGAGGTGGCGATCCCGGTCGGGATCGCCCTGCTGGTCTCGGCACTGTTCGCCCCGCTGGTCGGCAGGCTGGAACGCTGGAAGGTGCCGCGCGGCCTGGCCGTGGTCATCGCGATCGTGGTCGGCCTCGCCGCGGTCGGCGGCGTGCTGACGCTGGTGATCACCACCGTGATCGCCGCGCTGCCCCAGTTGCAGAGCCGGGTCACGGCCAGCCTCACCAGCATCAACGACTGGCTGCAGAGCGGCCCGCTGCATCTCTCGCACGATCAGCTGCAGCAGTGGCTGGACAACGCGCTCAGCACCGTCAACGGCAACTCCGCCGAGCTGACCGGCAAAGCGGTGCAGACGCTGAGCACGATCGGCACCACGCTGACGCAGGCGCTGCTCGCGCTGTTCACGCTGATCTTCTTCCTCTACAGCGGTCCCCAGATCTGGAGTTTCGTGCTGCGCGGGGTGCCGCGGGACGTGCGCGACCAGGTGGACGTGGCGGGCAGGCGCGGGTTCGCGTCGCTGGTCAGCTACGTGCGCGCGACGGTGGCCGTGGCCTGCGTGGACGCGGTGTGCATCGGCGTCGGGATCTGGATCGTCGGCGTACCGCTGGCGGTGCCGCTGGCGGCGCTGATCTTCATCGGCGCCTTCGTGCCCATCATCGGCGCGGTCGCCACCGGGGCCATCGCCGTACTGGTGGCGCTGGTGGCCAACGGGTTCATCGCCGCGGTGATCGTGCTGGCCATCCTGATCGGCGTCATGCAGCTGGAAAGTCATGTGCTGCAACCGTTCCTGCTCGGGCGCGCGGTCCGGCTGCACCCGCTGGCGGTGGTGCTGGCGATCGCGGTCGGGCTGGTGGTGTCCGGGATCATCGGGGCGCTGCTGGCCGTGCCGATCCTGGCCGTGATCAAGTCCGCGATCGGCTCGATGCTGCGCGACCCGGACCTGGATCCCAGCGAGGTCAACGCTTTGCGGCCAGGCAGCGCCCGTCCGCTGCCGGACCAGCAGGCGGCGGCCAGCGAGAAGGCGGAAAAGGCCGAGGAGAAGGCGGAGGCGAAGGCCGAGAAGCGCAACGACGCCTGACCATCACGGCCGGCATCCGCCGTCAGCGCCCGGGCGCGTCACCCCAGTCCGCGGCCAGTGCGGCACGGAGCGCGTCGACGGCGTCGCCGCCGATGCGGCGCGCCAGTTCCCGCTCCGCGCCGGTCAGGATCCGCACGGCCACCTCGTGCGCGCGCTTGCCTTCCACCGTGCGCCGCACCAGCCGCTGGCGCCCGGAAGACGGGTCGGGCACGAGCTCCAGCAGGCCGAGCCGCGCCAGGCCCTGCACCGCCTGGTGCACGGTCTGCCGGGTGACGCCCATCCGCCTTGCCAGCTCGGCTGTCGTGGTGCCCCCGTCGTCGAGGACGGAGAACAGGCCGACCTGGGTGGCCGAGATGGGTGCCTCACCCCCGGCTTCGAGTCCGGCCAGCAGCGCGTCGTCGAACCAGCGGCGCGCTTCGCCAAGTGATTGGGCCAGGGTGCGGTCTGCGGCTTGCACAGGCCGAGACTATATGTCAGGCTGCCTGACGTTCGCCAGTGCCGTCGTTTCCGGGAGTGACCATGACGATGGAGTTCGCCACCCAGTACCGCCGCGCGTCGCGGATCCCCGCCGAGCCGGGCCGGCCGTATTTCGTCGAAAAAGGCGAGGGGGACCGCGCGCACCTGTTCGGCGACCTGTTCACCATCTACGCCGGCGCCGAGCAGACCGAGGGCACGTTCAACTTCTTCACCTGCGAAGGCCCGCGCGGCGAGATCATCCCGGCGCACGTGCACGCCGGCACCTACGAGGTCTTCTACGTCACCGGCGGCGCGGTGCGGCTGTTCGTCGAAGACACCCGGGGCGAACAATACGAAAAGCTGCTCACCCCGGGCGATTTCGGGTTCGTGCCGAAGAACTGCCCGCACGCCTACCGGATGGAGCGGCACCACAGCCGGATCGTCGGCGTCGCGGCCGGCCCTGGCGGCACGTTCGAGCGGTTCTTCGAAACGCTCGGCGCCCCGGCCGAAGAGCTCGGCCTGCCCGTCGATCCGGTGATCCCGGCGCCGGAGAAGTTCGCCACGGTGCCCGGGCAGTACGACGTCCGGTTCCTGCCCGAGCACCGGTGGCACACGTGAGCGGCCTGCCGGACGTGATCGCGCCGCCCCATCCCGACTTCGCCCCGATCCCGGAAACCCCGCGCGGGAATGCCTACCGGGAGGTGCCGGGCGGGCGGCCGCTGGAGCTGGACCTGTGGCGGCCCGAGGGCACGGACCCGTTGCCCCTGCTGCTTTTCGTGCACGGCGGCGGGTGGGCCCGTGGCCGTCGCGGCGACATGGGGCTGCGCCTGCGGGGCCTCTCCCCCGGGCCGTTCGAACGGCTGGCCGCCGCCGGTTTCGCGGTCGCGTCGGTCGACTACCGGCTCAGCGGCGAGGCGCGTTTCCCGGCGCCGCTCGAGGACCTGCGTGCCGCGGTGCGGTGGCTTTCCTTGCGTGCCAACGAACTGCGACTCGACCCCCAACGGCTGGTGGTGTGGGGCGAGTCGGCGGGCGGGCATCTCGCGTCGTTGCTCGCGCTCACCGAGCCCGCCGTGCGCGGCGCCGTGATCTGGTACGCCCCGAGCGATCTGCACACCCCGCGACCCGGTTACGATCCCGCCGATCCCGGGACACCCGAAGCGGGGCTGCTCGGCGCGGCCCCGGCCGAGGTGCCCGAGGCCGCGCGCGCCGCGAGCCCGGTCGACCACGTCCATCCGGACGCGCCGCCGTTCCTGCTCGTGCACGGCCGTGACGACAGCATGGTCGACTGCGGCCACAGCAAGGACCTCGCGGCCGCGCTCCCCCGCGCCGAACTACGGCTGATCCCCGGCGCGGACCACGTCTGGTACGGGCTGCCCGACGAGCAGGTCGAGGAGCTTCTCGCGCTGAGCCTGGAGTTCGCGCTCGCCTCCGTCCGCGGGTGAGCGCCACTGGGCCGATAGGGTTGCCGCGTCAGGAACCGGTCACCAGAAAGGCGTTGCGATGCCCCGCGTCCCGTACACCCGTGGCCTGCACCCCGTCGCGCCTGACGTGTGGGCGTGGCTGGCGCCGGACGGCGGCTGGGGCCGGAGCAACGCGGGCCTCATCGCCGGCCCCGGGTCGAGCCTGCTCGTGGACACCCTCTTCGACCTGCCCCAGACCCGGGAGATGCTCGGACAGATGGCAGCGGTCACCACGAAGCGCCCGCTGAGCGCCGCGGTCAACACCCACGGCAACGGCGACCACTGCTTCGGCAACTCCCTGCTGCCCGCCGACGCGCCGATCTACGCCGCGCCCGCCACCGCGCACCGGATGCACGCCGAATCCCCGGAACTGCTGGCGCAACTGGTCGCCGCGTTCCCGGACTCCTATGCCGCGAAAGCCTTCAGCGCCTACGAGTTCGAGGGCATCCGGTTGCGGGACCCGGACGTGACCGTGACCGGCGAGACCGTCGTCGAACTCGGCGAACGGCGGATCCGGATCGTGCCGGTCGCGCCCGCGCACACCGAAGGCGACGTGATCGTGCACGTGCCCGACGTGGCGACGGTGTTCACCGGGGACCTGCTGTTCATCGAGGGCGCGCCGATCGTGTGGGCGGGGCCGATCGAAAACTGGCTCGGCGCGCTCGACGACATCCTCGCCCTCGAACCGGAGGTCGTCGTACCCGGGCACGGCCCGGTCACCGATGCCGACGGGATCCGGGACGTGCAGGCGTATCTGCGGCACGTCGACAGCCAGGCGCGGGAAGCGTTCCGGGCCGGGAAAACCTGGCGCGAGGCCGCGTTCGGGATGGACCTCGACCGGTTCGCCAAGCTGCGCGACTCCGAGCGCGTCGTGATCAACACGCACGCCGTCTACCGGCACCTCGATCCCGGCTTGGCGGCCGCGAACGTGGTGGAACTGTTCCAGGCCATGGGCGAATGGCTGGAGGCCCGGCGCTAGCACCGGTCCACATCCAGGACGGCGGGCGAATCTTCCGGTGGTCGGACGCCGTGGCGGAGCGAGCGAACGGAACCCGAATCGCCGCGGCGGCGACTGGCCGGGAAAGCCCTCTCCGGCTCAGCACGCGGGAGACGTCATGGGCTCGCGGCGGGTTCCGGCGCCCGTCGGCCGACGCGACCGGTGTAGGTCAAAGCCGGACGTCGTCGCTGTCCGGCAGCGCCAGCAGTTTGTCGAGCACCTCGCCCGCGCCGCCGCGAGAACGCCACAGCAACGTGGTCGGTGCGAGGACGTTCGGCTCGTCCTCGGGTACCCGGAAGGCCGTCGCGTCGTCCTCGGCGTCGAGGCGGACGATGTCCACCACGGCGTCGTGCGCCCGGATACCGACCACCGCGACGACCGCACCGTCGTCACTGCGCGGGTGGATGAAGCGGTAGCCTCGGTCGATGAGGTGCGTCAGCCGCTGCTCGACTGTCGTGATCTCGTCGGTTCGGCTCATTGTCGAAGTCGCCGTCCTTCGCGCTCGCGCGGAATGAGGTCGATCCGGCCCAGCCCCAGAAGCCGAATGCACATGCATCTTGCAGGGAGCAACCTAGCATTGCGGGCTGCACGGGTAAATGCACATGCGCGCTGCACGTGCAAATTGCCCCGTCCGGGCTAGCCCGACACGCCCTACCTGCACAAACGTGAAAATTCCGCCATCGGTGCCTGCCCGTGCGGGCCAACAACGGCAGCGCACCGCGACGAAACGAACCCAGGTCTCTGCCCGCGCACCCGGATGGTGGACGCCGCGCCCGGGGCGCGACACCGGCAGTAGAGCGTGCGCTCACCGGGGCGTCCGGCGGCCATCTAGATTACCGGGATGACCGAACCGCCCTATCTGCTCGCCGCCCGCACCTCCTACAACGCGGTCGCCGACGACTACGCGGACTTCGCGCGCCTGCGGTTCGCGAAGGATGTGGCGGGGCGGGCACTGCTCGGCGCGTTCGCGGAACTCGCGCCCGGCCCGATCGCCGACGTCGGCTGCGGTCCCGGGCACGTCACGGCGCACCTGGCCGGGCTCGGCGCCGAGGTGTCCGGGATCGACCTTTCCCCGCGGATGATCGCGCTGGCCCGCGGGAGCTATCCGGGCCTGCGGTTCGAGGTGGGTTCGATGACGGCGCTGGACCTGCCGGACGCGCGGCTCGGCGGCGTGCTCGCGTGGTGGTCGATCTTCCATATGCCGCCGCGGGTGCTGCCGGTGGTGTTCGCGGAGTTCCACCGGGTGCTGATGCCCGGCGGGCAGGTACTGCTGGGCTTCCATGTCGGAGACGAGGTGTTGCGGCCGGAAAGCGCTTACGGGCGGCACGTTTCCTACGAAGCGCACCTGCTGCGGCCCGAGCGGGTCGCCGAACTCCTTGGCATGGCGGGATTCAAGCTGACGGCGCGGATGGATCTCCCGGGGGCCAAGCGTCCGCAGGCGTGCCTGCTGGCGCGGAAACCGGGCGGCGACGAGTGACCTGGTCGCGGTTCGCGGGTGAAGCCGCCTCCGCGAGACGGCTCGCCAGCGCGGCCAGTTCCGTCCGGAGCTCGGCCGGGCGGCGGATCGTGAACGGCCACTCCAGGCAGGCGAGCAGGCGGGCCATCCCGTCGAGCCGCTCGGCGCGTGCGTGCAGGACGACGCCGCCGGGGCGCGGGGTGAGCGTGGCGACCGTTCGCGGCAGCTGCCGGGCGATGTCCTCGGCCGGGCCGTCGATCAGGACTTCGACCTCCCACCGGTAGGGTGCACCGGCCAGCGAGGACGCGACCTGCGCGACGGGATCGAAGTCGGCGGGGACCGTGAAAGCGCTTTCCGCCGGGGTGACCGCCTCGATCCGGTCGATACGGAACGTCCGTCGCGCGGCGCGCAGGTGGTCATGACCGGTGACGTACCAGCGGCCGGAGTGGAACACCACCCCGTACGGGTCGAACTCGCGCTCGGTCACGTCGTCGCGCCAGGACCGGTATCGCAGCCCGACCGTGCGCCCCTGCCGCGAAGCCTGTGCCAGGGCCAGCAGCACGCCGGGCCGTGGAGCTCGCGCGGGGATTTCCCCGGCGGTGAACCGCAACGTCTCGCGCATCGCGGCAAGGGGCTCGCGCAGCGCGTCGGGCAGGACGCGTTCGATCTTCGCCAGCGCGCTCGCCGCCGCCGGGCCGGCCGGGTTCAGCCCCAGCCGCTCCCCCGCCGCGAGCCCCAGCACCACGGCAAGCGCCTCGTCGTTGCCGAGCACCAGCGGCGGCATCCGGTAACCACGCGCGAGCCGGTATCCGCCGTAGCGGCCGCGCTCCGCTTCGACCGGAATGCCCAGCTCCCGCAGCTGCGCCACGTACCGCCGCACCGTGCGGACGTCGGTTTCCAGCCGCCGCGCCAGCTCGGCGCCCGTCAGCCCGGCCTGCGCCTGGAGCAGCTCCAGCAGGGCGAGCACGCGGGTCAGTGGCAGTGCCATCGAGATTCTCGTTCAAACAGGGCGGATACTGTCCTGTTTCCAGCATACGGTCCGGGCACACGAACAGGAGGCACGATGAGCACCTTCATCCTCGTCCCCGGCGCCTGGCTGGGCGCCTGGGCCTGGGCCGAAACCGCCGAGGCGCTGCGGGAACTCGGACACGACCCGCGGCCGGTGACGCTGACCGGCCTCGCCGAACGCGCGGGAGAGGCCGCGCCCGGCGTCGATCTGGACACGCATATCGCCGACATACTCCGGTTCGCCGGGACCGCGGGCGACCTCACGCTGGTGGCGCACAGCTATGCCGCCGCGCCGGTCACTGGTGCCGCGGCCCGGCTCGGCTCACAGCTCGCGCGTGTCGTCTATGTCGACAGCGCGCCCTTCGCCGAAGGTATGCGGATGCTCGACCTGATGCCGCCGGACGCGGCGACCGCGTTGCGCGGTCAACTGGTCGACGGCCGCCTGCCGTTCCCGCCGCTCGACCAGCTTTCGGGCAGTGTCACCGGACTGGGCCCGCGGCAGCGGGAACTGTTGCGCACCAGTGCGACCCCGCATCCGTTCGGCACCTACGAGCAGGGGCTGCCGGCGCCGGTGGAGCCCGGCCCGGACGTGGACCGCGTGCTGGTGGCGTGCGAGGACTTCGCGACCATGCTGGACGCGGGCGTGCCGGCGTTGGCGGCCGTCAACGGGCCGCCGTGGCGGCGGTACGACCTCGCCACCGGGCACTGGCCGATGCTGTCCGAGCCCGGGCGGCTGGCCGGCCTGCTCGACACCGCGGCGAAGTCCACTTAGGACTCAGCCGGCGTCCGGGTTGTCGCCGAAGAACAGCAGCACGAACGTCATCACCCCGAGCAGGAACCACCACGCGTCGGCGTTGATCGCGGCCGCGACTATCCCCAGCACGAACGCGGCCAGCGCCATCGCCCGAGCCGGTCCGAGTGCGGGCAGGCCGGGCTTGGAGGGTGTGCTCACCTGGTCAGTGTCCTCCCTTTCCCGGCGACGGGCCATGTCCGAACGGGCGAGATGTCACCCGCGCGGGCCGTTCTCAGGGTCCTCACAGCCGGTTTCGCGCACGGTGTGCCCGACGACCGCGAACGCGGTCGCGAAGGAGTGCGTCCCCGCGGTGGTCAACCTGAGCCCGTCCCGACCGATCGTCCGACCGGCCCGCAAGCTGCCGGCCCGTACCAGGATCGCGGTGGCCGCGGGCCGTGCCGCCGCCCGGTTCTCCCGCCGGAGCGGCCTCGGCGGTGGTGGCATCATCGGCGGCCGGGTCAGCCTCGCGCTCGATCCGGCCGTGCTGGGCAGGCTCGCCGATGGCCGCAAGGTGGTGCTGGTGACCGGCACCAACGGCAAGACCACCACGGCGCTGATGCTGGCCAAGGCGCTCGGCACGCTGGGAAAGGTCGCCGCGAACAGCGACGGGGCGAACCTGCCCGACGGGGTGGCCGCGGCGCTGGCCGCCCGGCCGGACGCGCCGTATGCCGTCCTCGAGGTGGACGAAACGTATCTTCCCGCCGTGGCAAGGCAAACCCGGCCGGCCGTGATCGTGTTGCTCAACCTGAGCCGCGACCAGCTGGACCGGGTCGGCGAGGTCCGCTCCACCGAACGCGACCTGCGTGCCGCCTTCACCGAAAACCCCGGGGCCGCGGTCGTCGCCAATGCCGACGACGTGCTCGTCGCTTCGGCGGCGCTGGCCGCGGCGCATCCGGTGTGGGTCAGCCCGGGCCCAGGCTGGCGTGGCGACGCGCTGTCCTGCCCGCGCTGTGGCAACGCCGTCCTGCACGACGGGGTGCACTGGTCCTGTCCCTGCGGCCTGCGCCGCCCGGAACCGCAGTGGGCGCTCGACAACGGCGAGCTGCACGGGCCGGGCGGGCGCATCGGCCTGAATCTCCGCCTGCCCGGCCGCGTCAACGTGGTCAACGCCGCCTTCGCGATCGCCGCCGGCCACGAGGCGGGCGCGCACGTACCGCAAGCCGCGCACGCGGTCGAGTCGATCAGCGCGGTCGCCGGCCGCTACCGGCTGATCCCGTTCGGCCGCTCCACGATCCGGTTGCTGCTGGCCAAGAATCCCGCGGGCTGGCGGGAAACCCTGTCGCTGCTGGACGAACGGCGCCCGGTGGTGATCGCCGTCAACGGCCGCGAGGCCGACGGGCGTGACCTGTCGTGGCTCTGGGACGTGGAGTTCGAGCGGCTGCGCGGGCGGCGCGTCGTGGCCAGCGGAGAGCGCGCGGCCGACCTCGCCGTCCGGCTGCGTTACGCGGACCTCCCGCACGACGTGGAGGCCGACCCCGTGCGCGCGTTGTCGGGGCTGCCCGGCACGGTGGAGGTGGTCGCCAACTACACCGCCTTCCGCGAGCTCAACGCCAGGTACGGCGATGTCTGATTCGATCGTCCACATCGGACTGATCCTGCCCGATGTCCTCGGTACCTACGGCGATTCCGGCAACGCCACCGTGCTCGCGCAACGGCTGCGCTGGCGCGGGACACGCAGTGAGATCGTGCCGGTGCACCTCGGCGAGCCGGTGCCGGACTCGCTGTCGCTCTACGTGCTAGGCGGCGGCGAGGACGACGCGCAAGTCCTTGCCGCGCAACAGCTGCGGGACCAGCCGGGATTCCGGCGCGCGGTGGCGCGCGGCGCCCCCGTGTTCGGGGTGTGCGCCGGGCTGCAGGTGCTGGGGACCTGGTTCCGCACCTCCGCCGGGACGCTGCAGGAGGGGCTCGGGCTGCTCGACGCGACCACCGCACCGGCACGGCGGCGCGCCGTCGGCGAAGTCGTGGTGCGCCTCGACCCGGCGTTCGGCGGCGAGACCCTCACCGGGTTCGAGAACCACCGCGGGCACACCACGGTCGGCGAGGGCAGCGTGCCGCTCGGGAAGGTGCGGCGCGGTACCGGCAACGGCGACCGCACCGAAGGCGCGTGCACCGGCCGCGTACTCGCGACCTATCTGCACGGGCCCGTGCTGGCTCGCAACCCCGCGCTGGCCGACCTGCTGCTGGGCTGGGCGCTGGGCCGGGAGCTGCCTCCACTGCCGGTACCCGAGGTGACGGCGCTGCGGCGGGAACGGCTGGGCCGCCGGGGATGAGCCGGTGTGCTTACGCTGCACCGGTGATGGCCAAGAACGCGGTGAACCGCCGGCTGAGCCGGACGGGCGTGCGCACCCGCGCCACGGTGGTGGCGGTCGTGGTGCTGGCGCTCGCGCTGGCCACCGCGGGAATCCTGTTGGTGGTGCTGCTGAACTGGTCGCTGAGCACGGCCACCACCGACAGCGCCCGCAGCTCCGGCAAGCAGGTGGCGAACCAGATCGCCCGCGAGGGCGCCAAGGAACTCAGCGAAAGCGACGTGGCCAGCACCGGCGACGCGGCGGCGGTGATCCAGGTGCTCGACCGCGACGGCATACCCACCGCCAGCGATCCGTCGATCAGTGGCCGCGGGCCGATCACCACGGCGCGGCCCGCGACCGGGCACGAGATCGTCGAGACGATGCGGCTGACCGTCAACGGGACCGAGCAGCTCTACCGGCTTGTCACCAGCGAGGTGGCCGGCCCCGGCGGGCCCTACACGATCATCTCGGCCCGTTCGCTGGAATACGTGAGCGCGGCGTCGGTGCGGTTGACACTGTTTCTGGGCACGGCCGCGCTGCCGTTGCTGGCGATCGCCGCGCTCGCCGTGCACCGCGCCGTGGGCTCGGCGCTGCGGCCGGTCGAGGAGATGCGGCGCACGGTCGCCGATCTGTCCACTCGCGACCTCGCCTCGCGGGTGCCACTGCCAGCGCCGCACGACGAGATCCGCCGGCTGGCGACCACCCTCAACGGGATGCTCGACCGGCTGGGCTCCGCGCAGCAGGCACAACGGCGGTTCGTCGCCGACGCCAGCCACGAGCTGCGTTCGCCGCTGTCCACGATCACCACCGCGCTGGAGGTCTCCGAGCACCATCCCGACGCGATGCCGCGCGCCGAACTCGTCGGCGTGGTGTCGCGCGAAACCGCGCGGCTGCGGGAACTGGTGGACGATCTGCTCGTGCTGGCCCGCACCGACGACACCACCGAAAGCCCCGGGCGCACGGAAGTCGATCTCGACGACCTCGCCAGGATCGAGGCGGGCCGGGTGCACAGCGCGAACGGGCTGCTGGTGGAGCTCGACGCGGCCCCGGCGAAGGTCCGCGGCACCCCGGCGCAGCTGCAGCGCGCGATCCGGAACCTGGTGGACAACGCGCGCGACCACGCCAGGGAGCGGATCCGGATCTCCACCGGCACCGCGGGCGACCTGGCCACGGTCGAGGTCGCCGACGACGGGCCCGGCGTGGCCGAAGCCGACCGGGTGCGCGTGTTCGAGCGGTTCGTGCGGCTGGACGACTCGCGGCAGCGGCAGGTCGGCGGCTCGACCGGGCTCGGCCTGGCCATCGTGGCCGGGATCGCGACGCGGCACGGCGGCCGTGCCTATTACGCGCACCGGGACGGGCCGGGTGCCTGTTTCCGGCTGGAACTGCCCGCCGCGGACCGGGAGGAGTGAGCACCGATGCGGGTGCTGGTGGTGGAGGACGAGCGGTCGTTCGCCGAGACGCTGCGGCGCGGGCTGATGGCCGAAGGGTTCAGCGTCGATCTCGCGCACACCGGGACCGAGGGGCTGTGGGCCGCGTCCGAGCACACCTACGACGTGATCGTGCTGGACATCATGCTGCCCGGCCTGTCCGGCTACGAGGTGCTGCGGCGGTTGCGGGAGGCCGAGCGGTGGACGCCGGTGCTGATGCTGACCGCCAAGGACGGTGAGTACGACGAGGCCGACGCCTTCGATCTGGGCGCCGACGACTACCTCACCAAACCGTTCTCCTACGTGGTGCTGCTCGCCCGGCTCCGCGCGCTGCTCCGCCGCGGCGCGCCGGTCCGGCCCACCGTGCTCACCGCGGGCGACGTCCGCCTCGACCCAGCGGCCCGTACCGTCCACAAGGGACAGAAACCGGTCGAGCTGACGGCGCGGGAGTTCGGGCTGCTGGAGTTCCTGTTGCGCCGCCGGGGTGAGGCGCTGACCAAGACCGAGATCCTGCGCCACGTGTGGGACGCGCATTACGACGGGGACGAGAACGTCGTCGAGGTCTACGTCGGGTACCTGCGCCGCAAGATCGGCGCGGACACGATCGAGACCCTGCGCGGAGTGGGCTACCGGCTGCGCGCGGACTGACCGGCGGCGGCCAGCGTGACGGCGAAGAAATCGCGCTGGTCAGCGGCCAGATACCGGTCCGGCGAGCCCTGCATCGACGGCAGCAGGTGCTGCGGCGGGATGCCGGGCAGGTCCGGCCGGTAGCTGTTGAAGCTGACCATCTGCGCGTGGATGTCGAGCTCCATCCCGCGCACCACCCCGGCCTGCACCAGGGCCTGCGCGAGCGTGGTGAGGGTGAGCTTGTCGCCGGCCACGTAGATCAGGTTCCCCGCGCGGTCGACGCCGAGGCCCGAGCGCCAGGTGTACTGGAACTGGTTGCTCGCGCTGCCCCACTGCCCTGCCGGGTTCTGCCAGAGCCCGGTCACCGGCTTGCCGTTGTCGACCACCAGGTCGAGGTTCTGCCGCACCGCCACCACGTCCGGCCCGAGTGCCGCGTCGCGTCCCCACTGATCGACCGTGACGCGCCCGTTGACGTGCACGACGGCGGACGCGGCGCCTTCGCGCAGCGAGGGGCCCTGTACACCGTCGAGGTACACGCCGCAGGCGCAGTCACGCATCTTGAACCCCGAGTTGAACGTGGCGAGCAGGCTGCGGCGCAGCGAACCGGGCACGGCGGCGCCCTCCGGTCCCGCCGCGCCGCGGGGTTCCTTCGTCCCGGCGATGAGCGTCGTCCGGACGAGGCTCTGGTTCAGCCAGGCCACGCCCGCGACCACCGCCGCGTGCTGGGGATCCGGCCGTACGAACGTCGTGTAGTCCGCGGCCGCGCCGTCCGGCAGGCGGGCGCCCGGCACCCAGACTCCCTCGCCCGGCAAGGGAATGCCGGTGACACCGACGGCGCCGGGATGCGTACCGGGCACGGCCTGCTGCCCAGCCGGGGCGGTGCCGGGCAGCGAGTCCGGCGGTGGCGCGGTGTTCGGCGGCTGGTGCCGCGTGTACCACCAGTTCTCCACGGCGTTGACGACCTGGCCGCCGCCCATGTCCCGCAGCCAGTCCACGGTCCGCACGCCCCAGGGCGCGTTGCCCGGGTAGGTCAGCGCCTGCACGTAGGTCACCCCGGGATAGGCGAGCAGGGCCGCCGCGCACAGGACGATGATCTTCCGGCGTCTGCTCATGCCCCGACGGTAGGCAGCGACGGGTTCCCGGCCTGGGCGCGAACGGTTAGCCGAAGGCAAAAACTCCCCCGTACGCGCCGCGACAGCGCGCGGGCCGCATTCGGCGCGGTCGCTGTCCGCCAATCCGACCGGGAGTAGGCGGACACACCCTGCTCGTAGCGATCCGTTTCCGCCGTGGCTGTAGTCGGATCGGCAACGAACGGCACAGTAGTCTGCGGACATGGCGAGACTGCTGGTGGTGGAGGACGACGAGACGATCGGGAGCGTGCTCGAATCGAGCCTCGAGCGCCACGGCTTCACCGTGCACTGGGAGCGCAGCGGCCGGGGCGGGCTCGTGGCGGCCGGCGCCGGGGACTACGACCTCGTGCTGCTCGACCTCGGGCTGCCCGATCTGGACGGGATCGAGGTGTGCCGCAGGCTGCGGTCGAGCCAGCCGCTGACGGTGCTGGTCATCCTCACCGCCCGGCACGAGGAGATGGACGTCGTGATCGGGCTGGAGGCGGGCGCGGACGACTACCTCACCAAACCGGTGCGCCTGACCGAACTGCTGGCGCGGGTGCGCGCACATCTGCGGCGCGGCCCGGCCAGCAGGATCGCACCCGCCGGCGACGTCGAGGTCGGCACGCTGCGGATCGATCCCGCCGGCCGCCGGGTGTTCCTGGACGGGCAGGAGGTTCCCTTGCGCACCAAGGAGTTCGACCTCATCGCGCGGCTCGCGGAGAGCCCGGGCGCGGCCGTGAGCCGGGACGCGCTGATGACCGACGTGTGGGACGCCAACTGGTACGGCTCGACCAAAACCCTCGACGTGCACATCGCCGCGCTGCGCCGGAAGCTCACCGAGGCTGCGGCCGATCCGCGGCTGGCACCCCGGATCTCCACCCTGCGCGGGCACGGTTACCGCCTGGAGCGTCCCGAGGAGAGTGCGTGCGACAGCGGATCATCGCGCTGACCCTGGCCGCGGCGGTACTGGCGATCAGCCTGTTCGGCCTGCCACTGGCCGTCGGCGTCGCCAAGTACTACCTCGACGACGAACGCGCGGAGCTGGAACGGGTCGCCGACTCCGTGGCACTGTCCATAGCGGACGATCTGGCCACGCACCCGTCGTCCACCCGCCTGCCGGCCGCGACCGGCGACACCGGGCTCGCGGTGTACACCCCCGACGGGCGGTTGCTGCTCGGGGACGGCCCGGCCACGGCGGACGAGGTGGTGCGCCGGGCGCTGGCGGGCGATCCCTCGCGCGGCGAGCCGGACGGCGAGCTGGTGTTCGCCGTCCCGGTGACCGACGGCGGGGTGCTCGTCGGCGTGGTGCGGTCGGCCACCCCGCGCACCGAGTTCTACCTGCGTACCGGGCTGACCTGGCTGGCGATGCTCGGCCTCGCGCTCGCCGCGCTGGCGCTGACCTGGCTGGTGGCGCGGCGGATGGCGGCAAGGCTCGCGCATCCGCTGGAGGAGCTGTCGCTCGCGGCGCGACGGCTGGGCGAGGGGGATTTCACGGTGCGCACCCGGCCCGCCGGGGTGGCCGAGATCGACTCGGTGGGGTCCTCTTTGGACACCACGGCGGAGCGGATCGGCGAGATGCTGGACCGGGAAAGATCGTTCTCCGCCAACGCCTCACACCAGCTGCGCACTCCGCTGACCGGGCTGCGGCTGCGGCTGGAGGCCGCGCTCGACGCCCCGGAAACCGACGCCCGCGCCGCGCTCACCTCCGGGATAACGGAGGCCGACCGGCTGGAGCGCACGATCGACGACCTGCTCACGCTGGCCCGCGGTACCGGGTCCACCCAGGAGACGGCGGATCTCGGCGCACTGCTGGCGGAAGTGGAACAGGGCTGGCAGAGCCTGCTCGCCGCGCAGCACCGGGAACTGCGCGTGGTGGAACTGGAACCGCCGCCGCCCCGGGCGTCCGCGGCGGCGATCCGGCAGATTCTCGGTGTACTGCTGGACAACGCGGTCACGCACGGGAAGGGCGCGGTCACTGTCACGGCAAGGGACGCAGCGGGCACGCTCGCGGTGGACGTGACCGATCAGGGCGAAGGTCTCGCCGGTGGCACGGATCCCTTCGCGCGGCGGGATTCCGCGCCCGGGCGGGGGATCGGGCTGTCGCTCGCGCGGAGTCTCGCGGAGGCCGAGGGTGGCAGGCTATGGTTGTCCAGACCGGCACCGCCGACGTTCACCCTGCTGCTGCCTGCCGGCTGAAATCCCCTGCCACCAGCCGATTTGCCAGTGGTTAACCCGGGCTCGGGAACACTGTCGGCGTGCACCTTCTCGCTTTGAACCCGCTCGATCCGCACAGCCTGCTGCAGACCTTCGGCCCGCTGGGCGTCGCCGTGGTGCTGTTCGCCGAAACCGGGCTGCTGATCGGCTTCTTCCTGCCCGGCGACTCGCTGTTGTTCACCGCCGGCCTGCTCTGCGCCACCACCGCGGGCTCCACCCTGCACCTTTCGCTGCCGTGGGTGCTCCTCGCCGCCGCGGCCGGGGCCGTGCTCGGCGCGCAGACCGGGTACCTCATCGGCCGCCGGGCCGGGCCCGCGCTGCTCAACCGGCCCGGCCGTCCCCGGCTGCACGCGGCCACCCAACGCGCCCGCGAGGTGCTGGACAGTTACGGCGTGGGGAAGGCCGTGGTGCTCGCGCGCTTCATCCCGCTCGTGCGCACGGTGCTCAACCCGCTCGCGGGCGCGCTGGAAGTGCCGGTGCGCGCGTTCACGCTGTGGCAGGTCGCCGGCGGGCTGGTGTGGTCGCTCGGCGTCACGCTCGCGGGATACCTGCTGGGCAGCCAGATCCCGAGCATCGACACCTACCTGCTGCCGATCATCGCCGTCATCGTCCTGCTCTCGCTGATCCCGGTCGCCCGGGAGCTGCTGCGTGCCCGCCGGAGGACCCCGTGAGCCTGAGCTACCTCGAAGCCATCGTCGTCGGCGCCTTCCAGGGTGTCACCGAACTGTTCCCGGTCTCCAGCCTCGGGCACAGCGTGCTCATCCCCGCCCTGGTCGGCGGGCAGTGGGCCAAGGACCTGGACGTCTCGGCACCGGAATCGCCGTACCTGGCGTTCATCGTGGGCCTGCACGTGGCGACCGCGCTGGCGCTGCTGGTGTTCTTCTGGCGGGACTGGGTGCGGATCATCGGCGGCTTCTGCACCTCCATCCGGTACCGGCGGCTCAAGACCCCGGCCGAACGGCTCGCGTGGCTGATCGTGCTGGCCACCATCCCGGTCGGAGTGTCCGGGCTGTTGCTGGAACACCTTTTCCGTTCGACGCTGGGCAAACCGATCCCGGCGGCGAGCTTCCTGATCGCCAACGGCGCGGTGCTCTACCTCGGCGAGCGGCTCCGCCGCCGCGCCGATCGTGTGTCCACTGTGGACGAAGCGCCGGCACAGGTGCTCGACACCGCCGATGTCGCCACCCAGGTGATCCCCGCGGTGGAGACCGACCCCGACACCCGCCTGGCGCGGATACCGCTCAAACGCGGGGTGCTCATCGGCTCGGCGCAGATCCTGGCCCTGCTGCCCGGGATCAGCCGTTCCGGCGTCACCATGGTGGCCGGGCTGCTGCGCGGACTGTCGCATGAGGACGCCGCCCGGTTCTCGTTCCTGCTCGCCACACCGGTGATCCTGGCCGCGGGCGCGCTGAAGATCCCGGACCTGACCGGCCCGCTGGGCGCCGGGATCCACGGCCCGATCCTCGCGGGCAGTGTGGCTTCGTTCGTCAGCGCCTACCTCGCGGTGCGGTTCCTCACCCGGTACTTCCACACCCGCACGCTCACCCCGTTCGCGATCTACTGCGGGGTCGCCGGGCTCGCGAGCCTGCTCTGGCTCACGCTAGGTTGAACCCGTGGTACGGCGATCGAAAGGCCCGCGCAGAGGCCCCGGCGAACTGGAGACCGAAGTGCTGGCCGCGCTCTGGAGCGAGGACGGCCCGGTCACGGCGGCCGACGTGCAGCAGCGGGTGGACGCCGACCTGGCCTACACGACGGTGGTCACCATCCTCACCCGGCTGCACGAAAAAGGCGCCGTGACGCGGGAGAAGCAGGGCCGGTCCTTCGCCTACGCACCGGTCGAGGACGAGGCCGGGCTCGCCGCGCTGCGGATGCGCAAGCTGCTCGACACGTATCCCGACCGGGCCAGGGTGCTGGCGCGGTTCGTGTCGGATCTGTCCGCCGCCGACGAGAAGATGCTGCGCGGGCTCCTGCGCGAAACGGACAAGGACTGACGTGGACGCCGGGGTTTTCGTCCCGCTGCTGTTGCCCGCCGCCGGCTGGCCGCTCGCCCGGCTGGTGTCCACAGTCGCGCGTCCGCCGGTGGCCGTGTGGCTGCTGACGGGCAGCGCGGTCGCGCTCGCCGCCGGGAGCACGGCGGCGTTGTGCGTGCTGGCCTTCGCCGGGCTGTCGTTGGTGCCGCTGGTCGCGCGCATCGGCGAATGGTCGCCGCAATCGTTACAGGGTATGGAGATCGCGAGCGTGCCGGTCGAGGCCGGCTGCGGGCTGGCGCTGACCGTGGCCGCGGTGTCCATTGTGGTCACTTGCGTGCGCCGGATCCGCGGGCTGCGAGCGCTGCGGCGGATCGTCGCGGGCGCCGACGGAGAGCTGGTGGTGGTGCCGGGCGCCGGGCCGGTCGCGTTCGCGGCTCCGGTCCGCGGCGGGCGGATCGTGGTGTCCCGGCCGATGCTCGCGGCGCTGGACCCGGTACAGCGGCGCGCGCTGCTCACCCACGAACGCGTGCACCTGCGCCGCAGGCATCACCTGTTCCTGGCCGCGACCGGGTCGGCCGCGGTGCTGAATCCGCTCCTGCGCCCGGTGCGGCCGGCGGTGGAGTTCCTGGTGGAGCGCTGGGCCGACGAGGAAACCGCCGAGCGGCTCGGTGACCGCCGGGTGGTCGCCGCCGCCGTGGCGAAGGCCGCGCTCGTGGCACGGGGCAAGGCGCCCGAGTTCGCTCCGGCGGCCACCGGCGGGCCGGTGCCGAGGCGGGTGGCGGCGTTGCTGGCTCCCGCGCCGCCCCGGCTCGGCTGGCGCCCAGTCGCCGCCCTGTGTGCGGCGTTGTCGCTCGTGGTCACCGGCTGGACGGCGCAGGCCAGCGTCGAAGCGGCGGCGGATCTGCACGCCGGGCTGGAGCTCGCCAGTGTCGGGCACCATCACCACCACCCGCACGCGCTCGCGTGATCCCGTGCTCGGCGAGCGGGCCGGCCTGAAGTCCGCGGTGCGCGATTTCGTCCAGTAACGGCCCCAGCGCGGCCAGCGTCGCGCGCCAGGAGCCGACCGCCGCGGCGTGATCGGAGTCGTGCAGCAGGATCGTGCCGCCGCCGTGGAGGTCCTTCATCACGGTGCGCAGCACGGAACGCGCCGTGGCCCGGCTGGTCCAGTCGAAACCCCAGCACGTCCACAGCACCGGTGTCAGCCCGAGCCCGCGCGCGGCCACGAGTGCGCTGGTGCTGAACACGCCGTAGGGCGCGCGGATCCATTGTGGACGGTTGCCGGTCGCGTGCTCGATCACGTCGCGGGCGCGGGCGAGGTCGTCCCGCACGCGGCGCGGACCGTACCGCAGGAGGCAGCGATGTTCCCAGCCGTGCACCGCGACCTCATGCCCGGCTTCGGCGATTTCCCTTGCCAGCCAAGGCGCGCGCGCCACCTGCGTGCCCAGCAGGAAGAACGTCGCCCGGATCCCGCGCGCCTCCAGCAGGCGCAGGAAGTGCGGCGTGGACAACGGGCTCGGCCCGTCGTCGAACGTCAGCGCCACATGGCCGGGATCACCCGCGCCGGCGAGGCTCGGCGGACGCAGCGGCGGGAGGAAGAAGGCAGCCGGCGCGGCGTGCAGGGCACCGGCCGCCGCGAGCGCGAGCGCCGGTTTCACGCCGCCGCCGCGAAATCCCAGGAACCGGCCAGTTTCGCGAGCACCACCGCCGGGTCGTCGCCCGGCGGCAGTCCCGGCGTCCTCGTCTCGCGCAGCGCGTGCGCGAGCGCCGTCCGGCCGCTGACGGCGGGCACCAGACCCAGCTCGTCGAGGACTCGCGCGTTGGTCCGGCCGTGCCCCGGCAGGCATCGGTAGGTCAGCACCGGCAATCCGGTGGCGAGTGCTTCCAGCGTGGTCAGCCCGCCCGCGTTCTGCACCACTACGTCACAGGCCCGCATCAGCTGCGGCATGTCGTCGACCCAGCCGAAGACATGCGGGAAACCCTTGTGCCGCAACCTGTCGCACAACGCGTCGTTGCGTCCGCAGACCACCACGGGATGCGCGGCGCCGGTCGCGGCGACGTCGGCGGTGATGGCCTCGACCTCGCCGACGCCCCACGAACCCGACAGCACCAGCGCGAGCCGCTCCCGCCGGTCGAGCCCGAACCGCTCGCGGGCCCGTTCCCGCTCGCCCGGTGCGGCGGGCCGGAAGCCGGGCGCCACCACCGGACAGGCGGCCACCGCCTGTGCCGCGCCGAGGTGCCGGGCCGCGGCGGCCGCGCGCCGGTTCGGGGCGATGTGCAGGTCGGCGAAGCGGTTGACGGCCAGCCGGTGCACCGCCGGATCGGTGAGATAGGCAACCATCGGCGCGGCCAGCTCACCGCGGCGCCGCAGCTCGCCCAGTGCCTGGGTGGCCAGCGGGTAGGTGGATACGACCAGAGCGGGCGAATCACCCAGCGCGACCCGAAGCGCCGTACCGGCCATTGTGGACAGTCGCGCGGCCAGTCGCGCCAACGGTTTCGTGCCTGCGGCGCTCAGCAGCAGGTCCCAGCTGCGCGGCACGAGTTCGAGCTCGCGGTGGTATGCGTCGCACAGGCGCTGCCCCAGCCGGCCCGGCAGCAGGTCGAGATAGTCGTGCCGGTCGACGTCGAACCCCAGCGCCGCCAGGCGTCGCGCCAGCTCGGCGGCCGCGCCGTCGTGCCCTGCCCCGATCCGGGCGGACACGACCACGGCTCGAACTTCTACAGTCATGTCGTATTTCTACAGGACCGTAGTAGCACCTGGGGTTAGCTGACGGTTAATCTCCGCCCGGCCGCACCAGCCCGACCTCGTAGGCGAACACCACCGCCTGTACCCGGTCCCGCACGTCGAGCTTGTTCAGCAGCCGTCCGACGTGGGTCTTCACCGTCGCCTCCGAGACGCACAGCACGCCGGCGATCTCCGCGTTGGACAGCCCTCCCGCCAGCCGGGTCAGCACCTCCACCTCCCGTTCGGTCAGCCGGGCGAGCCTCGGGTCGACGGCCCGGTCCCGGTCGCCGGTTTCGGGCAGCCGATCCGCCATCGCGTCGAGCAGGCGGCGGGTGACGCTCGGCGCCACGACCGCGTCCCCGGCCGCGACCACCCGGATCGCGGAAAGCAGGTCCTCCGGCGGCACGTTCTTCAGCAGGAAACCGCTCGCCCCGGCGCGCAATCCGGCAAAGGCGTACTCGTCGAGGTCGAACGTGGTCAGGATCAGCACCTTCGAGCGAGGGTGCTCGCGCACGATCCGGCGGGTGGCCTCGATCCCGTCGACCCCGGGCATCCGCACGTCCATCAGCACCACGTCGGGGTCGGTCTTCGCCGTCTGCGCGACGGCGGCCGCGCCCTCCGCCGCCTCCCCCACCACCCGCAGGTCCGGCTGCGACTCCAGCACGAGCCGGAAACCCAGGCGCAGCAAGGGTTCGTCGTCCACCAGCAGCACACTGACCGTCACGACGCGACCGGCCCCGCCGCCAGCTCCGCCCGGACCCGCCAGCCGCCACCGGCCCGCGGCCCCGCCTCGACGCGACCGTCGAACAGCGCCACCCGCTCGGCCATCCCGCTGAGCCCGTGCCCGCCGGTCACGGCCTTCGCCACGCCGTGGCCGTTGTCCTCCACCTCGATCTCGACAACCGGTTCGCGATAGCGCAAACGCACCCGCGCCTCCCCCGGCTCCCGTGCGTGCTTGAGCACGTTGGTCAGCGCCTCCTGCACCACGCGGTACGCGGCCAGCTGCGCGGTGGGCGAGAGCGGGAACGGCTCCCCGGACGTAGTCAGCGAAGCGGGCAGGCCGGCGGCCCGGACGTGCGCGAGCAACTCGTCGAGCTGCTCGATCCCCGGTTGCGGCGCACGCGGCAGCTCGTGGCCTTCGCGCAGCACGCCGACCAGCCGTTGCATCTCGCCCAAAGCCTGCCTGCCGGTCGCCGACACCAGCCTGCTGGCCGTCTCCGCCTCTTCGGGACTGCCGCGCACGGCGAAGGCGGCTCCGTCCGCGAGCGCGATCATCACCGACAGATTGTGCGCCACGACGTCATGCATCTCCCTGGCGATCCGGGCGCGCTCGGCGGCGGCCGCGAGCTGCGCCTGCTGATCGCGTTCGTGTTCCGCGCGACGTGTCCTGTCCTCCAGGGAGACCAGGTACGCCCGCCGCGTCCGCACGTTGCGGCCCAGCACGAACGCGGCGACCGCCAGCCCGGACAGGAACACGAACGCCTTGAACGTGTCGTGCCACGGCACCCATTTGACCACCGCGAGCACGATCCCGGCTTCCAGCACGCCGAGCGCGACGGCGGCCATTCTCCGTCCACAAAGGACGGCCACGCTGTACAACGCGATCAGCAGCGCGGCGTCCGCGAACACCACCTGGGCGAGCAGCCACTGCAGCGCGGCCACTGCCACCATCCAGTAGAACACCACCGCCGGGGCGCGCCGCCTGACGATCAACGGCACCACCAGCAGCGCGGACAGCACGATCGCCCACTCCCGGCTGGCATGCGCGCTGTCGAACCGGCCCGACCGGCCCAGCACGGCGGACGCGGCCACCAGCGTGAGCGCCGCGTCCACGAACAGCGGGTGCCGGGCGACCCAGCCGCGGGCCCTGGCCAGCCCGGGACTCGTCGTGCTTTCGGTCATGCCACCATCATCCGCCGGTTCAGGCGTCGCGACGCCGCAGCAGCACCGCCGCGCCCACGACCGCCACCACGAGATACCCGCAGAACACCGCGAACCCGGTCCACGGCGCGAGCGAGCCGGAATCCGCGCGCACCATCGCCACCGCCTGCCCCGCCGTACTCGGCAGGTACGGGCCGATGGTGTTCGACCAGCTGTCCGGCAGCGCCTCGACGAGTCCCGGCACCACGAGCAGCAGGCCGAACAACGTCCCGATCGCACCGGCCGTATGCCGCAACAGCCAGCCCAGCGCCACGCCGAGCAGCCCGACCACGGTCAGGTACAACCCGGTCCCGAGCACCGCCCGCAGCACGCCCGGCGCCGACAGGGTGGTCTGGATGTGCAGCGGGCTCAGGATGGCCTGCCCGGCGAAGAACGCGACGAACGCGCCCGCCGTGCACACCACGAACGACGCCACCGCGAACACCGCCAGCTTCGCCCACAGCACCGGAAGGCGCCTCGGCACGGCGGTCAGCGTCGAGCGGATCTGGCCGGTGCTGTACTCGCCGCTGACGACGAGCACACCCAGCACCCCGATGATCAGCTGTGCCAGGAAAAGCCCGCGCAGGCTCGCACCCGCCGGGTCGAACCGGGCCTGCTCGGCGAGGTCCATCCGCGGCCAGCGGCTCTTGATGACCGCCGGGAAGAGCACCCCGAACCCGGCCAGCACCACGAAGTTCGCCGCCAGCGCGATGTACGAGGAACGCAGTGAGCGGAACTTGACCCATTCGAACGCGACCACCCTGGCCTGGGTGACCCGCACCGCGGCGGTCATGAAGCCTTCTTTCCGTATTCGAGTGCTTCGTCGGTGACGTCCATGAACGCCTCTTCCAGCGACGCCCGGACCGGCGTCAGTTCCTCCAGCGGGATGCTCTGCTCGCAGGCGAGCAGGCCGATCCGCGCGCTGTCCATCCCGGCGACCTCGAGCAGCCCGTCGCCGGCGTCGGTGACCGACACGTCCGGCCCGCTCAGCAGCGTGCGCAGCCGCGCGGCCTGCGGGCTGCGCACGTGCACGGTGTTGCGGGAGGCGCTGTCGATGAAGTCCCGGACCGTGGTGTCGGCGATGAGCCTGCCGCGGCCGACGACGATGAGATGTTCGGCGGTCAGCGCCATCTCGCTCATCAGGTGCGAGGACACGAAGACCGTGCGCCCCTCCTCCGCGAGCCCGCGCAGCAGGTTGCGGATCCACAGGATTCCCTGGGGGTCCAGCCCGTTCACCGGTTCGTCCAGCACCAGCGTCGCGGGGTCGCCCAGCAGCGCGGCGGCGATGCCCAGCCGCTGCCCCATGCCGAGGGAGAACCCGCCGGCCCGCTTGCGGGCGACGGACTCCAGGCCCACCAGGCCGATCACCTCGTCGACGCGGCGGCGCGGGATGCCGTGGCTCACCGCCAGTGCCAGCAGGTGCTGGTAGGCCGTGCGGCCCGTGTGCACGGCCCTGGCTTCCAGCAGGGCGCCGACCTCGCGCAGCGGCGCCGGGTGTTCGGCGTAGTGCCGCCCGTTGACCCGCACCTCGCCCGACTGGGGCGCGTCCAGGCCGAGGATCATCCGGATCGTGGTGGATTTCCCGGCTCCGTTGGGGCCGAGGAAACCGGTCACGACGCCGGGTTTGACCGTGAAGGTCAGGTCGTCGACGGCGAGCTTGTCGCCGTATCTCTTGGTCAGTGCCCGTGCTTCGATCATCCGGCGAACCTAGGCGAGCGGGCGGCCCGGCACGACGGCCGCAAGGCCGATTTCCCGGGCCGCGGCGTCCACCTTCCGGCGTACTTCTCCACGAGGAGGGTCTGCCGTTTCCCGGGGAATACCTCCGCGCGCAGCGGGTAGCCAGGTACGGAAAGCGAAGGAGAGGAAACCACAGTGAACGACAAAGCCAAGCACAAGGCCGACGAACTCAAGGGCAAGGCCAAGGAAGCGGTCGGCAACGCCACCGACAACGAGCAGTGGCAGGCCGAGGGCAAGACCGAGCAGAGTTCCAGCAAGGTCAAGCAGGCGGGCGAGAAGCTGAAGGGCGCCGCGAAGGACGTGTTCGACAAGTAACGGTGCGCGACATCCCCGGCTTTCCGGCCGGGGATGTCGAGAACCGCCGGCCGGCTCCGTCCCCCTGCTGAGGAAAGGAGCCGGCCATGAACGTCATCGCCGAACTGGACAAGCCCATCTCCCGCGAGCTGCTCGGGTCCGCCATCCCGGCGCGCCTGTCCTACACCGGGCTCGACGGCGGTCCCCGCGTCATTCCCATCGGTTTTCTCTGGACCGGCAAGGATCTCGTCGTCTGCTCCACGCCGAAGATGGCGAAGGTGCGGGCGCTGAAGGCGGATCCGCGCGTCGCGCTCACCATCGACACCAACGGTTTCCCGCCCAGGGCACTGCTCATCCGCGGCACCGCTACCCTCGAACCGGTCGACGGGTTCCCGGACGAATACCTGACCGCGGCGCGGAAACTCCTCGCGCCCGAGCAGTTCCCGGCCTGGGAGGCGAGCGTGCGTGACCTCTACGACCAGATGGTCCGGATCACGATCCGTCCGGCGTGGGCCAGGCTTCTCGACTTCGAGACCACCCTCCCGAAGGCCGTCGAGGACCTCATGCGCGCGAAGGAAACCCGGCAACAAGAGCCGGAATAGACTCCGCCGATGACACGCCCCGGCCTCATCCTGCTGTGCGGCCTCCCCGGCACCGGCAAGTCCACCATCGCGAAGCTTGTGGTCCGCGCGCTGCACACGCCCTATCTCCGGATCGACGCGATCGAACATGCACTGGCCGGATCCGGCGAACTGCCGGAACCACCGCGAGCGGCCGGCTATCTGGCGGGCTACGCGCTGGCCCGGGAACAGTTGCGGGCGGGCCTCACGGTGCTGGCGGAGTGCGTCAACCCGCTGAAACTCACCCGGGACGCGTGGAAACAGGTCGCGGACGAATCGAGCGCGTGGCTCCTCGAGGCCGAACTCGTGTGCTCCGACGGCGACGAACACCGCTCGCGCGTGGAGACCCGGACCGTGGACATCCCGGGCCTCACACTGCCGACCTGGCCACAGGTCCGGACGCGCGAATACGAGCCGTGGCACCGGGACCACCTCGTGCTCGACACAGCCGTTTCCAGCGCCGCCGAAAGCGCCGCCACGATCGTCGAGACGGCCGGGCGGCTCGCCGCCGCAGCGTGCCGCATGTCTGGGTGAAGTGTGCGGCGCGACGCGGGTGCCCGGCACCTCCAGCGGCTGGTGCGGGCGGGCGCGAGGGGCTGATCCCGGACGGCACCGAGACGTTGTGCACGCCGGAACCCTGCCCGCCGTGCTGGTACGGGCGCTGCACGCGGCCGTTCGCGCCCCTTCGCCGCACAACACGCAGCCGTGGCGGTTCCTCGCCGACGGCAACCGGGTGGAAGTGCTGCCCGACCGCGACCGGGTGCTGCCGGTGGCCGATCCCTTCGCCGCACGAAGCCTGGCTTTCCTGCGGTGCCGACTCGCTCAACCTGGCGATCACCCTGCGCGCGTCGGGCCACTCCGCCGACGTCGGCCTGCTGCCGGACGGCGCCGAACAGGACCTGCCGGCGGGCCGAACCGTCCGGGCGCGCGAGTGTCCACTGTGGACTCTGCAACGTCGTGGTAACCCTCTGGCGCGCGGCGCGGATTTGGAGCAGGATCGAAGTGGGAAGGAGTGGCCGTGACCGCCAGAACGTTGTCACACCAGGAATGTGTGAAGCGAGTGCGTTCGCCCGAGCGCTACCGCGAAGCGCTGCTGTCCGTCGACGGGCGGGAGCCGGTGCGCTATGCGTGCTTCGTGCTCGACGACGGTGATCTGATCGTGCCCACCGGACCCGATCGTTCACTCGTCCGTGCCGCGAACGGCCGTCCGGTCGTGGTCAGCATGTCGCAGCCGGGCCGCGGTGACGCCGGCTGGACCGTCACCGGAATGGGGCTGGCCCGGCCGCTCGCGCCGGCCGACCGGCCGCATCCCGTCCCCCACACGACGGGCGCGCTGGCCGGCCGGTTCGACAACGGGATCCGCATCGTGATGGCGCGCCTGACCGGCTGGGAGGACGTGCCGGAGCACCGCATCCCGCCGCAGCGTGACGGCTCGCCCGGGTTGCCCGACCCGTCGCGTCCACAGTAGACAGACGCGGGCGAAGGCCCCGGAGCTGGTGATTTGCCCCGCCGACTGCGAAGCTGGACGAGTGGGCGGCGAATCAGGCGAAAAGTCCGCGCTGCGGGGCACGCTCTCGCAGCTGCGCCTGCGGGAGCTGCTCACCGAGGTCCAGGACAGCGTCGGCCAGCTGGTCGGCGCGCGGGATCAGATGGACGGGCTGCTGGAGGCCATGCTCGCGGTCGCGGGCGGGCTGGAGCTCGACGCCACCCTGCGCCGCGTGGTGCAGGCCGCGATCGAACTGGTGGAGTGCCGCTACGGCGCGCTCGGCGTGCTCAACCCGGACAACGTCGGCCTCGCCGAGTTCGTCTACGAAGGCATCAACGAGCAGGTCCGGGCCGAGATCGGCGACCTTCCCGAGGGCCACCGCCTGCTCGGGCTGCTGATCGAACAGCCGAAACCCTTGCGGCTCAACGACCTCGCCCGGCATCCCGCTTCCAGCGGGTTCCCGGCGCACCATCCGCCGATGAAGAGCTTCCTCGGGGTGCCGATCCTCGTCCGCGGCACCGTGTTCGGGAATCTCTACCTCACGGAAAAGGCGGCCGGGCAGCCATTCACCGAGGACGACGAACTGGTGGTGCAGGCGCTGGCCGCCGCGGCGGGCATCGCCATCGAGAACGCCCGGCTCTACGAAGAGGCGCAGAAACGTCAGCGA
>NZ_DASZWC010000041.1:0-9808 GCF_035546795.1 Amycolatopsis sp.
GGTGACCACCCCGGCCGGTACTCCCACGCCCTCGAAGGCCAGCCCGCCGCACCCACCCGAAGGCCGTGTTCAGGTTCACCCCGACGCCTCGCGACGCCACCGAGACGTTGCCACCTTCCCACCTTCCCGCTCCAGCGCCTCCAAGAACCTCCCTCGCAACTCCGGTAACACCACGATCCCCGCAACACCCTGCAATCCAGGATGTTGCGGAGATCGCTAGAACCCGCCGGTAGCGGAGGGGGCTCAGGCCTGCAGGCCGGCCTCGATGTCCAGCTCGATCTTGACCTTGTCGCCGAGTACGGCGCCGGGGATGCTCGCGCCGACGCCGAAGTCGGTCCGGCTGATCTCGGTGGTGGCGGAGACGCCCAGCACCTTGCTGCCCGGGGCCATGCCGTCGCCGAAGCCGCCCAGTTCGGCGTTCAGGGTGACCGGCTTGGTCACGCCGTGCAGGGTCAGCTCGCCGTCGATGAAGAAGTCGCCGTCCTCCACGCGCACCGCGGTGGAGGTGAAGCTCATCTCCGGGAACTGCTCCACATCCAGGAAGTCGGCGCTGCGGACGTGCTCGTCGCGCTGCTCGTTGTTGGTGTCGACGCTCGTGGTCTTGATGGTCGCGGTGACCGTGGACTCGGTCACGTTCTCCGCGGTCACGATGGTGGTCTCGACCTGGTCGAACCGGCCGCGGACCTTGGAAACGCCGAGGTGGCGAACGGTGAAGGTGACGTCGGAGTGGGTACCGTCGATGACCCAGGTGCCCGCGGTGTACCCGGGGATCTCGGTGGTGGGCGCGCTCATGGGCTTACTCCTTGGTTGGCGGAACTGACGATTGAACTCTCAACCGAGAGACTAGCGCGCGATGATTGAGCCTTCAACTAGGGGTAGGATAGATCTCATGTCCCGATCCCCCCGCTGGCTGGACGACGACGAGCAGCGTGTGTGGCGCGAGTTCAGGACCGCCGTCGACCTGCTGCGCGGTCACGTCGAGAACCAGCTCCAGCGCGAGTCGGGCATGCCGCATACCTACTACGAGGTGCTGGCCGTGCTTTCCGAAGCACCCGAGGGCACCCTGCGGATGAGCGAACTGGCCCTGCGGTGCCGGTCCTCCCGCAGCCGCCTCTCGCACGCCGTGGCCCGGCTGGAGGACAACGGCTGGGTCCGGCGCTTCACCTGTGACACCGACAAACGCGGCTCCTTCGCCACTCTGACCGCCGCGGGGCGGGCCGCCGTCGACGCCGCCGCGCCGGGGCATGTCGAGGCTGTGCGGGAAGCGCTGTTCGACGCGCTCACCCCCGAGCAGGTGAGCGCGCTGGGGGAGATCAGCGCCGCGATCCGGCTCAACCTCACCCCGCGCTGTGCCGCGGCGATCGCCGAAATGGAGGCCGCCGAGGAGCCCTCGGCGCGCTGATCGGCCCGTTTCGCGCGCCGCCGCGTCGAGCACGGACGACGTGTCGATAGGCTGCGGTCCGAAAACATCTCCTATTCGCACTCCCCAGGTGACGTTGACAGCGATGAGAATGCCGGCCGACTCTCCCGAACCGCAGATCTGATGCTCAACATCTTCGCGCGCGCGTCGGTCTCCCGCGCCCTCGACCCGCTCGGCCACGCGCTGCTGCGGGCCGGGGTCACGCCCAATGTCATGACCGCCATCGGCACCGTCGGCGCGCTCGCCTGCGCGATCGGGTTCTTCCCCACCGGGCTGCTGCTGTGGGGCACGTTCACGGTGTGGGGCTTCGCCATGCTCGACCTGCTCGACGGGGCGATCGCGCGGGCACGCGGGCACGGCACCCCGTTCGGCGCCGCGCTCGACGCCACGTGCGACAGGCTGGTCGACGGCACCCTGTTCGCCGCCATCGCGTGGTGGTGCTTCGTCGAGGAGCACAACCTGCGTGCCGCCGCGGCGACCCTGATCTGCCTCGTGCTCGGCCAGGTCATCTCCTACGTCAAGGCGCGGGCCGAGGCTTCGGGCTTGTCCGCCGACGGTGGCCTGATCGAACGGGCCGAGCGGCTGATCATCGCGCTCGTCGGCACCGGGCTGCAGGGTTTCGGGCTGCCTTACCTGGTCGAAGGCACGCAGTGGCTGCTCGCCGTGCTCTCCGCGATCACCCTGGCGCAGCGCGTGTTCGCCGTTGCCGCCTCGGCGAGAGCGCGGGAGCGGGAGGCCCATCCATGACAGGACTCGCCCAGCGCGCGACCGACCTCGGTTACGCGCTCGGCTGGCAGCTGGTTCGCCGCCTGCCGGCGAGCGTGGCTTCGGCGGCGTTCGCGCTGGGCGCCGACTTCGCGGTGCGCCGGGGCGGGCCGGGCGTGCAGCAGTTGCGGCGCAACCTGGTGCGGGTGGTACCGCAGGCCGACACCATGGAGCTGGACGAACTGACCCGCCGCGCCCTGCGCTCCTACGCCCGCTACTGGCAGGAGATGTTCCGGCTGCCCGCCATGGACCACGCCGCGGTCGCGTCCAAAGTGGACGAATCGATCACCGGGGTGGAGAACATCGAGGCCGCGCTCGCCGAAGGCAACGGCGCCGTCTGCGTGCTGCCGCATTCGGGGAACTGGGACGCGGCCGGGCTGTGGATGGTCGGCTACGCCGGGTCGTTCACCACCGTCGTGGAGCGGCTGAAACCGGAGTCGGTGTACCGGCGGTTCGTGGATTTCCGCGAATCGCTCGGGTTCGAGCTGCTGCCCACCAGCGACCCCGGCTCGTTCCGCCTGCTGCTGCGGCGGCTGCGCGAGAACAAGATCATCTGTCTGGTCGGGGACCGGGACCTCACCCGGAGCGGCATCCCGGTGACGTTCTTCGGCGAGGAGACCAAGATGCCCGCCGGGCCCGCGCGGCTCGCCGCCAGCACCGGTGCCGCGCTGCTGCCGGTGGGCTCGTGGTTCACCGAGGACGGCTGGGGCATCCGCGTGCACCCGCGGATCCGGGTCACCCAGCGCGCCGAGGTCCCGGCCGCCACGCAGGCGATCGCGGACATCTTCGCCGGGGACATCGCCGCCCACCCCGCCGACTGGCACATGATGCAGAAGCTGTGGTCGGCCGACTTCGCCGAGGCCCCAGCGGTGGGACAGGAGGCGGCGGCGGGGTGAAGATCGGCATCGTCTGTCCGTATTCGCTCGACGTTCCCGGGGGAGTGCAGGGGCACGTGGTCGATCTGGCCCGTGCGCTGCTGGCCCGCGGGCACCAGGTCTCCGTGCTCGCGCCCGCCGACGAGGACGCCGACCTCCCGCCGTTCGTGCATCCCGCGGGCAAGGCGCTGGGCATCCCGTACAACGGCTCGGTCGCGCGGCTGCAGTTCGGGCCGGTCTCCTACGCGCGGGTGCGGCGCTGGCTGCGCGAAGGCAATTTCGACGTGCTGCATCTGCACGAACCGGCCGCCCCCAGCCTCTCGCTGCTCGCGCTCAAGGTCGCCGAAGGCCCGATCGTGGCCACGTTCCACACCTCCACCCCGCGCTCGCGCACGCTTTCGGCGTTCCAGCCCGTGCTGCGGCCGTTGCTGGAAAAGGTCACCGCCCGGATCGCCGTGTCCGCGCTGGCGCGGCGCGTGCAGGTCGAGCATTCGGGTGGGGACGCCGTGGAGATCCCCAACGGGGTCGACGTGGACTTCTTCTCGCGCGCCCGTCCGCTCGACGGCTACCCCCGCGCGGGCGGCACGCTCGGCTTCGTCGGCCGGTTCACCGAGCCACGCAAGGGAATGGACGTGCTGCTCGCGGCGTCGCGGCAGCTGCTGCCGCAGTTCGAGGAGCTGAAACTGCTCGTCGTCGGGCGCGGCGAGCCCGAGGAGCTGCGCCGGATGGCGGGCCCGGAACTGGCCCCGCACATCGAGCTGCTCGGCCAGGCCAGCGACGAGGTCAAGGCGCGGGCGCTGCGCAGCGTGGACGTGTACTGCGCGCCGAACACCGGGGGCGAGAGCTTCGGCATGATTCTCACCGAGGCGATGGCCGCCGGTACCGCGGTGGCCGCGAGCGGGCTCGACTCGTTCCGGCGCGTGCTCGACGACGGCCGGTCCGGCGCGCTGTTCCCGGTCGGCGACCCCGACGGCCTGGCCGAGGTCCTGCGGGACCTGCTCGGCGACCCGGCCCGGCGCGGTTCGCTCGCCGCGGCGGCGGGGGAGCGGGTGGCCATGTACGACTGGAACGTCGTGGTCACCCAGGTGCTGCGGGTGTACGAGACGGCGGTGGCCGCCGACCCGCGCCGGGTGGTCCCGGAAGAGGTGCCGCGGTGAGCACTTTCGTTGTCCTGGTGGCGATCCTGGCCGCGATCGTGGTGCTGGGCGGGCTGCTGCTGGTGGCGACCGCGAACCGGCTCGACCGCCTGCACGTCCGTCTCGACGCGGGCTGGGCGGCGCTCGACGCCGCACTCGCACGCCGCGCCGTCGTCGCGCGGGCCGTGGCCGTCGGGGCACTGTCCGGTGTGGAGGCCGCCGCGGTGCTGCAGGCCGCCGACGCCGCCGAAGCCGCGCCGCGCACGGAGCGCGAGTCGGCGGAGAACGAACTGACCAAGGTGCTCGGCTCGGTCGCGCGGGACACCTTCCCGCCGCGCCTCGCCGACGAGCTGTCCGACGCCGAGCATCGCGTCGTCATCGCCCGCCGCGTGCACAACGACGCCGTCCGCGACACCCTCGCGCTGCGGCGCCGGCGGAAGGTGCGGTACTTCAAACTCGCCGGCACCGCGCCGCAGCCGGAGTACTTCGAGATCGTGGAACCCCTGCCCTGAGTGGCACACTCGCTGCATGTCCGATCCCTGCGCCGTCGCACACGGCGAAGAAGACGAACGAGCCACCGGCACCCGCACCCTGGTCGCGGTCTTCGCCGGGCCCGTCGCGGAATATCTGCTCAAGTACGGGGCCGACCTCGGCTACCGCACCGTGTCCTACGACCCGGCGGACGGCGCACTGCCCACGCTGGGCGAGGACACGGATGTCGTCGTCACCGACCACCACCGCGAGGAGCTGGGCCCGGTGCTGCGGGACGTGCTCGCCCGGCCGGTGCGCTGGGTCGGCGTGATGGGCAACCCCCGCCACCCCGGCCCGCATGTCGAGGCCCTCAAGCAACTCGGCGTCGCCCCGGCGGACATCGAGCGCGTGCACCGCCCGGTGGGCCTGAACATCGGCTCCCGAACCCCGCCCGAAATCGCGCTCGCGACGCTGGCCGGCCTGGTCGCCGACCGCAATGGCAGGCCAGGCGGCTTCGCGTTCTGAACCGGTGCTACCCGGCCGTCGTGACCCCTTCCGGTAGCGGGTCGAAGCGGGCGTGCCGTCTCGTGAACGTCGCCGTGCCCGACGTGAGCGAGCGCAGGTCCGTGGCGTAGCGAAGCAGCTCCGAGGCGGGCACCTCCGCGCGGATCACGGTGCGCCCGCCGCCCGCGGACTCCGTGCCCAGCACCCGGCCCCGCCGCGAGGACAGGTCCCCGAGCACGCTCCCGAGATGCTCGTCGGGCAGCCGGACCGCCACCTCGTCGAGTGGCTCCAGCAGGTTGATCCGCCCGTTGGCCGCCGCGTCCTTCAGCGCGAGCGCGCCTGCCGTCTGGAAGGCCGCGTCCGACGAGTCGACGCTGTGGGCCTTGCCGTCGACCAGGGTGACCCGCACGTCCACCACCGGATGCCCGGTCGCGAGCCCCTTTTCGAGCTGCGCCCGGACGCCCTTCTCGACGCTCGGGATGAACTGGTGCGGTACCGCGCCGCCGACGATCTTGTCGACGAACTCGAAGCCCGAACCCCGCTCCAGCGGCCGCACCTCGATGTCGCACACGGCGTACTGGCCATGCCCGCCCGACTGCTTCACGTGCCGCCCGTGTCCCTTCACCGGCCCGGCGAACGTCTCCCGCAGGCTGATCTTCACCGGCTCGGTGTCCACCTCGGCGCCACCGGCCCGCAGCCGCGACAACACGACGTCGGCGTGTGCCTCGCCCATGCACCACAACACGAGCTGGCTGGTCTCCGGATTGCGTTCCAGGCGCAGCGTCGGATCACCGGCGACGAGCCGGGAAAGGTTGCGCGCCAACGTATCCTCGTCGCTGCGGTTGTGCGCGACGATCGCCACCGGCAGCAGCGGCTCCGGCATCGCCCACGGTTTCATCAGCAGCGGATCGTCCGGATAGGACACCGTGTCCCCGGTTTCCGCCGAGCCGATCTTCGTCAGCGCGCACAGGTCCCCGGCGACGCAGTAGGGCACCTCACGCAGGTTGGCCCCGAGCGGTGAATACAGGTGCGCCACGCGTTCGTCCGCGTCGTGGTCCTCGTGCCCGCGCTCGGCGAGCCCGTGCCCGGAGACGTGCACCGGGCGTTCGGGGCGCAGCGTGCCGGAGAAAACCCGGACCAGCGAAACCCGGCCCACGTAGGAGTCGACCGCCGTGCGCACGACTTCCGCGGCCAGCGGGCCGTCCGGATCGGCCGTCAGACTCGCGTGCGGCGACCCGTCCACCGAACTCACGTCGGGCAGCGGGTGCTCCAGCGGGGACGGGAAGGCCCGCGCCGTCACCTCCAGCACCTCCGCGAGCCCGAGCCCGCTGGTGGCGCACACGGGGATGACCGGGTGGAACGTGCCGCGCGCGACGGCCGTCTCCAGGTCGCCGATCAGCGTGGCCTCCGGGATCTCCTCCCCGGCGAGGTAGCGGTCCATCAGGGACTCGTCCTCGCTCTCGGCGATGATCCCCTCGATGAGCTCGTTGCGGGCCTCGGTCATCCGGTCCAGATCGGCCGGATCGGGTTCGCCGAGCACCGGCGGATAGCCCTTCGAGTAGTCGAACAGCCGCTGCGTGATCAGCCCGACCAGGCCGGGTCTGTCACCGCTGGCGGGCAGGTACAGCGGCAGGACCCCGGCCCCGAACGCCGCCTGGCAGGCCGCGATCTCGGTGGCCGCGTCGGCGCGCTGGTGATCGAGCCGCGCGACCACCACCGCGCGCGGCATCCCCACCGCGGCGCATTCCTCCCACAGCGCGACCGTCGCCTCGTCCACGCCCTCGGCGGCGCACACCACGAACAGCGCGGCGTCGGCGGCGCGCAGGCCGGCGCGCAGCTCGCCGACGAAATCGGCGTACCCGGGCGTGTCGATCAGGTTGATCTTGATCCCGTCGTGCAGGACGGGCGCGACGGCGAGGCCCACCGAACGCTGCTGGCGCACGGCCGCCGGATCGTGGTCGCAGACCGTGGTGCCCTCCACGACGGAACCGGCCCTGCTCACGGCGCCGGACACGGCGAGCAGGGCCTCGGTGAGGGTGGTCTTGCCGGATCCCGACGGCCCGACCAGGACGACGTTGCGCACCTGGCGCGGATCGTCCACAGCGACCGCGGCCCCGGAATCGCCGTTTCTCGCTTGCTTTTCGGCCATGATCAGGCCTCCCGGGACGTCGTTGTCGGTAACGGGTGTGCCTCCGATCACACACCTGTCGGCCACGCGCGGGCAACCCCGTGTCCACCAGGTAACCCGACTGGCTCGCGCCGGCCGGAAAGTGGCCTTCCGGAATAGGGCCTCATTGGCTCAGGAAGCCGGTCCATTCGGACCTAAACTGGAGGTCGCAAGTTTCCGGCGTTTCCGAAAGGCGTCCCCCGTGACCGAAGTTCAGCCCACTGGTTCCCCCGTGTCCGAGCGCGGCACCGCCCGCGTCAAGCGCGGGATGGCCGAGATGCTCAAGGGCGGCGTGATCATGGACGTGGTCACCGCCGACCAGGCCAAGATCGCCGAGGACGCCGGTGCCGTCGCCGTGATGGCACTCGAGCGCGTGCCCGCCGACATCCGCGCCCAGGGCGGCGTGGCCAGGATGAGCGACCCCGACCTGATCGACGGGATCGTCGAGGCGGTGTCCATCCCGGTGATGGCCAAGGCCCGCATCGGGCACTTCGTCGAGGCCCGCGTGCTGCAGGCGCTCGGCGTGGACTACATCGACGAGTCCGAGGTGCTCACCCCGGCCGACTACGCCAACCACATCGACAAATGGGCGTTCACAGTGCCCTTCGTCTGTGGCGCCACCAACCTGGGCGAGGCGCTGCGGCGGATCAACGAGGGCGCGGCGATGATCCGCTCCAAGGGCGAGGCCGGCACCGGCGACGTCTCCAATGCCACCACGCACATGCGCAGGATCCGCGCGGAGATCGCCCGCCTCACCTCGCTGCCCGAGGACGAGCTGTACGTGGCGGCCAAGGAGCTGCAGGCGCCGTACGAGCTGGTGCGCGAGGTCGCGGAGAAGGGCAAGCTGCCCGTCGTGCTGTTCACCGCCGGCGGCATCGCGACCCCGGCCGACGCGGCGATGATGATGCAGCTCGGCGCCGAGGGCGTGTTCGTCGGCTCCGGCATCTTCAAGTCCGGCGAACCGGCGAAGCGCGCCGAGGCGATCGTCAAGGCCACCACCTTCCACGACGACCCGGATGTCATCGCGAAGGTCTCCCGCGGCCTCGGCGAGGCGATGGTCGGTATCAATGTCGACGACGTGCCCGAGCCGCACCGCCTGGCCGAACGCGGCTGGTGACCGGGCTTCCACGATCGAGCGACCGGGTCCCACTCTCCAGCCGGAGGGTGGGACCCCGCGCTTACACTGAGGAGGATGAGTGAGGGCGAAACCGGTGATCGGAGTACTCGCTCTCCAGGGTGACGTGCGTGAGCACGCCGCGCTGCTGGAGCGGGCCGGAGCCGAAGCGCGGCCAGTGCGCCGGCCGGCCGAACTGGCCGCCGTCGACGGAATCGTGCTGCCCGGCGGTGAGTCCACCACCATGTCCCGGCTGCTGGAGACCTTCGAACTGCTCGCCCCGCTGCGCGAACGGATCGCCGCGGGACTGCCCGTCTACGGCTCGTGCGCGGGGATGATCCTGCTGGCCAGGCAGGTGCTGGACGGCCGCCCGGACCAGCGCCAGCTCGACGGGCTGGACGTGATCGTCCGGCGCAACGCGTTCGGGCGGCAGGTCGACTCGTTCGAGGCCGACCTGGATTTCGCGGGCCTCGACGGCCCGGCCGTGCACGCCGTTTTCATCCGCGCCCCCTGGGTGGAAAAGGCGGGCGACGGGGTGGAGATACTGGCCAGGGTGCCGGACGCCGCCGGTGCCGGGGACGCGGCCGCTAGGATCGTCGCAGTCCGGCAGGGACCGGTGCTCGCCACCGCCTTCCACCCGGAGCTCACGGGGGACGATCGCGTGCACCGTTTGTTCGCGGGCATGGTGCGCGACGCATGGAACGAAAAGATGGAGGAGAGATGAGCGGCCACTCCAAGTGGGCTACGACAAAACACAAGAAGGCCGCCGTCGACGCCAAACGTGGCAAGCTGTTCGCGAGGTTGATCAAGAACATCGAGGTCGCGGCGCGGACCGGCGGCGGTGACCCGGACGGCAACCCGACGCTGTACGACGCCATCCAGAAGGCGCGCAAGAACTCCGTGCCCACCGACAACATCGACCGCGCGGTCAAGCGCGGGTCCGGTGCCGACGCCGGTGCGGCCGAGTACCAGACGATCATGTACGAGGGGTACGGCCCTGGCGGTGTCGCGCTGCTCGTCGAATGCCTCACCGACAACCGCAACCGGGCGGCGTCCGAGGTGCGCACCGCGATGACCCGCAACGGCGGCACCATGGCCGACGCGGGATCGGTGTCCTTCCTGTTCAGCCGCAAGGGCGTGGTGATCGTGCCGCAGGAGGGCACCTCGGAGGACGACGTGCTGGCCGCCGTCCTCGACGCGGGCGCCGAAGAGGTCAACGACCTCGGCGAGGCCTTCGAGGTGGTGTCCGAAGCCACCGACCTGGTGGCCGTGCGCACGGCGCTGCAGCGCGCCGGGATCGACTACGACTCCGCCGAAGCGAGCTTCCTGCCCTCGGCCAGCACCCCGCTGGACGCC
>NZ_DASZWC010000042.1:0-100741 GCF_035546795.1 Amycolatopsis sp.
ACATTCAACTTCCCACCCACAAACCACTTCGCAAACGGCGCCCCCGACCAATCCACCACCCGCGACCACCGCGTATCCCACGACAACCGCTCCGCCTGCTCCCCCCAAAACGCCTCACGATCCGCAGCGGCACGCTCATACCAGTCGGCGGATGCGTTCGCCTGCGCGGCGAAGTCCTCGGACGGCGGGAATGTCCGGTTCTCGGTGAGCAGATTGTCGAGCGCGGGGGACTGCTCGGTCATGGTGCACGGCCTCCTGAAAGTTATGTATCGATGGGCTTACGCCGGGAGCACCGTAACGACGTTAGTACTCAGAGCGAAAGAGTGCGGCCCAACAGACTCCCCGGGTGGACGGCGGTAACGGCCTTGGTCCGCAGAGCCCGGGACCGTTCGGTATACGCAGAGTGGACTTCATCCTCGCACGCGGCCTTCCGGCGAGTGGCCTCTTCGTGATCGTGGATTCGGGCGAGCGCTGAGGACCAGTTTGCCGCCACATATGCTCGCGGGTACTCGGCGGTAGGAGAGCGGATGGCGGAGCGGGAAGAGCTCACCTGGGAGTTGTTCGGTACAGCGAGCAGGGAGCTGGCGCAGACGATCGCGGACAGCGGCTATGAGCCCGACCTGATCTTGTCGATCGCGCGTGGTGGCCTTTTCGTCGCGGGTGCGCTCGGTTATGCGCTCGACGTCAAGAACCTGCACGTCATGAATGTCGAGTTCTACACCGGCGTCGACGAACGCCTCGATCTGCCGGTGATGCTGCCACCGGTGCCCAACGCCGTCGACCTGACCGGCGCGCACGTCCTGGTCGCCGACGACGTGGCGGACACCGGGGCGACACTCAAGCTCGTCCGGGACTTCTGCGCGGACCACGTGGCGGAGGTCCGCTGCGCGGTGATCTACGAGAAGTCGCAGTCCGAGATCAAATGCGACTACGTCTGGCGGCGCACGGACAAGTGGATCAACTTCCCGTGGTCGAGCGTGCCACCCGTGGTGCGGCGCGAGGGGCAGGTGCTGGACGCGTGACAGACCCACTCGCCCCGCTACTCGACCTCGACGGCGTTGCGGCCGCCGTGAAATCCGCGCAGGACGCCGTGTTCGCGGTGCACCGCCATCCCGCGAACCTGCGTGGTGGATCGGCGACCGCGGCCGAAGCCTCGGTGCGCGCCGCCCGCGCGTCCGCGGCGATCGACGGCGCGGACCCGGAAATCCCCGAAGACGCCGCTGTGAAGGATCCCGTGCTGGCAGGCGCTTTGCGCGTTGCCGAGTCCGCCGAGTCCTTGCTGCCGACCTGGCGGCGCGCGCCAGGGCAGGCGCTGGCCCGGATGCATGTGCTCGCGGCGTCCGACCTGGTGCCGGACCGTGATCTGCTCGGCCGGCCCCGCGAAGGAACCGGGGCCCGCCTGGAAATGTTGTCGCAGCTGGTCGCCGGCGCGACCGCGGTACCGGGGCCGTTGCTCACCGCTGTCGTGCACGGAGAACTCCTTGCCCTCAAACCGTTCGGCAGCGCCGACGGGGTGGTGGCGAGGGCGGCCGCGCGCCTGACGATGGTCGCGACCGGGGTGGATCCCAAGTCGCTGACCATCCCCGAGGTCGCCTGTCTGCGACGGCTCAAGCAGTACCGCGAAACGGCCGAGGCGTTCGCGGGCGGTACACCGGACGGAGTTCGCGAATGGCTGCTTTTCTGTTGCGAGGCAATGGAAAAAGGCGCCCGCGAAGCCCGCGGCATCGCTGAAGCCGCGGGCTGAGCGTCTCCGCTAGGCCGAGCAGGTGGTGGCCGTGAGCGCGTCCCGGACGTGACCACCGTTGGCGGCCAGCATCTGCGAAGCGGTGCGCGCGTCCACGCCGCAGAGCAGGTGCATCAACGCGACCTTGAGCTCGCCGCCGGCTTCGGTGAGCGCGGCCGCGCAGTCCTGCTCACTCGCTCCGGTTGCTTCTTCGAGGATCCGCAACGTGCGGCCACGCAGCTTCGCGTTGGTCGCCCGCATGCTCACCATCAGGTTCGAATACGTGCGGCCCATCTTGATCATCGTGGCCGTCGAGAACGCGGTGAGAATGACCTTCTGCGCCGTGCCCGCCTTCATCCTGGTGGACCCGGCGATGACCTCGGGGCCGGTGTTCACCGCGATCAGCACGTCCACGCCGACGGGCCGCATCGCCCGCGGATTCCCGGATACCAGCGCCGTCCGCGCGCCCCGGAGACTCGCCGCGTTGAGCGCGCCGAGCACGAACGGGGTGCGGCCGGACGCGGTGAGGCCGAGGACGAAGTCGCCCGGCTCGACCGAGGCGGACAGCTCCGCGGCGCCGCCCTTCGCGTCGTCCTCGGCGTTCTCCACGGCTTCGCGCAGCGCACGGTCGCCGCCCGCGTGATGCGCGACGAACCAGTCAGCGGGGACGTTGTAGGTGGGGACGAGTTCGGCAGCATCCAGGACGGCGAGCCGCCCCGAGGTGCCGGCGCCGACGTAGTGCACCCGGTGCCCGGAGCGCAACGCTTCCACCGCCAGATCGACCGCGGTCGCGAGCTCGGGCAACACTTCGTGTACCGCTTCGGGCACTCGCCGATCCTCGGAGTTGATCAAGCCGAGGATGCCGATCGTCGGCATGCGGTCGATCTCGGTCGTACGGGGATTGCGTTGCTCCGTCGGTGAATCGACGTGCACCACCTGGCTCGGCACCGTCATCATGCGCCTCATTTCGTCCGTCTCACTTACCGGTTTCTCGGGGACGCCTCCTGCCGTCCGGCCTGACCCCGAGCCGGTGCGCGCCGACTGCTTCGCGGGTGGCGTCCAGCGCCAGCGCCGCGGCGTCCATGTGCCGCTGCGCCACGCCGATGAACAGGCAGTCGATCACGGTCAGCTGGGCGATCCGGCTCGCGGTCGCACCGGAACGGAAGGTGGTTTCGCGGGCCGCCGTGGTCAGCACGTAGTCGGCGACCTCGGTGACGGGGGAACGGGGGAAGTTCGTCAGCGCGACCGTGGTCGCACCGTGCTCACGCGCCACCCGCAACGCCTCGACGGTGTCGGTGGTCGCGCCGGTGTGGGAGACGCCGATCGCGACGTCGCCGGGGCCGAGCACCGCGGCCGAGGTGAGCATGATGTGCGTGTCCGACCAGGAGAAGCAGATCCGGCCGATGCGGTGCAGCTTCTGCTGCAGGTCCGCGGCGACGAAGGCGCTGGCGCCCACGCCGTAGACGTCCGCACGGCCCGCTTCGGCGAGCAAGGCGATGACCCGCTCCAAGGTCGGGATGTCGAGCTGGTCGGCCGTCTCCTCGACGGCACGCGCGTCGGCGAAGCTGACCTTGCCGACCACTGCGGCCAGATCGTCGTCCAACCCGATCTCGCCACCGAGATTCCGCGTCGAGCGCGCCTCGGAGCGCGCGGTGTCCGCGGCCAGCGCGATCCGCAACTGCGGATAACCACCGACGCCGACGGCCTTGCAGAAACGCGTCACCGTCGTTTCGGACGTACTCGCGGCCAGCGCGACTTCGGTGATGCTGCGCCGGGCGACCGAAGACGGGTCTTCGAGCACCACCTTGGCCACTCTCTGTTCCGCGCGGGCCAATCCGGGCAGTAACGACCGAATCCGGACCAGCGGACTGGCTTCGGACTCTCTGCTGACGGGAACGATGCCGGTCGGTACCTGCTCGGTTACCGATTCGACATCCGTTGCCGTGGGAAAGTTACTAACCGTAGGCATTTGAGACAAGGCTACCCACATCCTTCGGGATGATCGCAACTCGTTCGCCCCTGCACGTCCAAGCTGCGCTGACTCAGTTGCCCGGAAAGTCGCCAACCGGGTCGGAGTTGTTAACGTCTACTTGTTAACGACTTGGCAACTTACTGTGGTTCCCGAAACAGCAGACGTTCGTCGGTAGCCTGCCGCGCGCTCCAGTGATAGTGAGCCGCCAGCCGAATGTTATGACGGTCCGTGAGCAATGTGGTCGTATTCTTAGCGTGTACTCAGCATCCAGCCGATCGCACTCAGTGACGAAGGCTGTTGTTCGGCGTCCAGCAGATTTCCGTTGGTGCTGGTTATTCGGACATCGTCCACGTAAACCCCGCGTCCCGCGTAATTCGCGTCCGTCCGGTAGCGCCAGCGAAGAATCACCTGTCCGGCCGCCGGTAGTTCTGCCGTCACCGACCACCAAGCGCGATGCCCGTGCCCGCTCAGTGACATGCTGGTACCTGTCGGTGCACCTCGGCCCGTTACCCGCAACTCGACCGGATCCCAGGTGACGCCGTCGGAACTGGCCTCCAGCACGAGCGGATCGGTCGATTCGGTGTCGACGAACGTGTCGAAACGCACGTGGCTCGGCCCCGCCGGGTGCAACACCGGAGTCGTCAGCGTTGCGGTGGTGCTGTTGCCGATATCGCTGAACCACGAGTCCCGCCCGGCGGCAGGCCGCACAGCCATCGCCTCGGCGAGCGACGTCGCCCACTTTTCCCGCGCGAGATTGATCGATCCCCAGTTCCGGGTGGGATGCACCCTGTTCGTCAGCAGGATCGCGATCGACCGCGACCCCGGGTCGATGACGAACGTGGTGCCGGTGAACCCGGTGTGCCCTGCGGTGACCGGCGAAGACAGCGCACCCATGTAGAACATCTGGTCCAGCTCGAAACCGAGACCGTGCTCGTCTCCTGGGAAGGCCTCGTTGTAGTTGGTCAACATCCGGCGCACGGTGTCCGGCCGCAGGATGCGAGCGCCCTGGTACGAGCCGCCGTTGAGGATCGTCTGGCCGAGAACCGCCATGTCCTGCGCGGTGGAGAAGATCCCGGCGTGCCCGGACACCCCACCGAGCGCCCACGCGTTCTCGTCGTGGACCTGGCCGCGGACGAGCCCCCTCGGCGGGTCCGACTCGTACTCGGTCGCGGCGATGCGGCCGAGCTTCGAAGCGGGCGGGTTGTAACCGGTGTCCGTCATCCCGAGCGGCCCGGTGATCCGGTCCCGGACCACCGTGTCCAGCGGCGCACCCGTGACCTGCTCGACCAGGAAGCCCAGTGTCATGAGGTTGATGTCCGAGTACAGGTACACGGTGCCGGGCGGGTGCACCAGCGGGCTGTCCAGCACTGCCTTGCGCCGCGCCGGGATGTCCGAATAGCCCTGCCACAGCGACGGAACCGGGTCGGCGTCCAGCCCGGACGTGTGCGTGAGCAGTTGCACCACGGTGACATCCTGCTTGCCGTTCGTCGCGAACTCGGGCAGGTACCGGGCCACCGGCGCGGTCAGGTCGACCTTGCCTTGCTCGATCAGCTGCAGCACCGCTATCGAGGTGAACAGCTTCGTCACCGAGGCCATGTCGAAGATCGTGTCCACGCGCATCGGCACTTGCTCGGCCGCAGGCAGCTCCGTGCCTGCCGCATCGGCGTAACGCACCGCGCCGCCCGTCGCGTACTGGTCCACGATCACGCCGTCGTGGGCGAGTAGCCCGACCGCACCGGAGAAATGGGGATGCCCGGTGGCCGGATCGTCTCGGGCCCAGCTCGCCAGGAACTCCTCGGCCGCGGAGATCGGTCCGCCGGCCAGTCGGACCTCGGCGGGATTTCCCGTGCGCAGCACGGTGTTCGCGGGGGCGAAGCCCTGCTGTGGCCGGTCGAACCGGCCTGCCCACGGCTGAGCGACCTCGGCGATGGCACTGGCTCCCGGAACGATCAGGGCCGCGACGAGCAATACGACCAGTAGTTTGCCGACACGCATGACGACCTCACCAGTACAGCAAGTAGGGCTGCCGGCGCCGGACGAACCCGGTCAGTTCGTCCTGCCACGAACCGGCGATTTCGTCAGTTCCCGCGCCCGCGTCGATCATCCTGCGCAGCCGGTCGGACCCGGACAGTTTGTCGATCGCCAGATCCGGGCGCCAGCCGAACAGATCCGGATGCAGTCGTTTCGCCGTCACGAACATCGCCACCGCCGTCCGGACCGCGTCGAACGTCCGTGGATCGGTCACCGTCACCTGCACGCCGCCGCAGGTCTCGTTGACGAACTTGCCGAAGGTGGGCACGAAGTAGGTCTCGCGGAACTCCGCGCCCGGCAGGCCCAGCCCCGTCAGCTCTTCGCGCCAGCGCCAGTCGACCCCCGGCGCACCCACGATCTCGAACGGGCGGGTCGTACCGCGGCCCTCCGTGAACACTGTGCCCTCGAACATGCCGAGCCCGGGGTAGACCAGCGCGGTGTCGGGGGTGGGCATGTTCGGACTCGGCGGGGTCCACCGCAATCCCGTCTGTGCGAAGAACGTCTCCCGCCTCCAGCCTTCGACTCGCACCACCTCGAGGTCGATCGTCGCCGGTGGCAGGAACTCGCCCGCGAAGAACCGGGCGAGCTCGCCGACCGTCATCCCGTGCTGCTGCACGATCGGCTTGAGCCCGACCCCCGAAGCGAACGCGGGTTCCAGCATCGGCCCGAAAGCCTTGCCGCCAACGGGATTCGGCCGGTCGAGCACCAGGAACGACGCGCCTGTTCGGGCGGCGGCCGCCGTCGCCGTGTAGAGCGACCAGATGTAGGTGTAGAACCGGGCCCCGACATCGGCGATGTCGAAGACGATGGTGTCCACGCCCGCCTTGGTGAACATGGCGGCGAGGCTGTCCACGCTTGCGCCGTACGCGTCGTACACCGGGATGCCGGTGCGCGGGTCGGTGTAGTCACCCTCCGAGCCGCCCGCTTGCGCACTCCCGCGGAAACCGTGTTCGGGCCCGAACGCCGCCACCGGACGGACCCCGGCAGCGACCATCGAATCGACGATGTGGACGAAATCCGCCAGCACCCCGGTCGGGTTGGACAGCACTCCGACCCTGCGCCCGGCCAGTTTTCGCCAGCCCTGCGCGGCGAGCTGATCTGCCGCCGGCACAACGAATCCCGGGCTTTCGGCCGCCAGCGCCGAGCCACCGGCCAATGCCGACCCGCTCGCCAGCAGCGGCGTGGCCAGTGCGCCGGCGGCCAGCGCTCGGCGTCGGCTGACGCTCACCAGGTCAGCCCCGTCCCGAACGGGTACAGGATCTTGCTCCCGTCGTCGCCGGCCGGGATGTTCACCGGCAGCTTGCCCTGCGGGGAGAGCTTCCCGGTCAGCACCTTGGCGAGCGAGGTCATCGCGACGTCCCGCCAGTCGTACGTCGCGACCCAGGTCGGCACGTCGGCGTAGCCCGGGTCGTAAGGCTCCTGGATGGTCACCGCGACCACCGGTTTGTCCGTGGCGAGCAACGCGTTCACCAGGTCCCGTTGTGGCTGCGAAGTGCGCAGCCCGTTGGTCAGCACCACCACCGTCTTCGCCTTGTCCGCGGCGGAAACCGCCTGGCTGATCTGGTCGGCAGTCGGGCTCGCCCCTGTCGGCAGCGCCGTGCCGCCGAGCTGTGTGGCGAGCGTGTTCACCGGTTCCGCCGGGTAGCCCGGATAGGCCGGGTTGTCCCAGCCCGTGACAAGCACGCCAGTGGAATCCTTGAGCGGCAACAGGTTCGCGTCGTTCCGCAGCACGGTGGTGGTCTTGTCGGTCAGCGTCTGGATCGCTTCCCGGTGCTCCGCCGTGCCGACCGTCCGGTCCACCCGGCCGCCGGTGAACGGTTTCGCGAGAATCCCACGCTTGTACTTCAGTTCCAGGATCCGCAGCACGCTCTGGTCGATCCGGCTTTCGGTGAGCCTGCCGCTCTTCACCGCGTCGAGTACGCCGTTGATCGCCACCCTCAGATCCGGCGGCATCAGCATCTGATCGACCCCGGCTTCCAGCGCCAGCACCGGGATTTCGGCATCCGGGTGCATCTGCCGCACGCCGGCCATCTGCAGCGAGTCGGTCACGACCACACCGTCGTAGCCGAGCTCGTCGCGCAGGATTCCGGTCATGATCGGCTTCGACAGCGTGGCCGGCTCCCCGGAGGGATCGAGGGTCGGCACCGTGATGTGCGCCGTCATGATCACGTCGATGCCGGCCTTGATCGCGGACTGAAACGGCGGCAGGTCGATCTCCCGCCACTGCTGCTCGGTGTGACTGATGACGGGGAGCCCGGTGTGGCTGTCCGTCGCCGCGTCGCCGTGGCCGGGGAAATGTTTCGCTGCGGAGGACACCGTTTCCGTGGCCGGGCCCGAATTCTGGTACCCATCCACCTCGGCGGCCACCAGCTCACTCGCCAGCGCCGGGTCCGCGGAGAACGAGCGCGAGCCGATCACCGGGTTGAGCGGGTTGGAGTTCACGTCCGCGTCGGGCGCGAAGTTCTGGTTGATGCCCATCGCGCGCAGCTCGTGCCCGTTGATCGTGGCGAGCTGCCTGGCATCGGCGGCGCTGCGGCCGGCGCCGACAGCCATGCTCGCGGGGTATTCCGTTGCGGGCGCGGATATCCGGGTGACCCGGCCGCCCTCCTGGTCGGTCGAGACGATCAGCGGCAGATGCGCGCCGGAGGCCAGCGCGGCGCGCTGCAACCCATTGGACAGCGCGGCGACCTGCGCCGGATCGTCCACGTTGTCGGTGCCCGAGTTGTTGAAGTAGATGACACCGCCGGGGTGGTACCGCTGCACGACCTGCGCCGGAGTGTCCACTCCGTACTTCGTCTGGTTGCCCGGGTTCACCTCGTCCGCCGACTTGCCCCAGACATCGGCGACGAACAGCTGCCCGACCTTGTCCTCAAGCGACATCCCGCGCAGCGTCCGTTGCGCCCAGGACACCGCTTGTGCGTCCGCGCCGGGAATTTGCGGCACCGCGGCGGCCGGACTCGCGGCACTGAGCCCGGTCACGATGAGCGCTCCGGCGACGGTCGCTGCGAGCGCATGATTCCTCCGGCCCACGAATGGCCTCCCTCCAGTACCGATGGCGGTGGAAAGATTTCCACCTGAACCATTCGGTATCGGGAAGCTACTCACTCGCGATGACCGCGGTCAACGGCTGCATCTGCCATTTGGCAGAGCCCTGATCGGGGGAACTTCCGGAAAAGACCCGTAAACGTGCGCGGGCGCCGCCGGCGAAATGCCGGCGGCGCCCGCCCGCGCGGACCGCTCGGGTGACCAAGCGTGCAACTCGTGTCGTATCTATCTGGACTCGGCGTCCGGCGTCCCGGTACGCAGTCCCTTGACGACAAGCCTCCCGCGGCGTGCTGCGCGTGGGTGCCCGGAGTCCGCGCACGGACATCTCTCGGGGTGGAGTGAAGCTTCTCTTCGCTTCGTCCCTGGCCGACAAAATGTCCGCACCTCTGTTCTACCCAGTGACGGCCGTCACTTCAAGGGGTTGAACGGGTGCACCGGTACAGAGACTCGATTCGGTGATGAGACCACCGTGCGCGACTACTTTTCGCGCCGCTTGCGGGCCAGTCCGTACCAGGTCACCCCGGCTGCGGCGACCGCGCCGATGCCCACGCCCACCGCGAGCGCGGTCGGTGACGGCGCCGGGATCCTGCTGCGCAGTGACACGGGATTGGTGAAGGCCAGCACGGGCCATTCACGTTCGTTCGCGAGCCTGCGCAGCGCCTTGTCCGGGTTGACCGCGTACGGATGGCCGACCACCTCGAGCATCGGCACGTCGGTACTCGAATCGGTATAGGCGTAACAGGCCCCGAGGTCGTAACCGTACTCGACGGCGAGCTGCTTCGCCGCGACGGCCTTTTGCTCGCCGTAGCAATAGAAGTCGACCTGACCCGAGTATCGGCCGTCCACGATCTCCATGCGGGTCGCGACGCTGCGAGTGGCGCCGAGCATGGCCGCGATCGGAGCCACCACCTCCTCGCCGGCCGCGGACAGCACGATCACGTCGTGCCCCTGCTCCTTGTGCGAGGCGATCAACTCCGCGGCCTCCGCGTAGACCAGCGGATCCACGATGTCGTGCAGGGTCTCGTTGACGATCGCGCGAACCTGTGCGACGTCCCAGCCCGCGCACAGCCTCGAGATCTCCGCGCGCATCCGCTCAGTGCGGTCCTCGTCCGCCCCGGACAGCGAGAAGACGAGCTGGGCGTACGCACTCTTCAACGCCGCCCGCCGGCTGATCAACCCCTGGCGCAGCAGCGGCTTGCTGAACGCGAGCGCGCTGGAGGAAGCGATGATCGTCTTGTCGAGGTCGAAAAAGGCCGCGACGCCGGTACCCGTTGCCGCGGCCTGCGCTGCGCTCGCCGGCGAGCTGATCGGTTCTGCCACCCACCCAGGATAGAAGCTTCCCGGCACCGGGGTCGCCAGCGACCACAGTCTTGCCCGGACAGCCTGAAAATCCGTTACGGGAACAGGAAATCGATTGCTGATTTACGTTATCGAATTGTGGAGGTCGAAACGGCGGATCCCGGAGTTAAGGTGAGCTCTGCCCGGTGTAACTCACCGGCTTGGTTCAGTCCGACCCCCCGGGACTGAACCGTTGGCGACCCCCGCCCCTCCCCCCTGGCGGGGGTTGCCTTCTTTCCCGGATACGCGGACTTATCCACACCACCCCGGTTATCCACAGGCGAGCCAACTCCCTATTGCCTCCTCAAGACCCTCAGCGCCACGGTGGGAACAAGCCGAATTCCACCACCGAAATCCCTGGGGGCTCCGATGACCGACGAACGTCCGCTCGTGATCGTCACCGACGAGGCGCTGCTCGACGAGGTGTTGCGCCTCGCCGCGGCCACGGGCTGTGAGACCCAGCGTGCGCCCGATCCGTTGTCGGCGCGGGGCGAGTGGATTCGGGCGCCGCTCGTACTGGTCGACGAGCACGCACTGGCCACCGGGCTCGAACTCCCGCGCCGTGCCGGGGTCCTGCTGATCACGAAGGGCCCGCCGGAAGCGGCCACCTGGGAGCGCGCGTTCGCGGCCGGCGTGCAACAGGTGTTGTCACTGCCGGATGCCGAGGCCGCACTGGTCGGCGCTTTCGCCGATGTCGTCGAAGGCCCAGGCGCGCCCGGCGGCTGTGTGGTGGGCGTGCTGGGCGGCCGGGGTGGAGCCGGCGCATCGGTGTTCGCGACGGCGCTGGCGCTCGCGGGGGCCGATTCCGGGGCATTGCTGGTCGACTGCGATCCGCTCGGCGGCGGCCTGGATCTATTGCTGGGAGCCGAATTTCAGGACGGCAGTCGGTGGTCCGGGCTTCGGCTGGACGGTGGGCGGGTGGCCATGCCGTCACTGACGGAGGCGCTCCCGTCACACCCGTTCCGTGGTGGGCGTCTGCCGTTCGTCTCCTGCGAGCCGGAGGGCAAGGAGCCGACGCCCGAGGCGATCGCGTCCGTTGTGGATGCCGGCCGCCGTGCGGGCCGCCTGGTCGTCTGCGATCTCCCGAGGCATTTCGACGCCCGGGTCGAAGCGGTGCTGGACAGGGCGGACCTGCTCGCATTGGTGGTGCCGGCCGAAATCCGCGCGTGCGTCGCCGCACGTGGCCTGGTCGGCCGCATCGGTGCCAGGGCAGGCCGGGTCCGGCTGGTCGTGCGTGGCCCGTCGCCGGGTGGCCTCGGTCCCGCCGATGTCGTGGAGGCGGTCAAGGCCCCGCTGCTGGTCTCGATGGCGGCCGAGCGTCAGCTCGACAAGGTGTTGGAAGGCGGGCAGTTCCCGTTCCGCAGCCGCGGCCCGCTGGCCTCAGCGGCCCATACCGCCTTGGCAGCGGTGCGATCGGAAACCGGTATGGCCGAGGTCGCGGCGTGAACACCGAACTGATCGACAGAGTCCGCCTTCGCTTGGCGGGTAACGGTTCCGGCACCGATCCGGCGGCTGTCGCGGATGCCGTGCGCGCAGAGGCCGGCGGGCCGGTCGGGCACACCGAAGTGCTCGACGCGTTGCGCACGCTGCGTCACGAGTTCACCGGTGTCGGGCCGCTGGAGACATTGCTGGCTCGCCCTGGAACCACCGACGTGCTCGTCACCGCGCCTGACGAAGTGTGGATCGACGGCCCGAAAGGTCTGCACCGCACCGAGATCAGATTCGCGGATGACGAGGCGGTCCGGCGGCTTGCGCAGCGGCTGGCGCTTGCGGCAGGTCGCCGCTTGGACGATGCACAGCCCTATGTGGACGGCTGGCTCCCCGGAGCCGGATCGCAGGGCTCGGTGCGGCTGCATGCGGTCCTACCGCCGGTCGCCGCTGACGGAACGTGCATTTCGCTCCGTGTGCTCCGGCCCGCGGTGCACGATCTGCAAGCACTTCGCGCGCTGGGCACCTTTGAGGGCCAGGGTGCGGAACTCGTGCAAGCAGTCGTCGCCGCGCGGCTCGCGTTCCTTGTCACCGGTGGCACCGGGGCGGGCAAAAGTACATTGCTCGCGGCGATGCTCGGCGCCGTCGACCCGTCCGAGCGGATCGTCTGCGTGGAGGACGCCGGAGAGCTCCAGCCCGGCCATCCTCAGTTCGTGCGCTTGATCGCCCGTCCGCCGAACGTCGAGGGCGCCGGTGAGATCACCCTGCGCGATCTGGTGCGGCAGGCGCTCAGGATGCGCCCGGACCGCTTGGTCGTGGGCGAGGTGCGCGGCCGAGAAGTCTGTGAACTCCTCAATGCGTTGAACACAGGTCACGAAGGCGGCGCCTGCACGCTGCACGCCAATTCCCCAGCCGAGGTTCCAGCCAGGCTGGAGGCGCTCGCCGCGTTGGGCGGGCTGCCCCGCGCGGCGCTGCACAGCCAGCTCGCAGCCGCGGTGCAGGTCGTGTTGCACATGCGGCGTGCCGGCTCGGGACGATGCCTGGCCGAGGTCGGTGTCCTGAGCCGGGACGCAAGCGGTGACGTCCGCGTGCTTCCGGTGTGGCGTGACGGCGAATGGACGAAACGCAAGGCGTTGCTGGCTACTTTGCTTACAGCGCAGGGAGTTCGGCTGCCATGATGACGTTGATCCTGCCGTGCGTCGCGGCCGCCTTGCTGTGCTGGCCGATCCGCCGAAGCCTGACGCGATTCGCCGCGGTGTTCCCGCCGACCGGCGATCGTGAACGCTGGCGGCCCCCGGCGAAATGGGTGCCGATCGCCGGCCTGGTCGTGCTGCTCCCGCTCGTCGGTCCGGCCGGAGTCGTCGCAGTGGGATTGCTCGGTGCCTCCTGGTGGAAGCAGCGAGCATCCCGTCGGCGGACCAAGGCGGAACTGGCTGCGGGCGGTGCCGTGGCGGAGGCACTTCACGCGATGGTCTCCGAACTGCGCGGCGGGTCACCGCCCGCCGTTGCGGCTGAGTCAGCGGGCGCAGACGCGCCTGAGGACGTCGCAGTCCTGATGCGAACGCTCGCGGCGGCTGCCCGCTTCGGTGGCGAGGTTCAGGCGCCACCGGGCTCCGGATTCCTTGCCCTGTGGCGGGAACAGGTCGCGCAGGCCTGGACGCTCAGCCGCCGTCACGGGCTGCCATTGGCCGAACTGCTCGAGTCCGTCCGGCGAGATGTCATCGCCCGGACGCGGTTCACCAGCCGAGCCGAGGCCGCCATGGCCGGCCCACGAGCCAGTGCCGGCGTCCTCGCCGCGTTGCCGTTGTTCGGCCTGCTGCTGGGCGAGGCGATGGGCGCTCAGCCGCTGCACGTACTCACCGGAACCCTAGCCGGGCAGGTCTTACTGCTTCTCGGCGCAGCACTCATCCTGGCCGGCACCGCCTGGAGCGCTCGGCTCACCCAGCTGGGCGCGATCTGACCCGTCAGCATTCACACCATCTCCTGGAGAAACCATGACCACCTTCGGAGTTCCCGCCTGCCCTCTAAACCGACGATCACCTCCGCGGCCTCGTTCTCTCGCAAGGCAATCGCTACCTGCCAGCGCCTCCCGAACGGCGCCCGGATGATGCCCGGTCAAGGCGTGGCGCTGGTGGCCACCGCACTGCTCGTACTCCCCGGACAAAGCGCGGCCCACGCACGATTCACCCGTCTGCTGATGCGCCCCGCACCGAAAAAGCTCCGCGTTCCCTGGTCTGCCAGGCGAAAGCCGCGATCAGGCGGAACCCGGCTCGCCGCGAGTTGGGATCTGCTGGCCGCCTGTCTTCGCGCCGGCATGCCGGTTCCGGCCGCCATCGAGGCGATCATCGATGACTGGGAGGGCCCGGAGGCCGACGCCCTTCGGGCGACAGCGGCACTGCTCACTATGGGTGCCGCTCCGGCGGAAGCATGGGCGCCGGCCCGAGCCTGTCCGGGAACCGCGGAGCTGGCCAGGGCGGCCCGCCGGACGGCGCGGTCCGGCAGCGCGCTCGCGCAGGTCGCGGAGGAGATAGCAACGCAGCTCCGCGCGTCGCTCGCCGATCGCGCCGAGGCGAAGGCGCAACGCGCAGGGGTGTTGATCGCCGGGCCGCTGGCCCTGTGCTTCCTGCCCGCCTTTCTCTGCCTGGGGGTGGTGCCGGTCGTACTTGGGCTCGCCGGCCATCTCATCACTTGAACGTCCACAGTAGACAAAGTTGAAAGGGGATCTCCCATGTTCATGCAGTCAACCGGTCGTCATGCTCGGCGCAGGGTCCGGTGGTGGCAGCGCTGGTTCCGCTCGCTCGCCCGTGCGGACGACGGGATGAGCACCACCGAATACGCCATCGGCACCGTCGCCGCCGCGGGCTTCGCGGGTTTGCTCTACACCGTGCTCACGGGCGATTCGGTCGTGTCGGCGCTGCGGTCGGTGATCGAACATGCTTTGACAGTGCAGTTCTGATCATGCGTGCGCGTTCCGACCGCGGTGCGGTCACCGTCGAGGCAGCGATCGCCCTGTGCGGGCTGATGGCAATGTTCGGCCTCGTACTGTCGGGCATCCTGGTCGTGACGGGCGAGATCAGGTGCGCCGACGCCGCCCGCGAGGCCGCCAGGCTGGTCGCGCGAGGTCAGCGTCCGCTGGCCGACCAGGCCGTCAAGGAACTCGCACCGGATGGCGCCCGGTTGAGCGTCGCGGCGGAAGGGGATGCCATAACGGTGGAGGTGCGGGCCGAAGCGATCGGTGGCCTCCTACCCGGTATCGAACTGAACGGCCGGGCATATGCCGTGCTGGAACCCGGAGTCTCCGATGCTTCGGGATGAGCGGGGGGTGGCCACCGTATGGGCAGCCGGCGCGATCGCCGCGCTGCTCGGGCTCGCCGGCCTACTGCTCTTGTTCGGCTCGGCGATCCTCACCCGCCATCGCGCAGTCAACGCCGCCGACCTCGCCGCCCTGGCCGCGGCGGGACAAGCGGATCTGGGGGTGGCGACGGCCTGCGGGCGTGCGCAGACCGTCGCCGAAGAGATGACTGTGCGCTTGGTCGGCTGCCGGCTCGACGGGTGGGACGCGCTGGTGGAAGTCGAGGCCGCCGCCCCAGGCGGTCTCGGCTCCGCCTCCGCCCACGCCAGAGCCGGCCCGGTTGCCCGCGCCGGGACGGCGCCCGCGCCGGCCCCCAGATGACCACCCGACCCGATGGCGGTGGTTCGGGCAGGGCAGCGGCCGGACCTGCCCTGCCGCACCCCGCCCGAACCACAACCCGAGCCCACCCGCCGGGCGGCTCCGCGCACCGACAACCCGAGCCCACCCGCCGGGCGGCTCTGTGCACCGACACCCCGGGCCCACCCGCTGGGCGGCTACGCGCTACGGCACCCGTCCAACCAGCCACCCCGCCCCCGTCCAAGCAGCAATCCCGTCCGATCAGCCATCGAACTCCGGATCCTCGCGGTGCCATTCCACTCCCGCTCAGCCTGGCCACAAGCCGCCCTATCACCGGCGCCATCCAGCCGGCGGTCCCACTCGAGCCCCACCACCCGCTCCCCAACGCAACCCGGCGAACGGTCCCACCCCGCTCATCGGGCCTCCACCGACCCAGGCCGTCACCCCGGCCACGCCCTACCGGCCCCGGCCACGCCCCACCGACCCAGGCCGACGCCCACCGGCAGTGACCACAAGCCCCCGGGGCCACGCCGACCGGCGGCCACCGCCGGTCATCGGCGGCTCGCGGGCCCACTGGGAGTTGGCCGCCGCTCGTCGACGGCCCGACGATCGCCCCGGGCTGCGGACGGACGGTCGCCTCCGCGCGGCGAACGGTCGGCGGCCGACGGCCGGCGGTGGCGGTGCGACGCCATGAAACCGTTGTGTGTCAAGGGAAAACTGTGCGGAAGGCCACTGCCGAGTCATCCGGTCGGGTGCCACTGGTCGTCGCGCGATGATCGACAAGCGGCCTTCAGCCCGGGCGGTGCCGCTCGACGCGCTCGTCGTTCCACAACAGCCGGTTGTCGACCACCTACTACCGGCACTTTGCAATTTGCCGTTTATTGAAATGGGAAAGCCACCGCGCTCCACTGGAGCGAATGAGGAGTTGTTGAGGGATGTTGGACACGGATTGGTCGGATAGCTGGCGCGGCGCGTTCCGCATCGAGCTGCGTGCGGAAGCCATCGGGCTTGCCTGGCACGGTTGGCCGGTGCTGCCGGGCACTTCTCCGGCTGCGGAAGCCGGTACCCAGGCGTGGTCTGGACCGGTGCCCGTACACGAGGACTGGGCCGACCGGCTCGGCGCGCACCCCAACGAGGTCGCCGAATGGTGGACCGGCCGCCCCTACAGCCTGCTGGTCGCGACCGGCCGGGTCGTGGACGCGGTGGAGGTCGACGTCGAACTCGGCAAGCGTGCCGCGCGGCTGCTCCGTGCCACCGGGCACCCGGCGCCGATCGTCGCGACCCCGGACGGCCGCTGGCTGTTCCTGACCACCGTCGCCGAGAACCTTCCCGAGGAGCTCGCCACCAGCGGCGCGGTCCGCTGGCACGGCGAAGGCAGCTGGGTTCCGCTGCCGCCCACCCCGTTCCAGCACGGCGTCGTGCACTGGCGGGTCAAGCCCGACGTGTGGGGCTGGCAGCTGCCGGCCGCGGACGCGGTGCACACCGTCCTGGCCCGTGCCTTGGACCAGGAAGACCGTACTCAGCAGCTCGTCGCGGCGGCTTCTGTCGCGGCTTGATCCACCATGTGGCCGTGCCGGCCGCCGTGCAGACGCACCGCCCCGAGCACAGTGTCCAGTACGGCCACAGCCCCCGCCTTGTCCAGTGGATCGTTACCGTTCCCGCACTTCGGTGACTGCACACAGGACGGGCAACCCGCCGGGCACTCGCAGGAGACGATGGCCTCCCGCGTAGCGGCCAGCCAAGGGACCAGAGCGGCAAAACCGCGATCGGCGAATCCCGCGCCTCCGGGATAGCCGTCATGCACGAACACCGTCGCCTCCCCGGTGTCAGCGTGCAACGCGGTAGACACCCCGCCGATGTCCCAGCGGTCGCACGTAGCGAACAGCGGTAGCAGGCCGATCGCCGCGTGCTCGGCGGCATGCAGGGCGCCGGGGATGCGCGCGGGCTCAAGCCCAGCGCCCCCCGGCGCCCTGCCACCTTCCCCGGTCCCCAGCAGATCCTCCGAGACCGTGTACCAGACGGCACGGGTCTCGAGTTTCTGCTCCGGCAGGTCCAGCGCCACCTGATCCAGAATCTCCCCCGACGGGCGGCGGCGCAGGAAACCCACCACCTGCGAAGTCACCGCCACGTCGCCGAGGCACACGCTCACCCCGCCGTAATCCACCCGCTCCTGCGTGGACAACACGGCGATGTCCGCGACCTCCCGCGCCGAAGTGGTCCACTCTGGATCCTCCGCGTGCACGAGCGCGATGCCCGACTCCAGATCCAGCTCGTCCACCACGTACGACGAACCCTGATGCAGATATACCGCACCCGGATGCACCGTGACACAGGCCGAGCCCGGGTCGACGGTGCCGAGCAGCCGAGACGTGTCCTCTTCCACGACGGCCACCTGCTCGCCGCCCGAACCGCGGATGTCCACCTCGTACTGTGGCCTGTCCCTTGACGTCCAGTACCAACCGCTCGCCCGGCGGCGCAGGATCCGCTGTTCCACCAACGAATCCAGCACCTGCCGGGCCGCCTCCCCGCCGAACGTCGGCAACTCCGCCGCCGTCAGCGGCAGCTCGGCCGCCGCACAAGCAAGCTGCGGCGCCAGCACATACGGGTTCGCCGGGTCGAGCACCGCTGTCTCGACCGGGCGGTCCAGGATCGCCGCCGGATGGTGCACCAGATAGGTGTCCAACGGATCATCCCGCGCGACGAACACCACCAGCGCCTCATCGCCGGCACGCCCGGCGCGGCCTGCCTGCTGCCAGAACGACGCCAGCGTGCCCGGATATCCGGCCAGCACAACGGCATCCAGGCCGGCGATGTCCACGCCCAGTTCGAGCGCGTTCGTGGTGGCCACCCCCAGCAGCTCACCCGACAGCAACGAACGCTCCAGCTTCCGCCGCTCCTCCGGCAAAAACCCGGCGCGGTACGCCGCGACCTGACCGGCGAGTTTGGTGTCCACTTCGGACAGAATGCGCTTCGCGCCCAGCGCCGTCAGCTCGGCACCGCGGCGCGACCGGACGAAAGCCAGCGTGCGCGCGCCCTCGACGACCAGCTCCGCCAGGATCCGCCCGGCCTCGGCACCCGCCGAACGCCGTACCGGCGCGCCGTTCTCACCGGAGAAGTCCTCCAACAGCGGCGGCTCCCACAGCGCGACCGTCCGCGCGCCGCGAGGCGAGGCGTCCTCGGCGACCGCCGCGACGTCCTGCCCGATCAACCGCCCCGCGAAGTCGGCAGGCGATGCCGTCGTAGCGGACGCGAGCACGAAGGTCGGCGAACTGCCGTACCGGGCCGCGACCCGCTGCAGCCGGCGCAACAACAGCGCCACGTGCGAGCCGAAGACGCCGCGGTACCCGTGACACTCGTCGACGATGACGTACGCGAGCTTGCGGAACAGCCTCGTCCAGCGGGCATGCGAGGCGAGGATGCCGCGGTGCAGCATGTCCGGGTTCGTGAACACCCACCGCGCGTGCGCCCGCACCCAGTCGCGCTCCGCCATCGGGGTGTCCCCGTCGTAGGCCGCCGCCCGCACCCCTGGAATGTCCAAAGAGGAGACCGAACGGAGCTGGTCCGCGCTCAGCGCCTTCGTCGGCGCGAGGTAGAGCGCGCAGGCCCGCTCGTCCTCGGTCAGGCTCGACAGCACCGGCAGCTGGTAGGCCAATGACTTACCGGAAGCCGTGCCCGTCGAGATCACCACGTGCTGCCCGGAATGCGCGAGCGAAGCGGCCTCGACCTGATGCCTCCACGGTTGCTCCACGCCGGACTCCCGCAGCGCGGCCACCACGTCCCGGTCCGCCCAGGACGGCCAGTCGGTGAAACCGGCCTCGCGGGCGGGTTGCTCCGCCACGTGCGTCACGGGGTTCGCGGATTCCGGGATACCGGCCGTGACCCGGCGCAGAAGCTGCCGTGCGCGCTCGGTTTCTGCCACGCGCCCCAGGATCGCACAGGTGTACGACAACCCCGCGGAAACGTCTGATGATCATGAACAGTGAGCAGACTCACATGCACGGAGAGTGTTCGTTACGGGACGCGATGACCGCAGCGGAATCGCTACCAATACACTCCGGCGAACCGGCACCACTTGTGGTGTAGATCCCATGCCAACGTCGGCAAGGCTGTCCGCAGGCGACCCGTCGTTGGTACGCGACGTTTCCAGGAGGACGGATGTCCCGGCAATTCCTCGCGGAGGGCCTAGAGCTCTCCGGGGGTGACTACGGCGTAGTCGCCGTAGTCGCCGTGGTCGCCCTTGCCGCGCTCGTTATCGGCTATTTCCTGCTCAAGGAGGTGCTGGCCACCGGCCAGGGCACCGCGAAGATGCAGGACATTGCCAGGGCGGTGCAGGAAGGGGCGACCGCTTATCTCAACCGGCAGCGCAACACCCTCTCGATTTTCGGGGTGTTGGTGTTCCTGCTGCTATTCGCACTTCCAGCGGACGGGTGGGGCGAGCGTATCGGCCGCTCCGTGTTCTTCCTCTTCGGTGCGTTGTTCTCGTTCACCATCGGTTACCTGGGCATGTGGCTGGCCACTCGCGCGAACCTGCGCGTGGCCGCGGCGTCCCGGGAGGCGGGCGGCCGTGAGAAGGCCACCCGGATCGCGTTCCGCACCGGTGGCTCGGTCGGCATGTTCACCGTTGGCCTCGGCCTCTTCGGCGCCGCGGTCGTGGTGCTGGCGTACGCCGGGCAGGCGCCGAAGGTGCTGGAGGGCTTCGGTTTCGGTGCCGCGCTGATCGCCATGTTCATGCGTGTCGGCGGCGGTATCTTCACCAAGGCCGCCGACGTGGGCGCCGACCTGGTCGGCAAGGTCGAGCAGGGCATCCCCGAGGACGACCCGCGCAACGCGGCCACCATCGCCGACAACGTCGGTGACAACGTGGGTGACTGCGCCGGGATGGCGGCGGACCTGTTCGAGTCCTACGCGGTGACTCTGGTCGCCGCGCTGATCCTCGGCAGCACCGCCTTCGGTGCGAAGGGTCTGCTGTTCCCGCTGATCGTGCCTGCCATCGGGGTGATCACCGCGGTGATCGGTGTGTACATCACCAAGTCGCGGGAGAACGAGAGCGGGCTGGTCACCATCAACCGCTCCTTCTACATCTCCGCCGTCATCTCCGCGGTGCTGTGCACGATCGCCGCGTTCGTGTTCCTGCCCAGCTCGTTCTCCGGGTTCGGCCAGGACTTCGCGGCCACCGAGGGCAACCCGGCGGTCATCGCGACCGTCGCCGTGATCATCGGCATCGTGCTGGCCGGGGTCATCCTGAAGCTCACCGGCTACTACACCGGCACCGAGCACGGCCCGGTCAAGAACGTCGGCAAGACGTCGGAAACCGGTGCGGCCACGGTGATTCTGTCCGGTATCTCGGTGGGCTTCGAGTCCGCCGTGTACACCGCGCTGGTGATCGGCGCCGCGGTGTTCGGGGCCTACCTGCTCGGTGGCACGATCGCGCTGTTCGCGGTCGCGCTCGCCGGCACGGGCCTGCTGACCACCGTCGGTGTCATCGTCGCGATGGACACCTTCGGCCCGGTGTCGGACAACGCGCAGGGCATCGCCGAGATGTCCGGCGACGTGGACGAGGCCGCCGCGCAGACGCTGACCGAGCTGGACGCGGTCGGCAACACCACCAAGGCGATCACCAAGGGCATCGCGATCGCGACCGCCGTGCTCGCCGCGACGGCGCTGTTCGGGTCCTACCAGGACGCGATCACCAAGGCGCTGTCCGGCATCGGGGCCAGCGCGGAAGGCGTGAAGTCGTTCGTCGACACGATCGTCAGCCCGAACACGCTCGTCGGCGTCATGATCGGTTCCGCCGTCGTGTTCATGTTCTCCGGTCTCGCGGTCAACGCGGTGTCCCGTGCCGCGGGCGCGGTGGTGTACGAGGTGCGCCGCCAGTTCCGGGAGATCGCCGGGATCATGGAGGGCACCACGCGGCCCGAGTACGGCAAGGTCGTCGACATCGTCACCCGTGACTCGCTGCGTGAGCTGGCGACGCCGGGTCTGCTGGCGGTGTTCGCCCCGATCGCGGTCGGCTTCGGGCTCGGTACCGGCGCGCTCGCCGGCTACCTGGCCGGTGCGATCGCGACCGGCACGCTGATGGCGATCTTCCTGGCCAACTCCGGTGGTGCCTGGGACAACGCCAAGAAGCTGGTGGAAGACGGCAACCACGGTGGCAAGGGTTCCGAGGCCCACGCCGCGACTGTGATCGGTGACACGGTCGGTGACCCGTTCAAGGACACCGCCGGCCCGGCGATCAACCCGCTGATCAAGGTGATGAACCTGGTCTCGGTGCTGATCGCGCCCGCCGTCGTGCAGTTCTCGATCGGACCGGACGCTTCGTTCGGCATCCGGCTGGCGATCTCGCTGGTCTCGGTGGTCATCATCGTGGTGGCGATCGTCGTCTCCAAGAGGCGCGGCACGGCCATCGCGGACACTCCGGCCGACAGGCAGGAGCCTGCGAAAACAGCCTGACAACGAACTGGACGGGCCCGTCGCACAGCATGTGCGGCGGGCCCGTTTTCTCGTCTGGACCAGCCCACGATTTGCACAGTGCAACCGGGTCGGTACCGTCGAGACTGGTTCACATCTTCGGGAGGTGTTCACGTGCGGCCCGGGAAGATCCGGTTCCTGGCGGTACTCGCGGGTCTCTGCGCGATCCTGGCCGGTTGCGGGCAACCACCCGTCGACACGGCAGCCACACAGCCCGGCGGGCCGGGCCTGTCCAAGGACGACGTGGACCGGCAGGACGCCACCTCCAGGTGGGCCAACGACTACTGCATCGCGGTCGGTTCACTCGTGGACGGTCTGGCCACCATGCCCTCGATCGACCCGAGCACACCGCGCCGCACCGTGCAGACCTCCAGCGACCTGCTCGCGTCGATGATCGGCGGGCTGGACAAGACGGTCCAGCAACTGCGGACCCTGCCTGCGGCCCCGGTGCCGGAAGCCGCGACGGCCCGCGACAGTGCGGTCGCCCAGTTCGCCGGCATCCGGGCGCGCGCAGCCACCGCCAAACAGCACCTCGACGCCGCCGGTGCCGCGACCACGGTGGATCAGGACACCCTCGGCGAGGCGCAGGGGCCGTTGGCGGAGGTGTCCAAGGTGGATGTGCTGGCGGGCCTGAACTCCGTGCCCACGCTGGCGACGGCGGCCGCCCACGCGCCGGTGTGCCAGCAGCTGACGGCGCGCGAGACTTCTTAGCGGCGCGCTGCCGCGCGCCTCGCCTTGGCTGCGGAAAGCGAAGGCTTCGAACATCCGTTCAGCCGATATTTTCATTCCTTCTGTTGGTTCTTCGATGGAGTGGCCGATCCTTTGCGCAGAATCGAACTTGTGTTCTACGCTGTCCGCCGTGGATCAGCTCTCGTTCTTCTCGGCGGAGGCGAGTGGCCCGGAACTCGCCGACCTTGCCGGGGTGCTGTGCGGCCGGGGACGAATCGTCAGCTTCGGGCGCACGGCCGCCCGGCTGTCGGTCACCGTCGACGAGCCGTGGCGGGCGCGGGCGCTGGTCACCGAGTTCGGCCGCCGCGGGGTGCAGGCCGACGTTTCGCGTGGCGAAGAGGGCCTGCTCGTGCGCACGCCGTTCCGCATCGATCTGATCCGGCTGGCCAACGCGTGGCAGTGCGAGGAGCTGCCGCCGGGTTTCCGGCTGACCGGCAGCGCGTTGCGGTTGTGGGCGCTGGCCGACGGCATACCAGCCGACAACCACTATCTCCTCGCCGTGGACGAAGCAGCCCCGGCGCGGCACGAGCAGCTTGCCCAGGCGTGCACACAGCTCGGGGTGCCCGCCCAGCTGGTCGGCCCGCGCGCCGGTGGGCCGGCCGTGCGTGTGACGGGCCGTAGAAGGCTTGCGGCGCTTGAAGAACTGCTCGGTGCACCGCCACCGGCGGCGGCCGCGATCTGGCCGCGTACCGCCCCGGTGAAACGGCTCAGGCCGGAAGCGGGATCGGCAGCGTGAGGCCCTGGGGTTTGGGCAGCAGGCAGCCCGATCGGTTCAGCTCGAGCCGGTTGCCCCGGCCGATGCAGGCGGTGAGGCCGTAGGTCTGCTGTCCGTAGGTGCGGCCCTGGGCGAAGCTGACCGCGCCCTGCTCGTCCACCTCGCACGGGTTGTCGAGGGTGCAGGAATACCCGCTGTCGTTGCCGGTGTTGTTGATGCCGACGACCTGGCCCGTGCCGCGGTCGACGATCGGCGAGCCGGAGGTGCCGTGGATGGTGTCGCATCCCGGCGAGTACCGGATCGAGGCGTGCCAGGTCCAGTCGCCTTCCCGCAGCGAGTAGACGACCCGTCCGATGTCGCAGCTCCAGGTGCGCGTGAAGTACCCGGAGACGACGTCGACCGGGGTGCCGACGTCGGCGGGTGCGGCGGCCAGCGTGCGTGGTTTGCCACCGGTTTCGCGGGCGATCTGCCGGTAGCTGGAGTCCAGCCGGTAGACGAGCACGTCGGTGTCGGTCATGGTGGCGTACAGGATTTCGGTGGCGCGGAGCGTGCCGATGTGCGCACCATTGGCGCCCAGCAGCTCCATCGTGCGCCGGCTCGGCTGCCCGGTGATCACTTCGCCGGGTTCGAGCATGCCGTTCTCGTCGCAGTGACCGTTGGTCATCGCGAGTGCGGGGTCGGTGTCGCGGGAACCGGGTAGCCGGACGAGGGAGCCGGAGCAGTCGTCCAGCGCGACGATGCCCGTGTAATCAGTGGCCGGGGTGGCCGCGGCGGGAGTTGCTCCGATACCGAGGAGCGCGATGGGCAGGAGGAGAAGGAGGCGGCGCAACATGACGCCGGAGCGTAGCCGAACGGCTACGCCGCAGCCCCGCCCGGCACGTGGCGCCCGTCACGTGCTAGGTGTGGAAAGGAAACGCCGCACCGGTCGGCGCCGATGCGCTTCACACGACGTGGACGGCGTGTTGCGTCACCTGAGCGGACATAACCGGCCACCAGCGTGCACACTGGCTGGTTGAACAAGCGTCGTCGGCCGGACGACGAGGAATGAGCAGGAGAGCGGACAGCGTGGCAGCACGGACGAATAAGACGGACGCCGGGGCGAACGGTGCCGGCCGTCGGCGGCTCGTGATCGTCGAGTCGCCCACCAAGGCCCGCAAGATCGCTCCGTATCTCGGCGGCGGTTACGTCGTCGAGTCGTCGGTGGGGCACATCCGTGACCTGCCGCGCGGTGCCGCGGACGTGCCGGCCAAGTACAAGGGTGAGGCCTGGGCTCGGCTCGGCGTGAACGTCGACCAGGACTTCGAGCCGCTGTACGTGGTGAGCCCGGACAAGAAGGCCAAGGTCACCGAACTCAAGAGCCTGCTCAAGGACGCCGACGAGCTCTTCCTCGCCACCGACCCCGACCGCGAGGGCGAGGCCATCGCCTGGCACCTGCTGGAAACCCTCAAGCCCAAGGTGCCGGTGCGCCGAATGGTGTTCCACGAGGTCACCGAGCAGGCCATTCGGGCCGCCGCGGCCGACACCCGTGAGCTCGACGCCGACCTCGTCGACGCCCAGGAAACCCGCCGTATCCTCGACCGGCTCTACGGTTACGAGGTCTCGCCGGTGCTGTGGAAGAAGGTCATGCCGAAGCTCTCGGCGGGCCGGGTCCAGTCGGTCGCGACCAGGATCATCGTGCAGCGCGAGCGCGAGCGGATGCAGTTCAAGTCCGCCTCGTACTGGGACATCGCCGCGACCATGGACGCCGGCGCCGACGCCACCCCGCGTGCCTTCCCGGCGCGGCTGATCGCGGTCGAAGGCGCACGCCTGGCGACGGGCCGTGACTTCGGTGCGGACGGGGAGCTCAAGGCGTCCGCGAAGGACGTCAGGGTGCTCGCCGAGGCGGACGCGAACCGGCTGGCCGAAGCCCTGCGCAACCAGGACTTCAAGGTCACCAGCGTCGAAGAGAAGCCGTACACGCGGCGCCCGTACGCCCCGTTCATGACCTCCACGCTGCAGCAGGAGGCCGGCCGCAAGCTGGGGCTCTCTTCGGAGGCCACGATGCGGACCGCGCAGCGGCTGTACGAAAACGGTTACATCACCTATATGCGTACCGACTCCACGACCCTGTCGGAGACGGCGCTGACCGCGGCCCGCAACCAGGCCACCGATCTGTACGGCTCGGAGTACGTCTCGCCGAGCCCGCGGCAGTACACCCGCAAGGTGAAGAACTCGCAGGAAGCGCACGAGGCGATCCGCCCGGCCGGCGAGGTGTTCCGCACCCCCGGCCAGGTGGCGGGCGAGCTGCGGAACGAGGAGTTCCGGCTCTACGAGATGATCTGGCAGCGCACGATCGCTTCGCAGATGGCCGACGCCAAGGGCACCACGATGTCGGTGCGCATCGTCGGCAAGGCGACCACCGGCGAGGAGTGCACGTTCTCCGCTTCGGGCCGCACGATCACCTTCGCGGGCTTCCTCAAGGCCTACGTGGAGGCGGTCGACAGCGAGAGCGGCGGCGAGGCCGACGACAAGCAGAGCAGGCTGCCGCGGCTGGTCAAGGACCAGGAGCTGACGGCGACCGCGCTGTCCCCGGACGGCCACAACACCAACCCGCCGCCCCGCTACAACGAACCCAGCCTGGTCAGCAAGCTGGAGGAGCTGGGCATCGGCAGGCCCTCGACGTACGCCTCGATCATCAAGACGATCCAGGACCGCGGCTACGTGTGGAAGAAGGGCTCCGCGCTCGTCCCGTCGTGGGTCGCGTTCGCCGTGGTCGCCTTGCTGGAGCGCCACTTCGAGCGGCTGGTGGACTACGACTTCACCGCCGCGATGGAGGACGAGCTGGACCGGATCGCCTCCGGTGACGAGCAGCGCACCACCTGGCTGTCGCGCTTCTACTTCGGCGGCGACCAGGGCGTGGACGGGTCGATCGGGCGTATCGGCGGGCTCAAGAAGCTGGTCGGCACTGGTGTCGAGGACATCGACGCCCGAGAGATCAACTCGATCCCGATGTTCACCGACGCCGAGGGCCGCACCGTGTACGTGCGCGTCGGCCGCTACGGTCCGTACCTCGAACGCGAGGTGGACGGCAAGTCGCAGCGCGCGAACCTGCCGGACGACCTGCCGCCGGACGAGCTGACCGCGGAGATCGCCGAGGAGCGGTTCGCGACGCCGCAGGAGGGCAGGCCGCTGGGCACCGATCCGGTGAGCGGGCACGAGATCGTGGCCAAGGAAGGCCGTTTCGGGCCGTACGTCACCGAGGTGCTGCCCGAGCCCGAGGAGCCCGCGGACGGGAAGAAGACCAGCAAGGCCGCGAAACTCAAGCCGCGCACGGGTTCGCTGTTCAAGTCGATGTCGATCGAGTCGGTCACCCTGGACGACGCGCTGAAGCTGCTCTCGCTGCCGCGGGTCGTGGGCAAGGATCCGGAGTCCGGCGAGGAGATCACGGCGCAGAACGGCCGCTACGGCCCCTACCTGAAGAAGGGCACGGACTCGCGTTCGCTGGAGACCGAGAGCCAGATCTTCGACATCACGCTGGACGAGGCGTTGAAGATCTACTCGCAGCCCAAGCAGCGGGGCCGCCGTGGTGCGGCGAAGCCGCCGCTCAAGGAGCTCGGCGACGATCCGGTGTCGGGTAAGCCGATGGTGGTCAAGGACGGCCGGTTCGGGCCGTACGTCACCGACGGGGAGTACAACGCGACCCTGCGCAAGACCGACAGTATCGAGGAGCTGACCGCGGACAGGGCGGCCGAGCTGCTGGCGGACAAGCGCGCGAAAGGCCCGGCCCCCAAGAAGAAGGCCCCGGCCAAGAAGCCCGCCGCCGCGAAGGCGCCCGCGAAGAAGGCGCCGGCCAAGAGGACGACGGCCGCGAAGAAGTAACTCTCGCGGACGGTAACCGGGCCCTTACCCGGATGGGCCAGTCGGATCGGCCGGTCGACCACTACCCTGGTAGCGAAGCCTGCCTGGAGTGGAGGCCGGTCGAGCACGAGGAGTGGTATGAGTCCGTCCAAGGGCGATGGCGACTATCACGATGGCACGCATGCCGGGGCGTTCGGTGACGCGTTGTCCGGTCCGGTCGGCGAAGACGACTCGGACGACTTCCAGCTGACCAGAGTCGCGTCCCCGGTGCGGCCGGAGTCCTCCGGAATCGACTTCTCGGCCCGGCCGACCACCGGCGGGTTCGGCGAGATCCTCGACGTCGACGCACCGAAGCCGGACGTCACGCCGCCCGGCGTGCCCACGCAGCCGATCCCGCCGGCGCCGCCGCTGGGCATCCTGCCCCGGCAGCGCAGCCGCGCTGGGCTGCGGTCGATGAAGCGCCCGGCGTTGAAGATGCCGAGGTTCACCGGCAACGGCGGGCTGCGACCGAGCCGGCCCTCGAGCGGATCCACCGGCGTGATCATCGCGGTGCTCATGATGATCGTCTTCGCGTTCGTCGCCATCGAATTCCTGTCGAGCCTGATCAGCAGCATCTCGGGGCTGTTCAACTAACCCAAACGAGTCGCTCTCAGCAGTCCGGAGCTACCCTGACGACACCGGTCCGGGGACCCGAAGGCAGAAGCCCTGACGGATGGCCGGTGGCATGGCGATTAGCGGGGTGGGTCGAATCAGCGAGGGCGTGCAGACGAAACCCGACGCGGAGGCGCAGGCCGCCCGCGACGGGTCAACGATCTTCCGTGCCCGCAGGGTGCTGGCGATCCGGCCGTTCCGGCGCCTGTGGGGTGTCACTTATCTGTGTAGCGTCGCCGACTGGCTGACCCTGCTGGGCGTCACCAGTCTGGCCACGAAGCTGACCACCAACTACACGGCACAGAACTTCGCGTTCACCGGCGTGCTGCTCTCGGCGTTGCTGCCCGGCCTGATCTTCGCCCCGCTGGGCGGTCTGCTCGCCGACCGGTTCGACCGGCGCAAGGTCATGTTCGTGGCGGATCTGATGCGCTGCGGGTTCATCATGTCGATCGCGTTCATCGGCGGCGCCTGGTGGCTCTACGTAGCGAACTTCCTGGCCAGCGCCAGCGCGATGATGTGGATCCCGTCGAAGGACGCCGCGGTGCCGAACCTGCTGCGCAGGCCGGACCAGGTGGAGACGGCGAACCAGCTCGGCATGGTGATGACCTACGGCGTGGCGGTGCTCTCCGCCGGCGCGGTGTACTCCGTGTTCACCGGCATCAGCACCACCCTGCACCTGCCGCCGAACCTCTTCGGCGAGCTCGGGTTCGCCAAGGTCATCGTGGTGCTGATCGGCCTGCTGTACCTGACCAGCGCGATCCTGATCATCACCCGGATCCCGGAGCTGTCGCGGCGGGTCCACTCGGCCGAGGCCGCCGCCACCGAGGCGAAGAAGAAGGAAGAAGAGACCGAGGAGCCGAAGCCGGGCTTCGGGACGCTGGTCCGTGACGGCGCGAAGTTCGTGCGCAGCACCCCGCTCGTCCGCGGGCTGCTGATCGGTGCGGCCGGAGCGTTCGCCGCCGGTGGTGCCGTGGTCGGTTCGGCCAAGCCGTACTCCTCGAGCCTGCTGGCCGGCGATTCGGCGTGGGGCCTGCTGCTGGTGGCGGTGTTCGTCGGCCTGGCCACGGGCATGGCCGGCGCGCCGAAGCTGTCCCGGCGGCTCCCGCACGACAGGCTGTTCGGCATTTCCATCGTGCTGGCCGGGCTCGCGCTCATCCTGGTCGCGGTGTCCCCCCATCTCGCGGTTTCGCTGGTGGCCGTCGCGATCGTCGGTGCCTGCGCCGGCGCTGCCTTCCTCACCGGTGTGACGATCATCGGCTCGCAGGTGGACGACTCGATCCGCGGCCGGATCAACGCGATCTACCAGTCGATGATGAAGATCATCGTGTTCGGTTCGACCGCGGTGGTGCCGCTGCTGATCGGTCTCACCAAGCCCCGCACGGTCACCGTGTGGGGCAGTCCGATCATCATCGACGGCACCCGCCCGGTGATGCTCGGTGGCGGCATCCTGGCCGCGATCGTCGGCGTCATCGCCTACCGCCAGATGGACTCGCGGCACCCCGAAACGATCCTGGCCGACCTGCGCAACGTCATCCGCCGCCGGCCTCGCCGGGCGAACGGCCTGCTGATCGCGCTCGAGGGGACGACCGCCGCGGACACCGCGAACCAGGCGGCTCGGCTCTCGGACTGGCTGCGCGAGGTGGGTTCCCGGCCTGTCGTGCTGGCTGCCGACCCGGCGCTGGACGACAAGCGGCTGGCCAAGCTGGTCAGCGGCGCTTCGCTGTCCGGGGCGCGGGCGCAGGCGCTCGCTGCCGCCGCGGTGCGCGCCGACATCGTGGAGCGTGACGTGCAACCGGCGTTGGACCTGGGCTCGATCGTGGTGATGGAGCGCTTCGTTGACTCGCCGTTGGCGCATCTGTCCGCGGTCGCCGGGCTCGACGCGAAGGAGCTGGAAGGGCTGGCGGACTGGGCCACCGGGCGGTTGCGGCCCGATGTCACGGTGCTGCTCGACTCCGACCCCGGCGGCGCGCCTCCCGGCCCGATTTCGATCGAGGACCAGTGGCGCGTGCAGAGCCTGCTCAGCGAGATGGCCGCGGCCGACCCGGATCACTACGTGGTGGTGGACGGCGACGGCACCGAGGACGAGGTCGCCGAACGGGTGCAGACAGCTGTGCGTGCCGTGTTGGTGGGGCGCCGATCCGGACTGGCGCCGATCGAAGAGGTCGTGGAGGCCTGAGTGAGCGTCTGGGCTGAGCTCGTCGGCCAGGAACCGGCCGTCGAAGTGCTCTCGGCCGCGAGTGCCGCCGCAGTGAAAATCGTTGCCGGAGAACGGGTTCCGGCCGGGGCCATGACGCACGCCTGGCTGATCACCGGGCCGCCCGGCTCGGGACGGTCGGTGGCGGCGAGGACGTTCGCGGCGGCGCTGCAGTGCGCGGCCGGGACTGCCTGCGGGGAATGCACCGGCTGCCGCACGGCAATGCACGGCACGCACGCCGACGTGAAACTGGTGGTCCCGGAAGGATTGTCCATTTCGGTCGCCGAGATGCGCGCGCTGGTGCAGGCCGCCGCGCGGCGCCCGACCACCGGGCACTGGCGCGTGGTGATCATCGAGGACGCGGACAGGCTGACCGAGGGCGCGTCGAACGCGCTGCTCAAGGCGGTCGAGGAGCCGCCGGACCGCACGGTGTTCCTGCTGTGCGCGCCCTCGGATCACCCGGAGGACGTGTCGGTGACCATCCGGTCGCGGTGCCGTCTGGTGAACCTGCGGACGCCCCCGCCCGAGGCGATCGCCCGCGTACTCGTCGAGCGTGACGGCGTGGATCCGGAGCTGGCGCAGTGGTCGGCGTCGGTATGCGGTGGGCATGTCGGCCGCGCCCGTCGTCTTGCCACGGACGAACACTCACGCAAGCGTCGCGAGACCGTGCTGCGGATCCCGCTCGGGCTGCGGCGTCCCGCCGACGTGTTCGCGTGCGCCGACGAGCTGATCGCGGCAGCGGAGGGCGACGCGGGTGAGGAAAGCAAAGCGCGGGACGAGAGCGAGAAGGCGGAGCTGCGCAACGCGATGGGCGGCGACGCGACCGGTAAGGGTGTCGCCGGTGCGAAGCGTGCCGCCGAGGCCGCGGTGAAAGCGTTGGAGAAGAAGCAGAAGTCGCGTGCCACGCGGACGCAGCGGGACACTTTGGACCTCGCGCTGGTGGACCTGGCCGCGTTCTACCGCGATGTGCTCGTCGTCGGGAGCGGCGCGAAGACCATGCTGAACCACCCGGACCACGCTTCGGACGTTCGCGAGGCGGCCCGGCACTGGACGGCGGAATCCACCCTGCGCCGCCTCGAAGCCGTACTCGCCTGCCGCGAGGCGATCCAGTGGAACGTCAAGCCCCGGATCGCCGTCGAGGCCATGGTCACGGTGCTGCGCCACGGCTGAGCCGGGGTGCTCCGCGGAGCACCCCGGCGACCGTCACCTCTCGCGTGGGAACGGCGAAGGCTTGACCGCGGCGGCCTTGCGGCGGCGGTTCGGCATTCCTGCCACCAGCACCACACCGAGCAACAGCATCCCGGTGCCGGTCCAGAACAGCGGAACCGCGGAGTACGCGCCGGCCGTATACGCCAGCTTCGCCGGGACGCCTGGCGCGGGGTTGCCCACCGGCGTGGCCGTGCCGCACACGACGCCGCCCGTCGGGGCGTACGCCCGGCCGATCTGCTCACCCAGCGACAGCTGTGCGAGCGACGAAGGCAGCGAGTCGGCCGAACCGGCGGGCAGCAGCGCCTTCAAGCCCGCCGTCGGCAGTACCTGCAGGTCCAGCAGCCGGGCCGAGGCGCCGAGCTGGTAGCCGTCGAACGGTGTGGTCAGCTGCTGCGAGTTCTGGTTCAGCTCACCGATGCCCAACCGCAGCACGCCGAGGTCCAGCACGTTGCCCGTGGTGCTGTTCACCTGCTGCACGCCCTTGTCCGCGGTGGCGACCAGGCCGCCGACCACGGGCAGGTTCTCGACCGGGCCGAACAGGTTCGACAGGCCGGACAGCGGGAGCCCGATCGGGATGTCCTTGGTCGGGTGCGCGGCGTCGAGCGTGTAGAGCACCTGGCCCTGCCGCTCGATGGTGATGACCGGCGCGGAGTACTCGACCTTCGACGTGGCCTTGTCGCCGGTCGAGGTCACCTTGAGCGTCGGCTGGCTGGCGACCTTCAGTGTCAGCTCCAGCGGGGTGCCCTTGAGGATCTCGATGTCGGCGGCCTGCAGGGTGGACACCGACTGCACGGCCTTGTTCTTCGAGTTCGGCATGTCCACGAGCTGCATGACCGAGTGGGACGAGAGCGTGTTGTTCAGGCTCAGCAGCGCGTTCGTGCCGTCGGAGGTGGTCTGCCCGCCGCCGCTGAGCAGCCCGCCGAGTGATTGCAGCCCCTTCGTCGCGTCAAAGCCCTGCGCGAGCGACGGCAGGTTGCTCAGGCTGCTGATCGGCAGGTTCGGCAGCGAGGGAATGACGTTCAGCAGTGAGAGGCTGGCCAACGACGTGCTCGCGTCGGAGATCGTGCCGACGCACGGGCCCAGCGTGTCACTCCAGCGCGCGTGCACGTTTCCGTTCAGCAGACCCACGTTGAGCAGTGGGTTCTGCGGGGCGGTGAGCCCGCCGGAGAGCCCGTTCGCGTTGTCCGGCGGCGCGGTCTGCACGAGGCTGCCTGGTGCCTGCGGCGAGTTCCCGCCGACGGCGAGCCCGAGCGGCGAGGACTGCGCGATCGACTTCTCGTAGCTGAGGTAGGCCTCGGAGTTCGCCTGTGCGCTGGACAAGCCCATGCCGGCTTCGAGCGCCGACTGCTTGGGCAGGTTCTCGCCGTACCCGGGCAGGATCGTGCTCGTGGTGACCGCGTTGGGCAGCAGGCGCAGCACGCCGAGCGCCGCTGCGGCGTCGCCGACCGCGTGCCCGAGCGGCTGCGGGCCGATCGGCGCCGAGATCGGCGCTTCGCCCGGACTACCCGGCTGGGGAGTCGGCGTCGTGGGGATGGTGCTGTCCGCCAGGGCCGGTGTCGCCGACAGCACGAGGAAGGCGGCGGTCACCGGCAAAGCGAGCACACGGGTCAGGCGTTGACGCATGCGTGAAGTCCTCCACCAACGAGCAGGGCCGGGCCGCTGTGACCGGCGTCAAAGAGACTAACGAGGACGGGGGTCGGGGGTGACGTGGGCCATGCCGCTACACTTGTCCGTGTTCGCCGCCTTAGCTCAGTCGGCCAGAGCGGCTCACTCGTAATGAGCAGGTCAGGGGTTCGATTCCCCTAGGCGGCTCGGGCGAACATCAGGGCCTTTCCGGGTTTTCCGGGAAGGCCCTGACTGTGTTTCGCGGGTCAGTTACCCGGCTCGTAGAGGCTGAACGGCCCGCCCTGGTCGTCGCGGCAGTGCGCGATCCGGCCGACGCCGGGCACGGACTGCACGTCCTCGCTGGCGCCGCCGAGCTCGTGGATGCGCTTGACCGAGGCGTCGATGTTCTCGGTGGCGAAGTAGACCCGGGGATGGGTGAACCCCTCCGCCCGGGGCGCGATCGCCCCCGCCGGGCCGTTTTCGAGCACGTGGTAGTCGTCGCCGAATTCGCTGGTGCCCCAGCCGAACAGTCCGCCGTAGAACGCGCGGGCCTTGGCGGTGTTCGCGGCGGGCAGCTCGAGCCAGTTGATCTCTCCAGGCATCGTCCGGTTCCTTTCGGTGAGTAGGTGGACGCAGCAGAGGACGAACGGCGGCCGTCGTTCTCGACAGGCGCCGCTCATCACGGATAAACGCCTGCTGTAGCTCCCGGTAGAGCGCGGCGAGGACGTGGTGCCAAGGCCACTGGACACGTTCCGATCACCGCCGAGTCCGACTTCCGCAACAGCGGCAGCATCGCGTTGATGACGGCGACCGGGCCGAAAACGGTCCGCCCCAACCGGCTATCTTTGCGCCGATGGGGAAACGACGGTTGGCCGCGGCACTCTGCGCGTTGCTGCTGGTGACTGCCTGCGAGGCGGGCGCCGCGGCATCGCAGACGGAGGACGTCGTGCGCACCGCCGACGGGCTCGTCCGCGGCACAGTGGCGGGCAGCCACAAGACGTTCTCCGGGATCCCGTACGCCGCGCCGCCGGTCGGTGACCTGCGCTGGCGCGCGCCGCAGCCCGTCCAGCCGTGGCAAGGAGTCTTCGACGCCTCCCACCCGGCCGCCGCGTGCGTCCAGCCCGGGAAACCCACCAGCAGTGAGGACTGCCTGTACCTCAACGTCACGGTCCCCGAGAACGTCACCGGGCACCTGCCCGTGATGGTGTGGGTGCCCGGCGGCGGGTTCATCGAGGGCGCGGGCAGCGACTACGACCCCTCGGCGATGGCGACGCAGGGCAACGTCATCGTGGTGACATTGAACTACCGCCTCGGCGCGCTGGGCTTCCTGCTCACGGGCGACGACCCGGCGGCGGGCAACTTCGGGCTCGCCGATCAGCAGGCCGCGTTGCGCTGGGTCCGGGACAACATCGGCGCGTTCGGCGGGGACGCCGGCAACGTGACCCTGTTCGGCCAGTCCGCCGGTGCATACAGCGTGTGTGCGCAGCTCACTTCACCTGCGGCGAAAGGGCTGTTCACCAAGGCGATCATCCAAAGTGGACCGTGCGGCAACTCGTTCATGTCCGTCACGGACGCACGCGCACGCGCCGGGAAGGTCACCGCGGAACTGGGCTGCACCGACCTCGCCTGCCTGCGCGCCAAGCCGGTAAGCGCTTTCACCGGCCTCGACGATGAGCAGGTGTACAGCCCCACCGGCCGGTTGCAGGACATGCCGTGGGGCCCGGTCGCGCAGACCGCCGTGGTGCCGGAACAGCCGATCGCCGCGCTCGCCAATGGTGCGGCGAAAGGGATTCCGCTCATCCAGGGCACCACGCACGACGAGCTGCGCCCGTTCGTCGCCGCCGGGTACCCGAACACGGTGACCGCTGACCAGTACGTCTCGCTCGTCCGCCAGGTCTTCGGCGACCGTGCCGACGCGGTGCTCGCCGAGTATCCCGTCGACCACTACTCGAGCCCGGGCGTCGCTCTGTCCACAGTGCTCGGTGACTGGGGGCAGAAGCTCGGTGCCTGTTCGGTGCTGCCCGCCGACGACGCGGCCGCGCGCAGTACTTCCGTCTATGCCTACGAGTTCGCGCAGGACGATCACAAGAGCCTCGCGGGTCTCCCGCTCGGCGCCGCGCATTCCGCGGAACTGTCCTATTTGTTCAGTGCCGACGGCGGCACGCTCGGCAGGGCGATGATCGGCTACTGGACTTCCTTCGCGAAGACCGGCAACCCCGGCTGGCCCGCGTATCAGGCAGGCGGCCCGGTCCTGTCGCTCTCGACGGACAAGATCGCCGAGGTCGATTTCGCCAAGGACCACCACTGCGGCTTCTGGCGGTAGCGCTGCAGGACGTGCGTCCTGAAAGGTAGGCTGACTGTCCGAACCAGTTGTGGAAGGACCAGCCTTGGCCGTCACGCCGCCGAGTCACCGCGATCGGCTCTCGCCGAACCAGCTCGCCAAACAGGAGCAGATCGTCGAGGCCGCGCGCGCGGTGCTGGCAAAGGAAGGACTCGCCGGCTGCACGGCCCGCGCCATCGCCGACGCCAGCCCGCTCACCAAAAGCGCGATCCACTACTACTTCGCCGACCTCGACCTGTTGATCGACCGTGCGATGGCCGGGCACGTCAACGCCTTCCTCGACCACCTTCGCGCGGTCGGCGAACAGTACGAGGATCACGCGGAGCGCCTGTGGGCCGTGCTGGAGGCGTACCTGGACGTCTTCGCGAGCAATCCGAACGCGGCCTTCGTCTGGTTCGAGTACTGGGTCGCCGTCGGCCGAGCCGACCACGTGCAGGCGGCGGAAGCGATGCTGCGCTCGGTCACCGAGCTGCTCACCGACCTGCTGGCCGACCTGGGGATCGACGATCCTCGCGCCAGGGCGCGGGCGTTGCAGTCCTATCTTTTGGGCGCGATCGTCCAGCAGCGCGTCCGGCGCCGTCCGTTCGCGACCCTGCGCGAGGAAATCGAGCTGCTGTGCCTGGCTTAGGGTGCGAGGTATGCCTCTGTTTTCGTTCGAGGGCGTCAGCCCGACCGTGCACCCCGAAGCCTGGATCGCGCCAACCGCGACACTGATCGGCGACGTCGTCGTCGAGAAGGGCGCCTCCGTCTGGTACGGCGCCGTGATCCGCGCGGACTTCGGCCGGATCGTCATCGGGGAAGGCGCCAACATCCAGGACAACTCGGTGATCCACTCCGGCAGCGAGCCCACCGAGATCGGCCGCAACGTCACCGTCGGGCACATGTGCCTGGTGCACGACTGCACGGTCGGTGAGCAGGCGCTCATCGGCAACGGCTCCACGGTGCTGGACCGGTCCACGATCGGTGAGCGCGCGCTGGTCGCCGCGGGGTCGACGGTCACCCCGAACACCGAGGTGCCCGCCGAGCACATCGCGATGGGCAGCCCGGCGAAGAAGTTCGTTCCGCTGTCCGACTCCGCCCGTGTCTGGGTGGACCACAACGCCGCCGCCTACCAGGAGCTCGCGCGGCGGCACGCTCAAGGCTCGAAGTCGGTCGACTAGACTTCGGGGCACATTTGCGACTGGCGCCGTAGAGGTGGAGCACCACCGGGAAGCGACCGACGAGGCCGGCACCGCGCGCCTGGGTGTGGCCAGTGTCAGGAGTAGGGACATGACTCACCAGCCAGCCATTCCGACCCTCACCGCTGCCGACCCGCAGGTCGCCGGGCTCGTCGAGGACGAAGCGCGTCGCCAGGCCGAGAAAATCCGCCTGATCGCTTCCGAGAACTACGTTTCCCAGGCCGTGCTCGAGGCCACCGGCACGGTGCTCACCAACAAGTACTCCGAGGGCTACGCCGGCAAGCGCTACTACGAGGGCCAGCAGATCATCGACCAGGTGGAGCAGCTCGCCATCGAGCGCGCCAAGTCGGTGTTCGGCGTGGACCACGCCAACGTGCAGCCGTACTCGGGTTCGCCGGCGAATCTCGCCGCGTACCTTGCCTTCCTACAGCCGGGCGACACCGTGCTCGGCATGGGCCTGCCCGCCGGCGGCCACCTGACGCACGGCGCCGGCGTGTCCGCCACCGGCAAGTGGTTCAACGCCGTGCACTACGGCGTGCGGAAGGAAACCGGGCGCATCGACTTCGACCAGGTGCGTGACCTGGCCAAGGAGCACCGGCCGAAGATGATCATCGCCGGTGGCACGGCCATCCCGCGCACCATCGACTTCCCGGCCTTCGCCGAGATCGCCCGCGAGGTGGACGCGGTGCTGATGGCCGACATCGCGCACATCGCGGGCCTGATCGCCGGTGGCGCGCACCCGTCGCCGGTCGGCCACGCACAGGTGATCACCACCACCACGCACAAGACCCTGCGCGGCCCGCGCGGCGCGATGATCCTCACCGACGCCGAGCACGCGAAGGCGATCGACAAGGCCGTTTTCCCCGGCCTGCAGGGTGGCCCGCACAACCACACCACGGCGGCCATCGCCGTCGCGCTCGGTGAAGCGAGTAAGCCCGAGTTCCGCGACTACGCGCACGCCATCGTGGCGAACGCGAAGGCGCTGGCCGACGCGCTGACCGCGCGCGGGTTCGACCTCGTGTCCGGCGGCACCGACAACCACCTGCTGCTGGTGGACCTGACCAGCAAGCAGATCGCGGGCAAGCCCGCGGCGAAGGCCCTCGACCGGGCAGGCATCGAGCTGAACTTCAACGCGGTGCCGTTCGACCCGCGCAAGCCGTTCGACCCGTCGGGCATCCGGCTGGGCACCGCGGCGATCACCACCCGCGGGCTCACCCCGGAGCACCAGCCGAAGATCGCCGAGTGGATCGACCGCACGGTCACCGCGGCTTCGGCGCAGGACGACGCGGCGCTGGACAAGATCGCCGGCGAGGTGCGTGACCTGCTCGTGGCGTACCCGATTCCGGGCTACCAGGCCTGAGTGACGACGAAGGCCCCCGGCACGAGCCGGGGGCCTTCTTGCGTTGCGGGAATCAGTGCTCGCCGGCGTCGGCGGCTTCCTTGGCGAGACGGTCGGTCTCCCGCTGGTAGGAGCGCTTGATCTCGGCCTCGGCCTCCATCCGGCCCACCCAGTTCGAGCCTTCGACGCTCTTCGCGGGCTCCAGGTCCTTGTACACCTGGAAGAAATGCTCGATCTCCAGCTTGTGGAACTCGTTCAGGTGGTGGATGTCGCGCAGGTGCTCCAGGCGCGGGTCGTCCGAAGGCACCGCGAGGACCTTGTCGTCCGGGCCCTTCTCGTCGGTCATCCGGAACATCCCGATGGCCCGGCAGCGGATCAGGCAGCCGGGGAACGTCGGCTCCTGCACGAGCACGAGGACGTCCAGCGGGTCGCCGTCCTGACCGAGGGTGTCGTCGATGAACCCGTAGTCGGCCGGATATTGAGTGGCCGTGAACAGGGTGCGGTCCAGCCGGATACGCCCCGTCTTGTGGTCCACTTCGTACTTGTTGCGCTCCCCCTTGGGGATCTCGATGGTGGCGTCGAACTCCACGGCCGTCCTCGCTGAACTCGTCTTTTAAAGCCGCGCTGGCGGCTTACGGTTTCGCTAACTTGTCTTCACTAGTGTGGACCACGCGCCGTTGGGAAGTCGCACTGATGTTGTCTTGGTGACAGTGAGTCTGGCCCCTCGGCCCCCGGAGTGATGAGGAGGGGTGCGTGCCGCCGCACGAAGATGAGCCGCTGTGGCCGTCCGACGATTCGGACACCACGGACGCCACTGCCGACGCGAAGAGCGAAGGTGAGAGCGGTGCGACAGCGCAGCTACCGGTCCCTCCGGCCGAGGCGAACGAGCAGCCGAAACAGGTCTCGCTCGCCAACCAGCAGACGCTCTGGGTGCCGCTCCCGTCGCCCCAGCAGAAGCCACAACGCGAGCAGCAGCCACAACAGCAGCCGAGGATCTCGGCCGACCAGACTGTGCAGGTCAGGCTGCCGCCGCAGCAGCCGAAGGCGCCGGACCTCTCGGCCGCCGAGCAGACGCAGATCGTCCCGCTCCGGCCGGTGGGCCCGCCTCCTCCGCAGCAGCAGCGCTCGTCGCAGCAGCAGGCGCCGTGGCAGAAGCAGCCTCCCCAGTACCCGATTCCGCCGGCCGGCGGTATGCCCGCGCAGCCGATGCGGATCGAGCCCTCCGGGGAGGTCCATCCGGTCGTGCAGCCGAGCGAGGAGCAACCCCCACCGCAGCCGCCGCAGCCCGAGCCCGAGGCCAAGCCCAAACGGAAACGCAAGGGCCTGATCTTCAGTGGCGTGACGGTGGTCGTGGTGATCGCCGTGGGCGTCGCGCTGGCGATGCCGTACGTGTCGAACCGGCTCGGCCTGCCGTGGGCGCCCAACCTGCCGAAGGGCGACTCGCCCGAACCGGCCGCGGTCACCCTCGCCTTGCAGCCGCCCAGTTCCTCCGCGCCCACGCCGAGCGGCGCCGGCGTCGCCGCGGCGTTGTCCGGCCCGGTGAGCAACCCGGCGCTCGGCACGGTCGCCGGCACGGTGGTCGACCCGGCCACCGGGACGACGCTGTGGAACCACAACTCGAACCAGCTGCTCACCCCTGCTTCGGCCACGAAACTGCTGATCTCGGCCGCGTCGCTGCTCAAGCTCGACCACGCGACGCAGCTGACCACGAAGGTCGTGCAGGGCTCTTCGCCGGACACCGCCATCGTCGTCGCGGGCGGCGACCCCACGCTGTCTTCTTTGCCCGCGGGCAAAGAATCGGTGTACCCGGGCGCAGCGCATCTCGACGATCTGGTGGCGCAGGTCAAGCAGGCCAGCGGTGGCGCCATCAAACAGGTGCAGATCGACCTGTCGATGTACACCGGCCCGACGTCGGCCCAGGGTTGGGCACCAGATGACGCGCCGTCCATCTCGGCCGCGCCGGTGGTACCGGCCATGCTCGACGGCGGCCGCCAGGACCCGACGGCCGACTACTCGATGCGCTCGGCCAATCCCGCGCTGAGCATGTTGCAGGAGTTCGCCCAGCGGCTTGGTGTCTCGGTGGCCCCGACCACCACGGCCACCGCGCCGCAGGGGGCGAAGGTGCTTGGCGAGGTCAAGTCGGCGCCGCTCACCGAGCTGATCAACAACCTGCTCAACATCTCCGACGACAACCTGGCGGAAGCGATCGCACGCCGCCTCGCGATCGGTGCGGGCGCGCCCGCGACATTCGCCGGTGGGGCACAGACCGCGCTGAACGTGTTGGCGCAGAACGGTTTCGACACCTCCGGTGCGGTACTCAACGACGGCAGCGGACTGTCCACTTTGAACAAGGTCTCGCCGGCGCTGCTCGCCCAGCTGCTGTCCGTGGCCGCCGCCCCGACGGGCAAGGACGCGCGCACCGAGAAGCTGCGGCCGCTGTTGGAGGGCCTTCCCGTGGCCGGTGGCAGCGGCACGCTCGCGGACCGCTTCGACGCCGCGGACGCCACGGCGGGCCGGGGCTGGATCCGCGCCAAGACCGGCACGTTGTCCGGTGTGAACACCCTCGCCGGCGTGGTGCTGGACAAGGACGGCCGGGTGCTGGTGTTCGCCGTGATGTCGAACGGATCGGACGCGACGGTCGCGCGGCCGGCGCTGGACGCGGTGGCGGCCACCTTGCGTGGCTGCGGATGCGGTTGACGCCGGGTAGCTTCGAAGAGGTGAGCACTGTGCGCGCGGAGAAAGCCCGTCCTGTCGTCGATTGGTCGCTCGCCGCGTCGACGGGCGCGTTTCTCGCGCGCGGCGGTCCCGTGGTGCCGAAGGAAGAGGCGCAGCTGGCGGTGACCGAGCTGCGCGAGCTCACTGTGGACGCCGAGGCGCACGTCCGTGAGCTCACCGGTCTCGGTGCCGGCTTGCCCTTGTTGCCGGGCACGGTCGTGGACCGGCCGGGCTGGGTGCGGTCGGCCGCCGCCGGGCTGGACGCGTTGACAGCAAAGGCTTTGCAGACATTGCCCGCGAACCCGCTCGGCCCGGTGCTGGCCGGTGGCGCCGGGGTGCAGACCGGGGTGGTGCTGTCGTTCCTGGCCTCCCGCGTGCTCGGGCAGTACGACCCGTTCGGCGGGGAGGACGGCAAACTGCTGCTCGTCGCGCCGAACGTGGTCACCGCGCAGCACGCCATGGGGGTGGACGGCCACGATTTCCGGCTGTGGGTCTGCCTGCACGAATGCACACACCGGCTGCAGTTCACCGCCGTCAGCTGGCTGCGCGACTACTTCGCCGACGAGGTGGAGCGGCTGGTCAGCGGGCTCACCGAGGACGAGGACGGGCTCACCGATCTGCTCGGCAGGCTGCCCGAGGCGTTCCGGGAGGCCAAGCGCAACAAGGCCGACGGGGTGCTCGCGCTCGGTCAGCTGCTGCGTTCCCCGCGCCAGCGCGAGGTGTTCGACAAGCTGCTGGCCCTGTCCACGTTGCTGGAAGGTCACGCCGACTACGTCATGGACGCCGTCGGTCCCGGCGTGGTCCCGTCGGTCGAGACGATCCGCGCCCGGTTCACCGCGCGCCGCAAGGGCGGCGGGCTGCTCGACAGGATCCTGCGCGGGTTGCTCGGGGTGGACGCGAAGATCCGCCAGTACGCCCACGGCGCCGCGTTCACCCGCCGGGTCGTCGACCGGGTCGGCATGACGGGGTTCAATGCCGTATGGACCTCGCCGAACACGTTGCCGAGCCGGGCCGAGATCGACGACCCGGACGCGTGGGTCCGCCGCGTTCACGGGTGAGCCTGGACCTGGTACGCCGGGCGGTCCGCGGGTTTCTCGCCGAGCGGCCCCGGCAGGATTTCGCGGTGGCTGTCTCCGGTGGCGCCGACTCGCTCGCGCTGGCCGAGGCTTCTGCTTACGTGGCAAGGAAAACGGGCGTCCGGGTACGGGCGCTCGTTGTCGACCACGGGCTGCAGGAGGGCTCGGCCGATGTTGCCGCGCAGGCCGCCGCGCAGGCGCGTGAGCTGGGAGTCGACGCGGCGGAGGTGCTGACCGTCGAGGTCACCGGTGCCGGCGGCATGGAGGCCGCCGCCCGCCGCGCGCGCTATGCGGCGCTGTCGAGTGCGGACGCCGGCCTGGTGCTGCTCGGCCACACCCGTGACGACCAGGCCGAGACGGTGCTGCTCGGTCTGGGGCGCGGTTCGGGGCCGAGGTCGATCGCCGGCATGAAGCCGTTCGACCCACCGTGGGGGCGCCCGCTGCTGGACGTGCCGCGCTCGGCGACGAGACAGGCGTGCGCGGAGCTGGGCGTGCGGCCGTGGGAAGACCCACACAACTCCGACCCGCGCTTCCGTCGTAGCCGGTTGCGCGCGGAAGTGCTGCCGCTACTGGAAGATGTCCTCTCCGGAGGGGTCGCGGCGGCGCTCGCCCGGACGGCCGCGCAGTTGCGCGAGGACGTCGAAACGCTCGACGAGCTGGCGGAAGGACTGCGCGGAACCGAGGACACCCTGGACGCCAAGGCACTGGCCGGGGTGCCCGCCGCCCTGCGCCGCCGGGTGCTCCGGCGGTGGTTGCTCGACGCCGGCGCGTGTGATCTCACTGACGCGCATCTGCGTTCGGTGGACGATCTCGTCGGGAAATGGCGCGGTCAGGGCGGTGTCTGGCTCCCGGGCAGCTTGGTGGTGGAGCGGACACATGGCAGGCTGGCCATGGATCGCCGCGAGCGGCGCGAAGTCCGTGGCGAATGAGTGTGTCCGAGGGCGAGCAGCCAAAAGGGGAAATGACCGTGTACGAAGGCGAGATCGCCTCCGTGCTCGTTACCGAGCAGCAGATCCAAGACAAGATCACCGAACTCGCCAAGCAGATCGCGGCGGACTACGAAAAGGAAGGGGTCACGGGCGACCTGCTCCTGGTCGGCGTGCTCAAGGGCGCGGTCATGTTCATGACCGATTTCGCCCGCGCGCTGCCGATGCCGGCGCAGCTGGAGTTCATGGCCGTGTCGTCGTACGGCTCGGCGACCTCCTCGTCGGGCGTGGTGCGCATCCTCAAGGACCTCGACCGGGACATCGCGGGCAAGCACGTGCTGATCGTCGAGGACATCGTGGACTCGGGGCTCACGCTTTCCTGGCTGCTGAAGAACCTGGCGAGCCGCAACCCGGCCTCGCTGGAAGTCTGTTCGCTGCTGCGCAAGCCGGACGCGGTGAAGGTGGACGTGCCGGTCCGTTATGTCGGTTTCGACATCCCGAACGAGTTCGTCGTCGGTTACGGGCTCGATTATGCGGAGCGTTATCGCGATCTCCCCTACATAGGGACGCTCGACCCCAAGGTCTACGGCGCCTGAGTAACTCCGCTGTTAGTTACCGATCCGACTACAGCCACGGCGGAAATGGGTCGCTACGAGCAGATCGGCTGCCGGCGCGTCTCCGCCTACTTCCGGTCGGATCGGTAACGGCGCGTGAATGCCGGGGAGCCGTTGCGGAAATTGCGGAACCCGGTGTCGCGAGAACGCGTCATAGAGCAGGTCCGAGTGCGTTAACCTAGCGAACACGGGTAGCCGGGCTGCCACGCGCGGCATCGACTTGGGGTAGGAGAGTACCGATGGGGAACAGCTACGCGGATGCCGCGGCGTTCAAGAACGCGGCGGTGAACGGTCAGCTTGGTGTGGACCCGGACGCCGCGCAGAACGTGCTCAAGAAGATCCGTGCCGGCAAGGATTCGGTGGAGAACCTGCTGAACAACGCGGGTGCGCTGGCCGAGGCGCCGAAGCTCGGCGCCAACCCGGTCGGCGACGCCATCGCGGCCAAGTTCTCCCAGCGCGCGGACGGCGGGGGCGACTCCTACGCGCAGGCGCTGCAGAACCTCTATGGCCAGTACCAGCAGGCCGAGGACGCGATCGTCGCGGCCATGAGCCACTACCACCAGATCGAGCAGGACGCCTCGGACGCATTGTCCGGCCGGGCCTGAGCTACCAGGGGGGCATGAGCACACATGGGTAACCAGAGCGATTCGACTCCGGCCGGGACCCCGTCGACAGTGCAGCTGGGCGACAACGGCGAGAGCGCGGCCATCGTGCAGCAGGCGCGCAACTCCGCCGGCGGGTTCGACTACGGCGCCGACCGCGCCATCGCCAGCCCGCCCAACTGGGCTTCGCAGGAGAGCACCCAGCTCTACCAGGGCGCCACGGTGAACAACGACCCGGCGACCGCGGAGGCCACCGGCCAGCTGTGGCAGGGCCACGGCGACGAGCTGCACCAGGCGGCCAACGACCTGTACAACGCGATCAGCGAGCTCGGCAACGCCTGGGTCGGCAAGGGCGCTGCGTCGGCGCAGGGCGCGCTGGTCGGTATCGCGGGCTCGAGCCAGCAAGCCGGGGACGCGGCGCACACCATGGCGAACCGGATGGCACAGCAGGCCGCGGCCGCCGCCGAGGTCAAGAAGATGCCCGCGCCCAAGGAGTTCGACCCGGCCAAGCAGACCGCGGCGATGCTCGCCGGTGGCCCGGCCGCGATGGTCGCGGACATGAAGCAGCAGTCCGACGAGGCCAAGTCGGTGCACGCCCAGCAGGTCCAGTACTTCAACGCGTACACCCAGGCGATGTCCGATGTGGACGATGCCACCCCGAGCTTCGGCCCCGATTCGCTCGGCCTGCCCGCCGACGGGAACATCGGCGCCACCAAGGCTTCCTCCGTCGGCGCTTCCGGCGCCTCCATCACGGGCGCCTTCGGCGGCGGTTCGCTGATCCCGGGCGGGGCGCAGAACGCCACGGGCGGCGACCTCGCGGGCAGCCGCTCCGCGTTCGGTCACATCGGCGAAGCCGGCCAGGTCGGCGCGCCGGGGGCGCCGGGCGCTCCCGCCGGGCCACCCGTGCCGGGCGCCGGCGCCGGCTCCGGTGCCGCCGCGCACACGGGCGCTGCCACGCCGGCGGCGTCGTCCTCGGGCGGCGCTTCGGCCGCGGCGCTCGGCGTCGGCGCCGGCTTGCTCGGTGGCGGCCTCGGCACGGCCGGGATCAAGGCGGCGCTGGGCCGCGGCAACAAGTCGGGTGCCAAGAAAGACGCCGACGGCACCGCGGCGGCCAGCACCGAAGGGGCTGACCAGCAGGGCCACGGCGCGGCGCAGAACCAGAGCATGATGTCGGCGAGCGGCACGATCGGCGGCCAGAACAGCCCGGCCGCCACGCCCGGTATGGGCGGCATGGGCGCAGGTGGGGCGCAGGGCGAGGAGGACAAGGAGCACACGCGTGCTTCCTTCCTCATCGAGGCCGACCCGGACGAGGCGTTCGGCGCCAACGTGTCCACCGCGCCGCCGGTCATCGGGGCCTGGTCGGACGAGGACGAGGACTAGCACGGATCAGCACGGAGCCGGGGGCGTTCGCTCCCGGCTTTCGTCCGGCACCGCTGTGGCGGCCCGGGGTTAGGGGACCGTAGTGACACGAGCGGAGCTGCTCACTCCGCTGGAGCTGGACTTCCTGTGGGAGTCGTTCGGGCAGGGCGAGCTGCCTTATCCCCTGGAGGTCCGGTCCCACGGGGCCACCCTCGACGAACGCGCCCACCTGCGTGGACAGACCATGACCCAACTGGTCCGGCGTGGCGTTGCCGACGGCCGCGGCCGTCCGGAGCCGCATGTCGAGAACTTCTTCGAGATCCTCAGCGGTTCCGAGGTGAGCCTCGACTCGGTGCACATCGGCGGGCCGAACACGCATCCGCTGCTGGCGGTGGCCGCGTCGCTCGGCGGACAGGCCGTGCTCACGGTGCGGGACGAGCGTGGTTTCCACTTCCGTCCCGCCCCCGCCGACGGCCTGGCCAGCGCGATCATCTCGCTGCTGCCGCCTGCCCCGCGTGGCACCGAGAAATCCATCACGGTCCCGCTGGAGCAGCTGCTGACCGGCACGGGCGCCGATTTCCTGCAGCGTCGCGTGCCCGGCGCCGAGGGCAGGGTCAGCGCGGACGCCGACCGCAAGGCACTCGCCCGGCTGCAGGCCCAGCCCCGGCTGCGCGGCGGCCAGATCGGCGCCAACGCCCGCACCCGCACCGGTGACAAGGCCCGCACGCCGGTGCTGAGCTGGTTCGACACCGAAAGCGGCCGCTACTTCACCCAGGCCAGTCGCGGGCACGACGGGCGTGACTGGATCACCATCGCCCCCGCGGACGTGGCCTCGCTGCGCTCGCGCCTCAATGAGATGCTCTCCGGTGCCGCCAGAACGAACATGGCACCGGGAGGAGCATGGTGACGCGGCCTGAATTCTTCACGCCGTTGACCTTCGATTTCCTGTGGGAGTCGATGGAGCTGGGCGAACTGCCGTATCCGCTGCGGGTGCGCTCACACGGCGCGACCGTGGACGAGCGGGCCGCGCTGCGGCAGCGAGCCCACAACGAGCTGAAGGCCCGCGGTCTGCGTGATCACTTCGGCAGGCTGGAACCGTGGATCGAGGACGCGTTCACGGTGCTGGCCCGGCCCACGCTGAGCATCGACGCGCTGCACATCCCGGAGTTCCAGCGGCCGCCGGTCGGTATTCTCGCCGCGTCCGACGGGCAGACCGGGGTGCTGGCGATCCAGGACGCGGACGGCGTCTGGATTCGCCCGACGTTCGCCGAAGGTCTCGTCTCCGCGGTGGTGGAACTGCTGCCGCCGGGCAGCCGCGGCACCGAGCCTTCCGTCACGTTGCCGGTGGAAGAGGCGCTGCGGATCCCGCCTTCGCGGGTTTCGGTGCCCGCCGGCGGGCCCGACGCCCCGGTGAAGTCGAGGCGCCGGACCTCGCTCAGTGATCAGGCGGCCGACCAACGCGATACTTATGCCCGGATTTCCGGCCAGCCGCGGCTGCGCGGAGGTCAGCTTGCAGCGAACACGCGAAGCGAGCTGAACGGCCGCCGCCGCTCGCCGGTGCTGGCCTGGTTCGACACCTCCACCGGCCGCTACCTGAGTCTTTCCCGTGCCGGCACCGATGGCCGCGAATGGGTGACGGTGTCCGGGGCCGACGCCAAGACCCTGCGCAGCAGGCTCGGGGAGATGGTCACCGGCCTCGGCGGCTGACCGTCGGGAACACCGGACCTTGATCGGCCGTTGACCAGCCGGAGACTCGTGCAGGTGCCCACGTCGGCCGGACTGTACCCTGGTTGGACGGGTGTCCCTAGCACACCGTCAGTCGTAGTTACACCGTGACGGCGGATGTCAACATCTACCGCCTAACCAGGGAGGGTCAAGGCCAGCACGGCCGAGGCATATGGACCGGAAGCGCCTGCTCAGGAACCCACTTCTGTGGATCGTCGCGGTTGTGCTGCTCTTCTTGGCGTACAACACCATCTTCGACAGCGATCGCGGCTACACCCAGGTTCCGACTTCACAGGCGATCGCGCAGATCACCGCGAACAACGTGAAGGAAGCGAACCTCGAGGACAAGGAGCAGCAGCTCAAGCTGTCGCTCAACAACAAGATCGACGTCGACGGTCAGCAGGTCGACCAGATCATCACGCCGTATCCGGCCGACGCCACGGGCCAGATCTACGACAAGCTCATCAACGCGCCGAACGTCAAGTTCTCGACGTCGGTGACACAGCAGTCCTGGCTCCAGTCGGTGCTGGTCTACCTGATCCCGCTGGGCATCCTGCTCCTGCTGCTGATGTGGATGATGAACAACGCGCAGGGCGGCGGGAACCGCGTTCTCAACTTCGGCAAGTCCAAGGCCAAACAGCTGAACAAGGACATGCCCAAGACCACGTTCGGTGACGTGGCGGGCGCCGACGAAGCGGTCGAAGAGCTCTACGAGATCAAGGACTTCCTGCAGAACCCGGCGCGATACCAGGCGCTGGGCGCGAAGATCCCGAAGGGCGTGCTGCTCTACGGCCCGCCGGGTACCGGTAAGACGCTGCTCGCGCGTGCCGTCGCCGGTGAGGCCGGGGTGCCGTTCTACACGATCTCCGGTTCGGACTTCGTCGAGATGTTCGTCGGGGTCGGTGCCTCCCGGGTGCGTGACCTGTTCGAGCAGGCCAAGCAGAACTCGCCCTGCATCATCTTCGTCGACGAGATCGACGCGGTCGGCCGCCAGCGTGGCGCCGGCCTCGGCGGCGGGCACGACGAGCGCGAGCAGACGCTGAACCAGCTGCTGGTCGAGATGGACGGGTTCGACGCGCGCGGCGGGATCATCCTGATCGCCGCCACCAACCGGCCCGACATCCTGGACCCGGCGCTGCTGCGTCCCGGCCGGTTCGACCGGCAGATCCCGGTGTCCGCGCCGGACCTGATGGGCCGCCGCGCGATCCTGGAAGTGCACTCCAAGGGCAAGCCGTTCGCGCAGAACGTCGACCTGCAGGCGCTGGCCAAGCGCACCGTGGGCATGTCGGGTGCGGACCTGGCCAACGTGATCAACGAGGCCGCGCTGCTCACCGCCCGCGAGAACGGGCACGTGATCACCGACGCGGCGCTCGAGGAGTCGGTGGACCGCGTGATCGGCGGCCCGGCCCGCAAGAGCCGGATCATCTCCGAGAAGGAGAAGAAGATCACCGCCTACCACGAGGGCGGGCACGCGCTGGCCGCGTGGGCGATGCCGGACCTGGAGCCGGTGTACAAGCTCACGATCCTGCCGCGCGGGCGCACCGGTGGGCACGCGCTGGTCGTCCCGGAGGACGACAAGCAGCTGATGACCCGCTCGGAGATGATCGCGAGGCTGGTGTTCGCCCTCGGTGGGCGTACCGCCGAGGAGCTGGTCTTCCACGAGCCGACCACCGGCGCTTCGTCCGACATCGAGCAGGCCACCAAGATCGCGAAGGCGATGGTCACCGAGTACGGCATGAGCGCCCGCCTCGGTGCTGTGAAGTACGGCCAGGAGCAGGGCGACCCGTTCCTCGGCCGCTCCGCGGGCCGTCAGGCGGACTACTCGCTCGAGGTCGCGCACGAGATCGACGAGGAGGTGCGCAAGCTCATCGAGACGGCGCACACCGAGGCGTACGAGGTGCTCAACACCTACCGCGACGTGCTCGATGATCTGGTGCGGGAGCTGCTGGAGAAGGAAACCCTGCAGCGCAAGGACCTGGAGCGGATCTTCGCCACGGTGGAGAAGCGGCCGCACATCACCGTCTTCAACGAGTTCGGTGAGCGCATCCCGTCCGACAAGCCGCCCATCAAGACCCCGGGCGAGCTGGCGATGGAGCGCGGCGAGCCGTGGCCTCCGCCGCAGCAGGAGAAGCCGGTCCGGCGTCCGGAACCCACCCCCGTGGGCAGCGCGCCCGGTGGCGGCGATCTGCCCGGCGGTCCGCCGTACGGTCAGCCGGATCCCCCGTCGAACCCGTACGCCCCGCCGCCTTCGGGTGGTTACCCGCCCAACGGTGGTGGCCGTCCGTATGGTCCGAACGGCACGGGTCAGTGGCCTTCGGGTGGGCAGCAGTCCGGTCCGCCGCACTACGGGGCGCCGCCGGGGTGGACCCCGGCGACCCAGCCAGGGAACCAGCAGCCGTGGCGTCCTTCGGACGACTGGCGCCACGCCCCCGGCGAGGAGCAGAACCCGCGTCGGCAGTACCCGCCGCAGGATCCGGAGAACGACCAGGACGGCCAAAATCGACAGTGAGCTGACCGCGCGGGCGGGCCGACGATGAGCGTCGGCCTGCCCACTCCGGGTCGCTGTGCGGTGATGGGTGTTCTGAACGTCACCCCGGATTCCTTTTCCGACGGTGGGCGTTATCTCGATCTGGATTCCGCGCTGGCGCACGCGCACGAGATGTGGGCGCGCGGCGCGGATGTGATCGATGTGGGCGGTGAATCCACCCGCCCTGGTGCCTCCCGAGTGGACGCGCAGACGGAGATCGAGCGTGTGATTCCGGTGGTGCGGACGCTCGCGGCCGATGGCCTGTGTCTCTCGGTGGACACCACGCGCGCAGCGGTGGCCGAGGCCGCTCTCGACGCGGGCGTGCGGATCATCAACGATGTTTCCGGCGGTCTCGCCGATCCGGACATGGCGAAGGTCGCCGCGAGCACACAGGCGCCGTGGGTGCTGATGCACTGGCGTGGGCACAGCAAGGACATGAACGCGCTTGCCAGCTATGAAAATGTGGTGGCCGAGGTGCGCGCGGAGCTGACCCAGCGGGTGGACGCCGCGCTCGCGGCCGGCGTGGCCGAGGCAAGCCTTGTCATCGACCCGGGCCTCGGTTTCGCGAAGCGCGCGGAGCATGACTGGGCTTTGCTGCACGGGCTGGGCGAGTTCGTGGCGATGGGTTTCCCAGTGCTGGTCGGGGCTTCGCGAAAGCGCTTTCTCGGCCGCCTGCTGGCGAACGAGAACGGCGACCCGCGGCCGCCGTCAGGCCGCGAGGACGCGACAGCGGCCATCTCGGCGCTGGCCGCGGCGAACGGAGCTTGGGGAGTGCGGGTGCATTCGGTCGGTGCGTCGCTCGACGCGGTGGCTGTCGCCGCGGCTTGGCAGCGTGGCAATGGCTGACCGGATCACCTTGAGCGGACTGCGGGTGTTCGGGCGGCACGGGGTGTTCGAGCACGAGAAGCGGGACGGGCAGGAGTTCGTCGTCGACATCACGGCGTGGCTCGACCTCACCGCCGCAGCCGAGACCGACGACCTCAAACAGACGCTGCATTACGGGGAACTAGCCGAACTCGCGGCGGGGATCGTCGGCGGCGAGCCTTACGACCTGATCGAGAGCGTCGCCGGGAAGATCGCCGACGAGGTCATGCGGGACGAGCGGTTGAGCGCCGTCGAGGTGACCGTGCACAAACCGTCCGCCCCGATCCCGCTCACCTTCGACGACGTCGCCGTAACGGTCCGGCGGGACCGATGAGCCGGGCGGTCCTTTCGCTGGGGTCGAACCTCGGTGATCGGTTGGCACATCTGCAATCCGTGCTCGACGGCCTCGGGCTCGCCGTGCTGGCGGTGTCCACTGTGTACGAAACCGAGCCGTGGGGCGTGACCGACCAACCGGACTTCCTCAATGCGGTGTGCATTGTGGACGATCCCGCGCGGGACCACTGGGCGTGGTTGCGTGCCGGGCAGGAGCTGGAGCAGGCCGCGGGCCGGGTGCGAGAACTACGCTGGGGCCCGCGGACGCTCGACGTCGACGTGGTCACCGTGGACGGGGTGCTTTCGAACGATCCGGAGTTGTTGCTGCCGCACCCCGGCACCCCGGAGCGGGCGAGCGTGCTCGTGCCGTGGCTGGAGATCGAGCCGGAGGCGGTGCTGCCCGGGCACGGTCCGGTGCGGACCCTGTTGATGGCCCGGCCTGCTTCGGACCGCGACTCGGTGCACCCGCGCCCGGATTTGCGACTTTTCCGGCGCGGTCAGCACGCGTCAGTGGTGGGCCGGCGGAAGCCGTAGGCGCGCTCGACCTTCGCCACCCGCACGTCGAACTCCTCGTACCACTGCCGCCGGCCCGACTCGCGGGCCTCGGTGTGTTCGGCGTGCTGCTTCCACGCCGCGATCGATTCGGGGTCGCGCCAGTAGGAAATCGTGATGCCACAGCCGTTTGCGTCGTGCACCGAGTCGACGCCGAGATAGCCCGGCTGCTCGGCCGCCAGCGCATCGATCCGCTCCGCCGTCGCGGCGTAGCCGTTGTCGCCGGGGGTGTGTCTCGACGTGAAGATTACCGCGTAGTACGGTGGCCCGTTTTCCATGCTCGTTGTATACAACGTGCATATCGTTGGGGCAAGCGGATTTAGGCGGGTTAGCCACCCGACGCAACCACCCACTCCACCGGCGCCCGAGCTACGAGCCCCTGGTCATCCTGGGGCAGCCCCTCCGGCGAGGAGTTCTCTTGATCTCTGTACTCGTGCCTTTCCCTTGCGCTGCAACGATTGCACTGCGACAGGAACGGACGCGCGCGGAGCGCGCTAAGGCACCCCACGACCGCCCCGATCCGCGCGGTGTTCAACGGTGCGTCGGCCGCTGAGGGCGCTGGGGATCGGTTCGGTGGCGGGGTGTGGGCGGCGTGGAGGCGTGGGTGGCGTCGCCGGGCGGGAGTTGGGCGGGCGCGTGGGCCGGGGCAAACCCCTCTGCATACGCCGCGAACGGATGGTCACCCTACCCGAGGATCCGCACGTCGCCGGGCACGTTCAAGCCGCGTTCGCGTACCAACACGGTGGATTCACCATGGTCACCGGCGTCTGCTTTCTCGTGCAGGCCGTGATGTCCAAAGAGGACTTTCTCTCCTCCGGCCGGCGGATCCCAAGTTCATCGCGGCCCGAACGGAGCCCGAACACCTGCGGGCGCCCGCAGCTGTCCGGAGCCCGGTCGGTCAGGCGCGCAGCGCCGCGACGATGTATGCCATCGCCGCGGAGCGGCTGGGAATCGGCGGCCAGCCGTTCATGATCGCCAGCAGCTGCCAGTAACGCTCGGCCCGTGCGTCGTTGTGCCGCTCGATCCGGTCGGCCAGTTCCTGCCGGGTCAGGCCGACACCGCTGCGTTCCACCTCACTCGCCAGCTTCTGTGCCGGTTTCGAATCTGGTGCGCTTCCCTTGTCGAGCAACGCCTGCGCTCGGTCCGTCCAGCCGGACAACGTTTCCTGCTGGACCGGCAGGGGCTGCGGGTTCACCCCCGCGGCCCGGACCGCGGCATGGCGTTCGCTCATGCTCCGGATCGCCCGCCGGTAGGCGGGATCCTGGATCAGTTCGGCGAACTCGACCCAGGCCTCCACCTGTTCCGGGCTCGGATCGTCGGGCAACACCGGTTTCGCCGAGCGCAGCCTGTCGTAGAACGCCGAGTCCACGTCGAGGCCCTCGGTCATCTCCGCCCAGAACTCGTCGAGCAGCCTGGCGCGTTCGTCGTCAGACATCGAGGCCAGTTTGTTCATCAGCTTCACTTCCTCCAGTTCGGATTCGCGCTTCACGACCGCGCGCAGCACTGCCCGGCGAAGCCGGAGCCGGCGGATCTGCTCGTCGAGCGCGTCCACGTGCCGGGCCGCCAGGCGGGGCACGGTGGTCTCGCTGGCCAGCACCTGCGCGATCTCACCGAGACCGAGGCCGAGTTCGCGCAGGGTGCGGATCAGTTCGAGCCGGGCCAGCGACGTGGTGTCGTAGAGCCGGTAGCCCGACTGCGTGCGGTCGGTGGGCGGGAGCAGCCCCTCATCGGAGTAGAACCGGATCGTCTTCACGCTCAGCCCGGTCCGGCGTGCCAGCTCGCCGATGGTGAACTTCCTGCTCACGTCCTTCATGTTGCGGTCTCCAGCGACTGGAGGGTCAAGTCGTTACGGGTACCGTAGGCCCCATGCATTTCACGCGGCCCCGTGAACTGGTGACCGCTGGGCTGATCGGGCTGGTGCTGGCGTATCTCGCCTTCGAATTCGCCTACGGCTCGCTGCCGGAACTGCCGCGGCTCGCCGGGGTGACCCTGCTCGTGATCGCGGTGATCGAACTCGTGCTGGCGCTGTCCATCCGGAGCCGGATCAAGGCCGGCCGGCTCGTCGGCGCGATCGCAGTCGCCCGGGCGGTGGCGCTCGCGAAAGCGTCCTCTTTGCTGGGAGCCTTGTTCTTCGGCGCGTGGCTGGGCGCTCTAGTGGCTCTGCTGCCACGTGTCAACGAGGTATCGGCGGCCGCCGGAGACTCACGCAGCGCGATCATCGGCTTGATCAGTGCCGCGCTACTTGTACCGGCGGCTTTGTGGCTGGAACACTGCTGCCGCACGCCAGAGCGGCGTGATCAGGATCGCGATAATCACTCGACCGGTTAACGCGGGGAAGCTACCGCTCGAAGTACCGACTAGGTCTCAAACGAATAACTAGAGGGTACGGTGTTCGGCATGACTGGCGTGGGTGACGACTCGCGCGGCCGCCTATTGGGCAGGCCGTGGTTCGTCGTCGGCTTGGCCCTCGCCCTGGCCGCGACCCTGGCACTCGTGCTGGCCGACGACATCCGCTACCTACGGTTGGGCATCGTCGCCGCGCTGTGGGCCGCACTCGTCGGAGCGTTCCTCGCGGTCAAGTACCGCAAGAGCGCTGCCAGCACGGAAGAAGCCGTCGCGCAGGCGCAAGAGGTCTACGAACTGGAACTGGAACGGGAGATCGCGGCCCGGCGCGAGTACGAGCTGGAAATCGAGGCCGAAACCCGTTCCAGGGTGCAGGCCGATTCCCGGAACGAACTCGACGCCCTGCGCGCCGAAGTGAGCGCGCTGCGGGACAACCTGCAGTCGCTCTTCGGTGGCGAAGTGCTTCTGGAGCGCGTCGCGCTCACTGCGCAGGCAACGCGGATGCGTGCGCTTCGCGAGGAACAGCGCGTCGTGGAACCCGCCTCGGGCAACGGCAATCGCACCCCGGCGCAGCTGACAGCGGCTCCCACGCCGCCGAAGGAGCGGCCGACGCAGTTCATGGACCGCGTCCGGGAAAAACAGCCGGCGCGGGCCGGTGGGCGTCCGGCCGCGCCGGAGCCACGCCGTCCAGAGCGTTCCCTGGACCTCCCGCCGCGGCGCCCGCCGAACAACGATCAGCCACTGCCGAACCGCACTTCGGCCGCGTCGAGCATTTCGAAGGCCGCCGCCGAAGCCCGCGCGGAGCAGACCCGCGTGCAGGCGCCCGCGACGCCGCCGCGTGAGCAGCGGCGTGACACTCGCGCCGAGTCGACCCGCCCCGCGTTCAGTCCGTCTGAGCGGGCGCGCCGGGCGAAGGCGGAGAAGCCGGAGCCTGAGCCCGTCGAAGAGCCGACGAAGATGTCCAAGCCGGTGGACGCCGACTGGACGCCTTCGTGGGAAGGCCGCTTCAACCGTGATCGCGGGGAGAACGGCAACACCGCGCCCAAGACCCCCGAGCCGGCGCCGGCCCGCCACCCCGAGCCCGTGGTGGCCAGGGCGGAACCGGTTAAGCCGCCGGAAGAAGAACTGCCGTCGCCGAGCAATCCGACGTTGCCCGTCGAGGTGCGTCGCGCCGCGCAGGAAGCCCGGGGCGGTGGCCGTCGCCGTCGCTCCGAGGACGAGTCGCCCGCCGAGACCTCGGGCGGCGGCCGCAGGCGACGCGCGGAAGGCGAACCGCCGTCATGGGGCACGTCGAACGGCGGCCAGCACTCCGGCAGCCACGCCAAACCGGATATGTCCGAAGTCCGCCGCGGCGAGTCCTCGGGCTACCAAGCGCCCATCGAGCCGCCGCGTCGCACCGGCGAATCGTCGGGCTACCGTAACGCGCCGCCGCGTCGGTCCGGTGAGTCGTCCGGCTACCGGGCAGCGCCGCAGGCCGGGCGCCGGTCCGGCGAGTCGTCGGGCTATCGGGCCGTGCCAGAGTCGAACGGCCGCCGCGTGGCGGAGTCCTCGGGCTACCGACCCGCGCTCGAGGAGGGCACGCCGACGGGTTCGCACGCGTCCGGTCGTTCGGTGAGCGATCTACTCAAGGCGCACGGCACCACGGACGCGATCCCGCGAAGGCGCCGCCGCGCCGAAGACTGAGGCGCCCGCCACAGCACTCTCCGGAGTGCGTGGAGCGTCACCGTAGAGTGCCGGGCTGTGACGGCTCCCCGCAGGATCACCGTGCTCTTGCCCGTGCTCGGCCTCATCGTGGTCGCGGTATGCGGGCTGACCCTGCTCGCGCTCGCCACCGTGCGCGTCGGCCTGCTGGCGGTCGCGATCGGGATGGCCGCCGCGCTGATCCCGGTCGCCGTGGTGGTGGCGGCGTTCCTGTGGATCGACCGCTGGGAGCCGGAGCCGGCGAAACTGCTGTTGCTCGCGTTCGCCTACGGCGCGTGTATCGCGACGATCACCGCCCTGCTGATCAACAACACCGCCGAGACAGTCGGGGATTTGTTGCTGGGCAACGGAAAGGGCAGCCGGGTCAGTGCGCTGGTCTCGGCCCCGCTGGTCGAGGAGGCGGCCAAGGGCGCGTTCGTGCTGGCGATCCTGTTGCGCCGCAGCGAAGAGTTCGACGGGATCATCGACGGCATCGTCTACGCCGGGTTCACCGCGGCCGGCTTCGCCTTCACCGAGAACATCTATTACTTCGGCCGGGCCTTCGCCGACTACGGGTTCGGCGACGGCACCAGCGCCGGAGTGGTCGCCGCGTTCGTGCTCAGGGGCGTGCTCTCCCCGTTCACGCATCCGCTGTTCGCGACGCTCACCGGAATCGGGCTCGGCGTGGCGGCGGGGTCGGCCTCGAAGGCCACCAGGATTCTGGCTCCGCTGGCCGGCTACGTCTGCGCGGTCTTCCTGCACGCGTTGTGGAACGGCGCCGCCACGCTCGGTGGCGCCAAGACGTTCCTCAACGTGTACTTCCTGATCTTCGTGCCGATGTTCATCGCGGTCTTCCTGCTGGTGCTGCTGCAACGACGGCGCGAACAGCGGATCATCGTCGCGGCGCTGCCGAACATGGTGCAGGCGCGGTGGATCGCGGCCTCGGAGGTCGAGCTGCTGTCCAGCCTGACCGGCAGGCGGCAGTGGCGCAGACAGGCCCGGCGGCAGTCCGGACGGCGGGCTGCGAAGGCGGTGGCGGCGTATCAGGCGAGTGTCACCCAGCTGGCGTTCTTGAAACGCGCGAAGCCGACCGGGCAGAGCCCGCGCCGTGAGCAGGAACTGCTGACCAGCCTGCGGAATTCCCGCGCCGAAGCCGTCCGGCTGGCGGGGGAAAACGCGTAGCCGGGATGCCCCAGGACGGGTGAAGCTTGTCACCAACGCCGGTCGGCCCGTCCGGCTTCGAGCTACTCTCGCGCCGTCGTCCGGTACCCGCGCCTGGAAGAGCGGGACTGGAACGAGTTGAGGAGTTTCTTGCCATGTGCGTCCAAAGGGGCACGCAATGAGGCCCGCCCGGCTTGGCGTCGGAGTGGTCTCCGCCGGCCGGGTCGGCAGCGTGCTTGGCGCCGCGCTTACGCGTGCCGGGCACAGCGTCGTCGCCGCCTCCGGGATCTCCGCCGCGTCCGTCGAGCGCGCTGAACGCCTGTTGCCTGGCGTCCCGCTGCTGCCGCCGGACGAGGTGGTCACGGCGGCCGATCTGGTGTTGCTCGCGGTCCCCGACGACACCTTGCCGGGCCTGGTTTCAGGACTCGCCGCGACGAAGACCTGGCGGCCGGGGCAGATCGTGATCCACACGTCCGGCGCGCACGGTGTGGCGGTGCTGGATCCGGCGGCCGAAGCCGGGGCGCTGCCGCTGGCATTACACCCCGTGATGACCTTCACCGGCCGCGAGGAAGACCTGCAGCGGATGGCCGCCTGCACCATCGGCGTCACCGCGGCCCCGGAAGACGAGGCGGCCTGGAACGTCGGCGAGGCGCTGACCGTCGAGATGGGCGGCGAGCCGGTGCGGGTGCCCGAATCCGCGCGCCCGCTCTACCACGCGGCGCTCGCGCACGGCGCGAACAACCTCGTCACCCTCGTCGCGGACTGCCTGCAACTCCTTGGCGGAGCAGGGATAGCGAACGCGGAGCGGATGCTGGGCCCGCTGCTGTCAGCGGCACTGGACAACGCTTTGCGTCACGGCGACCGGGCCCTGACCGGGCCGGTGGCACGTGGCGATGTCGGCACCGTCCGCAAGCATCTGGAGGTGCTCGCGGACGCGGCGCCCGAGATCGAACCCTGCTACACGGCGCTCGCCCGGCGGACAGCCGCCAGGGCCACGGCGGCCGGCCTGCTCGGCGCCGGCGCGGCCGCCGAAATCACCGAACTGCTCGAAGGACCGAAGTGACTCCCATCCCGAAATTCACCCGCGGGCAGCTGAACGTCTTCCAGACCCCGGACGACGTCAGCCGGGTCGCGGCCGCGCTGCACTCGGTCGGCCGGAAGGTCGCGCTGGTCCCGACAATGGGCGCGCTGCACGCCGGGCACCTGGAGTTGCTGCGCCGCGCCAAGCGCCTGCCGAACACGGTCGTCGGCGCCTCGATCTTCGTGAACCCGCTGCAGTTCGGCGAGGGCGAGGACTTCGAGTCGTACCCGCGCCCGCTGGACCGCGATCTGGAGAAGCTGGCCGAGGCCGGGGTCGACCTGGCGTTCGTGCCCAAGGCCGACGATCTGTACCTGCCGGGCCGCGCGGTCACGGTGCACCCCGGCCCGCTCGGCGACGAGCTCGAGGGCGCGCACCGGCCGGGGCATTTCTCCGGGATGCTCACCGTGGTGAACAAGCTGTTCAACATCATCCGCCCGGACTACGCGTTCTTCGGGGAGAAGGACTACCAGCAGCTGGTGCTGATCAAGCGGATGGTCGCCGATTTCAACCTGGCGACAAGGCCGATCGGGGTGCCAACGGTGCGTGAGACGGACGGCCTCGCGCTGTCCTCGCGCAACGTCTACCTGACCCCGGAACAACGAGCCGACGCCGTGGTGCTGTCCGCGGCGCTGGCCGCGGGAGCGCACGCCGGCCTGCAAGGGGCCGACGCGGTGCTGGCCGCGGCGCGGGAAACGCTGGCCGCGCGGCCGGAGGTCTCGCTCGATTATCTGGAACTGCGTGGAACCGATCTCGGTCCCGCGCCCGTCGATGGGGAGGCGCGGTTGTTGATTGCCGCTCACGTTGGCCGGACCCGGCTGATCGACAACGTCGCCGTGCTGCTCGGCAACGCAGGGGAATGAGGGAGAGCCACCATGTTCCGCACCATGCTCAAGTCCAAGATCCATCGCGTGACGGTCACCCAGGCCGATCTGCACTACGTCGGTTCGGTCACCGTCGATCAGACCCTGATGGAGGCCGCCGACCTGCTGCCGGGCGAGCAGGTGTCCATTGTGGACATCGCAAACGGCGCGCGGCTGGAGACCTACGTGATCCCCGGCGAGCGCGACAGCGGGGTGCTCGGCATCAACGGCGCCGCCGCCCACCTGGTGCACCCAGGCGATCTGGTCATCCTGATCTCCTACGCCCAGATGACCAACGCCGAGGCCACGTCCTTCCAGCCGCGGATCGTCTTCGTCGACGAGGACAACCGGATCGCACACCGCGGCGGTGACGCCGGGTTCGCGCCCGAGGGTTCCGGGCTGCTCAGCGGTTCGGTCAGCATCGTCCAGCCGGGCGGGGAGCCGGCCTTCCCCACCGCCGAGACCGTCGACGCCGCCCGGCTCGACGCACTGCTGCACGCGGAGAGCTAGTTGCTGCTGGCCATAGACGTCGGCAATACGAACATCGTTCTCGGGCTCTTCGACGGCGAGGAGCTGATCGCGGACTGGCGGATGCGGACCGACGCGCAGATGACCGCCGACGAGCTGTCGCTCACCATGCGCGGGCTGCTGGGTTCGTACGCCGACGAGGTGACCGGGATCAGCGCGCTGTCCACGGTGCCCGCGGTGCTGCGCGAGCTGCGGGTCATGCTGGGCCGCTACTACCCGCGCGTGCCGAAAGTCGTTGTGGAGCCCGGAGTCCGGACCGGGGTCCCGTTGCTGGTCGACAACCCGCGTGAGGTCGGCGCGGACCGGCTGGTGAACACGCTTGCCGCGCACCACCTGCACAACACCGCTTGCGTCGTGGTCGATTTCGGCACCTCCACCAACGTGGACGCGATCTCGGCGAAGGGTGAGTTCCTCGGTGGCGCGTTCGCGCCCGGTATCGAGATCTCGGTGGACGCACTGGCCGCTCGTGCGGCGGCGCTGCGCAAGGTCGAGCTGGTGGCGCCGCGGTCGGTGATCGGCAAGAACACCGTGGAATGCCTGCAGTCCGGGATCCTGTACGGGTTCGTGGGCCAGGTCGACGGGCTGGTGAGGCGGATCGTGAAGGAGCTGTCCGCCGATGGCCCGGTCGTGGTGCTGGCCACCGGCGGCCTCGCCCCGCTGGTGGTCGCCGAATCGGAGACGATCACCGAACATGTGCCGGAACTGACTTTGCTGGGGCTGCGCCTGGCGTACGAGCGCCAGACTCGCTAGCCCTTGCGCACTCCGCGGATCACGGTGGTGACGAGCGGCAGTTCGAACTCGCCGTGCGCGGTTTCCGGTGTCGCCGCGAGGAAATCGCGCAACTCCGCCAGTTTGGCTTCGCGTTCCTCGGCGGAGATGACCAGGAAATGCGAGTGCGTGGCCACGGTTTCCACCAGCGATTCGGCGGTGCGGCGCTGGACGTGCGGGAACCGGGTCCGCTCGAAGTTCTCGAACGCCTCGTGGGAGAACAGGTCCGAGCCCGGCACGGTCCACTGGCGGCTCACCCCGGTGCGCGCCCGTTGGCCGAACTCGGCAACCCACGGCACGGAGATGTCGTCGTGGTTCCATAACGCCGCCACCATGCCGCCGGGCCGGGTCACCCTGGCGATCTCGGTCAGCGCCGGCTCGACATCGAACCAGTGGAACGCCTGGCCGACGACGACCGCGTCGACCTCGGCGTCGGGCAGCGGGATGTTCTCGGCTGTTCCGGCGAGCGCCGGCACCCCTGGTTGCCTGCGGGTGAGTTCCGCGCGCATTTCCGGATCGGGTTCCACCGCGGTGACCCGCAGGCCCAGCGCCAGCAGGCCTTCGGAAAGTTTTCCCGTTCCCGCGGCGAGATCGAGGACATGTTCCGCTTTTTCGGGTAATCCCCAGCGCAATGCCGGAAGCGGGTAATCGGGTCGGTGCTCGGCGTAGGCGTCGGCGCTGGCCCCGAAGGATCGGGCGCGCCGGGAACGCAGTTCCTGCTCGGCGGTGTGCTCGGTCACGCACCCAATCCTATTCGCCGAAAACGTAATCCGGTTGGCTCCGCGCCCGGCGGGGTTCGTACTCTATGCGCATGACCGATTCCGCCGCTTCCGAGCGCCCCTTGCCCGATGACGACCTGCCGGAACAGATGCGGGTTCGCCGGGCCAAGCGCGACCGGATAATCGCGGAGGGTGGGCAGCCTTATCCGGTCGAGGTCCCGCGAACGCATACCCTCGCCGAGATCAGGGCCAAGTTTTCCGGGTTGCCGGTCGATGCGCGGACCGGTGAGATCGTCGGCGTCACCGGCCGCGTGCTGTTCATGCGGAACACCGGCAAACTCTGTTTCGCTACTCTGCGCGAAGGCGACGGCACCGAGTTGCAGGCGATGATCAGCCTTGCCGGCGTCGGTGCCGACGCACTCGCGGCCTGGAAATCGGATGTCGACCTCGGCGACCACGTTTTCGTGCACGGCGAGGTGATCACCTCCAGGCGCGGTGAGCTTTCGGTTATGGCCGACTCGTGGCAGATCACCTCGAAAGCGGTCCGCCCGCTGCCGGTCGCGCACAAGGAACTGGCCGAGGAAACGCGCATCCGTCAGCGATATGTCGACTTGATCTTGCGTCCGGCGGCGCGTGATGTCGTGCGCACGAGGGCCGCCGTGGTGCGTTCCCTGCGCAATTCCTTCGAACGCCGCGGGTTCGTCGAGGTGGAAACGCCGATGCTGCAGACGTTGCACGGCGGCGCGGCGGCCCGGCCGTTCACCACCCACTCCAACGCCTTCGATATCGACCTCTTTCTGCGCATCGCGCCGGAGTTGTACCTGAAGCGCTGTGTGGTCGGCGGGATCGAGAAGGTCTTCGAGATCAACCGCAACTTCCGCAACGAGGGCAGCGACTCTTCGCATTCGCCTGAATTCGCCATGTTGGAGTTCTACGAGGCGTATGCGACCTATGACACCAACGCGGTGATGACCAGGCAGCTGATCCAGGAAGCCGCACAGTCGGTATTCGGCACACTCGAAGTGACACTCGCCGACGGATCGACTTACGACCTGTCCGGTGAATGGACCAGTCTCACCATGTACGGCTCGTTGTCCGAGGCCCTCGGTGCGGAAGTCACCCCGGAGACCACGGTGCCGGAACTTCGTGCGTTCGCGCAGGCCCACGGCCTGGAGCCGGATCCGAAACTGGGACACGGCAAGCTCGTGGAAGAACTGTGGGAGCATCTGATCGGCGATCATCTGCACGCGCCCACATTCGTGCGCGATTTCCCGATCGAGACTTCGCCATTGACCAGACAGCACCGCAGTGTGCCCGGCGTCGCGGAGAAGTGGGATCTCTACGTACGCGGTTTCGAGCTCGCCACCGGTTACTCGGAGCTGGTCGATCCGGTGATCGAGCGGGAAAGGCTGGTCGAGCAGTCAAGGCTGGCCGCGGCCGGAGATAGTGAAGCCATGCGCTTGGATGAGGATTTCCTGCGCGCGCTGGAGTACGGAATGCCGCCCTCGGGTGGCGTCGGAATGGGTATCGATCGGTTGCTGATGGCACTCACCGGTCTTGGTATCCGGGAGACGATCCTGTTCCCGCTGGTGCGTCCGGAATAGCCGTGACCGTGCAAACGAGATTTGCACTACGCTGCGTTTACGGGTATTAATGTCGTAGTCAATGGCTTCTGACTGGGGCGCTCGCCCCACCTGAACATTCTGGCTGGCACAAAACAGGAGGAAACTGATGGCACAGAAGGTGCTGGTCTCCCTCGTGGACGACCTCGACGGTTCTGAGGCGGATGAGACCGTCGAGTTCGGTTTGGATGGGATCAACTACCAGATCGACCTCTCCAGCGAAAACGCGGAAGAGCTGCGCGACGCGCTGGCTCAGTATGTCGAGCACGCGCGCCGTGCGGGTGGCCGGAAGCGGGCCGGCCGTCCTTCGGCCAAGCCTGCCGCCAGCTCGGCTTCGGTTGATCGGGAGCAGAACCAGGCTATTCGCGCTTGGGCGCGCAAGAACGGCTACCAGGTTTCCGACCGCGGGCGTATCCCCTCGGAGGTCGTCGAGGCCTACCACAAGAAGAACTGAGGCGAGTTCGCAAAGCTTGTCGCAAGGGCCGCCGGGAATCTTCCCGGCGGCCCTTGTCGCGGGTTACCAATCCGATCGAAAGCAGACGGACGCGGACCGCGGCCTGCTCGTCGGCGCGTCAGCATTCTTGAACACAGTTCTACGCGGACGGTGAAATCACGCCTACCGCTATAACCCAGCTCGGTGGCGAGTGTCGCATAACGTTGGGCCGGCGGCCGTGGCCGGCCCCATTTGGATCTATTCCGACTTCCGTCCCCAGCAATCGATTCCACAATGGTCGCGGTAGCACTCGACGGACTCGCGCGGTTCCGGGCACTGCTCGGGTCAGCGTGAACTTCGGAGCGGGCCAGCTGTCATGTTTGTCCAAGACCGCCTCGACACCGGCGCGCTCACACCGGCCGTTCGCCGTCCTTCTGTGGCGAAACTCACCTAGGGCAGATTCGAGGGCATTCGGCGCATTCGGACTCGTCCGGCAACAGGTAGGAGAAGCAGCAACTCTCGCGCCGCCGCGTCCAGCCGTCGGCCGAAAGCCGGAGCGCCGAAGCGGAGGTGAGCGGGGCGTGCCGGGCGTCGAGGACCAGCGCCGCGTCGGCGACGCCCGCCGCCTCGTTGCCGTCCTGTCTGCCCACCCACCACAGCGCGTTGTCCAGCGCATCGGTCGCTGCCGCCCACAGCGTGCGGCGGCCGAGCCTGGTGGCCTGCGCGTAGGCAGGGATGAATTTCGCCACGTGCGCGATATAACGGGCGCGCAGTACGGCGGCCAGCGCGTGCTCATCGGCGACGACCGTGGCCTCGGGATCAGCCGCGCCGGGGTCGTCGGGCAGGCAGTAGAACTCGGTTCCGAGCACGGCGACCGCATCCGGGTGTGGCCGGTCGTTGCCGAGCCGGAAGGCAAGTTCGCCTGGCCGGAGTAATGGAACCCTTCTTTCGTGGGACATCAGCAACGCCGCGGCGTAAGCCGGCACGTGCAGGTACCACGACATGACGTAACCGGCGGTGGTCCGATCCGGTGCCTCGCCGAAGCGTTCCCGCAGCCATTCGCCGAGCAGTTTCCGCCATACGTCGAACCGCGAGACGTCGTCCAGCAACTCCGAACAGCGCTGCCAGCCGCCGGTTTCGGGCAGGTCAGCGCGGAACTTGACGCGTCGCTGCCGCGCCGCGGCAGATGCGACCGAGGCCGCGAGCCCGGTGGGCGCGGAGCGGAGCCGGACGGTGTCGATGGCGGCCCCCTCTGCTCCAAACGAGTGTTAGGCGTGCCTTACCTTACAGTCTTTCCGGGAACTCGCCAGTGCGGGCGTTCGCGCTGAGCGGACAATGGCGCGGCGCGGAATCCACGGCCGTGTCCACACGTTGGACAGGAAGTCAGTAACCAGCGAAGACGTGATCGCCGGCCCCCGCCGGCGTGCTGACTTCTGTGACGTAATCCGACCCAGTGGTAGTCCGGCGCGCGGCGTTGGCTACTACAGTGGACCTACGGTGCTGAATCCATCCGAAGCTCGTGATGGAGGCTCACCGCCGGCGCAGCAGTCGAGGGAGTGGGAATGTTCGAGAGGTTCACCGACCGCGCGAGGCGGGTGGTCGTCCTGGCCCAGGAAGAAGCCAGGATGCTCAACCACAACTACATCGGCACCGAGCACATCCTCCTGGGTTTGATCCACGAGGGTGAGGGTGTCGCCGCCAAGGCGCTCGAATCGTTGGGCATCGCGCTGGAGGGCGTCCGCCAGCAGGTCGAGGAAATCATCGGCCAGGGCCAGCAGGCCCCGAGCGGACACATCCCCTTCACCCCGCGTGCCAAGAAGGTGCTCGAGCTGTCGCTGCGCGAAGCGCTGCAGCTCGGCCACAACTACATCGGCACGGAGCACATCCTGCTCGGCCTGATCCGCGAGGGCGAGGGCGTCGCCGCACAGGTGCTCGTCAAGCTCGGCGCGGACCTCAACCGCGTGCGCCAGCAGGTGCTGCAGCTGCTGTCGGGCTACCAGGGCAAGGAGCCGGCCGAGGCCGGCGCCGGCCGCGGCGAGGGCACGCCGTCCTCTTCGCTGGTGCTCGACCAGTTCGGCCGCAACCTGACGGTTTCCGCCCGCGAGGGCAAGCTCGACCCGGTCATCGGGCGCGGCAAGGAGATCGAGCGGGTCATGCAGGTGCTTTCCCGCCGTACCAAGAACAACCCGGTGCTGATCGGCGAGCCCGGCGTCGGCAAGACCGCCGTCGTCGAGGGCCTGGCGCAGAACATCGTCAAGGGCGAGGTCCCGGAGACGCTGAAGGACAAGCAGCTCTACACGCTCGACCTCGGCTCACTGGTCGCCGGTTCCCGCTACCGCGGTGACTTCGAAGAGCGCCTGAAGAAGGTGCTCAAGGAGATCAAGACCCGCGGCGACATCATCCTGTTCATCGACGAGTTGCACACGCTCGTCGGCGCGGGTGCCGCCGAGGGCGCGATCGACGCGGCTTCGATCCTGAAGCCGATGCTCGCCCGCGGTGAGCTGCAGACCATCGGCGCCACCACGCTCGAGGAGTACCGCAAGTACATCGAGAAGGACGCCGCGCTGGAGCGCCGCTTCCAGCCGATCCAGGTCGGCGAGCCCTCGCTCGAGCACACCATCGAGATCCTCAAGGGTCTGCGTGACCGCTACGAAGCGCACCACCGCGTGTCGATCACCGACTCCGCGCTGGTCGCCGCGGCCACCCTGGCCGACAGGTACATCAACGACCGGTTCCTGCCGGACAAGGCGATCGACCTGATCGACGAGGCCGGCGCCCGGATGCGTATCCGTCGCATGACGGCGCCGCCGGACCTGCGCGAGTTCGACGAGAAGATCGCGGCCGTCCGCCGTGACAAGGAGTCGGCGATAGACGCGCAGGACTTCGAGCGCGCCGCCCGGCTGCGTGACGAGGAGAAGACGCTGCTCGGCCAGAAGGGCGAGCGGGAGAAGCAGTGGAAGGACGGGGACCTGGACGTCGTCGCGGAGGTCGACGACGAGCAGATCGCCGAGGTCCTGGCCAACTGGACCGGTATCCCGGTGTTCAAGCTCACCGAGGAGGAGACCACGCGTCTGCTCCGCATGGAGGAGGAGCTGCACAAGCGGATCATCGGCCAGGAGGACGCCGTCAAGGCGGTCTCGCAGGCCATCCGCCGCACCCGCGCCGGCCTGAAGGACCCGAAGCGCCCGTCGGGCTCGTTCATCTTCGCCGGTCCGTCCGGTGTCGGTAAGACCGAGCTGTCCAAGGCGCTGGCGGCGTTCCTGTTCGGCGAGGACGACGCGCTCATCCAGATCGACATGGGCGAGTTCCACGACCGCTACACCGCTTCGCGGCTTTTCGGCGCCCCTCCCGGGTACGTCGGCTACGAAGAGGGCGGCCAGCTCACCGAGAAGGTGCGGCGCAAGCCGTTCTCGGTGGTGCTGTTCGACGAGATCGAGAAGGCGCACCAGGAGATCTACAACACCTTGCTGCAGGTGCTGGAGGACGGTCGCCTCACCGACGGTCAGGGCCGCACGGTCGACTTCAAGAACACGGTGCTGATCTTCACCTCGAACCTGGGCACTCAGGACATCTCCAAGTCCGTGAGTCTCGGCTTCTCGTCCGGCAATGAGGGCGAAGCCAAGTACGACAAGATGAAGCAAAAAGTCAACGAGGAGATGAAGAAGCACTTCCGGCCCGAGTTCCTCAACCGGATCGACGACATCATCGTCTTCCACCAGCTCACGCAGCAGCAGATCATCGAGATGGTGGACCTGATGGCGACCCGCGTGGAGACGCAGCTCAAGGCCAAGGACATGGCGCTCGAGCTGACCGACAAGGCGAAGGCGCTGCTGGCCAAGCGCGGCTTCGACCCGGTGCTCGGTGCCCGTCCGCTGCGCCGGACCATCCAGCGGGAGATCGAGGACCAGCTGTCCGAGAAGATCCTGTTCGGCGAGGTGCAGCCGGGTCAGATCATCATCGTGGACGTCGAGGGCTGGAGCGGGAACCCCGAGGACAAGGACGACAAGGCGCACTTCACCTTCCGCGGCGAGTCCAAGCCGCTCGAGGTGCCGGACGCCCCGCCGGTGTCCATCGGTGCCGCGGGCGACCGCGAGACCGAGGCCGAGTAACTCGGGTAAGCAGCGATACGCCCCCAGGGATTCGTTCCCTGGGGGCGTTTCTCATTGCCGGGGTCACACGGCGCTGATGTGCAGGACCGTGTTCGGCCGTGGCGAGGATTTCCTTGTCCAGTGGGAAATTGGAGCGTTGCTGCAGGGCGAGGGGCCGCGGCAGGGTTCTGGGCGAGAAGTGGCCGCGATCAGCTTCGCCGGGTCGAGAACCGCCTCGGTGCGGCTCCATCCGTCGTCGTCTCCGGTCAGACTCGCCAGATCCAGGTCGAGGCCGAGGTAGTCGCTCAGCACGGTTTCGAAGGCGCCCACTCCTTGCTGCGCTTTCGGCCGCATTGGTCGAATCGCAACGAAAGCTCGCCCCGCAGACCTCGGAACCTCAAGCCTGGGGTTTGAGCGAACCCGGGTACAGGTACTGGTCGGCCGGTTTGCTGTTGCCGTAAAACCAGGCGTCGAAGAAGCCCTGCAGGCTCTGGTGCGAGACGCGCTCCACGTACCGCTGGAATTCCGGCAGGCTCGCGTTTTCGTTGCGGTGCAAGGCAGGCCAGGTGCGGAGCACGAGGTTGAACGCGTTGTCCCCGATCTGGCGGCGCAGCGCGTGCAGCGCCATCGGGCCCTTGCTGTACACGGACGTGAACTCCTTGCCAGGGCCCATGTCGTACAGCTTGCCCGCCCAGAACTGCGCGCTCGCCGAGGCGACCGTGCTGCGGTAGCGGGTGTCGAGATCCTGCCCGTCCTTCGCCTCGGACCACAGCCACTGCGCGTACGACGCGAAGCATTCGTTGAGGCAGACGTCCTTCCAGTCCTCGACCGCCACCGAGTCCCCGTACCACTGGTGAGCGTTCTCGTGCACGATCGTCTGGATGTTGCCCGCGCGGCCCGAATAGATGGGCCTGCTCATCGTCTCCAGCGAGAAGCCGATCGGCTCGGCCAGGAAGATGCCGCCGGCGGCGTCGATCGGGTAGGGGCCGAACTTCGAGGCCAGGAAGTCGAGGATCTCGGGCAGCCGGGCCTCGGCCGCCTTCGTCGCGTCACTCGTGCCGGGGGCGAACGCGCTCACCACCGGCGTGCCGTCGCCGAGCCGGCCGCGCTGGAACTCCCACTGCTCGATGCCGACCGTGGTCATGTACGGCACCACGGGTGTTTCCTCCGCCCACACGTGCGTATTCCCGTGGGTGCCCACCTCGCGGCCGTTCGCGATCACGCCCCACTCCTTGGGCACGGTGATCGACAGGTGGAAGGTGGCCTTGTCCTTCGGGGTGTCGTTGACCGGGTACCAGGTGGCCGCCGAATGCGGCTCCCCGGCGACGAACGCGCCGCCGGACGCCGAGTACTGCCAGCCGTTGTCGCCCAGCAGCGGATCGCTGATCGGGGCGGGCACACCGTGGTAGACGACCTCCGCGACGATGCCCTCGCCACGGCGCAGCGGCCGCTGCGGGGTGACCGTCAGCTCGTGCTCGCCGTTGCGGCTGAACGCGGCCACCTTTCCGTTGACGCGCACCGAGTCGACCGTCAGGCCTTCCAGATCCAGGTTGAACGAGCGCAGCGACTCGGTGGCGCGCGCGGTGATCACCTGGTCTCCCCTGAGCTGATGCGTGGCCGGGTTGTAACCGACCGTCAGGTGGTAGTCGGCGACGTCGTATCCGCCGTTGCCGTCCTGCGGGTAGTAGCTGTCCCCGGCGCCGTCCGAACCGGCCGCCGGCGGGGCCGCGTCGGCGGCTCCGCTGCCGAAGACGAGCCCGGCCACGGTCGCCACCAGCAGCGCCACCCGCCGCAAGGTCATTGAGAACCCCCTGAGAATCGACTGCCTGCGACGGTAGCGCGAGGGTACGACGATTTCCGGCAGGCGACCGTTTTGCCGGGAAAATCCCGCCTTGAGTAGGGAGTCAGCGCACGTCTGGTCCCCGTGTTCTGGGAAGGTGGAATCGTGCAGGTTTCGGTTCTCGGCCCGGTACGGGTCCGGGCGGACGACGGGGCGCCGATCGAAGTCGGCGGCGCTCGCCTGCGCATGCTCTTGGCCAGGCTCGCGCTGGACGCCAATCGCCCGGTCACCGCGGAGGCGTTGGTCGACGGGCTGTGGGGCGCCGAGCCCCCGGCCGACGCGGCGAACGCGCTCCAGTCCCTCGTGTCCCGCCTGCGCAAAGCACTTGGCGACAGCGGCAGGCTCACTTCGGCCGGCGGCGGGTACCTGCTCAAGGTCGAGGAAGTGGACGCGCACCGGTTCGAACAGCTGGCGGCCCGCGGCAGACGAGAACTGGCGGCGGCGCATCACGCCGATGCCTCCGCCGCCCTCACCGAAGCGCTCACCCTGTGGCAGGGCGAGGCGCTGTCCGATGTGGTGGACGCCCCGTTCGTACAGGCACCGGCCGCCCGGCTCGCGGATCTGCGCGCGGCGGCGATCGAGGACCGCTTCGAAGCGGAGCTGGAGCTGGGCCGGTACGCCGAGATCCTCGCCGACCTGGAAGCCGAAGGGGCCGCGAATCCGCTGCGCGAACGGCTCGCCGGGCTCCGGATGCGCGCCCTGTACGCGGCGGGCAGGCAGTCCGACGCGCTGGCGGTGTACGAGCAGACCCGCGCCATCCTCGCCGAAGAGCTGGGCGTCGATCCCTCCGCCGAACTCCGTCAGACCCAGCTCGCGGTGCTGCGTGGCGAGATCGCGAAGCCTCGCCCGGAACGTGACCAGCTTCCGGTCCGGCTCACCAGTTTCGTCGGCCGGGACGGCGAGCTCGAACTGCTCTCGGCCGCGTTGTCGTCCGCGCGCCTGGTCACCCTCGTCGGGCCGGGTGGCGCCGGAAAGACCCGCCTGGCAACGGAAGCGGCGATCCGGCATCCGGCCTACGAACACGGCCGGGTCTGGTTCGTGCCGCTCGCCAGCGTCCGCACGGGGGCCGATGTGACCGGCGCCGTGCTCGGCGCGCTCGGCTCGCTCGACATGCATTTGCTCAACAGCGCCCCGAAACTGGGGGCGATGGACGCGCTCGGCCGCGTCGTGGATCTGTTGCGCGGCGGCGAAGCCCTGTTGGTGCTGGACAACTGTGAGCACCTGATCGGCGCGGCCGCCGAGTTCGCGCACGAGCTGCTGACCAGGCTGCCGACGCTGCGTATCCTCGCCACCAGCCGGGAGCCGCTCGCGGTGACCGGCGAGACGCTGTGCCATCTGGGCCCGCTGGAACTCCCGGCCGCGGAACGGTTGTTCGTGGAACGGGCCGCCGCCGTGCGCCCCGGCTTCACCATGGACGAGGCCACTTCCGGCCCGGTTCGCGAGATCTGCCGCAGGCTCGACGGGATGCCGCTGGCGCTCGAACTGGCCGCGGCGCGGCTGCGCTCGATGAGCGTGGACCAGATCGCGCGCCGGCTCGACGACCGGTTCCGGCTGCTCACCTCGGGCAGCCGGGCAGCGCTGCCCCGGCAGCGCACCTTGCGCGCCGTGGTCGAGTGGAGCTGGGATTTGCTGGAGAAGCCGGAACGGGTGCTGGCCCGGCGGCTGTCCCTTTTTCCCAGCGGGGCAACGGTTTCCGCGATCGAGGCGATCTGCGCGGACGAGTCGCTGCCGGAGCAGGACGTGCTCTACGTGCTCGGCTCGCTGGTCGAGAAGTCTATTGTCGACACGATAGACAGTGCCGAACCCCGGTACCGGATGCTGGAGACGATCCGCGCGTACGGCGAGGAACGGCTGGACGAGGCCGGTGAGCGGGCCGAGATCACCCGCCGGTTCGCGGCGTACTTCCTCGATCTGGCCGAGCGGCACGAGCCGATGCTGCGCCGCGCGGACCAGCTCGAAGCGATCTCGGTGTTCCAGACCGAGCAGGACAACATGATCACCGCCCTGCGCCGCGCCATCGACACCGACGACGCCGAAACCGCGTACCGGCTGGTGGTCGCGCTGTACTGGTACTGGGTGATCAGCGGGATCAACGATTCACCTGGCGAGTTCTTCGCCGACGTGCTCGCCTTCGAAGGGCGGATCCCGGACTACGCATACGCCGCGTTCAAGACGATGCACAACCTGTTCGACGCGGTACCCACCATGGTCCCGTCGTTCGACCTGCACGTACTGATCGACGAATGCGTGCGCACCGGAGCGGTCGAGCGCTACCCGGCGCTGAGTCTCGCCCTGCCGATGTTGTCGTTCATGGCGCGTGACCCGGAGCTGGCGGAGCGCGAGATGCGCCGGTCGCTCGACAACCCGGACCCATGGGCACAGGCCTGCGCGAGCTGGGTCGAGGGCTTCATCCTCGACGACAAAGGCGATCTCAAGGGCAGCGAGCAGGCCAGGGAACGGGCGGTCACCGGGTTTCAGCAGGTGGGCGACCGCTGGGGGATCGCGATGACGCTCGCCATGCAGGCCGGCTCGTACTCCGTCCGCGGCGAGCACGAGCGGGCGATCGCGGGCTTCACCCAGGGCCTGGCCCTGGCCAAGGAGCTGAACTCGGCCGACGACCAGGTGCAGCAGCTGACGAGGCTGGCCGCGGAACGGATGCGCTCGGGCGACATCGACGGTGCCTGGCGTGACCTGCGCGAGGCCGATGCGGGCGCGGAGGCGTCCGGGCGGATCGAGTTGAAGGCGATCTCGAAGTTCATCGCGCTGGACCTGGCCCGCCGGACCGGCGATTTCGCGAGAGCCGAGGCGATGGTCGCGGAACTGACCGCGATGCTTCCGCAGGTTCCGTTCCCCGCCAGGATGGGGGACGAGTGGCTCGCGGTCTACTCCTCAGCCCTGCTGGTGTCGCAGGGAAATTCCGCTGAGGCAAGGAAAAGACTGCCGTCCGCGATCCTTTCCGCCACCGAGCGGGGCGACATGCCCGACGTCGCGCATGCCACCCAGGTCGCGGCGCGGCTGTTCCACCAGGAAGGCGATCCGGAGCTCGCGGCCTGGGCGCTCGGCGCCAGCCACTGCCTGCGCGGAGCCTTCGACGACGGGGACCCGGAGCTGGCCGAGCTGGCCGACCAGGTGCGGGCGGAGCTCGGCGAGCAGCGTTACCGGGCGGCTTACGACAGCGCCGTCCGACTGTCCAAAAAGGATGCTTCGGCGCGGTTGCTGGCCGAGTTCGAAACGGAGTAGCCGGCTTTCCGCCCCCTGGTGCGGAAAGCCGGCCAGCTACCCCCGGTGGTCAGCCGACCCGGCGCTTGTAGGCGCGCATGGCCAGCGGCAGGAACACCACCACGACCCCGGCCATCCAGGCCAGGCTGCCCAGCAGCGGGCCCGCGACGTCACCGCCGACGAACAGGCCGCGCATCGTGTTCGCGAGCAGGCTCACCGGGCTGATGTCGGACCAGGCCCGCAGCCAGCCCGGCATGGTCGAGCTCGGCACGAACACGTTGCTGCCGAAGGTGAGGGGGAAGATGAAGGCGATCATGATCCCCTGCACGGCGCCCGGGGTGGAGACGAGCATCCCGACGAACACCGCGATCCAGCAGAAGCACAGGCCGGCCAGAATCATCAGCAGGCCGCCGAGAATCGCCGAGGCCGGGTCGGTCGTGATCCGGAAACCCATGATCGTGGCCATCACCAGCAGTACGACGATGGCGACCAGGTACCGCACGACGTCCGCGAGAACCGCCCCGACCAGTGGTGCCGAGCGGGCGATCGGCATCGCGCGGAACCGGTCGAACACGCCCTTGTTGACGTCGGTGTTGAGGGAGACCCCGGCCGACAGGCTCGCCATGATCGTGTTCTGCACGAGCAGGGCGGGAGCCAGTGTCTGCAGGTACGCCCCGGTGTTGCCGGAGATGGCGCCACCGAAGAGATAGACGAACATCACCAGGAACAGGATCGGCTGCAGGGTCACGTCGACCAGTTGTTCCGGGTTCTTGCGGATCTTCAGGATGCCGCGCCAGCTCAGCGAAAGGCCGTGCTGGATAGCCTTGGCCGGGCTGATGTGCCGCGGCGGCGGGGCGAGCGCGATGGCGGTCATGCCACCACCTCCTCTACGGGTTTTCCGGTCAGTGCCAGGAAAACCTCGTCGAGGCTGGGCAGCCGCAGCGCCAGCTCGTCCGCGGTGATCCCGGCTTCGTCGAGTCTCCGGACCAAGGTGGACAGCAGGACCGGGTCGGACACGGGCGCGGTGAGCAGCCCGGTGTCGTCGTCCCGCGCCGGCAGCACCCCGGTCAGGTCGGCCAGAATGGTGGCCACCATGTCCATGTCGGTCAGCATCGTCGGGCGCACCTGCAGGGTCTGCCCGCCGACGCGCCGCTTGAGCTCGTCGGCGCGGCCCTCGGCGACCACCCGGCCGTGGTCGAACACCGTGATGGAATCGGCCAGCTGATCGGCCTCCTCCAGGTACTGGGTGGTCAGCAGCACCGTCGAGCCGTCCGCGGCGAGCCGCCGGATCACCCCCCACACCTCGTTGCGGGCGTGCGGGTCCAGCCCGGTGGTCGGCTCGTCCAGGTACAGCACCTGCGGGCGGCCGACGAGGCTCGCCGCGAGGTCCAGCCTGCGCCGCATCCCGCCCGAGTACGTCTTGGCCGCGCGGCCCGCGGCGTCGGACAGCTCGAACTGCTCGAGCAGTTCGGCCGCACGGGCCTTGGCGGCGGGCCGGGCGAGCCCCAGCAGCCTGCCGATCAGCACCATGTTCTCGGTCCCGGACAGGTCTTCGTCCACCGAGGCGTACTGCCCGGTCAACCCGATCACGCTGCGCACCCGGACCGGGTCGCGCACCACGTCGTAGCCGCCGACGGTCGCGTGCCCGGCGTCCGGCCGCAGCAGCGTGGCCAGGATCCGGACCGCCGTCGTCTTGCCTGCCCCGTTCGGACCCAGGACGCCGACCACCTTGCCCGTCGGCACCTCGAGGTCCACCCCGTTGAGCGCCACGGTGTCCCCGAAGCGTTTGACCAGGCCTTCCGCCTGGATCGCGAGCGACATCTCATCCTCCTTGGCAGTCGCGTCAAGGAGAGAATGACCCCGTCGGCTGACAGGACACGCACAGCGCGCTGTCAGGGGCTGGTAGGTGCTGACAGTGTCGGCCGTGCCCAGCTCACAACCACATTTCCCGGGCTCGCGTAAAAAGAAGCTGTGCACATGGTGGACACAGCGGAGGAAAAGCCGAGGGCCAGGCGTGGCGGGCAGACTTGGCGCATGATCCTGCTCTTGGTACTGGCCGCGGCCTTCGCGGAGCTGGCGGTCTTGCGCTTCTTCGGGATCGACGGCAACCGGGTGACGTCGGCGCTGCTGGCGCTCACGCCGTACTGGGTCGGCGCCGGGGTGATCTTCGGCGGGGTCACGCTGGCGCTGCGGCACTGGTGGATCGGTGGAATCGTGCTGGTGCTCGCGCTCGCGCTGGTCGGCATGGTCCTGCCGCGCGGCTTCGCGTCGGCACAGCCGGCCGCGCACGGCGGGAAACTCCGGGTGATGTCGTCGAACCAGTACCTCGGGCAGGCCGACGTGAAAACAGTCGTGCAGCTTGTCCGGGACAACCAGGTCGACGTGCTGAACCTGCTGGAGCTGACCCCGCGTGAAGCGGCCGAGTACGAACAGGCCGGGTTGTTCGACCTGTTGCCATACCGCGTGTTCAAGCCGCACAGCGGCGGAGCGGGCTCGGGGCTGGCTTCGCGGTATCCGGTGACGGAGTTGTCGCTGGCCGGGCAGTCGCGCATGGAACAGCCGAGCGCGCGCATCGAAGTCGGTGGCACGTCCGTCGAAGTGGTCGCCGTGCATCCGATTCCGCCGACCACGTCCGCGCCCACGTGGAAGAAGGAGATCGGCCAGCTCCCTCATCCCGACTCGGCGGGCCCGGTGCGGATACTCGCCGGCGACTTCAACGCCACCGTGGACCACGCGACGTTCCGCGACCTGCTCGACGCCGGTTACACCGATGCCGGGCTGACTACGGGAAACGGGTTCACGCCGACCTGGCCGGCCAAGATCTTCCCGCCGCCGGTGACCATCGACCACGTGCTCGTCGACCCCAGGGTGGCTGTCGACGACTACCGCGTGTTCGACGTGCCGGACTCCGACCACCACGCGGTGTTCGCCGAGCTCACCCTGCCGTGAGCAGATCGTCCAGCGCGGTAAGGGTTTCCAGCGCGCCGTAGGGCAGGGACACCCCACGGCCGTGCCGGATTTCCGGTTCTCTCGGGTTGATGCGGACGAGCGCACCGGTGGCGGCGCTCGCGAGTTCGGCGTAGCGGCGCACGGTGGGCACGGCCTGTCCGGCGCCGAGCTCGATCACCACGAGGTTCCGATGCCCCCTGCGCCATTCGGTGAGCGCACGCAGTTGTGCGTCGCTGCGCTGGGAAACCCAGTCGAAATCGCCGAACATCTGGATGTTCGGCCTGGACAGCCGCCCGCAGCTGGGGCACTCCGGCAGCGGCCCGGCGGCCCGCATCGTTTCCTCGTCGACGTCCAGCCGCAGCTCCGGCGCGGGCCAGATTTCGTTGCCGCACGGCAAGGTGCACTGCAGATGGTGGATCGAGCCGTGTGCCTCGGTGACCATCCTGAAGCCCGCGCGCTGGAACTGTCCGTCCACATTGGATGTGAACACGGCCGCGCCGCCGGGCTTGGCCGCGGCCCAGCGCAGCAGCAGGCCGAAGCCCTCGTGCGGCACCGTTTCCCGGTACAGCCGCAGGCGGTGCCCGTAGAAACCCCAGGCCAGTTCCGGATCTTCGGCGAAATGCCGTGGGTCGGCCAGTTCGGCGAAGGCGAGGCCGAGTTCGGCGTACGGCGGGTACGCACGCCAGAACCCTTGCTCGCCGCGGAAATCCGGCAGCCCGGAGTCGACACCCATGCCGGCGCCGGCGCAGACCAGTACCGCGTCCGCGCCGGCGATCAGCCCGGCGGCCTGCGCGAGTTCTTCGCTACTCCGCACTGTCCAGCGAGACGACCTCGAACTCCAGCAGGTTCGCGCCGCTGGCCACGGGCTTGGCCCGCTGACCGGCGTGCGCCTCGACGGCGGGACCGGAGGCCCACGCCTGGTACGCCTCCTCCGACTCCCATTTGGTGTAGACGAAGTAGCGGTTCTCGCCGGAAACCGGGCGCAGCAGTTCGAAGCCGAGGAAGCCAGGCTGCGAGTCCACCGCGTGTTTCCGGTTGGCGAAACGCTTCTCCAGTTCCGGGCCGGCGCCCTCGGGGACCTCGATTGCGTTGATCTTCACGACTGCCATGCACCCGAATGTACTACTCGGCCGATCGGCCGAAGTCCTGGCCATTCGGCCGGTTGGCTCGGTATCCCCGGCTGTGCCAGGCTGCGCGAATGGGGCAACCAGGGGAGCAACTTCTCAATGGGGACGACGCGCGTGCACTCGCCGCCGGGCTGCAGCGCCTGGTCCGCGCGGCGGCGGCGATCGTCGACGCCGAGCATCCGGCGAGTGCGCTGATCGCGCGCGTGACCGGGCATCTCGGCGCCGAGCTGCAGGATCTGGTGCTGGTGGCACAGGATTTCCCGCCATGGGAGCACGTCAACGTCGATCGTGGGATCGACGCCTATCTCGCCGAACGGGGCGGCGGGCACGAGTGGTTCGGTATCTCGGGGGCCAACCGCACCAACGAAGAGCTCATCGCGATGCTCACCACAGCGCGTCGGCACGGCACCTACGAACTCGGCGCGGTCGACTACCGGACCGAAGCCACCGGCCCGGAGACGACCGAGAACGTGGTGCAGCTCGGCCTCGCCGACACGACAGCGCCGGACGGCACGCCGGTGATCATCGCCCAGCGCGGCCCGATCGCCCAGCACGGTCCGTCCGCGGTGGCCCGGTTCGAGGTGATCTCCGCGGACCGGGCCGCGGCCGGTGCGGTGCGCGACAGGGTCGAGCGGCTGATCCGCGCGAACGACGTGCTGCGCGGCCAGGTGCTGGCGTTCGGATCGAGTGAGTACCGGGGCAACGAGCTGCTGACGTTCCTGCCGTGCCCGGAACTCAAAGCGTCCGACGTGGTGCTGCCGGACGGGGTGCTGCCGTCGATCGAGCGGCACACCATCGGCATCGCCGGGCACGCCGAGCGGTTACGCGCGGCCGGGCAGCACCTCAAGCGCGGCCTGCTCCTGCACGGCCCGCCGGGCACCGGGAAGACGCACACGCTGCGGTATCTGATGGGCCGCCTGCCCGAGAACACCGTGATCATCCTCACCGGCGGTGCGATGCGCTTCATCAGCAAGGCAGCCGAGTTGGCGCGCCGGTTGCAGCCCTCGTTGCTGGTGCTGGAGGACGTGGACCTGGTGGCGCAGGACCGCTCGCACGGCCAGGGCACGAACCCGCTGCTGTTCAGCCTGCTCGACGCGATGGACGGGATCGGCGCGGACGCGGACGTGACCTTCGTGCTCACCACGAACCGTGCCGCCGAGCTGGAGAAGGCGCTCGCGGACCGGCCGGGCCGGGTGGATCTCGCCGTGGAGATCCCGAAACCGGACGCGGCGGGGCGACGCGAGCTGATCGAGTTGTACGGCCGGAACGTGGACCTGCGCGCGGATCTCGAGCCGGTCGTGGCGCAGACTGACGGGGTGACAGCTTCGTACATCAAGGAGTTGCTGCGCCGGGCGGTGCTGCACCAGATGCACCGGGAAGTGGCCGGGGATCCCGTGCCGGTGGACGACGCCGCGCTGGCCGAGGCGCTGCGCGAGATGAACGAGTCGCACAACTCCCTGACGCGTTCCCTGCTGGGCAGCCGATGATCGTCGACTTCGGTGGTGAAGGCCCGCCCATCGTGCTGCTGCACGGGTTGATGGGACGGGCCCGCACCTGGTGGCCGGTGGCGCAATGGCTGAAGCGGTACGGCCACGTCGTCGGCCTCGACGCGCGCGGGCACGGCCGTGGTCCGCGTGGCGGGCCTTGGACCACGGAGCAGTTCGTCGCCGACGCGGCCGAGGCCGTCGGTTCCCTTGGCGAACCGGCGATCGTGATCGGGCACTCGATGGGCGGGTTGCACGCGTGGGCGCTGGCCGCGAGCCACCCCGACCTGGTGCGGGCGGTCGTGGTGGAGGATATGGCGCCGGATCAGCGTGGCCGCTCGGTCGAAACCTGGCGCGGGTATTTCGAGTCCTGGCCGGTGCCCTTCGAATCGCTCGCGCACGTGCGGGAGTTCTTCGGCAGCACCGGAAACTACTTCGCCGAATGCGTCGAGGAGCGGGCCGACGGCTACCACCTGATCGCCGATCTGGAGGATCTGTACGAGATCGCGGCAGAATGGGGCCGGCGCTCGTATTGGTCCTTTGTGGACGGTGTGAAATGTCCGCTGCTGGCGATCGAGGCCGAGTACACCGCGATGCCCGCCGGGCAGCAGGCCGAACTGGCGGCGCGGGTGCCCGACGGCACGCACTTGGTGGTGGCGGGCGCCGGTCACGTCGTGCACGACGATGCGCCGGAGGAGTACCGGGGCGCCGTCGAGGCGTTCCTGTCGAGGGTGCTCGGCCGTTAGTGCTGCACCCTCGCGAGGTTTTCCCGGGCGATCCGGCCGCGGCCCCACTCGCAGCGAGCGCCTCGACGGTGGTGCCTACATCGTTCCGGGCCACCAGAGCCTCGAAATCGCCGCCGGGCACGGAAACGAAGCGCTCGCCCGAATCCGCGAAACCCTTCGCCGCTAGTGCTCGCCGGGCAGCGCGAAGCGGCCGTCCGGGATCTGCTCGACCAGCCCGTCGGTGAGCAGTGACGCCAGGCAGCGGTCGCGGCGTCCGCCGTCCTGCGGCCACACCGTGTCGAGCCGGGCCTTCCACACCGGTTCCGGCGTGTCCCGCAGTACGTCGAGCAGCATCCCGCGGATCTGCCTGTCCGTGCCGGCGAACTTCTGCGTCGGCTTGGCCGGGCCGTCATACGCCGGCCGCCCGGCGCGCTGCCAGGCGCAGGTTTCGTAGACCGGGCAGTCGGCACAACGCGGGGAGCGCGCCGTGCACACCAGCGCGCCGAGTTCCATCAGTGCGGCGGAAAACCGGGCCGCGCGTGCGTCGTCCAGCGGCAGCATGGCCTCGACGTCGGCCATGTCACGGGTGTTCGACGGTGGGCCGGCGTCACCCGCGCCGTGTACCGCCCGCGCGACCACCCGGCGCACGTTGGTGTCCACCACCGGAGCCCTTTTGCCGTAAGCGAAAGCGGCCACCGCGCGCGCCGTGTACGCGCCGATGCCCGGCAGCGCCAGCAGAGTGTCCACATCGGACGGAACGACATCGCCGTGCTGTTCCGCGATCGCCGTCGCCGCCGCGTGCAGGCGCAGCGCACGACGCGGGTAGCCGAGTTTGCCCCAGGCCCGCAACACCTCGCCCTGGCTCGCCGCCGCCAGCGCCGATGGCACCGGCCAGCGCGCCAGCCACTCTTCCCACATCGGCTGCACCCGCGCGACCGGCGTCTGCTGCAGCATGATTTCGCTGACCAGCACACCCCAGCCGGTGCATTCGGGCCGCCGCCACGGCAGGTCCCGCCCGGTGCGGTCGAACCAGTCGGTCAGGGTTTCGGCGTCGATGGACACCGCCCGAGAATAGCTACTCGACTTCGGTGAGCGCGCCCGTGTGCACGTCGTAGACGAACCCGCGCACGTTGTCGGTGTGCGGCAGGAAGGCGCTGCGCCGCGCACGCCGCACCGACGTGCGCACACTGTCCTCGACATCCCGGAACGCCTCGACGGCCCAGGTAGGCCGAAGGCCGCTGTCCTGCTCGAGCTCGTCCTTGAAGCCGTCCTCGGTCACCATCGAGAGGCCGCAGTTGGTGTGCTGCACGATCACCACTTCGGTGGTGCCCAGCTTGCGCTGCGACAGCGCCAGCGAGCGCAGGACGTCGTCGGTGACGACACCACCGGCGTTGCGCAGGATGTGCGCCTCGCCCTGGATCAGCCCGAACAGCTCGAACACGCGAATACGCGCGTCCATGCAGGTCAGGATCGCGATGTGCATGGAAGGCTGCGCGGAGGAGCGGTCCCCTCGCAGCTTGTCCTCCAGTGCGCGGTTCCGCTCCAACAGCACGTCAGTCGCGGTCATGAGGCCCTCCTGAAGTCCGACTCCTGAGCAGACTTTCGCACAACCGGAGGGCTCGCGGGCTAGAGAAAGATCACGGCCCGAACCAGTGCTCTTCCATCGTCCGCGGCGGGGCGGACGTGGTGCCCAGTCGCAGCTCGGTCTCGAGCGTGATGATCCTGGGGTTCACGTGTTCGGCGGACGCGAGCAGCAGCTTGCCCGCCGCGCGCCCCTTCTCCAGTACCGGCTGGTGCACGGTGGTCAGGCCCATCCGCTCGGCCTCGGCGATCCCGTCGAACCCGGTGACCGTGAGATCCGCCGGTACGCGCAGGCCGCGCCTGTCCGCCTCGGCGAGCGCGCCGAGCGCCAGGATGTCCGAAGTGCAAATCAGTGCGGTGACCTGCGGGTAGGCGCTGAGCAGCTGCCGCGCGGCCGAGGCGCCCTCGTCGACGGTGTGATCGAACCGCTCCACCACCGGTACGCTCGCCCAGTCCACCCCGGCCTTGGTGAACGACGTGGCCAGTGCCTCCAGCCGGGTGCGCTGCACGTGGAAATGCGCGCCACGCTGGCGATCCTGCGAGACGAAGTCGTCATTGCGGTCCCGGCCCAGCCGCATGCACAGCACGCCGATCTGCCGGTGGCCGAGGCCGATCAGGTGCTCGGCCAGTTTGCTGATCGCCGTCGCGTCGTCCGGGCCGACCCGGTCCACGCCCTCGACCTGCGGCTGGTCGATGATCACGGTGGGCACCGGGCGCGCCAGCACGGCGGCCAGATGCGGGTCGTCGTCGGGTACTGAATAGACGACGAACCCGTCGACCCCGGCGCGATGCACCGCGGCGACGTCCTCCCGGCCAGGGCTGGCCGGCACGAGGTGCAGGCCGACGCCCGCGTCTTCGCACGCCAGCGCGAGCCCTTCGAGCACGCCGATGGCGGCCGGGTCGCGGAAGGCGTACGACAGGTTCTCGGTCAGCAGCAGCCCGACCGCGCCCGCCTTGCGGGTGCGCAGCGAGCGGGCGACCGGATCCGGGCCCGGGTACCCCAGCCGCCGTGCCGTTTCCAGCACGCGACGGCGCAGCTCGGGCGAGAGCTGGTCCGGACGGTTGTAGGCGTTGGACACCGTGGTCCTGGACACGCCGAGTTCCGCGGCGAGCGACGCCAACGTCGCCTGTCGCCTCATGCGCATAGGACGCCCCATGAGGGAACCGTAACGGTTCAGTACGGATTCCAGAAGTCAGCGGCCCCTCGTCGGGAGGTCGTGTGGGCGCAACTCGATGTTCAGGCCCGCTTCACCCATCCCGGCAAGATCAACACTCGGTGGGGTAAAGTGAACTCGAAAACCGTTTCCATTAACTACGGACTGTGCTTTTACCTGCCACTTTCGGGAGTGAACGTGTCGTCTACGCGTCATTTGCCGCGCCTCACCGCGCTGATTTCCGCCTCTGCCGCCCTCGCGCTGGTGCTCGCCGGATGTGGCGGGGGTAACACCGCGGGCGACGACGGCGGCAGGATCGACGTTGTCGCGTCGACCGATGTCTGGGGCAGCGTGCTCTCCGCCGTCGGCGGCGACCAGGTGCGGGTCACCTCCATCATCCACGACCCCGGCGCCGACCCGCACTCCTACGAAACCACCCCGCAGGACGCCATCTCGGCGCAGAAGGCCCAGCTCACCCTCGCCAACGGCGGCGGCTACGACGACTTCTTCACCAAGCTCGCCGACCAGGCGGCCAACGCGAAGAAGCTCGTCGCGTATGACATCGGCGCGACCGGCGACGAGAACGAACATGTCTGGTACAGCTTCGCCACCGTCGAGAAGGTCGCCGACCAGGTTGCCGTCGAGCTCGGCCAGCTTCGTCCCGCCGACGCGCAGACCTTCACCGCCAACGCGAACACCTTCAAGGCCAAGGTCGCCGATCTCGAGACGAAGACCGAGCAGGCGGGCGCGGCGAGCCCGGGTGCCAAGGTGCTCGCGACCGAACCCGTCGCGCACTACCTGCTGGAGACCGCCAAGGTCACCGACGCCACCCCGAAGGAATTCTCCGAGGCGGTGGAGCAGGAGAGCGACGTGCCGGCCGCGGCGCTCGCCGAGGTGCAGAACATCATTGCCGCCAAACAGGTCAAAGCCGTCGTGAACAACGCCCAGACCGTCACCCCGGTCACCCAGCAGGTGGTGGACGGTGCCAAGCAGGCCGGACTGCCGGTGGTGAACGTGACCGAGACACTGCCCGCCGGTGCCACGGACTACATTTCTTGGATGACCAGCGAAGTCGATTCCTTGGCAGGAGCGCTGAAGTCTTGACGCCCGCCGTAGAAATCTCGGGCGCGAGCCTCGCCTTCGGCACGCGCACGCTGTGGTCCGGGCTCGACTTGACCGTCGAGCCCGGCGAGTTCCTCGCCGTCCTCGGCCCCAACGGGTCGGGAAAGACGAGCCTGCTGAAGGTGCTGCTGGGACTGCAACCGCTGTCCGGCGGCAGCTGGAAGATCAACAGTTCTCGCCCGGTCGGGTATGTCCCGCAACAACGCGCCATGCAGGAAGCGTTGACATTGCGTGGGGTCGACCTCGTCGGGCTCGGGCTGGACGGGCATCGCTGGGGGCTCGGCCTGCGCGGCCTGCGCGAGCGGCGCCGTCGTGTGCAGGAAGCGATCGAGGGGGTGGGAGCAGGGTCATATGCGAAATCGCCGGTCGGACGGCTCTCCGGCGGCGAGCAGCAGCGGCTGCGGGTGGCGCAGGCGCTGATCGGCGAGCCCGACGTGCTGTTGTGCGACGAGCCGCTGCTCTCGCTGGACCTCGGCCATCAGCGGGCCGTCAGCGCGCTGATCGACGAACGCCGTCGCAAGGCGGACACCGCGGTGCTGTTCGTCACCCACGAGCTGAACCCGATCCTGTCCTATGTGGACAGGGTGCTGTACCTGGTGGACGGCCGGTTCCGGATCGGCGAGCCGGACGAGGTGATGAACTCCAAGACGCTGTCCGAGCTGTACCGGACGAAGGTCGAGGTGATCCGCGTCGGCGGGCAGATCCACGTCGCGGGCGCGCAGAGCGCGGTCTGCGAGGAGGAGCCGCACCACCTGGAAGAGCAGGTGTCCTGAATGGACAAACTGTTCGATTTCGGGACCACGATCGACCTGCTGTCGTATCCCTTCGTGCAGACGGCGCTGCTCGCCGCGGCGGTGCTCGGCCTGGTCGCCGGGGTGCTCGGGCCGCTCGTCGTCACCCGGCGGATGTCGTTCGCGGTGCACGGCACCGCGGAGCTGGCGTTCACCGGCGCGGCCGGGGCGCTGCTGCTGGGCTTCGGGCTGGAGTATGGCGCGCTCGCCGGATCGGTGATCGCCGCGTTGCTGCTGGGTCTGCTCGGCGGCCGCGAGTCCGAACGCGACTCGGTGATCGGCGTGATCCTGTCCTTCGGGCTGGGCCTCGGCGTGCTGCTGCTGTCGTTCTACCCCGGGCGCACGTCGAACAAGTTCGGCATCCTCGTCGGGCAGATCGTGTCCATCGAGTCCACCAACATCGCGGTGCTGATCGGCGCGGCGGTCGTGGTGCTGCTCGTGCTCGCGGTTATCTACCGGCCGCTGCTGTTCGCGAGCGTCGACCCGCATGTGGCCGCCGCGCGCGGTGTTCCGGCCCGGTTACTGTCCATTGTGTTCGCGGTGCTGGTCGGCGTCGCGACCGCGCTCGGCGTGCAGATCGTCGGCTCGCTGCTGGTGGTCTCGCTGATGGTCACCCCGGCGGCCGCGGCCGTCCGGATCACCGCCAGCCCCTGGCGTGCGACGGTGCTCGCGGTGGTGTTCGCCGAGATCGCCGCGCTGGGCGGGATCATCCTCTCGCTCGCGCCCGGTGTGCCGGTGAGCGCGTTCGTCACTGCGATCTCGTTCCTGATCTACCTGGTCTGCCGGTTCGTCGCCTACCGGAGGCAGCGTGCAAGCACGGTCAGCCGATCGGATGCTGCGCCAGTTGCGTCCGTAGCTGGTCGATGAACCCGTCGTCGAAGAACGGCAGCGCCCCACCGGAAACTGTGCGCTCCACCGTTTCCAGCACGACCACGTCGGAGTTGACGAACTCGTCCACCGCCTGCGCCGCCGTGGTCTTGCTGGTGGAGTAGTTCAGCATCGTCAGATTGCTGAACGCGCCCACGAGATAACGCGAAGACGCGATGGTGAACGAATCGCCGTAGACGAGTGTCTTCTTGTCGATCGTGCCGGTGATCGGCGTTTCGATGCGGCGCACCGGGGTGTCCAGGTTGGTGACGATCGGCCCGGCCCGGTTCGTCGTGCCGTCCGGGTCGAGGTTGTACAAGGTGCTCGTCTTCTCGCCGGAGCGGCCGAGCAGCTTCGGCAGGTCCGCCGTCCCGTTCCAGGTGCCGATCGCCGGGCTGGTCCACGTCTTGGTCACGCCGGGCTGGATGGCTTCGGCGACATTGCGGGTCAGCGTCAAGCTGCCTTCGTCGTTCCAGTGCGTGTCCTCCGGCGGAAACACCGGGCGGCCCAGCTGCGCGGTCACCTGCTGCAGCTCCGGTCGCAGGTCGATCGCGCCCGCCGCGTCGAGCTGCGCCCACGTCGGGGCTTCGCCGGCGTCGTGGCAGTCCTTGCCCGGATAACTCGTGGGCAGGAACTGCGGCACCATCGTCGACTTGTCCGGCGGCACCACCCAAACGAACTTGCGGCCCGAGGCCTGCACGATGTCGCGCACCTGGTTGATCCGGTCGATCGTGTCGGACAGCGCCCGGGTCGGCGCGCATTTCGCCTCGGCGTCCACCCCGTAGTACAGCCAGCCGTTCGAGCCCTCGATCACCTGCCGGTACCCGGCCTTGTCCACCGGGCCGGACTGCGGGCCAGGGGTCTCGGAGTTGGCCGGCGGCGGGCTGCCGGGCAGCGGGCCGGAGTTCGACGTGCCGCCTTGGTCGTGCGGGGCCGATTCGCCAAACAGGCCACGACTGATCCCGTCCGCCGCCTCGATCGCCGCCGAGCGGAACGACAACTGATCGGTGGCCCAGGTCGGCAGGCTGGTGAAGAAGGCCCAGCCCTGGGACATACTGGGAAAACCCGCCAGCGCATGGTTCTCGATCTCCGTCGGGCGGACCCCGAAAACCCACAGCAGCGTCGGCGTGACGAAGAAAACCAGCGCGCTGATCAGCGCCGTCAGCTGCCGGCCACCGTGCCGGGGACGGTGCAGCGAGTGCTCCCTGGGGAGCCACGCCTCGTGCACCGCGGGCAGCTGCTGGGGTTCCTTTGCCACGGCCCCAACGTTATCCGGCCCCTCAGTGCAGCATCAGCAGAACCTGCAACTCGCCGACCACGAACCCGATCACACCGCCGACCACGATCAGCTTCCACTCCTCCTGCCGGAACGCGGGGCGCAGCAGCCCCTCGTACTCGACCGGCGTGAGCGCCAGCATCCGCTCCTCGACCATGTTGGCCACGTTCATCGCCTCGGTCAGATATCCCTCGGCGTGCCGCACCGTGTCGGGCAGGCGCTGGATCGCCTCGGCCGCGGCGGTCTCCTTCATCTCGCGCAAGCGCGCCGCGCCGATGGTCGCCGACACGAGCCGGCCCGCCTGCTCGTCCACGGCCTTCGACACTGTCCGCCGCACCAGGGCCAGCAGCCTGTCCGAACTGGGTCCGCGCAGGATCGCGTCCAGCAGGTTCGGCAGCGTGAGCACCTCGTGCGCGATCAGCTCTCCGTACTGCCGCGCCACTTCCGCGCGGCGGCGCTGGAACTTGCCCTGCAGCACCAGCCGCGGCAGCACCCGCACCGGCTCGCGCGGCAGGAAGATCATTTTGATCGCGAGCCAGTCGGTGAACAGCCCGATGCAGCCACCGAAGATCGGCAGCACCCATGGGTTGTGCGTGAGCGCCCACACCACGGCCTGCACGACGCCGAGCCCGAAGCCGAAGTAGATGCCGCAGCGCGCGATGAACCGCATCTCCGGCCGGGTCGTCTCGCGGATCAGCCGCACCAGCAACGCCTTGTCGCTGGTCAGGTTCTGCACCGTCATGTGCTTGACGTCGAGCACCTCGTCGAGGTTCTCCCGCACCTCCACCAGCAGCTCGCGCACGAGCCGCGGCGCGGCCGCCTGCACCTGTTTGACCACGAGCTCCTGCGCCATCGAGGGCAGCGCTTCCCACAACCGGGGCTGGTACTCGGCGAGCACGTCCCGCGCGATGTCGTCCACCGCGCGCAGCAGTGGCTGTTCCATCTGCGCGGTCAGCCTGTCCGGGTCGATCCGCGCGAAGATCTCCTTGAGATCCAGCAGGTTCGACGTGAGCAGATCGGTGGCGATCGCGGCCATCCGGCCGCCGTGCTTCGGGACGATGCCCTGCCAGCCGAGGAACGGACGGATACCGATGAACTCCAGCGGCCGGAACATCATCTCGATGGCGACCCGCTTGGTGAGGTAACCGATCAGCGCACCGATGATCGGGATCGCGGCGTAGAGCGGCCAGTGCGCGGCGAGGTCGGCCAGGACCTGGTGCACCGGACCTCCTCCCCGATCAGCGGTATTGGGGCAGATTAGTGCAGCAGGAGCAGAACCTGCAGCTCACCCACCAGTCCGCCGATCACCGCGCCGACCGCGATCAGCTTCCACTCGTCCTGGCGGAACGCGGGGCGCAGCAGGCCCTCGAACTCCACCGGCGACAGCCGCCGCATCCGGTCGACGATCGTGTTGCGCACATCGAGCGCGTTGACCGCGTAGTCCTCGGCGAAACGGATGGTGTCCGGCACGCGTTCGGCCGCTTTCGCCGCCGCGGCCGCCTTCATCTCCTGGAACGTATGCGAGCCGACGGCCACCACCACGAGGGGTTTGACGAGACCGGCCTGTGCGTCGATGGTGCGTTTGACCTCGCGGGTGATCATGTCGAACAGCCGGTCCGACTTCGGCCCGCGCAGCACCTCTTCCATGATGTTCGGGATGGTGATGATCTCGCGGGCGATCATGTCGCCGTAGTCGGCGGCGACCTCGTCGCGCCGTTTCTGGAAGACGCCCTGCCAGGTGTAGAGGCCGAAGAACTCGCGTGGCTCCCGCGGCAGGAAGATCATCTTGAGCGCGAGCCAGTCGGTGAACCAGCCGATGCCGAGGCCGAACAGTGGGAGCACGATCGGCGAGTTCGTCAACGCCCAGACCGCGAGCTGCACGATGCCCAGCGCGAAGCCGAAGACGAGCCCGGAGCGGGCGATGAACCGCATCTCCGGCCGCGAGATGTCGCGGATGAGGCGGTTGAGCAATGCCTTGTCGCGCACCAGGTTCGTCACGACCATGTGCTTGAGGTCGAGCACCTGGTCGATGTCGTGGGAGATCTCCCGCATGATCTTCGCGATCACCTTGGGCGATTCCGCGGCGACCCGGTTCAGCAGGAGCTGCCGGGCGCCGGCTGGAAGCGCTTCCCAGAGCCGCGGCTGGTACTGCTCCATCACTTCGCGGGTGACGTCCTCGACCACTTCCAGTAGCGGTTCCTCGATCTCTTTGGCGATCTGTTCCGGATCGAGTCTGGCGAAGATCTCCTTCGGGTCGACGAGGTTGCTGGTGAGCATCTCGGTGGCGGTCGCGGCCATCCGTTCGGCATTGGCCGGCAGCACGCCCTGCCAGCCGAGGAACGGGGGGATGCCGATGAACTCCAGCGGCCGGAACATCATCTCGATCGCGACTCGCTTGGTGACGTACCCGATAAGCGCCGCGACGAACGGCATACTGACGTAGATCGGCCAATGCTTACTGAGGTCTGCGGCCAGTTCGCCCAGATCAACCACTATGCTCCACCTCCGCGGCTCCCGGCAGAACGTTAGCCCAGCGGTCGTTGGTCGGATCGGCCGCAACGCGGCCGCCATTCACCACGGGCAAAGAATCTGAATGGCGGTATAGATCGGGGCGACCGGACGCACTAAGGTTCGCGCCATGCCCCCTGCCCAGTCCCCAATCCAATCCACCGAACCCTCTGTCGGAAATCCGCATTTCCCGCTCGTCTTCCGCGGCTATGACCGGGTGCCGGTCGATGAGCGGCTGAACCAGCTCGCGGCCGACATGAAGGACCTCTCCCAGGCGCGTGACGAGGCGATGTCCTCGGTCGCGGAGCTGACCAAGGCGCTGAGCTACGCGCAGCAGGAACTGGCCGAAACGAAGACCGCGCTGTCGCGGATGGCCAGCGACCCGTCGAGCGCGGCGACGATGACCGAACGCGTGCGCAGCATGATGACGCTCGCCGAGGAGGAGATCGCCGAGCTGCGTCAGCACGCCGAGGGTCAGGCCGACCAGATCCGTGCCGAGGCCGACAAGTACGACCTCGACACCCGCAAGGCGACCGACAAGTGGGTCGCCGAGCGTGAGGCCGAGATCGCCGAGCGCCGCAACGAGCTGGAAGCCGAGTACCAGGCGCTGACGGCGAAGCTGAAGGCCGAGCACGACGACCTGATGGACCGCGCCCGCGGCGAGATCGAGCGCCTGAACGACGAGGCGCAGGCCGAGCGGCAGCGCCTCGACGACGAGTCGAACGAACGTCGCGCCGAGGCCGAGCGAGTGGCCGACGCGGAGCTGGCAGAGAAGGTCGCCGCCGCCGAGGCCGACCTCAACACCAGGGTGCGCCAGACCGAGGACGACCTCAACACCAAGGTCCGCGACACCGAGGAAGCGCTGAACAACAAGGTCCGCACGACGGAAGACGCGCTGGCCGAGAAGGTGCAGACGACCGAAGAGGCGCTGGCGGAGAAGGTGCAGACCACCGAGGCGGCGCTGGCGGAGAAGGTGCAGACGACCGAGGCCGCGTTGGCCGAGAAGGTGCAGACGACGGAAGCGGCGCTGACCGAGAAGGTGCAGACGACCGAGGAGTCGTTGGCCAGCAAGGTTTCCGAGACGGAGCACCGGCTCGCAACGCAGACCGCCGAGGCCGAAGAGCGCGCCGCGGTCCTGGTCGCCGACGCCGAGCAGAAGCTCGCCGAAGCGAACGAGAACCGCACCCAGGCGTTCGAGTTCAAGCGCGAGGTGACCGAGCGGCTCACCGCGACGCATTCGGCGCTGCAGGCGGCTTTGCAGACGCTGACCCCGGCCGAGGCCGCCGAGGCGGCCGAGGAACCGGAGTCGGTTCCCGCCTGATCGCACCTGATCACACCCGAGCACCAGCCATCCGGCCGGTTCGGGCCGGCCCCTTCCCCGGGGTCCGGTTCGAACCGGCCTCTCTCGTTTTCGAGCCTTGGCTGGCGCGTGCGCGACTGGCCCGCAGCCCTGCTGCGTCGGACGGCGTGTTTCCGGCGGTGAGTGGGATGGCGCGTTTCCGGCGCCAGCCCGTGCGGTGCTCGTCGCGTCTGGGCGGCCCCCGGCCCCGTCGAGCGGCTCTATTTCGAGGCCAGCGCGAACAACTCGCCGTCGATCCAGCCGCGCCGGTGCAGTTCCGAGCAGAACCGCCGGTACGAGTCGAGTAGCGCCTCTCGTTGGGCCACCACTGGCTCGACAACGTGGCTCGCACCGCCTTCGAACGCGCTCACTGCGGCCAAGCCACCCGGGGTGATGGCCGCTGCGGCGAGTAGCGCCGCTCCGTACGCCGTCTCGGCGTGGGTGGAGACCTGGAGTTCGAGCCCGGTCACCGTCGCCCGGATCGAGGTCCACAATGGACTCCGGCTCCCGCCGCCCGCGGCGAGCAGCGGTCCGCGCACCTCGATACCGAGCCGCCGCAGGTGATCCAGTGCCAGCCGTTCGACGAAGGCGACACCTTCCAGCCTCGCGCGGTGCAGTTCGACCTCGTCCGCCGGTTCACCGAGCACGAACCCCCGGGCATCCGAGGCCACGAAGGGAAACCGCTCGCCCGTTCTGGCCAACGGATACGCGATGACCCCGGCCGGCCCGAGCCGCATGGCGGCCTCATCGAGCCGCGCGACGTCTCCGGTGAGCGCTTCGCCACCGGTGTTGGACGCGCCACCGGGCAACCACCAGCCGTCCGGATGCCGATGGCTGTACATCGCGCCGGTGGGATCGGGCACCAGCTGTTCGGTGACCCCCTTCAGTACGTACGTGGTACCGACGATGCCCGCGAACCGTCCCGGGGTCACCGCACCGGTCGCGAGCTGCCCGGCACAGCCGTCTGTCATCCCGGCGACCACCAGACAGCCCGCCGGCAGCCCCGCGACCGGCCGGGAAACCTGCCCCAGTACCGAAGTCGGCGCGACCACCTCGGGTAACCAGCTGACGGGCACGCCGAGAGCGTCGAACACCTCATTGGCCCACTCGCCTGCCCTCGGGTCGTACCCGCTCTTCAAGGCGTGCGACGAATCCGCGGCCACCGGCCCGCCGGTGAGCCGGGCGCAGATCAGCTCCGGGGTGTGCACAATGCCCGCCGCGGCGGGAAAGTTCTCGTGCAGCCAGGCGATCCGGCCGAGCGCGGCTGTCGGCGAGACTCCCATTCCCAGTGCCCGCCAACGTTTCGCGCCCAGCTCTGCCGCTTTCGCGTTCCAGGCCGCGCCCCGGCGGTCGTCGTACATCAGCGCCGGGGACACCGGCTCGCCCGTACCGTCAACCGCGACGATCGTGCCCGAGGTCGCCGACACCGCCACCGCGCGCACCGAGCGCCCGGCGCATACCCGTTGCAGCACGGATTCCACCGCAGGCCACCAGCTTCGCGCGTCCTGCTCACTCCGGACGTCCTCCGTGCGCACGGGGGCCGGCAGCGCCGCCGAGGCCTTCGCGACCACGACGCCGTCGGCCACTGCGAAGGCTCGCACCCCCGCGGTGGCGACGTCGATCCCGATGACGGTCAATTGACCGCCACCGAAACCTCTTGCAGGCTGCCATCCTGCTTCATCGCTTTTTCGGTGCTCTCCGGCAGTTTCAGGAACCGCACGAGCACCGCAGCGACGAGGTACAGCGCCGCGAAGATGATCACCACGCCCGCCGCGCCGACCGGGCCGAGGAACACGCTGACGATCGCCGGACCGACGAAGGCGGCGGCACCAGCCCCCAGGTTGAGCAAGGCCATCGCCCCGCCCTTGTTTTCCGGAGCCAGCGAGGGCAGCAGCGCGGAGATCGGCACGAACCCGGCCAGTGTCGCGCCGTAGAGCGCGCCGACGAGCAGCGCCACCCAGTAGTAGTCCGCGCCCAGTGCCACCGGCACGAAGTACAGCAACAGGATCGAGATCGCGCAGCCGATCGCGCCGAACCAGAAGATCGTTGTCCGCCAGCCGATCTTGTCCGAGAGCAGGCCGAAGATGAGGTTGAAGAAGATGTTCGTGCCGTAGATGACCGATACCAGCAGCAGCCAGCGCCCTTCACCGAACCCGATCTGATCCGAGAAGATCGTCGGGAAGAAGACCAGCATGCCGAACTCCGGCGCGGTGTTGATCACGCGGGCGAGCATGCCCATCCCCACCCGCGGCTTCTTCCAGGCGATGGACACGCTGGAGATCAGGCTCTGCACCGGTTTCACGTCCGGCGGGGCCAGTCGCTGGAAACCGGTGCGTTCTCGCACACCCAGCAGGCAGATCAACCCGCCCAGCATCAATACGCCGACCGACAGCCACAGCGTGCCGGTGTGCCCGAGCACCGGGTTGGTGAAGCTCGCCAGCAGCGAGCCGAGGGTCGGCAGACCGCCGGTGAACGCGAAGTAGAACCAGCCGACCGCCGCGCCGAGCCGCGCGATCGGTGCGACCGCGGTGATCCACACCAGGAACCCGAACGCGAACATCGGGTAACCGAAACCGCGGATGCCGTAGAACACCAGCATCAGCGGGTAGTTGTGCCCGGCGACGGCGACCGCGAGGAACAGCACGTCGAACACGACCCAGATCGTCAGCCCGAGCAGCATCACCCGCCGCGGGCCCCAGAGTTCCGACAGTGCCCCGGAAAGCCAGGACGCCAGCATCACCGCTACCCCGTACACGGTGATCACATACGAGGCGTGTATTTCACTCCCGGCGCCGTTATCGGCCATGAACGGCGAGATGAAACCGGACTCCACCCCGTCGCCGACCATGAACAGCAGCAACCCGACATAGCCGAGCAGCAGTGGTGCCGGCAGCCCCCACTTGTTGAGCAGTCCGGAAAAACCGCCGCCTGGTGGGGACAACCTCGATGTTGCCGTCTCACTCATCACGCCTCCATGCGTCTGTCCGACGGACTTAGCATGGACCACGTGAAGATAACACGCAAGATGGTATTTTCAGTCTTCGCCGATCTCCACCTCGATGCGGCTCCGTAGATCCTCCACGAGCTGCGGTGGCGCGTCCTGGTCGAGGATCAGCTGGTCGAAGTCGCTGAGCGGGGCGAGCTGGTGCAACGCCGCGCGGCCCAGCTTGCTGGAGTCCATCAGCAGCACCTTGCTCTCCGCGCTGGCCAGCATCGCGCGTTTGACCATCACGATCTCCGGCTCCTGGTGGTACGTCATGTCCGAGGTCATCGCCGAGGTGGAGACGAACGCGAGGTCCACGGTGAGCCGTTCGATGGCCTCCAGGCAGGGCATCCCGAGGAACGAGTCGTGCGTCGGCGAGTAGTCCCCGCCGATGGCGATCAGCCGCAGGCGATCGACAGGCTTGAGCACCTCGATCGCCTGCAGGTAGTTCGTCGCCACGGTCAGCGGGGTGATGTTGTGCAGCATCCTGGCCAGCGCGAGCGCTGTCGTCGAATCGTCGAGCAGGATCGACATCCCCGGTTCCAGCAGCTCCGACGCCGTGGCCGCGATCTCGTTCTTGGCGTCGACGTTCGCGTGCAGCCGGTATTCGCTGTTGCTCTCGAACACTGTCGACGGCTGCGCCGACACCCCGCCGCGGAACTTCCGCAGCAGGCCGCGCCGGGCAAGTTCGTCGAGGTCGCGGTGCACCGTCATCAGGCTGACGCCGGCGACCTCGACCAGTTCGGCCGCGGAGGCCGAGCCGTTGGCGATCACGAAGTCGGTGATCTTCTGCTGCCGGGCACCGGCTTTGCTCTCTTTCACGCGGGCCAGGATCTCACTGCGCCGGCTGGTTGAACCGGTGCAATGCGGTCCGGTTGCCCCGAATGTGTATTTCTGTGACGGCGGCGTTCTCCAGCCTGGGGAACACGGTCCGGTAGGTGCGCAACGGGATCCCGAGCAGCTCGCAGAGTGTCAGCCGCAGCAAGGTGTTGTGCGCGACGACCAGCACGCGCCGCCCCTCTTCCCGCTCCGCGATCTCCCGGAGCGCGTGCACGCCACGCTGTGCGGCTTCGGCAGGAGGCTCGGCGCCAGGGAACGCCCCGGTCACCGGATCGTCGCGAAACCGCTGCGCGACCTCGGCGGGCAGCTCGCTGAGGCGCTTTCCTTCCGCGACGCCGAAATGGACCTCACGCAGGAGGTCCACCGTCTCGATGGTGAGCCCGAGCGCCTTTGCGGCCGGTTCGGCGGTGCGCTGTGCGCGCCCGATCGGCGAGCAGTACAGCGCGACCGGCGGATCTGCTTGTGCGGCAAGGAATCCGGCGAGTTGATCGGCCTGCCGCAGGCCCCGTTCGGTCAGCGCGACCTCGCTGGAACCGGCGTACCGGTTGCCCTCGTGCCATTCTGTCTCGCCGTGCCGGACCAGCAGGAGCGTGCTCATCCCAGCCTCCTCGTGACAAATCTCGTCTGTGGTGTTAATTTAACATTCCAAGCGTGAAAGGGGTTGTCGCAATGGGTTTCGCCGCCGTGGTGTTCGACCTCGACGGGGTTCTCGTCGAGAGTGAGCACCTCTGGGAGGAGAACTGGGCCGCCTATGCCGCGGAGCACGGGGTCGAGTGGACCGCCGAGGACACCTCGACGGTGCAGGGGATGAGCGCGCCGGAGTGGGCAGACTACCTCGCGAAACGCAGCGGCACCACCGAGAACGCCGAGCAGGTGGAGCGTGCCGTCGTGGACGGGATGATCGCCTCGATCGGCAGGGGTGAGGCGCCACTGCTGGCGGGGGCGGACGCGATGGTGCGCGAGGTGAGCGCGCTGGTGCCGGTCGGGCTGGCGTCCTCGGCCGCGCGCCGTGTGATCGACGCTGTGCTGGCCACCCACGGCCTCACGGACCAGTTCCGCGTCACGGTCTCCAGTGCCGAGGTGTCCCGGGGCAAACCGAATCCCGATGTCTATGCCGAAGCCGCGGCGCGGCTGGGTTTCCGCGGTGAGCAGTGCCTCGGCGTCGAGGATTCGAGCAACGGCATCCGCGCGGCGGCGGCGGCCGGGCTCACCGTGATCGCGCTGCCCAACCCGACGTATCCGCCCAAGGCCGACGCGCTCGAGCTGGCGGCCGAGGTGGCGCAGAGCAACGACGAAGTCCGGCGCAAACTGCTGGTCTACCTCACCGGGGAGCTGGTCCGGTCATGACGATTCTCGGTACGGCGGAGACCTTCAAGCGGGACTGGCTCGACGGTTTCGTCACCGCATACGGCCGCGAGGTGCGGAAAGTGCCGGATGCCTACGGCGTCCTCGGCCTCGACGTTCCGCGCAAGGGGAAGGTCGCGGTGATCATCGGCGGTGGCTGCGGGCACTATCCCGCCTTCGCCGGGCTCGTCGGCCCTGGCCTGGCCGCCGGTGCGGTGGTGGGCGACGTGTTCACCAGTCCCAGTGCCGAGCAGGTGTATCGCACCGCCCGCGCCGCGGACGGGGGCGCGGGGGTGCTCTTCGGATACGGCAACTACCAGGGCGACGTGCTCCACTTCGGACTCGCGGCGCGCAGGCTGGCCGCCGAAGGAATCCAGAGCCGCACGGTCCTCGTGACGGATGACATCGCCAGCGGGCCATCGGAAAGGCCGGAAAGCCGCCGGGGTGTGGCCGGGGATTTCTTCGTCTTCAAGGTCGCGGGCGCGGCGGCCGAGCGCGGGGACGATCTGGACGGCGTGCACGCGGCCGCGGAGCGGGCGAACGCGAACACGCGCACTTTCGGCGCGGCCTTCGGCGGCTGCACGTTACCGGGCGCGGAAAGGCCGTTGTTCTCCGTCGGGGAGGCGGAGATGGAGCTCGGTCTGGGTATCCACGGTGAGCCCGGTGTCCGCACGGTTTCCCGGCTGAACGCCGTCGAGCTGGCGGACGAGCTCGTCGACGGGCTGCTGCCGGAGCTGCCTGCCGGTGACGGCCGGGTCGCCGTCCTGCTCAACGGGCTGGGGCGGACCAAGTACGAAGAGATGTTCGTGACCTACAAGCGGGTGCACGAGCGGCTGGTCGCGGCCGGGCTCGATCCGGTGCACATCGAGGTCGGCGAGTTCGTCACCTCCTTGGACATGGCGGGGATCTCGCTCTCCGCGATGGTGCTGGACGACGAGCTCGCCGAGCTGTACGCCGCGCCGTGCACCACGCCCGGCTACCGCAGTGCCGGGCTCGAGCTTCGCTCGGTGTCCACATCGTCCACTGTGGACGCGACGCTGGGCAGGCCGGAGGGGGAGGGCACCGAGATCGTCGACCGGGTGCTCACAGCGGCCATGCGCAGCATCGAGGAGCACGAGGACGAACTCGGCAGGCTGGATGCCGTCGCCGCGGACGGTGACCATGGCCTGGGGATGACGCGTGGAATGCGAGCGGCCGTCGCCGCGGCCCGCCGGGCAGCGGGCGCGTCGATAGCGGACGAACTGCTGGCCGCGGGCACGGCCCTGGCCGATGCCGCCGGCGGTGCTTCGGGGGCGCTGTACGGCGTGCTGCTCGCGGAGACCGGGGCCGGGCTTCGTGGCGAGATCACCACCAAAACGATGGCCGATGCGGTGGACAACGCGGCACGGGCCTTCGTGGAGCTGGGGCGTGCCGAGCCTGGCGACAAAACGATGCTCGACGCGATCGAGCCGTTCCGGGAAACCCTGCGGCAGCACGAGAAGGCGGCGTTGGCCGAGGCTTGGCGCAAGGCGGCGCAGGCGGCCACGTCGGCCGCGGAGGCGACAGCGAACCTGCTGCCCGCGAAGGGCCGGGCCGCCAGGCTGGCCGCACGGAGCAAGGGGCACGCCGATCCGGGGGCGACTTCGTTCGCGCTGATCGTCACGGCCATCGGTGAGGTTCTCGGGAGGGAAGAGTAATGCGCGTGGTGGTGGCCGCGGACAACGCGGGCGTGCTGCTGAAGAACGAGGTCCGTGAGCTGCTCGAGAATGACGAGCGGGTCAGCGAGGTCATCGATGTCGGAGTGGAGACGCCGGAGGACGACCGTGCGTACCCTGTGCTCGGGCTCGCGGCCGCGGAGAAGATCGCGAACGGCGAGGCCGACCGCGGTGTGCTGGTCTGCGGTACCGGCATCGGCGTGGCGATCTCGGCGAACAAGGTGCCGGGAGTGCGGGCGACGGTCGCGCACGACTCGTACTCGGCCGAGCGCTCGATCAAATCGAACAATTGCCAGGTGATCACCTTCGGTGCTCGCGTGGTCGGGCCGGAGCTGGCGAAGAAGATCGTCGGCGAATGGCTCGGCTACACCTTCGACCCGGCCTCGGCCAGTGCCGCCAAGGTCGCCCACATCACCGAATACGAGCAGGTCCACGCCGCTGGCTGAGCGGTCGCACCAGTGAGAGGAACAAAGACGTTGCGGATACTCGCTGCAGGAGACGAGTTCGTCGGGACCGGGCTGCTGATCGATGCGGTCCGGGCCGAGGTGCCCGGCGCCGAGTTCAGCCGGCTTTCCCTGCCGTGGCCGGTGGAACCGTTCGGCCCGGTGGGCGGGGTGCACGAGGCGAGCGGCACCGAGGAGCAGGTGATCGAGGCCATCGGCGGGGCCGAGGTCGCGGTCACCCAGATGGCGCCGTTCACGAAGAAGGTCTTCGCCGCAGCGCCCGAGCTGCGCATGGTGTCGGTCTCCCGTGGTGGCCCGGTGAACGTGGACCTCGCCGCGGCAACCGAGGCCGGGGTCGCGGTCACCTTCGCCCCGGGGCGCAATGCCGCGGCGGCCGCGGAGTTCGCCATCGGCCTGATCCTCGCCGCGATGCGGCGAATCGCCACGTCCTCGGCCGAGCTGCTCGGCGGTGTCTGGCGCGGTGACTACTACTCCTACGGCAAGACCGGGATCGAGCTGGAAGGCAACACAGTCGGGCTGGTCGGGTACGGCGCGATCGGTTCCAGGGTGGCGAAGGTGCTGGTCGCGTTCGGCGCGAAGGTACTCGTGTCGGACCCGTTCGCGGACCCCGCCAAGATCACGGCCGACGGGGCCGAGGTCGTGGAGCTGGACGAGCTGCTACGCCGGAGCTTCGTGGTCAGCCTGCACGCCAGGCTCACCGAGCAGACCAAGCACCTGATCAACGCGGAGAAGCTCGCGTTGATGCCGGAAGGCGCCGTGCTGGTCAACTCCGCGCGCGGTGGGCTGTTGGACTACGCGCCGCTGCCGGACGCACTGCGCAGCGGTCGGCTGGGCGCTCTCGCGCTGGACGTTTACGACATCGAGCCGCCGCCGGCGGAGTGGCCGCTGCGTGACGCGCCGAACGTGATCGCGACCCCGCACCTGGCAGGCGCCAGCAGGCAGACGGCCGAGCGGGCCGCCCGTATCGTGGCCGCGGAAGCGGGCCGGTATGCCCGCGGCGAGAAGCTGGCCAACGTCGCGAATCCGGAAGTACTGCCATGATCGTCGGCGTCGATATCGGTACATCACTGACGAAGGCCGTCGTCTTCGACGGGGCGGGCGTGTCCATCGCGCAGGCCACCACCCCGTCCGAGGTGCTGCACCTGCCCGGCGGACGGGTGGAGCAGGACCTCGACCAGGTGATCGGCACGGTGGCCACGGTGGTGCGCGAGGTAGTGAGTGGGCTTGACGGACCGGTCACGGCGCTGGCGCTCACCGGACAGGGCGATGGCGTCTGGCTGCGTGACGCCGAGGGCGAAGCCGTTCGGCCTGCCATCTCCTGGCTCGACGGCCGCGCGAACGCGCTGCTGGCCAAATGGCAGGCCGACGGAGTGACGCGGGAAGTGTTCCGCCGCACGGGTTCTGGCATGTTCCCCGGCTGCACCGCCGCGATTCTGTCCTATTTGGACGAACATGAGCCTGAGGTGCTCGATCGCGCGGCCGTCGCCGGGTACTGCGTCGATGCGGTGGTACAGCGGCTCACCGGTGAGATCACGGTCGACGTTTCGGACGCGTCGCTGCCGTTCCTCGATCCGCGCACCAGGAAGTACGACGAAGAGGCCATCGCGGCCTGTGGCCTCGCGTCCCGGCGTGGGCTGTTCGCTGAACCGGCCGAGCCGAAGGCCGTCTTCCAGCTCAACGCCCACGGTGCGAAGCTGCTCGGGCTGCCGGCAGGGCTCCCGGTCACGGCCGGCCCGTTCGACCTGCCCGCAAGCGCCATCGGTGCCGGGGTGCGTGAGCCGGGGGACGGCATCCTCACCGCGGGCACCACCCTCGCGTGCCAGGTGCTCACCGACAGTGCCGATTTCGATCCTGAGGGCGAACCGGCCGGGATGTTCCTGAGCACCCCGACAGTGGGTGAGTACCTTCGCGCGATGCCCGCGATGGTGGGCACCGCGAGCATCGACTGGATCTGCAAACTGCTGGGCATCGAGGTCGCCGAGATCGCCGGCCTGCTCGCCGCGAGCCCGCCGGGCGCGAACGGTGTGCGTGCGCTGCCCTTCCTTTCCGTTTCGGGGGAGCGTGCGCCGTTCGTCGATGCGGCGGCGCGAGCCCAGTTCTCTGGGCTCACCCTGGAGCACGGCCGCGCCGACATGGTGCGCGCACTGTGCGAGTCGATCGCTTACGCGGCAAGGCATTGCTTCGACGCGGCGGGGCTTTCGGGCCGGCTGTACGCCTGCGGCGGTGGAGTGCGGTCGGCCGAGTGGACGCAGATCTTCGCGGACGTGCTTGGCAGGCCGATCGTGATCCCGAGTGATCCCGGGGTCGGTGCCCGTGGTGCGGTTCTGGTCGCGGCCGAGGCGCTGGGCCAGCCGTACGACGTCGAGCTGTGGGCGAGTAACTCCCGTACCGTCGAGTTCGTGCCCGAAAACGTGGAGTACTACCAGACCGGATACGCCGACTACCAGGCCTCGTTGGCGGCGGCGCAGGGGTTGTGGCGGCTGTGAAGCTTGCGGAAGAACGTTTCGCGGTGTGCGAATACGCCCGGCGGATGACGGCGGACGGGCTGGTGGTCGGCACCTCCGGCAACATCTCCGTGCGCGCGGGTGATCTTGTCGCTGTCACGCCGACCGGGGTCGATTATTCCTCGCTGCGTTCGCAGGACGTGCCGGTGGTTTCGCTGGACGGATCCATTGTGGACGGAGAGCTGCGGCCCACGAGCGAACTGCCGATGCACCTGACCGTGTACACCAAAGCGGCCGATCCGGATGGCGCCCTGGTCAACGCCGTCGTGCACACCCACTCGGTCCACGCCACCGCAGTGTCCACTTTGGTCGAAGAAGTGCCGCCGATCCACTACATGCTCGCGGCGATCGGAGAGAGCGCCAAGGTTGCCCGCTACGCCACCTACGGCACGCCGGAGCTGGCCGACGCGATGCTCGAAGCGCTCGACGACCGGCGAGGCTGCCTGCTGGCGAACCACGGCACCATCACCTATGGCGACAGCCTGCATTCGGCCTACCACCGGGCACAGCAACTGGAATGGGTCTGTCAGGTCTGGCTGATCGCGCGCTCCGCGGGCAGCCCGAGCCTGTTGCCCCCGGCCGAGATCGGACGCGTGGTGGAGAAGCTCCGGGGCTACGGGCAACGCTGAGCGTGGGCTGGCGCTGGGCGACCGTATCGGACCAGACATTTGCGAAAGGTCGGAAATTTTCCAAACGTCCAGTTTGATCGACCGAAACCGACCTGTAACAGCAACGAACTGTGCGCCTCCCTTAAGGTGGCGATCATTGCCCGGCGGAGACCCCGGAAAAGGATCGAGGCGCTCAATGGTTCAATCCGCGCAATCGGATAGGTCGGATACAAACCAACCGAAACTGCATAGGTCGGTCGGCTTCTACGGCCTGATGTTCGTTTCGCTGGGATCGATCATCGGCTCCGGCTGGTTGCTCGGCGCGCTGAAGGCGGCGAAGGTCGCCGGCCCGGCGTCACTGCTGTCCTGGGTGTTGACAGCCGTCATCATGGCGACGCTGGCGCTGATTCACGCCGAACTGGGCGCGGCGTACCCGGCGGCCGGTGGGACGGCCAGGTTCCCGCTGCTTGCCTATGGAGTCGTCGCCGGGTTCGTCGGTGGCTGGGTGGCTTGGCTGCAGGCGGTCGCTCTCGCGCCGGTCGAGGTCGAGGCCAGCCTCGAATATCTCGACAACATCGGCTGGGTCAAGGAAAACCTCAATCTGCTGACCGAGAGCGGCACCCTCACCGCGAGCGGGTTCGGCTGGGCCACGCTGCTGATGGCGGTTTTCACGATCATCAACCTGGTCGGCGTGAAGCTACTCTCGGAGAGCAACACCGCCACGGTGATCTGGAAGGCCGCCGTCCCGCTGCTGACGATCGTCATCCTGCTGTCGATGCGTTTCCACCCCGGCAACTTCACCGCCGGTGGCGGTTTCGCCCCTGCCGGGGCGCACGGGGTGTTCGCCGCGCTGCCGGTCGGCGTCGTGTTCGCGTTACAGGGTTTCGAGCAGGCCGTGCAGGTCGGCGGCGAGGCGCGCAACCCGCAGAAGGACCTCTCCCGCGCCATCATCACCGCGATGGTCATCGGCACGATCATCTATCTGCTGCTGGAAATCGCGTTCATCGGCGCGCTCGACCCCGCCGCGATCTTGCACGGCTGGGACAACCCGATCGAACAGGGCTCGTTCGGCCCGTACGCGACGTTGGCGACGCTGGCCGGCGCGGGCTGGCTCGCGTACATCCTCTACGCCGACGCGTTCGTTTCGCCCGCCGGCACCGGGCTGCTATATCTGGGCACGTCGTCCCGCCTCTCGTACGCGATGGGCCGGGACAGGATGCTGCCGAAAACCTTGGGCAAGCTGAGCATCCGCGGTGTCCCGGTGTGGTCGATCGTGCTGTCGTTCGTGGTCGGCGAGATCATGTTCCTGCCGTTCCCGAGCTGGCAGAAGCTTGTCAGCGTGATCACTTCCGCCACGGCGATCATGTACGCGTTCGCGCCGGTCGCGATGTCCGCGCTGCGTAAGCGCGACCCCGATCGCCCGCGCCCGTACCGCGCGCCCGCGCCGAAGGTCATCGCGCCGGTCGGGTTCGTGGCGGCGAACCTGATCATCTACTGGACCGGCTTCGACACCACGTGGAAGATCATGGTCGCGATCGTGGCCGGTTTCCTGCTGTTCCTCGTCGGCCGGAGGACGATTGCCGCCACCGAACGCCCGCCCGTCGACTGGAAAGCGGGTATGTGGATCGCGCCGTGGCTGGCCGGCCAGGTGATCATCGGGTACCTCGGCCGCTACGGCGACAGCGGCAACATCAACGCGCTGCCGGAATGGATCGACCTGCTGGTCGTGATCGCGTTCAGCCTGGCGATCTTCTACTGGGCGGTCAACGTCGCGATGGACACCACACGAGTCCAGGCGGCCGTCGACCGCGAGGCGGCCGAACTCACCGCCTGAGCCCGGATCCCGGCTTGTCGGTCTCGGCAAGGCCACAATGGCCGACAAATGATCGACAAGCCGGGCCGGGTCTGGCTGGATTCGTGAGGTGCCGGACGCCATCCCCGAAGACCGATCGTCTTGCTGGCGCTGGGTTTGGCGGTCGTCGCCGGTGTCGACCGCGAGCCGGATCGAAACGATGATCAGATCCGAACTGCTCGCCGCCGAGCCGTCCTCCGCGGCCATCCCGCCATGCCCGGCAAGCGGGGAGTGGAATTGACGGCAGCGTGCCGGTCTGAGGTGATGACCTACCGGACCGTCAAGGCGTCCACAACACCCACCCTCAGAACTGGTAGTACAAGAACGGGCTGAAGGTGCCGTTCGCGACCAGGATTGCGGCGTAGGCGAGGCCCACGGTCATCACGCCGATGCGCAGGCTCACCGCGGGGCGGCTGCGCGAGGACTCCAGCAGCGGACCGGT
>NZ_DASZWC010000043.1:0-18883 GCF_035546795.1 Amycolatopsis sp.
TCGGCTGGGAAACCAGCGCGCTCGGCTACCCCGTCCGGGACGAATACGCCATCACCGGCGGACGGCGCCACGACTTCCAGCACGGCACCATCAGCTGGAACAGCGGCAACGGAGCCCTCACCGTCGCCTACAGCTGAGCAGGAGCGAAAGGAGGACCGTTCTCGTCGAGGATGATGGCTGCAACCCTCAATGAGTTCAGCAAGGCGGTCGCGTCGCCCCCCCACCGACACCCGACGCTCAGCAGGACACTCAAGCAACGCCATTAATTCATGATTCATGATCTATAAGCAAGCTGATCAACCCACAAGAACGCACCGAGAAGCCGAAAAAGGGATCGATCTAGCAACCTGCGCCATCCAGCCGCTGTAACGCTTGATCACGAACACGCGACATGTCGATGCGCGAAACCGACGCCAACGACGATGCCCTATCCCGGATCCCACTCGACCCCGCCGACGTCGGCCTCATGATCTCCACCTTCGCCACCGCGGCACGCCTCGGCGCCGTCAACCCCGACTTCGCAGTCGATCTCCGCGAAGTCATCACCGGCATCGGCATAGCACTGCTCAACCACGACCAGACCCACCGCGCCCGCACTCCTGATCCGCAAAGGCATCCGACGGGCCAGTGTTACCGCAGACCACCTCGCCGATGAGGCCTGGACGGTGGCATCGCCAACGCGCCGGGCGAGCTCGATAAAGATGCGCCACCCAACTGCGCGCCGACCTCGACGCCATCGCCGCGCTAACCAAGCCAACGGCATGAACACGGCCGCTGCGTACGAGTGCTCCCACATGGCCTGCGACACGGTCAACAGACAATCCCGAGCTCAGGGCGGGTCGTCGCGATCCTGTCCTGTTCGAAGGGGATCTCGGGCTTCTGGCAGGCAGCCTCCGTGGGAGGTTCGCTGATGCTAGGGCTGGCTCGCCTCGGTCCTCCCTGCGGGCTCTCGTTTCCGAGAACGCTTCCCATTCTTCTGGGTGAGCAACGAGAAGTAGCCGAAACTGTCGCCCGTGAGTGCTGTCATACGGAGTCGCAGCATAATGTTTTACTCGGACGTGATCGCGAATGACAAGAATCTCGATCACTTGTGTCGCGATCTGCAGTTCTGTTTCAGTTGCCCCGACTGGAATTTCCGTCGGAGATTGCACGGCTTCGTCCTTGGTAAGGTCGACATGGAAACCTCGCTTTTTGGCGACGCCGACCTCGGTTTCTCCAGCCCAGAATCCACAATGGACGGAAACCGGGAAACCCGCATCACCACCGAACTTCGCCAAGCGGCCGCCGAGTTCACCAAGCAGGTCCAGAGCTACCACCTGTGACAGCACCTAGGGCCCACCGGCTTCGACCCGAATGGTCATAGTCAGCACCATTTACGGTGCGTTGAACTCCAGTCGCCGTTGGGGGCGCTGGCGGCCAGCAACGGGGTAATGAATGCGCCCGCGAAGTCCCGTACGCCTTCCAAGGTCATCATCTCGGCGGGCAGTTCGCGGATATCTTTCGCGACGTTACGGTAACCGGCGATCCATGAACTGTCGGGGACGTCGAAAGTGGACGGGAAGACCAGTTTGATCCCACGTTTCTCGCGGCGTTGGATCTCGTGCTGGAGCGTGGCATGCATCCGGACACCGTCAACTGACGATTTCAGTGCTATCAGGACCAGGTCGGCGAGGTCCTTGTATCGGCTGGAGGTGTTGCCAGTTGACCGGTACCGCTCGTACATCGCACAGAGCTTCTCGGCGATGTGGTCCTCGATTGGGAAGATCCTCACTGCCGGCCAGGTGGTGCAGTCGGTCGCGAATGGTGCCTCGAGTGGTTCGGTCGTGATAGCCCCGCGGGGCTGGTAATCGGATACAACGACATCAACGCTGACCCATTTGAGCACAGTGTTGCCGAGCATCGCCCGAAACCGCACCGTGCGAGTTGGTCTCTCGACGTGCGTTTGTGCGGTGGTGTCGTGATGCTCAAAGCGGATTGAGTCGTCGAGTTCCGTTGACGCCGCCCTGATCAGGTCCTCGACTGCGGCGTCGGTGGTGGCCTGGGTGCTCAGCAGGTCGATATCGGTGGAGTAGCGGGCGGTTGGCCACCGCATCAGCAATGCCTGGCCGCCTTTGAGGACCCAGAAATCCGGCGCCGCGTGGAAGACGCGGGCCAGGAGCCGGCGATGGAAATGCAGGTCAACAAGTTCACTGGCAGGGATGCCGGTGATCTTCGCCGCGTTTTTGGCACGGTCTTTCAACGATCGACTGTAGGTCCTCGGCGACCACGGACGTTCAACAGGCATGGTCACTAATCGTTGGATTCCGTAGTTTCGTCACAGTTCGCGCGATCCTGACCGTCTGGATCTTCTTCAGCCGGAGTGCGATAGGCACTCGCCTGCGGGATTTGCAGACTTGCGATCACCGCACCGAGGTTGGCGTACACGCTCCGATTGATCGCCTCGGAGATCCCGTTGATGGGGTTGACAATCGCTTGCTGAGCGAGCGCCGCGTTGATGCCCGCATACTGGGCTCGCAGGTTCTCCTGCAGCGCAGTGATCGCTGGCAATGCAGAAACCACGGGCATTTCGCTGGCCATCTGGTTGGCGCGGCGAGCGAACTCTGCCACGGTGCGTGCTTCCTCAAGTCGTGGAGCATTTCTGAAGAACTGCTGAGCTTGGGCAACGCCGTCAAGCCTCTCGTGCACGCTCCGCAGGAAGTTCACGGAGTCTGCATTTTGCTTGGCCCAGTAGCCGCCAAGCGCGGTGATGTTTTGGACAGCTGTCGCAGGTTCCTGAGCTAGCGCCATCCGCGCGAGTGCCTGACTCGCGGCCGCAATCTGCATGGGCGCCGGAGCCGGGCGGACCAGAAGATCGGACACACTTACCCCAATCTGCTCGAGGAGATGCTCAAGCAGGGCGTCCCCATCGCCAGGGCGCACGCGGTATCGGCGGGCGAAGGGGGCTATGCGTTCGGCCAACGCGTCCAGGCGCAGTTGATCAGCCAAGACCGCCTGTTTGATGATCGTGGCGACGTGACTTGCGTCGATGCGCTGGTCAAGCAGGTCGCATACCGTGCGCAGGACAGTGGTAGCCGGTAGGCCGTCGATCAACGTGACGTCGACGGGTTCCAGCTTGGCGGCCTTGAATCGCAGATCAGGGTCACGGCTCGTCCGCCGACGGGGTGTGGTCATAGCGATCTCACTGTTGGTGAGGTCACCGAAGCCATGCAGACGGGCCGCGGTGCCGTGAGACATCACCCCGTCGTCGTTGTGGAGCGGGTCTCGTTCCCATCCGGGAACGTCTGGGCGCAGCGCGAGCCAGGCCGCCTGCTCTTCCCACGTTCCTGTGTCTCTCGCTGCAGTGCCCGCGTATACCCCGCGGCGCACCTGCTCGAGAAAGCCAGCTTCCTTGAGCCGAAACAGGGTCACCGCATCAACCCCGAGACCACTGGCCTGCTTGGAGGTGACAAGCCCCCACTGCTCGGCCATGAAGCTGCCGAGCAGTTCAAGGGCCTCCTTCATCTCCACACCCACAGCGTACACTCTTCACAGCGCTTGTTACACACCTGCGCAGCGTTTATTGCATACTGGGTGTAATAAACGCTGCATCTTTACGCAATAATCGCTGCAGCCGTGGAAGCCTCCAAGCGACTAAGCGCGTCTCACGCGATCGCGTCTCTGGACTCTTACAACCGGACTCACCGCGTCGCAACGAACGACAGCTTGCAGTTCCGACCTGCTCAACGCGTTCCGAACTCCAGACTTCATGGCACCGAGCCTCATAATCCGCACACCGACGAGAACCGCCACACTCGCCGACATCAGTGAGACCTCAGCCGCACGAGCCTGGGCAGACTCGTTACCGACACAGCTCGCTCGAACCGGACACCCGCCAGGGGCCCGACCTCCTCGCCGCCGACGGCGAACACTCACAGGAACGAGCCCGTGCAGATCACTCCCCCTGGCCAACTTACCGCGTTTTCGTTGCCACCTAAGAAAAACGCTAGCAATGTCCGAAAACCGCTATTCGCGGGAGGGCACGAGAATTCCCGGGCCCCCCTCGAGCCCCCGTCAACCCCCATAACCACAAGCAGCCAGCCGCGAAACAACCAAAACCCCAGGTCAAGCCCACCCTTTGAATGCGAACGATGTTCGAGTGTTTCCCTGGACCTGCTGTCTCGCGACAGTCGATCTTGAAAATCCTATTTCCGCTGTTCAGAGGTGGTTTTCTGGAGCCGACTAGGGGACTCGAACCCCTGACCTGCTGTTTACAAGACAGCTGCTCTACCAACTGAGCTAAGTCGGCCGGCCCGGCTGTCATCGAGAACAACCCGGCGCGCGCTCATCATATCGGCAGCCCTGACGCGCGACCGCTGCCGCCACCGGCTGTTTCGTGGATGATCGACCACGTGGCGCACGCCACGGTTGCTCCCTTGCAACGGCGGGCGGGGGCGTGGCGATGCTCACCGGGGAACCCGTGCACGCCTGCTCCGGGATCCCATTACGGAGTGGAGGGCCAATGAAGAACAACCAGCGCGCCCGGGGCCCGGTGACCCGGCGGCGCGGCTGGCACATCCTGGAGGCGCCCCAGGAGCAGAACGTCGAAAAACAGCACCGGCGCAAGAGGTCGAACGAACCGCGGCGGCGGGCGTGGCACATCCTCGAAGCGCCGACCGGAGAGTTCCCGGTTGTAGAGTCCGGCGCCGAGTACGGGCCCGCGCTGCCCGACGACGCCACGGTCAACTTCGTGCTGGATCTCGCCCTGCGCATCGGTGAAGTCCAGATGGCGAGCGGGGCCGGCGCCTCGGACGTGACGGCGACGATCATCGCGCTGACGTCGGCGCTCGGTCTGCCGCATTGCGAGGTCGACGTCATTTTCACGTCGATCACCGTCACCTGCCACCGCGGCACCGGCATGGCCCCGGTGAGCGCGCTGCGCGTCGTGCGGTCCCGCAGTCTGGACTACACCCGCCTGTCCCAGACCGAGATGCTCGTGCAGCAGATCACCCGCGGCAACCTCGGCGCCGAGCAGGCGTACACCGAGCTGCACCGGATCACGACCGCCCCACACCCGTACCCCCGCTGGGTGGCCACGCTGGCCTGGGGCGGGATGGCCTTCTTCATCACCCTGCTCATCGGCGGCAGCGTCTCCATCGCCGTCGGTGCGCTGGTGATCTCCTCGCTGGTCGACCGGCTGGGCAGGCAGCTGAACAAGTACGCCCTGCCGTTCTTCTTCCAGCAGGCCGTCGGCGGTCTGGTCGCCACCGGGCTGGCCACGCTGATCGTGGAGACCGGGCTGGTACCCACCCGATTCTCCACGCTCGTCGCCGCTGCGGCGATCACCGTGTTGCTGTCCGGGCTGTCCACGGTCTCCGCCGTGCAGGACGCCATCACCGGCTACAACGTCACCGCGGCGGGCCGCACCATGGAAACGGCGTTGATGAGTGCCGGGCTGATCACCGGCGTGGCACTGGCGCTGAACATCGCCAAGGCGCTCGGCTTCACGCAGGTCGAGCCCGAGATACCGACGCAGACCGCGTTGGCGCTGCCGGTGATGATCGTCGCGGGCGCCGGCACGGCCGCGTGCTTCGCCCTCGGCAGTTACTCCACGCTGCGCTCCCTGCTCGTGGCCGCCGCGGCCGGCGCGATCGGGGCCGGGGTGTACGGCGCCCTCGTGCTTGCCGACTTCGACCAGATCACCTCGTCCGCGGTCGCGGCGACGCTCGTCGGGTTCTGCGGCGGTGTGCTGTCGCGCCGGCTGAAGGTCACCCCGCTGGTGGTGGCCGTGTCCGGCATCACGCCCCTGTTGCCCGGTCTGTCCACGTACCGTGGCCTGTACGAGCTGGCCACCCAGGGCGGTGGGAACGTGTCCACACTGATGCAGGCGGTCACGATCGGGCTTGCGCTGGCCGCCGGCGTGGTACTCGGCGAATACCTGGCCCAGCCGGTGCGCACCGGGCTCGGCAGGCTGGAACGCAAGCTCGCGGGCCCGCGGATGGCCGGCCCACTCAGGCCCTCGGAGGGACGTCTGGAGTAGCCGGGCCAGCCACCTCGCGGACAACTTCCCCCGCTCGGAACGAGATAGTGTTTCTGGGGTGCCGCGCTCGAATGGGCAAGGAGCAGCAAGCGTGAGTGAGTCAGAGATCGGGCAGGCCTCGGCGGATTTCGTCGTGGTCGCCAACCGCCTGCCGGTGGACCTGGAACGGTCGACCGACGGCTCCCAGCGGTGGACGGCGAGCCCGGGTGGGCTGGTGTCCGCGCTGGAGCCGTTCCTGCGCTCACGCAAGGGGGCCTGGGTCGGCTGGCCCGGCGTCCCGGGTGTCGACGTCGACCCGTTCAGCGACGAGGGCATGGTCCTGTACCCGGTCATGCTGACCGCCGAGGACGTTCGCGACTACTACGAGGGCTTCTCCAACGCGACCCTGTGGCCGCTGTACCACGACGTCGTCGCCCGCCCGGTGTTCGACCGCAGCTGGTGGGAGAGCTACGTCAAGGTCAACCGCCGCTTCGCCGAGGCGAGCGCGAAGGTCGCGGCCGACGGTGCCACGGTGTGGGTGCAGGACTACCAACTCCAGCTGGTGCCGAGCATGCTCCGCGAACTGCGCCCCGACCTGCGCATCGGCTTCTTCCTGCACATCCCGTTCCCGCCGGTGGAGCTGTTCATGCAGCTGCCGTGGCGGGCCGAGATCGTGCGCGGGCTGATCGGTGCCGACCTGGTCGGGTTCCACCGGCCCGGCGGCGCGCAGAACTTCCTGTGGCTGGCTCGCACCCTGGTCGGGCTGGAGCCCAGCCGCGGCGCGGTCGGCGTCCGGTCCCGGCCCGGCATGATGCAGGTCGGAAACCGGACGGTGCGCGTCGGCGCCTTCCCCATCTCGATCGACGCGGCCGGGCTCGACACGCTCGCCAGGAGCAAGGACGTCATAGAGCGGGCCGGCCAGGTCCGCCGTGACCTCGGCAATCCGCGGACGGTGCTGCTCGGGGTCGACCGACTCGACTACACCAAGGGCATCGACCTGCGGCTGCAGGCGCTGCACGAACTGCTGCACGAGGGCCGGGTCCGCCCGGAGGACGTCACGTTCGTACAGCTCGCCACGCCGAGCCGGGAACGGGTCGAGCACTACCAGCGGATGCGCAGCGAGATCGAGCAGATGGTCGGCCGGATCAACGGGGAGTTCGCCCGCGTCGGTCACCCGGTGGTGCATTATCTGCACCAGTCGGTGAGCCGCACGGAGCTGGCGGCCTTCTACTCGGCCGCGGACGTGATGGTCGTGACGCCGTTGCGCGATGGGATGAACTTGGTCTGCAAGGAGTACGTTGCCTGCCGTCATGATCTCGGCGGCGCGCTCGTGCTGTCCGAGTTCGCCGGCGCGGCCGCCGAGCTGACCAGTGCATTCCTGGTCAATCCACATGATCTGGACGGGGTTAAGAACGCGTTGGAAGCGGCCATTACCCTCGACCCTGCCGAGGGCAGACGCCGGATGCGTGCGCTGCGACGTCAGGTCCTCACGCACGACGTGGACCGGTGGGCACGGTCGTTCCTGGAAGCTCTTGGTGCCGAACCCGCTGCCTGAGTCGCCCGTCTTGTCGACATTGATGCTTTGAGCTCCTTAAGGAGGAGTGGTGACCGCCGAGTCCCTGCCCGCCGAGCTGCGCCGTGCGATCGTGCAGATCGCCCGCACGCCGCGACTACTGGTCGCGTGTGACTACGACGGGACCCTGGCGCCGATCGTGACCAACCCGGACGAGGCGCGACCGCGGCCCGAGTCGGTGGGTGCGCTGCGTTCGCTTGCCGGGTTGCACGAAACGACGGCCGCGGTGATCTCCGGCCGCGCCCTGCGTGACCTCGCGACGCTGTCCCGGCTGCCGCACGAGGTCCACCTGGTCGGCAGCCACGGGTCCGAGTTCGACATCGGCTTCGTGCACGCGCTCGACGCCAAGGCGCGCGAGCTGCACCGCAAACTGGAGGCCGAGCTGGAGCGGCTGACCCAGGGCACACCCGGGGTGCAGCTGGAGGTGAAGCCCGCGAGCATCGCGGTGCACGTCCGCCGCGCGGAGCGGGAAGCCGCCGTCCGCGTGCTCGACGAAGTCCACAGTGGACCTTGCAAGTGGGAGGGCGTGACCACCACCGACGGCAAGGAGGTCGTCGAGCTGGCCGTCGTCCAGACGGACAAAGGCCGCGCGCTGGACACGCTGCGCCACCAGGTCGGCGCCACCGCGGCGATCTTCCTCGGCGACGACGTGACCGACGAGAAGGCGTTCGCCCGGTTGTCCGGCCCGGACCTTGGCGTCAAGGTCGGTGACGGCGAGACCCTGGCTTCGTACAACGTGCACGGCACCGAGGACGTCGCGACCGTGCTGGCCTTCGTGCTCGAAGAGCGGCGCAACTGGCTCTACGGCGAGCAGGCGACGCCCATCGAGCGGATGTCCATGCTGGCCAATGAACGTTCGGTCGCGCTGCTCACCCCCGATGCCCGGCTGACGTGGCTGTGCCACCCCGGCCCGGACGCGCCCGCGGTTTTCGCCGATCTGCTCGGTGGTACCGGCGCGGGGCATTTCTCCATCAAACCGGGCGCGGATGCCGCGCAGCGCAACGGTTTGCCGTTGGGCCAGCGTTACCTGCCGAACACCATGACGGTGGAGACCCGCTGGTCCCGGCTGCTGGTCACCGACTACCTGGAACCTGACGGCCCGTCGCACCGCACCGATCTGGTGCGGGTGATCTCGGGCTCCGCCCCCGCCACCCTCACCTTCGCCCCGCGGCCGGAATTCGGTGCGGTGCCGGTGAGTCTGGTGCCCGCAGCCGAGGGCCTGCGCGTTGTCGGCACGTCCGAGCCGATCGTGCTGCGCGCGCCCGGGGTGCAGTGGGAGATCACCAACGACGGCCTGCACGACACCGCGACAGCGGTGGTCCTGCCGACGCCCGAGAGCCCGGTCGTCCTGGAACTTCGTTGCGGCACAACGGAACTGGGCGCTCACGAACTGTCCGAAGTGGAGCGTCGTGAGCGCGCGGGCAAGTACTGGAGTGATTGGGCGACCGCGCTGAAGCTGCCCGGCGTGGAGCCGGAGCTGGTCGCCCGCTCGGCGCTGACCCTGCGGGGGCTGTGCAACGCCGACACCGGCGGTGTGCTCGCCGCGGCCACGTCCTCGTTGCCCGAGGAGATCGGCGGCGTCCGCAACTGGGACTACCGATACTGCTGGGTCCGCGACGCGTCGATGACGGTGCGCGAGCTGGTCGGGCTGGGTTCGCTGACCGAAGCCGACGGGTACCTGGAATGGCTGCACGGCGTGCTGGCCACGCTCGCGGGCCCGGAACGGCTGCACCCGCTGTACACGCTCGCCGGCACCACGCTCGGCGCCGAAGCGGTCATCGACACGCTGCCCGGGTACGCCGGTTCCCGGCCGGTCCGCGTCGGCAACCTGGCCAACCACCAGGTGCAGCTGGACGTCTTCGGCCCGGTCGTCGAGCTGGTGTGCGCGCTGGCCGGGTCGCGCGGGGAGCTGCGCGACCACGACTGGCAGATGGTGCGCGCGATGGCCGAAGCGGTCACGCGGCGCTGGTCCGAGGCCGACCACGGCATCTGGGAGGAGCGGCATGTGCCGCGGCACCGGGTGTACTCGCGGGTCATGTGCTGGGTGACGATCGACCGCGCGATCAAGCTCGGCGAGGTCTACGAGCGGGAGATCCCGGTCGGCTGGCATGAGCTGCGCGAAGAGATCGCCAACGACGTGCTGACCAACGGCTGGAACGACGAGGTCCAGGCGTTCACCACCGCCTACGACGGCACCGACCTGGACGCGGCCTCGCTGTTCGTGGGCCTGTCCGGGCTGCTCGACCCATCCGACGAGCGCTTCCAGTCCACGGTGACGGCGATCGAGGCCGAGCTACGCAGCGGTTCGACCGTGTACCGGTACCGGCGCGACGACGGCCTGCCCGGCGGCGAGGGCGGTTTCCACCTGTGCGCGGCCTGGCTGATCGAGGCGTACCTGCTTACCGGCCGCCGCACCGAGGCCGAGGAACTTTTCGAGCAGATGGTGGACGCCGCGGGCCCCACCGGCCTGCTGCCCGAGCAGTACGACCCGATCGCGGAGCGCTCGCTGGGCAACCACCCGCAGGCGTACTCGCACATCGGGCTCATCCGCTGCGCGAAGCTGCTCGCAGCGCAGTGACCAGTGTGTGGGGGCCAAGGACGTGACCACGCAGAGCTTCCTCGGCCCCCACACGGTCTTAACTCCCGCGGACGAACCGATGAACTTCTGGGGTTACCGGCTTTCCGGCACCGACTACCGCCAGGACGTCCACGCCGGTGCGGGCGAAACGATCACCGCGCCCGCACCGGTTCCCGGTCGACCCGGACACCGCGAAACTGCGCTGATCCTCAGGCGTGGGTGGCCGCGTTGAGCGCCTCCGCCACGTTCGCCACCTCCAACACGCGGATCCCGTCCGGCAGCTTGCCCGGGTCCGGCGGGACGATCGCGTGCGTGAACCCGAGCCGCACAGCCTCGGCGAGGCGCCTGCCGACGCCGGTGACGCGGCGGATTTCCCCCGCCAGCCCCACTTCTCCCAGTGAAACGAGCCGGGGGGACAGCGCCACGTCGTTCAGCGAGGACGCGATCGCCAGCACCACGGCGAGATCCACGGCGGGCTCGGTGACCTTCATCCCACCGACCGTCGCCGCGTAGACGTCCTGCGTGCCGAACGCGACACCGCCGCGTTTCTCCAGCACTGCCAGCACCATCCCGATCCGCGCGGCATCGAGCCCGCTCACCGCCCGGCGTGGCTGTGGCAGGCTGCTCTTGGACACCAGCGCCTGCACCTCGCACAGCAGCGGCCGCTTACCCTCCACCGTGACCGTGATCGCCGTGCCGGGCACCGCTTCGGCATGCCTGTTCAGGAAAATCCCGGACGGGTCCGGCACCCCGACGATCCCGTCGTCACGCAGTTCGAAACAGCCGATCTCGTCCGCGGCGCCGAACCTGTTCTTCACGCCGCGCACCAGCCGCAGCGTGGAATGCCTGTCGCCCTCGAACTGGAGCACCACGTCGACGAGGTGCTCCAGCACCCGCGGGCCCGCCACCGAACCGTCCTTGGTGACGTGCCCGACGAGCACGATCGGAAGCCCCCGTTCCTTCGCCAGCGCGACCAGACCGGCCGTGACCGCACGAACCTGCGTGACCCCACCGGGCGCTCCTTCGGCCTGCGGTGAAGCCATGGTCTGCACCGAGTCCACGATCAGCACCCCGGGCCGCACCGCGTCCACATGGCCCAGAATCGCGCCGAGATCGCTTTCCGCGGCCAGGTACATCCGGTCGTGCAGATTCCCGGTGCGCTCGGCACGCAGCCGCACCTGGCCCGCCGACTCCTCGCCCGTGACGTACAACGCGGGCGCCGAAGCCGTGGCCGCCCACTGGTACGCGACCTCCAGCAACAACGTCGACTTGCCGACCCCGGGCTCCCCGGCGAGCAGGACGACAGCGCCCGGCACGAGCCCGCCGCCGAGCACCCGGTCGAGCTCGCCGACCCCGGTCGGGCGCGCTCGCGCCGCTTCGAGATCGACCTGTGCGATCGGCCTTGCCGGGGCGCTGGGCGCGCCGGCGGCCACCCTGGCTATCGCCGGGCGTGCGTCACCACGCTCCTCGAGCGTGCCCCACGCCTGACATTCCGGGCAGCGGCCGACCCATTTCGCGGCTTCGTGCCCGCATTCCGCACAGCGGTAGCTGATGCCCTTCTTGACCACGGAAGCAGACGCTAGCGCCCACCACCGACAATCTCAGTGACCTGCTTCGGCCTGTTGGCTCGGCTGGCAGCTCAGCGTCTTCGTCGGGGCGGCGACCGGCACCTGCAAGGTCACCGAACCCGCGTCGCGGAAGACGAAGGTGACCGCGGTGAGCTGGCCCGGCCAGATCACGGACTTGAGACCCTGCAGCTCGATCGTGGCCTGCCCGACCTTCGCCGGGGTGCCGGTGGCCGCGCCGGCGCCGGAGGTGGGCGCGGCGGACGAGGCGGTCCCGGCGGACTCTGCCGCATCGGCGTTGCCGACCACGAGCGTGCTGCCGGCGACGATCGTCTTCTGGCCCGCGATGTTCGCGCCCGACGCGCTGGGCGAAGAGACGGAGACGAGCTCGTCGTCCGCGCCGCCCGCATTGGCGATGGTGAGCGAGAGCGGCGCGTTGGAACCGGCTGTGTAGGCCTGCTCGCAGTCGTTGCGATTGGTGATGCCCACGTTGCGCAGCGAGAGCTTGCCCGCCGTCGCGAGCGCGCCGTTGACCGCCGGCAGCATCGTGTCGGTCTGCGTGATCTGGCCGGCACCGCATCCGGCGAGCACGAGTGCGGCACCGATACCCAGCACGCTCGAAGTGAGCACGCGACGTTTCTGCAGCCTCACGGTCTTCAGTCCCTCCTAGCCCGCGTTACTACTGCGCAGACTAGCCGGGCACTCACAGCGAGGCGGAACCCGGTGCCACTGCCCGCACCGCGACCGTCCACAGTGGATTCGTGATCAACCGGCAAACCACCTGCATGAGCACGCCGCAAGTGGATTTGTCAACCCCTCGACCGGCCCGGGCATGGGCCCTGACCTGCGAGGACGATCTCGGCCCGTTAGGTGGGCCCCCTCGCCGCGTGGTAACATAGAGGCAGCGAAAGGGGCAGAGGACACATGGTTTTCAAGGTCGGAGAGACCGTCGTCTACCCGCACCACGGTGCCGCACTCATCGAAGCCATCGAGACCCGTGTGATCAAGGGCGAGGAGAGGCAGTACCTCGTCCTCAAGGTCGCGCAAGGGGATCTCACGGTTCGCGTGCCCGCAGACAACGCCGAGATCGTCGGTGTGCGGGACGTCGTCGGGCAGGATGGTCTGAACCGCGTTTTCGACGTGCTGCGTGCTCCCCACACCGAAGAGCCCACGAACTGGTCTCGTCGGTACAAGGCCAACCTGGAGAAGCTCGCCTCCGGCGATGTGAACAAGGTGGCCGAAGTGGTGCGCGACCTCTGGCGGCGAGAGAAGGACCGTGGCCTTTCCGCTGGTGAGAAGCGGATGCTGGCCAAGGCTCGGCAGATCCTGGTGAGTGAACTAGCCCTGGCGGAGGGCACCGACGAGGGCAAGGCGGAGACGCTCCTCGACGAGGTTCTGGAAACAGCAGCGGTTTAGCCGACCGTGGCGCAGGCGCAGCGCGTGAACGTCGTCGCGCTGGTCATTGCCCGTGGACAGGACGTGTCCGTTCGTGTCCACGGTGAGCCGCTGCTGGCCCACGCTGTGCGTGGCCTGCTCGAAGCGGGCTGTGTGAGCGAAGCAGTCGTCACCGTTCCCACGGCGGAAGTCGGCAAAGCCGGACAGATCGTCCAGGCAGTGCCCGGCGCCGAACACCGGTGCCGGGTGCTGCCTGCTGCTTTTTCCCGGGCCGAATCCATCCGGCTCGCCTTCGCCGCGACTCGCGGCGAACCCGATGTGATCTTGATACACGAGGCCGCGCGGGCCTTCGTTCCCGCCACGGTCTTCCACGCGGTGACGGACGTGGTGCTGCAAGGGGCAGAAGCAGCTCTACCGGTCCTACCCGTCACCGACACCGTCAAACTGATCGACTCCGCCGGCGTGATCGCGGCCACCGAAGATCGTTCGGGGCTGCGCACCGCACAGACGCCGTTCGCCTGCACCCGGCGAATCCTGCGCGAAGCCTGCGCCAACGGGATCGATCCGCTGACAGACCTTCCCGGTACGGTGCGCACGGTCGCCGGGCATCCGGCCGGGATCCGGCTCGCGACGCCGTTCGACGTGGCGGTCGCGGAAGCATTGCTGAGTGAGGAGCACGCGTGAGGGTCGGCACCGGGGTCGACGTCCATCCCATCGAAGAAGGCCGCGAATGCTGGATAGCCGGCCTGCTGTGGGAGGGCGTTTCCGGCTGTGCGGGGCATTCCGACGGTGACGTCGTGGCGCACGCGCTGTGCGACGCGATGCTGGCGGCCGCGGGCCTCGGTGATCTCGGTGCCGTCTTCGGCACCGGCGACCCCCGCTGGGCCGGAGCACACGGCGCCACCCTGCTCGAAGAGGTGCGCCGCCGCGTCGAGGCCGAGGGCTGGCGGCTCGGCAACGCGTCGGTCCAGGTCGTCGGCAACGCGCCCCGCGTCGGAAAACGGCGCGAAGAGGCGCAAAGCGTACTCAGCGAAGCAGCGGGCGGGCCCGTCAGCGTCAGTGGCACGACGAGCGACGGGCTGGGCCTGACCGGTCGAGGTGAAGGGCTCGCCGCGATGGCCACCGCCCTGTTGCTCGCCGCCGAGTGAGTCACAACCGCTGCCGGATCGGACGGTTCGCGGTTAGCCTTGAGCTGTGACGATTCAGGCGGTGATGTTCGATTTCTCCGGCACGCTGTTCCGGCTCGAACAGGACGAGACCTGGCTGACCGACCTCACCGACGACACCGGCCGCCCGCTCGACATCGACGAGCAGGCCGAACTGATGCGGCGGATGACCGCCCCGTCCGGGCAAGTGGTCGAACTGGATCCCGAGTACCAGTTCGCCTGGGACAACCGCGACCTCGACCCGGCCCTGCACCACAAGATCTACGTCGAGGTGCTGCGCAAGTCCGGCCTGCATCCCGAACAGGCCGAATCCCTCTACGGCAGGCTCATCGATCCCGCCGAATGGACCCCGTACCCGGACACCGAGACGGTGCTGAAGGCCGTCGCGGGCAAGGGCGTCAAGGTCGGGGTGCTGAGCAACATCGCCTTCGACATCCGCCCCGCCTTCACCGCGCGCGGACTGGACGAGTTCGTCGACGCGTTCGTGCTCTCCTTCGAGGAAAAGGTGATCAAGCCCGATCCGGAGGTTTTCCGGATCCTGCTCGACCGGCTTGGCACGGCGCCGGAAAACGCGCTGATGGTCGGCGACAGCGAAGAGGCCGACGGCGGCGCGAGGACGCTGGGGTCGGCGTTCGCGCTGGTCGACCCGCTGCCGACCAGCGAACGGCCGGATGCGCTGCTGGCCGCGGTACGGGCGCACGGGGTGCTGTAAAGCCCCGGGTGGGTGAGCCCCGTACCATTTCGGGGTGGCCTTACACCTCTACGACACCGCGAGCAGGAGCGTGCGGGAATTTCACCCCGCCCGTAGCGGAACGGCGTCCGTGTATGTGTGTGGGGCCACCGTGCAGGGCGTTCCGCATATCGGGCACGTACGCGGCGCCCTGAACTACGACGTGCTGCGCCGCTGGCTCGTCCACAGTGGACTCGACGTGCTGTTCGTGCGCAACGTGACCGACATCGACGACAAGATCCTCACCAAGGCAGCCGACCACGACCGGCCGTGGTGGGAGTGGGCGTTCACGCACGAGCGCGCCTTCGAGGACGCGTACACGACGTTGGGCTGCCTGCCGCCGTCGATAGCGCCGCGGGCCACCGGGCACGTCACGCAGATGATCGAGCTGATGCAGCGCCTCATCGACGGCGGGCACGCGTACGCCGCGGGCGGCGACGTGTACTTCGCGGTGAGCACGTTCCCCGAGTACGGCACGCTGTCGCGGCAGAAGCTCGACGAGGTGCAGCAGGGCGAGACGGTGGCGGAGGGCAAACGGGACCCGCGCGACTTCACACTGTGGAAGAGCGCGAAGCCGGGCGAGCCGGCCTGGCCGACGCCATGGGGCGCGGGCCGTCCTGGCTGGCATCTCGAATGCTCCGCGATGGCGACCAACTACCTCGGCCCCGAGTTCGACATCCACGGCGGCGGGGTGGACCTGGTCTTCCCGCACCACGAGAACGAGCGCGCCCAGTCGCAGGCGGCCGGGGATCCGTTCGCCCGGTACTGGCTGCACAACGCGTGGGTGACGCTGTCGGGCGAGAAGATGTCGAAGTCGCTGGGCAACGTGGTGTCGATCGAGGCGATGCTGCGTGACTACCGCCCGGCCGAACTGCGCTACTACCTGATCCAGCCGCATTACCGGTCCACCATCGAGTACTCCGACGGCGCGCTGTCCGAAGCGGCACAGGGCTACCGGCGGATCGAGCAGTTCCTGCGCCGGGTCGCCGGGCGGACCGGTGTGGTCACACCGAGCACGATCGCGCCGGAGTTCTCCGCGGCGATGGACGACGACCTCGCGACACCGGCAGCGGTGGCGGCGGTGCACAACGTGGTCCGCGAAGGCAACGCGGCGCTCGACGCCGGCAACGACCAGGCGGCGCGCGTCGCGGCCGGTTCGGTGCGCGCGATGATGGGCGTGCTCGGGCTGGACCCGCTCTCGCCCGACTGGGCCGAGCAGGCGGGCATCGAGACCCCGGCGCGGCAGGCGCTGACCGATCTCGTGGACGGCATGCTCGCCGAACGGCAGGAAGCACGCGCCACCAAGGACTTCGCGCGCGCCGACGCGGTGCGGGACAGGTTGCTCAAGGCCGGCATCACGGTCGAAGACACCCCGGATGGTCCTTTGTGGACTGTTAAGGACGCATAGGAACAATGGCTGGAAACTCGAAACGCCGGGGCGCGACCCGTAATCCCGGTACCAAGAAGGGCGCCGTCAAGGGCTCCGGCGGCCAGGTCCGCAAGAGCCTCGAAGGCAAGGGCCCGACGCCGCGCGCGGAGATGCGACCGGGTCACCCGGCACAGCGCCGCGCGGCCGCGGCGGCGAAAGCCGAGCGTTCCCGGGAAAAGAAGGCCGACACCCCGGAGATCATCGCCGGGCGCAACCCGGTGGTCGAGGCGCTGCGCGCCGGCGTGCCGGGCACAACGCTGTACGTGGCGTTGAACATCGACGCCGACGATCGCGTGAACGAAGCCGTGCGGCTGGCCGCGGACAAGGGCATCTCGATCCTGGAGATCCCGCGCGAGGAGCTGGATCGCAAGACGAACCGGGCCGTGCACCAGGGCCTCGGCCTGCAGGTGCCGCCGTTCGAGTACTCCCACCCGGACGACCTGCTCCAAGCCGCGCGTGACTCGGGCGAACCGCCGCTGCTCGTCGCGCTGGACGGGGTCACCGACCCACGAAACCTCGGCGCCGTGGTGCGTTCGGCCGCCGCCTTCGGTGCGCACGGGGTGCTGCTGCCCGCGCGGCGCAGCGCCGGCATCACCGCCGTCGCGTGGCGCACGAGCGCGGGAACGGCGGCGAAGCTGCCGATCGGGGTGGCGACGAACCTGACCCGTCAGTTGAAGTCGTGGGCGTCGAAGGGCCTGATGATCGCGGGCCTGGACGCCGACGGGACCGTGGACATCGACGGGCTGAACCTGGCCACCGATCCGCTGGTGATCGTGCTGGGGTCCGAGGGCCGCGGATTGTCCCGGCTGGTGCGGGAAACCTGCGATTTGACGGTGTCCATCCCGATGGCCGCCGGGGTCGAGTCGTTGAACGCCTCGGTCGCCGCCGCTGTGCTACTCGCCGACGTCGCGCGGCGCCGCCGCAAGGCGGGCCGCGTCTAGCCACATTCACTCCGAGGGACCAACGGCGTCGGTTAAGGTCAGCAGGCCGATTCCGATGGGGGGCCCGCGCACCGATGTCGTTCGTTTCGCCGTTGTTCCTGTGGTACTTCCTGCCGGCGTTGCTGCTCGCCGTGCTCGCGCTGCCGCGGACCTGGCGCAACGGGATCATCGCGGTCGGCAGTCTGGTGTTCTACGCCAGCGGTGCCGGCGCGTTCACCTTGCTGTTGCTGGCATGCATGGTGGTCAACTTCGTCGTCGGGATGGCGCTGGAGCCCAACGACTGGGAGCTCAAGCCGAAACGGCGGCGACGGCTCGTCACCGCCGTGATCGTCTTCGACGTCGCGATACTGGTGATCTGGAAATACGCCGGTTTCGCCACCCAGCAGTTCGACTACTTCGCCCGGATTTTCGGCGGCGATTTCCCGGTCCTGCACCTGGCACTGCCGATCGGGATCTCGTTCTTCACCTTCCACCACATTTCGTACGTGGTGGACATCTATCGCGGGGAACGGCCCGCGCTGCGAAATCCGGTTTCGTTCGTGACCTACATCGCGATGTTCCCGCAGCTGGTGGCCGGCCCGATCGTCCGTTACCGGGAAATCGCGGACCAGTTGCCGCAGCTGCGTTCGCACCGCCTTGACGACATCGCGGCGGGCTTCCCCCGGTTCGCTTTGGGCCTGTGCAAGAAAACCATCATCGCCGACTCGCTCAACCCGATGGTCGAAGCGTGTTTCTCCACCTCACCGGGCGACATGACCTTCGGCGTGGCCTGGCTCGGCGCCGTCGGTTACACACTGCAGCTGTTCTTCGATTTCTCGGGCTACTCCGACATGGCCATCGGCCTCGGCCGGATGCTCGGCTTCCGGCTGCCCGAGAACTTCGCGCGCCCGTATTCTTCGGTGACCGTGACGGAATTCTGGCGGCGCTGGCACATGTCGTTGTCCCGCTGGTTCCGGGACTACGTGTACATCTCGCTGGGCGGCAACCGCCACGGCGCGGCGAAAACGTACCGGAACCTGTGCATCGTGTTCGTGCTGACGGGCTTCTGGCACGGGGCGAACTGGACGTTCCTGGTGTGGGGTTGTTACCACGGCGCGCTGCTGATCATCGAGCGCGCTTTCCGTTGGGACCAGACGCCGGATTCGCGGTGGCCACGCATCGGCCGGCGCGTGCTGACCCTGGTGCTCGTCGTGTTCGGCTGGGTGTTCTTCAAGTCCGCCGACATGGAGCACGCGCTGCCGATGATCGGGCACATGTTCCTGCCGGACTCCTCCGGCCTGACCGACGTCGTGTCGGCCGCGCTGACCAACCAACGCCTGGTGATCCTGCTCGCCGCGCTCGTCGTGGTGCTGCTGCCGACGCATCCGGTGACCGGTCCGCTGCTGGAGTCCTCGCGCAGCCGCCCCGCGGTGAGCCTGCGCATCGGCGTGATGACCGTGGGCCTCGCCTACGCCGCAATCCTGGTCGCGAACGGCACCTTCAGCCCGTTCTTGTACTACCAGTTCTGAGGG
>NZ_DASZWC010000044.1:0-33776 GCF_035546795.1 Amycolatopsis sp.
CACCGTGCTCGTCGAACGGCCGGCCCACCGGTGGCTCACCCAGCCCCGGCGCCCAGCCCGGCGGTGGCCACCTGGTATAGGAGGGGCCAGAACCCGTGGTAGTTGTCCCGGTCCACCACCGTCACCTCGACGGGGTGCCCGGCCAGCTTCTCGGCGGCGTTGAGGCCGCCGAAGCCGCTGCCGACGATGACTACGTGGGGGCGGACAGGCATGGCGCCATTTCTACCCCGGTGACCGGTCCGGCACCTATCCCGATATCGGGGCAAACCGGTGTGTCTTGTGGCACTCCGTGCCCTCGTTCCGGCCGCCATAACCCTTCCCCCGAACAGGTGTTCGCTGGTACCCTGGTCCGGTGCCGGGAAGGGTCGTGAACCAATCCAGCCAGAACCGGCTGGTCGTACGAGGGGCGCGAGAGCACAACCTCAAGAACGTCTCGCTGGATCTGCCGCGCGACAAGCTCATCGTGTTCACCGGGCTGTCCGGCTCGGGGAAGAGCTCGCTGGCCTTCGACACCATCTACGCCGAGGGCCAGCGTCGCTACGTCGAGTCCCTCTCCAGCTACGCCCGGCAGTTCCTCGGCCAGATGGACAAGCCCGACGTGGACTTCATCGAGGGCCTGTCCCCGGCGGTGTCGATCGACCAGAAGTCGACCTCGCGCAACCCGCGCTCCACGGTGGGCACCATCACCGAGGTCTACGACTACCTGCGCCTGCTCTACGCCCGCGCGGGCAAGGCGCACTGCCCCCAGTGCGGGGAGCTGATCAGCAAGCAGACCCCGCAGCAGATCGTCGACCAGGTGCTCGACATGGAGCCGGGCACGCGATTCCAGGTGCTGGCGCCGATCGTGCGCGGCCGCAAGGGCGAGTACGTGGACCTGTTCGCGAACCTGCAGCAGCAGGGCTATTCGCGGGCGCGGGTGGATGGCGAGGTCTACCAGCTCACGGATCCGCCGAAGCTCAAGAAGCAGGAGAAGCACAACATAGGCGTGGTGGTGGACCGGCTCGCGGTCAAACCCGCCTCCAAGCAGCGGCTCACCGACTCGGTGGAGACGGCGCTGCGGCTGGCGGACGGCCTGGTCGAGCTGGAGTTCGTCGACCTGGCCGAGACCGACCCGCACCGGATCCGCGGTTTCTCCGAGAACCTGGCCTGTCCCAACGGGCATCCGCTCACGATCGAGGATCTCGAGCCCCGGTCGTTCTCGTTCAACTCGCCCTACGGCGCCTGCCCGGAGTGCACCGGCATCGGCATCCGCAAGGAGGTCGACCCCGAGCTGGTGGTGCCCGACGACGAGCTTTCCCTCGAAGAAGGGGCGATCGCGCCGTGGGCGGGTGGGCAGAGCGCCGAGTACTTCCAGCGCCTGCTGGAGTCGCTGTCGGAGACCATCGGGTTCCGGATGGACACCCCGTGGCGCAAGCTGCCCGCCAAGGCGCAGAAGGCGGTGCTGCACGGCGTCGACGAGCAGGTGCACGTCCGCTACCGCAACCGTTACGGCAGGCAGCGTTCGTACTACGCGAACTTCGAGGGCGTCATCCCGTTCCTGGAGCGCAGGCTCGACCAGACCGAATCCGAGTACATGCGCGAGCGGTACGAGGGCTACATGCGGGAGGTGCCGTGCCCCGCGTGCCAGGGCGCCCGGCTCAAGCCGGAGATCCTGGCGGTCACCCTGGAGCATTCCGAGTACGGCGAGCGTTCGATCGCCGAGGTCTGCGCGCTGTCCATCGAGGAGTCGTCCGCGTTCCTGGACGGGCTGACGCTGGACGACCGCCAGGCGATGATCGCGGGCGCGGTGCTCAAGGAGATCCAGGCCCGGCTGCGCTTCCTGCTCGACGTCGGCCTGAACTACCTGTCGCTGGACAGGGCGGCGGGCACCCTCTCCGGTGGCGAGGCGCAGCGGATCAGGCTGGCCACCCAGATCGGCTCCGGCCTGGTCGGGGTGCTCTACGTGCTCGACGAACCGTCGATCGGGCTGCACCAGCGGGACAACCACCGGCTGATCGAAACGCTGACCAGGCTGCGCGACCTCGGCAACACGCTGATCGTGGTCGAGCACGACGAGGACACCATCCGCTCCAGTGACTGGGTGGTCGACATCGGTCCCGGTGCCGGTGAGCACGGCGGGCACATCGTGCACAGCGGTCCGTACAAGAAGCTGTTGCGCGCCAAGGGTTCCATGACGGGGGACTACCTGGCGGGCCGTCGCGGCATCGACGTCCCGGCGATCCGCAGGCCGGTGAACAAGAAGCGGCAGCTGACGGTGGTCGGCGCCCGCGAGCACAACCTGCGCGGGGTGGACGTGTCGTTCCCGCTGGGCTGCCTGGTGTCGGTCACCGGCGTGTCCGGCTCGGGCAAGTCCACCCTGGTCAACGACATCCTGGCCACGGTGCTGGCGAACAAGCTGAACGGCGCCCGCCAGGTGCCGGGCAGGCACACCCGGGTGCGCGGGCTGGACCAGGTGGACAAGCTGGTCCGGGTGGACCAGTCGCCGATCGGGCGCACCCCGAGGTCCAACCCGGCCACGTACACCGGGGTGTGGGACCACGTGCGCAAGCTGTTCGCGGCCACCACCGAGGCGAAGGTGCGCGGGTACCAGCCGGGCCGGTTCTCCTTCAACGTCAAGGGCGGCCGGTGCGAGGCCTGTGCCGGTGACGGCACGATCAAGATCGAGATGAACTTCCTGCCGGACGTGTACGTTCCGTGCGAGGTGTGCAAGGGCGCCCGGTACAACCGCGAAACCCTCGAGGTGCACTACAAGGGCAAGACGGTCGCCGACGTGCTGGACATGCCGATCGAGGAGGCCGCGGAGTTCTTCGAGCCGATCAAGGCGATCCACCGCCACCTGGCCACGCTCGCCGACGTGGGCCTCGGGTACGTGCGGCTCGGCCAGCCGGCGCCGACGCTCTCCGGTGGCGAGGCCCAGCGTGTGAAGCTGGCCAGTGAGCTGCAGAAGCGGTCCACCGGCAAGACGGTGTACGTGCTCGACGAACCCACCACGGGCCTGCACTTCGAGGACATCCGCAAGCTGCTCGGCGTCATCAACGGCCTGGTGGACAAGGGCAACACGGTGATCGTCATCGAGCACAACCTGGACGTGATCAAGACCTCGGACTGGATCGTCGACATGGGTCCCGAGGGTGGGTCCGGTGGTGGCACGGTGGTCGCCGAGGGCAGCCCGGAGGACGTGGCCGCGGTCGAGGAGAGCTACACCGGGCAGTTCCTGAAGACGGTGCTCACCGGAGTGTGAACCAGGGCGGCCGCCCGCTCGTAGTACTGGTGAGGCCCCGGCTCGGCCCGGAGCCTCACCAGGAGATACGCATGAACGTCCGCCACGGTTCGCTCTTGTTCGCATGCCTGCTCGGGCTGTCACTCCTGACCGGCTGCGGCACGGGCGTCCCGCCGGCCGCCGGGCCGCCGGCGGATCTCAACGCCACCAGCAGTGACGCGCTGGGCACGGTGGTGACCGACGCGCAGGGCCACGTGCTGTACCGCTTCGACGGAGACACGGCCCAGCCCTCGGTTTCGCACTGTTACGGGCAGTGTGCCGAACTGTGGCCGCCGGTGCTGGCCGGTTCCAGCACGATCACCGGCCAGGGCGTGGCCCAGAGCCAGGTCAGCGCCACCACGCGCGAAGACGGGAGCCAGCAGGTCACCCTGGCCGGCTGGCCGTTGTACCGCTACGCCAAGGACACCGTCGCCCGGCAGGCGGCGGGCCAGGGCATGGACGGCAGGTGGTTCGCGGTCACCCCGGTGGGTGGGAAGGCGAGCCAGGCCCCGCCTTCGTCCACTTCGGACAGTGGCGGCTACTGATCGTGTTTTTCACGCATACTGGAGCCGTGCGGCTCAACAGCTACCTGTTCCGGGACGACTGGTTCCTCGCCGCCCCGGCGAAAGCGGTCTTCGCCGCTGTCGTCGATGTGGCGGCGTACCCGCAGTGGTGGTCCGATGTGCGCTCGGTGCGCAAGATCGACGACGACACGGCGGAAATGATCTGCCAGGCCACCCTGCCGTACCGGCTGGTGGTGCGGATGCGCCGGCACGAGGAGAACGAGCACGCCGGGCGGATGGCCGTGCACCTCGACGGCGACCTGCGTGGCTCGTTGTCGGCGCAGGTGCTCGGCCACGCCCGCGGCACCACATTGTTGATCCACCAGGACGTCGAGGCGACGAAGCCGTTGCTCCGCCGCCTCGCGCCGGTGGCACGCCCGGTGTTCCGGCTCAACCACGCCCTGATGATGCGGCGTGGTCTCGCCGGCTTGCGGGCACGCCTGGCGTGAAATGCCTCAGGCGGGCACCTTTTCCCGGGTTTCCTCGGGCGCCGCGGCCGCTGGAGTGGCGCCTTCGTCGAGCAGGGTCGTCTCGTTGAACGGTTCCTCGCCGGAAAGCACGCGCCGCGCGCGGTCCCGGTCGAACTCGCGGGTCCAGTTCCCGATCAGCACGGTCGCGACCGCGTTGCCCGCGAAGTTGGTGACAGCGCGTGCTTCCGACATGAACCGGTCGATGCCGAGGATGAACCCGACGCCACCGACCAGGTCCGGGCGATGCGACTGCAGCCCGCCCGCGAGCGTCGCGATACCGGCGCCGCTGACGCCCGCCGCGCCCTTCGACGCGATGATCATGAACAGCAGCAGGGGGATCTGTTCGCCGATCGTCAGCGGGCTGCCCTGTGCCGAGGCGACGAACAGGGTCGCCATCGTCAGGTAGATCGCGGTGCCGTCGAGGTTGAACGAGTACCCGGTGGGCACGGTGATCCCGGCGACGGACTTGCTCACCCCGAGATGCTGCATTTTCGCGATCAGCCGCGGCAGCGCCGATTCCGAGGATGAGGTGGACACGATCAGCAGGAATTCGCGGGCGAGGTAGCGCAGCAGGCTGAACACGCTGATCCGGGCGCCGAACCAGAGGATCGCGCCGAGCACCACGAACACGAACACCACGCAGGTCAGGTAGAACCCGAGCATCACGATGAGCAGGCTGCGCAGCGCCGCCCAGCCGGTGGAGCCGACCACAGCCGCGATCGCGCCGAACGCGCCGACCGGTGCCGCCCACATGATCATCGACAGGATCCGGAACACGAGCTTCTGCAGATGCTCGATCCCGCGCAGGACCGGTTTGCCTGCCGGGCCCAGTTTCTGCAGTGCGAAGCCGGCGAGCAGCGCGACGAGCAGGGTCTGCAGCACCGAGCCTGCGGTGAACGCCGAAAGCAGCGAGTTCGGGATGATGCCGAGCAGGAAGTCCGTGCCGCCTTCACCGCCGGCCGCCTGCTGGTGCGCCTTCGCCGCGTCGGCCGGGTTGAGGTGCAGCCCCGAACCCGGGTGCAGCAGATTGCCCACGACCAGGCCGATCAGCAGCGCGAACGTGGACATGGCGAGGAAGTAGCCGATCGCGAGCAAACCCACCTTGCCGACCTTCGCGGCCTTGGCGACCGAGCCGATGCCCAGCACGATGGTGCAGAAGATGATCGGCGAGATCATCATCTTGATCAGGTTGACGAATCCGGTGCCCAGCGGCGCGAGGCCCTTGGCGAAGCCGGGGGCGGCGAATCCGACGATCACGCCGAGCACGACCGCGGCGATCACCGCCAGATACAGGTAGTGCATTCCGTCGCGGCGCCGTGTTCCGGCGTCGGCAGACCTGGTCGGCACCTTTGCCTCCTGAAGGACGTTTCCGGCGCGCCAGGCGCGGCGCGGCTCAGGGGTGACTATCCGGTGTCAACCGGTCGTGGTCACGGTTGTGTTCATTGAGTTCGTGAACTCCGTGCGCCGCGGGGTTCCGCTCTCTCCTATCGTCGACCCATGAAGAACCGGCGCTGGAGCCTCGCGCGCCAGCTGTTGTTGTTGCAGGTGGCGGTGCTGGTCGCGCTCGTCGCGGTCGGCGCCGGGCTGGCGTATCTCGACGCCTCGCGCAGCGTCGACGCCCACGCCACCGACGAAGTGGTGGCGGTGGCGGACACGATCGCCGACACGCCCACCGTCCGCACCGCACTGTCCACAACGGACCCGAGCGCCCAGCTGCAGCCGTTCGCCTCGGCCGTGCTGGCCGACACGGGGATCGACTTCATCACGATCATGAGCCCGGACGGGATCCGTTACACCCACCCGGATCCCGCGCTGATCGGGCAGAAGTACCTGGGCAACATCTCCCAGCCCCAACAGGGACACCGCTTCGTGGAGACCTACACCGGAACACTTGGCCCGTCGATCCGGGCCGTGGTCCCGGTGTTCGACAACGGCCGCGTCGTCGCGCTGGTCGCGGCCGGGATCACAGTGAAGGCGATCTCGGCTGAGCTGACCTCGCGGCTGATTCCGGTGTTCACGGCCGCGGCGGCGGTGCTCGTCGTCGGGATCGTGGGCAGCGTGCTGATCAGCAGGAGGCTGAACAAGCAGACCCGCGGGCTGGCGCCGGCCGAACTGGGCAGTGTGTTCGCCTACTACGAAGCCACTCTGCGGGCCGTGCGCGAGGGGCTCGTGCTCGTGGACGACGACGGCCGGATCGCGTTGTGCAACAAGGGCGCCCGCGATCTGCTCGACCTCGAAGACGACCCGGCAGGGCGCGCGGTGGCGGACCTCGGCCTGCCCGGAACGCTCGCGGAAGCTTTTCGTGCCAAGAAAATCAGCACCGACGAGATCCACCTGACCGATACCAGGGTGCTCGTGGTGAGCACCGCGCCGGTGGATTCCGGTGAGCGCGCGCAGGGCACCGTCGTCACCCTGCGGGACCACACGGATCTGCAGCAGCTCACCGGGGAACTCGACACGGTGCGCGGGCTTGCCGAGTCGCTGCGTTCCCAGGCGCACGAGGCCGCGAACCGGCTGCACACCGTGGTGTCGCTCGTCGAGATCGGCAAACCCGAGGAGGCCGTCGCGTTCGCGACCGCGGAGCTGGAGATCGCGCAACGGCTCACTGATCACGTCGTCGGCGCGGTGTCGGAGCCGGTGCTTTCCGCACTGCTGCTGGGCAAGGCCGCCGAGGCGAGCGAACGGGGCGCGGAGTTCGTGCTCACCGACGACACCGCGCTGACCGAACTCGACGTGACGCCGCGGGACCTGGTCACCATCCTGGGCAACCTGATCGACAACGCGCTGGACGCCGCGATCGAGAACGGGGCGCACGCGCGGCCGCGGGTCGTGGTCACCGCCAGGGAAGAGGACGGCGGGCTGCTGCTGCGGGTGGCCGACAGCGGTCGCGGGGTGAGCGGCACCGAGATGTTCCGGCGCGGCTGGTCGACCAAGCCGCAGGACGGGCACGGGCTCGGGCTGGCACTGGTGGATCAGGCGGTCCGGCGCTACCACGGCACAATCGACGTCGCGAACAACGATGGCGCGGTGTTCACCGTCCGCCTGCCGCGTGAGGAGAACCCGTGATCCTGGTGCTCGTCGTCGAGGACGAACCGGTGGCCGCCGAGGCCCACCGGCAGTACGTCGAGCGCGTCGCCGGGTTCACCGTCGCCGGGGTGGTGCACTCCGGCGCCGAGGCGCTGCGGTTCTGCGAACGCCACCACGTCGACCTGATCCTGCTGGACTTCTACCTCCCGGACACGCACGGGCTCGCGGTCTGCCGGGCCCTGCGCGCCGCGGGCAGCACCGCCGATGTCATCGCGGTGACCTCCGCGCGCGACCTCACGGTGGTGAAGGCCGCGGTCTCCGCGGGCGTCGTGCAGTACCTTCTCAAACCGTTCACCTTCGCTTCACTGCGCGAAAAACTGGACCGCTACGCGCAGTTCCGGCAAAGCGTGGGGGAGGCGGCGGACCAGACCGACGTCGACCGCGCGCTGGCGACGCTGCGCACACCCTCGCCGGCCCTGCCGAAGGGCATGAGCCCCGAGACCCGCGAAACGATCGTGACCGCGCTGCGCGAGGGGCCGCTGTCCGCGGGCGCGGCCGCCGAAGCCACCGGCGTCTCGCGCGTGACGGCACGCCGCTACCTGGAACATCTCGCCGACGCGGGGCAGGCCCGGCGTGAGCCGCGATACGGACAGGTGGGCAGACCGGAGGTTTGGTACCACGCGGTCACCTGAGACCGTTACCATCCGGCGCATGAGCCAGCCATACCCGCAGCAGTTCCCGATCCTGCTGTCCACAATGAACGATTTGCCGGGGTACAAGGTCGTCCGCGTGTTCGGCGAGGTCTTCGGCCTCACCGTGCGCAGCCGGAACATGTTCTCCACGATGGGCGCCGGTTTCAAGGCCATGGCGGGCGGTGAACTGAAGGGTCTGTCCAAACTGCTCTCCGACTCGCGCTACGAGGCGCTCGGCCGGTTGGCACAAGAGGCGATGGGGCACGGCGCGAACGCGGTGCTCGCGCTGCGCTTCGACTGCAACGAGATCGCCCAGACCGCCAGCGAGATCGCCGCTTACGGCACCGCCGTGTACGTCGTGCCCGAGGGCCAGGAGGGGGCCCCGCCGCAGCAGGCCGCGCCCGCGCAGTACCAGCAGCAGCCTCAGGGCCAGTACCAGCAGCAGGCCCCGCAGGGCTACCCCCAGCAGTGAGCCCCTGGTCCGGGAAGGATGTGCCTTCCCGGACCGGGTGCTTCCGAGAGGTCCGCCATGATCACCACCGACGACGTCCGCGCGTTCGCGCTGGCGCTGCCCGAGGTGACGGAGTTCAGCCACCACCGGTTCCGCGTGCCCGGCTTCAAGGTGCGGGGCACCACCTTCGCCGGGCTGGAAAAGGGCGAGACCAGCGCTGTCTTCTGCCTGAGCGCCGAGCAGTCGGCCGCGGCCGTCGCCGCCGAACCCGCGATTTACGAAGAGGTACGGCGTCCCACTAACCCGCCGAGCTTCCTGGGTGTCCGCACCGATTTGAGCCGGATCTCCCGAGAGCGGGCCAGGGAGCTGGTCGAGCTTGCCTGGCGGAACAAGGCGCCGAAGCGCGTCGTGACGGCGTACGACGTTGGCTCAGTGCCGCAGTGAGTGCCCGGCGAGCGCGCCGGTCGGACGCCCGCCGTCGATCGCCGCGACGCCGTTGACGAACACGTACGGAACGCCCTCGGCCTGTTGCCGCGGGTTGTCGAACGTCGCGGTGTCGCGCACCGTTTCCGGGTCGAACAGCACCAGATCCGCGACGTAGCCGTCCTTGACCAGGCCACGGTCCGGCAGCCGCAGCCTGGCGGCGGCGCGGCCGGTCAGGTGGGCGACACACTCGGCGAGGCCGAGTACGCCGAGTTCGCGCACGTAGTGTCCGAGATAGCGCGGGAACGTGCCCCACGCGCGCGGATGCGGCCGGTCGCCCACGAGCAGCCCGTCGCTCCCGCCGGTGTGCGTGCGGTGCCGCATGATCGCCCGCACGTTCTCCTCGTTCCCTACGTGCATCAGGCACGAGGTGCCCAGCCGCTCGGAGATCAGCGTGTCGAAGAACAGCTCCGCGGGCGTGATTCCGTTGGCACGAGCCGATTCCGCGACGCTGCGTCCCACCAGATGCGTGTTCTCGCGCCGTCGCACGCCGTTGATCTCGATCGCCGCCCAGTCGATCGGAACGCCGTGCGCTCCGTCGGAGCCGGTCTCCTCCAGCGTTACGCGGATCCGCTCTCGTTCGTCCACATCGGACAGGCGGCGCAGTGTGGCGTCCAGTCCGCCGGCGGCCGACCAGCTGGGCAGCAGGGCCGACAGGTAGGTGGCGCCGGGCAGGTAGGGGTAGGTGTCGAGGGTGATGTCCATCCCGCCGTCCAGCGCTTCGTCGAGCAGGGTGAGCAGTTCCGGCGCGCGGCCCTCGTTCACCGGGAAGTTCAGGGTCGCGTGCGCGAGATGCAGCGGGCAGCGCGCCCGGCGGCACACGTCGACCATTTCCGCGAACGCCTCCAGCGCACCGGCCCCGTAGCTGCGGTGGTGCGGGCTGTAGTAGCCGCCCCGCGCGCCGACCACCTCGCACAGTGCGATCAGTTCCTCGTCATCGGCGTACATCCCAGGGGTGTAGGTCAGGCCCGAGGACATCCCGGCCGCACCCTCGTCGAGCGCGGTCGCGACGAGGTCGCGCATCCTGTCCATTTCGGACTCCGTGGCCTGCCGGTCGTCCGCGCCGACGGCGAGCAGCCGCACCGTGCCCTGCGGCACGAGATACGCGGCGTTGACGGCGATCCCGGCGTCGAGGCGGTCGAGGTACTCGCCGACCGTGCGCCAGTTCCAGTCGAATCCGGCGGGATCGTCGTTCCAGCCCGCCAACTGCCCGCGCAACGCGGCCAGCGTGGCGTCGTCGACCGGGGCGTAGGAAAGCCCGTCCTGGCCGAGCACCTCGGTGGTCACGCCCTGCGAGACCTTCGCCAGGTGGTCCGGGGCGGCCAGGATCTGCAGGTCGGAGTGCGCGTGCAGGTCGATGAACCCGGGCGCCAGCACCAGATCCCCGGCGTCGATCATCCGCCGCCCGGTCAGCGATTCGCCCAGCACGATCCGCCCGTCGCGGATTCCCGCGTCGGAGCGGAAGAGCGGCGAACCCGTGCCGTCGGCGATCCTGGCCCCGCGGAAGACGATGTCCACGGCTGGCTCCTCAGAAGAAAGTGCGCACGAAGTCGACCACGGTTTCCCCGTCCACCACCGGCAGCAGTGACCATTTGTCGAACACGGTGCACGGATGCGACAGGCCAAGGCCCACCCAGTCGCCCACCTCGACCGGCGAATCCGGGGGCAGCGCGAGGAAGGTGTGCTGGTCGTTCATCGCGGTCGCCCGGTGGCCGGTCAGCGCGGCGGTGACCCCGTCCCGGCGGTGCAGCTGCGGCTCGGGCAGCCCTTCGTCGAACGAGGCGTCCCGCTTTCCCAGCGTCAGCAGGGCGAGTTCGGCGGTGGGTTTCGAGGTGACCTGCGCCCAGGCGCGCAGGGCCGGGCGCAGCGGCGGGGTACCGGTGATCCGTGGCCGCTCGCCCAGTGGGGAAATGCCGCGGTAGAACCCGTCGTCGTGGGTGAGGTAGGCGCCGCTGCGCAGAACGGGCAGCACACGTAGGTCTTCCGGCCAGCCGGTGGTGAGCCCTTCGGCGACCTGGTCGAAGTAGGCGCTGCCGCCCGCGGTCACGATCACCTCGTCGACGTCGGCGAAGAAACCCTTGCGCGCCAACGTGATCGTGAATTCCCGCAACCTGCGCAGGTACGCCTCGACGATGCCCCGCGAACGCTCGGTGGCGTCGTGTGCCAGCGCGCCTTCGTAACCGCCGGCGCCCGCGAGCCGCAGCGCCGGACTGTCGCGCACGGCTTCCGCCACCGCCAGCGCGGCCGCGTCGTCGCGCGCGCCGGTGCGACCAGGCTCCCCACCAAGCTCCACCAGCACGTCCACCGGCCGCGGCGCGTCGCGAAGCGCCTCCGCCATCAGCTCGACCGATCGCACGGTGTCGACCCAGCAGCTGAACTCGAACGCGGGATCCGTCAGCTCGGCGGCCAGCCAGCGCAAGGCGGCCGGGTCGACGAGCTGGTTCGCCAGCAGCACACGCGAGACGCCGAATGCGCGATACACCCGCAGCTGCCCGGCGTTCGCCGCGGTGATGGCCCAGGCGCCGTGCTCGATCTGCCGGTCGAACAGCTGCGGCGCCATCGTCGTTTTCCCATGCGGGGCAAGCAGAACTCCACGTTCGGCGGCCCAGTCCGCCATCGTGCGGAGATTGTGTTCCAGCGCGTCGGCATCCAGAACCACCATCGGGCCGAGGAAGCCGCCGGTGAACAGGTCCGGCCGCCGCGCGGCGGCTTCGGCGAGCGAGAGCCCGTGCAGCCCCGAAGGCGCCGACTTGAACCGCCAGTCCAGCTTCTCTTCGCGGAGAGCGGACAACGCCGCACTGTCGAGGGAGCAGGTGGAGAAGGTCACGCACCTTCCGTAGCATCGATCCCGGTGCGGGGTCAACGACCGGTGCCCACCGCACGCAGGTGTCCGTCCACAGTGGAAAGAGAGAGTGTCCATGGCCAAGGTCGCGATCAGCACCGAGCGGGCGCCGAAACCCGCCGCCAACTACTCACCGGGCGTGCGCAAAGGCAACCTGCTGCAGGTCGCCGGCCAGGTCGGCTTCGACCCGAAGACGGGGGAGCCCGCGGGCCCGACGGTCACCGAACAGGCCCGGCAGGCGTTCGCGAACGTCGAGGCCGTGCTCGCGGCGGCGGGTTCGAGCTTCGACGACGTGATCATGGTCCGGGTCTACCTGACCGACCCGGCGCATTTCGGCGAGTTCAACGAGGTCTACAACGAGCTCGTGCGCGAGCCCTACGCGGCCCGGACGACGGTGTACGTGGGACTGCCGCCGGGCCTGCTCGTCGAGATCGACGCGCTCGCCGTCCTGGACTGAGCACCCGGTCAGTGCACCGGGCCGGTGTACTTCTCGCCGGGCCCCTGGCCTGGCGCGTCGGGTACGGCCGAGGCCTCGCGGAAGGCCTTCTGCAGGGACTGGAGCCCGTCGCGCATCGGGGCCGCGTGCATGCCGAGGTATTCCGCCGAAGCGGTGATCAGCCCGGCCAGCGCGGTGATCAGCCGGCGGGCTTCGTCCAGGTCGCGGCGCGGGCTGGAGTCCGGGTCCTCGTCCGCGAGACCCAGCCGCTCCGCCGCGGCGGACATCAGCATGACCGCCGCCCTGCTGATCACCTCGACGCTGGGGATGTCCTGCAGTTCGCGGACGCCGGGGGAATTTTCGGGCTGGTCAGAAGCGTTGGAAACCACGTCTGGTACCCTTCCACGTGCGACCAGCCCCTGAGCGATCGGGGGCCGCAAGTGGAGCCCCGCTCCCACCCGAGTCGCCGCCTAGGTGGCCGGGTCCGGTCTCGTCACCCAGTCGTGGCGAAGCGTCCGTTCACGCGGGCGCGATCGGAAAGCAGGGCCCCGCGTACCGGTGCAAGAAGCCGGAGCCGGGGCCCTCGGTATGTGGGCACCAGGTCGAGCAGACAGAAGAACTCAACTCGGACCAAGGAGGCCACATCAGCTCCGAGACACGCATCAACGACCGCATCCGCGTTCCCGAGGTTCGCTTGGTCGGACCCAACGGTGAGCAGGTCGGTATCGTCCGGATCGAGGATGCGCTCAGGCTCGCCCAGGAGGCGGATCTCGACCTCGTCGAGGTCGCGCCACAGGCTCGCCCCCCGGTCTGCAAGCTCATGGACTTCGGCAAGTTCAAGTACGAGAGCGCGCAGAAGGCCCGCGATTCACGTCGCAACCAGCATCTGACGGTCATCAAAGAGCAGAAGCTGCGGCCGAAGATCGACCAGCACGACTACGAGACGAAGAAGGGGCACGTGTCCCGCTTCCTCTCCGCCGGCAACAAGGTCAAGGTCACCATCATGTTCCGCGGCCGTGAGCAGTCCCGGCCGGAGCTCGGTTTCCGGCTGCTGCAGAAGCTCGCCGACGACGTGTCGGAGCTCGGCTACGTGGAGTCGTCGCCGAAGCAGGACGGCCGCAACATGATCATGGTGCTGGCGCCGCACAAGAACGCGAAGGCCAAGCAGAAGGCGGCCAAGGAACCGGTCGAGTCCTAGGGCCACGCCGACGACGCAAGTCCGCAGCACACCGGGAATCCGGTGTGCTGCACCATGAAAGAGAGCAACGAATGCCCAAGATGAAGACGCACAGCGGGACCTCCAAGCGGGTCCGGGTGACCGGTACCGGCAAGCTGCGCCGCCAGAAGGCCGGTCGCCGCCACCTGATGGAGAAGAAGGCCAGCAAGGTCACCCGCCGCCTGGAGGGCACCACCGAGGTCGCCAAGAACGACGTCGGCCGCGTGAAGCGCCTGCTCGGCCGCTGAGCCCCTCCCAGACCCGTAAACCCCGGGGTGCCGATCGCGCCCCCTGAGATCGACAGGATGGACCCGTGGCACGCGTCAAGCGGGCGGTCAACGCCCAGAAGAAGCGTCGCGCAACTCTCGAACTGGCCAGCGGCTACCGCGGCCAGCGTTCGCGGCTGTACCGCAAGGCCAAGGAGCAGACGCTCCACTCGCTCAACTACGCCTACCGGGACCGTCGCGCCCGCAAGGGTGACTTCCGCCAGCTGTGGATCACCCGCATCAACGCGGCGGCCCGCCAGAACGGCGTGACCTACAACCGGTTCATCCAGGGCCTCAAGGCCGCGGGTGTCGAGGTCGACCGCAAGGTGCTGGCCGACCTGGCCGTCAACGACGCCGCCGCGTTCACCGCGCTGGCCGAGGTCGCCAAGCAGCACGTGACCACCGGCGAAGAGAAGAAGTCGGCCTGAGCGCCGAGAACTCGCAGCCCGGGGTGGAGCCGTTCACGCAGCGGTCCCCCCGGGTTGTTGCCGCCCGGCGCCTGACACGCCGCTCGGAGCGGGAGAAGGCGGGCCTGTTCCTCGCCGAAGGAGCCAACGCCGTCGACGCCGCGCTGGCCGCCCGGGTCGCCCACGAGCTGTTCGTCACCGAACGCGCCGGGCAGGCCCATCCCGCGCTCGTCGCGGCCGCGCGCGAGCAGGGCATCCGGGTTTCGCCGATCACCGAGCGCGCGGCCGACGGTCTGTCGGAAACCGTGACCCCGCAAGGGATCGTGGCCGTCTGTGAGCTGCTGGACCGCCCCCTCGGTGGGCTGCTGGCGCCCGGCGCCCGGCTCGTGGCGGTACTGGTCGACGTCGCGGATCCCGGCAACGCCGGCACGGTCATCCGGGTCGCGGACGCGGCCGGGGCGGATGCGGTGATCCTGGCCGGCGACAGCGTGGACCCGCACAACGGCAAATGTGTCCGCGCGTCCGCCGGCAGCGTGTTCCACCCGCCCCTGGCGAGAGTCCGTGACACCGAGGCGGCGCTCGCCGCGTGCCGCGAAGCCGGCCTGCGGCTGCTGGGCGCGCACGGATACGCGGAAACAGAGCTCGATTCGATGCCATTGGACAGGCCCATCGCCTGGGTGTTCGGCAACGAGGCGCACGGTCTTTCCGAGGCGGTGCTGTCGTCGGTGGACGAGGCCGTCCGTATCCCCATCTACGGCGCCGCCGAGAGCCTCAACCTGGGGACGGCCGCGGCGGTGTGTCTTTACGCCAGCGCGATGGCCGTCCGCAGGTCGAGCGGAGGGTGACCGGCCCTCACCCGATGGCGGTCGCCTAGAATCCTCCGGTAATCGTCTACGTGTGCTCGCGCCGAGCCGCGGACCGTTCCAGCGGACGCTGAGGAGTTATGTCCGGAGCCAACGACAAGCAGGACCCGAAGCCGGCCGAAGCACTCACGCCGGAAACTCTGCAGGCCGCCGTCAAGAGCGCCGAGACGGAGTTCGAGCAGGCGAAGGACCTCGACGCGCTGGCCGCGGTCAAGCCGGCCCACCTCGGTGACCACTCGCCGTTGCTGCTGGCCCGCCGGGCCATCGGGGCGCTGCCCAAGCAGGAGAAGGCCGACGCCGGCAAGCGGGTCAACGAAGCGCGCCAGGCGATCCAGGGCGCCTTCGACTCCCGCCGTGCCGCGCTGCAGGCCGAGCGCGACGAGCACGTGCTGCGCGAAGAAGCCGTCGACGTCACGCTCCCGTGGGACCGCGTGCCCCGCGGCGCCCGGCACCCGATCACCACGCTCAGCGAGCGGGTGGCCGACGTGTTCGTGTCGATGGGCTGGGAGGTCGCCGAAGGCCCCGAGCTCGAAGCCGAATGGTTCAACTTCGACGCGCTGAACTTCGGCAAGGACCACCCGGCCCGCCAGATGCAGGACACGTTCTACGTCGGCGAGCCCGGCTCCGGCCTCGTGCTGCGCACGCACACCTCGCCGGTGCAGGCCCGCACCCTGCTGCACCGGGATCTGCCGGTGTACGTCGTGTGTCCCGGGCGTACCTACCGCACCGACGAGCTGGATGCCACGCACACCCCCGTGTTCTCCCAGGTCGAGGGCCTGGCGGTGGACAAGGGCGTCACCATGGCCCACCTCAAGGGCACGCTCGACGCCTTCGCCCGCGCCATGTTCGGCGAGAAGTCCAAGACGCGGCTGCGCCCGCACTTCTTCCCCTTCACCGAACCCTCGGCCGAGGTCGACGTCTGGTTCGAGGAGAAGAAGGGCGGCGCCGGCTGGGTCGAGTGGGGCGGCTGCGGCATGGTCAATCCCAACGTGCTGCGCGCCTGCGGCGTGGATCCCGAGGTGTACTCGGGCTTCGCGTTCGGCATGGGCCTGGAACGGACCCTGCAGTTCCGCAACGGCATCCCGGACATGCGCGACATGGTCGAGGGCGACGTGCGGTTCACCCTTCCCTTCGGAACGGAGGCATAGTGCGAGTCCCGGTAAGCTGGCTCACCGAGCATCTCGACGCCGGCGAGGTCGGACCGCAGGAGCTGGCCGACGCCTTCGTCCGCATCGGCATCGAGGTCGACGACGTGCACCGGCTCGGCGCGGTGACCGGCCCCGTCGTGGTCGGGCGCGTGGCCGAGATCGAAGACCTGACCGAGTTCAAGAAGCCGATCCGCTACTGCCGCGTCGAAACCGGTGAAGAGGTCACCGCCGACGAGGAGTCCGAAGAGGACGAAGGCCCGCACGGCATCAAGACCCGCGGCATCGTCTGCGGTGCCACCAACTTCGCCGAGGGCGACCTGGTGGTCGTGGCGCTGCCGGGCAGCGAGCTGCCCGGTGGGTTCGCCATCGCGCAGCGGAAGACCTACGGCCGCGTCAGCGACGGCATGATCTGCTCCGCCCGCGAACTCGGCCTCGGCGACGACCACACCGGCATCCTCGTGCTGCCGCCGGCCACCGCCTCCCCGGGTGACGACGCGCGCGAGGTGCTCGGCCTGGACGACACCGTGCTCGAGCTGACCCCGACCCCGGACCGCGGCTATGCGCTCTCGGTCCGTGGCCTGGCCCGGGAGCTGGCGTGCGCGCTGGACGTGCCCTTCGGCGATCCGGCTTCGCTGGAGCTGCCCGAGCCCGAGGGCGAGGCCTGGCCGGTGCACATCGAGGACGAGGACGGCTGCTCCCGCTTCGTCCTGCGCCGGGTCACCGGGCTCGACGCGGGCGCGCCCACCCCGTGGTGGATGCGGCGCAGGCTGCTGCTGGCCGGGATCCGGTCCATCTCGCTGGCCGTGGACGTCACCAACTACGTGATGCTGGAGCTGGGGCATCCGCTGCACGCCTTCGACACCTCGTCGGTGAAGGGCGATCTCGTCGTCCGGCGGGCGAAGCCGGGCGAGAAGCTGTCCACTTTGGACGATGTCGAGCGCACGCTGGACCCGGACGACATGGTGATCGCCGACGACAGCGGGGTCATCTCGCTGGCGGGCACGATGGGCGGCGCCAGCACCGAGATCAGCACCGAGAGCACCGACGTGCTGCTGGAAGCGGCGCACTGGGACCCGGCGTCGATCAGCCGCACCGCGCGCCGGCACAAGCTGTTCTCCGAGGCGGCCAAGCGGTTCGAGCGCTTCACCGACCCGCAGTTGTGCCCGGCCGCGGTCGAACTGGCCGCCCGGCTGTTGCGCCGCTACGGCGACGGCAGCATCCAACCCGGTCGTACCGATGTCGGGCATGTCGAGCCGACCGTGCCGGTCACCATGCCGATCGACCTGCCGGACCGGATCGCGGGCGTGCGCTACGAGCGCGGCGTCACCGTGCGGCGGCTCGGCCAGATCGGCTGCAAGATCACCGTGGGCACCTCCGACGAGGGCGCCGCGCTGGTCACCGCCGTCCCGCCGAGCTGGCGGGGCGACCTGCTCCAGCCGGCGGACCTGGTGGAGGAGGTGCTGCGGCTGGAGGGGTACGACAGCATCCCGTCCACGCTGCCGCCCGCCCCGCCCGGCACCGGGCTGACCGAGCACCAGCGCCGCCGCCGTACGGTTTCCCGCGCGCTGGCCGAGGCCGGGTACGTGGAGGTGCTGCCCTTCCCGTTCATGTCGGCCACCACGTGGGACGCTTTCGGCCTGGCCGGGGACGATGTCCGCCGCCGCACGGTCCGGGTGCGGAACCCGCTGGAGGCGGACAAGGACCAGATGGCGAGCTCGCTGCTGCCCGGTTTGCTGGACACCTTGCAGCGCAACGTTTCCCGTGGTTTCAAGGACGTCGCGCTGTTCCACATCGGACAGGTGGTGCTGCCCGGCTCGGATCCGCTGCCGGTGCCGGAGCTGGGTGCCGACCACCGGCCCGGTGACGAGGAGCTGGCCGTACTCGAGGCCGCCGTGCCCCCGCAGCCGCAGCACGTCGCCGTGGTGCTGGCCGGTGAGCGCGAACGCTCCGGCTGGTGGGGGCAGGGCAGTCAGGCAAGCTGGGCCGACGCCGTGCAGGCAGCCCGTACGGTGGGCGCCGCCGCCGGTGTGGAGCTGCGCGTGCGCGCAGCCGATCTGCCGCCGTGGCACCCCGGCCGCTGCGCCGAGCTGCTCGTCGGCGACTGGCCGGTGGGGCATGCCGGCGAACTGCACCCGAAGGTGGTGGAGGCGCTCGGCCTGCCCAAGCGCACCGTCGCGATGGAGCTGGATCTCGACGCGATCCCGCTGCCGGACCGGCGCCCGGCTCCGGCCGTGTCGCCGTACCCGCCCGTGCTGCTGGACGTCGCGCTGGTGGTGGACGCCAAGGTGCCGGCCGCGGACCTGGCCGAGGCGATCATCGCGGGCGGTGGCGAGCTCCTGGAGAACGTGGGCCTGTTCGATGCCTACACCGGTGACCAGGTGGGCGAGGGCAAGCGTTCGCTGGCCTACAAGCTGCGGTTCCGCGCGCCGGACCGCACGCTCACGGTCGAAGAGGCCACCAAGGCCCGCGACGAGGCCGTCGCCGAGGCCGCCTCGAGATTCGGCGCCGCGCTCCGCGGCTGAGTTTTCCCTTCTGCCGCGCCGTTCCCAGCGAACGGCGCGGCAGAACTCGTTCACCGCGCGACGTGTTTGAGCGCCTCCCGCACCGACATTGGCGAGAGCCCAGGGTGGTCGTCGACGAACCGCCGCACCCAGGCCGGATCGGATCGCGCGTGCTGCCGTAGCGCCCAGCCGATTCCCTTGCGCAGGAAGAAATCCTGTTCGCCGATACTGGCTTCGATCGCGAACGTCAGCAGGCCGGGGTCGATGTCGTCCTTCGCGCCGATTTGGCAGATGATTGCCGTGCGCCGCCGCCAGTGATCCTCGTCCACTGCCCAGCGCCGCATCTGCGGCTCCAGGATCTCCGGTTCGGCCCGTAGCAACGGCCCGACGCGGCGGATGGCCACTTCGTCCACGTAGTCCCACCAGGCTCCAGTCACGATCATCTCTTCGTAGAGCGAAAGCAGCGAACTCTCCTGCCAGCGCCGATAAAGCCGGTGGCCGGTCAGATCGATCGCGACGTACCGTTCCTCGCGGAAGCCCGCCTCCCGCCACAGCTTTCGTGCCGCGGCGACGAAAGACTCCTTGTCCGGCAAGGGAAAGTCGGCGAACAGCCGGCGGGTGAGCCTCTCCCGGGCCGGTTTCGGCACGCCGTGGAACGGCATCTCGGACTTCATGTAGCGGCGCATTCCGGGCGCCTTGGCCGGCTCCGCGGCCGATGCCAGCCCCGTCCGCACCGCGCGCACGAAATCGTCCACATTGTCCATCTCGCGAGCCTAACGGGAAGAGCAGACGAAAGTCGGATGGCGAAAACCGCCGCGATACGAGAGGTTGTTGCGAACCGTTGCTCGCTTCCGCCCCGACCGGACGGAAATGTCGACGAAAAGGACCAACGTGAACAAACTCTTCTCCGCGATCGCGACGGCCGGGGTGCTGGCCGGCTGTCTGGTGGCGGTGCCGTCCGCGGGCGCCGCCCCCGCCGTGCCCGATTTCCAGCCGGCCCCGATCGCCTGGGGCGCCTGCTCTTCGGCGAGCCTGCAGAAGGCCGGCGCCCAGTGCGGGTTCCTCGACGTGCCGATGGACTACGGCGACCCCGGCGGTGCGAAGGTCTCGCTCGCGGTGTCCCGCGTGCAGCACACCACCGCCCAGTCGCAGGGCGTGATGCTGGTGAACCCGGGCGGTCCGGGCGGCTCCGGGCTGGGCCTTTCGGTGCTGGGCAGGTACGTGCCCAACCATGCCGGCGATTCCTATGACTGGATCGGCTTCGACCCACGCGGCGTCGGTTCCAGCAAACCGGCGCTCTCCTGCGACCCGAACTACTTCGGCTACAACCGGCCGAACTACGTACCGACGACGCCGCAGCTCGAACAGACCTGGCTCGCCTCCTCGAAGGCCTACGCCACCGCCTGCGCGAAGAACGGTGCGCTGCTGGAACACATGAAGACCACCGATGTCGCCAAGGACATGGAATCCCTGCGCAAGGCGCTCGGTCAGCAACAGATCAACTACTACGGCTTCTCGTACGGCACCTACCTCGGGCAGGTGTACTCCACGCTCTACCCGCAGCGGGTGCGGCGGATGGTGCTCGACAGCAACGTGGACCCGCGCAAGGTCTGGTACCGGGCGAACCTGGACCAGGACGTGGCGTTCGACCGCAACATCAAGATCTACTTCGACTGGGTCGCCAAGTACGACGACGTCTACCACCTCGGCACTTCGGGCGATGCCGTCGAGCAGCTCTGGTACTCCGAGCAGAAGAAGCTCTCGGCGCAGCCCGCCGGCGGGGTGATCGGCCCCGACGAGTGGAGCGACATCTTCCTGCAGGCCGGCTACTACCGGTTCGGCTGGGAGGACATGGCCAAGGCGTTCAGTGGCTGGGTGCACAACGGTGACTGGCAGACCCTGAAAGCGCTTTACGACGACACCGACACCCCCGGCGACGACAACGGCTTCGCCGTCTACAACGCCGTGCAGTGCAGCGACACGCAATGGCCGCCGAGCTGGCAGCGGTGGAAGACCGACAACTGGGCCACCTACCTGCGCGCGCCCTTCGAAACCTGGGGCAACGCCTGGTACAACGCACCGTGCCTGTTCTGGCCCGCGAAGCCGGGCAAGCCGGTGCGCATCGACGGCACGCACGTGACGAGCGCACTGCTGATCGACGAGGAACTGGACGCCGCGACCCCGTTCGCGGGCAGCCTGGAGGTGCGCAAGCGGTACCCGCACTCCAGCCTGATCAGTGAACCCGGTGGCACCACGCACGCCGACTCGCTCTCCGGTGATTCCTGTGTGGACGATCAGGTGGCGGACTACCTCGCGACGGGCAAGCTGCCCGCGCGCAAACCGGGCAACGGCCCGGACACCACCTGCGCGCCACTGCCGGACCCGGTGCCGGCCGGTGCGGCCGCCGCGAAGTCCGGCACCGGTGCGGCGAAGGTGCCGTCGGAGTTGCGGCAGGCGCTCACGCGCCCCTGAGCGTGCGGTCATCGCCGCTCCGGTGACGGTTCCGGAGCGGCGAGGCCGTGCCGCGCGACGAGCCGGGGATAGCGCAGCCGCAACGACTCCCGGTCCCGTTGCAGCGGCTCGCCCGGCGGGGGCCCCGGTGGATCGACCACGCCGAGCACCTGGCTGATCGCCTCCTCGAACACCTGGCTGATCGCCTCCTCGAACACCCGCATGTCCTCCTCCGGGCCGTGCGGCGGCAGCAACCGTTCGGGCGCCGCACGCAGGAGCCCGGCCGCGACGGAGAGCTCCGCGAGCTGGAACGGCAGCCTGGCCAGCTCGTCGGGATCGGCGAGCACCCGGCGGAACGTGCGCTCGCCGCGCAGGATCAGCCAGCTGATCGCGTCCAGGAACTGCTCGGTGTCGCAGCCTCCGAGCGCCGTTTCGAAGGCCGCCCACAGATCCCAGCGGTAGGCCCGTCGGTGCGCCTGGACCAGCGCCCGGTGGAAGCGGATCACTTCCGGCGCGGCTTTTCGGCCGAGCAGCCCGCGAACCCCGGCCAGCGTTTCCACGATGGCTCGCGTGTGTGCGGTGGCTATCAGACGCCACAGATGTCGTTCCTTCACCGGACCCCCAGTCCCTCGTGACGGCGTTGGGAACACGGTAGGACGGGGTACCGACAATTTCGGTGCGCGGTCGCCCGGGCGCCCTCGGTGACGAAAATTGTCGGTGGGTGCCGCTAGCGTGCCCGGCATGAACATCATCGAAGAGCACCGGACCAAGGTCCGGGCAGGCGAGAACATCTTTTCCATCGAGGTCACCGCGCTGCCTGGCGGTGACCGGCCCGACCGGATGATCGTGAGCGTCGGCGGCGCGGGCGTCCAGGGCGAGTCCGTGGCCGACGGGCAGATCGAGGTCGCCTCGACCGCGGCCGAGTCGCTGGGCACCGTGCTGTCGGAGACGTTGCGACATCACGCGGCGGTGAGCGCTTCGGGTGGTCGAAGAACACGGGATCGCCCGGCCGCGCAGGGCCGACCGTGGACGCCGCAGCTCGACGCGGAGCTCGAGCGCCGGTGGATAGCCGGTGATCCGGTGGCGGAGATCGCCCAGCATTTCGAGCGCACCCCGGGCGGGATCCGTGCTCGGCTCCCGCGCGTGGGCTGCGATCCCGAGCGGCCGGGGGAGTACCTGCCGGAGCCGCCGAGCCAACGTGGCGCCGCGGAAGAGGAGGCGCACGTGTGATGCCGTGACCGGCCGGGGTGTGCGCTGTTCGGCGTTGTCCGGAAGCGCCCACCCCGGCACTACCGCACCGCGCGCCCGCCGCGCCTGGGACGTACCCTTCTCGCGAGGGCAGCTCAGGCCGCGAGCGTTTGCGCAGGCCGAAGTCGCGGGCATGAGCCCGCCCACTCCCGATTGATTGAACTTGCGTCACCATGCATAATCATGCGTATGACGATGAAGGTCGCGGTCGCCGGGGCGAGCGGCTATGCCGGCGGGGAGGTCCTCCGCCTGCTGCTGTCGCACCCCGAGGTGGAAATCGGCGCGCTCACCGCCGCCAGCAGCGCGGGCACCCCGCTGGGTCAGCATCAGCCACACCTGGCGCCGCTGGCCGACCGGGTGCTGCGCGAGACCACCGCGGAAACCCTCGCCGGGCACGACGTCGTGTTCCTCGCGCTGCCGCACGGGCACTCGGGCGCGGTCGCGGCGCAGCTCGGTCCGGACGTCCTGGTCGTCGATCTCGGCGCGGACCACCGGCTGACCGACCCTGCCGACTGGCAGCGCTGGTACAGCGGGGAGCACGCGGGCACCTGGCCCTACGGTCTGCCCGAGCTGCCCGGCGCGCGGGAGAAGCTGGCCGGTACCAAGCGGATCGCCGTGCCGGGCTGCTTCCCGACCGGGGGCTCGCTCGCGCTGGCGCCTGCCTTGGGCGCCGGGCTGGTCAAGCCCGAGGTCTCCATCGTTTCGGTGACCGGCACCTCGGGGGCGGGCAAAAGCCTGAAGCCGCATCTGCTCGGTTCGGAGGTGATGGGCTCGGCCAGCGCGTACGGGGTCGGCGGTGCGCACCGGCACACGCCCGAGTTCGCGCAGAACCTCGGCGCGGTCGCGGGGGAGCGGGTGACGGTGTCCTTCACGCCGGTGCTCGCCCCGATGCCGCGTGGGATCCTGACCACCGCGAGCGCGCCACTGGTGTCCGATGTGGACGTCGCGGCCGTGCGCGCGGTCTACGAAAAGGCTTACGGCGCAGAGCCTTTCGTGCAGTTGCTGCCCGAGGGCTCCTGGCCCTCCACCGCGGCCACGCTGGGCTCGAACAACGTCCAGCTGCAGGTCGCGGTGGACGCCGACGCCGGACGGCTGATCGTGATCGCGTCGATCGACAACCTGACCAAGGGCACCGCGGGGGGCGCGATCCAGTCCATGAACCTCGCGCTCGGCCTGCCCGAGACCACCGGACTTTCGACCGTAGGAGTCGCCCCGTGACCGTCACCGGACCGAAGGGATTCCGTGCCGCCGGCGTGGCGGCCGGGATCAAGGCTTCCGGCGCCCTCGACCTGGCCCTGGTGGTCAACGACGGCCCCGAACTGGCCGCGGCGGGCGTGTTCACCCGCAACGCGGTCAAGGCCGCGCCGGTGCTGTGGTCGCAGGAAGTGTTGCGGCACCGCAAGTTGCGCGCGGTCGTGCTGAACTCCGGTGGTGCGAACGCGGCCACCGGCCCCGGCGGTTTCCAGGACACCCACGCCACCGCCGAGAAGGTCGGCGAGGTCTTCGAGACCGGCGCCATCGAGGTCGCCGTCTGCTCCACCGGTCTCATCGGTGAACGGCTGCCGATGGAGGCCGTGCTGTCCGGAGTGGACATCGCGGCCAAAGTGCTGGACAGCACGTCGGAAGCCGCCCTCAACGCCGCGACCGCGATCATGACGACCGACACGAAACCCAAGCAGAGCTGGAAATCCCACGCCGCGGGCTGGAGCATCGGCGGTTTCGCGAAGGGCGCGGGCATGCTCGCCCCCAACCTCGCCACCATGCTGTCGGTGATCACCACCGACGCCCTCCTGGAGGGCGACGCGCTCGACGCGGCTTTGCGCGCCGCCACCCGGGTCACCTTCGACAGGCTCGACGTCGACGGTGGCACCTCCACCAACGACACGGTGCTGCTGCTGTCGTCCGGTGCCAGCGGGGTCGCGCCGGGGCTGGACGACTTCACCGAGCTGCTGACCGCGGTCAGCCTCGACCTCGTCTACCAGCTCCGCGCCGATTCCGAGGGCGCGACCAAGGACGTCGACGTCGTCGTGCGGGGCGCGGCCAGTGAGCAGGACGCCATCAACGTCGGCCGCACCGTCGCCGAGGACAACCTGGTCAAGACCGCGTTGTTCGGCTCGGATCCGAACTGGGGCCGCGTCGCGATGGCGGTCGGCCGCGCGCAGGCGGAGGTGGATCCGGCCACGCTGTCGATCACGATCAACGGCGTCACCCTGTTCGCCCACGGCACCACGGCGGCCGACAGGTCCGAGGCCGACCTGAGCGGGCGCGCCATCGAGCTCGTGATCGATCTCGGCATCGGTACCAGCACGGCCACGATCTACACCACGGACCTGTCCCACGGGTACGTCGAAGAGAACAGCGCGTACTCGTCATGAGCCCTTCCGAAGCCCTCGTGCCCGCTGACGAGCGGCTCGCCACCGCCGCCGAAAAGGCCGGCGTCCTGATCGAAGCCCTGCCCTGGCTGCAGAGGTTCCACGGCGCGACCGTGGTGATCAAGTACGGCGGCAACGCCATGATCGACGACGAGCTGAAGCAGGCCTTCGCGCAGGACATGATGTTCCTGCGGCTGGCCGGGCTGCACCCGGTCGTCGTGCACGGCGGCGGCCCGCAGATCACCGCGATGCTCAAGCGAGTGGGGCTCGAAGGCGAGTTCAAAGGCGGTCTGCGGGTGACCACCCCGGAGACGATGGACATCGTGCGGATGGTCCTGGTCGGACAGGTCAGCCGCGAGCTGGTCGGCCTGATCAACGCGCACGGCCCGTACGCCGTCGGCATCTCCGGCGAGGACGCGAAGCTGTTCCTCGCCGAGCGCAAGCACGCCACGGTGAACGGTGAGGCGGTCGACGTCGGCCTGGTCGGCGAGGTCGCCTCGGTCAACCCCGACGCGGTGCTCGACATCGTCAACGCCGGCCGCATCCCGGTGGTCTCCACCGTCGCCCCGGACGCCGACGGTGTGGTGCACAACGTGAACGCGGACACCGCCGCGGGCGCGCTCGCCGCCGCGCTGGGCGCGGAGAAGCTCGTGGTGCTGACCGATGTCGAGGGGCTTTACGCCAACTGGCCCGACCGCTCGTCGCTGGTCGACCGGGTCCGGGTCGACCGGCTCGAGCAGCTGCTGCCCACGCTCGCCAGCGGCATGATCCCGAAGATGGAGGCCTGCGTGCGCGCGGTGCGCGGCGGGGTCCGCGGCGCGCACGTGATCGACGGCCGCATCGCGCATTCCGTCCTGCTCGAAGTGTTCACCTCCCGCGGGATCGGCACGATGGTCCTGCCAGAAGAGGAGCCGGCATGAACCAGGTAACGTCCAATGTGGATGGACAGCAGCACTGGCGGTCCGCCCTGATGAACAACTACGGCACCCCCGAGCTGACGCTGGTCCGCGGTTCCGGCGCCGAGCTCTGGGACGCCGACGGCAAGGTCTACGTCGACCTGCTCGGCGGCATCGCGGTCAACGCACTCGGGCACGCGCACCCCGAGGTGGTGCGCGCGGTGAGCGAGCAGGTCGCGAACATGGGCCACATCTCCAACCTCTACATCAACCCGGTCGCGGTCGAGTTCGCCGAGACCCTGCTGGACATCGCGGGCCTGTCGGGCAACGCGAAGGTGCTGTTCAGCAACTCCGGCGCCGAGGCCAACGAGGCCGCGATCAAGATCAGCAGGCTGACCGGCCGCACCAAGATCGTCGCCTGCGAGGGCGCGTTCCACGGCCGCACGATGGGTTCGCTCGCGCTCACCGGCCAGCCGTCGAAGCGGACGCCGTTCGAGCCGGTGATGCCCGGCGTCGTGCACATCCCGTTCGGTGACGTGGACGCGCTGCGCGCGGTGGTGGACGACGAGACGGCGGCGGTCGTGCTGGAGCCGATCCTGGGCGAGGGCGGGGTCATCCCGGCGCCGGACGGCTACCTGCAGGCGGCACGCGAGATCACCAAGAACGCCGGCGCCCTGCTGATCCTCGACGAGGTGCAGACCGGTGTCGCCCGCACCGGGGTGTGGTTCGCATTCCAGCGCGCCGGGATCACCCCGGACGTGTTCACCCTGGCCAAGGGCCTTGGCGGCGGGCTTCCGCTGGGGGCCACCATCGCCGTCGGCGAGTACGCGGACCTGCTCCGGCCCGGCCACCACGGCACGACGTTCGGCGGCAACCCGGTGTGCTGCGCGGCCGGGCTCGCAGTGGTCCGGACCATTGCCCGGGACAATCTGCTCGACCACGTTTCGGCGCTGGGCAAGGACATCGCGGCCGGAGTGGAGCAGCTGGGCCATCCGCTGGTCGCCGGTGTGCGCGGCGCCGGGCTGCTGATCGGCATCGCGTTGCGCGAGCAGGTCTCGCCCGCGGTGGCGAAGGCGTTGCAACAGGCCGGATATCTGGTGAATCCCGTCGCACCGGACGCGATCCGCCTCGCGCCGCCGCTGATCCTGGACCACGATCAGGCCGAGGGTTTCCTCGCCGCGCTGCCTGGCGCGCTCGATCACGCCACCTCCCCGAAGGACTGACATGCCACGCCATTTCCTCCGTGACGACGATCTGACGCCCGACGAGCAGCTCGCCGTCCTGGACCTTGCCGCCGAACTGAAGAAGGACCCGCTCGGCAACAACGCGCTCGCCGGGCCGAAGTCGGTGGCCGTGCTGTTCGAGAAGAACTCCACCCGCACCCGGCTCTCGTTCGAGGTCGGCATCGCCCAGCTCGGCGGCCATCCGATCATCGTGGACGGCCGCTCGATGCAGCTCGGCCGCGAGGAAACGATCGAGGACACCGCGCGCGTGCTGTCGCGCTATGTCGACGCGGTGGTGTGGCGGACCTTCGCCCAGCAGCGGCTCAACGCGATGGCGTCGGCCGCCACGGTGCCGGTGGTCAACGCGCTGACCGACGAGTTCCACCCGTGCCAGGTGCTGGCGGATCTGCAGACCATCCGCGAACGCAAGGGAAAGCTCGCCGGGCTGACCCTGACCTACCTCGGTGACGGCGCCAACAACATGGCGCATTCGCTGATGCTCGGCGGCACCACGGCCGGGCTGAACGTCCGGGTCGTGTCGCCGGAAGGGTTCCAGCCGCTCGCGGACGTCACGCAGGCGGCGAAGGGGCGGGCGGCCGAGACGGGCGGCAGCGTCGCGGTGTACACGGACGCGAACGAGGCCGTCGATGGCACCGACGTGCTCGTGACGGACACGTGGACGTCGATGGGCCAGGAGAACGACGGCCTGGACAGGATCACGCCGTTCAAGAAGCTGCAGATCAACACCGAGCTGCTCGGCCGCGCCGCGCCGGACGCCATCGTCCTGCACTGCCTGCCGGCGCACCGCGGCTGGGAGATCACCGACGAGGTGATCGACGGGCCGGCCAGCGCGGTGTGGGACGAGGCGGAAAACCGGCTGCACGCACAGAAGGCGTTGTTGGTGTGGTTGCTGAACGAACGACGATGAGTCGCGCGGCCCGCCAGGCCAGGATCACCGAACTGGTGTCCACGATGGCCGTCCGCAGCCAGACCGAACTGGCCAAGCTGCTGGCGGCCGAGGGCGTCGAGGTCACGCAGGCTACGTTGTCGCGAGACCTGGACGAGCTCGGCGCGGTGAAGCTGCGGGGCGCGGACTCCGGGGCACCGGTCTACGTCATCCCGGAGGACGGCAGCCCGGTGCGCGGGGTGCAGGGTGGCACCACCAGGTTGACCAGGCTGCTCGCGGAGCTGATGGTGTCGGTGGACGCCTCGGGCAACCTCACGGTGCTGCGCACGCCACCCGGCGCGGCGCAGTTCCTCGCCAGCGCGATCGACCGGGCGGCGCTGGAGGAGGTCGTCGGCTCGATCGCCGGCGACGACACGGTCGCGGTGATCGCCAGGGAGCCGCTGACCGGCCGGGACCTGGCCGACCGCTTCACCGCGCTGGCGCGGCGGTCGTCGACTTTGGACAGTGACGGAAACGGAGAAAACGGCAATGACTGAACGGGTCGTGCTCGCGTACTCGGGCGGGCTGGACACCTCGGTGGGGATCGGCTGGATCGCCGAGGAGACCGGGGCCGAGGTGATCGCCGTCGCGGTCGACCTCGGTCAGGGTGGCGAAGATCTGGAGACGATCCGGCAGCGCGCGCTGGACTGCGGCGCGGTCGAGGCCGTGGTCGCCGACGCCCGCGACGAGTTCGCCGAGGGCTACTGCCTGCCGGCGCTGCAGGCCAACTCCCTTTACATGGACCGCTACCCGCTGGTGTCGGCGCTGTCCCGCCCGGTGATCGTGAAGCACCTGGCCGAGGCCGCGAAGTACCACAACGCCACCACGGTCGCGCACGGCTGCACCGGCAAGGGCAACGACCAGGTCCGCTTCGAGGTCGGCCTCGGCGCGCTGGTGCCGGACCTGAAGGTCATCGCGCCGGTCCGTGATTTCGCGTGGACCCGGGAGAAGGCGATCGCCTACGCCGAGCAGCGCAACCTCCCGATCGACGTGACCAAGAAGTCCCCGTTCTCGATCGACCAGAACGTGTGGGGCCGCGCGGTCGAAACCGGTTTCCTCGAGGATCTGTGGAACTCCCCGACCAAGGACGTCTACTCCTACACCGAGGACCCGGCGCTGAACTTCGGCACGCCGGACGAGCTGGTGCTGACCTTCGAGAAGGGCGTGCCGGTCGCCATCGACGGCAAGCAGGTCACCATGCTGGAGGCCATCCAGGAGCTCAACCGCCGGGCCGGCGCGCACGGCGTCGGCCGCCTGGACATGGTCGAGGACAGGCTGGTGGGCATCAAGAGCCGCGAGGTGTACGAGGCGCCGGGCGCCATCGCGCTGATCACCGCGCACCAGGAGCTGGAGAACGTCACCGTGGAGCGGGACCTCGCCCGGTTCAAGCGCGAGGTCGGGCAGCGCTGGGGCGAGCTGGTCTACGACGGCCTGTGGTTCTCCCCGCTCAAGGAGGCGCTGGACTCGTTCATCGCCAAGAGCCAGGAGCACGTGACCGGCGAGATCCGGCTGCGCCTGCACGGCGGCACCGCGGTCGTCACCGGCCGTCGCAGCGAGCAGTCGCTTTACGACTTCAACCTGGCCACCTACGACGAGGGCGACTCGTTCGACCAGAGCCTGGCCAAGGGCTTCGTGCAGCTCTGGGGCCTGCCGAGCAAGATCGCCGCCAAGCGCGACCAGAAGGGCTGAGAGAGACCAGTGGCCGAGCAGCCGATGCAATTGTGGGGTGGCAGGTTCGCCAGCGGGCCGGCCGAGGCGATGGCGAAACTGTCCGCCTCGACCCATTTCGACTGGCGCCTGGCGTCCTACGACATCGCGGGTTCGCGGGCGCACGCCCGCGTGCTCCGCGGTGCCGGGCTGCTCACCGAGGACGAGCTGGCCGGGATGCTGAGCGCGCTCGACCGGCTCGCCGAGGACGTGGCCTCCGGCGCGTTCACCCCGACGCTCGCGGACGAGGACGTGCACACGGCACTCGAGCGCGGGCTCATCGAACGCGCCGGGGCCGAGCTGGGCGGCAAGCTCCGGGCCGGCCGCTCCCGCAACGACCAGGTCGCCACGCTGTTCCGGATGTGGCTGCGCGACGCGGCCCGCCGGATGGCCCACGGCACCCTGGCTGTGGTGGATTCCCTTGTGGCACAGGCGAAAGCCCATCCGGACGCGGTGTTGCCGGGCCGGACGCACCTGCAGCACGCCCAGCCCGTGCTGCTCGCGCACCACCTTCTGGCGCACGCCCACGCGCTGCTGCGCGACGTGAGCCGCTTGCGGGACTGGGACAAGCGCACGGCCGAGTCGCCGTACGGGTCCGGTGCGCTGGCCGGTTCGTCGCTCGGGCTCGATCCGGAGGCCGTGGCCACGGAGCTGGGCTTCGACACGAGCGTGGAGAACTCCATCGACGGCACCGCCTCGCGAGACTTCGCCGCCGAGTTCGCGTTCGCGCTCGCGATGCTCGGGGTGAACCTGTCCCGGATCGCCGAAGAGGTGATCATCTGGAACACCGCGGAGTTCGGCTACGTCACCCTCGACGACGCGTGGGCGACCGGCAGCTCGATCATGCCGCAGAAGAAGAACCCGGATGTGGCCGAGCTGACCAGGGGCAAGTCCGGCAGGCTGATCGGCAACCTGACCGGCCTGCTGGCCACGCTGAAGGCGATGCCGCTGGCGTACAACCGGGATCTGCAGGAGGACAAGGAGCCGGTGTTCGATTCGGTGGAGCAGCTGGAGCTGCTGTTCCCCGCGATCGCCGGGATGCTGGGCACGCTCACCTTCCACACCGGACGGCTCGCCGAGCTGGCGCCCGCCGGGTTCACCCTCGCCACCGACATCGCGGAATGGCTTGTGCGCCAAGGGATTCCGTTCCGGGTGGCGCACGAGGCGGCGGGGGAGTGCGTGCGGGTGGCCGAATCCCGCGGCGTCGGCCTGGAGGAGCTGACCGACGACGAGCTGCAGAAGATCCATCCGGCGCTGACCCCGCAGGTGCGCGAGGTGCTCACGGTGGCGGGTTCGGTCGCTTCGCGCGACGCCCGTGGTGGCACCGCTCCGGCGAGGGTGGCCGAGCAGCTCGGCCGCCTCGTGGAGCGGGCCGAGGGTTTCCGCGCATGGGCGAGTTCGGGTACACAGTGATCCCGTGAGCCCCGCCATCGATCACCTGGTTTACGCGACACCGGACCTGGAGGGCACGGTGGCGTGGCTGGACGACCGCGATGTCGTGCTCAGCCCGGGTGGCCCGCACGTGGGGCTCGGCACCCGCAACTTCCTGGCCGGCCTCGGTGGCGCGACGTATCTCGAGGTCGTCGGGCCGGACAGCGAGCAGCCGGATCCGCCGCGGCCGCGTCCGTTCGGGATCGACGAGCTGCCCGCGGCTCGCCTGGTCACCTGGGCGGCGCGGGTGCCCCGGCTCGCCGACGCCGTCGCGGCGGCCGCGAGCGCGGGGTACGGCCTGTCCGATCCACAGCCCATGTCGCGGCGCCGGCCCGACGGGGTGCTGCTGGAGTGGGAGCTGGCATTCCCGCCGGACGGCGACGGAATCGTGCCGTTCCTCATCGACTGGCGCGAGTCCCCGCATCCGGCCGGCTCCCTTGTCCAGGGGGCGACGCTGACGTCGTTCCAGGCCGAGCACCCCGAGCCCGAGCTGATCGCCGAACGCCTGCGTGTCCTGGGCGAGCTGTGCGAAGTGACGCCGGGGCCGGCGCCGAGGCTCTCGGCCGTGCTGCGCACGGCGTCCGGTGACGTGGTGCTGCGGTGAGGCTGTTCAAACGCGAGGAGCTGGCGGTCGATCCGGTGGACCTGGCCTACGTCCTGCTCGGCGCGGTCGTCGAAGTGGACAGCCCCGAGGGCACGGTCGCGGCGCGGCTGGTCGAGGTCGAGGCGTACCGCGGCGCGGACGACCCGGCTTCGCATTCCTACCGCGGCCCCACCCGCCGCAACGAGGTGATGTGGGGCCCGGCCGGGCATCTCTACGTCTATTTCGTCTATGGGATGCATTTCTGCGCCAATGTCGTCGGCTGCGAGGATGGTGTGGCCGGCGCGGTATTGCTCCGCGCGGCCGAGGTGACCTCCGGTACGGAACTGGCCCGAGCCCGACGCGAAGCCGCGAAGCGCGATCACGAACTGGCTCGGGGCCCTGCCCGGCTGACGTCGGCGCTGCGCATCGGCCCGGAACACAACGGCGTCGATCTGGTGGACCCGGCTTCGCCCGTGCGCCTGCTGACGGGGGAGGAGATTCCGCGCGCCGAAGTGCGCTCCGGCCCGCGCGTGGGAGTCGCCGCGGCGATGGACACGCCCTGGCGTTTCTGGGTGGACGGATCGGCGGCGGTGTCGGCCTACCGTCGCGGGGGACGGGCCCGACCCGCTCAATAGTCGGTTGACCTGGTGCGGGAGTATCGAGTGGTGAGCGAACACATTCTCGACGAGCTGTCCTGGCGCGGGCTCATCGCGCAGTCCACCGATCTCGACGCGCTGCGGAAGGACCTGGACGCCGGTCCGCTCACCCTCTATGGCGGTTTCGACCCGACGGCCGAGAGCCTGCACGCAGGCCATCTCGTCCAGCTGCTCACGCTGGCCCGGTTCCAGAACGCCGGGCACCGCCCGATCGCGCTGGGCGGTGGCGCCACCGGCCAGATCGGTGACCCGCGGGAGGTGGGCGAGCGGTCGATGGTCAGCCGCGAGGTCACCGCCGCGCGGCTGGAGAAGATCAGGGTCCAGCTGGAGAAGTTCGTCACCTTCGACGATTCGCCGACCGGCGCGATCGTGGAGAACAACCTCAACTGGTTCAAGGACGTCAGTGCGCTGGACTTCCTCCGGGACGTCGGCAAGCACTTCTCGGTCAACGTCATGCTCGCCAGGGAGACGGTGAAACGCCGGCTCGCCACGGACGGGATGTCCTACACCGAGTTCAGCTACCTGCTCCTGCAGTCCTACGACTACCTGCGGCTGCACCAGCTGTACGGCACCAGCCTGCAGATCGGCGGCTCGGACCAGTGGGGCAACATCCTCGGCGGGGTGGACTACATCCGCAAGGTCGAGGGGCACGTGGTGCACGCGCTCACCACGCCGCTGGTCACCGACTCCGAGGGCCGCAAGTTCGGCAAGTCCACCGGGGGCGGGAACGTCTGGCTCGATCCGGAGCTCACCTCGCCGTACGCCTGGTTCCAGTACTTCGTGAACGTGGGCGACGCCGAGGTCATCGGCTACCTGAAGCTGCTCACCTTCCTCGACAAGGCGGAGATAGCCGAGCTGGAGCAGCTGACCGCGGAGAAGCCGCAACTGCGTGCGGCACAACGGAAACTCGCCGAAGAGCTCACCACGCTGGTGCACGGCGCGGAGCAGACGAAGCAGGTCACGCTCGCCAGCCAGGCGCTGTTCGGGCGGGGCGAACTGGCCGAGCTGGACGAACCGACGCTGGACGCGGTGATGCGTGAGGTCCCCCATGCCGAGGTCCGGCTCGCCGACGGGCCCACGATCCTCGACCTGCTGCTGGCGCCGGGACTGGTGGACAGCAAGGGGGCGGCCCGGCGTGCGGTCAAGGAGGGCGGCGCGTACGTGAACAACGTGAAGATCACCGACGAGGAGTGGCGGCCCGGGGTCGAGCACACCCTGCACGGGCGCTGGCTCGTGGTCCGCCGCGGCAAGCGCACCACCGGCGGCGTGCTTTTCCGGTCCTGACCTGGTGTTTTATAGTTAAGCGACCCCCCTGTTCAGCCCGGTCTCCACGGCATGTAATCTTCTCTTCGTCGCCAGGGAGACCGGGCGGCGCGGGAACCACGAACCAAGCTCCCACAAACTTGTGGTAGAGTGGGTGGTCCTGGTCGGACGAAGTCCAACAACCCCCGAAGAAGTCCTCGGATTTGTGGTGGGGTAGGGTTCGCCCGGCAAACAAAAAAAGCTTTGAAGATTCAGTGCGACGGTGTCGCGTGTTGTTTGAGAACTCAACAGTGTGTTTGATGAACTAAGCCAGTAGAGCTTATTTGAACCCTTTGTGGGTTTCTTTGAGAATGCGATCGAGTCGGTCGAACTTGTT